>NZ_CABJDK010000004.1:0-2671 GCF_902364355.1 Collinsella aerofaciens
TATTTGCTCAATGTGTTCGGCTGAGATCGGAAATCAACCGTGGGAGACAACAGCTTTGACGTCGGCGAACCTTTTACGCTAATAAGCCTAGTCGATGGAAAGGTCCCCTTTAATTGTGCGGCTGTAGAGGCTTCCTCCCAGCAAGAGATTGGAAAACTATTAATCGCAAATTCTAGAACCGGATTGTACTCAGGACATTCGCTTAGAGACTATTATTCTCTTCGGTGGGCCCCTGTAAAACCGCATGATTTCAAGTTAGATGGTTCATTTTATCAAGGCAAAAAAACTGATACGGGTTTCATCGTTACTCTCGAGTCGCCAATTGATGTCATTCTCGCCGGCAAAACTATAGGTAATTTTGAAACAAAGGGCGTTCATCCTTTTGAGTTGGCAAAATACTTATTAACTGTTGAAGATTGCGGAGTAAATGCAATCGAGATTGAAGGTGAAGAGAGCTCTTCCGTTGAATACTTTTACTACATTTTGACCCGCATTAAGGGACTTTCTGTTTCATCAAATTGCTCTATCGGAGATATTACTTTTGCATCTTCACTTTCAGAAGCGCCTACTGTACCTAACGGATTCACGCTAAATCAGGATTACCCCGTTTGTGCATGGACTTATCAAACCGCACAGGGGTTTGCAGATGCTCAATTAGAAGCGTTAAGACGAATTGAATACGCCGTCTATCTATATATTGTTTGCGGGTGTTCCGAACGCTTCCCCGATAAAGAGGCCAAGATGAAGTCTTGGGACATTAGGCAACCATTACTTGAACCAAAGTTGTCAGCAATGGTCTATGTTGAAAATCTTGATCTCGGTGGCAGCATTCTAATCGACGGCAATGGCAAGACAAATAAAAGCCCTATATCTGTCACTGGCTTCATTTCATCAGCAACAAATTCTTCTACGCAAATGCTGCTTTCCCCATTGAGAGCCTCATGGAAACCGCATTATTTAAATGAAGCTATGAAATGGGTGGTCAGAGCTCGCTTTGAGCCTTCGGTAGATGACCGAATTATCTCATTAAACACTGCGCTTGAATACTGTTTAAATGAAGAACGTGGCGAGACGGTTCTTGCGGAGGCTTTGCATGAAATGAATTACGACCGCACTGATGATCTTGATTTCTCGCAGATGCTAAATGACATAGTGAAATCAATTGATTTACCGGCTATTCAAGGACTTAATGAGAAACAAAGAAAAATACTGATCCGAAGAATTAAGAGCCAGGCAAAAGCGTCATTATTATCATCTCGTTTGGCGAGTCGCCTTACCGCTATGTGCAAAAGGCTTGGCGATCCAATTACGAAACAGGAATTGCAATTATTAATTGATGTCAATAAGGCAAGAAATGGATTGCTGCACGGAAGAAGATCCGTGTTCCTAAATACACTTGATTTGGATCGCGCAATTGTCGCAGCCAGTACTCTTATTGTGTCAAAGGTTGAGAAGTTTGAGGAATCTAAGCTATGAATTTAATTGAGACGGGTCTTAAGCTCGGACATGCCCTCAAGAACGATTATATAGGCAGCGGCAATGAAGCATTAACGGAAAAGTATACAAAAGAGCTTCTTGGTAAGGAGATGTCAGATAGGTTATGGGAGCTATTCAACTCGAAGGTTGCGACCAGATCGTTCTACGGCTTCTCCGACTCACTAACTATATTATCCACCGCTGTCTTTGATGAACAAAGACCGATAACTCAGTATTGGATCGATTTAAAGCTAGCTGTCAATGATAATCCCGTTCTTCTGGACCTTGCTAAAAAGTACTTTGAAGAGGGCGAACTGGTCGATAGACTGATAACATCTGCATTGATTCCAGGCTCCGTTAATACCGATGGATTATATTCAGTTGAGACTAACCGCCTATTTAACGATTTTGCAGCATCTCTCAAACGAACAGGCGTTACTCGCAGTTTTGCAAATTTAATCCCAAGGTCATCCTTAGACAGCAGCATCATTGATAGCCATATGAAAACCCGGGGTTCAGAAATTGATTCAAATCCGTGTCTTTTTAATTGGAAACGAAATTACAAGGATGAGCCTTTGGCGAGCGAGTTCACCGCCATCGATTTAACCTGTTTTTTAGCAAGCGTTGCGAGACGTTCTATTTTTTCTGGCTTTATGGGTGACCAGATCGACCTGAAGGTAGATCACGATTCAATTGGTGGCCTTAATCAATCTGAACCAATTAAGTCAATAAAACTGAAAACTACTGACTTCTCTCCGGTTTTTAATAGGCGCTTTGCACCCATGTTAGCTCAGAACGAAAATAATCGCATAGGCTATATGCTACTATCAAAGTATAGTTTGGAATTTGGCCAAGAAGTTGACTCTTGTTGTAGCCTTGAAGGCCTCTTATACCCTCTAGATGATTTGAATTTATTCTCGTATATCAGTTAACTTTCAGCTAATCTCTGATCTGTTATTAACAACCGCATCATAGGCATACAAGAGACTTTACACGGGTTCGGCAGCGCGCTGCTGCCCCCCGCCTGACGCCCTTCGATTCTTCCATTCACCGACTGACAAAACGATTTACACCTATTTTTGGAACCTAACACAGGTTTTCTTCTTTGCCCCTAATCTGATCTCGCTAAACTAATAACTGCTGCTACCAGGGCATTTTCTGGTGCACATTCTATTGGCTCCTGCGAAGATCGGAG
>NZ_CABJDK010000004.1:2681-169207 GCF_902364355.1 Collinsella aerofaciens
ATTCTATTGGCTCCTGCGAAGATCGGAGCGGGTATGTTTGCTGCCGAGTCCTACACCAGCCGTCATTACATTGCGATTGTTGCCATGGCCTGCCTATGCGTTTTGCTGGGCGGGCCTTCTTATGCCGCGGGCGCGGAGAGCCTCATCATCGCGGGCGCGACGTACTGCGAGCCGGGCGCCTCGGGCCCTGGCTGGTCCTGGACCGACGCCGACCACCTGGAGCTTAACGGCTACGAGGGCGAGGCCATCGGCGCCGAGGGCGACCTGGTGCTGACGCTTGCCGGGCAAAACTCCGTGACGGAGTCGCATGCGCCCGATGCGGACATCACGCTGTGCGGTATGGAGGTGTGGGGCAACCTGACGCTTCGCGGCACCGGGACCCTGACGGCGACGGGCTCGCAGTGCGGAATCCACGTTTCGCAGGCGCTTGTGGTAGACGGATGCACCGTCGACGCCCGGGCGGACGGGGCCGATATTACGGACGAGGCGGTCGCCGGCGTGATCGCCAGCGACATGGCCGTGTGCGGCGGTGGGCGCGTCGTTGCTGCGGGCGCCGGGGCCGGAGCGGGCGTGCGCGTCTACGGCGTGTATCTGCAAGATGCGGGCCTTGGCGATGGCGCGGCCGGCTGTCGTCTTTCCGTCGACGCCTCGTGGCTCGATGCGACCGGTGCCGACGGCGGGGTTGCGTGCACGGGCGGGTCGCTTGTGTCTGCGCGGTTTGTGGCGCCTGCTGGTGGGGTCTTTGGTGCGGGTAGCGTGGTGGATGCCTCCGGTGCGGTGGCACCGCATGTGGTGGTTGAGCCCGATGTCGCCACGCCGCCGGCGGGGGAGACCGACGGTGGCGAGGTACCGGGCAATAGCGCGGAAAAGTCACCCACCGATGCTAGCCCCGCTGCCGGAGAGCCCACCGCAGGACCCACGGCAAATCCCTCGCTGAAACCCGCGGCCACGACAACCAAAACAACAACGACAGCAACCAAGACCACGATCGCCAAAGTCCCCAAGCCCTAGGCTGCCACTGTGACACTCCCCAAGACCGGCGACAGCAACTGGATCGCAGCCTCCTTTACGTTTTTCTTGCTTGGAACAACGCTTCTAGCCGCCGCATATCGCTGCTGAGGCGGCGCAACGCACTTAGCTGCAATACAAGAACTCTGTTGAAGCTTTGAGGGCAACACTTCCGGATAGGGAGCGTTGCCCTTTTCGCGCATGCAACATCTGACGTACTAGCCATATGCGTTTTCGCGCTGTGAATGAAGCAGAGTACCTTTCTTCAAAATATGATCACCCCAAAACCTTTCTTCCGAACCGGCGCTAACTTGCACTTTTAGGTACTGTGAGATTCTGGGACGCATGGAACCGCATGGGTGGCATTCGCACTTGCTTGGAGACCATTGAGGGAGCCGTCGAATGAAGTTGACATCAAAGGCGGAGGCCGGTATCAACGAGCTTGTCAACAATGAGGCTAAAGGCCGATTAGTATCTTATCCGCATCGAGGGACGGGATTATCATAGGGACGAAGGAGTTTTGCATGAGAGGTTCATATAACCGGCCTATCGTCCAAGATGGACAATCGGCCTTGTAATATCAATGTTGGGCGATAGGCAAATCGCCCGGACAGCATAGGAGGTGCAATTGGAACGCATAGTCACGAAGCCGACCAAAATCGATCTCCATATCCATTCTGCTGCAAGTGTCGTCACAAAGGACAAAGGCAAGAAGGAACTTTCCGATTGCGACAAAGACCATGTTAACGTGCTGCTTCGCGGTTTGGAGGCTCATGGCATCAACATGTGCGCAATCACTGACCACGATTGCTTTGACAAAGACCTTTACTTCGCTTTGAAGGAGAGGGAGGGGGATGGCTGCCTAAACAAAGTGCTTCCTGGTATTGAGTTCAGCGTGTCCATTCGCGCCGATGGCAAGAAGCCGACCGTCGTCCATATCGTTGCCATCTTCGACGACCGGCACCCCGATCTGATTGACGGCATCGCCGATGTCGTCTGTGATGAGAACGGGAAACCGCGCTACGACGATCTCAATAATGGCGCTTTCACCGAAGACGGTTTCGCCAAGGTCCTGAGGGACATCGGCCTCAACGCCGTCCTCATCGGGCACGAAAAATCGGCCGGCCAGGAAGCGAAGCGGGACGTGAGCAGTCTCGGAGCGAATTACGCCAGCGAAGTAATTTTGACCGAGTTTGTCGACGCGGTCGAAATTCGCAACAAGCGGCGAGAACTCGACATCAAGAGGCTCATCGAGACCTATCCCAAAGATGCCGTTCCGTTTGTTGTCGGGAGCGATTGCCATGATTGGGCGACCTATCCAGGGAGAGAAGGCGGTGAGATTTCGTTCTCCAGCCTGAAATGCCTGCCGACCTTCGAAGGCTTGCTCATGGCGGTCACCGATCCTTCGAGAATCAAGGTCGGCGACTGCTCGTTCTTCAGCGCCAGCTCTTCGAAGCTCGACTCGCTTGAACTCTCAATTGACGGCAAGTGCTTTGACATACCGCTTTCGCCCGGAATCAACGCGATTATCGGCGACAACTCCATAGGCAAGTCGATGATGATTCACCGCATAACCGGTTGCCGGCATGTAGGCGATTCCAAGTTGGTCGACGGATACGAGGCCTATTGCGCGAAAGAGGGCATAAGCGTCGATACTCTTCTCCCAGATGCGGCTGAGTTCAAGTTTGACGACCAAGACAGCGTTCGTAAAACCCTCGAAGAGCTGCATTCGGGGCAGGGGCAAGACGATTATTTCGGTAAGTATTTTCAATCCCACGTTGATGTCAGCTCAATCAAAGAGTCGCTCAAGCGCTTCTTTGACGAGTGCGTTGTCGCCCTAGAGTCGAAAGCGCGCTTCAACGATGCACGCCGTCGACTTGATAAGCATGAGGTGGTTTTGCGGGACCTGCCAAAGTCTGAGAAGCTTACCATCTCCCGATTTTCGAAGACGATCTCTTTTAAGGACATCGATGATCTCTGCTCTAAATTGCTCTCCTGCAGGAGCGATCTTGCCAACGCAATAATAGATTACTCGAAACTTTTCAAAGAGATGGGGCTTGAAGCCGCCGAGGCCCATGCCGATGCAATGGAGGCGATGGATAGGCTTCTCAAACTTCTCGAGAAGCAAAGGCTGGTCTACAAACGCAATGACGCGAAAACCCAAGCAGTCAAGGACGCCGCGAGCGAGGAACGCAGAGTTCTTTCGAAGAGAAAGACTGACGAGCAAAAAACTATCGATGATTATTCGGCGACCCTTGACGAGGTCTCTGCGAAAATTGCCAACGCAGTGTTGCTTGCCGCAAAGCGCTGCGACAGGAAGCTCGAGTATGCCGTTCCTGTTGACATTAGGGTTCCCAATCCTATGGGGAAATTCATATTTGTCTCCGAACTCACTTCTGGTAGTACCGACATAAGCTACTGCAATGAGGTCTTTAGGGAGGTGTTTAACAAGCCTAAGCTATCGCTTCTGCTGAATGGCATTCAGTCCGAGACTGAGCTGACTACGGAGGAAATAGCTGCAGCGGTAACAGGTGAAAAACCTTCCATGGCGACGTGCTACGATCAGATTCGCAACAAGCTTCATGCGGTGGTTGACCGCGTAACCGAGAGAAGGAAAATCACCAACAAGTCCATAGGCATCGACGCCGAACCGTCGCCTGGCCTGTACGGGACCCTGTACTTCGACCTTTTGGCGGAGGAGGACGCTAAACCAGGGGTCTATATTATCGACCAGCCGGAGGATCAGATCTCGCAAGTAGCGATTAAGGAGCACGTCCTTGGCGCCTTTAAGAGGATGAGCGCCAACCGGCAGGTGCTGATGATTACGCACAACCCGCTCTTTGTCGTAAACCTCGATGTCGATAACGTCATCGTTCTCGCACGCGACAAAAATGGAATAATTGACGTGAAGAGTGGGGCTTTGGAATACGAATGCGACGACTACAAGGTGCTCGACCTTGTGGCCAAGACCGTTGAAGGAGGCGCTGACGTTGTCAGGAAACGACTCAAACGCTATGGCTCAGAAGGCATATAAGGTCGGGCTGAAGGATGGGAAGATCGCGATCGAGGGTGTTGACGGCTTTTCCATTGATGTCGAAGACCCGAAGCTGAACGTAGGGAAGTTGTACTCGGCCCTTTTCGCTGGAATCGACGAACCTACGACGATTTCCCTCGAGCCCACGACTGAACTTAAACAGGATCGCAAAGCCTTCTCTTTCTTTGAAAGCTTGAAGAAGATCGTGGACGGCGCTTGCGAAAAGATGAATCCGGGTCTGGCTGATATCGCCAAGAAGGCTGAAGGACTCGACGCCGACGACGTGGCAAAGCGGAGCTGACGCCCTGCTGCTTGTTCGCGAAAGCCAAGGGCAATGGAGACTTTCATGGTAACTATTGTTTGCGATATACGCGGTAGCGCGATTGGGCATGATGACATGATTGGGCTTGATGACATGTTAGCTGTCTAGGGTAATTTGGAATTGTGGATATGCGCGGTCATCAATAAGTGTGGATACTCAGAGCGTGGGTTTGACGAGGCCCAAGTTTGAAGATACTATTATGACAGTGATTAGGGTCCAGAAACTTTCGATGCCTGGAACCGGAGGGGAGCCTGCGGGTTCCCCTTTTATTTTTCGGGAAGAGCGACGATGCCCAAAGAATTCCTCACCTACCAGCAGCAGATGAAGAAGCTCAGAAGCTCCGGCCTCAGAATCGAGGACGAAGAGGTTTGCCGGAGGGTCCTTGCGGACATCGGCTATTTCCCGGTCGTGAACGGTTACCAGTCGTTTTTCCGAGACCCGAGCACCCGGGTATACCGCGAAGGCGCCACTTTTGGAGACATTTTAGCGCTTTACGAGTTCGACGTAGAGCTCAGGGAGATAATGCTCGATGCACTGCTCAAGGTCGAGGCGAAGATCAGGTCGGCGCTGGCCTACGAGTTCTGCGCTGCATACGGCGAGTCCCAGAGTAAGTATCTAGACGCCCGCTGCTACGCGACATCTAAGGGCGCGAAGCGTGTTCTCCCGAAGCTACTGAACATGCTTGATTATATCGCCAACAAGGATACCAGCCATGAATACCTCGCCTACTACCGCAGGGCATATAAGAACGTGCCACTGTGGGTCGCTGTGAACGCCATGACCTTCGGGCAGATTTCGAAAATGCTCACGGCACTTAGGGACACCGAGAAAGCCAAGATTGCCAAGAGATTCGGGGTCGGAAATCCAAAGGAACTCTCTTCGTTTATCCGCGTGCTCGCCCTCTACAGGAACGTCTGCGCGCATGGCGAGCGCCTCTTCTCTCACAGGTGCCACGTTGAGATTCCTGACACGGCCTTGCACGCCAAGCTCGGCATCGAAAAGATTGGGCCGGATTACGTTTGCGGCAAGGTAGACGTCTTCTCGGCAGTGATCACCCTTCGATACCTCCTGCGCGACGACGAGTTCAAGGCATTCAAGGCTAAGCTCGTCAAGTGCGTTAACGGATACTTGTCATTGGATGAGAGCATCGGCGAGGAGCGCCTCCTTGAAGCCATGGGGTTCCCAGCCGAATGGAAGAAGATAACCAGGTATAAAATTTAAGATCGACCCACCTAAAAGCAAAATTGCTCAGGATTTATCTAACATGAACCACGAATCGGATCATACAGTTGACGCTGCCAAGAAAGTAATAGACGCCGGTCTTCTTGAGCTGTTCGAGCGCCTGCAAGCTGTTAAGCATGCAGGCGCTCGAATCTAGACACGATCCATGACATAAAGCCCAACCAACGCACAACGACAGTTTTCCATGTCAAAAGGACACTGAAGTGTGAGGTGGTTCGAGTCTCGCTAATACAAATAATCAGCAGTTCAGGTCTTATGGGAATAATTTTATTCGCATCGCGTTGCTTCTAAGCGGTTGTTTATACCTGGATGTATACACTAAGGAGGCAGCAATGCTTTTGAGCTATGTTCAGCTAGATGACGGCGCTCAGTTTGCCTACTCAGAAACACGAGATGACGGGACCGTTCGCGTACCCGTCGAGCGTCCGGTTGACTTTGGCTTTGACCATGCAGAATGCTTCTTGCCTGCGGTTAATTGGTTCAATGTCGAAGGTTTTTCTACTGACGATCTGGATTTTTTGACCGAGTTCGTTAGATCAAACGCCCCATTTATCTTCGAACTTGCAGAACGGCAAAAAACCGGATCGGCGGTTTCGGCGCTGGCCCCCTGACGTTCTACTGTTGAACGGCAAATAACACATGATTTCGCCTACAGACATATCCACCGTCGCCTCCCGCGTGCTGGCTCAATACGACGTCAGAGAAGCCTATTTATTTGGTTCGTTTGCCCGAGGCGAGCAAACGCCCAATAGCGATATTGACTTGCGCCTAGTCTGCGGCAACACCATGACGTTCGGCACGCTTTACGAACTCTCCCATGAGCTCGAGAGGGAACTTGGGCGAAAGGTTGATATCGTCACCAACCCACCAGAGTACATGCGCCCGGCATTCCGCAAAAGCATCGAGCAAGATGAGGTGCGTGTCTATGAAGCAACATGTGCGGGACGATGAGTTTGCGAATATCATCCTGCTATCTGATCCTCCCGATGTACTCAACGTTGAGAGCCTAAAGGCCATCCGCGATGGGGATGCGTTGATAGCCACGGGAAAGCCCAGCCGGTCTAACGCAAAAATAGCTCGCCACCCAATCGGGGGTTTACTTCGCGCTATACAGCTCTACGGGCAGATCCGACTCGACCTACGCCGTGCCTCGCTCTCTTCGGCATTAGCGCTCGCAAAGACCCTAAACTGCGCCATCGAAGACCCTGTCAGGCAACCGGTTGCTCTGGAGTACGATTCGAAACCCTGTTCATCCGAAACAATCAATAGTAAGAATATTGCTGTTTAACTTTCCTTTACGTACGTATTTAAATGAAACTATAATACGTATTAGAGACAGATTTTAAAGGAGGTTGCTATGGTTGCCGTGATAGACAAGAAACTCGTTTTCGGACGCGAACAGGTGCTGACTTCGACGCAGGCAAGCAAAAATTTTGGCGAAGCGAGACGTCGCGCTCGAAGAGAACCGCAATTTGTCTCAGACAGGAACGATGGCATCGATACTGTTATCGTTGGCTTCGACGAGTTCGAAGCGATGGCGGTCGAACTCGAACAGCTCCGAGAGGAGCGCCTGCACGCTATAGCCGCTGCAAGGCTCGCGCAGGGCGACACTGATTCGAATCGCAAGGGCATTCCGTTCTCCGATACCGCGGGACGTGAGAGGTTCGAGGCCATGCTAGAAGCCGAGGCAACCGATCCCATTTCCGACGAGGAGCTGTTCGAGTGAGCGTGGCTAGGTTTAAGGTTGAGTTTTACGACAAGACTGCCGAGAAAGAGCATCTGTCACTCGATGGCTCGGTTCGCGCTATGGCGGACAAAGGTATTGCGCGCCTTGCACTTCGGGCCGATGAAATTGGCAAGCCGCTTTCGGGTCTTCTTGCAGGTTGTAGGGAACTTAAGTTTCGTACTGATGGCATTCGCGTAATTTATCGCATCCGCGACGGGCACGTCGAAGTAGTTCAAATCATCGCAATAGGTGCAAGGGACAAGGTCAAGGTTTTCGACCTGACATCTAGACGCTTGGACAGCGATGATTGATTGCCTCAAGAATATCAATTTAGGTTGCATGGTCGAAATGCCCGGGTTAAACGCACGGATTCAGTCAGCAGAAGGACGGCGTGATGAAAACGTTAAATGCAACGACATGCCCTGATAGTTGTTGCAGCAATTATCCTGAAAGCATGACTTTTGACAACTGTACAGAAGACGCAACCGACCCTATCGTGCCGAAAGCACCCCGTACTTTACCCGATGATCTGGACAGCATCGCCTTGATCGACGAAGCTGCCACCCCGAGACGTCGTGGTTCAAGCTGTAAAGCAGTGTTGAGCTGCGATTTTAGTGGTTACGGCGTTTGCCATGGCGCGGCTGACGCGCACGAATTTAAAATCGGGGGCAAAAAGTTCTTGGAAAACCTCGCGCGGCTATGTTAGTATCTCTTTTGTCGAAAGGCGACGGGCGATTGGCTCAGGGGTAGAGCATATCCTTCACACGGATGGGGTCACAAGTTCGAATCTTGTATCGCCCACCATCAAAAGCGCAGGTCAGAGGTGTTAAGCTTCTGGCCTTTTTCTTTTTGACACTAAAATCGAAGCGAAGTCACTTAAGGCGTTATATGTTACGCAATTCACCTTAGGTGTCGTCATTGCGCGTTTTGCAAAATGCGTCTGTGTTCATTCATTGAATTCCCTGCGTAATCTATGTGCAATTGTGGAGACAGAGACCACTGGCTCACAGCTTGTACCAGCGCGTTCATGCCTATGGCGGCTTTTCAACGGATTGCGTCAAGCTTTTGGTCAGTGTTTGGTCAGCTTCCCGTACTTACCCGCATGATGTGCCAGTAGATAATCGACCTTACCCGCAATCCGCACGGCCCGAGGCCGTAAACCAGGGGAGGCGCAAATGGACGAAATCGTCTGCGCAAATACTGCATTCCGCTATTGGCGCTGCCCACCGCAGGTGCGCGACCTCTACCCGCGCTTACCTAGCTCCGAAGATGGCTGGCGAGCTCTATCCCATGCCCCTTTTGTAACCGAAGTTCTCAAGACGCCAGTCATCACAGCAGCATCAACACGAAGCAACCTGCATTCCAAGACAAGACGGACCATCCGATGGAACAACGCCTATACGGAGAAGGTTTCCATCGACACGGGCATGGGCTTTAGCGTCACAGACCCTCTTAATACGCTATTCACCATGACTCGAAGCGTTTCTTCATGCGATCTGGTTCTGGCTATGTACGAATTTTGCGGATGGTTCTCGGTTTTTAAACCATCGCCCGCGGTTGACATGGCACTTGAGCGGGCAAAATCAGAAGAAGAGCAGTACACCACAGAAAGTCTGTTTGAACTAGACGAAAACCAAGACGAGGCCCCATGGAAGCGAGTCTATGCTCGGGTGCACCAGAAGGACAGCGAGCATGATCAAAGGAGGCAGCGGGATGACGGATTCGGAAATAAAACTAACGGAAAGGGCACATCGCTTTGGATGAGAAAGCCTCTTATTGAAATAGAAGAATTACATAGATTTGCGGCGAAGGTTAAGGGCGAGATGTGGGGAAAGCAATTCTGCGAAGCCGCACAGCAGGTAATGGGTATTGCTGCATCCCCGCTAGAAGTTGCTGGAATCATGTTGCTGAGTCATCCGAGGCGTGCCGGCGGAGCGGAGTTTAAAAACATATTCGTCAACGACCTAACACCGCTGTCGAATTCAGCTCGGAAAATCGCAGGTCAGAAAATCTGTTACGGCGATATCGTCATCGTAAACCCAATAACAATGAAGGCCGTGATTATCGAACTTCAAGGTGAGGTTATTCATGGATCGGGCGCTGTGCTTGACCACGATGCCACCCGAATGACAGCATTGCAAAGCATGGGATACGACGTATTTCTTGTAACCCATGACATGCTCAATGATCACGATCAGCTTGATGCCATCATTCACAGTGTGTGTGAGCGATTGGAGTTGTGCTACAAACCAAAAACCGAGGCGATGAGATGCGCTGAGACCAGATTGCGGGCCAACGTTCTGTGCAATTGGCTTGGTATTAGTAAGTAATAATTTCAATGTGAGCAATTTTAATACTTTATATGCTGTTAGTATTTAAGTGCCATTTTAAAACCATGCCGGTTTACTACGTTGGATTGAGTGTGGCTGAGCACACCGAATTCGCCGCTCGTAAAACCGCAGGTAGATCGCCTGCCCGTTATGCGAAAGTAAGCGTCAGGTCAGAAATCCAGGAATCAGCGTAGTAAACCGGTCTGTTTTTGAAGCGACAGGATGGATCGGGCATCGTGCGTCCTTTCGGCCCCACACCCGTTCCACGCGACGCAAAATTGTCCAAAATTGTCCTTGCATCGGCGGGGGAGTTCCCGTATAGTACTTCTACGCACGGGGGCGTAGCTCAGCTGGGAGAGCGCTTGACTGGCAGTCAAGAGGTCAGGGGTTCGATCCCCCTCGTCTCCACCCGAGCATTGAATGAGGCTCCAACGCAAGTTGGGGCCTTTTTTCATTTTGATAGGCCAATAATATGCCTTTGCCCAGTGGCTGCTTGGCGAAAATCTATCCTAAATTGCAAAGAGGAATGATTAAAAGTGTTTCACGTCTATGTAGGGAAAAATTTAGTATCACCGTAATGTAAAGAGGCCGGGCAGCATGCCCGGCCTCGAACGATTCTGGTGGGCCCTCCGGGATTCGAACCCAGAACCCAGGGATTATGAGTCCCCTGCGCTAACCGTTGCGCCAAGAGCCCTTATGAACGGTGAATGCAATTCTAACAAAGGCAACTCAGACCTAATTTCTTCGCTTCACGTCGTGAAATACTACCATGCACGAGCAAGTCGCACAACGCAAGATCAAGTCCGATGCTAAACAACAGCTAATCTAGGCGCGTCGCAGAATAGAAGCGATCTAAATAAGTTAAGGCCTTTAATTCAGGGCTCCAACACACTTTTGCGTGAAATCAACCTGATGCCATTTCAAAACCATGCCGGTTTACTACGACGAATCGGCGACCCCCGAGCACCGTGTGTTCTCCGTTTGCAAAACCGCAGGTAGGTAGTCCGCCGGTTGCACGAAAAGGCGTGTGTGGTCGGACATTTCTGATTTATCGTAGTAAACCGGCATGGTTCTGGGGCGCTGGGGAGGGGCGCTTCGCAATCGGACCCGATAATGGGACTGGAGGCGCACGGAAAACCCTGTTGAACGGGGCGCGTCGTGTTCCACGCGCCAAGTCGGCCGGCGTACGGGCCGTGCGGGGGCCAGGCGCCCCGCGGGTTGGCGCGGTCCCGAGCGCGCCGGCACTCGCGAAAGTTTTTTTCAAAATTGTCCTTGCATCGCCGTCCGAGTTCCCGTATAGTATTTCTTCGCACGGGGGCGTAGCTCAGCTGGGAGAGCGCTTGACTGGCAGTCAAGAGGTCAGGGGTTCGATCCCCCTCGTCTCCACCCGAGCATTGAATGAGGCTCCAACGCAAGTTGGGGCCTTTTTTCATATTGGCACACAAGGTCAAAGGCGGCACCATGATCCTCCTGGTCGACAAGATCGAAAAAAGCTTCGGCGCACGCGTCCTCTTTAGCGGCGCGTCCTTCCAGATCAACCCCGGCGAGCGCTTCGCGCTCGTGGGCCCCAACGGCGCCGGCAAAACCACCATGCTCAAGATCATCATGGGCATCGACAGTCCCGACTCCGGCCAGGTCCAGTACGCCAAGGACTGCCAGGTAGGCTACCTAGAGCAGGAAACCAACCTGGAGCAAAAGGACACCACCATCCTCGCCGAGGTCATGGCCGCCGCCAAGGAAATCCGCCGCATGGGCGAGCGTGCCAACGAGCTGCAGGCCCAGATCACCGAGCTCTCCGAGCAGGGCAAGGACGTCGACGCCCTCCTCAACGAGTACGGCCAGGTCCAGGACCGCTTTGAGCATCTGGGCGGCTACGAGCTCGAAAGCAACGCCCGCAAGATCCTGTCCGGCTTGGGCTTTAAAGTCACCGACTTTGAGCGCCCGTGCTCCGAGTTCTCGGGCGGCTGGCAGATGCGCATCGCGCTGGCCAAGCTCTTCCTGCGTCACCCCGACCTGCTCCTTCTGGACGAGCCCACCAACCACCTGGACCTCGAGAGCGTCCAGTGGCTGCGCGGCTTTATCGCCAACTACGACGGCGCCGTCCTCATCGTCAGCCACGACCGCGCCTTCATGGACGCCTGCGTCGACCACGTCGCCGCACTCGAAAACCGTCGCGTGACCACTTACACCGGCAATTACAGCAGCTACCTCAAGCAGCGCGAGGACAACCTGGAGCAGATGCGCGCCAAGCGCGCCGCCCAGGAGCGCGACATCGCCCATATGCAGGTCTTCGTTGACAAGTTCCGCTACAAGCCCACCAAGGCTGCCCAGGCTCAGGAGCGCATCCGCAAGATCGAGCAGATCAAAAAGGAGCTCGTCATCCTGCCCGAGGGCCACAAGCACATCGACTTTAAGTTCCCTGACCCACCGCGCTCCGGCGATATGGTCGTGGGCCTGGAGGGCGTCTCCAAGTCCTACGGCAACAAACACATCTACAGCGATATCGACCTCAAGCTCTACCGCGGCGAGCATGTGGCGCTCGTCGGCCCCAACGGTGCCGGCAAGTCCACGCTCATGAAGATCCTCGCCGGCCTGGAGCCGCCCACCACCGGCACCCGCGACCTGGGCACCAACGTGGGCGTGGCCTATTACGCCCAGCACGCGCTCGAGGGCATGACCGAGTCCAACACCGTCCTGCAAGAGATCGACACCGTCACGCCCAAGTGGACCGTGCCGCAGCAGCGCAGCCTACTGGGCGCCTTCCTGTTTAGCGACAACGATTCCATCGAGAAGCAGGTTCGCGTCCTCTCCGGCGGCGAAAAAGCGCGTCTGGCCCTGGCCAAGATGCTCGTGGCCCCCGAGGCGCTCCTGTGCCTGGACGAGCCCACCAACCACCTAGACATCGACTCGGTGGACATGCTCGAGAACGCCCTGCAAAACTTCCCCGGCACCATCGTGCTGATCAGCCACGACGAGCACCTGGTGCGCGCCGTGGCCAACCGCGTCATCGACATCCGCGACGGACAAGTCACGGTCTACGACGGCGACTACGACTACTACCTCTACAAGCGCGAGGACCTCGCAGCCCGCGCCGCCGCCGAGGCGTCCACGGAGAGCGCGCCTGCGGCGGCCAAGTCCACCAAAGCCAGCGCCGCCCAGCCCGACACCCCCGCCGCGGCCCCCAAGCCTGCCGAGGGCAAAAAGACCAAGGAGCAAAAGCGCGCCGAGGCCCAGGCTCGCGCCGCGCTCAACAAAAAGCTCAAGGGCGTGCGCAACCAGCTCAAAAAGATCGAGGCGGAGCTCGACAAAAAGCGCGCCCGCTATGACGAGCTTATGGAATTGATGGCAAGCGAAGAGCTTTATGCCGATCAGGACAAGTTCAACGCCGCGCTGGGGGAATATAACGGCCTTAAGCAAGAGCTACCCAAGCTCGAGGACGAATGGCTGGAGCTTTCCACCCAGATCGAAGAGGAGACCGCGCGTGAACTCTCGTAAGGCCGCTGCCGTGGCAATGAGCATCATCGCCATCGCCTGTCGCATCTGCGGCATCTTTATGAGCGCGATGACCGTGCTGCTGTGCTTTAGCGGCCTCACCGCTAAGCTGCAGATCGTGGGCTTTGTCGTTGAGCTTTCGCGCGCGCTGCCGAGCGCCATCGCCGGCTACGGCGTCATCACATCGCCCTTTGGCGGCGTGTTCCGCCTGGATTACGCCATCGTGGCCGTAATTCTGTTTGTAGCCGACTACCTGCTCACGGGCGCCTCGCGTCGCGTCCGCTAGAGGAGCACCATGTCCAGCAGCTACCTCATGAACCTGCTCGCCAGCGCCGTTGCCGTCATCGTGGGCATCGTGATCCACGAGAGCGCACACGCCGCCGCGGCCTGGGCGCTCGGCGACAAGACGGCCCGTTCGCGCGGCCGCGTGTCGCTCAACCCGCTTAACCATATCGACCCGTTTGGCACCATCATCCTGCCGCTGCTCATGCTCGCGGCCGGCGGCCCAGTGTTCGCCTTCGCCAAACCCGTGCCCGTCTACCTCAACAACCTCAAGCACCCCAAGCGCGACGAGGTCCTGGTGAGCGCGGCCGGCCCCGCGTCGAACATCGCACTCGCGTGCCTCGCGGCCGCCCTCATGCACGCAACGTACGGCAGCCTCTACACCAGCATGTCCTTTGCCCTGGCGTCGCAGATCATGAACTTCGGCGCCACGTTTATCGTGGTTAACCTGTCACTCGCATTCTTCAACCTCATCCCGATCCCGCCGCTCGATGGCTCGTCGATCATCGTGCCGCTCCTCAAAGGCAAGGCGCTCAACAACTACTACCACCTGCAGCAATACGCCATGCCCATCCTCATCATGGTTCTGTATCTGCTGCCCATGTGGACCGGCATCGACGTGATCGGCCGCTATTTCGACGTTACCGTGTATCCGCTCGCTGAGCAGCTGCTCAACTTCGCAATCGCCGGCATCTAAGGTAAACTTACAGGTCGACCGTGCAAAACGGTCGTAACATGCACCCAAACCGCGCCGCGAAGGCGCCGTCAAAGGAGGTCGAAGATGTCGTATCGCGTGTCGACGCAGGTCTACAGCGGACCGTTCGACCTGCTGCTGCAGCTGGTAACCCGCCAAAAAGTAGATATCGGCGCCATCTCCATCAGCGAGGTGGCCGAGCAGTACCTTGCCGAGGCCGAGCGCATCGAAGCGCTGGACCTGGACGTGGCGAGCGATTTTTTGCTGGTCGCAGCAACCCTTTTGGACATCAAGGCCGCCTCGTTGGTGCCGCAAGAGGCCCCGCGCAAAGCCGATGACGATGACGAGATCGACGATGACCTCGAAGAACTTAGCGCGCTCGACGGGGACGCCCTACGCGAGGTCCTGATCCAGCGCCTGATCGCCTACAAGCAGTTTAAAGGCGCGGCTGCGGCCCTCGGTGCCCGCATGCAGGCCGAAAGCCGCATGCACCCGCGTGTGGCCGGCCCCGACCCCGAGTTCCTGGGGCTCATGCCCGACTACCTGGCCGGCATCACCCTACGCGGTCTGGCCGTCATCTGTGCCGACCTTGACGGCAAGCGACAGACCTTCTTGCTGGAAGCCGAGCACGTGGCGCCGCATCGTGTGCCGCTCGACCTGACCGTGGCCTCGGTCGATCGCTTTACCATGGCACACCAAACCTGCACCTTCCGTGAGCTGCTGGACGGCGACGCCACCACCGAGCAGCTCGTCGTCACCTTCCTGGCCATGCTCGAGCTCGCCAAGCGCGGCTCGCTCACGCTGAGCCAGGACGAGATCTTCGGAACCATCTGCATCAACCGAGTCGAGGGCGCCGAGGCATACGTGCCCGGCAAGGGCCCCGAGCTCACCGAATAGGAGCCGCAACCATGTCAACCCTTTCAACGCTGGAGGCAAACAGCCTCAAAGGCGCCCTCGAGGCGCTGCTACTGGTGTCGAGCGACCCGGTGAGCGCGCCCGCGCTGGCAGGTGCGCTGGATATCGCCCCCGGCGAATGCGCGTCGCTGCTCGCCGAGCTCAAGGTTGAGTACGAGGAGGCCAACCGCGGCTTTCAGCTGCGCGAGGTCGCCGGCGGCTGGCGCCTGTTTACGCACCCCGCCTACCACGACGTAGTCGAGGCCTATGTGTTGAGCTGGGACACGCAAAAGCTGTCGCAAGCGGCGCTCGAAACCCTGGCCGTCATCGCATACCACCAGCCTGTGACGCGCGAGGCGGTCAAGGGCATCCGCGGCGTCAATTCCGACGGCGTCATCGCGTCGCTCGTCGACAAGGGCCTGGTGCGCGAGCTCGGCCGCGACCCCCAGCGCGGTCAAGCCATTATCTACGGCACGACCAACGCCTTCTTGGAAAAGTTCGGTCTGCGCTCCACCCGCGACCTGCCCGACCTGGAGCAGTTTGCCCCCGACGAACAGTCGCGTCAGTTTATCCGCGAGCGCCTGAGCGGCCGCAGTATTCAGTCCACGCTCGAAGAGCAGGCTGAGGACCTGGACGAAGAGCGCGAACTGCTCGATACCGATGTTGAAGATGTTGAGGCAGTCGAGAACTTGGAGACCCTGGTCGTCGACGAGACCTCGGAGGATTTGCATGACGAGGACTAACGAAGTAGGGGAGACGCGCGCCATGGGCAACGCAATACCCGCAACCGACACCCAGCCCGTCTATCCGCACACCATGCGCCTGCAGCGCTTTTTGGCGCGTGCGGGCGTGGCGAGCCGCCGCGGCTCGGAGGACCTGATGACCGCCGGCCGCGTGACCGTCAACGGCCAGGTCGCGACCGAACTAGGTACCAAGGTCGACGTCGACCGCGACCATATCGAGGTCGACGGCATGCCCGTCAAGCTCAACCAGGGCGCCGTGTACCTGATGCTCTACAAGCCGACCGGCTACCTCACCACCATGAGCGATCCGCAGGAGCGCCCTTGCGTGGCCGACCTGGTCCCCCGCGACCGCTTTCCGGGACTTTTCCCGGTGGGCCGCCTGGACCGCGACACCACGGGCCTTTTGCTCTTTACCACCGACGGCGACCTGTCGCAGGACCTGCTGCACCCCAGCAAGCACGTCTACAAGACCTACCAGGCACTCGTTGACGGCCAGCTGTCCGACCGCGATCTAGACCCACTCCGCCGTGGCATCGAGCTCGACGACGGCCTGTGCCAGCCGGCGATCTGCCGCGTCATCAACGCGCGCGAGGCCGAGGCCGTAGCTCCCCAAGGCATCAAGCCCGGCACCACCGCCGTGGAGGTCATCATCCGCGAGGGGCGCAAGAACCAGGTCAAGCGCATGCTGAGCAAGATTCACCATCCGGTGATCCGCCTGCACCGCTGCAACTTTGCCGGCCTTGAGCTCGAGGGCGTGGCCAAGGGCTCGTGGCGCGAGCTCACCGACCGCGAGGTGCAGATCCTCAAGGCCGGTGGCATCCCGCCCAAGCAGGCCGTCGGCAAGCGCGCCGGCGCGGCGGCGACCAACGCCGCGACCCGCACGCGTCACCACGGCAGCCACGGCTCCGCACCCAAGCGCAACACCTACCGCGAGCGCTACACAGGCTAGGCAACCCGCCGCGCCCCAGCACCCGCGAACCATACCAGCACGTCAACCATCGAAAGGAAGCATTGCATGATCGTCGCCATCGACGGCCCCGCCGGTTCCGGCAAGTCCACCATCGCCAAGGAGATCGCCCGCCAGCTGGGCTTTAATAAGCTCGACACGGGCGCCATGTATCGCGCCGTCACCTTCGCCGCGCTCGACCGCGGCATCGATCTGGACGACGAGGCGGCTATCGACGCCCTCGCCGAGCAAATCGAGATTCGCTTTACCAACGGTACCGGCGAGGACACGCGCCTGACCATTGACGGGCAGGACGCTTCGGCTGCCATTCGCACCCCGCAGGTCGACGCCAACGTGTCCAAGGTCTCGGCCTACCCGGGCGTGCGCGCCGCCATGCTCATCCATCAGCGCCGCGCCGCCGAGGATCGCGATATCGTGGCCGAGGGTCGCGACATCGGCACCGTCGTGTTCCCCAACGCACAGGTCAAGGTCTTTCTGACCGCCGACCCGCGCGAGCGTGCCCGCCGCCGCGTGCTGCAGCGTCACCAAAACGATGCCCAGCCGCTCACCTCCGAGCAGCTCGAGGCCGAGGTCGACGAGACCCTCGACGCCCTTAAGCAGCGCGACAAGCTCGACAGCAGCCGCGAGGTCGCGCCGCTCGTGCCAGCCGAGGACGCCGTGCACGTCGACTCCACCGCCCACACCATCGATGAGGTCGTCCGCATTATCGAGGACCTCATCAACCAAAGGAGGTAGCCCATGCGCCTGTTAAAGCAGACGCCCGAGGATTACTACAACGCCCCCTATGCCGAGTTCCCGGCGCTCATCCGCGGCATCGTCGCCGTGGTCATGGGCATCCTGTGGGCCTTCTCCAAGCTCATGTGGCGTTGGAAGGTCGAGGACGCTGACCTGCTGTTTGAGCGCCAGGAAGGCCGCGGCAGCGTGGTCATCTGCAACCACACCTCGATGGCCGAGCTCTTGGCCGTGGAGACGGCGCTGTTCTTTGGGGGCCGTCGCATTCGTCCCATCTTTAAGTCCGAGTTCGCCAAGAGCAAGATTGTGCGCTGGGCCTTTAGCCGCGTTGGCGGCATCCCCGTGGAGCGCGGCACTGCCGATATGAAGTGCCTGCGCGCCGCCCAGCATGCGCTGCAGCGCGGCGAGGACGTCCTGATCTTCCCCGAGGGCACGCGCATCCGCTCGCGCGAGATCAAGCCCGAGGTCCACGGCGGCTTTGCGCTCATCGCTCAGATGGGCAAGGCGCCCGTCAACCCGCTCGCCATCTGCGGCTGGTCCGACATCACGCCCGCGGGCAAAAGGCTCATGCGTCCCAAGAAGTGCTGGATTCGTGCCGGCAAGGCCGTCTCGCTTTCCGATGCACCGGCCGAGCTCAAGCGCAAGGAGCGCTTGGCTTGGTTTGAGTCCGAGGCCATGAGCCGCGTATACGCCATGCGCGACGAACTGTGCGCCGAGCATCCGGGCAGGTTCTAGCCATGAGCGAGAACGTGACGAACACCGCCGCGACTGCGTCCGACCAGGACGGCGCGCCCACCATCGAGATTGCAGCTCACGCCGGCACCTGCTACGGCGTACAGCGCGCGCTCGACATGGCGCTTGCCGCCGCGCCCCAGGCAGGGGAGAGCACTCAGGTCCACACCCTGGGTCCGCTCATCCATAACCCCATCGTGGTACGCGAGCTCGCTGAGGCGGGCGTTGGCTTGGCCGACACCTTGGACGACGCCGCATCAGGCACCGTTATCATCCGCGCACACGGCGTAGTGCCGCAGGTGATCGATGCTGCCCGCAAGCGCGACCTTAACGTCGTCGACGCCACCTGCCCCTACGTGAAGAAGGTTCATGTGGCCGCCGAGCGCCTGGTGCGCGAGGGCTACCGCGTGGTGGTCGTAGGCGAGCCGGGTCACCCCGAGGTCGAGGGTATTCTGGGCCACGCCGGCAATGACGCGCAGGTCGTGAGCTGTGCTGCCGACGCCACCGCCTTGTCGCTCAAGGGCAAGGTGGGCCTGGTTGTACAGACCACCCAGACCGCGCAGAACCTCGCCGAGGTCGTGGCCGCTATCACCCCGCGCGTACAAGAGCTTCGTGTGATCAACACCATCTGCGCCGCCACGAGCGAGCGACAACAGGCGGCAGCCACGCTTGCCAACCGCTGCGACTGCATGGTCGTGGTGGGCGGCAAGAACTCGGGCAACACCCGCCGCCTGGCGCAGATTTGCGCAGACGCCTGCGAGCGCACGTATCACATCGAGGAAGCTTCCGAGCTCCAGGCCGCGTGGTTTACCGACGCTCACCACATCGGCATCACCGCCGGAGCCTCCACCCCGCAAGAACACATCGAACGCGCCGTCGCGCGCATCAAGGAGCTTTGCCGCTAATCATGGACCAGACCGTACCCGCATACGCCGCCGAGGTGGCCGATTACGGGCGCAGCCGCGACCCCGAGCCGGGTGAAGGCGCGCTCGTAAAGAACGTGCGTCCCGAATCGCCCGCGTGGGATGTGGGTATCGAGCCGGGCATGCGCGTGCTCACGGTCAACGGCGAGCAGCTCACCGACATGATCGTATGGCTTTGGGAAGCCGACGACGACACCGTTGAGCTGGAGGTATTCGATCCGCGCGACGGCACCGTCACCCCCGTTGAGCTCGATCGTTTTCCCGGCGAGGACTGGGGCCTTGAGTTCGATGGCCCCATCTTCGATGGCATGCGCACCTGCGTGAACGCCTGCGTGTTCTGCTTTATGACCATGCTGCCCAAGGGCGGCCGTTCCACGCTCTACATTCGCGACGACGACTATCGCCTAAGCTTTTTACAGGGCAACTTTGTCACGCTCACGAACCTCACCGACAAAGATGTTCAAAACGTCATCCAACGCAACATGAGCCCCATGAACGTGTCGGTCCATGCCGTAAGCCCCGACGTCCGCCGCCGCATGATGGGCCGCAACGCCCAGCGCGGCATGGACGTACTCGAAGCCATCATGGCCGCCGGCATTGAGATTCATGCGCAGATTGTGCTGTGCCCCGGCATGAACGACGGCGAGGAGCTGGAAAAGACTCTGCGCTTTTGCGAGGAGCACGAGCAAATCACAAGTCTGGGCATTGTGCCGCTCGGTTTTACCAAGCATCAAAACCGTTTTAGCTGGTCCTACAGCGACGAGCCCGAGCTAGCGCGCGAGACCATTGCCATGATCCGTCCTTACCAGGATCGAGCCTACGAGCGCTTTGGCCGCCACACCTTCCAGATGAGCGACGAGTTCTATCTGGACGCCGGCATCGATCCTCCCGAGGCGGACTTTTACGACGGTTACCCGCAGTACTACGACGGCATTGGCATGATCCGCTCGTATCTGGACGAGACCGACGACGTGCTTGCTGCCGACGCCGAGCGTCTGGCCCGCGTCCGCGAGGCCATCGCCGCCCGCAGCCAGCACCTGCTGTGCCTCTCGGGTGCCAGCGCACGCGACACGGTGGCCCGCTTTGTGGAGTCGCCCCAGGGACTCGCCGGCACTGTCACGGCCATCAAGAACCGCTACTTTGGCGGCAACGTGGACGTGACCGGCCTCATCGTCGCGTGTGACATTCTGGAGCAGCTGCCCCAAGATCTGTCGGGGGTTATGCTCTTTGTGCCTAAGCTCATGTTCAACGCTGACGGCATGACGCTTGACGAGTATCATCGTGACGATTTACTCGCAAGCCTTACCAGTCGCGGTGCCGAGGTTCATGTGGTGTCGACCATGCCGCATGAGTTGCTCGATACCCTGGAGCATATCCTTGGCATTGTGTCCGCGGACTCTAACATTTCCACTGACCCTACCCATTAAAGGAGAGCAGATGAAACCTATCGTCGCCGTCGTCGGACGCCCCAACGTGGGCAAGTCCACGCTCGTTAACCGCCTGGCCCAGACCTCGGACGCCATCGTCCACGAGTCCCGCGGCGTCACGCGCGACCGCTCGTATCACACGGCCGATTGGAACGGCCGCGAGTTCACCATCGTCGACACGGGCGGCATCGAGCCGCTCAAGAGCGATGACGTCTTTGCAACGTCCATCCGCGACCAGGCGCTCGCCGCCGCCGAGGAAGCCGCCGTCATCCTGTTTGTGGTCGACGGCCGCACCGGTGTCACCGAGGAGGACGAGTCGGTCGCCCGCATGCTCAAGCGCTGCGACAAGCCGGTCTTTCTGCTGGTGAACAAGCTCGACAACCCCGATCGCGAGAACGACAGTATCTGGGAGTTCTATTCGCTCGGCATCGGCGAGCCCACGCCGCTCTCGGCCCTGCATGGCCACGGCACGGGCGACCTGCTCGACGACATCGTGGCCCTGTTGCCCGAGGAGGAGGACGAGGTCGCCGATGAGTTCCCCGATGCGCTGAACGTGGCCATCATCGGCCGCCCCAACGCCGGTAAGTCCTCGCTGTTCAACCGCATCCTGGGCGCCGACCGCTCTATCGTGTCCAACATTGCCGGCACGACGCGCGACGCCATCGACACCGTCGTGGAGCGCAACGGCAAGCACTACCGCATGGTCGACACCGCGGGCATCCGCAAGAAGAGCACCGTGTACGAGAACATCGAGTACTACTCGATGTTCCGCGGCCTGCGCGCCATCGACCGCGCCGACGTGGCGCTGCTCGTCGTCGACGCCTCCGTGGGCGTTACCGAACAGGACCAGAAGGTCATGGGTCTTGCCATCGAGCGCGGCTGCGCCATCGTGGTGCTGCTCAACAAGTGGGACCTGCTCGACGACGACCGTAAGCGCGAGGCCTGCATGGAGACCATCGACCGCCGTCTGGGCGTCATGGCTCCCTGGGCCCAGTATCTGCGCATCTCGGCCCTGACCGGCCGCAGCGTCGAGAAGATCTGGGCGATGGTCGACGCCGCCGAAAAGACGCGCTCGCAAAAGATCAGCACTTCGCGCCTCAATACGTTCCTCACCGACCTGCGCGAGTTTGGCCACACCGTGGTAGACGGCAAGCGTCGCCTGCGCATGCACTACGTGACCCAGACGGGCGTCAACCCGCCGACGTTCACGTTCTTCGTCAACCACAGCGACCTGGTCAACGACACCTACCAGCGCTACGTGGAGAACCGCATGCGCTCGACCTTCGATTTTGCCGGCACGCCCATTCGACTCTTCTTTAGGAAGAAGGAACAGAAGGATGCATAATCCGATTCTGCTGACCGCCATCTGCGCCGTGGTCTCGTTCTTCATCGGGGCGATTCCGTTTGGCCTGATCTTGGGCCGTGTGTTCAACCACACGGACATTCGCAAGGCGGGCTCCGGCAACATCGGCACAACCAATGCGCTGCGCGTGGCCGGCCCTAAGGTGGCCGCGCTCACGTTGTTGCTCGACTGCCTTAAGGGCGCCATCTGCGTCCTTATCGCGCGTCCGCTCATTGCCGACTTGGGCTATGGCTTCCCCGTAAGCATCATGGCGCCCGGAGCCCCCGGCGATTGGATGCTCGGCGTCATTTGCCTGGCAGCGGTGTGGGGCCATATCTTCTCGCCCTACCTCAACTTCCATGGCGGCAAGGGTATCGCCGTGGGCTTGGGTGTCATCCTCGCCTGGTACTGGCCCATCGGACTATCGCTGCTGGGCATGTTTATCGTGGCCGTTGCCATCACCAAGTTTGTGTCGGTGGGCTCGCTTGCCGCGGCCATCGGCCTTCCCATCGCCGCCTGCGCGGTCTTTCCGTACAGCAGCCTGGGCCTTAAGTTTTGCATGGCGATGATCGGCATCACCGTGGTGTGGGCCCATCGCGCGAATATCAAAAAGCTCACGTGCGGTAAGGAGTCCAAGCTCTCGTTTACCAAGCGCGTCACCGAGCCCGACGATAAGTAGGAGAGAGTCATGAATGTTGCGCTGATTGGTTCCGGCTCCTGGGGAACCGCCGTCGCCGGCCTTGCCGCCGCGCGAGCCGAGCGCGTGACCATGTGGGCCCATAGTGAGCAGACGGCCACCGGCATCAATGGCGAGCACTGCAACCCCCGGTATCTGGTGGACTACGAGCTGCCCGGCAACGTCGTCGCCACGACGGACCTGGCGCAAGCGCTCGACGCCGCCGACGCCATCATCTTTGCCGTGCCCTCCACGCACTTGCGCGACGTGTGCCATCGGGCAGCACCCTTCATCGCCGCCGATACCCCGGTGCTCTGCCTCACCAAGGGTATTGAGCCCGAATCCGGCCTGCTTATGAGCGAGGTCATCGCCAGTGAGATCGGCAACGAGTCGCGTGTCGCGGCGCTCTCGGGCCCCAACCATGCCGAGGAGATCTGCCGCGGCGGGCTTTCTGCCGCCGTCATCGCCAGCAAAGATCCGCAGGTAGGGGAGACCTTTAAGGACCTGCTCCTATCCACGGCCTTCCGCATCTACCTGTCGCAGGACATGACCGGCGTCGAGGTTTGCGGCGCCATGAAAAACGTCATCGCCATCGTGTGCGGCATTTCCGCCGGTTCTGGTGCGGGCGACAACACGCTTGCCCTTATCATGACGCGCGGCCTGGCCGAGATCAGCCGTCTGGTGCACGCCCGAGGCGGTCAAGCTATGACCTGCATGGGGCTTGCCGGCATGGGCGACCTCATTGCCACCTGCACCTCCGAGCATTCGCGCAACCGCACCTTTGGCTACGAGTTTGCCCACGGCGTGTCGCTCGACGAGTACCAGGCACGTACGCATATGGTGGTCGAGGGCGCCGTCGCGGCCCGCAGCGTCAGCGAGCTCGCCCGTTCACTGGGCGTAGACATTCCGCTCACCTTTGCCGTGGAGCAAACGCTCTACAACGGTGTTACTTTGGATAGGGCGCTCGAGATTCTTACTGATCGCGTCCCTTCTCAAGAGTTCTACGGACTCACCGACTAGCGCAGAAAGGCTTCTACCATGGGTTCCATCAAAATCGCTCCGTCCGTCCTTTCGGCCGACATGGCCAACCTCAAGGGCGAACTCGACAAGATCGCCGGCGCCGACTACGTGCACTTCGACGTTATGGACGGTCACTTTACCGGCAACCTCACCTTTGGCGTTGACATCCTCAAGGCCGTCAAGCGTTCCACCAACGTCCCGGTCGATGCGCACCTGATGGTGTCGAACCCCGACGAGACGGTCGATTGGTACGCCGACGCCGGTGCCGATATGATCACCGTACACTACGAGGCCTCCACGCACCTGCACCGCACGCTCACCCATCTGCAGCAGCGCGGCGTTAAGGCCGGCGTGGTGCTCAACCCCGCCACCCCTGTGTGCGTGCTCGAGAGCATCATCGACGTCGTCGATATGGTGCTGCTCATGAGCGTGAACCCGGGCTTTGGCGGTCAGAGCTTTATCCCGGGCACCATCGCTAAGCTCCACGAGCTCAGGGCCATGTGCGAGCGTCACGGCGTTTCGCCCCTCATCGAGGTCGACGGTGGCATTTCTTCCAAGAACATTGTCGAGGTCGTCAAGGCCGGCGCCAACGTGCTCGTGGCCGGTTCTGCCGTATTTAAGTCCGAAGATCCCGCTGCCGAGGTTGCGCTGCTGCAGAAGCTGGGCAACGAGGCCGCACAGGAGGCATAAACCCTTATGACCGCAGGTCAAAACCGCATACCCGTGAATCTTGACTATGCCGCCTCGACGCCCATGCGCGCCGAGGCGCTCCTTGCGCAGCGCGAGTACGACGACAGCGAGCTTGCCGGCGTCAACCCCAACTCGCTGCATTCGCTCGGCCGCAAGGCTGCCGCGCGTCTGGAGGTTGCACGTCGCGAGATCGCCCGCAGCTTTGGCGCGCGCGTCCGCCCGTCCGAGATTGTACTGACCAACGGCGGCACCGAGGCAAACCAGCTGGCGCTGCTCGGTCTTGCCGAGGGCGCCCGTCAACGCGACCGTAAACGCAACCGCGTGATCGTATCTGCCATCGAGCACGATTCAATTCTGGACAACCTGCCATTGCTGCGTGCCGCCGGCTTTACCGTCGACCTGGTGCAGCCCTGCCGCATGGGCTACATTGAGCCTGCCACGCTTGTCGAGCTGCTAGGCGACGACGTGGCGCTCGTGAGCATCATGGTTGCCAACAACGAGACCGGCGTGGTGCAGCCCATCCGCGAGCTTGCCGCGGCCACGCATACCGTTGGCGCCCCGTTCCACACCGATGCCATCCAGGGGTATCTGCACATTCCGCTCGATGTCACCGAGCTGGGCGTCGACGCCATGTCCGTCGCAGCCCACAAGATTGGCGGTCCCGTGGCATCTGGCGCACTCTACCTTAAGAGCCGCACGCCGCTGCGCCCGCGCATCTTTGGCGGCGGACAGGAGGCCGGTCGTCGTGCCGGCACGCAAGACCTGCGAACGCAGCTCGCCTTTGCCGCTGCCGCCTCGTCTCTGACGCCCCATGTGGCTCAGGAGCGCGCGAAGCTGCAAGCCCTTTCCGACAAGCTCTACGCCACGCTTACGGCTCATCCGCGTATTCATGCCACCATGGGCGACTACGCACAGGCCGATCGCCTGCCGGGCATGGTGTCGATCTACGTTGATGGCATGGACTCCGAGGAGCTCATCGTCAAGCTCGATGCCGCCGGCTTTGAGGTTTCGGCCGGCTCGGCGTGCTCGAGCGGCAGCATGGACCCGAGCCATGTGCTCAGCGCCATGGGCATTGGTCGCGAGCAGGCACTAGGTGCACTGCGCATTTCCTTTGACGACCGCGTGAATCCGGACGATCTGGACGAGTTTGCCCAGACGCTGCTCTCGATCGCAGGTGCCGCATGATCGTCGCCGAGCTCGAGCGCGCGCTACTGGCACGCTATCCCAAGACCAATGCCGAGAGTTGGGACCATGTAGGACTCTCCGTCGGCGACCCTGCCGCGGAGATTACCGGTGTTGCCTGCGCACTCGATGCGACCGAAGCCAATGTGCACCGCGCCCAGGAGGCCGGCGCCAACGTGCTGCTAACGCATCATCCCGTCTATATCAAGGCGCCCGAGGCGTTTTGCCCGCCCGGTGCGACGCGCCCCCAATGCAGCGCGGCGCTCTACGAGGCAGCCCGTTGCGGCGTGAGCATTATCTCGCTCCACACCAACCTGGACCGCTCGCACGAGGCACGTATCTGCCTAAGTAGGCTTTTGGACGCCGCGCCCGCAAGCTCGTTGGAGCACGTGGACGACCCCGAGGCCTGCGGACTGGGCGTGCTCGCGACCCTCCACGACCCCTGCAGCCTGCGCAACCTTGCCGCACGCGCCGCAGCGGCGTTTGGCAGCGACCCGCGCGTGTGGGGCGAGGCCGATCACCCGTGCCGAACCATCGCAATTTTGGGCGGTTCGCTGGGTGACTTTGGCGTGCTTGCCATCGCCGCCGGTGCGAATGTCATCGTGACGGGCGAGGCGGGCTACCACGTGGCGCAAGACCTTGCCTTGCGCGGGCTGCCGGTGATCTTGCTCGGCCACGACCGCTCCGAGGAGCCGTTCGTTGATATATTGATGAACTCTGCAGTTGACGCCGGGGCCGACCCCCGTCATGCGATTAAAATACTGAACCCTTGCCAATGGTGGACTGTGACAAAAGGAGAGAACTTATGAGCGCCGGCGCTACGCTACTCAAGCTGCAACAGATCGATTTGGAGCTCGCCCGCAACAAGAGCGAACTTGCCAATATGCCGGAGCTCAAGGAGCTCGCTTCCAAGCGCAAGACCTACGTTAAGCTCAAAGCCGAAATGACCAGGCTCTACGCCCAACGCAAGGACCTGGATATTGAGCTCGACGATCTCAACACCACCGAGATCAAGACCAATAACGCCATCGAGGCCGCCAAGAAGCGCCACGTTGACGGCTCTGACTATCGCGAGGTTCAGGACCTGGAGAACGAGCTCGCCACCCTGGCCAAGCGTCTGGACAAGATTGAGCACACCCGCAAGGACGTCGTTGTCGCCCACAAAGAGGCGCTCGACCGCGAGACCCGCGCGCAGGCAATCATCGCCAAGTTCGAAGAGGGCGTGAAGGCCGATACCAAGGCCGCCCGCGCCAAGGCTGCCGACCTGCAGGCTCAGATCGAAGCCGCCACTAAGGAGCGCACCGCGCTGGCCGCCACGCTGCCGGCCGACGTGCTCACCGACTACGAGCGTCTGCTCAAGCAGTTCCGCGGCTTGGCCGTCGAGACCATCCAGGGCAACATCCCCACGGTCTGCCACACCGCGCTGCAGGCATCGTCCATGAGCGACCTCAACCACGACGGCAGTGAGATTACGCACTGCCCGTACTGCCACCGCCTGCTCGTGCTCCCTAGCAAGGAAGCTTAACGATGACGGCGGCACCCAACAATTCAATGCAACTTGAGGGAAAAACGATCCTGCTGGGCATTACCGGCGGGATCGCCGCCTATAAGTCGTGCAATATCGTGCGCCTGCTGCAAAAGCGCGGCGCACGTGTCAAAGTCGTTATGAGCGAGCATGCCACGGAGTTTGTGGGGCCGCTTACCTTCCGCGCGCTCACCAACGAGCCGGTCGCGGTTGGGCTATTCGACGATCCTTCCGACCCCATCCACCACATTTCGCTGGCGCAGGAGCCCGATCTGGTGGTCGTGGCGCCCGCGACGGCCAATATTATCGCCAAGATGGCCAACGGCATCGCCGATGACCTCATCTCCACCACGCTGCTGGCAACGCCGCGACCCATCGTGATCGCACCCGCTATGAACAACGGCATGTGGAAGGCGCCGGCAACGCAGGCCAACATGGCCACGCTGCGCGAGCACGGTGTCCATGTGGTGGGACCCGGCAGCGGCTACCTTGCCTGCGGCGACGTGGACACGGGGCGCATGAGCGAGCCCGAGGACATCGTCGAGGCTGTCTGTGAGGTGCTCAACCCCGTGCCGCAAGACCTGACGGGCAAGCGCATCGTCATCACCGCCGGCCCCACGCACGAGCCGATCGACCCGGTGCGATTCATTGGCAACCGTTCTTCGGGCAAGATGGGTATCGCCCTGGCGGGGGAGGCCGCACGTCGCGGTGCCGCCGTCACGCTCGTGCTGGGACCGACATCGCTCGACGTTCCCCGCGGTGTGGAGTGCGTGCACGTACAGACCGCCTCAGAAATGCTCAAGGCAGCGCTGAGCGCCTTCCAGACGGCCGACGCGGCCATTTGCGCCGCCGCCGTCGCCGACTACACGCCGGCGGCCCCAGCGGACCATAAGCTCAAAAAGGCCAACGATCGCCTGGATCGAATCGAGCTCGTCGAGACCGTTGACATCTTGGCCGAACTTTCACGCCAAAAGGGCGATCGCCTCGTAATCGGCTTTGCAGCCGAGACTGATAACGTCGTCGAGTACGCCGAGCGCAAATTGACCCGCAAAGGCTGCGATGCCATTATCGCCAACGATGTCTCACGCGCCGATTCGGGCTTTGGAACCGACACCAACAAGGCTTGGATCGTGAGCATAGCGGGTACGCAAGAACTACCCGTACTAACAAAGCCCCAGCTCGCAGATACAATTTTGGACTTGCTTCAAAATTTGTAAAAAAGTTCTTGCACAAGGACAAAGTTTCGGGTTAATATACTCCCTGTTGCGAGCGAAAGCAGAGCAACAAACAAAAGCTTCGGGACGTGGCGCAGCTTGGTAGCGCACTTGACTGGGGGTCAAGGGGTCGCTGGTTCGAATCCAGTCGTCCCGACCAGAAGTTTGCAGGTCAGGCATTTAGTGCCTGACCTTTTTTGTTTTAAGCAATTGCTTAATTTTCAGTAAGCAACAGGGTGCCAAAAATCTACCTACGCGATAATCGCCTTTTGCGGCTACTTGCGCGTTTTGCACGCGCTTGAGCCGATTTATTAACGCGATATGAATCTACATACGCGTAGCTGGTATGCAGCCGAGTACAGGCTGTATTTATCGCGGCGATTAACACAGATATAGCGACTATAACGGACAAGCATGTCGCTGTATTTATTCCAGTAGTTCACTTGATCGGTGGACAAGTGGGCCGTTGCAACGAAACGCCAAGCGGGATGGGCTCTATACGAGGACGCCGCAGGGTAATGGCGGGGGAGTGCGGTGGGCGCTCTGAGAGCCGCTGTGTGACCCCATGTCTCCTTAACTCGATAATTTGTGTTTGAAGCCACGAATCGGTCGAGCAATTGCCAAAAGAAAGGCCCATGCAGGATTGCACGGGCCTTACATCAGATCAAATTTGAGCTAGAAGCACCAAATGGGGCAGACGCAACACCATCTCGTCGCGGCCTCGGCGAGCGACATATCGCAGTCGAGGTAGACATCGAGGAAATCGTCAGATCCCGCACAGGGGGACCGCGATGGTGACCACCGCGCCGCCCGAGGGGCTGTTGGCGAGCAAGACGGAGCCCCCGTGGGCGCTCGCGGCCTCGGAGGCGACGTGGAGGCCGAGCCCGTAGTGGCGGCCTCCGTCGCGCGAGGAGCGGGACGAGTCGTCTGTGAAGAGGCGCTCGCAGCCGCGTTCGAGGGCGGCGGGAGAAAAGCCCGGTCCGTCGTCGGCCACCTCGATGACGAGGTGTCCGCCCGCGACGTCGCAGGAGACCGCCACGCGCGAGCGCGCGTGCTCGGCGGCGTTGGCCACGAGGTTCGCGGCGGCTCGCGCCAGGGCGGTTCGGTCGAGTAGGGCCTCGGGCGCGCCCGCGACAGCGGGGCCCGTGGCCGCGTTGAGCGTCACGCCTCGCGCCCGGGCGATCTGGGCGGCCTCGGCGAGGACCTGTTCGCAGAGCTCGGCCGGCCGCATGGGGGCCCTCTCCGCCCCGCCGGACCCGCGCGAGGCCTCGATGAGCAGGCGCACGTAGTCGTCGAGCCTTTCGACACTGCCGGCTATGTCGCTCGCGGCGGCCGCGAGGTCGGCGTCTTTCTCGTCTTCCAGCTCCTCCGCCACGAAGTCGGCGTTGGCGCGCAGCACAGTAAGCGGCGTCTTGAGGTCGTGGGCGATCGACGTCATCTGCTCGCGCTGCCCCCGCTCCGCGGCCCAGCGGGCCTCGAGCGACTCGGCGAGGGAGGCCCGCATGGCGTCCATCGCGGCGAGGACGTCGTTCACCTCGCGCACATTGGTGCTGCCGACCGCGAAGTCGAGCTCTCCCGCGCCGACGCGCCCCGCCGCCTCCGCGAGCGGCGCCATCTTGCGCGAGATCACGCGGCTCGCACGACGCGCCACGAGCGCGAGCGCGAGCGCGCTTCCCACAGCGGCGCCGACGAGCATGAGGTTCTGCGGGTTGGGAAGCAGGCTGGCGAGATCGCGCGAGACCCACTGCGGCAGGTACTCGCTGACGAGTGCGCAGGCCCCGCCGCCCTTGAGCGGGAACGCAGCGTAGGTGAAGCCCGAGCCCCCGCCCTCGATCTCCACTGTGCCCGGATCCGCGGCGAGTGCCGTACTGGCCATTTCCGTCGCATCCTCGAGCCGCGTGCCCTCGAGGTCTGTCATCAGCACGTATCCGTCCTTGTTCAGGATGAGGTAGCGGTAGGCCGTCGGCACGTCCTGCTGCCCGCAGACGCCGTCGCGTGCCAGGCCCTCCGCGACCTCGCGCGCATTGGCCGGCCCCCAGCTTGCCTCGTAGACGAAGCCCGCGCTGATCGCCACGGAGAGCACCATGAACGAGGCGAGCCACGCCGTGGCGACCGCCGCGAACGCGTAGGCGAAGTAGCGCGCGATGACGAAGGAGAGCGGCATGCCCCCGCGACCTCGCGCTCCGATCTTCAGAGCTGCCACTTGTACCCCATCCCCCAGACGGTCGCGATCGGATCGGCGCCGGCCTCGGAGAGTTTCCTCCGGGCGCGGCTGACCTGCATGGATATGGCCGCGTCGTCGGCGTCGCTCTCCCAGCCGAGCACCGCCTCGCGTATCTGCGCGCGGCTCATGACCTGCCCGGGGTGGCGGGCGAGGTACTCGCAGATGGCGTACTCGGTGGGCGTGAGCGGCACGGCCTCGCCGCCCACGGCGAGGCCGCGCGCCCCGAGGTCGATCCGCACCTCCCCGAAGGAGAGGGCGTGCGAGCGCGGCCGGCGCTCACGGCGTAGATGGGCCGCGACCTTGGCGCGCAGTTCCGCGGCCCCGAAGGGCTTGCGGACGTAGTCGTCGGCGCCCAGGCCGTAGGCGGCCACGGCATCCTCCTCAGCCACGCGCGCGGTCAGGAAGACGATGGGGCCGTCGAAGTCCGGGCGTATCTGCCGCACGAGCTCGAAGCCGTCAAGCCCCGGCATCATGACGTCGCAGAGCACGAGGTCGAAGCGCGAGAGGTCCATCCCCGGGACCGCCGTCGGGTCCGCCGCCCTGACGACCTCATGGCCGTCGCGGCCGAGGACGCGCGCGAGCGCATCGAGGATCGCCCGTTCATCATCCACTGCCAGTATCCTCGCCATGTTGACCTCCTGAAACTCTCGTCGGAATTGTACTAGCGCCGCGCTCAGCGGTCCAGAGCCCTGCGCGCAGCCGCGGGCGCCCACATGGCGATCTCAGGGTTGGGCAGCACGCGGTCTGCGATCGAGCGCAGCGCCGACCCCCAGCCGGCGTCGAGCAGGGCATTCCCGCCCAGAAGGAGCGCTGCGGAGAGGAGGGCGAGCATGGCGGCGAGCGGCCTCCTACGCATCTGCCCTCCCGTCCTCGAAGCGGCAGAACCAGGCGAGAAGGACGGCGTCGGCTGCCAGGGTGAGCACGAGGCCAGCGAGCGCAGTCGTGAGGAGTGGGCCCGCCGCGCGTACGGCGTCGATGAAGGCCTCAACCCCGAGCGACCCCAGGCGCGCGGGCCAGGCGAGCGGCACCCAGCTCAGGGGCGTCACCAGGGCACCGGTGAGCTCGCCGGTCATGAGGCCGTGCGCAAGTCCGCCCACCGAGAAGAACGCGAGGAGCGTCCCCGCCGCGCCGCCGCCGATGGCGGCGTTGCGGCCGAGGCGCAGGGCCACGCCGAGCCCCAGCGCGTAGAGGGGCAAGCTGCCCAGCACGATGCCCGCCCAGGCGGCCGCAAGCGGAGCGGGCCCGAGCGGCAGGCGTCCGGCGACGGCGAGCGCGCCCCCGAACACGCTGAGCGCCACGGCCAGCGCGCCCGCGCCGAGCGCCGCAAGGGCGAGCAGCTTCGCCGCGACGGCGCGCCCTCGCGAGGGGACCGCCGTGAGGTTGGTGAGGCGCCCGGCAGCGCGCTCCTCGTCCACGGCGAGCCCGCAGACGATGGCGGACATGAGCGGCATGAGGGCGCCGAGGAACTGGGCGTAGGCGTCCGCGCCCAGCGCCGGGTCCCATCGGGTTACGGAGAAGTACTCGCCGCAGGCAAGACCGGCTGCCAGGCCGCAGGCGAGGTGCACCGCCGAGAGCGGGGAGCGCGCCAGGCGCAGGGCCTCGGAGAGCAGGGCCCGCGAGAGAGTCATGCGCGGCGTCGGGTCGGAGAGTCGTGTCATGGCCATCACCTCTCCTCGGAGCGCGCGAACCAGGCAGCGCCCGCCGCCGTGAGCGCGGCGAACGCGAGCGCGCAGACCGCAAGGCCCGCCAGCGTGAGCATGCCGTCCGCCGCGAGCGCCCCGCCGAGCGCCATGTCCGCCGCGAGCGGCTCGCCGCTCGGCAGCACGGGGATGAAGCTCGTGGGGATGACCATGTTCGCCGACGGCGGAAAGAGCTGCGGCAGCGGCACCAACGACCAGGCGAACCCACCTACGAGTTGCGCGGCGAGCGGGCAGAAGATGCCCGCGAGCATGCCGAGCCGCGCCGTGAGGAAGAGCCCTGCGGGGATCATCCACGCCGCGGTCACCGTGTTGGCGAGCGCGCAGAGGAGCATCGTGAGCGTGCCCGCGGCCGTGAGACCCTGCGAGGAGAACGCCGATCCCGCGAGGTAGATGCCAAAGACCACGAGGTTCGAGAGCGTGCAAAGAGCGAGGCACCAGAGCGCCTTGGCCCACCAGGCTCGCCCGAGCGGGAAGCCCAGGCCCAGAAGCCCCCGCATCCGCGTGCGAGCGTCCGCCCGCGCGACGCACGCCACCACAAGCGAGAGAGACACGGGCAGGAAGAGCGCGTACCAGTAGTTCCACGCGCTAAAGATCTGCACGCCCCGGTAGGGCATCGCGCCGAGCAGCGGCATCGGCAGCGCCATGAGCACGGCCAGGCGAACCGGTGCCGCGTGGCGCGACTTCAGGGCCTCGGCGCGCAGGCCCGCGAGCAGGCCGCCTTTCTCGCCCGTCATGCCGCCACCTCCCCGCGCGCTCGTCGCCCTTCCCGGCAGAAGCTCATGAAGAGTTCCTCGAGGTCCTGCCCGGGACGAAGCGCATCCTCGTAGGCGAGGCGCCCCCCGCAGATGATGCCGATGGTGTCCGCCATCTGCTGCACCTCGGAGAGGATGTGGCTCGAGACGATCACCGTCGTACCCGCCGCCGCGAAGCCGCGGATCTGGTCGCGCAGCTCCTCGATGCCGATGGGGTCGAGACCGTTGGTGGGCTCATCGAGCACGAGCAGGCGTGGCCGGGCGATCAGCGCCAGCGCGAGCCCCAGGCGCTGCCGCATGCCCATCGAGAAGCGCCCGGTGCGCTTCTTCCCGGTGTCCGCGAGGTCCACGGCGGCGAGCACCTCATCTATGCGGCTCTCGGGAAGGCCCAGCAGCGTGGTGCGCACGCGCAGGTTCTCGCGCGCGGTGAGGTTGGGGTAGAGCGGCGCCTCCTCGATGAGGCTGCCGATTGCGTAGAGGTCCTCGCGGCGCCAGGCGTGCCCGGCAAAGAGGATCTCCCCGGCCGTCGGCCGCAGCATCCCGCAGATCATCTTGAGCGTTGTCGACTTGCCGGCGCCGTTGGGGCCGAGCAGCCCGTACACCTCGCCCTCGCGGATATGAAGGCTCACGTCGGCCACGGCGTCCTGCGCCTGGTCGCCGCGGCCGAAGCGCTTGGTGAGCCCGCGCGTCTCGAGCATGTAACCCATGGGTTCGTCCTTTCTCTTCCGGGCGCGCGGGCCGAATCGCCGTGCCCGCGCGCCTTACCTTTCGGGTTCACCATCCATGGTGGGACGCGTTTCTAACGAATCCGTAACGGCCGTTGGGTTCTTTTGGCGCAAACTCTTCTCGACCCGCACATCATGATTAATTTGCTTGAGGCAACAACTTTCCCGATCGATGTAATCACCGAATCAAAACGTGTACGTCAACCTCCAAAAACGACATTTTTCGACATGTTTGGAGACTGATGTACACGAATGCGAAAATCCCCGCCGCCCATAAGCGCCCTCCACATGTCTGGACTCTCTATGCTTACGCTGGATAGACATCGCCGGAACGGGTATAGTATCGAAAGTTTTGTCGTTAACCAGCGGGGGAGTCCTGTGGGCATCAAAAAGAAGATCAAAAAGGAGCTTATCGGCACTTCCGATTACCCGTCGAATAAGATCTTTACGGTCTCCAATTTCATCACCTTTACGCGCCTGATCCTCACGCTCGTCTTCCTGTACCTGTTTGTGACGGACAACAACCGTGTCGTCGCCATTGTCATCTATGCCATCGCGGCCTCCACCGACTGGATGGACGGTCAGATTGCCCGCATGACCAAAACGGTCTCATGGCTCGGCAAGGTCATGGATCCCATTTGTGACCGCGCGCTGCTGTTCACCGGCGTCTTGGGGCTGGTGGTCCGCGGAGAGCTGCCCATCTGGGTCTGCGTGCTCATTATTGGCCGCGACATCTATCTGGGCATTGGCACGCTTATCGTGCGTCATTATCACCGTCGCCCCATCGATGTCGTCTTTCCCGGAAAGATTGCCACTGCACTGCTCATGACCGGCTTCTCGCTCATGCTGCTCGGGTTCCCCGTTATTGACGGCCTGCATCTTTTACCTTCAACCCTTACGGCCTTCCCGGGCCTCAACGGAAGCTCGGTGCCCCTCGGCATCTTCTTTGTGTACGGCGGCGTGATCTTCTCCATGCTCACGGCTGTCATCTATTCCATTAAGGGCGGAGTGGCCATTAAACAGGCTCTCGCGCATCCCGAGGACGAGGACATCGACTTTCTGAACCCCGAAATCGAAGACTGATTCGTTGGGGTATGATTACGTACGGTTCATTATTTGCGGCACGTCCGCGATAAGTTAGGGGTTGTCATGGACAACATGGTTAACAATATGCCTCAGAATGATAAGACTGCTGACGCTACCTGCGTATTCCGCGTGCCTTCAAGCGACGTCACCGTTCCCGACCTCATGGCCAACGTGCGCATCACCGCCCCCGTTCTGTCCATCGTCAAGGGTCCGCAGACTGGTGCCGCCTTTGAACTCGAGGACGACGTGACCACCATCGGCCGCGATCCTGCGAACGGCATCTTCCTCAATGACATGACCGTTTCGCGCAGCCACGCGCGCATTATTCGCGAGGGCCTCGGCGCCCGCATCGAGGACCTGGGCTCGCTCAATGGCACCTGGGTCGACGGTGCCATTGTCAACGCGGCCCCGCTGCACGACGGTTCTTCCGTTCAGATCGGTACGTTTACGCTCATCTACCACGAGAGCACGCCGGAGCGCATCGAAACCGGTGAGTAGGGCATGGCCGAACGCAACTATCTGAGTATCGGCCAAGTCGTCAACCTACTTCGAGGCGCATACCCCGATCTTTCGAACTCAAAAATTAGATTTCTAGAAGATGAGGGGCTCATTACCCCTCATCGTACGCCTAAGGGATACCGTCAGTACTCCAAGGAGGACGTTGATCGCCTGGAGGTCATTCTGCACCTGCAGAAGACTCGCTACATGCCGCTCAACGTGATTAAGCAGCGCTTGGAAAACGCCACGGACCTGTCAACGCTCGCCTACGAGGTGGGCTTGCTGTCCGATGTTCCGCTCAAGACGGAGCCCAAGGAGACTAAACAAAAGCTGCATCCCATCGAGACCATTCCCGATATGTTGGGCGTCGAGATCTCGTTTATCCGCTCGCTCGCCGAGAACGACCTCATTCGCATCATCAAGAGTCCGCAGAACCGTGAGCTCGTCGATGGTCGCGATTTTCCAATCATCCGCTACTGCTCCGAGCTGTCACGCTTCCATATCGAGCCGCGCAACCTGCGTCAGTACGTGTCTTCCGCCAACCGCGAGTCCTCGATGTTTGAGCAGGTGCTCGTGAGCATGCTCGGAATGGATACCTCCGATGACGAGCGCGACGCCAAGCTCGAGCGTGCGTTTAAGAAGCTTCACGACCTCACCGAGGGTGTGCATACGGCACTGCTCAAGAACCGCGTTTTTGAGTCGCTCAACGCCGTGGTCGAGGATGCCGACATCGATGCACTCGATGAAGAAATCGCTCGCTCCGAGTCCACCAAGGCCAAAAACGAAGAAACTGCCGCGCCGGCTTCACACGAGGATTCTCTCGTAAAGCCGCTCAAGGTTGTCGCCCCTTCGCAATCCGACACTGTCACCGCGGGCAAATAACAGCTACCGCTTATCCGGCAACCCATTGAAAGGTCATGCAATGTACGACTTCGAATCTCAAATCGTCGACATCCCCGACTATCCCGAGCCCGGAGTCATCTTCAAAGACATTACGCCGCTCTTTGGCAATCCCGAGGCGCTCAAAGCCATGACCGATGCCCTCGCCGAGCACTTTGCCGGCATGGGGATCACCAAGGTCGTGGGTCCCGAGGCCCGTGGCTTTATGGTTGGCGTACCGGTGGCTGTGGCCCTTGGTGCCGGCTTTGTTCCCGCACGTAAACCGGGCAAGCTACCCCGCAAGACGGTGAGCCAGAGCTATGAGCTCGAATACGGCACCGACTCTATCGAGATCCATGCCGATGCCATTACCTCTAAAGATACCGTGTTGATTCTGGACGACTTGGTCGCGACGGGCGGAACCGTCGAGGCAACAGGTAAACTTGTGCGAGATATGGGCGCAAAGCTTGTGGGCTACGGGTGTATCCTTGAGCTTGCGTTTCTCAACCCGCGCGAGAAGCTCACGCCGACTGACGACGATGTTGAGCTCTTTAGCCTGGTGACGGTGGACTAGCCGTTACCCTTAGTTACTGGAAAGGAAGCTACATGCGCACAGCAAACACGCACAAAAACATGGCACGCTGCGCTGCTACGGCAACCCTCGCTTGTGTTTTGGGCTTGGGCCTCGCGGCTCCTGCCTACGCCGATACCGCATCCGACCTTGCCGCTGCTCGTACGAAGCTCGAGCAGATCGGTACCCAAACCCAGCAGATTTACGATGATCTCGCCACGCAGACGCAGGCGCTCGATCAGACTGCTGGCGAGATCACGCAAAAGCAGCAGGAGATCGCTGACGGTCAGGCCAAGCTCTCGACCTATGTCGCCGGCGAGTACAAAACCGGCGGTCTGAGCCTGCTTCAGGTTCTGACCGGCGTCGATGACCTGAGCGATATGCTCAACCGTCTGTTCTACTACGGCAAAGTTTCCGATAAGCAGGCTCAGACCATTCAAGAGGTCAAGGAGCTTAAGCAGCAGCTCACCGATAAGCAGGCCGAGCAGGAGAAGAACGTCGCCACCACGCAAAAGAAGGTCGATGAGCTTAACGCCCAGCAGGCTGAAGCCCAGAGTGTCGTGAACTCCCTGGATTCACAGTTGCAGGCCGAGCTTGCTGCCGAGGCCCAGGCCAACGCCGCGCTGCAGGCTGGCATAAATGCTAGCACCGCCGAAAAGGCCACGGTGAGCAACGACACCGCCGGTACGAGCGAGAACACCAACAAGGGTGGCGGTACGACCAACGACGGCGGCGGAAACACGCCCGCGCCCGCTCCCACTCCGCAGCCCCCGACGCCCGCTCCGGCTCCGGCTCCGGCTCCGACGCCTTCCGCACCGAGCCAGTCCGTTGACGGCGGTTCCGTTGTTTCGCGTGCCTATAGCAAGCTCGGATACGCTTACTCTTGGGGTGGCATTGGGCCGAACAGCTTTGACTGCTCCGGTTTTGTAGGCTATTGCCTCACGGGACGCTACTGCCGTCTGGGCACCACGGTCGACTTCATGGGTTGGACCCGTGTGTCCGATCCGCAACCCGGCGATGTTGTGGTTAACTCCTACCATACCGGCATCTATATCGGTAATGGTCAGATGATCCATGCTTCCGACTACAAAACGGGCGTCATCATCAGTTCCGTCGCAGCCGGTATGAACAACAACTACATTTTCGTGCGCTACTAAGTCACTCTGTATAGCGAACGAAGGTGAACCTCGTGGCCTTTGAGCTGCGAGGTTCATTTATTTATGACCGTGCTCCATACATGATCCTAATGTGCTAGTTTTCAATACTAGATGCACGCTTCATCGGTGAGCAATATAGCTATAATGATTGAGAAGCATATAGAAAGGACCCTCTATGAGCTGGGCACTTATCTCCGATTCGAGCTGTAACCTCCGCGATTGGCAACCGACCGCGCCCCATACCACCTTTGCATTTGCACCCCTCAAAATTCGAGTGGGGGAGCGCGAGTTCGTCGATGACCTCACGCTCGACGTTCACGAACTCAATTGCGCCGTGCAGGCGGAGTCGAGCGCTTCTTCGAGCGCCTGTCCGAGCGTAGGCGAGTGGACCGAACTCTTTAGGCTTGCCGACAAGACGATTTGTATGCCCATCTCGGAGGGCGTATCGGGGAGCTATAACGCCGCCGCCACGGCACGCGATTTGGTTCTTGCCGAGGAGCCGAACCGTCAAATTCATTTGGTCAATTCACGCGGAGCCGGCGGCAAAATGGACCTGATCTTACTGCTGTTCGACCGGTATCTTGCAAGCAATCCGGATGTCTCATTCGAGGACGCTTGCGCATACTTCAATAGCCTTGAGCAGAACAGCAAAATCCTCTTCAGCTTGTGCAATTACGAAAACCTGGCCAAAGCCGGACGTATCCCTAAGGCAGCCGGCGTCATTGCCAACAAGCTCAATATCCGCATTTTGGGCACGGCGAGCGAAGCGGGCAAAATTGAACTCGTTGGGCACACCCGCGGCGAAAAGAAGATGCTCACCAAGATTGTCGACACCATGGAGGCCGCAGGCTTTACCGGCGGCGAGGTCGTTATCGACCATGTCGAGAATGAGGCGGGCGCCCAAGCACTTGCCAGCCGCATTGTGGAGCATTGGCCCGGCTCCAAGACGATTATCATGCCCTGTAACGGGCTAGATTCATACTATGCCGAGATGCACGGCCTCATTATCGGCTACGGTATGGGCGTGGCGTCGGGCCGATAATATCCAACTAGACAAACGTATGGGCGGGATAAGGAGCCATTGGCTCTTTATCCCGCCCATCTTATACCTCGGTTAGCTATTAAACCCATTGAACTTGAGATAGCTCATCAGATACGCCTTCGAAACGAAGGACGATACCGCACTGCGCACGAGCAACGATTCGCGCGTAACCTGATGTGCGGTATCGGGCACGGGAGTCTGCTCAACAGAAAACGCCGCACGAATCGATGCCTCGAGCTGATCGACAACATAATCGAAAGCCGTGGGAGCGTCGTAGCTCAAGCGCTGAATATTAAAGAGCGCCTGAACCGCAGCGATGGGCAGCACCTGCTTAAAGATACAAATGGCGATGAGACGCGCAATCTGCTCACGGCCATACTGCTTTTTAACCGGAGCAGGAACGAGGCCGACCTTTACGTAGTTATTGATCATCGATGGCGTGATAACGGGTTGCTCTACGCAAATCGAAAGCGGCTCCATCCACAGCGCAACATATTCAATAACCTGATCGCGATAGAGCGTTACGTTGGGCAGCTGGTCATAGCGTGGCAGGCTCAACGCGTTGAGTTTACCCACCATATCGGACTGAATAAATGCATCCGGCAGAACCGTCGGCTGAATATCCTCAGGCTTAATGCTGACCGACGTATCGGACATCGGGATAACATGTTTAGCATGGTTCATAAGAGGCCCCCGTTCGTTTTCTATATTGTATTCTAGGTTATATAGTTTTGCATACTACATAGCCGCAAAGTAAAAGTGGTTGGACGGCACATTGATGCACTGTCCAACCACTATGTTTAAAGATAGCAACCTTACATAAGATATATTATCGTACTTATCCACGGAGAAACGCGTATGCGCTCGTTGCCGCTATGGCTCCATCAGAAACGGCGGTCACAACCTGGCGTAAGCGCTTGGAACGGATGTCGCCAGCGGCAAATAGACCAGGTGTACGGGTGGCCATCGAATCGTCGGTGACAATGCCGCCATCAGGCGCCAGATCGACTAGATGCTCAACAAGCTCGGTATGGGGCTGCGTTCCGGTAAAAACAAAGATGCCAAACGAGCCGGGCTCAAATGACTCGGTATGAGTCTCGCCGGATGCATTGTCCTTAAAGGTAATCGTCGTTGGCATGGCTTCGCCCGATAGCTCCACAATACTAGTTTGGTACCTAACTGTAATATTGTCCTTTGCGAGTACTTTCTGAACAACACCATCGGGCGCACGGAACTGGTCGCGGCGCAGCACGATGGTCACACTGTTGGCAATGTCGGACAGGAACAGAGCCTCTTCGCATGCCGAATTGCCACCACCGATTACAAAAACCTGCTTGCCGCGGAAAAACATGCCGTCACATGTTGCGCAATATGAAACGCCACGACCGCGATACGTATCCTCGCCTGCGAAACCTGCCGGACGCGGCGTGGCACCCATGCAAGCGATAACGCTCGGGGCCAGCGTATCGCCCATATCGTGATGCACCGTAAACAACGCTGCATCGGCATCGTAATCGACACCCGTAACCATGCTCCATGCAACCTGTGCTCCCAGGCCCTCTGCATGCTGCTGAAAACGCTCGCCGAGTTCGGCGCCACTCAGGAGCGAGATACCCGGATAGTTCTCGACCTCATTGGTTGTGGCGATCTGCCCTCCCGACATGCCCTGCTCAATCACGGTCGTCGTCAGGTTAGCACGCGCAGCATAAATGGCGGCAGCATAGCCCGCGGGGCCGCCACCGATAATCGCAACATCGATCGGCTTATCGGTAGTCATGAAGCGTCCTTTCGTCGAAACGTTGTCGTTCTTTGCGCTCATACCCAAATTTACGTGAACGTGACACTCATGCACTACAATGATAAATCCGTATTACAAAGCTGAAGGGGAGTTATCGATGGACCAGGCGCAGACGAGTGACGACGCTCCCCTGCTCACGCACAGCACTCCCCAATCGGAGCAAACCACGCTCCTGGCTCAGCAAAAACCTCTCGTGACCATCGTGCACGCCTCCGTTGGCTCGGGCCACAAGGCCGCCGCAAATGCGATTGCGCAGGCATTCGACCTCATCCGCGGCACCAATGGCATCCCCGAGGATATTGAGATTGAAGTGCTCGATATCCTTGATTTTGGACGTATTAAATTCGACGGCAATAAGACCGCGGCTTCTTTTACGGGAGCCACGCGCCCCATTTACGACCTGACCTGGCGATATACGCTTACGGGACATCTTCTCTGGGGTGGCGGAACGGCATGGTCGCGAATTATGTTCCCCGCCTTCAACGAATATATTCGTAGCCGCAGGCCCATAGCCGTGGTTGCAACGCACATCACAGCAGCCAATGTTGCCGTGGGCGCCCGCGTAATTACGGGTATCGATTATCCGGTCATCTGCGTACCGACCGACTACGAAGTCGAGGGATGGTGGCCCCACAAGGACACCGATTTATTCTGTGTTGCCAACGAATTTATGGCCGAAACGCTGCGTCCGCGCAAGGTGCTCGAAACAAAGATTCGCATTACCGGCATTCCTATTCGCGCCGGATTCGACACGGATTATGATCGCGAAGAAGAGCTAGCTAAGTTCAACCTCCCCACCGACAAGACCGTCGTGCTGGTAATGGCCGGTGCCAGCTTGCCTCAACCGTACGTTCGCTTTCGCGCGGAGATGGACCGCACCCTCCCCTTCCTACGCAGCTTCGAAGACATGCACTTTGTCTTTTTGCCGGGCAAGGATAAGGAATACGCCGCCCGCCTCAAGACACTCTTCGATGCCATGAAGCTCGAAAATGTCACGGTGCTGGACTATGTCGACGACATGGCGGCCCTCATGCACGGCTGCGACCTGGCAATTCTCAAATCGGGCGGACTCACCGTCACCGAATGCCTGTGCGCACACCTGCCGATGATCCTGCTGGGCAAGTCCTATGGCCAGGAAAAGGCCAACACCACCATGCTCACCGGCATGGGCGCCAGCATGCATGTCACCACCGCACGAGAGCTCATCGTGACGTTGCGTCATCTCCACGATCATCCTGAGTCGCTCAAGGCACTGCTCATCAACGGCGAAGTACTACGCCGCCCCCACGCAGCCGAAGACATAGCCATCGCAACCATGGAGCTCGTAGGCAAACCCCAAAAGCGCAAACGAGCCTTCTGCCGCTTCTACTGGGGCGAAAAACCTGCGCATATCAGGTAGCGTCTTAATGTCCGCTTTCCTGTGGGAGGCCCCTATATATCATCCCGTGCTCAAACATTCTCGCTTCGCTGCGAAACTGCGCGCGGGACGATATATAGGGGCCTCCCGCAGGTAAGCTGCGTTAACGTACCAGCGGCTATACCAGATTCCCCACCAGTAGAATCTGCAGAGGGGAACCAGAAAATATAAATACAGTAAGTCGATGCGACAAAGGAGGCGTCCCTTCATCGCATCGACTTACTAGAAAAGTAAATATTGTTTCAAGCGAGTAGCCGCCCGCCCGGGGCTTACCTATATCGTTCCACGCGCAGTTTCGCAGCGAGCGAAGCGACGCGAGAATGGTTGAGCATGGAATGATATAGGTAAGCCCCGGGCGGGAGGGATACGGGCGCCCTAGGCGATGCCGCTGGAGCCGAAGCCTCCTTTGCCTCGGTCGGTTTCGTCTAGTTCTTCTACTTCTATGAGATTGACCGTGGGGACTTCTTGGATGACGAGTTGGGCTATGCGGTCGCCTTTATTGATTTGAATGTTATTGGAGGGATCCAGGTTGATGAGGATAACCTTGAGTTCTCCTCGGTAGTGAGCGTCGATGAGGCCCGGCGTGTTGACTATAGACAGGCCCTGCTTGATGGCCAAGCCGCTGCGGGGCTGGACGAAGCCGGCGTAGCCATCGGGCAGAGCGATGGCCAGCCCAGTAGAGACCAGACGGCGTTCGAAGGGCTTCAGGACGCAGTCCTCGTTGGAGCGCAAATCCAAGCCGGCATCAGTGGGATGGGCGTATTTGGGAAGCTCAACGGTGGGATCGAGACGCTTTATGTTGACGGTAATGTTGGACATGGAATCACCTTAGCTTGTCGAGCTCTTGCAGAAACTCATCGACGTCTTTGAAATCGCGGTAGACCGAGGCAAAGCGAATGTAGGCCACCTTGTCAATCTTGGCCAAACGCTTGAGCACCATGTCACCCAACTCATGGGACGTGACGGCCGTCAGTGTGCGAGAGCGCAACTCGACCTCGATGTCGTCGATAATCTCATTGAGCTTCTTAGTGTCAATATCGCGTTTGATGGTGGCGCGCATCAAGCCGACAAGAAGCTTATTGCGATCGAACCGCTGCTTGGTTCCATCTGACTTAATGACCTCGATAGGGTCCTCGCATCGCTCAAACGTTGTAAAGCGGTAGTTACACGAGCAACATTCGCGACGGCGCTTAATGGTGTTATTTGACTCCTGCATACGGGAATCAACGACGCGGGTATGTGCCTTGCCGCATTTGGGACAGCGCATGGTACCTCCTCTTAAACGATAATAAGGGTACCATGCGCAGCGCGATAATGATTACGAACGATCAGGAACCTTAAGATGCGCACCGGCGGCGAGCGAACCATGCTCCAGATGATTGACGCTACGGATCATGTCGGAAGTCTCTTGCGTGGAAAGGCCTTCGATTGGATATTCTTCGGCAAGCGACCAAAGAGAATCGCCAGGCTGAACGCGAATGGTCTCGTAGGTAATGTTGGAAACGGACTCGGCATACGCGGCGTGACGAGCGCTAAAGACCGACATAGCGAGGACAAAGAAGAGCGTAAGCGCAACGGCGACGGCGACAATCGTCGGAACCTTCGGGGCAACGCGGGCCGGCGCGACTACAGCCTGCTGATTGCGCGCAGGCTTTACGGTCAAAGGCTGAAAGCCGGAGCGGCCACCCTGAACAACCGTAAAAGTGGGTTCTGCAGGCGTCTCGAGCTTAAGGGCGAGGTTTCCCTGGACCATATTCGTTACGTTCATCATGTTCTCCTCTCGCGTGTTTTGCTGAGAACAGTTTTATCAAGCCGCGCGGACAAAAATGTCTAGCGCGAGAACGAATGTTCGGTTATTATTATCTTCGAACAGTTGTTCCTGTCAAGCAAAATTCGAACATTTGTTTGACATGGGTAGAGAGGATGCCCTGATGGCTCGCAAAATTACCAAGCGTCAGCAGCAAATTTACGACTTCATCAAGGAATATCAGCAGGAGAAGGGTTATCCGCCCAGCGTGCGCGAGATGGCTTCTGCCGTGGGCCTTTCCTCCCCCAGCACCGTGCACGCCCATCTCTCTGCCCTGGAGGCGCGCGGGCTACTCAAGCGCGATGCCACCAAACCGCGCGCCCTGGAACTCTTTAACGAGGATGGTTCCTCTGTCTCAATTTCTAAATCTGACGAGCCCACCGCACCTCGCGGAACGGTCTCGCTACCGCTCGTTGGTCGCGTCGCGGCTGGGATTCCCATTCTGGCCGAGCAGAATATCGAAGACACGTTTACTATCCCGACCGAAATCGCCACTGATCAGGGTTCCTTTATCCTTGAGGTGCATGGGAGCTCAATGATCAATGTCGGCATCTTCAATGGCGATTACATCATCGTCCGTGAACAAAAGAGTGCCATGAACGGCGAAATTGTCGTGGCCATGATTGATGGTTCGGCGACCGTCAAGACGTTCTACAAGGAGCAGGGGCGTGTGCGCTTGCAGCCCGAGAACGACACCATGGAACCTATCTATGCACCGAATCCCGTTATCCTGGGCAAAGTCGTCGGCTTGATGCGCCGGTTCTCGTAATGCAAAAACGCATAACCATCTTTGATACCGTCCGCGGGTTTACGATGATTTCTATGGCAGGTTTTCACGCTTGCTATGATCTCGCCTACCTGTACGGCTGGGATATGCCCTGGTTTACCCAGTCAGTCTTTCAAGACATCTGGCGCGCCAGCATCAGCTGGGTATTTTTGTTTATCGCCGGTTGGATGTGCACCCTTTCGCGCAACAATTTCAAACGTGCCGCCAAATACGCCTTAGCAGCACTCGTTGTCTGGTTGGCAACAACACTTGTCTCAGTCGACGATTCGGTTAATTTTGGCATCATCTACTGCATGGCCGCATGCACCGGCATCGTAGCGTTGACCGATCCCGTCCTTAAGAAGATAACGGCGAGATGGGGCATGCCCCTATGCCTTATGTTGTTCGCAATCACCTTGAGCATCCCCAAAACGATCTACCCTGTCCCCTACCTGGCGTGGCTGGGATTTCCGAGCCCTGGGTTTATCTCAGGTGATTACTACCCCATCATCCCGTTTATCTTTATGTATCTTGCAGGATACTTCGCCGCACACATAGCGCAGGGAATCGATAAGACCGTCCCTAGCTGGGCCTACGCCAACCCCCTGCCGGCGCTCGCCAGCCTTGGACGTCACGCTCTCCCCTTTTATCTGCTGCATCAGCCCATCATTCTGGGCATTTTAGAGCTCGTCTACTCGGTGCGATAACGCTCGAGCCGCGGTGCAATACGAGCCGGCAACTTCGCCACAATGCGAACGCCGTCCTCGAGATATTCCTCATGCAGAAGGGTTCCCTGCTCATGCACCAGCGTGATGAGAGCGCCCTCACGATACGGGATATCAGCGGAGAGCAACACATCGGTGGCAGCTGCCTCGCGAGCAATCCGGTCGACGAGATCGTCGAGCCCCTCGCCCGTTTGGGCCGAGAACAGAACGGCCTCCGGATAGCGACGACGGAAACTCAATCGATCGACGCTATCGAGAAGATCGATTTTATTGAATACGGTCAGCGTTAAACGCTCTCCGGCGCCGATCTCATCAAGCACGCGGTCGACAGCCTCCAGCTGCCGCTCATAGTCCTCGTCAGACGCATCTACGACTTTGAGAATTAGATCGGCACCCAAAACCTCGGACAGCGTCGATTTAAAGGCATCGACCAGACCATGGGGCAGCTTTTGAATAAAGCCGACGGTATCGGTAATCGTCATGCCGCGACCGCCGGGCAGACGATACGAACGCGTCGTCGGGTCGAGCGTAGCAAACAGCTTGTCCTGCGAAAGTACCGTAGAGCCGGTCAGACGATTGAGTAACGTCGATTTACCGGCATTGGTATAACCGGCTAACGCGACGCGAAACGCCGGTGACTCAATGCGACTCTTGGATTGAACATCGCGACGCCGTTCAACCTGCTTGAGCTCACGACGAAGCGCAGCGATCTTATTACGAATGAGGCGACGGTCGACCTCGAGCTGACTTTCGCCCTGACCAAAACGTGAGCCGATGCCGCCGCGCGTTTGCTCCTTGGCGAGATGGCTCCACATGCCACGCAGGCGAGGCAGCAAATATTGAAGCTGTGCCAGCTGTACCTGCAGGCGTCCCTCACGCGTCTGAGCATGCAGGCCAAAGATATCCAGGATCAGTGCTGTACGATCGATAATCTTTACCGGCTCGCCCACGGCTTTCTCCAAATAGGATTGCTGCGAGGGGGTGAGGTCGTCGTCAAAAATAACGACATCGGCATCCATGCGATGCACCAGGCCGCACAGCTCTTCAACCTTACCGGAACCGATAAACGATTTAGGATACGGCTTTACCAAACGCTGCGACAAGCGTGCCACGCACCGGGCACCAGCTGTGTGGGCAAGACGCTTCAGCTCATCAAGCGAGCGATCGAGCGGCCATGCATTGTCGCGCCACTCAACACCAACTAAAATGGCACGCTCGGGCTCGGGTGCCGTGGGAACAAGGGGGAAACGGGCCATTAGGCAGCCTCAATACGATGCAGGATATCCTCAACGACCTCATCGATCGTACATTCATCCATATCAAACCACACGATACGGTCATCGCGCTTAAACCACGAAAGCTGACGCTTGGCATAACGACGCGAACGCATCTTAATGAGTTCTCGGGCCTCATCCATGCTCATCACGCCATTGAAAGCATCAATGATCTCTTTATAGCCAATTGCCTGCATCGACGTCAGGGCATCTCCCAGACCCTGGGCCATAAGACCGCGGACCTCATCGACAAGACCCTGCTCAAACATCAGATCGACGCGCAGATTAATGCGCTCGTAGAGCACCTCGCGATTACGCGTCAGACCAAACCATAGGGCATGATAATGCTCGCGCGGAACACTAAACTGACTTTTTTGCTGTGCATAGGAGATACCATCATCATGCATCTCGAGCGCACGAATCACACGGCGCACGTTATGGGGATGAATAACAGCAGCCGATTCTGGATCGCGCTCGGCAAGCAGGGCATGCAGTTCTTCCTCGCCAATACGCTCGGCAAGCTCCTGATAGGCCGCACGGCGATCGTCCTCAAGTTCACCCGAGGGAAAGTCCATCTCATCAAGGGCAGCCTTGAGATACAGCCCCGTACCTCCGCAAAAAACCGGCAGGCAACCCGAACCAAGGAGACGTTCAACATGCGCGCGAGCGTCAGCCTGATAAAGCGCAGCAGAATATGCTACACCCGGCTCTACAATGTCGACGAGACGCAGCGGCGCCGTACACTCATCGGGCACCATCTTTGCGGTACCGATGTCCATGCCGCGATAGATTTGCATCGCATCGCACGACAGCACTTCGGACGAAAGACGAGCTGCCAAACGGTCGGCAACATCACTCTTACCAACCGCCGTCGGACCGACGATCGCAACGGCGGAAAGGCCTGCCCCGGGAGAAACCATTAGCGCGGCTCGCCCACAACGGAACCGGACAAATACCAGGTCTTGGCAACGTCAACGTTAACATCAACGATCTTGCCAACAAGCTGATCGATGCTGTAACCCTCGGGGATAGGCGCATGCACGGTCTGATTCTTGGGACTCTTGCCCAGCAGGACCGCATCGTTCTTTTTACTCGTTCCCTCAATGAGCGCGGGAACCACAGTATGAAGCTCACCCTGGTTATACTCGTGTGCCGTGGTCTCGATAACCTTAACCAGGCGATTGAAACGCTCGAGAATAACCTCATGCGGCGTAGGATCGTCAATCTCGGCGGCCGGGGTACCGGCGCGCTTGGAATAGATGAAGGTATAGGCCTGAGCATAGCGGACCGTCTCGGCAAGTGAGAGCGTCTGCTCAAAGTCTTCTTCAGTCTCGCCCGGGAAGCCAACGATAATGTCGGTCGAGAGCGCGATATCGGGCATGCGGTTGCGAATGCGATCGACCAGGCCCAGATAGTCCTCGCGTATATAACGGCGATTCATCTCTTTGAGGATCCGCGTCGAACCTGACTGGACGGCCAGGTGCAGTTGCGGCATTACGGCAGGTGTCTCGGCCATGGCGTCGATGGTCTCGGGCAGCAGGTCCTTAGGATGCGAAGACGTAAAGAAGATGCGCTCCACGCCCGTATCGCCCACGGCACGCAGCAAATCGGCAAAACGCGGCTTGCCAAACAGATCGCGACCATATGAGTTAACGTTTTGGCCCAGCAGCGTAATCTCACGCACGCCCTGGCGCACCAGACCGGTCACCTCGTCGACAATCTCCTCGAAGGGGCGGCTCTTTTCGCGACCGCGTACGTACGGCACGATGCAATAGGTGCAGAAATTATTGCAGCCTGTCATGATGGGCACCCAGGCGTGATACTGGGTCTCGCGATGCCACGGCATGCTCATGGCGTCCGTATCCTCATGCTCATTGGTGCGGATATGACGTTTACCATCAAGGAACGCCTCGGCAATGAGCTCGGCCACATGTGCAATGGAATGCGTGCCAAAGATGACATTGACGTTATCGACGTTGGTGAGCAGGCCCTCGCCATCGCGCTGCGCGATGCAACCGCCAACGGCAACCACGCGCTTGCCCGAAGGCGAAGGCGGCAGGCTTTTGCAGGAATTGCACTGACCGTACAGGCGAGTATCGGCGGCCTCGCGCACGCAGCACGTCATGAAGACAACGATATCGGCATGCGCGGGATCGAGCGCCATGAGGCAGCCATACGAATCAAGCAGACCGCTCACACGCTCGGAGTCGTGCTGATTCATCTGGCAGCCAAAGGTGCGGATAAAGTAGGTTTTACCGGCAAGAATATCGCGTACGGAACGCTGGTCCATGTGCATAAGTCCTAACGATGGGGAGCGAAACAAGGCAAGCAGAAGCTATGCCACAGGCTTAACATCATCCATGACGACGTTATCCATAGCAGCTCGATTGATCTGGTGAACGTAGATAGAAAGGCGGATGGCCGTGCGCGACTCCCCGTTAATGAGGATGTCGGAGAACACTGGCGCGCAGGAAATATCAAAACCGGTTGGAATCAAAAAACCGCGCGCGATAGCAACGGCCTTAATGGCCTGGTTGACGGCGCCGGCGCCGACACACTGGATGTTGACGGGTACACCATCCTTGACCATGCCGGCGATGGCGCCGGCAACGGACGCGGGCGATGATTTGCTTGATACCTTCAGGCAATCCATGAAGAAACTCCTGCATTTAAAAGTACGTTTTAACTGCAATAACTGTATCGTACCGAGTGGACTCGGTAAAGGCACTATTCCTCTTTGGCAAGATCGAAGGTCACTGTGATTCGATCACGCGAAACGCGAATCTTTGGGTCGCCGCAAAGGTTGAGATAGTACCGGGCAGCAAGGTCATTAAAGTCGCGCTCCACAGCACGCGAAAACTGTGCCATGTCATCCTTGGCAATACGTAGCCCGCGACGATCCTTCGCGAGATCGACAGGAGCCGGCACATGCGAGGACGAATCACGCTCGCGCAGCAGGCGCGCGGTCACACCGCGAACGGGCTTAATCTGCCCTGCCAAAATGCGATGGGCCGTGCGCTCGGACATCTCAAGACCCAAACCCGAACAGATACGGATAAAGTCCTCGGCATCAGAAGCAAGGCCTAAACGATCGACAACCGGAAGCTCGCTCTCGTCATCAATGAACAGGAGACGAGACGTATCAAGCCGGCTTGACGCCTGAGCATAAAGGGTCGCGGCAATCTCAGACGGAGAACCAAGATAGACATCGCAACCACGCAACTCCTCGAGCGCAAACTCACATGCAGCGCGAATAATATTATGCGGACCGCGAGCACAGACATAACGTCCATCCTCATCCTTGACGGCCTGGGGCCAGCTGGACTGATCGGCACGCTCACTGAGGCGGTCGACCGCAACGCTCACCTTGAAGGCTGAACCAAGATCGACGCCGGACGTGACCACACGGGCCTCGTCGGTGTTCTGCTTAATCGAAAACAATGCCATGCCACGACCGTGAACGCCCCAACGGTCCATCTTCATGCTCTCGAGCTTGGAGGTAACGCGGGCATCAAAGATTCGCTCTTGCATATCCTGCGGAACGCCAGAACCGTTATCCAGAAAGACAAGCGTGCGGACGCCATCTTCCTTGGTCGTGGCGAGATAGACCTTGTCGGCGCCGGCATCGCGAGCATTACGGAGCATTTCGATGACGATGTCCTCGACATGCTGAATGTCGTGCTTAGCCTGGCGCCGCTCGGCCTCCGAAACGCGGAGGCGGACATACCCCTCGCCAAGGTTCTCCTCGACGCGAAGGTTGCCCTCCCCCGACATCGACGCGATAAATGAGATGAGCTCGTTCGCGTCGCTCATGTTATTTAGCGATATCGACAGCGCGGCTCTCGCGAATCACGACGACGCGCACCTGACCGGGATACTCCATCTCTTCCTCGATCTGATGGGCGATATCGTGAGCCAGAACCGTGGACTGGGCATCGGAGATCTTGTCCGGCTGGACCATGACGTGGACCTCGCGACCGGCCTGCATGGCATAGGTACGTTCGACGCCGTCATGGGAGTTGGCGATCTCCTCGAGCTTCTCAAGACGCTTGATGTAGTTCTCGGCAGACTCGCGACGGGCACCGGGGCGAGAGGCAGAGACAGCATCGGCGGCCTGCACCAGGACATCGAGCACCGTGTTGGGGTCGACATCGGCATGGTGAGCCTCAATAGCGTGGACGATAACGGGCTTCTCGCCATAACGGCGGGCAAGCTCGGCGCCGATGACGGCATGCGGGCCCTCGACGTCGTGGTCGATTGCCTTGCCCAGGTCATGAAGCAGGCCGGCGCGCTTGGCGGTCACAACGTCCAGGCCAAGCTCGGAAGCCATCACGCCGCACAGATCAGAGACCTCGAGGGAATGCTGAAGCACGTTCTGACCAAACGAGGTACGGTAGCGCAGGGCACCAAGGGTCTTGACGATCTCGGGGTGCAGATCGTGGATGCCGGTATCGAAGGCAGCCTGCTCGCCAGCCTCGCGCACGCGCTGCTGAACCAGGTCGGCGGCCTTGTGATACATCTCCTCGATACGGGCAGGGTGAATGCGGCCGTCGGCGATTAGGTTCTCGAGGGCGACACGGGCGGTCTCACGACGGACCGGGTCGAAGCTCGAAAGAACGACGGTCTCGGGCGTGTCGTCGATCACGAGGTTGACGCCGGAAACCTGCTCGAAGGTCCGGATGTTGCGACCCTCGCGACCGATGATACGGCCCTTGAGGTCATCAGAGGGAATGTGCACGGAGGTAACGGTGACCTCGGCAGTGTGGTCGGCAGCGCAGCGCTGAATCGCCAGAGACAGAATCTCCTGGGCGGTCTTGTGGCACTCGGCGCGAACCTGCTGCTCGGACTCGCGAATGATCGTGGCGGCCTCGTGGGTGACCTCGCCGCGAACCTTATCGAGGAGCTCCTTGTGGGCGTCCTCGCGGGTAAGGTCGGCGATACGCTCGAGCTCGGAGGTCTGCTTTGCGCAGAGCTCCTCGAGCTCACGGGAGCGCTTCTCGACCTGACCGGCCTGGCTGGACAGCTGATGCTCGCGCTTGTCGAGAGCGTCGTTGCGGCGATCGAGGGATTCCTCGCGCTGCATCACGCGGTTCTCGAGCGTACGAATCTCGTTCTTACGCTGCTTGTCCTCGGCCTCGGCGGCCTGCTTGTTCTTGATGATCTCCTCTTTAGCCTCGAGCAGAGCCTCTTTTTTGAGGGTCTCGGCCTGACGCTTAGCATCACCGATCAGGGACTCAGCCTGTGCGTGTGCCGACTGGATCTTTTCGTCGGCCTCGTGAAGACTACCCTGCTTGGCGGTGCGCATGTAGGCAATGGCGGCGATGGCACCCAAAATGATGCCAACGAGCGCTGCGATGATAGGCATGCTCACTCCTTTTTATGGATTCGTTACACAACAAAGCGAACCGTCCTTACGAACGGCTCGCGACATTTGAGTAATATGGGCGCAGCTTATGCGGGTCGGATACAGATAAACATATAAACAAACTCATCACAGATGAGCACATATCACAAAGCAAATGACAGTGTTTATCGTACGTTGAACCACAACAACTGTCAAATAAATGGCCCCAGCACGGCGGCTAAAACGCGGTGAACGGCAGGGCCACAAAACGCATACGCCTAAACCGCACATTCCTCACGTTCGGCATCGAGACGTGCCTTAACGGCATCGGCGGCGATGTGATACGAGAAGCCCTTGCCCATCAAAAACCGAACCAGTTTTTCGAATCCGCGCGTCTCTGGAACACGCCGCTTGGCGAGCAGGGCTGACGCACGCGCCAAATCGTCTTCGACGGCAAAATAATCCTCGGGATAACCGGGAATGTCATCGAGCACGACATGACGGCGCTTGAGCTCGGTCTCGATTTTACGCTGTCCCCAACCGCGCCGCTTGCGTTCCTCGATAAAGTACGAGCAAAAGCGGTTCTCGTCTAAAAAGCGATACTCGGTGGCGCGCTCGACGGCGAAATCGATCGCGGGCTGGCGAAAGCCGTAGCGTGCCAACTTGTCACGGACCTCACCCGTCGCATGGTCGCGTCGCGATAGCATCTCGGTCACCATGGTAAGTGCACATTTACGCTCGATGAGCTGCACCGCTTCACGAAAGTTATCCCAATCACAGGGAAGATCGGGGCGATTTTTGACATACAGGCGCGCGACCCGCACGGGAATCCAAATGGACCGCTCAAAACCGCCCTCAAGCTCACAATCGATCTGTGCGCAAGGCTTTTTGGACGCATACCCGCTCGAGAACGAGGAGGCCGCCTTCTTATCGGGAAAGACGACCGTGGCCTCGGTCACCGTATACGACATGAGCGTAACCGCTACTCGTCGTCATCATCGAGCATGGCGGAACCATCGATGGCGTAAAGCTCGTCAAACTCCTCAGGCGCAGGCTGATCGGTCAGCTCGACCTCGGACGGAGCATCGTCATCAAACTCAAGCCCGCAGGCAAGGCGGACCTTATGCTCAATCTCGTCGGCGCAATCGGGGTGTTCGCGCAGGAACGCCTTGGCGGCCTCGCGACCGTTGCCGAGCTTGTCCTCGCCATAGGCAAACCAGGAGCCCATCTTCTTGCAAATGCCGCACTCGACAGCCATGTCCAGAATCGAGCCCTCCTTAGAGATGCCCGTACCGTACATGATGTCGAACTCAGCAGAACGGAACGGAGCTGCCACCTTGTTCTTAACGACCTTGGCGCGCACGCGGTTACCGATAACCTCATCCTTAAGCTTAATGCTGTCGATGCGGCGAATGTCGATACGCACCGAAGAGAAGAACTTAAGGGCGCGGCCGCCCGTCGTGGTCTCGGGGTTGCCGAACATGACGCCGATCTTCTCTCGCAGCTGGTTAATGAAGATGCACGTCGTGTTGGACTTGGACAGCGAACCGGCGAGCTTGCGGAGCGCCTGGCTCATCAGGCGAGCCTGAAGACCGACCGTAGTGTCGCCGATCTCTCCCTCGATCTCGGCACGCGGGGTCAGCGCGGCGACGGAGTCGACGACGATGGCATCGATGGCGCCGGAACGCACGAGCATGTCAACGATCTCGAGCGCCTGCTCACCCGTATCGGGCTGGGAAATCAGTACCTCGTCGATATCCACGCCAATGCGCGCGGCATACGTGGGATCGAGCGCGTGCTCGGCATCGATAAATGCCACAACGCCGCCCATAGCCTGGGCCTCGGCCAGGATCTCGAGCGAAAGCGTCGTCTTACCGGAGGACTCAGGACCGTAAATCTCGACGATGCGGCCGCGCGGCACACCGCCGATACCCAGAGCGGCATCGAGGGCCAGAGCGCCCGTGGGAATGGCCTCGACCTCGAGCTCGGGACCACCGTCGCCGTACCTCATGATGGAACCCTGGCCGAATTTCTTCTCGATCTCTGCCTTGGTGGTGGCGATCATCTCATCGCGCTCTTTACCCGTCGTGCGAGCATGAACGGTACGTACGGGACCTGAATTCTTGGCCATGAATAGCCCTCCTCTTAACAACCTGCATTGATAGTAAACGAACGGCTGTTCGTGGTCAACCGTTCAGGCCAATCATATACAGGCAGTCTTTCCAAAACCCAACCAAACGCCGACCAAACACTGACCAAATGCTTGACCACAAAGGGCCGAATAAGAACAAAGAAGGCAAGAATACACCTATAACCAGCGCAAACGCTAAATTCGTCAGGGGTCCCTATCTCCACAATTAAGGGGCCCTAAGGCCCCTGAAAAACACGTCTATTCCATAGAGTTGAACAAAAGGGCAATGCGTCCCAATGCCTCCGCGACCGCATGGGCACGAACACACGAACGGTCGCCCTCATAGTGGCAGCGCACAGAGTCCACGACCGGCACTTCCCCATCAGCCGCGCGATACGCCCAGCCAATATAGAAAGTGCCAGCCGGATCGTCCTCAGTGCCGCCGCCGGGGCCGGCATAACCCGTTGCGCTCACTGCAATATCGCTCTGGTACAGCTCCAGCGAACCCGCCGCCATCTCGCGCGCGGTCTGATGCGACACCGCGGTATAGCGGTCGAGCGTCTCCTGATCAACACCCAAAACGCGATGCTTGATCTCATCGCAGTAGGTCACCGCACCGCCACGCAGCACCGCCGAGGCGCCCGGGATATCGGCAATCGTCGAGGCGATCATACCCGCTGTCAGCGACTCAGCCGTCGAAACCGTCACGCCCCGAGCGCTCGCGCGCTCGACAATATGACGCGCCAGCTCCTCGTTATGTGCGGAAATCTGCTCAAAAGAGTCCGTCATACCCACCAGGACCTAGACCGAAAAGACGATCTTGCGGCAGTTCCAGAAGTATTGGGCGCCCGAGATAACGGTCAGGACAACGGCAACGGCATACAGGAAGCGCGACACCGAGTAGATGCCGAGCGTCAGCACCAGCGGGCCAAGGTGCAAGCCGGCCATCGCAAAGACGCACAGGTAACCGCAGATGGAGACCATCGTGGTCGCCGTCTTGTACTTGCCAAGCTTATCGGCGGCAACGACCACGCCGGCGGCACTCGCAACCATGCGCAGGGCGCTTACCAACAGCTCGCGGAACAAGATGATGAACACGGACCAAACCGACACGGCGCCAAAGTCCAAGAACAGCAGCAAGGCCGAGAACACGAGCAGCTTGTCGGCGATGGGGTCCAAGAATTTACCGAAGTCGGTAATCTCGTTGCGCGAGCGCGCCAGATAGCCGTCAACTTTATCGGTGCACGACAGGATGACGTACAGAATGAAGGCTGCGGCGGCGAGCGGGCCGTCGAAGGTGCTCCAATCCGTACCGGCAACGCTCGTGTGAGAAAGCGCCGACACGATCATGAACACCGGGATAAAGACGATGCGAACGCACGTCACGATGTTGGCGGGCGTCCAGACACTCGTCAGTTCCTTATTGCTCTCGTTTGCCACGATGCTCTCCTACTCCACAACATGGCCGATAAGCTCATAGCAGAAGCTATCGGTAAACTCGACCGTCAGAATATCGCCCACGGACGCCTCGCTGGCGTCCAAGTGCACCGCGCCATCGGAATCGGGCGCCTGGAACCAAGCATGGCCGATCAGCTCGGCGCCGTCCTCGGTCTCCTCGATGCCGTCGACAATCACCTGGGCGCGCTCGCCCACATGTGCGGCGGTGGCGGCAAAACCGAGCGACTCGGCCAGGTCCATGGCCTCCTGGGCGCGCTCGAGCTTGACCTCCTCATCGACCTGACCCTCCATCTTAGCGGCCAGGCTGCCCTCCTCCTGCGAGTAGGCAAAGACGCTCGTGTAGTCAAAGCCGACGGTGTCCATAAAGTCGATAAGGTCGCGGAACTCGTCGTCGGTCTCGGTCGGGAAGCCGACCATGGCCGTGGAACGGATCACGATGCCGGGGATACGCTCACGCAGATCGCGGAACAGGTCCTCGAGCTCCTGGCGCGAACCAGAACGGCGCATAGCCTTGAGGATGCGCGCGTCGCAGTGCTGCACGGGGATATCGATATAAGGCAGCACCTCGGGCGTATCGCGAATCGTATCGATAAGCTCGTCGGTCATGCCCTCAGGCTGCAGGTAGAGAACACGGACCCAGACGTTCTGCGGACGCACGGCCTCGGCTACGGCGCGCAGCAGCTGCGCCAGATTGCGCGGCGAGCCCTCGGCGACGTCACCATCCGCAAAGTCGGTGCCCCAGATGCCCGTGTCCTGGCCGATCAGCACGATCTCTCGCACACCGCCGGCAACCAAGTCGCGCACCTCGGAGATAATGCTCTCGGCATTGCGCGAGTGATAACGACCGCGGATATACGGGATCATGCAGAAGCTACAAAAGCGGTTGCAGCCATCGGAAATCTTGACGTAAGCAACGGCGCCCTCGACGGTGCGCTTGACCTGCGGAATATAGGCGGCAATCTCGCGCTCGACGCCCAGCACGCCATCGATGACCGCCACGATGCCATCCTCCTCGTCGGCCTTCACAAAGGCAGCGACCTCGGGCAGCTCATCGGGCAGGTCGTCGCCATAGCGCGACGGCACACAGCCGCACATGACGATGGGGCAAGAACGAACGCCGTCCTGAACCTCGTTGGCGAGCTCGAGGGTGGTCTCGATGCTCTCGGACGTTGCGGAAGCGAGGAACGAGCACGTATTGACGATGGCGATATCGGCATCCTGCGGGTCGAATGCCTCCTCGTAGCCTGCGGCGGTTAAAAGAGAACGCATGCGGTCGGTGTCAACCTCGTTCTTAGCGCACCCGAGGGTGATGTAGAGCACGGAGCCCAACGGTGTATCCATGTTGGAGAGCGGTCCTTTCGAATGATATTAGCGGTAGTTGGTGAACTGCAGCGGCTGGCCGTAGTCCTGGTCGCGCAGGAACTGGATCACGGTCTGCAACGCGTCCTTCGAAGCAGAGGAAACACGCAGCTTGTCGGCCTCGATGGTCACCTTGACCTTGAGCTTTTGATCCTTGATGTCCTTGTTGATCTTCTTGGCGGTCGCCTGGTCGATACCCTCGACGATATGACCGAGCACGCGCACGGTGCCGCCCGATGCCGCCTGCGGAGCATCCCACGAGACAGCCTTGAGGTCGATGCCGCGCTTGATGAGCTTGGAGCTCAGCACGTCGATAATCTGCTTGGAGACAAAGTCAGCCGGGGCGTTGATCGTAAAGAGCTTGTCGCCCTTCGAAAGCTCGATCGTGGCGCCGGAATCCTTCAGGTCATAGCGCTGGGAAATCTCGCGCGTGGTCTGCTGGAAGGCGTTGTCGACCTCTTGCATGTTGACCTCGGACACGACGTCGAAGCTGGAATCTTTAGCCATGATGTTTCCTTTCGCGTACGAGCGGCTTAGTAGCTATCGTACGAATAGTCGGTAGAATCGGTAGGCGTCTGGCCGTCAGTTGCGGTATCGGCGCCATCCGTGGACTGGGCATCGGTGCCGTCGGTGGTGTCGGTACCATCGGTGGTGTCGGCACCATCAGAACTTTCACCATTCTCGGAATCAGTCGTCTCCTTCTTGGGAACGGTGATCGTCACGCGCGCCACGCCCGAGGTCTTGGTATCGTAACGGACCTTTTCGCCGTTCTTGGTAACGGTGACATCGGAAGGCTTGGACGTGGTGATCTCGATCGAGGACTCAGGCGTGTACTCCTGCTCAAAGGGGCCAGTCGCCTGGGCGCCATAGACCGACTTGCCATCGACCTTGACCTCAATCCAGGCGGTCTTTCCCTTGGCAACGGAGACCTTGACCTTCGTTACCTCGTTTTCTTCCTTTTTAGCCGTCGTCTTGGTGGCGTCCGAATCGGTCGACTCATCCGTCGCCTCATCGGTGTCTTCGTCCTCGTCGACCGTTTCGGTCTTCTTAGAAGACTTCTTGGTCGTCGTCTTGGTAACAGCGGGCGTCTCGGGCGTGGTCTCGGGCGTCGAAGATGCGCAGCCGCGCAGAAGTACCACGATGAGCACGATCAGCAGCAACGCCACGGCACCGATGCCGGCGTAGACGATACGCGGATCGAGACCGTTGTTTTGAGGAGTACGGGAACCGCCGCGTCCACGACTGGAACTGCTGCGGCCGCCTCCCTGAGGCATACGACCACGATTGCTGTCGGAACGGCCGCGATAGCCACCCTGGCCCTGAAGGCTGCGCTGACCCGAGCGGGGCGCAAGTTCACCGCGGCCTTGATAGCCACGCTGGCCCGCACGCGGAGCCGAAGAGCGCTGGCCATACGGCTGTGATTGAGAGCGAAGACGCGGCGTCACCTGCGTGGCATCGGCGTCCGCATAGCCACTGCGAGAGCGTCCGGTGGAGATACCACGGTGACCGCGATCGGAATAGCCGCCGTCGCCGTAGCCGGCACGAGGGTCACGCGCCACGCCGCGGGCAGCGGGAAGTGCACGGTCCTCGGGCATCGGCGTACTGCGGAACCGGTCACGCTGCGAGCGAATCTCCTCGCCCGAACCCGTCTCGGTAATATAACCGGCCTGCTGAGGACGCTGTCCATAGCGAGTCGAACGACCGCCCTGAACCATCAGAAAGCGCCCGTTATCGACAGAGGAACGCGAATTGACGTAGCCGGCGGCGTCCTGGAAACGACCGCCCTGCTGCGACGTCTCGCGTTCGTATGCCATCAGTTCGTCAAAGTAGGCATTGACGACCTCGCGCGGATTGAGGCCCAAAAAACGAGCATAGCTCGAAATCATGCCCTGCGCATAGCCGCGCGGCGGCATCGAAGCAAAGTTACCGGTCTCGAAAAACTCGATGATCTGCGGCCTGATTTTGATGGTGTTGGCGACCTGCTGAATGGAAAGGCCCATTCGGCGACGCTGCTCGAGCAGCATGTCACCAAAGCGTGCAGCCATCAGAATCCTCCAAACTCACGATCTTCACGTGCCATCTCGGCGTCGACAGATTCCAGCGCGGCAAGCCCCTCCTCGTCCAACAGGACCTCGCGCGGCTTGGAACCGTCGGGCGGGCCGACGACACCCTTTTCTTCCAGCATGTCCATAATACGCCCGGCACGCGCATAGCCAACCTTCAGGCGGCGTTGCAGGCCAGATGTGGAGCCCAGCTGCGATTCCACCACAATATGGGCGGCTTCCCAAATGAGCGGATCATCGTCTTGCGGCTCGGCGACGCCGGTGCGGACAATGCCGCCGCCACCAGCCATGGACATGGAAGCGGGCGCCACGGCGGACAGAATCTCCTCGTGGTAGTCGGGCTCGCTCTGCGACTTGACGAACTCGACAATCTCGTTGATTTCGTCGTCCGAGACAAAGCAGCCCTGGATACGGCGGGGCTTGCCCCAGTCGACCTTGGAGAACAGCATGTCGCCCAAACCGGTGAGCTTCTCGGCACCCATCTGGTCGATGATGACGCGCGAGTCGATGCCCGTGGCGACGTTAAAGGCGATGCGGTTGGTGATGTTGGCCTTGATAAGGCCCGTCACCACGTTGGAGCTGGGGCGCTGCGTGGCAACGATAAGGTGAATACCGGCGGCGCGGCCCAGCTGTGCAATACGCACGATCGAGGCCTCGACATCCTTACCGGCGACCATCATCAGGTCAGAGAGCTCGTCAATGATAATGACCAGGTAGGGCATCTTTTGCGGCGGGTTGTCGTAATGCTCAAACTCGCCGGCGGCCTGCTTTTCGTTATAGGTCGAAATCTTACGGACGTTGAGGCGTTCGAATACCTTCAGGCGGCGCTCCATTTCGGACACGGCCCACTGCAGGGCGCTCGCGGCCTGCTTGGGCTCGGTCACCACGGGCACATAGAGATGCGGCAGACCGTTATAGCCCGCAAGCTCGACGCGCTTGGGGTCGACCATGATCAGGCGAACGTCCTCGGGAAGGGCGCGCATGAGCAAGGTCGTGATGATGGAATTGATCATGACCGACTTACCGGAACCCGTGGTACCGGCGATCAGCAGGTGGGGCATCTTGGCAAGGTCGGCGACGACCGGCGTGCCCTCGGCGTCGCGGCCGATGGCAAGCTCGAGCGGACCGCCCTTCACATAGGGCAGCACGTCGCCCAGATTGACGTTCTGGCGCTTGCGGTTGGGAATCTCGATGCCCACGAGCGAGGTGCCGGGGATCGGGGCAAAGATACGAACCGACTGGGCGGCGAGCGAAAGCGCAATATCGTCCTCGAGGCTCGAAATCTTGCTCACGCGCTCGCCCTCGCCAGGTTGCAGCTTAAAGGTCGTCACCGTGGGGCCGGCGATCCAGCCGACCACGCGGGCACTGCGGCCAAACTCAAGCAAGGTGGATTGCAGTGACTCAGCGGTCTGCTCCAGCTCCTTGTCCGAAGACGCAGCGGAAGCCGACTGCGGGTTGGCATGCAGGATTTCGAGCGGCGGAAGCTTGAGGCCGTCCTCTTCTTCGCCCTCGTTATCTGCGGCGCCGTCATCCACTCCCCCATCACGAGCCGCAGCCGATTCGATAGCACTCGTGGCAGGCGCATCGGCAACCTTGGGATGCTTCAGGAAGTCGGGAATCTGAGGTGCGACCGAGACGGGATTCACGGCAAACGGCGGCTCGGACTCGTCAATCTTATCGGGGTCGTCTTCCATCGAAAGCTGGCCGGTTACCTGGCCGCGCTTTGCATGGCGACGCGGCAGCAAAGTTGTCTTTGCGGTCTCAATCGGAGCCTCGTCGTCCTCGTCATCGCCCTCGGTAAGCTCAATCTCGCTATCGGACCAAGATGGGTCGGGCTCACTCGTATTGAGCTTAGGCGCAGCCTTGCCCTTCTTGACATGGCGACGCGGCAGCAGCGTGGTCTTGGCCCGCTCGGCTTCAACCGACTCGGATACGTCGACAAACGGGTCATCGTCCTCGTCGTCATCCAAAACCGGGTCGACATCGCCACCCATGACCGTGGTCACCGCGGCGTCAGTCCCCTTCTGGCGCAGAATGCTCAGGTGCGGACGAGCGACGCCGGGAACAGACAGGGCCTCTTCATCGCCCCACGGGCTCGCATTGACATCGGCACGTCGACGCTCGGCAAAATCGGCAGCGCGATCGCGTGCGGAGCGCAAAACGCCACCCACCGAAAAGCCGATAATGACCAAACCAACGACGACAAGCCCCAGCAAGACAACCATGGCGATAGGTTTACCCAGGGCGTTTTGCAAGGCACTTGCGATAAAGGCGCCAATGTAGCCGCCCGACACGGAAAGGTTCTGCGGCGTAAACATAAGGTCGCACGAATCGCTCGTGCCCGGCACCATCAACGAAAGAATGGAGACGACGGCGATAAAGACCAAGGCGCCACCCGCAACAGAGCGCACGTTGAGCGGCGAGTCCTCACCCAAAAAGAGCGTAGCGGCAAACAGCAAGATGACGATCGGCAGCACGTAGGCGCCCAGGCCAAAGCCCAGGTGGTAGAAACCGGCAACCGCAGCCGTCACGGGCGCTGTTGCCGGAGAGATCACGGCAATGAAGGACGCGATCGCCAAAACGGCGATGACCACACCGGCGATATCGCGATTGGCCGAAGGCTCGACCAAGGGCTCAAAATCGTCGAAGTCTGCCTCATGGCCCTTATTGGCACGAAGATGGGAACCGGCACCCTTAGCAGATGCCGGTTGGTTGTTGGCCTTATTGCCTTTGGCGTTTTGTGCAGATCCGCGCGCCAAACTAAACCTCCATGACGACCGGGATGATCATCGGGCGAGTGCGCGTACGGCTCCAGATAAAGTTGGAGAGCGAGTCGCGCACGGCCTTGCGAATGGCGTCGGAACCGCTGCTGGTAAAGCTGAACTTGCCCTTCTCGATCGTCTTCATGATGGACGCGGAGGCATCCTCGGAGAACTGGTCGTCGATGGCAAACGAGACGCCGCGGCCCGAGAACTCGATGGCCTCGATCTTCTTGTGCTTGAGCGAGACGATGGCGACAGCCGTAACCATACCGTCGTTGGCGAGCTTCTGGCGATCGCGCAGGACGATGGGGTCGGTATCGCCGATGCGCAGACCGTCGACGTAGACGACGCCGGACTCGACGGGCGTGCCGCGCTTGACGATACCACCGCGCATCTCGAGCGTGTCGCCGTTATCGAGGATAAAGATATGATCGTCCTTGATGCCCATCTTGCGGGCCAGCTGGGCATGGGCGCGAAGATGCACGGCCTCACCGTGAACCGGCATAAAGTACGTGGGCTTGGCCATGGCCATCAGGAGCTTGAGCTCCTCCTGGCTACCGTGACCCGAGACGTGGACGAGAGCGCGGTTCTTATCCCACACGTCGCAGCCGAGCTTGGCCAGGCTGTTGACGACCTGCTGGACGGCCTTCTCGTTGCCAGGAACGGGAGTTGCCGAGAGGATAACGGTATCGCCCTCGTGAATGGAGAGCGTCTTGTGCTCGCCATTGGCCATGCGGGACAGAGCCGACAGCGGCTCGCCCTGCGAACCAGTGCACATGACGACGATCTTGTCGTCAGGCAGGTTATCAATATCGAAGGCATCGATGATATCGGCATCATCGATGTTGAGATAACCGAGCTCGCGCGCCACGCGGGTGTTCGTGAGCATGGAGCGACCGGTCACAACGACCTTACGGCCGCACTTGCGGGCGGCATCGCAGATCTGCTGCAAACGATGGATGTGGCTCGAGAACGATGCGACGAACACGCGACCCGGGGCGTTCTTGATGGCGTGCAGCAGGTTGGGACCAACCTCGGCCTCGGACTTGGTAAAGCCGGGAACCGTGGCATTGGTGGAGTCGGAAAGCAGCAGGTCGATGCCCTGCTTGGCAAAGCGGCTGATAGCGGCATAGTCGGGCGTGACGCCATCGATGGGCGTCTGGTCGAGCTTAAAGTCGCCGGTGTGCATAACGGTGCCCTGATTGGTGCGGATGAACACGCCCAGAGCGCCGGGGATGGAGTGCGTCATCGAGAAGAAGTCGAGCGAGATGCCGCCGAGGTTGACATGGCTGCCGCCCTTGACCTCGCGGAACTTGGGTGCGCGGATGCGGAACTCGGAAAGCTTGCCCTCGATAAAGCCAAGCGTCAGCTTGCTCGAGAAGATGGGCACCTTATTGTTGAGGTCCTGCAGCAGATACGGAAGCGAACCGGTGTGGTCCTCGTGGCCGTGGGTGACGACGATACCGCGGAGCTTCTCCTCGTTCTCTAGAACATAGGTGTAGTCGGGAAGCACCAGGTCGATACCGGGCTGGGAGTCATCCGGGAACATGAGACCGGCGTCGACGAGCACCATGTCGTCGCCGCACTCGAAGACCGTCATGTTCTTGCCGATGCCGTCAAGACCGCCGAGCGGGATGATCTTCAAGGGAGATGATTTTTTAGCTGCCATAGGTTAGTGTGGTTTCCTTTCTTCGAAACGGGTCTGGAACAACCGACGGGGCGCTTCTGGCAAACCGACCGCCGGGAACGTACAAACATGCATCACAGAGTCGATGCAATAACCACAGTATGATACCCATTTGCACAACAACAGACCACCCATGCATCAAAGCCCCATCTGAACCCGTCTATCCCGCCGGTTCCCCGCGAGGGCGGGCACGGATGAAGTTTCCTGCTCTACAGTCCTGCTCACGACGGAGGCCACATTAAGTGGCCTCCTGTTCGTGCGGAACTCGCGATAAACTTCATCAGTGCCCGCCCCACGGGAAACCTGCCAATAAGGGACAGGTTTATTTTGGGTGGTTTTATCTGGGGAAATACTGCTGCATCTAACTACTAATCTGAAATCTGACTACTGGATAGACTGTCAAACTCAATAGCGAGCGGCACTAACCAGCCCTTTTGCTTGCGCCTGGGAGGGACGCATATGAAGTTTATCGCGAGTTCCGCACGCAAAGGAAAGCACTTAATGTGCTTTCCGTCTTGCGCAGGACTGTAGAGCAGGAAACTTCGTATGCGTCCCTCCCGGGCGCAAGCAAAAGGGCGACCCCAGTCCGGAGTCGCCCTTGATGAGCTGCTTATATGCGGCTGTTACTCGGCGTCGTGGTGACGGCGGGGCTTGCGGCCTCCGTTGTCGCCGGGACGGCGCGGACGGTCGCTGCGCTCGCGACGCGGACGTTCACGGCGCTGGAAATGCTCGCCGTCGCCCTCGGAGGCACCCTCGGTGCGAGCCGGAGCCTCGGGCTTGTCGAGACGATCGAGCGAGATCTTGCCGCGATCGTCGACCTCGATAACGACGACCTTGACCTCGTCGCCGACGTTGAGGACGTCCTCGACCTTCTCCACGCGGCCCTTGGCGACGCGGGAGATGTGCAGCAGGCCGTCCTTACCAGGCAGCAGGTTGACGAAGGCGCCGAAGGGCTGGATGGAGACCACACGACCGGTGTACTCCTCGCCCGGCTCGGGAACCTTGATGATAAGCTTGATACGCTCGACAGCCTGATCGACGGACTCGCCGGTGCCGCCGACAAAGACGGTGCCGTCCTCCTGGATGTCGACCGAGGCGCCGGTCTCGTCCTGGATGCCGCGGATGACCTTGCCGCCGGAACCGATGACGTCACGGATCTTATCGGTCGGAACCTGGATGGAGACGATGCGCGGGGCGGTGCTGCGCGTGGTATGACGCGGCTCGGGGATCACATCGAGCATCTTCTGCAGGATGAAGGCGCGACCCTCCTTGGCCTGCTGCAGGGCGCGGGCCAGGATGTCGAAGGTAAGGCCGGTGGCCTTGTTGTCCATCTGCAGGGCGGTGATGCCCTCGGTGGTGCCGGTGACCTTAAAGTCCATGTCGCCAAGGAAGTCCTCGAGACCCTGGATGTCGGACAGGACCACGGTCTTGCCCTCCTCCTGGATCAGGCCCATGGCGATACCGGAGACCGGGCGCTTAATGGGCACGCCGCCGTCCATAAGGGCGAGCGTGGAGCCGCAGGTCGAAGCCATCGAAGAGGAGCCGTTGGACTCCATGACCTCGGAGACCACGCGGATGGCGTAGGGGAACTCGTTCTCGTCGGGAAGCACCGGAAGCAAAGCGCGCTCGGCCAGGTTGCCGTGGCCGATCTCGCGGCGCTTGGGGCTGCCCATGCGGCCGGTCTCGCCGGTGCAGAACGGCGGGAAGTTGTAGTGGTGCATGTAGCGCTTGCCCTCGGTGGGCTCGATGGTATCCAGACGCTGGCCCTCGTTGAGCATACCGAGCGACAGGACGGAAAGCACCTGGGTCTGGCCACGCTGGAACAGACCGGAGCCGTGAACGAGCGGCAGGTAGTTGTCCTTCACCATGATGGGGCGAATCTCATCGGCGGCACGGCCGTCGACGCGCTCGCCGGTCTCGACGACCATGGTGCGCATAGCCTTCTTCTCGAGCTTCTTGAGCGCCACGGGGATCTCGCGCTCCCAAGCGGCCTGCTCCTCCTCGGTGAACTCGGCACGGATGGACTCCTTCAGAGTCTCGACCTTGCCGATACGGGAGAGCTTGTCGGCATCGCGAAGGGCGGCAGCCATCTCGTCGTAGTGGGCGAAGATGCGCTCCTGGACCTCCTCGACGGGCTGGTCGAGCGGGTACTCCTTCTTGACGATGGCGCCGTTGACCTGCTCCCACTCGGCGACAAACTCGTCCTGAGCCTGGCAGAAGGCAGCAAGGGCCTCCTGGCCAAACTTCATGGCGGCGAGCATGTCGTCCTCGGAGATCTCCTCGGCGCCGGCCTCGACCATCGAGATGAAGTCGGCGGAGCCACCCAGCTCCAGATCCAGATCGGAGTTCTCGCGCTCCTCATAGGTGGGGTTGACGATAAACTCGCCGGTCTCCACGTTACGGCCGATGCGCACGCAGGCAAGCGGGCCCTCGAAGGGCACGCCGCCGAGCGTCATTGCCAGGGAAGCACCCATGACGTTGATGACGTCAAAGGGGTTGACCTGGTCGGCGACGAGCGAGGTGGCGACGATGTGCACCTCGTTGCGGAAGCCGTCCGGGAAGCTCGGACGAATCGGGCGGTCGATCATACGGGCCGTGAGCGTGGCCTTCTCGCTGGGACGGCCCTCACGCTTGAGGTAGCCACCCGGGATGCGGCCGGCGGCGTACATCTTCTCGTTGAAGTCGACGGTCAGCGGGAAGAAGTCGTAGTTCTTACGCTCCTTGGAGACGACCACGGTGTCGAGCATCGTGGTGTCGCCCTGCTTGACCAGACAGGCGCCGGTGGCCTGCTTAGCAAGCTCGCCGGACTCAAAGGTGTAGGTCTTGCCGTACAGCTCAAAGGTCTTGGATACGAGTGTCATTGTTCTCCTTTACCCCACAGGCCCCTTGCCTGCGGGCTTCTCATGTGACGCGGGCCCCCTGCCCCCGCCACGCTTCAGAGCGTGATTGTTCACGCCCTTACACAAAAAGAGCGCCCCGCTGCGCAGGACGCTCTTAGCATGTACAAATCCTACTGGATGTTGTCGCGGATGCCCAGAGCCTTGATGAGCTCACGGTACTCGACGATGTCGTTCTTCTTGATGTAGGAGAGAAGACGACGACGACGGCCGACGAGCATGAGCAGGCCACGACGGGTGTGGAAGTCCTTCTGGTGGGACTTCATGTGCTCGGTCAGCTCCTTGATGCGCTCGGTCAGGATGGCGACCTGAACCTTGGGGTTGCCGGTATCGACCGGGGTGTTACCGAACTGGGCAGTCAGCTCCGCCTTGCGCTCTTTGGAAACAGTCATTGTTTCACCTTTCGTTTCTTGTCGCCCGCGGGCGACGCTATTCGCCTCGGACTGGGAAGCCGCCGGTGGAGCGAGCATCCAAGGTCGAGGTACCAACAGGTCGGTATGTTACCACAAGCAGCCCGCGCCTGCGCATCATCACCGACCCAACATGAATTCCATCGCACGGAGACGTTGATCGGTGTGCGTCGCAGCCCACACGTGCGAAAGCCCCAGCAAAAAGGCGGCGGCATGGGGGTCGACCCTCTCGGCCATGAGCGCATCGAAGGTCATGGACATGAGGGCGCGCAGCCATGCGACCTCACCGGTCGAGACCAGCTCGGCACCGGGCACGCTCGACGCGCACGACCCGCACATAAGACCGCCCGCCTGGGGTGAAAAATACGACAGCATGGGGTCACCGCACAGCACGCAGGCCGAAAAATCGGGTCGATAGCCAACGTGCGACAGCAGCTTAAAGGCATATGCCGCCACAAGTAGATCCATATGTGCCGCGTCGAGCCCGCTGCCGACAAGTGTGAGCGCCCGCTGCGTGATGGCAAAGGTAAACGGGTCCTCGGCGTCCTCGAACGAGCACACGCGCGCGACCTCGGCGATCGCGCTTGCGGCGCATGTCATCTCGTAATCGGGAGCAGCGCCGAGCGGCGCCTCCATAAGCTCGGCCTGGGAAACCACGTCGAGCGACCGTCCATGCGCAAGCAGCATATCGACGGTGCAGAACAGCTCGCAGCGCGCCGCCAAGCGCCCGCCGGGTTTGCGGGCGCCCTTTGCCACGGCACGAACCTGCCGACCCCGCTCGTCAAGCATCGTCAGGATCAGATCAGTCTCTTTGAGCTTAGTCTTATCGAGGACGAGCACCTTCGTGCGATATGTCCGGGAGCCTGCCATAAACGCCGGGGCTTAATCTTCGGCATTGTAGCCAAAGCGGCGAATCTGGGCCTCGTCGTCGCGCCAGCCGGCCTTGACCTTCACGTCCAGCTCCAAAAAGACCTGGGTGCCAAAGATGCGCTCAAGGTCGCGACGGGCGTCGATGCCGATATGTTTGATCATCTCGCCGCCCTTGCCGATGATGATGCCCTTTTGGCCCTCGCGCTCGACGTAAATGGTGGCGTGCACGCGCAGCACCTTCTTGGTCTGCTCGAGCGCATCGCAAATCACGCCCACGGAGTGCGGAATCTCATCACGGGTGCGGCGCAAGACCTTCTCGCGCACAAACTCGGCAACGAGCGTCTCATCGGAAGCGTCGGTACCCATGTCCTCGGGGAACCAACGCGGACCCTCGGGCAAAAAGTGCGCAACGGTCTCGATGAAGGCATCGACGTTGAAGTTCTTGACCGACGACGTCACGATCTCGTCGTCATATTCCATGAGCTCGTGGGCAGCCTTAAGCTGCTCCATGACCTGTGCGGGGTCGGCCTCATCGGCCTTGGTAAGCACCAGGACCTTCTTGGAACGGGCGTTCTTAACGCGCTCGGCAACCCAGGCGTCTCCCCTGCCGATCGGCTTGGTGGCATCAATCAAAAACGCGACGACATCGACATCGTTCAGCTCGAACAGCGCGCTCTTGTTGAGCTCGGAGCCCAGGCCGTCCTTGGGCTTGTGGATACCCGGGGTATCGACAAAGACCAGCTGGCAGTCGGGGCGATTGACGACGGCGCGCATGCGGCGGCGGGTCGTCTGGGCCACCGGCGAGGTGATGGCGACCTTTTTGCCATAGCAGGCGTTGAGCAGCGTGGACTTGCCGGCGTTGGGGCGGCCGACCAGGGCCACAAAGCCGCTGCGGAAACCAGGCTCAACGTCACCAAAGCCCGCGAGGTTGTCGTCCTCGTCGCACAGGGCGTCGAGCTCCTCGTCGCTCATGCCCTCAAACGGGTCGAACTCCTCGACCTCATCGCAATCCTCGGTCGCCTTAGCATCCAGGGACTCTTCGTCCAAAATCTCATCGGTAGGCTGCATATTGTCGGACATGGGAATCCCTTTCTAAATAAAGTCGAGCGCGTGGGCAAAGACAAGCAAGCCCACGATCGCGGCGGTAATGGAAAGAACGTATACAGAGGCGGCGGCGATGTCCTTCGCACGCTTTGCCAGCGGATGGAGCTCTTGGGTCGCCAGGTCGACGATGGCTTCCATGGCGGTGTTACACAGCTCGCCATGAATCACCAGGCCGCAGCAGATGATGACCGTAGCCCACTCGGCAATATCGAGCCCCACGATACAGCCGGCAATGACGGTGCACACGCCTGCCACGAGCATGACCTTAATGTTGCGCTCGGTCTTGACGGCGGTAACGAAGCCCTCCATGGCATAGGAGAACGACTTTAAAAAGGACGGATGGTCCTTGTTCGATCCGGGAATCATAAACGGCTCCTAGTCGTGGGCATGATTGGTGATGGGGCCGACGTGGACCAGTTTAGGATCCTCGCCGCGCTCGAGCGCCAGATCGCGCAGGATAGCGTCCTCGCGAGCCTCCATGACCTCAGCCTCGTCGTCCTCGATGTGGTCATAGCCCAGCAGGTGCAGCATGCCATGCACGAGCATCAGGCGGCACTCGTCGGCAGGGCTATTGCCAAAGCCGGGGGCCTGACGGGCAATGACCTGCGGGGCCAAGATGATATCGCCGAGCTCGAGCGTCTCGTCGGCGGGAATATCCTCGTCAAAGGCCGAGTCGCATTCAAACGAGAGCACATCGGTGGTGCGGTCGATGCCACGCCACTCGTGGTTGAGCTCGTGCATCTCGTCCTCGTCGACATACGAAAGGGAAATCTCGACTTCACGTTCAACGCCCTCGGCGGCAAGCACAACCTCGCAGATGTGCTCCACTTCCTGCGCGTCGAGCAGCGTATCGAGCTCGGCATCGTTGCTGATCAATACACTCAACGGGACTCCTTTCGGTCGCGCGAGCGCTGCTCACGCACGTCATCATAAGCATCGTATGCCTCGACGATACGCCCCACCAAGGCATGGCGCACCACATCGGCGCGCTCCAGGTGTGCAAACGCCACATCGTCGACACGGCCCAAAATCTTCTCGACATCCGCCAAGCCACCACGACGACCCACCAGGTCGCGCTGGCTGAGGTCGCCGGTAATCACGAACTTGGAGTTGAATCCAAGGCGTGTCAGGAACATCTTCATCTGCTCGGGCGTGGTATTTTGCGCCTCGTCGAGCACCACGAAAGCATCGCTCAGCGTACGACCGCGCATATAGGCAAGCGGGGCGATCTCGATCACGCCGCGCTCCATAAGCTCATCGGTGCGCTCGCGATCCATCATGTCAAAAAGGGCGTCGTAGAGCGGACGCATGTACGGATCGATCTTTTCCTCGAGGGTGCCGGGCAAAAAGCCCAGGTTCTCCCCCGCCTCGACAACCGGACGCGTCAAGATCAGACGGCCCACCTCGTGGCGCTTGAGCGCGGCAACGGCGAGCGCCATGGCCAGATAAGTCTTACCGGTACCGGCAGGACCCAAGCCAAAGGTGATGGTATGCGAGCGAATGGCATCCACATAGCGCTTTTGCCCAAGCGTCTTGGGACGAATGACGCGACCGCGGTATGAAAGCAGCACGTCATCGCGAAGCGATGTGGCCTCATGCTCGCCGTCGCGCAAGACGGCCAGGCAACGCGAGACGTCGTCAGCAGACAGGGTACGACCGGCCGCCGCCTCGCAAAAAGCATGTTCGAAAAAGCGAGCCACGAGCTCGACCTCGTCCGGGTCGCCGCTCACGGAGATGCTATCGCCACGGGCGACCACGTGAGCGCGAACCAAGCTCTCGAGCGCACGAAGGACGCCGTCGCCGGCGCCCAAAACACGCGAGGGATCAACTCCCTCGGGAACGGTAAGTCTAATCTTCGAGGCTTCCATGGACCTCCCTGCGCGCATGGACCAAGCCGGAATCATCGACTCCGATGATAGCAACATCGAGCAGGCACGGGGCTGTAAGTCCACAGGTATCGTCAAGACGGGCATGATGGAACGAACCGAGCGTCAGGCTGTCACCATACTCGAGCACGGCACGCTCGACAGTGCCCACGCGACGACGAGCATCGGCAATAGCGAGCTCCTGCGCCGTGTCTCGCATACGACGGCTGCGCTCGGCCATAACCTCGGGCGGCACCTGGTCGGGCATGTCGGCAGCAAGGGTACCGGGACGCTTGCTATAGCGGAACACGTGCATACGCGAGAAACCCACACGGCGGCACAGCGCCAGTGACTCCTCGAACTCCTCGTCCGTCTCACCAGGAAAACCGACGATGACGTCGCACGAAAGAGACGCCTGCGGCAGGATGGCGCGAATCATGCGCACCGTGTCCTCAAAGGCCTCGGCACTATAGGGACGACCCATGCGATGCAGCGTCGCCGTACAGCCGGACTGCACGGGCAGGTGCAAAAACGGGGCAATACGCTGCGGATAGCGCGCCATAACCTTAAGCAGGCGCTCAGAGATATCCATGGGTTCGACCGAGGAAATGCGCACATGCGCAATAGTCGTGCGCTCCATGATGGCCTCGAGCAGCTCATCGATTTCGACATGCTCGTCGGTCGCGCTCTTGCCATCGTAGGCACCCAGGTTCACACCGGTCAGCACCACCTCGGGCACGCCGGCCTCCTGGGCCTCGCGAACTTGCTCAAGCACGGACTCGACAGGCACGGAGCGCTCGGGGCCGCGCGCCTTCCACACAATGCAATAGGTGCAGCGATGGTTGCAGCCGTCCTGGATCTTCACGCCCAGGCGAGAGCGACCGAGCGCATCGACCACCTCGCCATCGCTGCAGGCGGGAACGCTATCGGACTCAACGCCCAGCACCTCGCAGACACGTTCGGCGACATCGATCTTGGACGGCTCGGCGATCACGCGATCCGAAAGCTCCAACAGCTCCTCGGGATGCAAATTGACCACGCAACCGGTCACGAGCACATAGGGCTCATTTGGATGGGCCAGCGCATGACGGACGGCCTTACGGGTCTTGGCCTCGGCCTCGCCCGTAACGGCACAGGTGTTAATGACGATCAAATCGGCATCCTGGGGCTCCACAATAGCAAAGCCCAGGCGCATAAGATCGGCAGTGATACGGTCAGACTCAACCCGGTTGACACGGCAGCCGAGGTTGACGACGGAAATATGGGGTGCGAGCACGCGGGCTCCTTAATCGAGGATATCGTCGAGGGCACTCTTAATACGGTCGGTCACCGACTTCTTACCGGAAGCGACGTCATCGCCCATCTCGTCGGCAAAAGCACGGAGCAGCTCGCGTTGCTTATTGGAAAGATTGGTGGGAACGACCACGCGCAGTTGCACGATCAGGCGGCCACGCGAACCGCCACCGCCAATGCGCGGCATGCCGTAATTATTGACGCTCACGGTGTCGCCGTACTGGGCGCCGGCGGGAACCGTCACCTTAACGACCTCGTCGGGCATAATGCCCTCGACCTCGATCTCGCAGCCGAGCGCAGCCTGCGCAATCGAGATATCGCTCACCAGGTACAGGTCGTCACTGTTGCGCTTAAAGCGCTCATGGTCGGCAACGCGCACGTTGACAATCAGGTCGCCCGAAGGCTCGCCGCGAAGGCCGGCCTCGCCAAAGCCGCTCACACGCAGCTGGCGACCGGTCGAAACGCCGGCGGGAATATCGATGTCGATCTTTTCGTGCGAAGGCGTGCGGCCCTGACCGTCGCAGGTCTCGCAGGGATGGTCGATAACCGTGCCCTCGCCATGGCAGTCGGGGCAAGGCGAGGAAGACTGAACCTGGCCCAAAAACGATCGCTGAACCGTCGTGACGTAGCCCGTACCGTGGCAGCGACTGCACTGCTTTTCCTGTGCACCCTCGGCCCTACCGGTACCGTTGCAGTCCTCGCAAGGAGCAAGGCGATCATAGCTGATCGTCTTTTTGCAGCCGAGCGCCGCCTCCTCGAGCGTCACCGAAAGCGAGATGGCCATGTCACGTCCGCGACGACGCTCACGACGGCTGCGGGCGCCACCGCCGGCACCGCCGCCAAAAAACGACGAGAACAGGTCGTCCATGCCCATGCCACCAAAGATATCGTTGATGTCGACATAACCAGAGCCACCGGGGCCGTCCGCGGTGCCGTAACGGTCGTAGTTAGCACGCTTCTGCTCATCGGAAAGAACGGAATAGGCCTCGTTGAGCTCCTTGAACTTGGCCTCGGCCTCGGGGTCGTCCGAAACATCCGGATGTACGGTACGGGCCTTCTTTAGAAACGCACGCTTAATCGTCCGCGCGTCGGCATCCCTGTCGACGCCAAGCACCTCGTAGTAATCCCTATTTTCCGACACGACCGAATCCTTCCGACTTTCATTATTGTCACAGTGCGTCCTATACCCAAGCTGGGCCGACCGCAAACAAAGGGTTTGATGTTATTGCATTTGATACGGCGAAAGCATGGCCCGTTGCGAGCAGCTCGCGAACCAAACCGACACGAGCGCGAACATGAAGCCGTTGGCAAAACCGTTGGCAAACTGCATCGCACCGCGCTTCCACCACAGCAGGCTGCGATGAAGCACACCGTCCGAAAGCACCATGAACAGGCCCATGGTAAACGGAATAAAGCACATCACGGCAAAGGCCGAGAACACGCCCGAGATGGCCGACAGCACCAAAAACGGAGCAACAATGCCCATCAGGTAAAAGCCAGTACGAGCTTTGCCTTCCAAGCGCTCGGCCTCAACATGGGCGCGGCCGACCAGGTCGCCGCCCGCGGCACCGTTAGTGCCAGCATGGCCCATGCTGCTAATGCGGACCTCGTCGCCATCGTGCGTGCCGGCAGGAAACTCAATCGTCTGCTCGGAGGTCACACGGGTTCGCCCGCTGCCACCGCAATCGGGGCAGGGGTCGGCCACGACCTTACCGGAACCGCCGCACTCGGGGCAGACCGACTGGAACGTGCCCGCACCAAACAGGAAGGACAGGTCGACGTCGATGTGGCCGCGGCCACCGCAGCTCGGGCAGGTATGTGCATGCTCGGACGAAACAGAGCCCGAGCCGCCGCAGTGACCACAGGTATCGAAGCGCGTGTAGCGGACGGTCTTGCGGGCACCGCCCTTGGCCTCCTTGGCGTCGAGTTTGATATCGACGACGACGTTGGCGCCGTTCTCGGGATTGTAGGCAGCCTGGCCGCGACGCTGCTGGCCCCAGGCGCCACCAAAGGGAAAGCCGCCCTCAAAGGGATTGCCATAGCCCGTGCTGCCGGCGTAGCCGCCACCATAGGGCGAAGCCGTAGGAGCACCGGCAAAGGGATTGCCAGAACGCATGGCGTCGTAGCGCGCACGTTTTTGCTCATCCGAAAGCACGGCGTAGGCCTCGGAAACCTCTTTAAACTTTTCCTCGGCATCCGGCTCTTTATTGACGTCCGGATGGAGCTTACGGGCCTTTTGCTGGAAGGCCTTTTGAATATCACGCGAGGTGGCGTCCTTGGAGACACCCAGAATCTCGTAGTAATCTTTTTCGTTCATCGTCGCCATGCGCGGCAACCTCCTGCTCACAGCAGCGTATATATTCCGGTAATTCTACCCGAGCGGCCTAAGCTAGATCCCAAAACAGCTCGAACAGAACATTTCCATCGAGCCAGCCCAGATGGGTCGGCGCCAGACGAGCTCGAACATGGCCCGCGACGACATCTGCCGAAGTGAAGGGTCCCTCATGACCCCAGAGCGTCTCGGGCACCCAAGTGGCAAGACCCAATTCGAGCGCGCGATCGCAGGCAGCTGCCAGCTCGCCCGTTGGGATGACGCAAGCTGCACGAGCCAACAGGTCGGACGCAACACCGCGCGTCATGCGACAAGCGAGCATCAAGTCTTCGGCGACAGCCTCGCGCTGCGACAGATATTCGGCCTCGAACGCCGTCGCGTCATCGTCACGTTGCACCAGACGCACGCGGTACGCATCGCCTCGAGAAGACACGCCGGGGAACAAACCTGCAAGACGGTCGAAATCTTCGTCGTCGAGCATGCCCGCGGCAGAACGACCCAGGCCCAGGTAGCCCCGTCCGGTCCAGTAGGCAATGTTATGGGCGCACTCATGGCCGTCGAGCGCGTAGCTTGCCACCTCATACGGATGATAGCCGGCCGCACTCAGGCGCTCACGCGCCGCGTCCATGCACGAAGCCTGAAAATCCTCGTCGGGCTCAAGCGACTCGTCACGGCACACCATGCGGTAAAGCGGCGTGCCCTCCTCGAGCGTGAGCGGATAGACCGACACATGGTGCGGGGCCGCCTCGAGCACGCCATCGAGCGTGTGCTGCCAGCTCGCCATAGTCTGTCCGGGAAGCCCGCACATAAGGTCGCACGACACATCGAGCCCAACATCCTTCACCGTCGCGATAGCCGCAAGTGCCCGATTGGCATCGTGAATGCGGCCAATAGCAGCCAGCTCGGTATTGTCGAGGGTTTGCACGCCCAGAGAGATGCGCGTGACACCCGCCTCGGCAAGCGCTGAGGCGAGCTCAGCGGTCAGGGACTCAGGATTGGCTTCGCAAGTAAATTCAACGGGCTTGCACCACATGGAGATACGACGGGCAAGTTCCACCAGGCGCTCCCCAGCAAGTGACGGCGTGCCGCCGCCAGTATAGACCGTGCGGACCTGCGCAAGCGCCCCGGCGTCGCCAAAGGAATCGAGGCGCGCATACAACTGCTCAAAATACGAATCGAGCGCGGCATCCAAATCACACGCAGCAAAGCTGCGCGAGTCAAAGTCGCAATAGCGGCATTTTTGAGCGCAAAACGGCACGTGCACGTACAGCGCGGTAACGGCCACCGTTAGGCCTCCAGCGGATGAGCAGGCACCGACTCGCCGGCGGCAAGCGCGGCCTCGCAGGCCACCACGTCGCGCTCGATATCATCGACCAGCGCCATGAACTCCTCGTACGTAGAGCAACGCACCACCTGAGCGCGCCAGGCGGCGGCATGGGGCATGCCCTTTAAGTACCAGCTTGCGTACGTGCGAGCACGCGACATGAGCGGCAGAAGCTCGTGCGTCAACGTCAGGTGCTCACGCAGAGCCTCCAGGCGCTCGACCGAGGAGCGAGAAGGAACCGGCGTGCCATCGAGTGCAAGGGCTCGGGCATCGCCGAACACCCACGGATTGCCGTAGATGCCGCGCGCGATAAACACCGCGCTGGCACCCGAGCCGTGCAGATGCTCAGCAGCCTCCTCGGCCGAGAACACATCGCCCGAACCAATCACGGGAATCTCGACAGCGTCGGCAACCTCATCGACGACCGACCAATCGGCCTGGCCCGTGTAGAGCTGCGTGGCGCAACGACCATGCACGGCGACTGCGGCAGCCCCTGCACTCTCAAGCATCTGGGCAAATGTCGCGGCATTACGGTCCTCGGCATAAAAGCCCTTGCGAATCTTGACGGTCACGGGCACGTGCGCCGCGCCCACCGTGGCCTCGACGATCTTCTCCGCCAGGTCGGGCGTGCGCATGAGCGCCGAACCCTCGCCCTTGGTGACAACCTTGCGGGCGGGGCATGCCATATTGATATCGATGAGCGACAGGCGATCGTCAACGCGCTCCTCAACGGCGGCGACGGCGCTCGCAAACTGCTCGGGCTTGGAGCCAAAGAGCTGCACGCAAATCTGCTGCTCCTCGTCGGCCGGTAGCACCAGGCGCCAGGTCTTGTTGCTGGCATAGGCAAGACCCGCCACGCTCACCATCTCGCTGTAGGCAAGGTTGGCACCGCGGCGGCGACACATGATGCGATAGGCGGGGTCGGTCACGCCCGCCATGGGAGCCATAAGGAACGGCTGCTCGGCATAAGCACCCAGCAGCCGCTTGCTGTATTCAGAAAGCGCCATGGACCTACTCGTCCACCTTGAGAATCGCCATAAACGCCTCCTGCGGGACCTCGACCGATCCGATGGCCTTCATACGCTTCTTGCCCTCTTTCTGCTTCTCGAGCAGCTTGCGCTTACGCGAGATATCGCCGCCGTAGCACTTAGCAAGAACGTCCTTGCGACGCGCCTTGACGGTGGAACGGGCGATGATCTTGTTGCCGATAGCACCCTGGATGGGCACCTCGAACAGCTGACGCGGGATGATCTCCTTGAGCTTGTCGCACAGGCCACGGGCCAGGCCATATGCCTTGTCCTTATGGACGATAAACGAAAGCGCGTCCACCTCGTCGCCCGAAAGCAAAATATCGAGCTTCACGAGCTCGGAGGGACGGTACTCGTTGAACTCGTAGTCGAGCGAGGCATAGCCCTTGGTGCGGCTCTTGAGCTGATCGAAGAAGTCCAAGATGAGCTCGGCGAGCGGCATATCGAAGCGCATCTCGACCGATTTGCTCGTCAGGTGGATCATGTCGGTTGTGACGCCGCGGTGCTCGATGGCGAGCTGCATGACGGCACCCGTGTACTCAGGCGGGCAGATGATCTTTGCCTTGAGGTAGGGTTCCTCGATACGATCGATGCGTGTGGCCTCGGGAAGGTCCTGCGGACTGCGGACATCGATCATTTCGCCGTCGGTCTTGTAGACGTGATAGTCAACCGAGGGACTCGTGGCAATGAGGTCCAGGTTGAACTCGCGCTCCAGGCGTTCCTTGACGACTTCCATGTGCAGCAGGCCCAGGAAGCCCACGCGGAAGCCAAAGCCGAGCGCCACCGAGGTCTCGGGCTCCCACACCAACGACGGGTCGTTGACGTGCAGTTTATCGAGCGCGTCACGCAGGTTCTCGTAGTCCTTGTTGTCGATCGGGAACAGGCCCGTATAGACCATGGGCTTGGCCTCGCGATAACCGGGAAGCGGCTCGGGGCAGGGGTTCGACGCCCACGTAAGGGTATCGCCCACGCGCACAGCCTCGGGGTCCTTCAGACCCGTGACCACATAGCCAACCTCGCCGACGGTCAGAGCATCGACCGGCGTCTCGGCAGGGCGCTTGACGCCCACGCCGTCGACCAAGAAGTCACCCTTGACCTGCATCATGCGCAGGGTATCGCCCTTTTTGATGGAACCGTCAAAGACACGGACCGTGGCAACGACGCCGCGGTACTCATCAAAATACGAGTCCAGGATGAGCGCCTTGAGCGGCGCGTTTGCATCGCCCTTGGGCGGCGAAATCAAAAAGACGATGGACTCCAGCAGATCGTGAATGCCCTCGCCGGTCTTGCCCGAGACGCACACGGCATCATCGGCGGGAATCGCCAGGTCGTCCTCGATCTCGGTCTTAACCTCGTCGGGATGGGCCGAGGGCAGGTCGATCTTGTTGATGGCGGGCACAATGTCCAGATTGGCGTTCATGGCGAGCGTCGCGTTGGAGACGGTCTGTGCCTCGACGCCCTGCGTGGCGTCGACGACGAGCACCGCGCCCTCGCAGGCGGCCAGAGAACGCGAGACCTCGTAGGTAAAGTCAACGTGGCCCGGCGTATCGATCAGATTGAACTGATACGTCTCACCATCGTCGGCGTCATAGGAAACGCGGACGGCATTGGACTTGATCGTAATGCCGCGCTCGCGCTCGATATCCATGGTGTCGAGCAGCTGCGACTCCATGTCGCGTTCGTCGACGGTATGGGTGAGCTCGAGGATGCGGTCACTGATCGTGGACTTGCCATGGTCGATGTGCGCAACGATCGAGAAGTTGCGGATGTGGGAAATGTCAATTGAAGTATTCATGCGGACTATCTTACCCGAGCGGTACAAAAAATGGAGCCTGTTCCATAAAACAGGCTCCATTTATGCGCGTAATCTGTGTGGTGTGAAATTTACAACTTAGGCGTTGATGCTGTTCACGAGCTTGGCAAGACCGGACTTGCGGTTGGAAGCCTGGTTCTTGTGGATAACATGCTTGGCGGCAGCCATGTCGAGACGCTTGGTGACGGTCTTGAGGGCAGCCTGGGCCTTCTCGGCGTCGCCCTCGGCGACGGCGGACTGGACGTGCTTGGTCAGCGTCTTGAGCTCGGACTTGACAGCCTTGTTACGCATGCGAGCTGCCTCATTGGTGCGGATACGCTTCTTCTGAGACTTGATGTTTGCCACTTCTGGAGTTCCTTTCGAGTTCCTTGCAAAAAATGTATGACACCTCTGAGACACGGTGAGGTCATGCAAGCGCCTACTATAGCACGCTCCCCCTCAAAGGGATAGAACGAATTTGTCAAATAGGCAGGTATCATCACGATTTTCTCAAGATGTTCGTAATCCAGAGCAAAAGCGCCGTCTGAGAATCGGCCGAACCCTTGAGCGCGAGCTCCACATCAACGGCACCCTCGAGCGCTGCGACGAGCTCGGTCATCGAAAAACGACGCGCCCAGGTAAGGTGATTCTTGACCTGCCAGGACTGGAGCTTGAGCGTTGCGGCCAGCTCGCGACCCTGCCCACGCGCGTCGAGCGCCTTGGCGACGATAAGCTCGCGAATGCGACCGCACAGCAATGTGTAAGTCCACACGTAGCTCTTGGAGGGCAGGAGCTTAAAGAGCTCGAGCGAACGCCGCATATCGCGAGCCGAGACGGCGTTGAGGAAGTCCCAGGGTTGGACCTCGGCCGTACGTACAATCCAGCGCTCAACATCGGCAAGTTCAATCTGGGGCGACTCGACCATCTGGGCAAGCTTAGCCAAGTCGTTATCGAGCATGCGCGTGTTTTCGCCCGAACGCGAGACGAGCTCCTCGGCGGCCGCCGTCGAAATCGACTTACCGCGCTGCGTCGCCATCTGCTGAACACGGCGCGGCAGTTCCCAGCGCTTGGTACCCGAGCAATCGACGATAGCCTTCTTGTCGATCTTGGCGATTGCCTTATACAGGCGCGTATTCTTGGCAAGTGAGTCGGCGATGATGAGGCAGACCGTTGTTGGGCTGGGACTCGCCAGATACCCAACGAGCGGCTCCGAGACCGCCTTGGCGAGCTTTGAGCAGCCATCGAGGATTACCAGACGAAACTCGCTGCCCATCGGAAAGGTGTTAAGCGATCCGATAATGGACTCGATATCGGGGTCCTTGGTCATGTCTCGCTCGTCGAGGTTGAACTCGACCATACCCGATTTTTCCAGACGCGCTTTCATACGCGAGACGGCGTGGTCGCGCTTAACTCCGTCGGTACCGACGATCAGATATGCCGGCAGCAAACCGGTTTCGGACATTGCGCTCCCCTCCCGCAGGCCTTCGTATTCGTTCCGTGCCATTCTAGCCCAGGGGCCCACCACACGCCAACGACGTCGTCACGGTCGCTGGCATCGCATCGCAAAGCCATTCGCAGTCGGTGTGACGGTAATGTCGCCGTGTTCGATGGTACACGAGAACACACCACCCGCTTCCTTAACGGCATCGATGCAGGCATCGGACGGATGGCCGTATCGATTCCCCTCACCGGCGCTTGCGAGGGAAAGCTCGGGCTTCAGGACGTCCAGCAACTCGCCATCGACTGAAACCTTGGAGCCGTGATGCCCAAGTTTAAGGACATCGATATCCCCCACCTCCTGCACGAATTCCCGCTCTTGGTCGAGCTCGGCATCACCGGTGAGAAGTATTCGCAGGCCCTTGCCTTCCTGAACATAAGAGAGCAGCAGGACAAGCGAGTCCTCATTTCCCTCGCCATCCACGAACTCGAATGGCCACATCACGCGAGCGCAAAATGAGCCGATGTCGACCGTATCCCCACGGCGCACCTGCCGATACTCCACGCCAGGTCGGTTCAATACCTCGGCAGGAGCATCCTCCAGCGCATCCGCCGCCACGGCAATCGTTCCGACCGAAAACTGTTCGAGCACGGCAGGCAAACCACCCCAGTGGTCCTCATCCCAATGCGTCACAAAGACGGCATCGATATGGTGCACGTTATTGCGAACCAACGCCGCAACCACACGCTCGTCGAGCCCGCAGTCGACGAGAGCTACTGCGCCGCCTTGGCGGATAAGAATCGCATCGGCCTGGCCCACATCGAGCACCGTCACCGAAGGCGGAGCGCATCGATCCCAATAGACGTACGGAATCGCAGCCAAGAGCATCAGGCATGTAAGCCCCACCGCCATAGGACGTGCACGGGGACGCGGCCACCAGACCAGCAGAACCGCCAGAAAACACGGCACTAGGTAAATCCACATGCTATCGGGCGGCACGCTCACGTATGCACCCGGCACGGCAGCAAACAGTTGCTCGAAGAACAGCGCGCAACGGGCGGCAATCATGGGCACAACGAGCGCCCAAGTCCGCAACGGTGCCACGAACGAAAAGGGAACCAGCACGATCGACACAGCGAGCAGTACGCTCACCACCGGACCGAGGACCGCATTTGCCAACGGAGCAATGAGCGAGAATGTACCGAAGGCAGGAATGGTAATGGGAAGTGTCGCCAGTTGTGAGCACAGCGTGACGGAAAGCACGCTGGCAACGCCTGATGGCACACCTAGCTCACCCAACGCGTAGGTCGCATAGGGACAAAAGCACAGAATGGCTAAGACGCTGGCACACGAGAGTTGAAAGCCCATCTCGAACGGCACCGTCGGCCGCAGTAGCACAAAGATGGACATGGTTACGAAGAGTGCCGAAAGGCCGTGCCGACGACGCCCCACGCTGTTTACGACAAGCGTCACGAACACCATGCAGCACGCACGCACGGCCGAGGGAGACGCGCCCGTAAAGGCAGCATAGCCCACAAGCGTTATCGCCAATATCGCCCGCTGAAGACCACGTGAGCACCGAGTCTTTTGCAATACACCCTCGATTACAAACCCCACGATAGCCAAATGGCTGCCCGAGACGGCGATAAGATGCGCCGTTCCCGTCACCGAAAACCAATCGCCCGCCGGCTGGGCGCGCAGCTCGGCCGAACGACCGCAGACGACACCGGCTATGAGCGCACGCGCCGGGTCGGTCGCAGGCGCGATGGACGCAAGCAGCCCATTTCTCAGCCGAAGCAGCGGCACCGGAGAGCCCTCATCGACCGACACGACTCGAACAGCTTTAACCTTGCGCACCTCGCCTCGGAGCACGCGCGATCGTCCATATGCATCGTTCTCAAAACGTGAAACGCGACCGATAACACGCACGTGCGCCCCGACCTTGAGCTCACGATCACACGATAGGCGAACCGTTGCCAAGTTCTTACCGTCCGCGCGTGCCTCGCAGGTATAGGAATACACGTCGTCGTTTATGGATGGATCACCCTGCACGACAAACTCGAGGCCGCTTGCCGCTCGACCGTCGAGCGCCCTCGAGGCACTGAGCACACCCACGGCCCACCACGCCGAGACGACCGCTCCCGCCACGAGACCGACGGACGCGGCATACAGCCACCGCTTCAAAGGGGCAAGCCGCGCACAAGAGTGAGCCAGCACAACGAAAACCGCTGCCGCAACGGGAATGGCCCATAGCGGCCCGACCGCCGTCGCCTGCTCCCTCAGCAGCGCATCAGCGGCTATGCTGAGCACCAAGGCGCAGCTCACGCACATGCCGGCACACAGGGCCATCGTCCACGGAATCAGGGGCCGCGGAGGCATCACGTGCTCTCGCTCGGTCGTACTCATACGCAGATGCAATCTTTGATTTTGGCAAGCTTCTTCTCGCCGATTCCCGACACGCGCATCAGATCGTCAACCGAAGCAAAAGCACCGTTCTTTGTCCGCTCATCGATAATCGACTGTGCCATTGAGGGACCGATTCCCGAGAGCGTCTGCAGCTCTGCCGAGCTTGCCGTATTAATGTTTACTAGGCCTGTTGCGCCACCGACGCCTGATGATGCGGAAGCCCCACCGTCAACACCGGCTTCCGCAATGGACACCTGCTGCTCCCCTACCGTTGGAACATGAATTTTTTGTCCATCAGTGACCTTGGATGCACGATTAAGCCCCGTAACGTCTGCTTCGGGCGCCAGCCCGCCGGCGGCATCAATCGCCTGAGCCACCCGCGCCCCGTCTTTGAGGCGATATACACCGGGTGACATCACGGCGCCATCAACATCGACATAGACCCCTGCCGCGGCAGACGCCTTAGGCGAAGAGCCTTCAGATGTCTTTCCACTCGAAGCATCGCCGGATCCCGGCTCCACTAACGTGCCCGAACCATCAGTGCGCTCAAACGACACACCGCCGGCACCGCCGCCAAAGTTCGCCATTGCCAGTCCACTCGCCATCGCAATGACGACCAGTATCGCCATCACCACTGCCTTATGACCGAGCAGTTTGCCCGCCCAGCGGTCCATCTTTTTGACTCGTTCGTGTTGTTCGCGCTGCGCCATAGCAAAACCTCCCAACATCATCGTGTCAGGAAAGGAGCTCCGCAACAGCCACGCCCCAAAACCGGTTTTCGAGGTCAAAACAAAAGCTGACCAAAACCTTGCACAAATCTGTCCATTTATTCAGGCACACGTCAGCAAATGAACACTTAGCCGCAAAATGCCCAGATAGCAAAAGACCGACGATGCAGGCGCATCGTCGGTCTATGCACAAATTTACTCGTAATCTTGGTAAATCTCACGCGGAGCAAGCTCCGAATGTTTGCGTTTTAAGGTCTTAGGGGCCTTATATGTGTTGCTCTCGAAGTCGATGTACTCGGTCTGCTTGAGCAGGCGCTCAATCATCTCCTCGTGATCAAACAGTTCCCAGGCCTCATGCACGGCATCGAGTTTAGCGTGCGTCTCGGGACGGCGCGGCATAAACAGCGTGCAGCAGTCGGGAGCGGACTCAGTCGAGATATCGAACGTACCGATCTCCTCGGCGCGCGCGATGATCTCCTGCTTGTCCGAACCGATGAGAGGACGGAACACGGGGATCTTCACGGCCTCGTTGACGGCCATGATGTTCTCAAGCGTTTGGGAGGCAACCTGTCCAAGCGATTCGCCCGTAACGATGGCCTTGGCACCCTCGATGTGTGCAATGCGCTCAGCAACCGAATACATAATGCGGCGATACATGATCACGCGCAGGTTGCTGGGACAGGTGACCGAAATCTCACGCTGGCAGTCGCCAAACGGCACCACGTACAGACGGCCGATCTGGACACCCGGCTCAAGCGCACGGATGATATCCTGCACCAAATACTCACTCGTATCGGGCGTCTGCGGACGACCGGAGAAATGTACCGGCACGCAAACCGCGCCGCGGCGCGCGAGCATCCAGGTCGCCACCGGAGAATCGATACCCGAGGACAGCAGCGTCACGACCTTGCCGGCAGAACCCACCGGCAGACCGCCCACGCCGCGCTCGGAGCGTGCGTACACGTAAACGCTACCCTGGACCACCAGTACGTGCACCATTGCATCGGGGTCGTGCATTTGAACCTTTTTATCGGGGAAGGCCTCACACAGTACCTCGCCCACCTGACGATTGATATCGATCGAGGTGAGCTCATAGTCAGTATTGGAGCGCTTGGCGTGCACCTTAAACGAATCGAAGGAACCAAACTCGCGCAGCGCCTTCACGGCGGCGGCGCAGTACTCCTGCGGGTCGCGGTTGGTGTGATACGCCAAAGACACACGGGCAACGCCGGGAACGGTGCGAATGACACGCGCCGCCTCGTCGGCCTGATGTTCGTTAAAGGTCACGAGGATATAACCGGAAATTCGAGACACGGCATTCACGGAAAAGGCGGCCAAGGCCGCCTTGATGTTATCCATGAGGATATGCTCAAAATGTGCGCGGTTCTTGCCCTTCAGCCCAACCTCGTGATAGTGGACTAGGCAGACGCGAGCCGCCATTTAGGCTTCAGCAACCTTGTGGCCGAGCGCCTTCTCGTAACGGGCCTCGTCGTAAGAGATGTCACCGTCGACAATCTCGTCCATAGCCATCGAGATGGTATCGGCACCGGAAAGCCCGATGGTGATGTCATCGACATCCTGGACGGCAAGCACGCGGTTGTGCTGGCCACGCAGCATGCTATTGATGTCGCAGGCGCGCTTGGAAGCAAGCGAAGCGAGCAGGAAGCGGTTGTGATCGGTCTTCTCCAGAAGATCGTCAATGCAAGGCTTTACAACGGACACGGACCTCAGATCCTTTCATGCATATCGAGAACGCGAACGAGCTCATCGGTCGCGCGGTCGAGATCGTCATTCACCACGACGTCGTCGTAGCGGTCGGCAAGGGCAAGCTCATCGGCGGCGTTTGCCATACGCAGCTCAATCGTCTCGGGCGTCTCGGTACCGCGACCGACTAGACGCTCGCGGAGCACCTCAAGCGAAGGCGGCTTGATAAAGATCAGCACGGCCTCGGGGAAACGCTCCTTCACCTGCAGGGCGCCCTGGACATCGATCTCCAAAATCAGAGACGCGCCCGAGGCGAGCTTGGATGTGACCTCGCTCACCAACGTGCCGTAGCAGTTACCGTGGACCTCGGCCCACTCAACAAACTCACCGTTTGCCACGCGGCGGTCGAACTCCTCGCGCGTCAGAAAAAAGTAGTTGACGCCGTCGACCTCACCTTTGCGTGGTGCTCGCGTGGTAGCCGAAACCGTCAGACCCAGGTTCGAGCGGCGCTCGCGCACACGAGTGACGAGCGTACCCTTGCCTGCGCCTGACGGTCCAGAAATCACAAAGAGCTTGGAATCCTGAGCGCTCACTTATTTGGTCAGCTGCTCGAGGAGCTGCTCGCGCTGACGGACGCCGAGGCCCTGGACGCGACGAGTAGCGGAGATACCGAGCTCCTCCATGATCTTGGCGGCCTTGGCCTTGCCATAACCGGGGAGAGACTCGATGAGGGTGGAAACCTTCATGCGGGAAGCGATGGGGTCATCGGAGTTGAGCACGGACTCGAGGGACTTCTCGCCCTTCTTGATCTGCTCGCGAAGCTCAGCGCGGGCGTGACGTGCGGCAGCAGCCTTCTCAAGAGCCTGCTTGCGCTGCTCGTCGGTAAGCTGAGGGAGTGCCATTCGTACCTCCAAATAGTTGGGTTATATCTGATTCAATAATTGGCATTTTAGCACGTAGAACGTACAAAATGCCTAATCGCGGCTCCATAGGTTAGACGATACCCGCAAAAAGTGCAATATACTGCGCCCAAAGTTAAGCCCCTGACCTGCGATTCCACACAAAGGATGGGAAAGTTTACGCAGGCACAGGGGCTATTTTGTGCTAATGAGACCCAAAAGTGGTGACTTAGGGGAATCTTTTACGCGACGTTTTCGACCAGCTCGGCGACGATGGCGTCAAAGGCGGCAACCGGATCGTCGGCACCGGTGATGGGACGGCCCACCACAATGTGGCTTGCGCCACGCTCGATAGCCTGGGAAGGCGTCGCCACGCGGGACTGGTCACCAAGGGCGGCACCCACCGGACGCACACCCGGAGTCACGATCAGGGCATCAGGACCCAGCAGCTCACGCATGTCGTGAGCCTCCATCGGTGAGCACACGATGCCATCGATGCCGTTGGCCTGAGCAAGCTTTGCCAAGCGGGCGGCCTCCTCGGCCACGGGCGACTCGACGCCGATCTCGCTCAAGGCATCCTGATTCATGCTCGTGAGCACGGTGATGGCGACGAGCTTGGCGCGGTCCTCGCGCGCCTCCTCGGCACCCTCGCGGCAGGCAGCGAGCATGGCGCCCGAACCCAAGCCGTGAACCGAAAGCAGATCAGCACCGGCAAGCGAGGCCGAGCGGGCGGCACCGCGCACCTGATGCGGAATGTCATGGAACTTAAGGTCGAGGAAGACCTTAAAGCCAAGGTCCTTAAAGGTCTTGACGATCTGGGGACCCTCAGCGTAATAGAGCGTCATGCCGACCTTGAGCCAGGTGGCATGGCCCGAAAGCTCGTGGGCGAGCTCGAGCGCGCGCTCACGGTCGCAGTCGAGGGCGACGATAACACGGTCGCGGGCATCATTCTCTAGCATTCGAAAGCACCCACCAGCTCGTTGATGTCCTTTACGCCCTGGGACTCGGCCCAGGCCTCGAGCTCATGCGCGATCTTAAGCGAAGCACACGGATCGACGAAGTTGGCCATGCCGACCGACACGCAGGTGGCGCCGGCCAGGATAAACTCAGCCGCATCCTCGCCAGTCATGACACCGCCGACACCGTTGATGGGGATATCGACGGCCTGGGCAACCTCCCAGACCATGCGCACGGCGATGTGGTGGCACAGCGGGCCCGAAAGGCCGCCCTTGGGCTTGGCCACGCGGGACTTGCGGGTATGGACGTCGATGGCCATGCCCTGGATGGAGTTGATGACCGAAAGGCCGTCGGCGCCGGCAGCCTCGAGGGCCTTGGCGATCTCAGCGACGTTGACCGGCGCCATCTTCACGAACAGCGGCTTATCAGTCACCTTGCGGCAGGCGGCCATGACGGAAGAGGCGCCCTCGGGCGTGGAGCCCATGGCGGCACCGCCGGCGGCGATGTTGGGGCAGCTCACGTTGATCTCGTAGCCGGCAGCCCAGGGGCATAGCTCGACATACATCTCGAGTGCGCGGACAAACTCGTCAACGGAGTGACCGGCAACCTGACAGATGACCTGGCAGCCGTCCTTGGACAGCTGTTCGAGCCACGGACCGGACTCGCGGGCAAAGGCGGCCACGCCGGGGTTCTGAAGACCCACGGAGTTGATCATACCGCCGGGAATTTCGGCCATGCGGGGCGCGGGATTGCCGGGCCAGGGCTCGGCAGCGCAACCCTTGGTAGTGATGGCGCCCAGCTGGGAAACATCAAAGAAGTTCTGGAACTGCCAACCGTAGCCAAAGGTACCGGCTGCGGTGTTAATGGGGTTCTGCATCTTGACGCCGCCGAAATCGACGGCCATGTTCACGGTACCCACTAGAAGACCACCACCTTGGAAGCATCGAACACGGGGCCGCACATACAAGCACCCTTCATACCGTCAACCGTCTCGACATTGCAGGTGTTGCAGGCGCCAAAGCCACAGCTCATCATGCGCTCGAGCGACACCTCGCAGTACACACCGGCCTCGGCGGCAGCGGCGGCGACCTTCTTCATCATGACGGCGGGGCCGCAGCTGGCGACGTAGTCGTAGCCGCCCTCTCCAAGCAGCTCGGCTGCCGGATCGGTGCAAAAACCGTGCGTGCCGAGCGAACCGTCGTCGGTGCACACGTTAACCGTGGCGCCCAGCGCACGGAACTCATCGACACCCACGACTTTGGAAGCGGTGCCAAAGCCCAGGCACACGTCCACATCAACACCCTGATCGGCAAGCATGCCGGCAAGACACAGCACAGGCGGAACGCCGATGCCACCGGCGACGAGCAGTGCCTTCCTGGTGCCCTCGGGTACCATCCAGCCACGGCCACCGGGGCCCAACAGGTTAGAGGTGGAGCCAGGGCCCATCTGGGACAAACGGCGGGTATCGTCGCCCACGACGGCGTACCACAGCTCGACGGTGCCGGCCTCGGCGTCGGCGCGATAGAAGCTCAGGGGCACGCGAAGCAGCGAGGAGGCATCGCCGGGCACGGCAATGTTCACAAACTGACCGGGCTTGAGCGCACTTGCAAGCTTGGGGGCCGAGATGACGAGCGAGAAGATGCCGTCGGCGATCTCCCGGTTCGAGACGACCTCGAAGTCGTGCATGCGTGCAGTGGAAGGTGTGGGCATAGACGCTCCAATCCCCCATGCGGTTGCATGGTCTAAACGAACAGAAAGCGCGGCACCGCAAGGGCGCCGCGCACAAAAGCGATAAGGCTATGCTAGCAGATGCAGCCGTCGGCGAGCGTCTGCTTGCCACCGACAAATACATCGGTGGCACGACCGGTGAGCGTGCGGCCGGCAAAACCGGAGTTCTCGGCGCGCGACTCGTAACCGTCCTCGCCAACCGTCCAGGTTGCGGAGGGGTCGAACACGGTCAGGTCGGCGACAGAGCCCGCCTTGACCTGAACCTGATCGAGGCCCAGAATCTCACGCGGCTTGATGGCCATGAGCTCGACCATGCGGCTCACGCTCATCTTGCCCGTATTGACCAGCTCAGTGAGCACGAGCGACAGCGAAGTCTCGAGGCCAATCATTCCAAAGGGCGCGAGCTCGAACTCGCGGGCCTTCTCCCACGGGGTGTGGGGAGCGTGGTCGGTAACGATAGCGTCGACGGTACCGTCGATGACACCCTGACGGATGGCCTCGGCATCCTCGTCGGTGCGCAGCGGCGGATTGACCTTGAGCGAGGTGTTGTAGGTCTCGTCCAGGTCGTTCTCGGTCAGGAACATGTGGTGCGGGGTGGCCTCGCAGGTCACCTGGACACCGGCAGCCTTACCGGCACGCACGAGCTCCAGGCCATGAGCGGTGGAGATGTGCTGGATGTGCAGCTTGGCACCGGTCAGCTTGGCAATCTCGATGTCGCGGGCAATCTGAAGCTCCTCGCCGGCGGCCGGCCAACCCTCGAGGGCCAGACGGGTCGAGACCTTGCCCTCGTTGATCTGGCCGTGGCCGACCAGATCCTCGTCCTGGCAGTGGCTCATAAAGACCTTGCCGAACATCTTGCCGTAGTCCATGCAGCGACGGAGCATGCCCGCGCCCTGCACGCCGCGACCATCGTCAGTGAAGGCGACGGCACCGCGGGCGACCATATCGCCCATCTCGGACATGGCCTCGCCCTTAAGACCGCGGGTCATGGCGCCCGACGGATAGACCCGGCAGTGGCCGACCTCGGCAGCGCGGGACTTGACGAACTCCACGACGGTGCCGTTATCGGTGACGGGATCGGTGTTGGGCATGGCGCACACGCCGGTGAAGCCGCCCTTGGCAGCAGCGCGGGTGCCGCTCTCGATGTCCTCTTTGACCTCGTAGCCAGGCTCGCGCAGATGCACGTGCATATCCACCAGGCCGGGGACGAGATACTTGCCGGAAAGGTCGCGGACCTCGGCTCCCTCGGCGGCGAGGTTCTCGCCGACCTCGGCGATCTTGTCGCCGTCAATCAGGACGTCAACGACACCGTCAAGCTCGACAGACGGGTCGACGACGTGGGCATTCTTAAGAAGCAAGGCCATTATCGGCACCTCCAAGCAGCAGATACAGGATAGCCATACGCACGCAGATACCGGCGTAGACCTGCTCCAGGATGACGGAGCGTTGCGGGTGGTCGGCCATATAGGAGTCGAACTCGACGCCGCGGTTGATGGGGCCCGGGTGGCAGATGATCGCATCGGGCTTCATGAGCTTCTCGCGGTCCTTGGTCAGGCCGAAGAGCTTGTGATACTCGCGAATCGTGGGGAACGGAGCGCCCTCAAGGCGCTCCTGCTGCACGCGCAGCATGTAGACGACGTCCAACTCGGGCAGGACGGAATCGAGGTCGCTCGTCACGTGGTCGCAACCCAGAACCTCGGGCGCCGGCGGCAGCAGCGTGCCGGGGGCGACAGCGTAGGTCTCGCAGCCCATGATCTTAAGGGCGGGGATCAGCGAGCCGCAGACGCGGGAGTGCGCGATATCGCCGACGACGGCGACCTTCAGACCGTGGAAGTCACCCTTGTGCTCCCAGATGGTGTACAGGTCGAGCAGGGCCTGCGTAGGATGGTTGTGCTTGCCGTCGCCGGCGCAGATAACGCTCGCGGGCGAGTTCTGCGTGACGATGTAGGGAGCACCGGCGTGCTTATCGCGCACGACGATGCAGTCGATCTTATAGGCGTTGAGGGTCTCGACGGTGTCGACGAGGCTCTCACCCTTGACCGTGGAGGTCGAGGAGCCGCCAAAGTTGAGGCTGTCGGCCGAAAGACGCTTCTCGGCGAGTTCGAAGGAGCTGCGGGTGCGCGTCGAGGGCTCGTTGAACATGTTGACGATGGTCTTGCCCTTGAGCGTGGGGACCTTCTTGATCGCACGCTCGTTGACCTCGGAGAACGCCTTGGCGGTCTCGAGGATGAGCTTGATGTCCTCTTCGGAGTACTCGGTAATGTCGATCAGGTGCTTATGGTTGAACGCCACGGTACTACTCACCTCCCAGCGGCGCGGAGCCCACATGGGAACCCGGCGCGACGTCGTTAATCTCGACAGCGGTGCGGCCGTCTACTTCCTTCATATATAGGTGCACGTTCTCCTCATGCGACGAGGGAACGTTCTTGCCGACAAAGTCCGGCGAGATGGGGAGCTCACGGTGACCGCGGTCAACGAGAACTGCCAGCTCGATGCGGCTCGGACGGCCCAGGTCCATGACAGCATCCAGAGCGGCGCGGATAGTACGGCCCGTATACAGGATGTCGTCCACCAGCACAACGCGCTTGCCGTCGACGCTGAAGGGAATGTTGGTAGCGTGGATCGCGGGAGCGAAATTGGTAGCGTAGTCATCGCGGTAGAAGCTGATGTCGAGGCTACCGAGCGGAACGTCGACGCCCTCGATCTCCTTGATCTCCTCGGCGAGCTTCTTTGCCAGAAGGTCGCCGCGCGTGACGATGCCGACCAGAGCGAGGTCTTCACAGCCCTCGTTGCGCTCGAGAATCTCGTGCGCAATGCGGGTCATCGCTCGATTGACGGCGGTCTCGTCCATGATGACCGCCTTGGGGGAAGTCGTGCCCATCGATCTCCTTCCTCACATGTCTTGACTGCTGACACAGTCAAAAAAATAGATGCCCGACCGCTTAAGCGGACCAGACACCCACAGGAAGGGCTGCTCTTCGGCAGCTATGTAATTCCATGTGGGTATCTCGTACCCCTTTAATGGTCAAGGGATAGTGTAGCCAACCTCGAGCTTAATTGCGAGCATAAATACAGAACAATCCGTAAACGGAGCCCAATGCTCCATAAACCTATATATATTTGTGGGACGAGCTTGAAAACGCACGCACGAGCTGGCATAATCCCCTCTGCTGCACGCAAATCGGATCTACGTCCAGGGCCGTGGCGTGAGCACTATCGCCAAAAGAGGAATATCTCTGTGTAGATTACGCACAGGGAGCTGCTTCTGTGCTATAGTTCAGGCTTGTTTGTTAACGCGACATGTTCGTTTGTCGCCCAAGGAGGGTCAGTTATGTCCAAAGTTTGCGAAGTTTGCGGTAAGCACCCCGTTGCCGGTCGCTCCATCAGCCACTCTCACCGCGTCACCAACCGTAAGTTCCGCCCCAACATCCAGCGCGTTTACGTCGTCGTCGATGGTCACCGTCGCAAGATGAACGTTTGCTCCACCTGCCTCAAGTCCGGCAAGGTTGCGCGCTCCTAAATAAGGTCTTACCAACAAGTACCTCGGACTCTCCGGGTCAAAGACCTCGCGTTCATATAGAACTTACCAAAGGCGTCCTCCCCCACGGAGGGCGCCTTTTTGCACTCATTGGGGACAGACTTACATGAGTGTTTTCACGCATTGGGGACAGACGTAATGCATGCCGACTGCGGTTCGGCCCCTACCTCACGCTGCCTCCTTCCAGCCTACAGTGGCCTTGGTCACGCTTGTAGCGCCGATACCGGTGATACGGGCAATTTGCTTGACCGTGAGATGTGCCCGCCTGAGCCTCAGCAGACAGGCATCACGTTCGGAGCGTGGCAGGGCCTTGAGCAGCGCAGGATCCATGCTCGGCAAAACTTCGCGCGCAACGGAAAGGGCGTCCTCATCGGGGATCCGTCGGCGCGGAAGAATCTCCACTGACCAGATGCGCCCGGCAACTTCCTCGAGATGCTCGCAATAGCAACGAGAGCCTCCGACAATATCGAGCATAGGAGCCGCGTCACAGATATCAAAGGGATCGTATCCCAGCTGGTATGCCTTGTAGCTTGACCAGCGGTAGGCATCGAGCGAGTCGAGCACACCTTTCACAGGATTGAGATGGATATAATCGAGCAACTGCACCGCCTGCGTGTCCGACTCGACCGCGATCCGCGAATAGCGATTATCAAACAGGTGACCCGTTCTTCCCGTTTTTCCATTGAAATACTTGGCATAGGCCGTCAGCGCGCACTGCATTGCCTTTGAAAGGTTGTCATATGGGTCATCAACCATCAAATGGAAGTGATTATCCATAAGGCACCAGGCCAACACCGCCACGTCATGGCACGCAAACCTGTCTGAGATGTCCGATAAGAAACGATAGCGGTCGGAATCATCTTCAAAAATGATCTGTTTGGAGTTGCCGCGGTCAAAGACGTGGTAATAGCCGGTGAGCGATATTTCGCGGGCGCATCGGGGCATGGCCTCTCCTTTCAAAGCCGTACAGGCAACACCTAAAAGGAGAGAAGGAACGCGAAATGCTGAGCCTGTGACCTATTTATATCCAATCTGCGCCAAAAACAGGCCCAGAACGGCAAAATGACAAATCCATGTCTGTCACAAATGAGTGAAAGCACTCATGTAAGTCTGTCCCCAATGAGCGGGGCAATGCAATAGGCAGATAGTTATAGTTGAAACGTTTCAGTTGATTGAAACGTTTTAGTATGCCTTTTACGGGAATCTTACCGTTTACCGAATTATTTCTTGCTATCATGCAAGACGTAGGGTAAATCTCCGATCGCAAGGAGACACAAATGGTGAAAAAGTCACCGGAAAACACTACTCCCGCAATTGTGGACAACGTAGAGGCGCTTGAGGCTAAGCTCGCTCAGATGCGAGAGGCCCAGGCGCTTTTTGCTACGTACACGCAGGAGCAGGTCGACAAGATCTTCTATGAGGCCGCCATGGCCGCCAACAAGGCTCGTATCCCGTTGGCGAAGATGGCCATCGAGGAGACCGGCCGCGGCGTTCTTGAGGACAAGGTCATCAAGAACCACTACGCCGCAGAGTACATCTACAACGCTTACAAGAACACCAAGACCTGTGGTGTCCTGGAGCGCGACGAGGCTTATGGCATCACCAAGATCGCCGAGCCCATCGGTATCGTGGGCGCCGTCATCCCGACGACCAACCCCACCTCCACTGCGATCTTCAAGACGCTGATCAGCCTGAAGACCCGCAACGCCATCATCATCTCCCCGCACCCGGCTGCCGCCAAGTGCACCATCGCCGCCGCCAAGCTCGTGCTTGACGCCGCCGTCAAGGCCGGCGCCCCCGAGGGTATCATCGGCTGGGTCGATGTCCCCTCCATCGAGCTGACCAACATGGTCATGCGCGACGTCGACATCATCCTCGCCACCGGTGGCCCGGGCATGGTCAAGGCCGCCTACTCCTCGGGCAAGCCCGCCCTGGGCGTTGGCGCCGGTAACACCCCGGTCGTCATCGACGACACCGCCGACGTGCTGCTCGCCGTCAACTCCATCATCCACTCCAAGACCTTCGACAACGGCATGATCTGCGCTTCCGAGCAGTCCGTGACCGTCATCGACACCATCTATGACCAGGTTAAGGCCGAGTTCCAGAAGCGCGGCTGCTACTTCGTCAAGCAGGGTGCCGAGATGGAGGCCCTGCGTGCCGCCATGTTCAAGAATGGCGCCCTCGATCACCGCATCCCCGGCATGGCTGCCGCCAAGATCGCCGAGCTCGCCGGCATCGAGGTTCCCGCCAAGACCAAGATCCTGATCGCCGAGGTCACCTCCACCGACCCCGCCAAGGAAGAGTTCTCCCACGAGAAGCTTTCCCCGGTCCTGGCCATGTATCACGCCAAGGACTTCCAGGAGGCAGTCGACAAGGCCGAGCACCTGGTGCTCGCCGGTGGCCCGGGCCACACCGCCTCTCTGTACGTGCACCCCGCTCAGGCCGAGAAGATCAGCCTGTTCGAGCACGTCATGAAGGCCTGTCGTATCGTCATCAATACCCCGTCCTCGCACGGCGGCATCGGTGACCTGTACAACTTTGGCATGAAGCCGTCTCTGACCCTGGGCTGCGGCTCCTGGGGCGGCAACTCCGTCTCCGAGAACGTTGGGGTGAAGCACTTGATCAACGTTAAGACTGTGGCCGAGCGCCGTGAGAACATGCTGTGGTTCCGCGCTCCCGAGAAGGTCTACTTCAAGAAGGGTTCCACGCCCGTCGCCCTCGACGAGCTCGGTACCGTCATGGGCAAGAAGCGCGCCTTCATCGTCACCGACCAGTTCCTCTTCAAGAATGGCAACACCCGCGCCATCGAGGCCAAGCTCGACGAGATGGGCATCGCCCACGACTGCTTCTACGACGTCGAGCCCGATCCGTCGCTGCAGTGCGCACGTCGCGGCGCCAAGCAGATGGCTCTCTTTGAGCCTGACGTCATCATCGCCGTCGGCGGTGGCTCCGCTATGGACGCCGGCAAGATCATGTGGATGATGTACGAGCACCCCGAGTGCAAGTTTGAGGACATGGCCATGGACTTCATGGACATCCGCAAGCGTATCTTCACTTTCCCCGAGATGGGCAAGAAGGCCTACTTCGTCGCCGTCCCGACCTCTTCGGGTACCGGCTCCGAGTGCACGCCGTTCGCCATCATCACCGACAAGGAGACCGGCATCAAGTGGCCGCTCGCCGACTACGCGCTGCTCCCCAACATGGCTATCGTCGACGCCGACAACTGCATGACCGCCCCGCGCGGCCTGACCGCTGCCTCCGGCATCGACGTCATGACCCACGCCATCGAGTCCTACGTCTCCATCATGGCTTCCGACTACACCAAGGGCCTCTCCGAGCGCGCTGCTAAGCTCGTCTTCGAGAACCTGCCCTCCAGCTTCACGAACGGCGCCAAGGACCCGCATGCCCGCGAGGAGATGCACAACGCCTCTTGCATGGCCGGTATGGCCTTCGCCAACGCCTTCCTGGGCCTCAACCACTCCATGGCTCACAAGCTCGGCGCCTTCCATCACCTGCCCCACGGCCTCGCCAACGCCGTCATCCTGACCCGCGTTATGCGCTACAACGCCGCCGAGGCTCCCGTCAAGATGGGCACGTTCTCCCAGTATCCTTACCCCAACGCGCTGCACAACTACGCCGAGATGGCCAAGTACTGCGGCATCGAGGGCAAGGACGACAAGGAGGTCTTCGAGAACTTCATCACGAAGCTCGAGGAGCTCAAGGACTTCATCGGTGTCAAGAAGACCATCGCCGACTACGGTGTTGACGAGCAGTACTTCCTCGACACCCTCGACGAGATGACCGAGCAGGCATTCAACGACCAGTGCACCGGCGCTAACCCGCGCTACCCGCTCATGAGTGAGATCAAGGAGCTCTACCTGGACGCCTACTACGGCCGCGAGCCTCAGGACTACGCCGTCTGCTAGTTTTAGCACGGTTTTTAACGGCGGGGGTGCACGGGTGTTTCACACACCCCCGCCGTCGCTTCTATCGCATCGTTGAAAGGATGCAACCATGCTGCTACCCGATTCCAAGACCGAGCTCGTCCGCCGTGGCAACAAGGTCGTTTACGACCTGGGCGACAAGATTGTCAAGGTCTTTAACGAGACCAAGCCTGTCTCCGACGTGTTCAACGAGGCTTTGAATCTTGCCCGCATCAATGAGTGCGGCATCCGCAGCCCCAAGGCTCTCGAGGTTTCCCAGCTCGAGAACGCCAACGGCTGGGCGCTCGTGACCGAGAAGGTTCCGGGCACCACCCTTGCCGAGAAGATGACTGCCGAGCCCCAGCGCTTTGGTGAGTATCTCGAGATGTTCGTCGACCTCCAAATCGAGATCCACGGCTACACCTCCCCGCTGCTCAACCGTCAGCGCGACAAGTTCGCCCGCATGATCGACAGCCTTGATCAGCTCAATGCCACCACGCGCTACAACCTTCAGGAGCGTCTGGACGGCATGACCAAGGAGTTCAAGGTCTGCCACGGCGACTTCAACCCCTCCAACGTCATCGTCGGCGACGACGGCCAGCTCTATGTGTGCGACTGGGCACACGCCACCCAGGGCTCCCCTGCTGCCGACGTTGCCACCACCTACCTGCTCTTCGCCCTCAACAGCAAGGATCAGGCCGAGGCCTACCTGGAGCTCTACTGCGACCGCGCCGACATGCCCATGCAGGTCGTGCGTCAGTGGACGAGCATCGTCGCCGCTTCCGAGCTCGCTCGTAAGCGCAACGTGAACGATGAGTTCCTGAAGAACTGGATCGACGTCGTCGATTATCAGTAATATCTGAGCGATTTATTTCGCATCGGAGGCACAAGAAAACCCCGCAGCTCATATGGGCTGTGGGGTTTTCCTTTACCCATCGAGTTTATTCACGCAACAAAATAGACTGCTCCGCATCTCTTCCTAAGAGAGATACGGAGCAGTCCCGCAATTACATCTAATAGCAGAAACGTCGATTAACGGCGGGCCGCCTTAACAAGCTCGGCAACCTTGGCGACGACCTCGTCAATCGCCACGTCCTCGCGCTCGCCCGTGGCACGGTCCTTGAGCTCAACGGTGCCATTCTTAAGGCCACGCTTGCCAAGCACCACCTGATACGGGAATCCCATAAGGTCGTTATCGGCAAACTTAAAGCCGGGACGCTCGTCACGGTCGTCGACGACGACCTCGATACCCTCGGCGCACAAGCCCTCGACGATTTGGTCGCAGACGGTTGCGCACTCCTCCTTCTTGGGATCGAGCGGAATCACAGCGACCTCGTACGGGGCAACGGAAACCGGCCAGACGATACCGTGCTCGTCGTTGTGCTGCTCCACGACGGCAGCAAGCGAGCGGGACACGCCCACGCCGTAGCAACCCATGATAAGCGGCTTCTCCTTGCCGTCCTCGTCCATAAAGGTGGCGCCCATGGCCTCGGAATACTTGGTACCCAGCTGGAAGACCTGCGAGACCTCGATGCCGCGAGCAGCAGAGAGCGGCTTGCCGCAGTGCGGGCAGGGATCGCCGGCAACGACGGTGACCAGATCTGCCCACTCATCGACGGTAAAGTCGCGCTCGGGGCAGGCACCGGTAAAGTGATAATCGACCTCGTTGGCACCGCAGGCCCACTGCTTGGACTCGCGCAGGCTCTCGTCGCACACCAGACGGATGCCCTCGGGCAAGTTAACCGGTCCGATAAAGCCCTTGTGCAGACCGTAGGTCTGAAGCTCCTCGTCCGTCATCATGCGATAACCCTTGCCAAAGACATGCTCGGCCTTGCAGTCGTTGAGCTCATGATCGCCCGGGACAATGGCCACAACCGGCTTGCCCTCGGCGTCGATGAGAGCCAGGGACTTGCGCGTGCCGTTCTCGGGGAAGCCGAAGAACTTGGCGACGGCCTCGATGGTGCCCATGCCCGGGGTCTCGACCTTGGTGAGCGTACCGTCGCCGGGGCCCTCGGTCACGACGACCTTTGTGCTTGCCGCCTCGTCATCGGCAGCAAAGCCACAGTCGTCGCAGTAGACGAGCGAGGCCTCGCCGGCGTCGGCCAGCGCCATGTACTCGACGGAGGTGTCGCCGCCGATCTCGCCGGAATCGGCAACGACGGGCAGGGCCTTGATGTAGCAGCGCTCGCAGATGTTAGCGTAGGCCTGCTTCATCTTGTCGTACTCCTCCTGCAGGCTCTCCTGCGTGGCGGAGAAGCTGTAGGCGTCCTTCATGATGAACTCGCGACCGCGCATCAGGCCAAAGCGGGGACGGAACTCGTCGCGGAACTTATCCTGGATGTGGTAGAGGTTGACGGGCAGCTGCTTATAGGAACGCAGTTCATTGCGCACCAGGGCGGTCACGGTCTCCTCGTGCGTGGGGCCGAGCACGAACTCGCGGCCGTGGCGGTCATCAAAGCGCACGAGTTCCTTGCCATAGGCATCGATACGGCCGGACTCGCGCCACAGCTCGGCATCGACCATGATAGGCATCATGAGCTCCTGGGCGCCGGCAGCGTCCATCTCGTCGCGCACAATGTTCTCGATCTTGCGAATCGAGCGCCACGCGAGCGGCAGATAGGAATAGAGACCAGCGGCCTCCTTGCGAATCATGCCGGCACGAAGCAGCAGGCGATGGCTCGCAAGCTCGGCGTCGGCCGGATCCTCTTTGAGCGTCGGAGCATACAGCTTAGACATATACATTGCTCGAGTCATTTATTTCTCCTCAATAAGCTTGTCGACCTCGGCCATAAGCGCGTCGACAATTTGGTCCTCAGCTACTTTACCAATGATCTGGCCGTGCGAAAAGAGCAGGCCCTGACCTCGTCCGCAGGCAACGCCCAAGTCGGCGTCAGAAGCCTCGCCGGGGCCATTGACCGCGCATCCCATAACGGCGATCGAAAGCGGCGCGGAGTAGTTCTTAAGCCGCTCGGTGACCTCCTCGGCGATAGGAATGAGGTTGACCTGGCAACGAGCACACGTGGGGCACGAGACAATCTCGGGGCCACGGCGGCGAAGGCCGAGCGACTGCAGAATACCCCAGGCGACCGGCGGCTCCTCGACCGGATCGGCCGTGAGCGAGACGCGCATGGTGTCACCAATGCCCTCGGACAGCAGAATACCCAGGCCCACTGAGCTTTTGATAGTGCCCTGCAGCTTAGTACCCGCCTCGGTTACGCCCAAGTGAAGCGGAACGTGAGGAATCTCACGCGACAGGGCGCGATAGGTGTCGAGCGTCGTGGACACGCTATGCGCCTTGGCGGAAAGCACGATATTGGTAAAGCCGCGATCCTCAAAATGCTTGACGAAACGCTCGCTCGACATCACGAGCTTTTCGGGCTGCGTAAGGTCATCGCGCTCTGCGATATCCTGCTCAAGCGAGCCCGCGTTCACGCCAATGCGAATCGCGCACCCAGCGGCGCCCGCGGCATCGATCACAGCATCGACCTTGGCCCAATCGCCGATATTGCCGGGATTGATGCGCAGCTTGGCAGCACCGGCCTCAACGGCACCAATGGCGAGCTTATGGTTAAAGTGGATATCGGCGACAATCGGCACCGGAGACTCCGCACAAATCGTGCGAAAGCCCTCGAGCGCAGCCTCGGTGGGCACGCTCACGCGCACAACATCGCAACCCGCCTGGGCAAGTGCACGCACTTGCGCAAGCGTTGCCTGGGCGTCGGCGGTATCGGTGCAGGTCATGGACTGAACCACCACCGGAGCGCCGCCGCCTATCTGCACGTCGCCCACAAACACGGGGCGCGTCAGGTCGCGCGGCAAAGGATGGGACAAAGACAATCCAAACACTCCCCTACAAAATAAATCGAAGGACGTCGGAACGAAGCATATAGACAAACAGCAGCGCAAAGAGCGCGATGCCGACATAGCTGACGATTGTCTGCACCTTCAGCGGCAGCTCGCGACCGGCAACCTTTTGGATGATCTCGATAACCAGCTTTCCCCCGTCGAGCGGAGGAATGGGCAGCAGGTTCATAAAGCCCAGTGAGAACGAGATGAGCGCGGCAAACGTCAAGAACGTCGCGGGACCGGCTGCCGCCGCCTGAGAAGACATGACGCTGATACCCACAATCGAGGTGGACTGATCGAGTATCTCCATCGTATGCTGCGGCTGCAGCAGACGCATAACGCCCTCAGCAGTCTGCTGAACATAGGAGAACGACAGACGCGCCGAGGTGATAGGGTCCAAATGGACCACCTGCGTAGAGGCATAAACGCCCAAACGTTCGTCCTCATTGAGCGCGACCGAGGTCGAAAGATTCTTGCCATCGCGCTGATATTCAATAGCGATATCGTCCTTGCCGGCAGCCTTGCCGATGGCATCATACACATCCATCCAGCTGGAGCAGGACACGCCATCGACACTAAGAATCGTGTCACCGGCCTCGATGCCCGCCTTGTCGGCTATCGAGCCTTCTTCGACCTGACCGATGACATTGCTATCGACCGGCACCGATACGCCGGCGATAGAGTAAATGCTCATAAGCAGCAAAAAGCCCGTCAGAATATTGACGAGAATGCCCGCGAGCAACATAAAGGCACGTTTGAGAAAACCCTGGCCAAGATAGGTATGCGAACGCTCCTGCTCAAAGAACTCCGAAGCAGTGACCGGCAGCTCCCACACATCGCCCTCAGTAGTTGCATGCTCTCGATCGAACCGGCGGCCGTCAAAGGTGGTATATCCCGCAGCGTCGCGCGGCAGCGTCTGGTACCTAACCGGATAGTAGCCAGGCGAAGGCTTCTCCCCCTCCTCGCACCAAGGCGCAATGGAACCCCAGCCCAAAAGCAAGGCACAAGCCTCGAGAACATCCTCCTCGGGCAGCTCCAGCTCAACGGAAAGGTCTGCAACCGAAACGCGACCATGGCGATAAATCGCGGCAAGCACACGGTCGGCGCACGAGACATCGGTCGGGTCCATACCGCAGATAGCGGCATAGCCACCAAGCAGCAGCGGCGTCATGCCAAACTTGGTACCGATGCGACGCGACGTATGATGAATGTCAAAGCGGCACGGCAGGCCCAAGAAAAACTCGGTGACGCGCACGCCGCACGCACGGGCCGCCAAAAAGTGGCCGCCCTCATGCAGAAACACGAGGACGGATAACATCAAAAGGCCCCAAAAGACCGAGGAAAGAACACTCAGAACAGTATCCATAAAACGAAAAGCAATCCTTACGATTAAGAGCGGGTTGCAGCAAGCACCTCGGCGGCCTTGGCACGAGCCCACGTATCGATATCGCGAAGCTGCTCAAACGATGCGACCGCCTGTGTATCGTGTGCATCCATGCACGACTCCACGATACGGTCGATATCGGTAAAGGTACAGGCATCGTGCAGGAAGGCATCGACGGCAACTTCGTTGGCGGCATTCAGCACGCATGGCATGGTGCCGCCCGTCTTGCCGGCACGCTCGGCTAGCGCCAGGCAGCGGAACGTGTCCATATCGGCGGCATCAAAGGTGAGCTGCCCCAACTCACGAAAATCAAGACGAGGCGCCGGAGTATCCCAACGCTCAGGATACGAGAAGGCAAACTGAATGGGAATACGCATATCGGAGGCGCCAAGGTGTGCCATCACGGAGCCGTCGGCAAACTCGACCATAGAGTGGATCTTTGACTGGCGCTGAACGACCACGTTGATAAAGTCGAGGTCGCAACCGAACAGGTGCATCGCCTCGATACGCTCCAGGCCTTTGTTCATGAGGGTAGCGGAGTCGATGGTGATCTTAGCGCCCATGGCCCACGTGGGATGTGCCAGCGCATCGGCGCGTGTCACGCGATTGAGCTCGTCGCGCGTACGGCCAAAGAACGGACCACCCGAGCAAGTGAGCCAGATGCAGTGAACCTCGCGCGGATTCTCCCCCAGATAGCACTGGTAGATGGCGGAGTGCTCGGAGTCGACCGGAATGAGCTGACCCGGCTGCGCCAACGGCATAAGCAAGTCGCCACCGACGACGAGGGACTCCTTGTTGGCAAGGGCAAGGCGCTTATTCGAGGTCAAGGCCGCATGGCTCGCCTCGAGACCGGCGGCGCCCACAATAGCGACGAGCACGCAGTCGACATCGTCGCGACGCGCGAGCTCGCAAACCGCCTGCGCGCCAACGCCGAGCTGTGTGCCCTCGGGCAACTCCTGCAGCACGGCGTCATCGCCATGAGCGACATCGGCAACGGCAACCGCCGGAACCGAGAACTCGCGGGCAGCGGCAACGAGCTCCGAGGTGCTGGAATTAACGGACAGCGCCGTCACCTGCAGTCGATCGGCATGCTGACGGCATACATCGAGTGCCTGCGTGCCGATAGAGCCCGTACAACCCAGGATGGCAACGCGAAGGCGTCCATCGGGGCCATACGTCGTCTGAAACGCCATTACAGCACGCCTCCGATCATCAGCAACAGCTGCGCGGTGATGCAGCCGAAGATAAGCGAATCGCTACGATCGAGCATTCCGCCGTGGCCCGGGATAAGGTTGCCGGAATCTTTGACGCCCACACCGCGCTTGATGCGCGACTCGATAAGGTCGCCGATAACGCCCAGAATGGACACGACCACGCCGCACAGCAGCGCATAGGGCAGGCTGAGCTTGTAGAAGTGCGTCGCCCACAGGATAAGCCAAATCAAAACCGAGCCCAAGATGCCGCCGGCAAACCCCTCCCAGCTCTTTTTGGGAGAGATCTTGGGAACCATCTTGTGCTTGCCGATACGGCTGCCCACGATGTAGGCAAACGAATCGGAAACCCAAAGGGACGCGCAAACGCCCACTGAAAGCAGGGCGCCGGCAAAACCGGGCACGGCATCGCGCAGCAGCACGATAGCCGACAGCATAAAGCCAGTGTAGATGGGACCCATGAGCGTCACGGCCACATCAGAGATGCGGGTACGCGGCGACCAGACATACCAAATGCCCACAGCGAGCATCAAGGCAAAAAGCAGGGCATTCAGCAACATCGAATCGCCCAACGCCGACAGCGGAAAGAGTACGGCGGCAGCGATACCCATGCGCTCGTTAGCCATCTTGCCATCGAGCCTTGTCATACGGAAAAACTCATAGCAGCACAGACCGCTCATGACAGAAACAAAGATGGCCGTGGGCACGATACCCAAAACCAGGCACAGGATAAAGACAACGGCGTAGACGATACCGGCGGCGGCACGGGTAATAAAGCCCGCCAGCCACGAACCGGTGCCGCTCTTTGCTGCAGGTGCTCCCGCAGCGGCAGCCTTGCGCGCAGGCGCCGCGGAAACCGGCGTCTTGGGAGCAGATGCCTTGGGACGATCGGACACGATTAAGCCTCCTCGGTCTTGCTCAGTCCACCAAACCTACGGTCACGGCCCTGATAGGCCAAAATGGCGTCGACAAGGCCCCAACGATCAAAGTCGGGCCAATAGGTATCGGTGACGTAGAATTCGGAATAAGCCACCTGCCAAAGCAGATAGTTCGAAAGGCGCAGCTCACCAGAGGTGCGAATCACAAGCTCAGGATCGGGAAGACCGGCGGTATAGAGGTGGGAAGCCACCATGTCGTCATCAATCGCGGCAGGATCGATCTTACCGGCGGCAGCGTCGAATGCGATCTGACGGACAGCGCGGGTAATCTCGGCACGCGCGCCGTAGTTGACGGCAAGCGCCAGCGTCATACCGGTGTGATTGGCGCACTCGGCTAGACCGCGTTCAAAAACGTCGCGAGTCTTCTTGGGCAGCGCTGAAATATCACCCAAAAAGACAACACGCACGTTTTCGCGCTTCAGAAGCGGCAGCTCGTCGATAAACGTCTTGGCAAACAGATGCATCAAGACGTTGACCTCATGCTGCGGACGGTTCCAGTTTTCGGTAGAAAACGCATAGGCAGAAAGCACGTCGACGCCCAGGCGCACGCAGGCGGTAATGATCTCGCGCAGCGAGAGGATACCCGCCTTGTGGCCCTCAGTGCGCGCAAGACCGCGCGACGTGGCCCAACGACCGTTGCCGTCCATGATGCACGAGATATGGTGCGGAATGTTATTGAGGTCAAGGTCGGAAAAACCGACGCCCGCAGGGGCGTCGGCAAAGTACTCGACCAGTTTATGCTCGTCGTATTGCACCTTAGATCTCCATGACCTCGGCTTCTTTTTCCTTCAGAAGCTCCTCGACCTTGGCGACATACTCATCGGTGTGCTTCTGGACCTTGGCCTGCTCGCGACGGACATCGTCCTCGGTGAGCTCCTCATCGCGCTCGAGCTTGTTGTTAAAGTCGCGACGGATGTTACGGATAGACACCTTGGCCTGCTCGGCGTACTCGCGGCACTCCTTGACGAGCTCGCGACGGCGCTCCTCAGTGGGAGCCGGGAACGGAAGACGAACGACGGTGCCATCGGAGTTGGGGGTAATACCCAGATCGGAAGCGCCGATGGCCTTGACGATAGCATTGATGAGCGCCTTGTCCCACGGCTCGATGAGCAGCATGTGGGCCTCGGGGGTCTTGACGGCGGCAACCTGCGTGACCGGCGTGGGAACACCGTAATAATCGACGGTGATGTCGGACAGAATGTTGGCATTGGCGCGGCCGGTACGAACCTTGGAGAAGTTATGCTTGAGGGACTCGAGCGACTTGTCCATATGGGCGGTGATGTTCTCTGCCATGCTTAATCCTCCTGATAGACGAGCGTGCCGACGGGCTCACCCGCGAGCGCGCGCTTGACGGTGTCCTCGCCATCGATGTTGAGGACCAAAATCGGCATACGGTTATCCTGGCACAGTGCCGTAGCCGTGGAATCCATAACCTGCAGACCGCGGACGAGAACCTCGTGATAGGTAATCTTGTCAAAACGGACGGCATCGGCGCACTTGACGGGATCCTTGTCGTAGATGCCGTCAACCTTGGTGGCCTTAATCAGAATCTCCGCACCGATCTCGCAGGCGCGAAGGGCCGCGGCGGTGTCAGTCGTAAAGTACGGATTGCCCGAGCCGGCGGCGAAGATAACGACATTACCCTTGGACAGGTGGTTGATAGCACGACGACGAATATAGGGCTCGCAGATCTCGTTCATCTGGATAGCGCTCATCACGCGGCAGGGAACATCGTTATGCTCGAAGGCATCCTGCAGGGCGAGCGCGTTCATAACGGTTGCCAGCATGCCCATGTAGTCGGCCTGAGCACGCTCCATGCCACCGGCAGCGCCGGCCATGCCACGGAAAATATTGCCGCCGCCGACAACGACGCCGACCTCATGGCCAACGGCGAGCAGCTCCTTGACCTGCTTGGCAAGATGGTCGGTAACCTTGGGGTCAATGCCATATTGGCCGTCGCCCATCAGTGCTTCGCCGGAAAGCTTAAGAAGCACGCGTTTATATCGGATGTCGGACAAAGCGATCCTCCTTTAATTAGACTCTCAATATGATATCAAAGGCTCTGATAAGAGCCATGAAAAAGCAGGCTGTGAGTAAAACCCACAGCCTGCTCATTACCAGCTACAAGAGCTTATTTACTCGCCACGGACCAGACGGTCAAAGGCAACGACGGTAATGGTGTCGCCGAGCTCCTTGGAGACCCGCTCAGCGTACTTCTTGATGGTGAGGGAGCTGTCCTTGATGAACTCCTGCTCGGTGAGCACGGACTGCTTGTAGAACTTCTCCAGACGACCAACAGCCATCTTCTCCTGGATAGCCTCGGGCTTGCCGGACTCGGCAGCCTGGGCCATGTAGATCTGCTTCTCGTGCTCGACGGTCTCGGCCGGAACCTGATCGCGGGTGGCGCAGATCGGTGCGACGGCGGCAACCTGAAGGGCAACGTCGTGAGCGAAGGTCTTGAAGGACTCAGCCTGAGCGGTCTCGGCCTTCTCGAAGGCGAACTCGACGAGGACGCCGATCTTACCACCCATGTGGATGTAAGAAGCGAGCGCGCCGTTCTCGGCCTTGCGGGCAGCGAAGCGGGAGATCTTCATGTTCTCGCCCATGATGTGAATCATCTCGGTGAGCTCGGAGGAAACGGTCTCCTCGCCCATCGGCTTCTCGAGCAGAGCGTCGACGTCAGCAGGCTCGGTGGTAGCGACAACCTCAGCGACCTTGGAAGCAAAGCCAGTGAACTTGGCGTTGGAGCCAACGAAGTCGGTCTCGCAGGAGAGCTCGAGCAGAGCGCCGGTCTTGCCATCCTCGGAGACGAACGCGGCGACAGCGCCCTCGTTGGTCTCACGGCCAGCCTTCTTGGCAGCCTTGGCAAGGCCGTTCTTACGCAGAACGTCGACAGCGGCGTCCATGTCGCCGTCAGCCTCGACGAGAGCCTTCTTGCACTCCATCATCGGGGAGTCGGTCATCTCGCGGAGCTGCTTGACCATAGCGGCGGTAATCTGGGCCATTGTGGTTCCTTTCAAAGAGATGAAAAAGAATTAACTAAGACTGATTTACTCGGCCTTGGGCTCAGCGGCCATCTCGGCCTCGGAGACCTGCTCCTTGCCGGAGCCAGCGAGGCAGGCGTCAGCCATGAGCTCGCACATAAGGGTGACAGCAGAGATAGCGTCATCGTTGCAGGGGATGCCGTACTCGACCTCGTCGGGATCGGAGTTGGTGTCGATCAGAGCGACGACGGGGATGTTCAGGCGCTGAGCCTCCTTGATGGCGTTCTCCTCGCGCTTGGTGTCGATGACGAAGAGAGCCTGGGGCAGACCCTTCATGTCGCGGGCACCACCGAGGTTGGTCTGGAGCTTGGTGAGCTCCTTGCCGAGAACAGCCTGCTCCTTCTTGGGGAGCACTGCCATGCGGCCGTCCTCGACCATGGCCTCGAGCTCCTCCATGCGGTTGATGCGGGAGCGGATGGTGACGAAGTTGGTCAGCATGCCGCCGAGCCAACGCTGGTTGATGTAAGGCATGTTGGCGCGCTCAGCAGCGTTCTTGACGGCCTCCTGAGCCTGCTTCTTGGTGCCGACGAACAGCACGTTGCCGCCCTTGGCGACGTTCTTGACGAAGGTGTAGGCCTGATCGGCGTCGAGGATGGTCTGCTTGAGGTCGAGGATGTAGATGCCGTTGCGCTCACCGAAGATGAACGGCTTCATCTTGGGGTTCCAGCGACGGGTCTGGTGACCGAAGTGGCAGCCGGCCTCGAGCAGGGTGCGGATATTAATCTTGGTAGCCATGTTAAACCTCCTGTGGTTTGCCTCCGCGCGGGGTCATCCTCCAAAACCAACCCGGACATGTGCTACCAAAGCCCGGGCACCACGGTATGAAGTAGCCGCGCGTGCGTGATAAAAACCTGTTGCCGTGAAGCAACCCGATGAATGATAGCAGGAATGCATCTTCCTGCCAACCCGCAATCAAAACCACACACCTGAGCGCGGCGCGGGACGTCCCAGCCACTATTCGCCGCGGGGATGGGCTTGAGCCACAGCCCGCTTAAGCCGATCGGGTGTGAGATGCGTGTAGATCTGCGTCGTGGACAGGCTCGCATGACCCAGCAGCTCTTGAACCGAGCGCAGGTCCGCGCCGCCCTCGAGCAAGTCGGTCGCAAAGGTATGGCGCATCGCATGCGGGGCGATGTCGGCCGGAATGCCGGCGAGCGTCGCCAGCGTATGGAACCGCCGCCTGAGCATGGCTGCACTCATGCGATTACCGCGCGCCGATATAAGCAGCGGATGCGGCCCGGTAGCGGGGTCACGACGCTTTGCCTGAGCGAGCAACTTCGGCCTCCCCTCCTCAATATAGAGACGCGTCGCCTCGAGCGCACGACGATACAGGGGGACGATACGTTCTTTGCTCCCCTTGCCCCACAGGCGCAGCGTGCGTTCGGACCACGCAATGGACTCCACATTGAGTGCTGCGAGCTCTGAGATACGGGCGCCCGAGGCATAGAGCAGCTCGAGCATCGCCGCATCGCGCAGTCCCGCGGGTGTTGAGGTATCAGGCGTCTTGAGCAGCGCATCGACCTGCTTGATCGTAAGGACGCCCGGCAGGTCACGCGGCAGCTTGGGCGATGCGATCGCCGAGACTGCATCGCCCTCGACAATCCCCTCGGCAGCCATCCAGCGATAGAGCGATCGGATAGCCGAAAGGTGCGCCGCAAGCGTTCGGGGAGCCACCTGTTCACGCGAAAGCTCGGCAAGATAGCGACGAATGGTGCGCACGTCGGCAGCGAAGGCATCGATATCCTCGCGCTCGCACCAGGCAGCAAAGCGCTCCAGCCTCGAGCCATAGGCCGTCACCGTGTTGGGAGAAAGTCCCTCGACACGTGCGATATAGGCGATAAACGAGTCGACGGCATCGTACAGGTCAAAGGCTATGACCGGTCGCCTCCAAACAGATCGGGGCGAGTGGCCAGATAGGCATCAAGAGCCTCGAGCGCACGGTCCGCATACGCCTGGTAGCGGTCGCGCTTGCTGCGACGCTTACCGTCCTCGAGCGGCGGCACCAGGCCAAAGTTGACATGCATGGGCTGGTAGCCCACGGTGGCAGGATCGGTCGCATAGCCCACGAGCGCGCCCAGGGCGCCCACGCGGGGCAACTCGACGCCCGCGGCGCCGATAGCCTCGGCATAGGTGTTGAGCGCCGCGAGCAGACCGGTCGCCACGGCTTCCATGTACCCCTCGGTGCCGGTGATCTGACCGGCCAGGCGCACGCCGGTACCAGGCACGGCAAAGGTGCCATCGAGCACGTGCGGGGCGTCGACAAAGGTATTACGGTGCATGACACCGTAGCGGAAGAACTCAGCGTTCTCCAGGCCCGGCACCATATGGAAGACGCGCTTCTGCTCGCCAAAGGTCAAGTTGGTCTGGAAGCCCACCAGGTTATAGGCGGTCTTCTCCTTATTCTCGGCACGCAGCTGAATCGCCGCCCAGGGACGACGACCGGTTCGCGGGTCGGTGAGGCCGACGGGCTTCATGGCGCCAAAGCGAATGGCGTCCTTGCCGGTGCGCGCAACTTCCTCGGCAGGCTGGCAGGCCTGGAACAGATCGCCGCCCTCAAAGTCCTTGAGCACCACGCGGTCTGCCGTGGTAAGCGCCTCGATAAAGGCCTCGTACTCCTCCTTGTTGAGCGGAGCGTTGAGATAGTCGCCGCTCCCCTGCTCCTCGTAGCGCGACTGCGAGAACAGCACGTCCATATCGAGCGTGGAGGCATCGACGATCGGCGCCGCGGCGTCGAAGAACGCAAGGGCGTCGCCACCGACGAGCTTCATGACCTCTTCGCTCAGCGCCGGCGAGCACAAGGGGCCGGCGGCAATGACCACGTGACCTTCGGGAATCTGCGTGACCTCGCCGTGAATGATCTCGATATTGGGACGGGCGGCAACCTCGGCCTCGACAAGCTCGGAAAACTTGACGCGGTCGACCGCCAGGGCACCGCCGGCGGGAACAGCCGCGCGATGGGCGCAATCGAGCAGGACTGAACCCATGCGCTCAAGCTCGGCCTTCAGCAAACCAGCCGCGGAATCCGGACGGGTCGACTTAAACGAATTGGAACAGACGAGCTCTGCCAGGTGATCGGTATGGTGGGCCGGGGAGCTCACCTGGGGGCGCATCTCGCACAGCTTTACGGAAAACCCGCGATCCGCCAGCTGAATCGCGCACTCCGAACCCGCCAGACCGCCACCGATAACCGTCACCTGATCAAACAGCATCTGCAAACACCTTTCTAATTGACATGTTTTCCATTGTGACCGAAGGGTGTCTGGGCGTGAAGAGCAAACTTGGAGGGCGCATACCTTCCATCCATCATGCGCTCGATAAGGCCCTCGAGCTCAAGCGAACCCAGGAGCTTAAGTACGCCAACGGCATCGAGCGAGACGAGTGCCGCGATGTCGTCGACCTTGAGCGGAGAGGCGATGAGTGCATGCATCACGGTCTGCTGTGTTTGATCTAGGTCGGCAATGCCGGGAGCATCGGGGCGCGAGTAGCGCAGGGTGCCGTAGATGCGTGAAATAGCCATCTCGATAGATTCCTCGTCGATGATGCAGCAGGCACCGTTCGCAATGAGGTAATTCGTGCCACGCGACTCGGGCGATAGGATCGACCCCGGCACGGCAAGAAGTTCTCGCCCCAAATCCATAGCAGCCTCGGCTGTAGAAAACGTCCCGGAAGGCATACCCGCCTCGGATACAAAGAGGGCTTGCGACAAGGCCGCGATTACGCGATTGCGGCGCGGAAAGGCAAACTTGCGCGGACCCATGCCCCACGGAGAGATCGACACGACCGCGCCACCCGTATCGAGCGTGCGCGTAATAAGCCCCGCGCTCGAACGCGGGTAGACCACGTCGGCGCCCGTCCCCAGCACCACGACGTGTTTGCCGCCAGCGTTGACCGCAGCCCAACCCGAGGCCTGGTCACAACCGACCGCGCCGCCCGAGACTACCGTCACGCCCGCCTCGACCGCCACCTTTGACGCAAGCTCTGCCACGGCAAGACCATACGGCGAGGCCTTGCGCGCGCCGATGATGGAGAGCGCGGGCGTCGAAAGCACCTCGGGGTTGCCGCGCACATAGAGCGTCTGGGGTACATCAGAAAGCTCCAAAACGGTCTCGGGATACAACGTATCACCTGGATGCAGCTCGAAGGTTCCCTCGGCCATCATTGGTCCCTCCTTCCCTGGTACATCGCCGCCTCGAGCACGTGGTCCTGCGTCACATGCTCGCTCTCGGCGACATCTGCGATCGTGCGCGCAATGCGAACCAGGCGCACGATGCCGCGGCCCGTGAGATGCGTGCGCTTCGACAGGCCGAGCACACACTTCTCCGCCGCATCATCGAGCTCAAAGGTCGAAACGACGCCGTCAATGGACCGTGTCTCGTCATCCTCGGCCTCGGCATCCGCATCGTCCATACGGGATTCGCGCCAAGCGCGAAAAGCGCGACCGCGCACAACGTAGTCACGTAACTCAGCTGACGACATACCCTCCGCGCCCTCGATAATCACCTGAGGGTCGGGACGGGTCACATCGATCATCATGTCGATACGGTCGGCCAAAGGACCGCGCAGTTTAGACCGATAGCGCTCGACCATCGCCGCCGAGCAGCGACACGGTACCTCACGATCGCCCAAAAAGCCGCAGGGGCAGGGATTGCTCGCAGCCAGCAGCTGAAAGCGCGACGGGAAGGTAAAAGCCCCGTCGACGCGTACGATCCTGACGTAGCCGCGTTCGATGGGCTGACGCAGCGTCTGCAGCACACCCGTGGGAAACTCGGCAAGCTCGTCCAAAAATAGCACGCCGCCATGAGCAAGGCTGATCTCACCCGGGTGCACCGGGCGCCCACCGCCGATAAGACCTGCGGTCGAAATACTGTGATGGGGACTGCGGAAGGGCCGGTGCCCCGCCAACAAGCCATCAATGTTCTCACCCAAAACCGAATGGATGCACAGCGCCTCCTGTTGATCCTCAACGGAAAGCTCGGGCAGGATGCCGGTCATACGACGCGCGAGCATCGTCTTGCCCGATCCCGGGGACCCGATCATGAGCAAGCCGAGTTCTCCTGCCGCCGCAAGCGCCATGCCGCGTTTAGCGACTTCCTGCCCCAGCACGTCGGCATAGTCGAGCTCAGGCTCAAAGGTCGCCTCGACGCCCTCGGAATCCAGATAGTGCCGAGCCGCCTCGCCCATGCCATGGGCAAGCTGAGACAAATGATCGATGAATCCACAATCCACGCCCGCGAGCGGCACATGCTGATCGGACCTGCCGGCGATAAAGGACAGCCCCATATCACGCGCCAATAGCTGAAACGCCACCTCGCCCTTGACGGGAAGCACCGTACCGTCCAAGCCGAGCTCGCCGGCGATAAGGCAGCGATCGAGGTTGTCACGGGGAATCTGCCCATCGGCCGCCAGAACCGCGATGGCGATGGGCAGATCAAAGCCGCTACCGGTCTTGCGAATATCGCCGGGCGCTAGGTTGACCGTAATGCCCGAGCGTGGGATCTCGAACCCGGCGGAGCGCATCGCGCAGCGAATACGACCGCGTGACTCCATCACCTCCATGCTCGGAATGCCGAGCATTTGGATGCCCGGAACACCACCGGCAAGCGAGACCTCGACCGTGACGTGAATCGCCTCGACGCCGCGGATGCAGGCCGCGTGAACGGCAAACGTCTCGAACGCCATCACGACACCTGCCAATCGAACGCGTTGTACTGATGCTCGATCTCAGCGATATGCCCGCCACGAATGGTGACGCCCACGGCATCGAAGCGAATCGCCTTGAGCGGATAATGCTCCATGAGATAGCAACTTGCGATGCGGCGGTAGCGGCGTTGCTTTTGGGCGTCCACGGCCTCCTCGGGAAAGACCCGCGTGCTGCAATCCAGTGCGACGCGTCTGGTCTTGACCTCGGCCATCACCACGACATCGTCGAGCTCATCGAGCAGCACCAGATCGGCCTCGCCCTCGGTGCAACGATAACCCTGCTCCAGCAAGGTGTAGCCGCGCTCGTTAAAGTAGTCGATGGTGATCAGCTCGCCCAGCATGCCCAGCTCGCGGGGACTGAGTCCCTTGATAAACTCGGGCGTCATCGCCCCGCAGTCGAGCTCGCCGTTTTCCCAACGCTCCTTGAGCTGCTGCGTCTTGCTCTTTTTGCTTGCGGCACTCATGGGGTCTCCTTTCCCGCACACTGCATTGCCCCGATGATGAGGGCACCTTTCATGCGGGTAAGTACCGGAAGCAAACCAAAAGCTGACCAAATGCCGTCAAAAAACGGGCCGTACGCAGCAATGCTGTTGCATACGGCCCGCTACCAGCAGGTTTATAAAACCCCTGAGGTCCCTGTCTCCACAATTGACCTAGAAAAGGCGCTCAGTCTGCAGAAAGTTTCCGCAAAAGCTCACGCGGTGCAGTGGACAAAGTCCATGTTTGCGAATGGCCTCGATGTGCTCGGGGCTTGCGTAGCCTTTCGATTCGGCCAAATGGTACTCGGGATACTCGGCATCGTACTCGACCATCATCTCATCACGCGTGACCTTGGCCATGATGGACGCCGCGGCGATACAGGCGATCTTGGCATCGCCCTTCACCACGTCGCGCTCGTTGGGAACGGCGCCCAAGGGGTTACCGTCCATAAGCACGCAATCGGGCTCGAGCCCCGTATCGGCCACGGCGCCCGCGACAGCGGCTCGAATGGCGCGGGCCATGCCCATCTCATCGATATCCTTAGGCGCGATATGGCAAAAACCAATTGCCGTCGCCACCTCGGCAATCTTCACTGAGAGCAACTCGCGGCGCGCCGGCGTGAGCTTTTTGGAATCGTTGATGCCCCAGACGCGCGGCTCCATAGGAAGGCAGACGGCGCATACCGTCAAAGGACCGGCCACCGATCCGCGACCCACCTCGTCGACACCAACGACTACCCCATCGCCGCCAAGCTCATGCATAAGCTCGTACATGTCATTGACGCGCTCGCGCTCGGCAAGTTCCTTGCCATGGCGCTTAAGAGCACGCTCGCAAGCCTTGATCACCTGCTGGCGCGGGTCCTCGCGATAATGCTCCACGAGGGCGGGGATCTCCTCAAACGTAGCGCTCGCCAACTCACCGGCAACCTGCGATGCCGAAACCGAGCTCGTCATATTGGCCATACCAGGCCCTCCTTGCATGCAAATCAGATAAAAAGAAGGGCCACCCGAAGGTGACCCTTGTGTCCAAACGAGTGGACAGACGCTGCGATCTTCTTAGCGCTTCTCGGGGATGCGAGCAGCCTTGCCCACCTTGTCGCGGAGGTAGTACAGCTTGGCGCGACGGACGCGACCATGACGAACGACCTCGAGCTTGGCGATCTTGGGGCTGTGAAGCGGGAAGGTACGCTCAACACCGACACCGAAGGACATCTTGCGGACGGTGAAGGTCTCGCGGGCACCGGCGCCGGCCATGCGGATGACGTCGCCCTGGAAGACCTGGATGCGCTCGCGGTCGCCTTCCTTAATGCGGTAGTGAACCTTGACGTTGTCGGCGACGCGAACCTGAGGAATGTCCTCGCGGATCTGCTGACGCTCGATTGCGCGGATGTAATCCATGTGCAATTCCTTACTCTTCTAGAGGTGCCGTACCACCCTGGCCGGCACGTAGTTGAACAAACGTATTCGAGTATACACGCGCGGGTTTCTGCTGCAAGAACAATTTTTTACGCAGACAAAAAGACAAAACCCGCACATGATAACCGCCCGCCTCACGAATGAGACGGGCGGTATGAAGGGGCGCTACGCTAGGCGTCGATGCGCAGGGGGCTAGGCGCTGCGCTTGGCCTCGAGCTTGGCCTGAGCGGCAGCCAGGCGCGCGAGGGGCACGCGATAGGGCGAGCAGGACACGTAGTCCACGTCGGCCACGTTAAACAGGCCCTTGATGGACTTGGGGTCGCCGCCGTGCTCGCCGCACACGCCAAAGTGCATGTCGGGATTGGTGGCGCGGCCCTTCTCGACGGCCAAGCGCACGAGCTCCAGCACCGCCGTGTCGATAGTCTCGAAGGGATTGTCCTTCAGGATCTTCTTGTGCATGTACAGCGGGATGAACTTGGCCTCGGCATCGTCACGAGAGAAGCCGAAGGTCGTCTGCGTGAGGTCGTTGGTGCCAAAGCAGAAGAAGTCGGCATGATGGGCGATCTCGTCAGCGACCATGCAGGCACGCGGCAGCTCGAGCATCGTGCCCACGGGAATATTGAGCTCGACGCCTTCCTCGGCGGAAACCTCTGCGATCACGCGCTCGATGACCTCGCGGGTCTGGACATGCTCAGCCGTGATGGAAACGAGCGGAACCATGATCTCGGGGCGCGGGTCGACACCATCCTTGATAAGGCGGGCAGCAGCCGTGGCCACAGCGCGGACCTGCATGAGCGGCAGATCGCCAAAGACGACGGACAGGCGCACGCCGCGCAGGCCGAGCATCGGGTTGGACTCGACCATGCCGTCAATGCGACGCAGGCGGGCGCGCAGGACGGCAAGCTCTTCCTCGCTGACGCCAGCGGCTTCCTTCTTGGTGATGGCGACCTCGAGCTCGCGAGGATTATCCAGGAACTCATGAAGCGGCGGATCGAGCAGGCGGACGACCACATCGCGACCGGACATGGTCTTGAACATCGCCAGGAAGTCCTCGGTCTGAACCTTGAGCAAGTCGGCCAGGGCCTGCTGCTTCACGGCCTCATCGTCAGACAGGATAAAGCTCTGGATGATGTTCTTGCGATCGCCCAGGAACATGTGCTCGGTGCGGCACAGACCGATGGCCTCGGCGCCAAACTCGAGCGCGAGCTCGGCATCCTCGGGGTTGTCGGCATTAACGCGCACGTGGTTGGCGTGGCCACCGGTCTCGTCCAGACGAATCTCGTCGGCCCAGGACAGGATAGTGTCCAGATCGCCGGTGAGCTCGGCCGAAACCAGATCAACAGCGCCGTCGACGACGATACCCTGGGTACCGTCGATGGAGATGACATCACCCTCATGCAGCACGCGGTCGCTGCCCTCGATGTGCACGACCTTCTCGGCGGCGTCGATATGGAAGCGTTCGACACCGCAGACGCAGGGCGTACCCATACCGCGGGCGATAACGGCGGCATGGCTCGTCTTGCCACCGTGACTGGTCAGGATGCCCTCGGCGGCAACCATACCCTTCAGGTCGTCGGGGTTGGTCTCCCAGCGAACCAGAATGACCTTGTGGCCCTCGGCGGAACGCGCGACGGCGTCATCACTCGAGAACACGACCTCACCCACGGCGGCACCGGGGCTGGCGTTAAGGCCGCTGGCCAGGGCCTCGTACTTCTTGGAGGCGTCGAACTGCGGGTGCAGGAGCTGATCGAGCTGCGCGGGATCGATGCGGCTCACGGCCTCCTCGCGGGTGATGAGGCCCTCCTCGACCATCTCGATAGCGATGCGCAGGGCGGCGGTAGCAGTGCGCTTGCCCACGCGGGTCTGGAGCATCCAGAGCTTGCCCTGCTCGATGGTGAACTCGATATCGCACATATCGCGGTAATGATCCTCGAGCGTCAGGAACACGCGCTCGAGCTCCTCACCTGCGGACTCGAGGCCCGGGGTGGTCTTGAGGTCGGCAATGGGCTCGGTGTTGCGGATGCCGGCGACGACATCCTCGCCCTGCGCGTTGACCAGAAAGTCGCCGTAGAACTCCTTAGTGCCGTCGGCCGGGTTGCGCGTAAAGGCGACGCCGGTCGCAGAGGTCTCCCCCTTGTTGCCAAAGGCCATGGCTTGGACGTTGACGGCAGTACCGAGCTCGTCGGAGATGCCGTGCTGTTTGCGGTAGATGCAGGCGCGCTCGTTCATCCAGCTGCCAAAGACGGCCTGGATGGCAAGGCGCAGCTGAAGCTCCGGGTCGTGCGGGAAGACGGGCTTGCCGTCAGCGACCTCGAGCTCGGGATACAGGGCAGCCTCGACGTTCTCGGAGAAGATGCCCTTGAAGGTCTCGACGAGTTCCTGCAGGTCCTCGGCCGAAAGCTCGGAATCGACGCGAACGCCGGCGACCAGGCGGGCCTGGGTCAGGGCATTCTCGAACAAGTCGGCATCGACACCCATGACGACGTTGGAGAACATCTGGATAAAGCGGCGGTAGCTATCCCAGGCAAAGCGCGGGTTTTGCGTCTGGGCGATAAGGCCCTGGACGGAATCGTCGTTGAGGCCCAGGTTGAGAACCGTGTCCATCATGCCGGGCATGGAGAACGGAGCGCCCGAGCGGACCGACACGAGCAGCGGATCGGAGGCATCGCCGAGCTTCTTGCCGCAGCGGGCCTCGAGGTCGACCTCGGCGGCAACGATCTCGTCGAGCGCGCCCTCCGGCCACACGTTGCCGGCGCCGGAGTACTCAACGCAAGTCTGGCAGGTAATGGTAAAGCCACCGGGAACCGGCAGGCCGATACGGCTCATCTCGGCAAGGTTAGCGCCCTTGCCACCAAGCACGAAGTTCATGGACTTGTCGCCCTCGGTGACACAGGTGCCCTGGGCGTCGGTTCCAAAACGGTAAACCCTCTTGCAATCGCTCACGATACTTCCCCTTCCATGCGCTTACGCGCACGACCGTGGTAACGAATCGACCCGCCGGATGCAGGCCGTGAGGGAACTATACGGCGGGTTTTGGGCAGGCTTGAGCAGAGGGTGCGCGGTTTGGTAAACGTGCTAAAACTAGCGGTAAACGGTAGGTAAAGGTGGTTACCTTATGAAGATACCAATATAAGAAACTCGCAGGTAAAATACAAGTTAATTGCTAAACCGCTTTACCAATTCAGGCTAATTAGCCACTCCAATGATTTTTTAATCCCCGTCCCAGAAAAATCATCACAGAAAGGACTACTGCTGTTGAGCGCGGCGGGCGGCACGGCGGGCTCTTGCCTCTTGAATCTCTTCGAGGTGAGCAATGATCTCGGCAGCGCTTTCCTCGATGGCTTTGCCGTCGGTACGCACTACAAAGCAGCCCAGGCGTTTCATGAGCGCGCGGGCTTCCGCAAGCTCACTACGCACGCTCTCGGGCTCGGCATAGGAGCCTGCGACGGCGCGGGCGTAGTCGTCGCCCAAGCGGCTATCGCGAATCTCGGAAATCACATCGACGGTCGAAATCAAGCCGAACAGGCGCATCGGGTCAACCTCGTAAATCGACTTCGGCGGCTCCATGCCATGCGCCAGTGGGACATTGGCGACCTTGTAGCCCTGATAGGCTAAATACATCGACAGCGGCGTCTTGGATGTACGCGACACACCCAGCAGCACGATATCGGCACCCGACAGATCGTCGCAACCACGACCGTCATCGTGCTCAACGAAATACTCCATGGCCTCGATACGATGGAAATAGCGGTCATCGGTCTTGTGAATCACGCCCGCAACGCACTTGGGCGGCACACCGATGAGCGAGGACAGCACGGCAAGCGTCGGGCCGATCAGGTCGACCGAACGGATATGCAGCATACCCAGGTAATCGAGCACGCGGGCGCGAAGCGCCGGATCGACAATGGTATGGAACACGGCGACATCGCGATGGTCGGCATCGACGCGCGGCCCCACAAATGACTTGACCTGCTCCACGGAGGTCACCTTGGGCAGGCGCAAAACGCGAAAAGCCCCTTCATCAAATTGCCCGGACGCCGCAAGCACCACCTCACAAGCGGTATCGCCGAGCGAGTCGGAGATAACGATAACGGTGGGACGAGCGGTGACCGGGCAATCCATGCGGGGCTCCTTTTGCGCTTATGCGCAGGCTGGCTTACTTTTTGCGGGCAAGCTCACCGATGTTGGCAATGCCGGAGAAAACGGCCTCGAAGCGGTTGAGCAGCTTAAGGCGATTATCGCGAAGCTGCTCGTCCTTGTCCATGACCATGACCTCATCGAAGAAACGGTCGATGGGCGCGCGCAGGGCGGCGAGGGCGGCAAATGCGGCCGGGTAGTCCTCGGCAGCAAGGGCGGCATCGACGGCGGTCTGAGCAGCCTCGGAGGCGTCGGCGAGCGCAAGCTCGACCTCGCCCATCAGGCTGCGGTCATACTCCGCACCCAGCTCGGGCTTGGAGATATGCGCGGCGCGGGCATAGGCGGTCGCCAGGTTGTCGAACGTCTCAGCGTCGTTCTTGCGGGCCTCGTCGAGGGCGGCGCAGCGGGCGAAGAAGACGGACGGGGCGATGATGTGCACCGCGGAGACGGCGGCGACGGTATCGGCCGGAATCTTTTCGTCGCGGGCCATGCTCACCAGGCGGCCATGGAAGAAGTCACGAACCTGCTGGGCGACCTCGGCGGCGTCGAACTCAATGCCCTGCTCACTGTAGAGTTCGAGGGCAAAGTCGATGAGCGACGTGGGGTCGATCGGCAGACGGTCGCGCAGGATGTTGATAATGCCGATAGCGGCACGACGCAGCGCGTAGGGGTCGGAGGAGCCGGTCGGGGGCTCGCCGATGGCAAAGATACCGGCGATGGTATCGAGCTTGTCGGCGCAGGCCACGATGCAGCCAGCGGTGCCCTCGGGCAGCTCGTCACCGGCAAAACGGGGACGATAGTGATCGCGAATAGCATGAGCGACCTCGTCGTTCTCCCCCATCGCGGTCGCGTAATAACCGCCCATCACGCCCTGCTGGCTCGTGAACTCGACGACGGCGTTGGACACCAAGTCTGCCTTGCACAGGTGTGCGGCGCGAGCGGCGTCGGCGGCAAGATGGGCGCCCAGGTGAGCCTCGCGGGCGATAGCGAGCGCGAGCTGCTCGATGCGCTCGGACTTGGCGAGCACGCTACCGAGCTTCTCCTGGAAGGCAACCTTGGACAGACGCTCACGGAACTCGTCGAGGGAGATCTTCAGGTCCTCCTCGTAGAAGAACTTAGCGTCGTCCAGACGGGCGCGCACGACGCGCTCGTTACCGTCGATCACGCGCTCGGCGTTCTCGGGCTTGCTGTTGGAGACGACCACGAACTCACGCGTCAGCTTGCCCTCGCCGTCATAGATCGGGAAGTAGCGCTGGTTGGTGAGCATGGACTCGCAGATAATCTCGTGCGGGACCTTGAGGAACTCCTCGTCGAAAGTACCGACGAGCACCGTCGGCCACTCGCAGAGGTTAATGACCTCCTCAAAGACCTTCTTGGGCGTATCGACATGGCAGCCGGGGCGAGCGGCCTCGACCTCGGAGATACCGGCAAGGATGGCCTCGCGACGGCGCTCGGCAGAAAGCACGCCGGCGTCCTCGAGTACCTGCTCGTAGGCGGCGGGGCTGGCGACAACGTGGTCACCGGGGCCGAGCACGCGATGGCCGCGCGTGGTGTTGCCGCTCGTCACGTCGGCAAATGACACAGGCACAACATCCTCGCCCAGAAGGCAGCAAATCCAGCGGACCGGACGCACGAACGTCGCGTGCTCGTGGCCCCAGCGCTGGGAGCGGTAGTTGGGCCACTGCAGGCCGGCAATGGTCTTCTCGCACAGGGCCGTCAGGATCGGGGTTGCCGGTGCGGAGGGAATGTTCTTCTCGGCAAAGACGTACTCGCGGCCGTCGGTGTCCTCGCGACAGACCAGATCCTCGGCAGCCACACCACACTTGCGGGCAAAGCCCTGGGCGGCCTTAGTGGCGTTACCGTCAGCGTCGAACGCGATGTTGGCCGCGGGGCCGCGCTTAACCTCGTGGACCTCGTCGGTCGCAGTGGCGACATTGGCCACGAGCGCAGCCAGGCGACGCGGGCTCGAGATCACGCGGACCTCGCCGTGGGCCAGACCGGCCTCGTCGAGACCCTTGGCGATCATGGTACCAAGCTGCTTGACGGCATTGTTCAGCGGTGCAGAGGGCATTTCCTCCGTACCGATCTCAAACAGGAAATCCTTAGCGTCTGCCATGGCTTACGCCACCTCGCCTTCCTGGTCGGCATTCTCGTTGACTCCGGCGACCTCGGCCATGTAGGCCTCGCAGCACGCCTTGGCGACGGCGCGGACGCGCAGGATGTAGTTGGCACGCTCGACCGCGGACAGGGCGCCGCGGGCATCGAGCAGGTTGAAGGCGTGGCTGCACTTCATGACACAGTCGTACGCCGGCAACGGCAGCTTGCGCTCCAGGCAGGAATGGCACTCGGCCTCGTAGTCGTCAAACTTCTGACGCATCATCTCGACGTTGGCGACCTCAAAGTTATAGGCACTGAACTCGCGCTCGTTCTCGAGGAACACGTCGCCGTAAGTCATGGGCGTACCGTCGGGCAGGTAGCTCCACACTAGGTCGTAAACGGAGTTGACGCCCTGGGCGTACATGGCGATACGCTCCAGGCCATAGGTGATCTCGACGGGCACGGGGTCGACCTCGATACCGCCCACCTGCTGGAAGTACGTGAACTGCGTGACCTCCATGCCGTTGAGCCAGACCTCCCAGCCAAGGCCCCAGGCGCCCAGCGTCGGGCTCTCCCAGTCGTCCTCGACAAAACGGACGTCATGGTCGTTGGGGTCCAGGCCAATGGCAGCAAGAGACCCCAGGTAAAGCTCCTGAGCATTAACCGGAGAGGGCTTAATGAGCACCTGGAACTGATAGTAGTGCTGCATGCGGTTAGGGTTCTCGCCGTAGCGGCCGTCGGCGGGACGGCGGCAGGGCTGCGCATAGCAGGTGCGCCATTCGGCGGGACCGAGCGAGCGCAGCGTGGTCGCGGTATGGAAGGTACCGGCACCGACCTCGGAGTCATAGGGCTGCATAATGACGCAGCCCTGCTCGCCCCAGTACTGCTGGAGGCGCAGGATGATGTCTTGGAAGGAAAGCGATGAAGCGTTCATGCCTCTAATATCCCCTCGTCGAAACGATTACACGGTTAGGTACTGTACTATAGCGGTTTTTAGTCGATAGCGCCGATGCGGTTGAGCGGCCAGTAGCGCACAAGCGCCACAGCGATCAAATCAGAGCGATCGACGGGACCAAAGTAGCGCGAGTCGGCAGAGTTTTCGCGGTTGTCGCCCATCACCCACACGCACCCGTCGGGAACGGTGTAGGGATAACTCACCTGGGCGCCAGGCGCTTGGACCGAAAGCGGCCAACTCATGCCCGTCGTATAGTCCTCGTCGAGCGCTTGGCCGTCAACGACCACCTTGCCGTCCTGCAGGTCGACCGTCTGGCCGGCCGTGGCAATAACACGCTTGACAAGAACATCATGCTCGGAAGTGGCATCGGGGTTGTGGAACACCACGATATCACCCTGTTTGACGGGCTGACCGAGCTCGAGGCTCACCTTTTGTGCCAGGATCTGGTCGCCAATCTCGATCGTGTCCTCCATGGAGCCGGTGGGTACCACAAAGGGCTCGACCACAAAGGTGCGGATCAGGAAGGTGGCCACGAGCGCGATCGCGATGACCGCGACCCACTCAAAAGCGCCCCTCAACGCGGAATGCTGCGATGGAACCATTCTCACTCCTCGCTCTGCGAATACGAAGCGTCCAGAATCTCCTGCGCGTATGCGCGCTCCTGGGGCGTAAGCCGTGCCGTCTCGATCAGGTCGGGACGCCAGCGGCAGGTGCGCTCGATGGCATTCTTACGGCGCCAGGCATCGACCTTGGCATGGTCACCGCTCACGAGCACCGGCGGCACGCCCTCGCCGTTGAATTCAGCAGGGCGAGTGTACTGCGCATACTCGAGCAGGCCTCCGTCCTCGGCGGTCGAGAACGACTCGTCGACGTTGCTCATCTCGTCACCAAGGGCGCCGGGAATCAGGCGTACGACAGCATCGGCAACGACCATAGCGGGAAGCTCGCCGCCCGTGAGCACGTAATCGCCGATCGACAGGCGCTCGTCGGCATACGCATAGGCACGCTCGTCGACACCCTCGTAACGGCTGCACACAAACAGCAAGCGCTCGCTTTTGAGCAGGCGCTCGGCCACATGCTGTGTAAAGGGCTCGCCACAGGGGGTAAAAAACACCACGGTGGGCTTAGGACCCTCGGAGCTAATAGCCTCGATGGCCTCGGCAATAGGCTCGACCTTCATGAGCATGCCCTGCCCGCCGCCATACGGCTCGTCATCGACGGTGCGATGGCGGTCGTGCGTCCAGTCGCGCAGGTTATACGCCTTAAAATCAAAAAGGCCGGCCTTGCGGGCGCGGCCCAAAATCGATGTGGACATGACGGGCTCAAACATCTCGGGAAAGACCGAAAGGGTCTCAATCAGCATGTTGTCCTCCCTACTTGTCCATATCGATCAGGCCGTCCATAACGTGGACGGAAATTGTTCCTGTGTCGGGAAGATCGAGCACAACCTGCTCGATCACGGGAATCAGTACCTCGCCGTACCGATTGCCCTCGACAACCCAAACATCGTTCGCGGGCGTCGAAATGATCTCGACGATCGTGCCGAGCGAACCGAAGCGCTCATCGATCACCTCGCGACCCATCAGGTCGGTATAGGCGGCGTCGAGTGAATCGAGTTCAAAATCGTCACGATTTGCCAGCACATAGCATCCCGTGATGCCCTCGGCGGCCGTCAAGTCGTCAATGCCCTCAAACGAGACCAGATCGCCATCGCCCGTATCGGTGACGGACACGACCGTGCAAAAGCGGTCGCGCTTGAGCGCCGGCGGCGTCAGGGCGACGCGCATACCCGGCTCTAATACAGAAGGAAGCCCCCGCAGCGGCTGCGCGAGGACCTCCCCCTTCCTTCCGTGCGGCTTGACCACACGGGCGATGTTTTTGTACTGGGACCTCAAGGTCCTAGCCCAGAACCTCTACCTCGACAGCAGTGTCGAGGCGAGCGGCCAGTGCACGGGCGAGCGTGCGAATGGCCTTGATGGTACGGCCACGACGGCCGATGACCTTAGCGACGTCATCCTCGGCGACAGAAACCTCAATCGTAGAGGCGTCATCACCATCAATGACCTCAAGGCTCACGGAATCCGGGTCGTCGACGATCTGAACAACGAGATATTCGACGAGATCGGCGATGCGATCTGAGAGCATTGCCTCACCCTCGAGCTGTGCAGCGTCAACCTCAGGCACGATTTACTCCTCGGCGCCCTCAGCGGCCTCAGCGGCAGCCTTAGCGGCCTCGGCCTCTTTGGCGAGCTGCTTCTTGGACTTCTTGACGACGGTCTCGGTCTTCTCGCCCTCGTTGGCGGCCTTGACCAGAGCGGCGACGGCGTCGGTGAGCTGAGCGCCCTTGGACTGCCAGTCGGCGATCTTCTCGAGGTCGAGGTTGATGGTCTTGGGGGCGGTCATCGGGTTGTAGCGGCCAACCTCCTCGATGATACGACCGTCACGCGGGGCGCGGGAATCGGCGACGACGACACGGTAGTACGGACGCTTCTTAGCGCCGTGACGAGCAAGGCGAATCTTGACTGCCAAAGGAAACTCCTCCAACCAAGCAGCTTTAGGCTGCAACTACAAACAAACAGTTGAACATAATACGCCATCGACGCGGGCAGGTGAAGTCCGTGAGACCAACTTCTTCGGTGTAGTCGAGGGCAAATCCATATCTTAGACAAGAATTCGGGATTTGCAAGCACATACACGCACCCCACATGAGCTGCGCGGTATACTCATGACATGGAAAGACGCGAACATACATACGGTTATGAGGATGCCATGGGCGTCACGCCACCTCCCTGGACGGGTCCGGCGGTGGGCCTCATGGACCTCGATGCGTTTTTTGCTAGCGTGGAGATGCTCGATCATCCCGAATGGCGCGGAAAGCCACTCATCGTGGGCGGAGACGCCGATTCGCGTGGCGTCGTGTCCACGTGTTCGTATGAGGCGCGCCGCTTTGGCGTGCACTCTGCCATGGCCTCGGCCGAGGCGCGGCGCTTGTGCCCGCAAGCCATTTGGACGCACGGGCACTTTGATCGCTACCGCGAGGTGAGCGCGCAGGTCATGGCGATTCTTGCCGAGGAAACGCCGCGCGTAGAGCGCGTATCCATCGACGAAGCCTTTATCGATATCACACCGGGTCGCTTTGCGCCCGAAGACCCGCTACTGGTTGCGCGGCGTATAAGCGACCGCGTGGCAGCGCTGGGAGTGACCTGCTCCATTGGCGTGGGCTGCAACAAGACGGTCGCAAAGATCGCAAGCGAGCGGGATAAGCCGTTTGGGCTGACCATCGTGCGCCCCGGAACCGAGCAGCGCTTTTTGGCCGCGCTGCCGGTATCTGCCATGAGCGGCATCGGGCGCTCGGCCGAGGAGCGACTGCGCCGTATGCGCATCTACACGCTCGGCGAGCTGTCACGCGCGCCGGAATCCACCTTGGCCTCTATTTTTGGCGTCAACGGCGAACGTATGCGTCAGCGTGCGCTGGGACTTGAAATCTCCGAAGTCACGAGTCTCGATGAAGAGCGCAAGATCAAGTCGGTCAGCAATGAACGCACCTTTGCGAAAGATTTAACTGAGCGCGGAGACATCGAAGCGGCGATTGCACTGTTGGGCGAGTCAGTTGGACGCCGCCTGCGCCGTCAGGGACTGACGGGCGGCACGGTAACGCTCAAGCTCAAGTATTCGTATGGCAGCGGGCGTACGGCACAGCGCCGGCTGCCTCATCCGACCGACGATGAGAACATCTTTGTGGCGGTTGCGCTCGAACTGCTCGACAACATCTGGCAGGAAGGCATGCATGTGCGTCTGGCGGGTATCGGGATGAGCGACTTTGACCATCAGGGCGGCATCCAGACCGACCTGTTCTGCGAAGTCGACGACCGCGGAGCCCAATCCAGCGACCGACGCGACCTCTCGGTTGCTATCGACGCCGTCCGAGACAAGTTCGGCGACACCGCCCTATCCTTCGGCCGCCAATCCCGCTTCAACGATTAACCGCCTTTGGGCAAAAAGAAAGCCGGGCAGCTGCGAATGATTATTCTAGGACGGGGATTTTTTAATCATTTGGAGCGTCATTTCGCCCTTTGAATGATATTGGTCCCAATTCCCGTCAGACGCGAAATCTGGTCAATCGTAAACCCCCGATGCCTCAACACTGCCAGAAGACGATTTCGCTCTGATTTCGGCAAAGTTTTAAGCTGATAAGGCTCATGCGGAGCCAAGAGAGCCCGGGCAACTTCCAGCGCATCCATATCGGAGATATGCTTACCTTCGGGCATAAAATAGGGATTAGGCTTGCCGTCGGTACTCGAAAGATAAAACGCTTCCGTACCCCCAAACAGATTGAGAATACCTTCACAATCACAAATTTCGGGATGAGAGAAATACTCATGGAAGCTGCTCCAGCGATACAGAGGAGCAGATGAAATACCTGCTTTTGCAGGATTATCGTGTATGTATCGGACGCAACGGAGCAGCTGTTTGTCGTCAGAAATGATCACACTCTTGAATCGTTCCTGGAACACCGGTCCGCGGCGGCCGGTTTTTTGATTGAAGTGTTTCGCATATGCCGTATCAATCGCATGCATAGCAACGCTCATCTGATTATCGAGATCATCAAATAGCAGGTGAACATGATTGTCCATGAGGCACCAGGCAAGAAGACGAATATGAGCGGACGTAAATCGTCTGTTCAATAGATTGAGAAAATAAAGGCGATCGTCATCGTCTTCGAAGATCAGCTGGCCAGCACAGCCCTTGAGCATGACGTGATAATGGCCGAGTTCGGACAACGCACGGGCAACACGAGTCATCGAAACCCTCCCTTCCAAGGATGCAGTAGTCACAGCATACAAAAGGAAAGGAAGAAAAGGGCCGAACCGCCCAACAAAGGTGAGCGGTTCGGCAAACGGTAGCAATGATTATTTTATCCCCGTCCCAGAAGAATCATTTAGAGGAGGTCGAGGGGGAGCTGGGGAGCGTCTCCCCAGAGTTTCTCGAGGCGGTAGAAGTCGCGGGCTTCGGGAGTGAAGACGTGGACGACAACCGAACCGTAGTCCATGAGCATCCAGGTCTTCTGCTCGCGGCCCTCGATGGAAAACGGATGCTCGCCGCAAGCCGCGGCGACCTTCTCCTCGATCTCGTCGACAATTGAATCGACCTGGCGGTTGTTGGCACCGGTGGCAAGCACAAAGTAGTCGCATACATCGGAAAGCTCGGTCAGGTCGAGCACCTGAACGTCCTCGCCCTTCTTGTCGTAGGCGGCCTGCGCGGCGGCGCGGGCGACATCCTCGGCGGCGACACCGCTCGCGGACAGCGAGGCGGCGGTACGGTCGGACGTGGCGGCGAAGCTCTTGTGCTCCACACCTTCAAGAATCTGCTCGTCGGTCATGGTCTCGTCGGCCATGGAATACCTCTTTCTAGACAGCCCGAGCTAGCGTAGCTGGGCGTAATGGTTGTAAATCGAAATAGCCGTGGGATAAAGATAGCGCCCGGACTGGATCACATAGACCAAACCCTGCGCAAAACAGGAGAAGAACAACTCGTCAAGCGTCGACTCCCCCACCATCTCGCGCAGCGCATGGGCATAATCGCCGTGGCGGTTGGGTTCGATGGCATCGGCCACAAAGACCACCATATCGAGCGGCGTCATGTCGCAAGCACCCACGGTGTGACGGTCGACAGCCTGGAAAACGACCGGCGACAGCTCGGGAAAAAGCTGCGGAAGCTCATAGGCGGCAACAGGGCCATGCAAAAGCGGCGTCGCAGCGGAAGGAGAGCCGGCAACCTTGATGCCATAGTGAAGCGCGCGGGCCACGAGCTCGTCATCGGAAAGCACCTTGTCCCAGTCGTGGATCAAGCCGGCGGCAACGGCATCAAAGCGGTCAACGCCGTAGACCTCGGCCAGATGAAGTGCGGTCTCGGCAACACCCAGCGAATGCACATAGCGCTTGCGCTTATCTTTCATGCGAACATCGAGCAGCTCTTGAATGCGCTTGAGCAGCGCGCGCTCATCGCCCTCAAACTGATCCTCTACCGACAACGTAGCCCCCATCACTCAAAATCTTCTTGGCCCAAATCGGCATATAGCCTGCGCTTGCGAATGTAGCCGAGCACGGACTCGCTCGTAAGATAGCGCACGCTCATGCCGCGGGCAACTCGCTTACGAATGTTCGTCGAGCTGATCGCCAGCGCCGGAATCTGAATATAGCGCACGTCGAACGGCAGCCCCGACTCTTTGATTCGGGCACGCGCCGTATCGATATCAAAGCCCGGTCGCGTCGCCGCAATAAAGGTAGCAAGCTCAGCGATTCGTTCGGCATCATGCCAGGTCACAATATCGATAATCGCATCGGCGCCCGTAATAAAGTAGAGCTTTACCTGCGGCGGGTAAAAATCGCGAAGGGCATGAAGCGTATCGGCCGTATAGGTTACACCCGGACGGTCAATCTCGAACCGGCTCGCCAAAAAGGCCGGGTTCGCGGCGGTGGCGAGGACCGTCATGGCATAACGGTCCTCGGCAGGCGTAACCGGCTTGTCAAGCTTAAAGGCGGGAGAGCCCGCCGGCATAAAGAGCACAGCGTCCAAGTCGAGGGACTCGCGCGCCTGCTCGGCAGTCACCAGGTGCCCGTAATGAATCGGGTCGAATGTGCCGCCCATAATGCCAAGCCGAAACTCCTTGCCCTCTTTTATAGGCAGCTCGGGCAAACCGATTCCACCGCGCAGCGACATGGCTTACTCGCCCTCCGAGGTCTCGGCATCGTCCGCGGCATCCGCCGCATCGACAACCTCGACGCCCTCATCCGCAGCATCGGCCACGTCAATGGCCTCAACGGCAACGTCCTCGCCAGCGTCCTCGAGCTCCTCGTACTCCGAGAAGTCCTCAGCGCCCTCAAAGTCAAAGGCACGCTGGCAAATGCGGACCTCGTCGCCCGCACGGCAACCGGCCTTCTCGAGCGCGTCGTCAACACCCATACGCGCAAACTTATGCTGCAGGTAAATGACGGCTTCCTCGTTTTCCCAGTCGGTCTGGATGACCATGCGCTCGATAGCACGACCGACCACGCGGAAGGCACCGGGCTCTTCCTGGACAATGCGGAAACGCTTCTCGCGCTGCAGACGGCGACGCTCCCACTCCTCGTCGCGCAAATCGACCGGCTCATCGGAGACCGCCAGCTCGGCGCGCAGCTTAGCCACCTGCTCGCCCACGGCAAGCATCAGCGTGTTGAGGCCGGCGCCCGTCACGGCGGACACGGCAAAGAACATATGTCCATCGTCGAGCGCGGCGCGCTTGAGGTCGGCAATCTTGTCGGCCGTGCCCGGCGCATCGCACTTGTTGGCGACGACGATCTGCGGACGTTCCGAAAGCTCTGCTCCATACTGCTCGAGCTCACGGTTGATGATGCGGTAATCCTCAACCGGGTCGCGATCCTCAAAACCGCCCGTCATGTCGACGACGTGCACGATCAGGGCCGTACGCTCGATGTGACGCAGGAACTGGTGGCCCAGGCCCTTGCCCTCGCTCGCGCCCTCGATCAAACCAGGAACGTCGGCAACGACGTAAGAATACTCACCGGCACGCACCATGCCGAGGTTCGGCACGAGCGTTGTAAACGGATAGTCGGCGATCTTGGGACGGGCGGCACTCATGCGCGCGATAAGCGAGGACTTGCCCACTGAGGGGAAGCCCACGAGTGCGGCATCGGCCATAAGCTTCATCTCAAGCTCAATCCAGTGCTCCTCGGCCGGTTCGCCCAGCTGAGCGAACGCGGGCGCGCGGCGCACCGACGTCACAAAGTGCGTGTTGCCCAGGCCACCGGCACCGCCGGGCGCCACGACAACGCGCTCGCCATCATGCACCAGGTCGGCAATCTCGAACATCGGGGTCTGCGTCTCGGAGTCGAGCTCGCGCACCACGGTGCCCATAGGAACCTTCAAAATTAGGTCCTCGCCGCTCTTACCGTTACGACGGGCACCCTGCCCGTGCGTGCCGCGCTCGGCGCGGAAGTGATGCTTAAAGCGGTAATCGATCAACGAAGACAGCTGAGCATCGGCCTGGATGACGACATTGCCGCCACGACCGCCGTCGCCGCCATCGGGGCCGCCCTTGGGGACAAATGCCTCGCGCCTAAACGACATGCATCCGGCTCCGCCGTCGCCGCCGCACACGTTAATGCGGCTGATATCGGTGAACTGTGACAACAGAATCGCCTCCTACAAAAAGAGGGAGACCCTTGAATCCTAAAACTCAAGTGCCTCCCACATATGTGCTCTATGAAGGGTAAATTACGCGTTCGCGAGCGGGCGTACGCTGACCCTGTGCTTGATACCCTTGTGGAACTCAACGGTACCGTCGACCAGCGCGAACAGCGTGTCGTCCTTGCCACGGCCAACGTTCTCACCCGGGTGGATGTGCGTGCCGTGCTGACGGACGAGAATCGTGCCCGTGGTTACCGTCTGGCCGGCATAGCGCTTCGTGCCAAGGCGCTGACCGCGGGAGTCACGGCCATTACGGGAGGAACCGAGTCCTTTTTTGTGTGCCATTGTGTATACCTACTCTTTCGTTACGAGTGTAATCTACTCGGCGACGGGAGCCTCGGCAACAGCCTTGGCCTCTGCCTTGACAGCCTTCTTGGCGCGGGACGTAGCCTGGACCTTCACGATCTTCAGCTTGGTGAGCTGCTGACGGTGACCCTTCAGACGACGATAGCGCTTACGCTTGTGGAACTTGAAGACCAGCTGCTTCTCGCCCTTGAACTGCTCAACGATCTGAGCGGTAACCTTGGCCTTGGCCAGCTTGTCGGGATCGGTGACGATCTTCTTACCATCGTTGAGGAAGATGACCGGCAGGGTGACCTTGTCGCCCTCATTGCCCTCGATCTTCTCGACGGTGATGACATCGTCGGTGGCGACCTTGTACTGCTTGCCGCCCGTGTTAACGATTGCGTACATGTTTACTTGCCCTTCATGCATCAGTTAGTGCAACAGCCGAATATAGTAGCAGGCGAAAATACCCCCGTCAACGAGTATGTGGAGCAAATCCACAAGTTCGCACAGGTATGGGGCTGACGAGTCGGCCCTCGTCGTCCTCGCATGCTTGATTCTGACGCTCGACATCGTAGGAGCAGATGGTCACGAGGTCTTGCATACCGGTGGAAACAATAGGTGCATCCACGCCCGGGGTCAAGCCCTGCAACAAAACATCAGCAGCGGAAAGCAAAATTTCCGGACGCATGGAGCCCTCGTTATCGGCATGGGTGTCGAGCATGAGCACCAAATGGTCAGGGCGCTCCCCCGCCGTGAGCTCATAGCCCACGAGCGTGTGATCCAAATCCAAGCGCTTGCTCTTTTTGCCGCGCGCGTAGTCGATGCCATGGTCCGCGCGCAACGTGTCGATCGCACGACGCACCTCGTCGGCGCTTACGGGCGCCTCGAGATCCAAGTGTAGATCGATGCGATACGACAGGCGCGTAAGCTGCGCCGTCAACGCCGGCGTGCGCACGTCGATGTACGCTGCCTCAATGGGTGCCAGATCGGCCGGAGACGCCGCAGCCAGACGCCCAAACGCCTCGTCGAGCGCCACGAACTCGGTCATAAACAGGTCATACCACTCGCAGGTCGACGACGTACCCACCGGTAGTGCCGAAGAGAAGCCCACGCGCATGTGCGGAGAGAAGCCCTGCGTGACGGCATAGGGAAGTCCCGCACGGCGCACGATGCGCTCAATGGTATGGATTACTTCGAGATGGCCCAGGTACTTAAGGCGATCGCGCTTGCCATAGCGAACACGAAGCCTAAAGAGCGTGGGGTTGTCAGTCAGGCGCTCACTCATGCGCGATCACCCATCAATACATTCTTGACGTGGAGCGTGGGGCAGATTCCGCAGCCGGTGCACGACGTGCGGGTGCAGTCGGGAGTCGTGAAACCCTCGAGCGAGCGACGGTACTCGCGCTCGAGGAAGCCGCGCGTGCAGCCGGGGCTCACATGCTCCCACGGCAGGCGCCAGTCCAACTCGTAGGGCAGGTGCACGAGCTCATTGAGGTCGATGCCGTTTTTGGCAGCAGCCTCCTTCCAGTTATCGAGCGAGAAATGCTCTACCCAGGCGTCAAAGCGAGAGCCCGCGCGCCAAGCATCGATGATGACGGGCGTCATGTCACGACCGGCGCGGGACAGCGCGGCCTCGATGAGCGAAGTCTCGGCATCGTGGTAATGCACGCGGACGGCACGGTTGCGAACGCTCGTGATAAGCAACTTCTGGCGACGCTTGACGTCGTCGTAGTCGAGCTGCGGGCACCACTGGAACGGCGTGGCAGCCTTGGGGATAAAGACCGAAACCGAGATGGACACCGAGATCGAGCCGCGACGAGCCTTGGGCACCACGGAACGACCAAGCTCCAGCACGTGATCGGCCAGATTGGCGATGGCCACGATGTCCTCGTCGCGCTCGCCGGGAAGGCCCATCATAAAGTAGAGCTTCATGCGGTTCCAACCGGCCTCGAAGGCCGCCTTGGCCGCACGGTCCAGGTCCTCCTCGGTCACGTTCTTGTTAATGATGTCGCGCATGCGCTGGCTGCCGGCCTCGGGCGCGAACGTCAGGCCGCCCTTCTTTTCGCCGGCGACCGACTCGGCCATATCCACGCCAAACGAATCCAAGCGCTGCGACGGAATAGACACGCGAATACCCGTATCCTCCAGGCGACGGTTGAGCCTGCCGAGCACGTCACGAATGCAGGAGTGGTCGGTCGTGGAGAGCGAGGTCAGCGACACCTCGTCATAGCCGGTCTTTTCCAGACCCTGAATCACCGACGAGACGATCTGGTCGGCCGAACGCTCGCGCACCGGGCGATACGTCATGCCGGCCTGGCAAAAACGACAGCCGCGAGCGCAGCCACGCAGAATCTCGATAGACAGGCGGTCGTGAACCAGCTGCGCATAGGGCACGCACGACTGCGACAGCGGATTCGTGGCGCCGAAATCCTCGACGACGCGCTTGTAGACCACGGCCGGAGCATCCTTGCCCTCGCGCGGCACGGTGTAGCCATGCGGCGAGCAGGGCTCGTCGTGACGAATCTCATAGAGCGACGGCACGTAGTTGCCGGCAATGGATGCAAGCTGCTCAACAATCTGCGCGCGCGGGACTCCTTCGTCGCGCAGGCGCCGATGCAGCTGGCAGGTCTCGAGCAGCGATTCCTCGCCCTCGCCGATGAGGATGGCATCGAAGAAGGCCGCGTACGGCTCGGGGTTGTACACCGAGGGGCCGCCGGCGATGATGATGGGGTCGTCTTCACCTCGGTCGGCCGCTAACAGCGGAATGCCAGCGAGATCGAGTGCCTCGAGGAAGTTCGTCACCGCCATCTCGTGCGGCACATGCAGGCCGACGATATCAAACGAAGCGACGGGGGCAGCACCTTCGAGCGACAGCAGCGGAATGCCTGCCTCGCGCATAGCGTCACCCATATCGGGCCACGGCACATAGCCACGCTCGCAGGAGATGCCCTCGGCCTGGTTAAGGATGTTGTAGAGGATGGCGATACCCTGGTTGGGCAGACCAACCTCGTACACATCCGGGTAGATCAGGCAGCAACGGTAGTCGGCATCGGCCTTGGAAAGCGTGCCCCACTCGTGATCGATATAGCGACTCGGCTTCTCGACCTTGGCGAGCAGCGGCTCAATTAAATGAAAGCAGTCTTGATACGGAACGCGCAACGGAAAACCCCTAAGCAGTGAGATCGGATGCGTCTTGGTAGGACGCCATAGGACGGGTAGCACCCGCGACCGTGGTCACCAGATCGCGAACGCGGGAGAACGTGGCAGTGACCACCTCGTTGGCACGGCTGTAGTCGACATCGCGCTCGTAGAGCGAAACGAGCGCACGGCCCATGCCATAGGTGCCCGCGGCAGCAGTGAGCGCCTTGACGGCAAACCCAATATGCGGCGTCTGCTTGACGAGCGCGCGGGTGACCGCGCGGATCACAAGACCGCCGGCAAGCACGCCCGCGACCTCGTAGCCGCGCTCAGGCTTAATGCCGCGTCCAAAGACGGCAGCGAGCTCAAAGAGCATGCCCACCTGCGCCAGCGCCATAACGGGATAATCGGCGCCCGGCAAAAACACCAGCGCACCGGTCGCCATATTGGTGAGCGCGCACGAGGTGATGATACGATTAGCTGCCGCGATGCGCATAAAGGCAAAATTCGCCGCAAAAGCCGTTTCCTTGTCGGTGCGATCGAGAATCCAGCGGGCAAGCGTCTCGAGCAGATACGTCTTATCGGTTGCCGCCACCACGCCGAGCATGGGCGTGGATTCCTCGATAAACGGCACCTCCACAGCAGACTCGGCAAGCACGCACACGGGGGCGCCGGCGATCACGAGCTCCTGCACGGCACTCTCCAAGCGGTCGGAGCCGCACGAGAGCACCAGCACCACATCGGTATCGGTCTTTGGAGCAATTCGCTCCTCCCCCAGACGCTCGACGCGCACAATGCCCGAGGTCGTCTGCGGCACAAAGGCGTCACGCACCGTCTCGGCCAGAAAGCGCGAGGCGGACGAATCCAAATAGACCGAGACGCGCACCGGCGTATCGGAATCCTTCTTAACGGACGCGCCCATCTTAAAAGCGCGGGTCAGCTTATCTACGGGAATTTTCATAGCAAACCCCTCCAGCGGTTACGCGGCGCCCGAACGATGCCGCCATATGGATTGTACGATACCCACCGTCAGCAGCTGAATCATCATCGAAGACGAACCGAAGCTAATAAACGGTAGCGGAATACCGGTAATCGGCATCATGCCAATGCACATGCCGATGTTTTCGAAGGTCTGGAACGCCCACATGCCAACGATGCCCACACACGATAGGCGCAAGAACAGCGACTCACACTTAAAGGCGACGCGAATCGTCGAAAAGATCAGCAGCACGTAGAGGCACAGGAGCAAAAAGGAACCGCAAAAGCCAAAGGTCTCGGATAGGAAGGCGAAGACAAAGTCGGTGTGGAACTCAGGAAGAAAGCCGCCGGCCGACTGCGTCGCATGGCCCAAACCCTTACCAAAGAAGCCGCCCGAGCCAACGGCGATAAGCGACTGCTGCAGGTTGTAGGCATCGTCCGAATCGGCATTATCGGGGTCGATAAAGACCGTCAGGCGGTTCATCTGATACTGCTTGATGAGCACATCGTGGCCGAGCAACGAATCAAAGACCGAATCGAGCGCCAGGACGAGGGCCACCAGGCCCACAAGCAGGGCCAGGGTCGACAGCACCCATTCGCGGCGCGCACCGCTCATGCAGATGACGATGGCGCCCGAGACCAGCACGACCAGGCCCGAGCCCAGGTCGCCCATGGCAACGACGGCCAAAAACGGGATGGACAGCATGCCGCAGAGCTTGACGTAGTCGCGAACGGTATCGATGCGGCCGTTATACTGCGAGCCAAGCGTGGCGATAAAGAAGATGGTGATGAGCTTGGCAAGCTCGACCGGCTGGAATGTCAAGCCGATACCGGGAATCTTGATCCAGCCTGTCATGCCCAGACCGCCCGTATAGGACAGACCCGGAATCTTGGGCGAGAAGATCACGATCAGGTCGATGACGAGCAACGCCGTCGAAAAATTGGAAATACCGCGCAGATCGGTACGCCAGACGAGCACCGCAAGCACCGCGCCAATGCCAATGCCCAGCAGGTGGCGCGAGAATGAGGCGTCGGCCTTAAACTGTGACGCCGACCAAATAATGATGGCGCCATAGGCAACGAGCGCGACGGTAGCCAGCAGCACACCGATATGCACCTTTTGGCGAAACGTACCGCGCGAGGCCGAAAGTTGCTTGTTGACGCGGTCCAGGCTGCTGCGAGAGCCGGTCTTGGTTGAACGGAACAGATCCGCAGGAGAAAAATCCATCGCAACCTCCTATCGAACCGAAGAATCGCCCGAGGCCGAAGAGGTATCGGGCTCGTCATAAATCACGCCGAGCACGTCGCGCACGACATGCATCGCGGTATCCGAACCACCGCCGCCCTGCTCCAGGACAGTAGCGATGACATACTTGGGATCATCGGCCGGTGCATAGGCGCAGAACCACGCGTATTCGTCCTCGCCGCTTTTCTCGCCCGTGCCCGACTTGCCGTACACCTGCGGCGTCAGGGTGCCAAAGTGAGCCGCCAGGGACGTCGATGCCGTGTAAATCACGTCGTGCATGCCGTTGCGAACAAGAGTCAAATCCGAATCGCTGTTGATCTTGGCCTCCAGGCGCTTCTTCTTGCCCTTGCCGTTGTACTTATAGGCATCGCCGTCGCCATCGCGCGACACGGCAGACAAAAACACGTGAGGCACGTACTGTTTGCCGCCGTTGGCAAGACCCATATAGGCGCACGCCATCTGCAGGGGCGTCACCAGGATGTCGCCTTGGCCGATGGCAATGTTGGTCATATCGCCGGCATTCCACTTGCGGTCCTCGGCAGAGGCGTCGGTAAAGTACGACTCTTTCCACTCGGCATCGGGAATACGGCCCGCGCCCTCACTCGGCAGATCGATACCGCAGGTCTTGCCTAGGCCCCAGCGACGAAAGACCTCCTGCAGGCCCTCGGAATGTTGCTCGTCATAAAAGAAGGCCTTGCCCATGTCGTAGAAGACGGGGTCGCACGAGTTGGCGATACCCGACTGCAGCGTCATGGTGCCGTGGCCAGACGTCAGCCAGCAGCGCTTGCCCCAAGCCTTGCCCAGGCCCGTCCAATAGCCCGTGCAGTTGGTTGTCTGCGTTGAAGTGTAGGTTCCAAACTCAAGACCGGCCAGTGCCGAGAGCGGCTTGATGGTCGAGGCCGACATGTACTGTCCGCTAATGGCGCGGTTGAGCAGCGGGTGCGAACCCTTGTCATCATTGAGCTCGGTCCACACGTCATTTGAGACGCCGCCGATAAAGACGGACGGATCGAACTTGGGCTCGCTCGCCATGCCCAGGATCTCGCCATTGTTGGGATCGAGACACACCACAGCGCCGTTGCCGGCATTGCTGTAGCCAGTGGTCTTGGCAAGCTCGATGGCGCTCGCCAGCGCCGTCTCACAGGCCTGTTGGATCTTAAGATCGAGCGTGAGCTTAATGTCGGAGCCGGCCTTGGCGGGCACGGCGCCGGCCTGACCGGTCACATTGCCCGAGGCATCGACCTTGACGGTCTGCTCGCCACGAATACCCTGCAGCAGGTTTTCGTAGTAGCTCTCAACACCCGCCTGGCCCACGATATCGCCCGACTGGTACGTAATCCGGCCAGCAGAAGCATCATCATCACCAGAGGTTTTCTTATTCTGGGCCTCGAGCTGCTCGGAGGTAATGGTGCCGGTATAGCCCAAGATATGGCATGCCGTCTCGCCATATGGATACTGGCGCTCGGTACGCTCGGCAATCTTGACGCCCGGGAACTCGCCGGCGTGCTCCTGAATATAGGCAACCGTGGAGCGACGGACGTCCGTCGCGATGGTATGCAGGCTCTGAGCGCCCTCGGAATTGTCCTGAATATTGCGCAGCACCGCCACGTAGGGCATACCGAGCACGTTGGCAAGATGGCGAACCAGAACCTCATCCTCGGCAAGGTCGCGGTAGGCCACGACAGCAAGTGAGGGACGGTTCTGGACAAGCGCCACGCCATTGCGGTCGAGGATGCGGCCGCGCACAGCGGGTGTGGTAACGGTGCGCGTCTGATTGCTATTAGCCTGCTTTTCGTAATAGTCCGACGAGACCATCTGCATGCCCCACAGCTTGACGGCAAGCGCCGCGAACATCGCGCCCACACCCGTGGTGAGGATGGAGAAGCGGCCCTTAAAGGCGGTCGCCGCGGTATTGCCCTCGCCCTCGGTGGCGCGCGGGGCCGTCCCATGCTGCGTATCGTAGGTAAAACGAGAATCGCCGCGACGCATGATGACCAGTGCGACCACGATGGCCACAACCAGCACGATACCGGCGATAATAACCGTCATCTGGGAAGACATCTACGAGCCTCCCCTATTTGAGCTTACGGGTCTTGGGCTTAAAGCGCATGCCCGTCTGGCGTCCGCCACGTGCGGAGAATCCATAACCGGACTGCGGCACGACGCCGGACATCAAAAACGGAATGGCAACCAGACCCGTCAGGATCGAAGACGGCAGCGCATGGCCGAAGATCGCCACGACAAAGCTCGTCTCCAAACCCATAAACAGCAAGATGATGCTGTAGATCACATTAATGACGAACGCGAAGGCGCCCACCGTGATGCCGCGCGCACTCGGGGCACCGCCCGTCTGACCGGCAGCGCTATGCACCAGGGCAAAAGAACCCACGGTCAGCAGGAGCGACATAACGCCCACCGGCACGGCAGCGGAAAGGTCATAGAACAAGCCGCTGCAAAAACCGCACACGACGGCACGGGTCGGGTCGCCCGAGAACACGCTTAGGCACACCAGGATAATCATAAAGTTGACGCGACCGCCCGCAATGGAGATCTGCGGTGCCAGGCCTGCCTGCAGCAGCACGCACACAATGGCGGCGATTACAAACGTGCGGGAGCTCATCCCCTGCTCGTGTAGGTCCATGGACATGCCCCCTATTCGCTCGAGCCGGAATCGGTCGTCTCGGACGTGTCGGAACTGTCATCCGGGCTCTCGTCCTTCGTCTTGGTCGCAGCATCGCGCGACGTTCCCTGCGGCGTGCTGTTGGCCGTGTTCACGTCCTCATCCGAGGCCGACTGTTCGTCGGTCAGCGAGGTAATGACCAGCACTTCCTCGTTGTTCTCGGCCGTCGTCTGGGCGCGCACCACAATGGTGTAGTACACGTCGTTAGCCGATTTCTCAACAGACGAGACGGTGCCGAGCGGTAGACCCTTGGGGAACACACCGCCAATGCCCGAGGTCACGATGATGTCGCCAACCTTAACGTCGGAATCGACGCTCACGTACTCAAGACGCAGCGTGCCGTCAGCCTGACCCTGCAGCATGCCCTGGGCGCGCGTGTCCTGCACCATAGCGGACACGCCCGAGTTCTCATCGCCAATCAGGCGCACGGTGGACGTCTTGGCCGAGACCTCGATAATCTGGCCTATGACACCGGCAGAACTCGTCACAGGCATGTTGATGGTAAGACCGTCGGCAGAACCCTTATCGATGGTGACGGTCGAGGTCCAGGCATCGCCCGAAGCGCCGACGATACGAGCTGCGGTTGATTTGAGGTTGTAGGTCGACTGCAGGCCGACCAGCCCCTCCAGTCGCTCGGCGGTCTTTTGAGCCTCGGAGAGCTCGGCAACCTTAGAGGTCAGTTCCTCGTTTTGCTTCTTAAGCTCGTCAAGCGTGTCCTGCGACGCCGTAAGGTTAGAGAACACGTTTCCGATCGCATTGAAGGGAGCCGCCACAGCCGAGCCCACAAAGCGCACCGGCGAGGTAATCGTCGTCACGCCCGAGCGCACGGCATGAATCGGTCCTGCCTCGCCCTCCCGAATGTAAAACGTGAGCAGCAACACCGAAATCAGGCTGAAAACAATCAACGGGCGCATACCCGTTGATTGTCGCTTGGTATTCAGATTTGTGGAGAAACCCGAAGATCGTGCCAAATGGAATCCACCTTTTGGAAATTAAGCATTGGTCTGGACGAAGCCGCCATCAAACGCATTGGCCTCGAGCACGCGGGCACAGCCGTTAACGACGTTATCGAGCGCCGTGGGGCTGACGTTGACCGAAACACCGGTCTCATCGCGCAGGCGCACGTCGAGACCGCGCAGCAGCGCGCCGCCACCGGTCAGCAAAATGCCGTAGTACATAAGGTCCGAGGCAAGATCGGGAGGCGTAGCGTCGAGTGCGTCCTTGACGGCCTTGGCCATCTCGTCGAGCGGCTTGTTGAGCGCGCGACGAATCTCCTCGCTCTCGATGCGCACGGTCTTGGGCAGACCGGTGATCACGTCGCGGCCGTTGACCTCAACGTCGAGCTCGTCCTTGAGCGGCACGGCGGAACCGACCTTGATCTTGATGTCCTCTGCCGTACGCTCGCCGATGGCCAGGTTGTAGGCATCACGAACGTGCGTGAGGATGGCCTGATCGAACTCGTCGCCGGCAATACGAATGGACTGCGAGACGACGATGCCGCCCATAGCGATAACGGCGACCTCGGTGGTACCGCCGCCGATGTCGATGACCATGGAGCCGGTGGGTTCCTCGACGGGCAGGTCGGCGCCGATAGCGGCTGCCATAGGCTCTTCGATCAGATAGGCCTGGCGGGCCCCGGCCTGGATCGTGGCCTCAAAGACAGCGCGCTTCTCAACCGACGTGACACCGGAGGGAACGCAGACGACAACACGCGGACGCGGAGTCCACGGATAGCGCTTCTCGGACGCCTTATCGATAAAGTAGCGAAGCATGGCCTCGGTAACATCGAAGTCGGCGATGACGCCGTCCTTCAGGGGACGAACGGCCACGATGTTGCCGGGCGTACGGCCGAGCATGCGCTTTGCTTCGATACCGACCGCCAAGATGCGCTCGTCGTTCTTGTCGATGGCGACAACAGAGGGCTCGCGAATGACGATGCCCTTGCCGCGCACGGAGACAAGCGTATTTGCGGTGCCGAGGTCGATGGCAAGATCGCCCGCATAGCTACCGAAGAACATATCCATCAAAGAAAACAACGCAACTCCTGATGTGTTGGATGATTGCTGGAAAACTACTAGCTCATCATACTAGCGCAAGCCCGGCACCTCACTTGCGGTGAAGCGCCGGGCAAAGCTAAATCCCATAAGGTCACTACTGGTTGTCAGCAGCCGAGAAATCCATATCGAGCGAAGAAACGGTCCAGCCGATATGGTTGTCGGAGCGCACGAATTTGACGGTGTACTCCTGCTCGCCGCCCTTGGAAAGCGATGCCTTCACCTTGGCGGTCGTCTCGGTCATGGACTGATCCATGCCCTCGACGGACACGGTGGCACCCTGCGGAATCGAGGAGATGATCATCGACTTAGCGTCCTCGGACAGACTCGAGGCCAGGCAAGACTCGGCCTTTGCGGTGTCACCGTCACCGGCAGCCTGGAACAGATCGGTAACGACAGACTCCTGAGACGGGAAGCCAAAGCCGCGCGCGTAGGCAAAGCCCAGACCGCCCGCGGCGATCAAAATGAGCAGAAGCAGCACGATGAAGACTTTGAGACCCGTGTGGCGATGGCGACGACGGACCTTGGCCTGCTTACGATCCTGACGGTCCTGCTGGACCATCTCGGACTCGGACAGCGTAAAGAAGCCGGTGTCCGAGGGATCGGGCATAAACTGACCGGTCGCGCCCGTAGGATCGAGCGGATCGACGGCAGGAGCGTCCATCGCGGGCGCCGGAGCCGTGGCCATAGCCGTCTGGGCAGACAGCGCGGCAAGCGAATCCTGCACGCGGGCAAGCTCATCGGCCTGCTCGGAGGTGAGCTGGTAGATGCCATCGGCAGTAGCGGCGTTAAAGGCATCGAGTGCGTCGGAGGGACGGCCGGCGGCAGAAAGCGCCTGACCCATGCCGGCGTTGAGCGCACGCGTGTCGTCGCGGGGGCCGGCAAAGTCGATAGCCGTGCGGTAGGTCTCCACGGCATCCGCCGGACGGCCGAGCTTAATGAAGCAACGACCGAGCTCGCCGAGTGCGGCGGCAGGAGCCGGATTGGCGCCATCGATGGCAGCCTGACGGAAGGCGGTTCCCGCGTTGGCATAGTCGCCCGATTGGAACAGCGCATTGCCCAGGCCCAGATAGGCCTTGAACGGCGTGGCATAGGAAGCATCCTGTGTAGCAGCAGAGAACGCCTGGGCGGCCGTCGTGTAGTCGCCCACGGCGGCGAGCGCCTTGCCGCGGTTGGTGAGCAGCGCGCCGCGCTTGCCGTAGGTGCCGTCGTTGAGGGCGGCGGCATAGGCCTCGGCGGCCTCGGCATACATGCCAAGGTGCATCAAGGCGTTACCACGAAGGTGATCGGCCTCGCCCATAATCTCATCGGGAGTTTTTGCCGCCCCAAGCATCTGGGCTGCAGCGGAAAAATCACCCGCGCGGTAAGCGGCGCGGCCCTGTTGGATCAGCTGGCTATTCAAGGAAGTCCCCTTTACTCGTGAACGATCTCGACATGGACGATCTCGTCGCCGGCACGCAGCTGCGAAATCACATCGAGACCCTCGACCGTGGTACCAAAGACGGTGTAACCGGAATCGAGGTTATGCTGGGCACCCAGGCAGAAGTAGAACTGCGAACCCGCGGAATCGGGGTCCATGGAGCGTGCCATGGCAAGGGCGCCATCGACATGGCTGTTGCGCGGATTGGTGGCAAACTCGCCCTTGATGCAGTAGCCGGGGCCACCGGTACCGGGCATACCGTCGGGGCCCTCAAGACCGGCAGCGACGTCGGCGCCGGACATGTCGCGGGTATTGGGGTCGCCGCCCTGGATAACAAAACCGGGCACATAGCGATGGAACTTAAGGCCATCATAGAAACCCATCGTGGAAAGCTCGCAGAAGTTCGCGACATGAATGGGAGCGCCCTCGCCGTCAAACTTGACCTTGATGGTACCCTTCGACGTCTCGATTACGGCGCACTCGTCGCCGACAAGCTGATACTCGGGCGTGTAGAGCTCTTTCTTAAAACCAAACATGTGGTTCCTTCCTCGTGCGTTTAAAGCATATTTGTACGAATTGTAGCAATAAGCACGGGCTTACATCAATTGCGTACGTAGGTTATGCCGACTATGGCGAACTAGTTTTAGGAACGCTGCTGCGGCTTCCAGGAACCCACATTGGCATCGTACTGGTTCAGCGCGCTATTGCCGCCCTGCGCGATGGGCGCCAGGATCTCGCTTTGGTGGGAACTCATCGACTCGCCATCGGGAATGGCCAGCGAAATATCCCAGCTCTGGCAGATCACGTCGACGCGCTCATACATCCACTCGGCAAGCTGCTTTAAGTGGGCGATGTCATCCGCATAGACCGAATCGTCCTGGTACTTAAGGTTGTTGAGCTCATCTTGCGTCTTTTTGATCTGGTCGCGCAGGGCGTAGGCACTCTGCGACAGCTCCTGACGGGTGGACAGCGGCGTTCGGAGATAGCCGTTGTTAAAGGAATCGATGACCTCGCCGATCTGGTCTTCGTCAGCGTAGGACACGATGGTCTGATACAGACCGTCGAGCCTGGTATAGAGCTGATCATCGGTGAGCACGGTTTCTTCCTGGACCACCTCGGCAGAATCGCCCTGCTTGGTATCGTCCTCAGTCGCCTCGCCCTTTTGGCGCGTGGGGAAGGTGGTTTGTGCAGCTTGGCCAAACTGGTCGTAGAAGCCGGGCATAACACCCATGGGATCGGTCGTCACGAACCAATAGGCACCGCCGCAAACGACGGCAAGGACCGCGATGACGATAAGCGGCTTGGGAATATGACGCTTGTGCTTGTGATAGGCGTCCTCGTCGGGGTGCACCTTGCGCTTGGGTTTTTGAGCATCGTCATGCAGGGAAACGGGCATGGGAATATCGACCTTGGGGATACCGAAATCCTTATCGAAAGCCGGCAGCACGCAGGTCTCATTGGGGTCGGCGGCGTCCGAAAGCACCGCAGCGGCAGAGGCCGGCGCATGCGGCACCTCGGTATCGATCTGCTCTTGCGTTAGGCGCGGAAAGCCCGCCGTGCGGCCCGCTGCCAGGTCGGATGCGGCCGCGTCCTCGGAGAGGATACCCGGAGCGGGGCGTCCGCATTTGGGGCACGTACGATCATGCGGAGAAAGACGGGCACCGCAGCCCTCACAGAACACGAATTCGGTGTGCTCGGGACCATCGCCCGGACCCACATAGGCGTTGCAGTAGGGGCAGAACGAGGCGCCGTCCTCGATGGTCTTAAGGCAATGCGGACAGATCACGGCATCCTCTTTTCGAAGCAATTCAAACAATCGAGGTTAGAGCATAACATCGCCAAGGCCCCACAGGAGCAAGGCACCAATTCAACATCGCCAGGGCGCGTAGTTACTTCTTCTTTTTGCTCGGCATCGAGACTTTGATGCCTTGGGCGGACTTGGTTACGCGGGAGCGCTTGACTCCGGTACTCTTCTTTTTCTTGGGCTGGGCCTGGGCCACGCCCTCGAGTGCGCGGGCCTCGGCCTCACGAACGGTGCGAGCTTCGCGGCGCTGCGCCATGTCGGCGGCGACGCGCTTGGCAAAACGCTCGGCCGTCGAACCCGTCGAGCTCACCTTGCCGCCACCGCGACCCAAGCGGACGCGCACACCGCGGCCAAAACCAGTTGCGGCATGACGACGACGCGGCTTGAGCGAATCCATCATCGTGGCGAGCTTAAAGAACACCGAGCAGGTGATGACCACGATGACAGCCAAGATAACCATCTGGCCCATCGACAGGTTGGCAATAGACAGCAGCTTCGGGAATCCGATAACGCCCGTCAGGATGCCGGCAACTACAAACACAAAGAGCGCCACACGTAAGGGCGTGAGGGGCTGCGAGATACGCCAGATCAGGCTGACACTCGCCGCGCACGACGTAAGTAGGCACATCGTAGACAGCGTGAGCTGGTTAAAGCCGAACACGCGCGCCACAAAGATATCGAGCGCCGCGGCCAAAATGACCGCAAGCGACGCCGGCAGTGCCCGCTTGAGCACGTTCGTCAGGAACGACCCCTTCACGCGAGCATTGTTGGGCTCCAGGCCCAACACAAAGCCCGGCGCGCCAATGCAGAAGAAGTTGATGAGCGTCATCTGAATCGGCTCGAAAGGGTACGGCGGCAGTGCGATGCACAGCGCCGCCAGGCCCATCGAGAACAGCGTCTTAGTCAGGAACAGCGAAGCCGAACGCTGCAGGTTGTTGATGGAGCGACGGCCCTCGGCCACCACGGCGGGCATCGAGGCAAAGTCGTTGTCGACGAGCACGATCTCGGCCACGTTACGCGCGGCATCGGAGCCGGCCGCCATGGCCACGGAGCAGTCGGCCTCCTTGAGCGCCAGCACGTCGTTGACGCCGTCGCCTGTCATGGCCACGGTGTGCTCGCGGCGCTTGAGCGCCTGCACGAGCTCGCGCTTCTGCTGCGGGGTCACACGACCAAAGACATGGTAGCGGTCCACTGCGGCATCGAGCTTGGCCGGCGTATCGAGCGTCGTGGCGTCCACATAAGCGTCCGCCCCCGGCACGCCCACCACGCGCGCGATCGACGACACCGTACGCGGGTCGTCGCCACTGATCACGTTGAGAGTCACGCCCTGCTCGTTAAAGTAGCCGATGGTCTCGGCCGCCGAGGTACGGATCTCGTCGCGTATGGTCACAAAGCCCACGGGCTCGGCCTCGCCCACCATATCGCCATCGGGCGTAAAGCCGTCAACGCGCGCCACCACGAGCACGCGGCAGGTATCGGCAAGCTCGGCGACACGGTTCTCGACCTGGGCAAACGCACGATCAGAGAGCACAAACTGCGCCGCACCCATCACATATGAGCCCTGTGCAAACGACGCGCCGCTCCACTTTTTGGAAGACGAGAACGGAATGACCGACAGCGGCTCGGACACCTCGACCGGACGGTCGGCGTAATAGTTGAGCAGCGCCTGACAGGTCTCGTTGGCATCGGCCGAGGTCGCACGTGCGACGTTAGCCAGCGCAAAATCGAGCACCGTGGTATCGACGGGAACGGCGGCGTCGCCCTCCCCCGCACCCATACCCTCGACCGGCAGCGGATAGGTACCCTCGACCTCCATGCGGCCCGACGTGATGGTGCCCGTCTTGTCCAGGCACAGCACGTCGACGCGCGCGAGCGTCTCAATGCAGTAGAGCTGCTGCGCGAGTACCTTGCGGCGGGCCAGGCGCACCGTGGCGATGGCGAGCACCGACGAGGTCAGCAGCACCAGGCCTTGCGGGATCATGCCCAGCAGGGCGCCCACCGTGGACAGCAGCGCCGACGAAGGCACATGACCAGCCAACAGCTCGGAGAAGCACCACGAAAGCGCGCTATTGCCTGGGGTTCCCGCGGCATCCCACAGCTCGCTCACGCTCGAGGCAAACAACGCCAAACCGAGCGGGATCATGATGATGCTCGCAAAGCGCACGATGGCGTTAAGCGCGTTCATGATCTCGGAATTGACCTTTTTGACGTACTTCGCCTCGTTATTAATTTTGGCCACGTAGTTGTCGGCGCCGACATGGATCACGCGGGCGCGCAGCAGGCCCGAGTCGATAAAGCTGCCGCTCATGAGCTCGGAACCGGGCTGTTTCTTAATGAGGTCGCTCTCACCCGTCAGCAGGCTCTCGTTCACGAGCGCCTCGCCCGAAACCACCACGGCGTCAGCGGGAATCTGGTCGCCGCGCCCCAGGCGGATGATATCGTCGAGCACGATCTGGTCCAGGTCGAGCTCCACCTCGGCGCCGTCGCGCACCGCAATGGCCTTCTTGGAGGTCAGCAGCGTGAGCTTATCGACCATCTTCTTGGAACGCATGGACTGGATGACGCCAATAGCAGTATTGAGGAACACTACGAACAGGAACGTCAGATTCTTAAACGAACCGGTCAAAATGACTAGGAACGCCAAAATCACGTTGATCAAATTGAACAGCGTGCAGAGGTTCTCGATGATGAGCTCTTTGACCGACTTGGTCTTGAGCTCCATGTTGCGGTTGATCTTACCGGCGGCGATGCGCTCCTCGACCTCGGCGGTCGAGAGTCCGCGCTCGATATCCGTTGCTGCCATACCACGTCCCATCACGTCGCGTCGGTATAAGAAAAACCGCCCGGACCATGCGAGGTTCGGACGGTCTCACGTTCGATGGTGCCCCATGTTGGATTCGAACCAACGGCCTTCTGCTCCGGAGGCAGACGCTCTAATCCCCTGAGCTAATAGGGCCAACGTTTGGCATTATACCCAAGTGCACCACGGGCTATCAAAATAAAAGAAAAAGCTTTGCAATTCCGAGGAAGACGCGGCTCAACGGCCCACTTTAGAAGGCAAAAGCGAGTCAGATAGTATAAACTCTCATGCACCATATGTACACGGCTCGCGATGCGGGCCGTTTTTGCAAGGGTTATCCATCGAGGTGAGAGGCACACCATGATTGCAATTTTAAAAGAGAGCGCCAGCGACGAGGCCGTCAGCCATATCGTCAGCTGGATTGAGAAAAAGGGCCTGAAGACCGATGTCTCGCGCGGCGAGAATGAGACGATCATCGGCCTGGTGGGCGATACGACCAAGATCGACCCGTTCCTGCTCGAGTCCATGGATGTCGTCGAGCGCGTGCAGCGCGTCTCCGAGCCGTTCAAGCGCGCCAACCGCAAGTTCCACCCCGAGGACTCCGTCATCGACTGCGGCCACGGCGTCAAGATCGGCGGCGATCAGTTCCAGGTCATCGCCGGCCCGTGCTCCGTCGAGGGCGAGAACCTCATCCGCATCGCCCGCCGCGTGAAGGCCGCCGGTGCCACGATGCTGCGCGGTGGCGCCTACAAGCCCCGCACTTCCCCGTACGCCTACCAGGGCATGGGCCCCGCCGGTCTGGACCTGCTGTGCGAGGCGTCTGCCGAGCTCGACATGCCGATCGTCACCGAGATCATGGACCCGCGCGACGTGCAGGTCTTCCTGGACAAGAAAATCGACGTCATGCAGATCGGCGCCCGCAACGCACAGAACTTCCCCCTGCTCAAGGAGGTCGGCAAGACCAAGACCCCGATCCTGCTCAAGCGCGGCATGTCCGGCACCGTCGACGAGCTGCTTATGGCAGCCGAGTACATCATGAGCGAGGGCAACGACAACGTTATCCTGTGCGAACGCGGCATCCGCACTTTCGAAACCCGTACTCGCAACACCTTCGACCTTAACGCCGTGCCGGTGCTGCACCATCTGTCACACCTGCCCGTCGTCGCCGACCCCAGCCACGCCACCGGCTACACCCGCTACGTTGAGCCCATGGCGCTCGCCGCGACTGCCTGCGGCGCCAACGGTCTGGAGATCGAGGTCCACGACGACCCAAGCCACGCTTGGTCCGACGGCGCTCAGGCCCTCACCCCCGACCAGTTCGACGACACCATGCGCCGCATCCACGCCATCCGCGAGGTCGTCTGCCAAGAGACCATGGAGTAGCCCATGGGTACCGTGAGAAACGCGCGCGTTAACCAGGGTGGCCCCAAGTGCGCCGGCGTCGTGGGCCTGGGCCTCATTGGCGGCAGCTTTGCCCGCGGCTATGCGCAGGCGGGCGTCCGCGTGCTGGCCTGGGACCCCGATGACGACGTCATGACGGCCGCCAGTATGGGCACCGTTGCCGGCGAGCTCAACGACGAGACGCTCGGCGAATGCGACATCATCGTGCTGGCCTGCTACCCCGAGGCATGCATCGAGTGGCTCGAGGCGCACGCCCAAGCGCTCGCCGACGCCACCGATACCGAGGCCATCATGGGCCCCGTGGTGATCGACACGGTGGGCGTCAAGGGCATCGTGTGCGAGCGCGCCTTTGAGCTTGCCCGCGAGCACGGCTTTTACTTTGTGGGCGCGCACCCCATGGCGGGCACCCAGTTCTCGGGCTACGCTCACTCCCGCGCCGACCTGTTCCAGGGCGCTCCCCTGGTGCTCGTTCCACCCGCGGTAGACGATGCCCTTAAGCTCGAGCTCTTGGGCCAGGTGCGCGAGATGGTGCGCCCCTTGGGCTTTGGCAAGTTCAGCGTGACCAGCGCCGCCGAGCACGACCGCGTCATCGCCTTTACGAGCCAGCTCGCGCATGTCGTCTCAAACGCCTATGTTAAGAGCCCGACCGCTCAGGTTCACCACGGCTTTTCGGCCGGCAGCTACCGCGACCTCACCCGCGTAGCGCACCTCAATCCGCAGATGTGGTCCGAGCTCATGATCGACGACGCCAATGCGCTCGCCTTCGAGATCGACCATCTGATCGAATCGCTCGGCGCCTACAGCCGCGCGCTCAAGGACCGCGACCAGCGCTATCTGGAGAACCTCCTTGCCGAGGGCGACCGCATTAAGCGCGCACTCGACGACGAGGCCTCCCACTAGACCACCCATCACGCCAGGTCGAAAGGACCGAAGCTTATGGCGATTACCATCGATATCGACACCGCACGCCCCTACCAGGTGCATGTGGGCACGTTTTTGCTGGAGCAGGCAGGCCCGCTCGTCCGCGCCACCGCCGGCGGCACCCGCGCCGTCATCGTGACAGACACCAACGTGGGCCCGCTCTACCAGATGCCCGTTAAGCAGAGCCTGGAGGCGTCAGGCTACGAGGTGAGCATCTGCACCTTCGAGGCCGGCGAGGCCCATAAGCGCGCCGAGACCTATGTTGCCATTTTGGAGTTTGTGGCCGAGCACGAGCTTTCGCGCTCCGACGTGATCGTGGCACTCGGCGGCGGCGTCGTGGGCGACGTGGCGGGCTTTGTGGCCGCCACCTACATGCGCGGCTGCAAGTTTGTGCAGATCCCGACGAGCCTGCTCGCCATGGTGGATTCGTCGGTGGGAGGCAAGACCGCCATAGACCTGGCTGCCGGCAAGAACTTGGCCGGCGCCTTTTGGCAGCCGAGCGTGGTTATCGCCGACGTGGGGTGCCTGGCCACCCTCACGCCCGAGCAGTTCGCCGACGGCTGCGGCGAGGTCGTCAAGCACGCCGTGATCGCCGACCCGGAGCTTTTCGCCGAGCTGGAGAAGACCCCGCTCACGCTGGAGCTGCTCAACCGCGATGTGGCCCGCGTAGCGCTCATCATCGCCCGCAATATCGACATCAAGCGCGCCGTGGTCGTCGCCGACGAGCGCGAAACCAACCAGCGCAAGCTCCTCAACTTTGGACACAGCGCCGGACACGCCGTCGAGGCCTGCGAGCACTTTGAGCTGGGACACGGCAACTGCGTGTCGATCGGCATGGGCATCATCACGCGCGCCGCGGCCCTGCACGGCGTCTGCGATGCCGCACTGCCCGGTCGTATTGAGGAGCTCTGCGCCCGCCATAGCCTCAAGACCCGCTGCGACCTAGATGCCGATACCGTCTTTGCCGAGGCGCTCCACGACAAGAAGCGCGCGGGCGACACCATCGACCTGGTGATTCCGCACGGCATTGGCCGCTGCAGCATCGACCGCACACCGCTTTCCACTTTCCACGAACTCATTGCCGAGGGCCTCGGCCAGAAGGGAGACGCATCCGCATGCTAGCCCGCATCACCCCGTCCCCGCTCAAGGGCACCGTTCCCGCCATCGCGTCCAAGTCGATGGCGCATCGCCTGATCATCTGCGCTGCGCTTGCCAACGGCGAGACGCACGTCACCTGCAACACCACCTGCGCCGACATCGAGGCCACGGTGCGCTGCCTTACGGCACTGGGGGCTCGCATCAAGACCGTCGAGGACGGCTTCCAGGTCCACCCCACCATGAAGAGTGTTGAGTTTGGCCTGCTCAAGGCCCTTGCCGGCGGCACGCTTGACTGCGGTGAAAGCGGCTCCACGCTCCGCTTTATGTTGCCCGTCGCCTGCGCGCTGGGCGCAGAAGCAACTTTTGTGGGTCAGGGACGCTTGGGCGCCCGCCCACTCTCCCCGCTCTCGGACGAGATCATCGCCGCCGGCTGCGACCTGCAGGGTCTGGGCGGTTTTCCGCTCAAGACGAGCGGACGCATGCGCCCGGGCACTTTTGTGCTTCCGGGCAACGTGAGCTCGCAGTATATCTCCGGCCTGCTGCTGGCAGCCCCGCTGCTGGCCCAGCCCTCCTGCGTGCAGGTATGCGGCCTTATCGAAAGCCGCCCCTACATCAACCTGACGATCCAGGCCATGAAGGCCTTTGGCGTCGAGGTCAACGTCGAGCGCATTCCGGCCACGGACGGCCAGCTCGAGGTCACGAACTTCCGCGTGAGCAGTGGCTCGTACCGCACGCCCGGCAGCGTAGCCGTCGAGGGCGACTGGTCCAACGCCGCCTTTTGGCTGTGCGCCGGTGCCATCGGCACCGACCCCATCACCGTCGAGGGCGTGTCGCTAAGCTCCGCACAGGGCGACCGTAACGTGCTTGCCGCGCTTTCGCGCTTTGGCGCCCGCATCGTGCGCTCCACCAACGCCGCCACCGTGCAGTCCGACAAGCTCGCCGGCTTTGAGATGAGTGCCCACGACATTCCGGACCTGGTGCCCGTCATCTCGGCCGTGGCCTCGTTGGCACAGGGCCGCACCTTTATTCGCGATTGCGCCCGTCTGCGCATCAAGGAATCCGACCGTCTGGTCACCACCACCCGCGAGCTCACCGCGCTGGGCGCGCAGGTACGAATTGCCGGCGATGACCTCATCATCAAGGGTGTCGATGCCTTCACCGGCGGCGAGGTCGATTCGCACAACGACCATCGCATCGCCATGATGGCCGCTATCGCCGCGAGCCGCGCCACCGGCGAGGTCGTGATCCACGGCACCGAGGCCGTCAACAAGTCCTATCCCGATTTCTTCGACCACTACCGCCTGCTGGGCGGCAAGGTCACACTCGAGGAGGAATAGCATGTCCTCGACCTTTGGCAACGTCTTGCACGTAAGCATCTTCGGCCAGTCGCACTCCCCCGCCATCGGCTGCTCCCTCGATGGCATTCCGGCGGGCATCGCTGTTGACCAGGAGCAGCTGCAGGCCTTCCTTGACCGTCGTGCCCCCGGTCGCGACGAGACCGCGACCAAACGCCGCGAGGCCGACGCCGCCCACATCATCGCCGGTGTGGTCGATGGACATACCACCGGCGCGCCCATTGCCGCGATTATCGAGAACACCAACACGCGCTCCAAGGATTACTCCGAACTGCGCCGCAAGCCCCGCCCCGGACATGCGGACTTCCCTGCGCGCGTGAAGTATCACAACATGCACGATGTCGCCGGCGGCGGACACTTCTCCGGCCGCCTAACGGCACCCCTGTGCATCGCCGGCGGCATTGCGCTGCAGGCACTCGAGGCCCGCGGCATTAACGTGATGGCGCACGTCGCGCAGATCGGCGGCATCTCCGACCTGCCGATGGACGACATGGTCTATCGCGAGGCCGACCGCAAGGCGATCCTTACGAACGATCTGCCGTGCATTGACGCCGCCGCCGCCGGCCGCATGCACGAGGAAATCCTAGCCGCGCGCGACGAACTCGACAGCATCGGCGGCATCGTGGAGTGCGGCATTTACGGGCTTCCTGCGGGCATCGGCGACCCCATGTTCGATGGCATCGAGAACCGCATCGCGCAAATCGCGTTTGGCATTCCCGCCGTAAAGGGCGTGGAGTTTGGCATGGGCTTTGCCGTGGCCGCCATGCGTGGCAGCGAGAACAACGATCCGTATCGCATCGATGCCGAGACCGGCGAGATCGAGGTCGAGTCCAACAACGCCGGCGGCATCCTGGGCGGTATTTCGACCGGCGCGCCCGTCATGTGGCGCATGGCCGTAAAGCCGACGCCCTCAATTGGCCGCGAGCAGCAGACGGTGGACATGGACGCTATGGAAAATGCCGAGCTCTCGGTCCACGGCCGCCACGATCCCTGCATCGTCCCCCGAGCCGTCCCCGTAGCCGAGGCAGCCGCCGCCCTTGCCATCTGGGACGCCCTCCTCGAAGACGCCGCCCAGCGCTAACTACCCACCCCTCAACATCCCCCGACACGTGAAAGGGGTCTCCATGGACCTTGCTGACATCCGCCAGGCCATCGATGGCATCGACGCCACGCTCCTCAACAGCTTTGTCGAGCGCATGGACATTGCCACCGAGGTCGCCAAGTCAAAAATCGAGATGGGCAAGGCCGTCTTCGACCCCGCCCGTGAGCGCTCCAAGCTCAACAACCTCGCCAGCCGCGCGCCCGAGCGCTATGAGGCACAGACCATCACCCTGTTCCGCTTGCTCATGAGCATGAGCAAGGCCGAGCAGCAGCGCTACATCAACGAGCTCAAGGGCATCACCGTCTCGCAAAAGGCCCACGCCACGGCTACAGCCTCCGACACGCCCTTCCCTCAAACGGCCACCGTCGCCTGCCAGGGCGTCGAGGGCGCTTACAGCCAAATCGCCGCGTGCAAGCTCTTCGACGTGCCCGACATCGCGTTTTTCGAGACCTTCGAGGGCGTCATGCGCGCCGTACGTGACGGCTTCTGCGAGTTTGGCGTGCTGCCCATCGAAAACTCCACCGCGGGTTCCGTCAACGCCGTCTACGACCTGCTCGCACAGTTCGATTTCCATATCGTGCGCTCGCTGCGCCTCAAGATCGACCATAACCTGCTCGTCAAACCCGGCACCAAGCTCGCAGACGTGCGTGAGGTCTACAGCCACGGCCAAGCCATTGCCCAGTGCGCCGGCTTTATCGAAGCCCACGACCTGCACGCCACCAAGTACCCCAACACGGCCATGTCGGCCGAGATGGTCGCTAACTCCGACCGCACCGACGTTGCCGCCATCGCCTCGCGCAGCTGTGCCGCACTGTATGGCCTGGAGATACTGGAATCCAACATCCAGGACTCGGACAACAACTACACGCGCTTTGTCGTCATCAGCCGCGAGCCACGCGTCTACCCCGGTGCCAACCGCACCTCGCTCATGATCACCACGACCAACGAGCCGGGCGCCCTCTACCGGGTGCTCGAGCGCTTCTACGCCCTCAACATCAACCTCATCAAGCTCGAGAGCCGCCCCATCCCCGGCCGCGACTTTGAGTTTATGTTCTACTTTGACCTGGACTGCCCCTTTGGCAGCAGGGCCCTCGACGACCTGCTCGATTCCATCGACGACGTGTGCGAGAGCTTTACCTACTTTGGCAGCTACACGGAGGTGCTCTAGATGAACGATGTCGCCGCAACCCGCCCCTACGGCGTGCTGGGCCGCGTGCTGGGCCACAGCTACACGCCGACCATCTACAAGGAGCTCGCGGGGCTCGAATACGTGCGTTTTGAGCGCGAGCCCGAGGACCTCCAGGCCTTTATGACGGGCGACGAATGGGAGGGCACCAACGTGACCATCCCCTACAAGCGCGCCGTCATGGAGTATCTGGACGAGCTGAGTCCGCTCGCCGAGCGCATGGGCAACGTCAACACCATCACACGCCTGCCTGACGGTTGTTTGCGCGGCGACAACACCGACTACTTTGGTTTTCAGTGTCTGGTCGAGGAGCTGGGGGTTGATGTTGCCGGCAAGAAGGCTCTCGTGCTCGGAGCCACCGGCGGCGCGGGTACTACGGCCAGTATGGTGCTCGGCGATCTGGGCGCCACCGTCGTGCCCGTGGGCCGCACGAGCCAGGTCAACTACGACAATATCTCGCAGCAGTCCGACGCTGCCCTGCTCGTCAACTGCACGCCCGCCGGCATGTTCCCCCACTGTCCCGACGCCCCCTGCACACTCGAGGGGCTCAATGCGCTCGAGGGCGTTATCGACATTGTCTACAACCCCGCTCGCACGGGACTCATGCTCGAGGCCGAGCGCCGCGACATCCCCTGCATCGGCGGTCTGCTCATGCTCGTGGCCCAGGCGGCGCAAGCCGTTGAGCGCTACACCGGCCAGGTCACTCCGCGCGAGCGCATTCTGGACGTAACGGAGCGCCTGTCACGCCGCGAACAGAACATCGCGCTGATCGGCATGCCGGGCTCGGGCAAGACCCGTGTGGGCGAGCAGATTGCCCTGCTCACGGGGCGAGAGCACATCGATCTGGATCGCGCCCTCGAGGAGCGCCTGGGCATGCCCTGCGCCGACTTTATCGTCGAGCGCGGCGAGGCGGCGTTCCGCGAACAGGAGACGGCGGCGCTGGCCGACATCTCCAAGCGCAGCGGCCTGGTGCTTTCCACCGGCGGCGGCGTGGTCACGCGCGACGAGAACTACCCGCTGCTGCACCAGAACAGCCAGATTGTGATGCTCAATCGCAAGCTCGACGAGCTCGCCCACAAGGGCCGCCCCATCACGGCGCGCGATGGCATCGACAAGCTCGCCGAGCAGCGCATGCCGCGCTACCGCTCCTGGGCCGACTACATCATCGACTCACGCGACTGCGCCGCCAAAACCGCGGCCGCCATCGTCGAGACCCTCTAACCTGCCAAAAAGGGACAGGTTTATTTTGGCAGGTTTTACCTGGGCAAACGTCGAAGACCACAAGACCGGCCACGCCAACCAACCACAAAGGAAGCAACCATGAAAGCACTCGTCATTAACGGCCCCAACCTCAACATGCTCGGCATTCGCGAGCCGGGCATCTATGGCAGCGACAACTATGACCGCTTAGTGCAGATCTGCCAGGAAGCGGGCGCCGCACAGGGCTTCGACGAGGTCGAGGTCTTCCAGTCCAACCACGAGGGCAGCATCGTCGACAAGATCCAGGAGGCCTACGGCAAGGTCGACGGCATCGTCATCAACCCGGCGGCCTACACGCACACGAGCGTCGCGATCCTCGATGCCCTCAAGGCCGTCGCCATCCCTGCCGTCGAGGTCCACATCAGCGCCGTCGAGACCCGCGAGGACTTCCGCCAGGTGAGCTATGCACGCCTAGCCTGCTTCGCCACCATCACCGGCGAAGGCCTGCAGGGGTATGCCCACGCGTTGGAGCTGCTGAAAGAGCGTCTCGAAAAGTAGCTTCGCGAGCAAATCCATCAACGCCGATTCGCACGCTAATATAGCCAGTGCCGCCAGCAGCAACCTCGCTACTGGCGGCACTTTATTACTAGCATATAATCGTTGCAGTCACACAACGTCTGGAGACGCGCATGTTAAGCATCCATCTGGGGGATTACCCCGGTTCTATCTACGATACCGAAACCTATTTTAGGAACTCATACTTGGACTCATGGTTCGAAGATCCTATGGCCGCACAGATTATTAAAAGCGTGGACGGATCAGAGCTCATCGGCCCCCACAACATCGTAAGCAAGCAGCTGGGCTCAATCACCCCACTCGAACTGTCCGGCGGCGTCAAGACGCTGCTGTTAGTACGCAATCTCCCAAATATGGTGTTCAACGCATCTACCTGCGGAGACAACTGTGCCCGCTGGCTACTCAAGATCGGCAAAGAGCAGGATGTGCTGGTGACCCTTTACCACATCATGAAGTTCCCCTGGAAGAATTTTGAAATCCGCATTGAAAACGATAACCGCATCGTCAGAAACATGCAGGAGTTTGTTGGCGCCACGAATGACTTTTTGGATGTTGATGAGTAATGAAGGGAACGCATACCGTTGTCGTAGAGCGTGCAAAGGTCAAATACACACTCACCTTTAAACGCAACATTTCCTTCATTCGCGGCAACAGCGGCACGGGCAAAACGACGCTTATCTCGATGATTCGCGACTACAACGACCGAGGACCGGAAAGCGGCGTTACACTCAGCTGCGACGTGCCCTGCGAAACGCTTTCCGGCAGACGTTGGAAGCGCGAGCTTTCGATTATCGAGGACTCAATAATCTTTTTAGATGAGGGCAACGAATTTATCTACTCAAAAGACTTCGCAAAAGCCGTTAACGGGTCGTCCAACTATTTTGTTCTGATATCTCGTCGAGACGCCAGCGAGCTCCCCTACAGTGTCGACGAAATCCTAAAGCTGGTAAACACCACGAGTAAAACAATCAATGGTCGAAAGAGCGATAAACGCTTCTACTCGGTAACAAAACCGATATACAGCCACACAGCAAACATGCTTTACCAGGACCTAAATGTTGGATTCGAGGCACCCGACGCCGTAGTTGTTGAGGATAGCAAATCTGGCTATCAATTCTACGACGCTCTTTGCAACCGACTCGGGATCCCCTGCTATACCGCCACCGGCGTTGCGAATCTAAAACGTACGATTCACGAATGTCCCGAGCAAAACATCCTTGCTATTGGAGACGGAGCAGCATTTGGTCCCTACATCGAAAAGGTGCTCGGACAGCGCGTTTACAAGAACGTTCGCCTATTCCTCCCGGAATCGTTTGAGTGGACACTCCTGCGCTCCGAGCTCATACCCAGCAGCGACATTCCCAAAATCCTCGAGGACCCCTCAAGCTATATCGAAAGTCGCGATTATTTAAGCTGGGAGCGGTTCTTCACCGATGTGCTGGTCAAATACTCAGCAGACACTCGCTACGCTTACAAAAAGGCGCGACTCAACGAGCAGTACCTAAAGCCGCAGGCAATGAATGCCGTATCGAAAGTCTTACCGGAGTGTTTGAAGACGAATTAGCAGATTCTTTAAATCATCTAGAAACCGGGGCTATGCACATGAGCTGAAGCTGCTGAAAGAAAGCCTACAACACGCCTGGTACACTAATCCTTGGAACAGAATTATCAGGTTTATTTGTCCCAAATCTTAAGTAACTGTTTGATTACATACAAAGGAGCACATCCATGTCCCAGTTCGATTATCTCGTCGTCGGTGCCGGCCTTTCGGGCGCCGTCTTTGCCAACGCCGCCAGGCGCGCCGGCAAGTCGGTCCTGGTCATCGATCGCCGCGATCACATCGCCGGCAACATCTACACCGAGGACGTCGAGGGCATCCAGGTCCACCGCTACGGCGCGCATATCTTCCACACCTCCATGAAGGACGTCTGGGACTACGTCAACCGCTTCGCCGAGTTCAACAATTATGTCAACTCGCCGGTCGCCAACTTCCGCGGCAGCATGTACAACATGCCCTTCAACATGAACACCTTCGCCAAGATGTGGCCGGGCGTCGTCACGCCGGCTGACGCCAAGGCCAAGATCGCCGAGCAGGTGGCCGCCGAGAACATCGGCGAGCCTCAGAACCTCGAGGAGCAGGCGCTGTCGCTCGTCGGCCGCGATATCTTCGAGACGCTCGTAAAGGGATATACCGAGAAGCAGTGGGGCCGCGACTGCAAGGACCTGCCCGCGAGCATCATCAAGCGCCTCCCCTGCCGCTTTACCTACGACAACAACTACTTCAACGACCGCTACCAGGGCATCCCCATGGGCGGCTACACCAGGATGGTCGCCAACATGCTCGAGGGCGTCGAGGTGCGCTGCGGCGTGGAGTACAAGGAGCTGGCCGCCGCCGAGCCCGACATCGCCGCCAGGACGATCTACTGCGGCCCCATCGACGCGTTCTACGACTTTAAGCTGGGCACGCTGGAGTACCGCAGCCTGCGTTTTGAGACCGAGACGCTCGACGAACAGGACCACCAGGGCGTGGCCGTGGTCAACTACACCGAGCGCGAGATCCCCTACACGCGCATCATCGAGCACAAGCACTTTGAGTTCGGCACGCAGGACAAGACCGTCATCACGCGCGAGTACCCGGCCGACTGGAAGCCCGGCGACGAGCCCTACTACCCCATCAACGACGCCAGGAACGAGGCCCTCTACAGGCAGTACGAGGAGCTGGCGGCGCAGGAGGGCGACGTGATCTTTGCCGGACGCCTGGGCGGCTACAAGTACTACGACATGGACAAGGCCATCGCCGCGGCCTTCGAGCTTGTCCGCAACGAACTGGGCGTGGAGCCGACTGAGGCGTAGAGGCGAGGGCTCAGCCAGCCGATATAAGCAAACAGGAGGTCTGGCGCAGCGTTCATGAGCTGCGCCAGACCTCCTGTTATTAGCGAACTAGTCAATTCGTTCTGTACGCCTCAAATATCGATCAAACTGAGGTACAGTAAAATCAACCTCTCCTCTTGCGGCGGAGTAAATCATGCCCTTGCTAATTAATTGAGCTCGTAGGGGTCCAATAGACGAAACGTCTCTCCCCATATAATGAGCCACATTCGCGAGCGTACAGGGAAGCTCGCCGCAGCGAACCATGGCAATCAAAAACTCCTTTTGCCTTGGAGTGCATCGATCGTATCTAACGCTAAAGAAACCTTCGTCAAGACGCATGTCCGTTATAGAGGTGCAGCCGAGCACGGTTTCTAGTGAAATGAACTTACTATCGGATGAAGTCCAAATGGTCGAACAAAGCTCCTGGATGAAATACGGGTAGCCCTCTGTATAGTCAATGATGACATCGACAGCCTCGTCGGAATAGCGCACATCAAGCTTTTGCGCGGGCCTGACAATAGCCTCAACCGCCTTGTCACGAGGAAGCGAATCGACCTTCACGAAGATAAACTGCCTCTCGGAATAGGTCTTGGCTTCGCCCAGCATCTTTAGAAGCTTGGGCAAGCCGGCACAGCCAAACATAACGGGAAGGCCAAGCTGGGTCGCGCGATGAAGCGCGCACGCCAAGGCTTCAAGTTCTTCTTTACTGGCATACTGCAGCTCGTCAATTCCAATAAAAATCGAAGATCCTGCAGCTTGAGCATATTTTCCTAGAACGACAAGTATATCGGTAAAATCGCCAGATAGATTATGAGACGAGGCGAGAGACGCCCCAAGAACCTCTTCATTAAAGCCCAGAGACAACGAGCCATCGCCCGCATCAACAGATAGCGTTAAGGATGCAAACAGGTTCTTAATCTGTTCCAATTTACTCTTAACGAGTTCAATTCGATTAAGCGAAGCCGATAGCGAGCAACAAGCCGAAGCCAAAGGAGCAATCAAACCCTTCTTCTCTTCGACCTCAATATGGCGGACAAGAATACCCTCGCCCTCGGCTACAGATTCGATCGAGTTAAGCAATACTGTTTTACCAACGCCTCTAAGGCCGTACAAAACAAGCGAACGGCTCTGGTAGTTCGCAGCAAGCGCCTTGAGTTGAAGAGAAGCCGCTTCGAGAATATCGTCGCGCCCGGCAAGATACTTGGGCATCGCGCCCGCACCGGGCGTATACGGATTGCGATAATCGATCATTGCAAGCTCCCAAAGAATAACGGCCGACCGACAATTTGCTATACATCATACCAAGACCGCGATAAAGCAATTGCTGCGCCGGGCTTACTTATAGGACCTCATTACATATAGCGAATAAAAAAGGCTGCAAGTCATCCCCATGTCTTGCAGCCCGAGTTTAAACAACAGCACGGTTGAGTGCTTTTAAAGCAAAGACCCGGTTTAATAGCCGGGCCTTCAAAAACTCTATTGGTGCTCCATGGCGGATTCGAACCGTCGACCTTGGGATTAGAAGTCCCCTGCTCTATCCAACTGAGCTAATGGAGCAAATAACCGCACGCCCAAGCAAGCGCAAACCTGTCAGGCGCAAGTAATTATAACCTAGTTGAACTGCTCGCGGTACGCCTTGCAGACCTCATCGACCGGGCCGTCCATGCGAAGGTCACCCTTCTCAATCCAAACGGCACGCTGGCAGATGCGTTCAACCTGCTCCATGGAGTGCGAAACGAACAGAACCGTCACGTCGCCGCTCTGGATAAAGTGCTGGATGCGGGCCTCGCACTTCTGCTGGAAGAACACATCACCGACGGACAGCGTCTCGTCAACGATCAGAATATCGGGCTCGGTAATCGTCGCGATTGCAAAGGCAATACGCGCAACCATGCCCGAGGAGAAGTTCTTAAGCGGCATGTCGACAAAGTTCTGAAGCTCAGCGAACTCGATAATGCCGTCAAAGTTGGCGTCGATGAACTCCTTGGTATAGCCGAGCAGGGCGCCGTTCAGATAGATGTTCTCGCGGGCGGTCAGCTCGGGATCAAAGCCGGCACCAAGCTCAATCAGCGGCGCGATGTTACCGTGCACCTTAACGCTGCCCTCGCTTGGCTCAAGCACGCCAGCGATAATCTTGAGCATCGTAGACTTGCCGGAGCCATTGGTGCCAACCAGACCCACGACCTCGCCACGATGAATATCAAACGAAATATGCTTAAGCGCCCTAAACTCCTCAAAGAACAACTCGTGCTTGGCGAGCTTGATGAAGTACTCCTTGAGGTTGGTCAGCGACTCAGACGCCATGTTAAAGATCATGGTGACGTCGTCGACCTCGACAGCCAGAGGCTGCTCGCTGTAATCAACAACAGATTCAGTCATCACAGCACTCCTTAGATGTAGAGGATAAATTTGCGCTCGGACTTATGGAACACGGTGTAGCCAATAATAAGCGCAAGAACCGCCCAGGCAACGCACATACCAAACGTCATGAGCGAGGGCGTAGTCTGAAACAGAAAGATATCGCGCATAAACTGCAGGTAGTTGAACATGGGGTTCGCATACATCAAGATACGCACGAGATGCGGCATTTGCGCAATATAGTCAGTCGTCCAGAAGATGGGCGTAATGTAAGTCCACGCCGTAATGACGACGCTCCATAGATGCATAACGTCGCGGAAAAAGACCGTAAGAGCAGAGAGCATCATGCCCAGGCCCATGCAGAAGCACATAAGCAGCAGCAGGCAAACCGGCAGCAGAATGAGGTGCCAAGAAGGCATAACGCGGAACCACAGCATGACGATGGCGACGGCGACCAGCGAGAAGGCAAAGTTGACCAGCGAGAAGAGCACCTTTTGCACCGGGAAGACCCAGCGGTGCACCTTAACCTTCTTGAGCAGAGGGGCAGCGCCCACGATAGACGTCAGGGCCTGGTTCGTAGACTCGGACATGACGGCAAAGGTAATGTTACCCACGATCAAGTACAGCGGGTACATCTCGGGCGTCATTGAGCCATTGCGGCCTTGGCCAAAAATCGTCGAGAACACGATGGCCATGACGATCATCATCAGCAACGGATTGAGCACCGACCATGCGACACCCAGAACGCTACGGCGATACTTGATCTTAAAATCCTTGGTAACCAGCTGACGAAGGATAAACGCATCCTTCTCAAATTCGTTCTTAGCAAACGTCGCAGGCAGACTGCGAGTTTCTTGTTGCTTTGTCTGATCCGACACGGATGCAACTCCTTTACTCGTAATCGTTGACAAACGAACAGTATAGACCCGACGGCCATGCAAACGATTCGCGCAACAAAACTGGAGAACTAACCCACATCTTAGGATGCCAAGCCCAAACGGCTATACTTTCAAGGATTGAAAGTATAAGGAGCATTGAGTGAATTCTGAATCCATCGCCGTCATCATCCCTTGCTACAACGAAGCCCTCACGATCGGCAAAGTCATCGACGACTTTCACCGCGAGCTTCCGCAAGCGACGGTCTATGTCTATGACAACAACTCGTCGGACGATACCTCACGCATCGCTACCGAGCACGGCGCCACGGTCCGCTTTGAGCCCCGCCAGGGAAAGGGCAACGTGTGCCGCCAGATGTTTCGCGACATCGACGCCGATTGCTACCTGATGGTCGACGGCGACGACACCTATCCCGCCGAGGCGGCCAAAGCCCTCTGCGAGCCCATCCTTAACGGCGCGGCCGACATGACCGTAGGCGACCGCCTTTCCAACGGCACCTACGCCGAGGAAAACAAGCGTGCTTTCCACGGCTTTGGCAACAACCTAGTTCGCGCCATGATCAAGTGGATCTATGGCTACAGCTTCGATGACGTCATGACCGGCTACCGCGCCATGAGCCGCCCGTTCGTTAAAACCTTCCCTGTGCTTTCCGAGGGTTTCCAGATTGAAACCGAGCTCTCGATCCACGCCGTCGACCACCGCTGGCGCATCAAAGATGTGCCCATCGAGTACCGCGACCGTCCGGAAGGCTCCGAGTCCAAGCTCAATACCGTGAGCGACGGCATTAAAGTCGTTGCGATGATCGGCACGCTGTTCAAGGACTACCGTCCGCTCAAATTCTTCAGCCTGGTCGCGCTTCTGTTTGCGATTATCGGCCTCGCCCTGGGCATCCCCATCGTCGTCGAATATTTCCAGACCGGTCTCGTCCCCCGCTTCCCCACTGCAATGCTCGCCGCATCTTTCATGTTCCTTTGTGGCCTGAGTCTCGCGACGGGGCTTATCCTTGATTCCGTTGCAAAGGTTGAGCGTAAACAGTGGGAGGTCAACGTGTATAACACATATGGCTGCAGCATTCCCTCCAGCGCAAATAAAAACGAGAGGTAAGTCACATGCCGCTCATCTCCATCGTCGTGCCGTGTTACAACGAGCAGGAATCACTTCCGATCTTTCTCAAAGAGCTCGATGGCGTCGTTCGCATCATGACCCGGCAAGACCCCGGCATCTCCTTTGAAGCCGTCCTCATCGACGATGGCTCGGCAGACAAAACGCTCGCCGTCATGAAGGCAGAAGCTGCGGCGGCGCATCCATACGCCATCCGCTGGCACTCTTTCTCGCGCAACTTTGGCAAGGAGGCGGCACTACTCGCCGGACTCCAGCACGCAAAGGGCGACTATGTCGCCACCATGGATGCCGACATGCAGGACCCGCCCTCGCTCCTGCCGCAGATGTACGAGATCTTGCAAACCGAAGACTACGATAACGTCGCCACACGCAGGACCACCCGCGAAGGCGAGCCTCCCATCAGGTCGTTCTGCGCCCGTATGTTCTACAAGATCATCAACCGCATTTCCAAGACCGACATCGTCGACGGAGCACGCGATTTTAGGCTCATGAAGCAACCTATGGTCAACGCCATCATCTCCATGGGCGAATACAATCGATTCTCCAAGGGCATCTACGGCTGGGTCGGCTTCAAGACCAAATGGCTCCCCTACGTAAACGTCAACCGCGTGGCCGGTGAGACCAAATGGAGCTTTTGGTCGCTGCTCCTCTATTCCATCGACGGCATCGTCGCGTTTTCCACGGCGCCACTCTCCCTCGCCGCCCTCACGGGTATCGTCTTCTGCCTCATCGCCATCATGGGATTTATCGTCATCCTGGTCAAAACGCTTGTTTGGGGCGATCCCGTAGGCGGATGGCCCTCCCTTGCCTGCCTCATTACGCTGTTTGGCGGCATGCAGCTCCTGTGCCTGGGAATCATTGGCGAGTACCTAGCAAAAGCCTACTTGGAGGCCAAGCACCGCCCCATCTATATCATTCGAGAATCCAACGAGGAATCTGATGACACGGCCCAATAACAGCACGCTCAAGAATGTGGCGTTCTACGCCGCCTGCTTCACGTTTTCCATCGCATTTTTTGTCGCACTTGCAGAGGCGGGGCATGTCTACCCCTTTGGCGACAACTCGTTTCTCACCAACGATCTCAAATACCAATACATCGACTTCTTCGCGTGGTTTCGCCGCGTCCTTTTAGGCGAGGCAAACCTTCGCTATTCCTTCTCACAGGGCCTCGGTATGAACACATGGGGGCTCTATAGCTACTACCTCGCCAGCCCCTTCAACCTGCTCTGCGTGCTGTTTCCCGCAGACAAGCTGACGCTCTTCGTATTTGCCATAACCGCGCTCAAGCTTGGCTGCATCCACATCAGCAGCGCTTGGTATGTGCAAAAGCGCTTTGACCTTTCCAAGCCCGCCGCATTCTTGCTATCCCTCTCGTTCACGTTTTGCAGCTGGACCATCAGCAACCTGCGCAACCCACTCTGGATTGATTGCCTGATCCTGCTGCCCATCTGCGCCTACGGATGCCACGAGCTCATCCGCAAGCAGCGCATGATCCGCCTCGTCATCACAACGGCGCTCAATGTCATGTTCTGCTGGTATACGGCCTACATCAGCATCCTGTTCCTCTGCATCTTCGTATTGGTCGAATTTGTCGATTATGTTGCAGAAGAAGGTTTTAGCTGGAAGCTCATGCTCGATCGGGCCCTGCGATTCGCAGGCGCCATCGTGCTCGGGCTACTTCTGTCCGCTTGGACCTTTTTGCCGACCATCCTTGCCATGTCCAAGGGCGGCCCCGTCCTAGCCCTCGGGCCGCTGCTTAAAACCAGCCTCAGATCGCTCATCAGGGGCTTTCTCCCTGGCATGTGGGTGAACAACGATAGTACACCGCAGTTCTATTGCGGCGTCATCATGATGCTGCTCGCGGTGAGCCTGCTGTTTAACCGCACGGTTTCGATCAAGACACGCATCGCAACGCTCGTCGTCACGATAATCCTGGTCGCCAGCTCCGTTTTGAGCCCGCTCGAGTACATCTGGTGCGGCATGCGCGTGCCCAACGGATTCTATTCGCGCACGACTTTCTTGCTGAGCTTCTTTGCGCTGTGGGCAGCGGGCTATTCGTTGCAGGTGTTCGAGGGCCAGCCCAAATTTCGTCATGCCTATCGACCAGCCGTCGTATTACCAATCCTGACAATCACCGCAATTGAGTTGTTTATCAACGCCCATGTGATGTGGAACCAACTGTACGCAGGCCATTCCGAAGAAGCCAACAGCACCTATGTCGCCACCGCAACCAACACGATCACAGCCATTCAAGACCAGGATTCTGCGTCATTCTACCGCATCGATCGAACGACCACGCGTGCCGATAGCGCCGCCCTCAACGAAGGCCTAGCGCTTGGGTACAACCAGTTGTCTTCGTATTCGTCTGCTAACAACCCACAGGCCATCGCACTGCTCAACTCCCTTGGATACAGCAGCGTCGGCGAATTCTCGACCCGTTATGCCGAGCCCATTCTCGCCGTCGATGCCCTATTGGGAGTTAAGTACGCCATTCCTGAAAACGCGCCTGCAGGATACGTTTCGGCCAAGACGAATCAGGCCGACTCCACAAGCTCGGTGTACGAGAACCCCTATGCGCTCAGCATTGGCGTCGCAGCCTCAAGCGATATCCAAAACAGCACGCTGAAGAGCGAGAACCCCTTCGAAAAGCAGAACGACCTCTACAGCAAAATCCTAGGCCGCAAGGTCGAGCTCTATACCAAGATCGAGGCCGCGAGCACGGAGAATAGCGATAGCTTAAAGCAATGGAGCGTTACTCTTCCGGCAAGCTCCATCGGGTATCTCTACATCAACAAAGATGCTACCGCCGGCAGTTATTGGCCCGTCGCCCTTACCATCGACCAGCGAGCAATCAAAAACGAGGCCTGGAGATTCGACAATAATATCCGCCAGATTGCGGATGCATCGGACACCCCGAGCCAGCATACGGTGTCAATCGGAGTCGCAGAGGGCTATACAGACATGCCCCAAGACAATGAGCCGGTCTTTTACGCCCTCAATCTGGATGTTTTCGAGCAGATTATTAACGAGCTTAAGGCGAGCGAGTTTATTACGACGGTTTTTGAGGACGGAAGGATCGAAGGCGAGTATACCGCCAAGGATGACGGCAACCTGCTGTTGAGCGTTCCGTACGATGAGGGCTGGAACGTAACGGTAAACGGAACCGCCGCAGAACTAACGCCCGCCGCCGATAAGGGCTTGTCGTCCCTGAACATGCAGAAAGGCGCGAATAAGATCGTGATGACCTACAAGACTCCGGGCGCCCTTGCGGGGCTTGCAGTGAGTCTGGCGACCGCCGCCGCCCTTGTTGCAGCGGGTCTATACGCCAGGCATAAGAAAAGCCGCCGTTAACAAGCGGCGGCTTTTTCTCTCGAAAAGTTAATAACGGCTAGAGCGTCTTGAGGTACTCCCCCAGCCCTTCCTCCCAGTCGAGCATGTGGAAGCCTGCAGCCTCGAGCTTGGACAGGTCGAGCGCCGAGTGGACCGGGCGCGGGGCGACGGGACCGGCGGCGTTCGCGTAGTAGTCGGCGGTCGAAACCGGCACGACCCTCTCGCCGTTGCCGTTGGCGGCCTCGAAGACGGCGCGTGCGATGTCCGCCCAGCTCCTCACGGCCCCGGAGCCGGTGCAGTTATAAGTGCCGTAGGGGGCGTGCGTCCCCAGCACGTGGAAGATGGCCTCGGCCATGTCGCGCGTGAAGGTCAGGCGGCCCAGCTGGTCGTCCACGACGGTGATCTTGTCCAGTTTGTCGTCCGGGTCGGCGACGCGGTCGGACAGGCACTTCATGGTCTTCACGAAGTTGTGTCCCTCGCCGATGACCCAGGAGCTGCGCATGATGTAGTGGCGCGGGCACCCCGCGACGGCGATGTCGCCGGCGGCCTTGGTCTGGCCGTAGACGGACAGCGGAGAGAACGGCTCGTCCTCCGTATGGACCTCGGCGGTGCCGTCGAAGACGTAGTCGCTGGACACGTGGACCAGGGTGATGCCGTACCCGGCGCAGGTGCGTGCGAGAAGGGCGGGCCCCGTCGCGTTGGCCTTCCAGGCGGTCACGCGGCCCTCAGGGGCCTCCGCCTTATCGACGGCCGTGTAGGCGCCGCAGTTGATCACGGTGCCGTAGAGCGACCAGTCGTACTGCGCGTAGGCCGCCGGGTCGGACATGTCGAAGGTGTCGATGTCGCAGAAGTCGAAGTCCTTGGCGACGCCGCGCTCCTCGGCGAGCGCGCGGACCGCATGACCCAGCTGGCCGTTGCAGCCGGTGACGAGGGTGCGCCTGGGCGCCATGGGGATGACGTCCTTGAGCATCGGGTGGTTTTTGTCCGCCTCGGAGACGGTGGCCTGATCCAGCGGGATGGGCCACTCGATGGCGAGCTCCGGATCGGCGAGGTTCACGAAGGTGTAGGTCCTCTTCAGCTCGAGGGACCAGTGGGCGTCCACCAGGTAGGTGTAGGCGGTGCCGTCCTCCAGGGCCTGGAAGGAGTTGCCCACGCCGCGCGGGACGTAGATGGCCTTGCTGGGATCCAGAACGGTCGTGAACACCTTCCCGTAGGTGGCGCTGCCCTCGCGCAGGTCGACCCAGGCTCCGAAGACCGAGCCGCGGGCCACGGAGATGAACTTGTCCCAGGGCTCGGCGTGGATGCCGCGGGTGACGCCGCGGCTGTCGTTGTAGGAGATGTTGTTCTGGACGACGCGGAGGTCGGGGATGCCCAGGGCGGTCATCTTGGCGCGCTGCCAGTTCTCCTTGAACCAGCCGCGCGAGTCGCCGTGGACGGCGAGGTCGACGACCTTCAGGCCCCCGATGCCGGTCTCGGCGACGGAGAGGTCCTTCTCGAATGCGATGTCTGCCATGTGGGAAAAGCTCCTATCGAAGAGGTTGGGTAACCGGGGGCGCCCGCGCGGGGACGCAGGATCATCCCCATGCCCT
>NZ_CABJDK010000005.1:0-75594 GCF_902364355.1 Collinsella aerofaciens
CACTTAATGTGCTCTCCGTGCGAGCAGGACTGTCCGAGCAGACGACTTCGCATGCCGCCGGGCAGCCGGGGCCGACATCCCCCAAAGATTTTCAAAAAAGTTGTTGACGCGCGCGTAACGACTCGTCTAATATATCCCTTGCGCGATGGACCTGTAGCTCAGTTGGTTAGAGCGTCCGGCTGATAACCGGGAGGTCACAAGTTCGAATCTTGTCAGGTCCACCACTTTCTTTCGCAATAAACACCCCAGCGAGAGCCGAGTCGCCGCTGGGGTGTTTATTACTGTCTCCGTGGGGGTTTAGCTCAGCTGGGAGAGCGCGGGCTTTGCAAGCCTGAGGTCAGGGGTTCGATCCCCCTAACCTCCACCATGATGGACCTGTAGCTCAGTTGGTTAGAGCGTCCGGCTGATAACCGGGAGGTCACAAGTTCGAATCTTGTCAGGTCCACCATCAAAACTGTGAAGAGCCCTGGGGCGTTGCCTCGGGGCTTTTTTCTTACCTACTGAAAGTAGTCAAAAAAGCCCCGCCCCAAATTAACTACTTTGATTTTGTGTGCTGTGCGAAAGTTTGGGTAGTATAGCTATTCAATGCGGCGGGCTGCCGCGTGTTAACCGCTACGTACCGGAGGTGTTCCATGGTTCGTGTCGACATAGAGACCATCGTCATGGCCGCCGGTCCCGTGCCATCGCTTATCGTACTTCGTGAGCGCAGCAGCAAATCGGACTCGCCCGCGCCGCTGCGTTCCCTTTCCATTCAGACTGGTTCGTTTGAAGCTGCTGCCATCAGCCGCGGCATCGATAGCGGCCGCGCCGAGCGCCCGATTACCCATGACCTGCTGCTCGACACCGTCGACGCCCTGGGCGCCAAGCTCGAGCGCATCGAGATCGTTCGCGCCGAGCCGCCGGTGTTCTACGCGACGATTGTCGTACTGGCCGATGGTGGCGAGCGCAAGATCGACGCCCGTCCCAGTGATGCCATTGCCCTTGCCGTGCGCAGCAATGCTCCCATGTTTGTGGAGGACGACATCATGAATCGCCTGGGTACCGTTTCTGCCCATGCCGAGGAAGTCGACGACGAGCAGGAGTTCGAGAAGTTCGACGAGTTCGTCCATACGCTCTCCCCCGATGATTTCTAAATGTCTGGCACGCGAGCGGAGAGGTCGCTGATGGGTACCCGCGTATCGGCTGAAGCGGCCGCCATCGCGCGTGAAGCCCAGATGCGCTCGGAGGCATCCGAGGCGGCTCGCATTGCCTATGTGACGCAGGCCCGCACGCTTCGCGAGCGCCGCGGCTCGTTTATCAAGATGGTTGTCGTCTCCGCCCTTGTCGCGGCAATCTGCTCGCGCCTTCGTGGTACAGTTGGTGCGCTTGGGTTTTCGATTTCAACAGGCTTGGTAATCTGGGGTGTGGTCGATGCAGTAATGCTGACCAACCAGATCAAGGTACTCGACAAGCGCGCGATGGATATGATGCGCGCCCGCGACGCTGCCGCCAAGATCGCTGCCGAGGCACAAGAACTGTAACGACGCCAGACTCGATGGGAAGGTCTAAAGATGGCACAGGATATGCAGGACGCCGGTAACGTCTCCGCCGAGCTCGACGCCATGGTGTGTGACCTGATCGGCGCGTTCTTGGACGACCTTGCCGCCGGTGAAAACCCTGGCGTGGTCGTGGCAATTGAGGACGCTGCTTCCAACCGTTATCTGGCGGCGCTCGATGAGGATGGCGAAGAGGCGTGCCTCGAGGCGGCCACCAACTTTATCTCCGAGCATAAGATGGGTCTTAAGGACGAGGGCCTGGGCCGTATCGCCCGCTATGCCATCGGCTATACCGGTTGTGTCGAAATTGACGGCGGCTATCACGACGCCCTGCTCGTGAGCTTCTTCGAAACCACGCTCGAGAGCGGTTTTTCGGCATACGTGCTGTATGAGGGCATGGGTGCCGGCGATGGTTTTATGTGGAGCGACCCTGAACCTGCAGGTGAGGAAACCCCTCTCATCTAAAATCGCTAAAATAAACGAGTTTTCGGTAAAAGGCTCAATATTCCCGCTGAGCGTTGTGTTGCTGGGCGGGTCGCATACGCGTGCCGTTTGTATATGGATAGAAGATAGGGGAACTACATGCGCGTAGACAATCTGAGGAACATCGCCATCATCGCCCACGTCGACCACGGCAAGACGACGATGGTCGACAAGCTCCTGCGTGCCACGGACGCCTTCCGTGCCAACCAGCAGGTCGAGGACCGCGTCCTGGACTCTAACGACCAGGAGCGCGAGCGCGGCATTACGATTCTCGCCAAGAACATCTCTATCGAGTACAAGGACGTCAAGATCAACGTCATCGACACCCCGGGCCACGCCGACTTTGGCGGTGAGGTCGAGCGCGTGCTGCGTATGGCCGACGGCGCCCTGCTGCTGGTCGACGCTTTTGAGGGCCCCATGCCCCAGACCCGCTTCGTGCTGCGTCACGCTATCGACACCGGCCTCAAGATCATGATCGTCATCAACAAGATTGATCGTCCGGGTGCTAACCCCGAGAAGGCCTACAACGACTGCCTGGACCTCATGGCCGACCTGGGCGCTACCGACGACCAGCTCGAGTTCGCCATGGAGCATGTCATCTACGCGAGCGGCGTCAATGGCTTTGCCCGCCATGACCCCGAGGACGGCAACATGGACATGTATCCGCTGCTCGATATGATCATCGACGACATGCCTGCGCCCGAGGTTGACGAGAACGCCCCGCTGGCCATGCAGTGCGTGACCATCGACCACTCCAACTTCGTTGGCCGTATCGGCATCGGCCGTGTGTACTCCGGCGCCATCCACCAGGGCGACCAGATCTTGGTTGTCAAGAACGACGGCTCCAGCACCACCGCTACCGTCAAGCAGCTCTTTACCTTCGACTACCTGGGCCGCACCGAGTGCCAGGAAGTCGGCGCCGGCGACATCGCTGCCGTCGTGGGCATCGACCGCACCGATATCGGCGATGTCTACACCGATCCCGAGAACCCCGTTGAGCTCGAGCCCATCGAGATCGACCCGCCGACCCTGTCCATCGTCTTTGAGGCTTCGACCTCCCCGCTCGTCGGTCGCGACGGCGACATCGTGGGCGCCCGTCAGCTCAAGGAGCGCCTGTTCAACGAGGCCGAGAACAACGTGACCATGAAGATCGAGGAGCTCGAGGACAAGAGCGGCGTCGAGGTCTCGGGTCGCGGCATCCTGCACCTGTCCGTTCTGATGGAGTCCATGCGTCGCGAGGGCTTTGAGTTCCAGGTTGGCCGTCCCCGCGTTCTGTTTAAGAAGGACGAGAACGGCAACAAGATGGAGCCCGTCGAGCAGGCCGTCGTCGAGTGCCCGGACGAGTACTCGGGCAAGGTCGTTGAGGTCTTCGGTACCTCCGGCGGCATCATGACGAGCATGGATACCTCGGGCATCGTGACGCACCTCGAGTTTAAGATCCCGACCCGCGGCATCATGGGCCTTAAGAACCGCATCATGAACGTCACCCACGGCGAGGGCGTGTTCTACCACACCTTCTTGGAGTATGGCCCCTACGCCGGCGAGATCGGCAACCGTCAGAACGGCGCCATGATCTCCATGACCACCGAGAAGGCCGTCGCCTACGCTCTGGGTACGCTGCAGGAGCGCGGCCAGCTGTTTGTTGAGCCGGGCACCGAGTGCTACGAGGGCATGATCGTGGGCGAGCGCAGCAAGGCTGGCGACATGGTCGTCAACATCGCCCGTACCAAGAACCTGGGTAACCAGCGTTCCTCGACCTCCGATATCTCCGTCCAGCTGGTGCCGCCCCGCACCTTCTCGCTGGAGGAGGCGCTGGAGTACATCGCCGACGACGAGCTGGTCGAGATTACTCCCAAGAACATTCGCCTGCGCAAGCGTCTGCTCAACGCCACCGACCGCAAGAAGGCCGCCGTCCGCGCCGGCCAGGTCAACAAATAAGCGCTGGGGCTTATAGCGTCTAACAAGAAAGGGCGCCGACCGAGATGGTCGGCGCCCTTTTTGGTGCAAGGGGGACAGGTTCGCTTGCACCACCACAAAGGTGCCTGTCCCCTTTGTGGTGGTTGGCGGCTAGGCGGTGGGGAGTTCCGGCGTATTAGCCGGCTGTTGCGACTTGAGGTGAGCGTTGCGCCAGATGATCTGGATAACATAGCCGAGCGTGAAGACAAAGGCCACGCCGCTGATGAAATCGCCTACGAGGGGGATTGCCGTAAGTGCACCTGCGATCACGCCGCCGGCGGCCGCCATGGCGTAGCGGTTCTGGCTGTGTCCGACCATGCGCGCGATCGCGCACCCTGCAAAGGCGCTCGACACCAACGCGATGCCGATAACGCCGCACAAGAGGGTTCCGGCAAGCGGCAGGCCAGCGATTGAGATAATCAGCAGCAGGACGGCGGGGACGATAGCGACCGTGCCCAGAAGACCGCTCACCCACAGGGGCGTGGGGCGCTGGTGGAGCATTCCGGCGGCGCTGGCGGTCGCGCGCGGAAAGACGAGCTCGAGCAGCAGAGCGACAAAGCAGGTCGAGAGCGCCGCGGCGACGATGCCGCCGATGACATCGTTAACGGTGGAAGAATCCTCGTTCTCGGTGCGGTCGATCTTGAGCGCGCCGACCTCGGCTCCCGCGGCGCGCTCGGGGTCCTCGGAAACATGGGCGTTCACGGTGCCGGTGATGTGGGCGTTCTTGCCCAGGATGAGCTTGTCGGCCCAGACCTCGACATCGCCCTCGACGGTGCCATCGATGGTCACCGTATCGCCCGCGAGCGCTGCCGACTTGGTAGAGCCGCGCAGGGCAACCGTCTCGCCTATCGCATAGAAGCAGTTGGCGGTGCTGTCGGAATTGAGCACGACATGCTGACCGACGACCGTGACGCTGCCATCAACCGTAGTCTTGGCAATGTCGATGGTGCGCGCCGCAAGACGAACGGCGCCGCCCACCGTGCAGTCGCGGATCGAGAGGGTATCGCCCGCAGCGATGATATCGCGGTCGATGGAGGTGTCGTCCAGGTTGAGGCTCTGACCTGCCCAGTACAGGTCACCTTCGACGCCGGACGGATTGGCGTCATTGTCGGTCGCAAGTACGTTGCCTGCGGTGTCCGTGCCGGCAAGAGCCGTAGCGGGAAGTGCGGTGAGCGCCAGAGCGATGAGCGCGAATAGGATGGTGATGCGGCCCCACGCTTTACGGCGTTGGGTCGACGGGAATTGATTGTGGGGCATAGTGAATCCTTCGTCAGATGCTCGATATGCACCTAACAGGGTACCCAACGCGTGGGCGCTCTAAAAGAACCTCTCGGTTGCATTTCGAAGGATGAGCCCGCGCAATCTACTTTTTGTGGTGCAAAAAGCGCGCGATGTCTTCTTCGGTGGGGCTTTTGATGTCAAAACGCAGCGACAGCCAGCGCAGCCCCATGGTTACCGCAACGCATACGATCAACGCGGTGATGTTGCTGACGACGCCGCTCATGACAAGGCATACATAGCTCGCCGAGCCGGCGATGGCTGCGATGGCATAGAAGTTGGTGCGCTGGAAAATGCCCGGTACCACGCCCATAAAACTGTCGCGCAGCATGCCGCCGCCCACCGCGGTGAAAAAGCCCATCATGATGCACACCGCCGGCGCAAAGCCGTAGACCAGTGCCTTGTCTGCTCCAGTGGCGGCGTAGATGCCGACCGAGATGATGTCGAGCAGGGGAATGAGTTTTTCGGGCTTGTCGACGATTGCCGGGAAAATATAGATGATGGCTGCCGTGGCAATGGAAAGCGGCAGCGCCATTGGCTGGTTGAGGATGTAGACGTTGCCCACCTGCAGCGTCATGTCGCGTAAAAGACCGCCGCCCAAGCCACAGACCACGGCGAGCGCAACTGCACCCACCAGGTCGAGTTTGTGCTCGCGCGCGACCAACACGCCCGAGATTGAAGCCGCGACGACGGCGAACATTTCGAGCCAAAACGGGATGGCGACCATGGCATCCGTGGCGTGTGAGGTAACGGTCATAGCGGCGACGACGGGCAAGATGGGGTCCTTTGGATTACGGATTTGGACAATGCCCGTACATAGTACATGTTCGGCGCCGATTGCGACCCCATTGCTCGGCAAACGGTCGGGACTGGGTGGGGGCGTGGCGTTGCTGGAATGCCAGGGGTCCAGAACATGTACGTCACGCTCCAAAAACGACATTTTCCGACATCTTTGAAGGCTGACGTACATGTTTGGATTGAGCTCACAGCATGAGTGAGTTGATTTACTCACATCCGGTATATTTCCCCACTTCAACGGACATAAGAGTTGGATACCGGCTCAGAGCGAGAGGCCCTCAATGGATACCCCTGTTCTCATTTCGCATAAAACTGCATGGCTTGTCCATCATGCACCCCAGAATTTGGTTCAGTCTCTTGCGCGGCACGACTACCAGATAGGCGCACAAGGCATTTCCACCCAACAACGCGTTGTGCGCATACGACAGGCGCTTACCGACTGCGGCATTCCGTCCGATATGCTCAAGACTATCGATATCTCGGTTGTATTCGAGTTCGAGCGAATTCGCACCAAAGGCGTCATTTGCCACATGCTTGGACAAAATCTTCCCTACGAGCATATTAACGAGTTGACGCCCGGAGTCTTTATCACCGACGAAGCCTTCACCTTCGTGCTCGCTGCCGAGTGGATGGATAGGATCGAATATCTCGAATATGGCTATGAAGTTTGCGGCGATTATCGCATGAGGCTCAATCCCGCCGACCCTTATACCGAGCAACCAGCCACCACCTCCAAGGATGAAATAACCGAACTGCTCGATCGGCACCCCGGCAAACCCGGTGCCACACGTGCACGGCTCGCGCTCAGGCACATCTACGATCACTCGGCCTCGCCTATGGAGACCGCTTCGGCAATTGCCCTCTCGCTCCCAACAAGCGAAGGCGGCGTTGGCATTAGAGGTATCGAACTCAACAAACCGCTCGAGATCCCTCAACGTCTCTGGCATTGCGCCAAAGCTCGAACACTCAAAATCGATGCGCTCGTGACCTATAAGCGCAGGGAGCTCGGTATCGAATATAAGGGCGGTTTTCACGATGAGCTCGAGCGCAAGGGAGCAGATGCGGAGCGAGAGGCCGTTCTCTCCCAAATGGGATATCGAATCGTTACGCTCACTTCGGCTCAGTTCGGCAGCCAGCTCGCCTTTCACCGCGCCATGAACAACATTCGCGAAGCACTCGGCATGCCTCGCTGTACCGACACCGGGTACCAGAGAAAACAAAACGAACTACGCAAGGCACTTATCCGCAACTGGAAAAGCATGCGAGACGAAGAGGCACCTTCCGAATAGTGCCGCTCCCGTGAGCTCAATCCAAACGTGTACGTCAGCCTCCAGAGATGTCGAAAAATGTCGGTTTTGGAGGGTGACGTACATGTTTTTGAGGGAGGGGCAGGTTCGAATCCCTCCTCCTCCGCCGTATTTGCTTGTAAGGGACTCTAAACAAAAAAGCCCCCGTTTTCGGGAGCTTTCTCAACCAAAATGGCGGAGGAGGAGGGATTCGAACCCTCGTGACCTTATACAGGCCAAACGGTTTTCGAGACCGCCGCATTCAACCACTCTGCCACCCCTCCGCGTGGGGTAAAAACAAAGCAGGCTCGAAGGCCTGCTTTGGAATTAACTGGCGGAGAGTCAGGGATTTGAACCCTGGAGACGCTTTTGACGCCTACACGATTTCCAATCGTGCTCCTTCGGCCACTCGGACAACTCTCCGTTAAATGCGAAAGTCAGTATACACGAGGAATCGCAAAGTGCAAACAGAAAAGTTGGCATTTTTTAAAACGCTTGGCCGTGCTTGGCGCTGCAGTGGGGCTTGAGGTGCCAAAAAACGGCTTCCGACCAGCGTGGTTGATCAACTCAATTGTTCAAAAAAGGGTATTCATAAGCGACTTGGCAATGAATTTAAAAATCTTTGGGTGGTGCTGTGGGCCACTGGTATGCATTTTGCGACCACAGCCTTGTGCCCGTTGACCTGCGGCTTGGCTCAGCTTGTCCCCACGGCACCGTATCTTGTCAACAGATCCGTCAAGCTTTTGGTCAGCATTTGGTTGGAATGCGCATGAAACGTCGTGTGAGTATGGGCATATGTGGAGGTCATGAGGTTGTAGCTGCATATTCTTGCAGCCTAGGAGGTTGAAAGATATTATTACCAAGTCTTTTCCTGCTTCAGGCGCACCTTCACGACCTGAAGCCACATTTGCCCAGAGGAGGTGACAATATGAAGGCTTATGAACTGCTGTTCTTTGTTGACCCGTCGCTCGACCCCGAGACTCGTCTCGCTGTTATGAAGCGTATCGATACCACGATCGCTGAGGGCGCTGGCAAGGTCGACTCCGTTGACGAGTGGGGCAAGCGCAAGCTCGCCTACGAGATCAACGACCTCACCGATGGTGACTACACCCTCATCAACTTCCACGCAGATCCTACCCAGATCGCCGAGCTTGATCGCGTCCTGCGCATCACCGACGCTGTGGTCCGCCACATGATCGTCCGTCGCGACGACCAGGAGTAAGACTGTCGTTTTGGACTGGGCTTGTGCCCCAAGAGGAAGTAGTGAGTTATGAGCATCAATCGAGTGAACATCACCGGTAACCTCACCCGCGATCCCGAGCTGCGCGCCACCGCCGGCGGAACCCAGGTTCTGTCCTTTGGCGTCGCCGTGAACGATCGTCGCCGCAACGCGCAGACTGGCGAGTGGGAGGACTATCCCAACTTTGTCGACTGCACTATGTTCGGCACCCGCGCCGAGGCCGTGAGCCGTTTCCTGGCAAAGGGAAACAAGGTCGCGATCGAGGGCAAGCTGCGCTACAGCTCTTGGGAGCGCGACGGCCAGCGCCGGAGCAAGCTTGAGGTCATCGTCGATGAGATCGAGTTTATGAGCTCCCGTGGTGGCCAGGGTGGCTACGATCAGGGCGGTTACGCCCCCGCAGCTCCCGCGCCCGCAGCACGTCCTGCCGCACCGGTGGCTACGCCGCCCGCGGTCGACGTCTACGATGAGGACATCCCGTTCTAAGGGTTGTTCACCTATTTTTGAGTGAGAGGCGGCTTCGGTTCGCCGAAGTTGCCAAATGAAAGGTATTTTGACATGGCTAATGATTTTTCTGCACGTCAGCCGCGTCGTAAGTACTGCCAGTTCTGCAAGGAGAACACTGAGTTCATCGACTATAAGGACACTCAGCTTCTCCGTAAGTACATGACCGACCGTGGCAAGATCAAGCCCCGTCGCGTCACTGGCGCTTGCACGCAGCATCAGCATGACATCGCCAACGCCATCAAGCGCGCCCGCGAGATGGCCCTCCTGCCGTACACCGTCCCCGTGGTTTCCTCTCGTGGCAACCGCGACCGCGGCTAAGAAGGGAGACGCATCATGAAGGTTATTCTTCTCGATGAGATCAAGGGCAAGGGCGGCGAGGGTGACGTCGTAGAGGTCGCTCAGGGTTACGCTGAGAACTTCCTGTTCCCCAAGAAGCTCGCTGTTGCCGCCACCAAGGGCAACCTCAAGCAGCTTGACGAGCGTCGCAACAACATCGCCAAGCGCGAGGCCGTCCGTCTGGCTACCGCCAACGAGACCAAGGCTGCCTTCGAGGGCAAGACGGTCACCGTTGACGTCAAGGTCGGCGACGAGGGCATCCTCTTTGGCTCCGTTACCGCCGCTATGATCGCTGACGCCATCAAGGCTCAGCTCGGTATGGACATCGACCGCAAGCGCGTCGAGCTCGGTAAGCCCATCAAGGTTGCCGGTGCCCACACCGTTGCCATCTCGCTGTACCGCGAGATCAAGGCCGAGGTTGTCGTTCTCGTCGGCGTTACCGCCGAGGAGCTCGCTGCCGAGGCTGAGGTCGAGGAGGCCGCTGAGGTCGCCGAGGCCGAGACCGCCGAGGTCGAGACTGAGGCTGCTGCCGAGTAGCATTTGCTGCAACGCAACAATCTTGTTCTAAGAAGGGCGCTCTGGGAAACCAGGGCGCCCTTTTGTTTTTTGCGCTGAGTGAGTGTCATGGTGAACGTTGCGTCGAAGTCCTATATACAGGACCGTTCATCCGTTTGGTTCGGTGGTGATTGGCGGCGCGCGGCGCGTTTTGGGACCGTGACTGATACTATGGATGCTCGCAAGCGATATGAATGAGGATGCTCATGGCATATGACGATAGGGAGACCGGGCTGACGGTTGAGGACCGCGGCTCCAAGTTGGGTCTTCCCCAAAACCAAGATGCAGAGGCCAATGTACTGGCCGCTATGCTGCTATCGCCCGAGGTGGTCGAAGAGGCCCAGGTCGAGCTGCAGCCCGATGACTTCTACCGGCCCATTCATAAGACCATCTATACCGCGATGGTCGATATGTACAACAGCCGCATTCCCATCGACTCCATCTCGCTGATCGATTACCTGAGAAGCATTAACAAGCTTGATGCCGTGGGCGGCGAGGCCTATATTTTGGAGTTGATGGGTCAGACCCTGTCGCTCGTCAACTGGCAGCACCATGCCGCTATCGTTCGCCGCGATTCGATGCTGCGTGAGCTGATCGGCGCCACCAACGAGATCAACGCGCTGGCCTATAACGCTCCCACCGATACCAAAGAGGTCGTGGAGCTGGCCGAGAGCAAGTTGCTCAAGGTCACGGCGCGCGAGGTCAAGTCGAGCTACAAGACGCTGACCGAGTTTATGGTCGAGGCCTATAACGAGGCCGAGGAAGTGTGCCAGGCAGGCGGCCAGGCTGCGGGCGTGCCCACGGGCTTCCCGTCGCTCGACCGCATGCTCATGGGTTTTCGCGAGGGCCAGCTCATCATTATCGGCGCCCGCCCTGCTGTGGGTAAGACGTCGTTCGCCCTGAATCTGGCGCTCAACGCTGCCGCTGCCGGTTATACCGTCGGTTTCTTCTCGCTGGAGATGTCGGGCAAGGAAATTGCCCAGCGTTTGATTTGCGCCTATGCCATGATCTCGATCAGTGATTTTCGCACGGGCCGTATTAGCCCCGAGCAGTGGGCCAATATCAACGAGGCCACGCAGACCTTGTCCAAGCTCGATGTTCTGATCGACGATACGCCCGGCACCACGGTGACCGAGATCCGCGCCAAGAGCCGCCGCATGCTCCACAACAAGGAGAAGGCCATCATCATCCTGGACTACCTGCAGCTGGTGAGTCCTCCGCCGGGACGTCGCTCCGAGAGCCGTACCGTCGAGGTCTCCGAGATGTCGCGTGGTCTGAAGATCATGGCCAAGGAGCTCAAGATCCCGCTCATCGCGCTGTCGCAGCTCTCGCGTCAGGTCGAATCCCGTACCGGCAAGCGTCCGCAGCTTTCCGACCTTCGTGAATCGGGCTCCATCGAGCAAGACGCCGATATCGTTATGTTCTTGGACCGCTCCGCCGACGAGGCCGAGGCCTCGCGCGACGATCGACCCGACGAGGGCGTTACGCGTATCGTCGTGGCCAAGAACCGTTCGGGTCCGATCGGCGACGTCGACCTGATGTTCCTGCCGGCATCCACCAAGTTCTATGAGCTTGATGGGGCACATGCCGAGGAGTAGGACAGGCGCCCGTTGCACGGGTATACTGGGAATGTTTTGTGCTTCTGCGTGCCGGCGTGGCGCGTAGACAGTCCATGAATGTAAGGAGTAAACATGCCGTCAACCGTTTTGGTCGGTGCCCAGTGGGGCGATGAGGGCAAGGGTAAGATTTGCGACCTGGTCGCCGGCGACTTCGATGCCGTCGTGCGCTACTCGGGCGGCAACAACGCCGGTCACACCATCGTCGTCAACGGCAAGAAGTACGGCCTGCACCAGGTGCCCTCCGGCATCATGTATTCCGACCACGTGTCGGTGATCGGTAACGGCTGCGTCGTCAACCCCAAGGTTGTCCTTGAGGAGATCGACATGTTCGAGGCCGACGGCATCACCACCAAGAACCTCAAGATCAGTGGCAACGCGCATGTCATCATGCCGTACCACATCGATCTGGATGGCGCCTTTGAGCAGAAGCTCGGCAAGAAGAACATCGGTACCACCAAGCGCGGTATCGGTCCGTGCTATCAGGACAAGATGGCCCGCATTGGCCTGCGCATGCAGGACATGCTGGACGAGGCGCTGTTCCGCGACAAGCTGGAGACCGCTCTCGCCCGCGTGAACCCCGAGCTCGAGCTCATCTACAACCTGCCCACCTACACCGTGGACCAGATTTGTGACGAGTACCTGCCGATGGCCGAGCGCCTGCGTCCCTACATCACCGAGACGAGCCTGCTGCTCAACAACATGATCGATGAGGGCAAGGACCTGCTGTTTGAGGGCGCCCAGGCGACGCTGCTCGACATCGACCACGGCACCTATCCGTACGTGACGTCTTCCAACTGCACCGCCGGCGGCGCCATTACCGGCTCCGGCGTGGGCATGAAGAACGTCGACCGCGTGCTGGGCGTCATGAAGGCCTATATCACCCGTGTCGGTTCGGGCCCCATGCCCACCGAGCTTTCCTATGAGTCCGAGGCTGGCCACACGCTGACCGAGGAGGGCTATGAGTACGGCGTGACCACCGGTCGTCGTCGTCGTTGCGGCTGGTTTGACGGCCCTATCGCCAACTATGCCTCGCGCGTCAACGGCCTCACCGACATCGCCGTGACCAAGCTCGACGTGCTTTCGGCTTTCGACACCATCAAGGTGTGCGTGGCCTACGACGTCGATGGCGAGCGCTACACGAGCGTGCCCGAGCATCAGGTGCGCTTTGAGCATGCCAAGCCCATCTACGAGGAGCTCCCCGGCTGGAAGTGCGACATCACCGGTTGCCGCAGCTTTGATGAGCTGCCGCAAGAGGCTCAGGACTACGTGGCGTTTATCGAGGATCTGGCACACACCCGCGTGACGTTCATTGGCGTTGGCGCCGGTCGCGAGCAGATCATCAACCGATTCTGGAAGTAATCGGTTTATACGGTTATTGCGATATACCCCTTTGCAGCCCAGACGGGCGGCCGAGGGGTATATTTGCTTGCAAAGGGCTCGCGCGGAGCGGGCCATTCATCCATAGAGGAGGCACCCTTGAAGGCGGACACTCAAACCATCGACATCCTGTTGTTGGGCAGCGGCGGCCGTGAGCATGCTTTGGCAGCCAAGCTCGCAGCATCACCGCGCGCCGGCAAGCTCTACATCGCGCCGGGTAACGGCGGCACCGCGAGCTGCGGCGAGAACGTGGTTCTCGACGATTGCGATCCTGTGGCCGTGGCGGCGTTTGCCCAGAGCCATGGATGCGGACTCGTCGTGATTGGCCCCGAGGCTCCGCTCGTGGCGGGCGTTGCCGATGCCGTCCGCGCGGCGGGCATTCCCTGCTTTGGCCCGGGTGCCGAGGGCGCCCAGATGGAGGGCTCCAAGCTGTTCTCCAAGCAGCTCATGGAGCGCGCCGGTATCCCGACGGCAGCCTACGGCTCGTTTACCGACGAGGCTTCGGCTCTTGCCTACGTGCACGAGCAGGGCGCCCCGCTGGTCGTCAAGGCCGACGGCCTTGCCGCGGGCAAGGGCGTTATCGTGGCGACCGAACTTGAGCAGGCCGAGGAGGCCGTGCGCGAGTGCTTTGGCGGCACCTTTGGCGATGCCGGCAACACCGTGGTTATCGAGGAGATGCTGACCGGTCCCGAGTGCTCGCTGCTGGCCTTTACCGACGGCAAGACCGTGCGCCCCATGGCTACCTCGCAGGACCACAAGCGCGCGCTCGAGGGCGACAAGGGCCCCAACACCGGCGGCATGGGCGTCTACAGCCCGGTGCCCATCGTGACTGACGAGGAGCACGCCACCATGGTGAAGGTCATGGAGCAGACCGTGGCCGAGCTCGCTGCCGAGGGTATCGATTACCGCGGCTGCCTGTACGGTGGCTTTATGCTCACGCCTGCCGGTCCCAAGGTACTGGAGTTCAATGCCCGCTTTGGTGATCCCGAGACTCAGGTCGTGCTGCCGCGCCTTAAGAATGACCTGGTCGAGGTCATGCTGGCTTGTGCCAACTGCGAGCTCGATCAGATTGAGCTCGACTGGCGTGACGAGTGGGCCGTGGCCGTTGTCCTGACGAGCGCGGGCTATCCCGGCAGCTACGAGAAGGGCAAGGTCATCACCGGTATCGCCGACGCCGAGGCCATGGAGAACGTGACCGTGTACCACGCGGGCACTGCCGTGGTGGACGGCCAGCTCGTGACCAATGGTGGCCGCGTGCTTGCCGTGACCGCGCTGGGCGACACGTTCGAGAACGCTCGCAACCTTGCCTACGAGGCCTGCGAGAAGATTGATTTTGAGGGCAAGACCCTGCGTCACGACATCGGCCTGCGCGCGCTGCGCGGCCGCGACGCCTGGGATGCCTAAAATCCGAGAGGAATGAGACGGATGGACGAGAAGAACGAAGAGCTCGTGGATGCGCAGATCGTTGAAGAGGACAGCCGCATGTATGGGCACGCCGAGGGCGAGCCCGGCGGCGAGGTCGCTGACGAGCCGGCGCTGGTGCTGGGCGACGACGACCCACACGATGCCGAGCTGCACGAGAAGATTCTTTCGGAGGAGTGCGCCTGGAAGGGCAAGATCCTCGACGTCCACCGTCTTGAGGTTGAGCTGCCCAACGGTCGCCGCAGCGCCCGCGATATCGTTCGCCATCCGGGTGCGGCGGCCGTTGTGGCGCTGACCGAGAGCGGCAAGATCGTACTGGTGCGTCAGTACCGCACCGCTATCGACCGCGTGACGGTCGAGATTCCCGCCGGCAAGCTCGATCCAGGCGAGGACCCGCTCGATTGCGCCAAACGCGAGCTGCATGAGGAGACGGGCTTTAGGGCTGGTCGTATTCGCTTTTTGACGTCGATTGTCACGTCCTGTGGTTTTTGCGATGAGATCATCCACATCTACTTGGCTACCAAGCTCGAGTTTGATGCGCCCAACCCCGATGATGACGAGTTTGTCAACGTGGACCTGGTGCCGCTGCACGAGCTGATCGACGCCGTGCTCGACGGCAAGATCGAAGACGCCAAGACCGTTGTAGGCGCGCTTGCCTGCGACAGCATCGCACACAGGCTGGGCGGAGCGGAGATTTAACGAGCGGGAATGATCCCGCAGGTTTGTGTAAGTCAGCGAAAGTGCTCCATTTGAGACAAGGTGGCCTAAAAGAGGAGGGAAGCGTATGGGTATACGCGACCGACGATTGAAGGCCAGATTGTCCAAATGGAGCACTTGCAGCGTCGAGATGAAACGCGGTTTGGTAAAACCGCGTAAGGTGATTATGCTGAAGAGGTTTCTTTCGTATTACAAGCCCCAGATGGGGCTTTTTGTTGCTGATACTGTTTGTGCTCTGGTGCTTGCCGCCATTGACCTGGCGTTCCCCATTATCCTGCGCAATCTGACCGGTGGGCTGTTTACCCAGGGTCAGGCTGCCATTATGCAGGCGCTCGGCATGATCGCGGTGGGCTTGGTGCTGATGTATGCCATCCGCTGCGCCTGCCGCTATTTTGTGAGCTATTGGGGTCACGTGATGGGCGCGCGTATGGAGTCCAAAATGCGCGAGGACCTGTTCGACCAGTATGAGCGCTTTAGCTTTGCGTACTTCGACCGCAACAGCTCGGGCGACATGATGAGCCGCGTGGTCAACGACCTGTTCGATATCTGCGAGGCGGCGCACCACGTGCCCGAGTGGATCATCATCTGCGGCATCGAGATTATCGGCTCGTTTGTGATCCTCTTTACCATCGCCCCGGTGCTGGCGCTCGCCATGGCCGTGGTGACGGCGGCGTTTGCGGTCATCATGTTTTGGCAGAACATGCGCATGCGCGAGGTCTTTAGCGACAACCGCAAAAAGATCAGCGGCATCAATGCGCAGCTGCAGGATTCGCTGGCGGGCATGCGCGTGGTCAAGAGCTTTGCCAATGAGGAGGCCGAACGTTTCAAGTTCCGCGCCTCCAACAATCGCTATCTTTCGTCCAAGGAGAACATGTATCACGCCATGGGCGTCTATACCGCGACGTATGGCCTGCTCTCGGGTGTGCTCTATGTGATCGTGGTGCTGCTGGGCGGTTGGCTGGTTGCCCAAGGCCAGCTGCAGGCAGTCGATATGGCAACCTTCGCGCTCTACATTTCGCTGTTCTGCACGCCGCTCGAGACACTCGTCAATTCGGCCGAAATGTATCAGAAGGCTATCGCCGGCTTTAAGCGTATGGACGAGGTACTCTCGACCGCGCCGGATATCCAGGACAAGCCGGGCGCCACGGATCTGCAGGTGACTGCCGGCGCCGTGGAGTATCACGACGTGTGCTTTAACTACGAGGATGTTGAGCTGGGCGAGGGCGATGCCGACGAGCGTCCCGTTATCGACCATATGGATCTGTCTATCAAGCCCGGGCAGACCATCGCTTTGGTTGGCCCTTCGGGCGGTGGCAAATCGACGACCTGTTCGCTGCTGCCGCGCTTTTATGACGTGGCCGCCGGATCCATTAGCATCGACGGCCAGGACGTGCGCGATGTGACGCAGCAGAGCCTGCGTCGCGCCATCGGCCTGGTGCAGCAGGATGTCTATCTGTTTGATGGCACGATTGGCGAGAACATCGCCTACGGCAAGCCGGGCGCTACGGCAGGAGAGATCGCCGAGGCCGCCCGTCGCGCCAACATCGATGCCTTTATCGAGTCGCTTCCACAGGGCTATGACACGGTCGTGGGCGAGCGCGGCAGCCGTCTTTCGGGCGGACAGAAACAGCGCGTTGCCATCGCGCGTGTGTTTCTCAAGAATCCCAAAATCTTGATCTTGGACGAGGCGACGAGTGCTTTGGATAACGAGAGCGAGGAGGCGGTCCAGGAGTCGCTCGAAGAGCTGGCACGCGGCCGCACCACGATTATCATCGCCCACCGTCTCTCGACCATTAAACACGCCGATGAGATTGCGACCGTTGAGCATGGTCGCGTTGTGGAACGTGGCACGCACGAGGAGCTTCTCGCCCGTGGCGGCACCTATGCCCGTTACTATCGAATGCAGTTCGAAGGTGCGCGTGCGCACGAGCTCGACTGATTGATATGACAGGAAGTTTATGGCTGACAAGAACCCTTTGACTCCGGAAGAAGTGACGGAGTTATTCTCCGAAATCGATGCATCCGGTGTCTTGGATCCCACGCTTGCCAAAAAGCGCACCGAGCGCATGCGCGAGAAGGAGGCGGCGGCCAAGCGCGGTGACAAAGCGGCGCTAGCGCAGCTGCGCAGCGAGGACCGCGCGAGCCAGGCAAAACATATCGACCCGCTGTCCGAGGACGATCCTTCGGGTTCGCAGGTGAGTCATACCATTACGAAGACCGCGATGGCCGTGGTCATTGGTATTTTGGTGCTGATCGTGGGCATGCAGATTGGCTACGGCGTGATGCGTCGTCTGAACACCGCCAACCTGTCCGAGAGCGTTTCGGTCGATACCGTTTCGACGGCGCTGAAGGGCGGCCTCGAGTGGGGCAACGGCTTTACGCAGTTCCCACTCGACTTTACCGTCGATGAAGCCGATGAGCGTACGGGCACGGTCGAGGTGACGGTGTTGGACACATCGTCTGCCAACGAGCTCGAGCTGCTGTCCAACGGGCAGATCCAGGCCGCGGCGCTTGCGACCAACGCGCTGCTCAACGATAAGATTGACCGCGTGGTGTATAACGTTCACGCCTATATCGACGAGGATAGCAACATTCAGCACGATTCCTTCTTTGGCATGTTCCCCGCGCGGGGCCACCAGAGCGCCATCCTGACGTTCGTGTGGACCAAGCGCTCATCCAACGCCACGAATATCGACTGGAAGATGCGCATCGTGAGTATGGATGACACCATCGCCGAGCGCATTCAGAAGCAGGTGAACTCGGTGTCGTCGTTGATTGAGGACCCGGTGGTGAGCCAGACCAAGATTGACGAGGAAAAGGCCGAACGTGACCTGGAGCATCGTCTGCATGGCCGCGAGATTTTCCGCGGCGGCAAGCCCGACCGAACGCCGTCCGAACTGCTGGAGCAGGACAAGAAAAAGTAAGACGCCATCATCCCGCGTGAGCCACAAGCCCCGCGGGATGATTTTTCTGGGACGGGGATTAAAAATCATTATGCATAGAAAGTCATAATTATCATTTCGTAAACATTTCGATGAAATTAACGCCATGAGGCATGCTTGCGGTTACAATACCGCGAGGCCTAACTACACACCTTTAAGCCGGTCCTGTGAGACCGGGAAGGAGAATTATGGCGAACAACCATACCGCGGGCGCTGCCGCCCGCACCTTCGCGCCCAGCGAGCTTTGCCAGCGTATGCTGGCCAAAACCAGCAAGGGCACCTGCGGTCCCTGTATCCTGTATCTTGAGGATGGGACCATTTTTTATGGACGTGCATGCGGCGCCGAGGGCACCGCGACCGGCGAAGTCTGCTTCAACACCTCGCTCGAGGGCTACTTTGAGGTCATGACCGACCCGAGTTATGCCGGCCAAATTGTAACCATGACCTATCCGCAGATCGGCAATTACGGTATCGACGAGACCGATGTCCAGTCGGCCTTCCCCGGCGACGCCGTGCGCCCTGCGAGCGCTCCGGCTATGCGCGGCATGATCGTTCGCGACATGTGCGCCACGCCTTCTAACTGGCGCTCGGCCGTCAGCGTGCCGGAGTACCTGCGCGCTCACGGCATCGTCGCTATCGAGGGTGTCGACACCCGCGCTCTGGTGCGCCATCTGCGCGACAATGGTTCCAAGATGGGCATTATCTCGACCGAGATCTTCGACGTCGACGAGCTTGCCGAGTGTCTGGCCGCTGCGCCCACGCTGGTAGGCGAGAACCTGGTCAAGACCGTAAGTTGCCCCGCGCCTCACGAGTTTGTGGCCGCCGACCTGCCTGCCACGCATGACTTTGCGCTTGCGGCTGCCGCTCCTGCCCGTCACAAAGTGGTCGCCTACGACTGCGGTGTGAAGCGCGGTATTCTGGAGGGCCTGGTCCGTGCCGGCTGCGATCTCACCGTCGTGCCGTGGGATACGCCCGCCCAGCAGGTGCTCGACATGAATCCCGATGGCGTCTTTTTGTCCAACGGCCCCGGCGACCCCGATGCCGTGGTGGAGACCTATGAGCAGGTGCAGCAGCTGATCGGCAAGGTGCCGGTCTTTGGCATTTGCCTTGGTCACCAGATGATCAGCTTGGCGTGCGGCGCCCAAATGGAAAAGCTTAAATTCGGTCACCGTGGCGGTAACCAGCCGGTTATGAATCTGGTGAGCCGTCGCGTGGAGATCACCGCGCAAAACCACGGCTTTGGTCTGCTGTTCCCCAGTCTGGGCAAACTGATTCCGGAGCTTTCCGGCGGCGAAACCGAGCATGCGGCCGATGGCGACCTGCGCGCCTGGGTGCGTCGCGGAATCGCGCCGGTCGTGATGAACGAGCGCTTTGGTCGCATTCGCCTGACACATGTGAACCTCAACGACGGCACCGCCGAGGGCATCCAGCTGCTCGACGCCCCGTGTTTCTCGGTCCAGTACCACCCCGAGGCTTCGCCTGGCCCCACCGATGCCCACTATCTCTTTACCGCCTTTACGCGACTCATGGACGGCGAGGAGAACTACCTGGACACCGACATCGCGAAGGACCGCCTCGCCGGCTGGAATTTCGCCGAGTCCGAGAACGCTGCGACCGAGGAGAACTAACATGCCGAAACGTACTGACATCAAGCGTATCCTCGTTATTGGTTCGGGCCCCATCGTTATTGGACAGGCCTGCGAGTTCGACTACTCCGGCGCCCAGGCCTGCAAGGTGCTCAAGGAGGATGGCTTTGAGGTTATCCTGGTCAACTCCAATCCGGCGACCATCATGACCGACCCGGGCTTGGCCGACCGCACCTATGTTGAGCCTATCACCGCCGAGTTTATCGAGCGCGTGATCAAGAAAGAGCGCCCGGACGCGCTGCTGCCCACGCTGGGCGGCCAGACCGGTCTGAACGCCGCCGTCGAGCTGGCAAAGGACGGCACGCTCGACAAGTACGGCGTCGAGATGATCGGCTGCGACCTGGCCGCTATCGAGCGCGGCGAGGACCGCAAACTCTTTAACGAGGCCATGGCCGAGATCGGCCTGGAGGTCGCGCGCTCGGGCTATGCCTACAGCGTGGCCGACGCCGAGGCTATCGCCGAGCGCGTGGGATATCCCTGCGTACTGCGCCCGAGCTTTACCCTCGGTGGCGCCGGCGGCGGCATCGCGCATACCCACGAGGAGCTCGTCTCCATCGTGAGCCAGGGCCTTGAGCTCTCGCCTGCCCATGAGGTGCTGGTCGAGGAGTCCATCGAGGGTTGGAAAGAGTATGAGATGGAGGTCATGCGCGACCACGCCGGCAACGGCATCATCGTGTGCTCCATCGAGAACCTCGACCCCATGGGCGTGCACACCGGCGACTCCATCACCGTGGCGCCAGCGCAGACCCTCTCCGACCTTGAGTACCAGCGCATGCGTGTCGCGTCGCTCGCCATTCTGGAGAAGATTGGCGTCGAGACCGGCGGCTCCAACGTGCAGTTTGCCGTGAACCCCCAGACCGGCCGCCTGATCGTCATCGAGATGAACCCGCGCGTGAGCCGTTCGTCCGCACTGGCCTCCAAGGCCACGGGCTTCCCCATCGCCAAGGCCGCCGCTCGCCTGGCCGTGGGCTACACGCTCGACGAGATCGTCAACGACATCACCAAGGCAACGCCCGCCTGCTTTGAGCCCACAATCGACTACTGCGTCGTCAAGGTGCCGCGCTTTGCCTTCGAGAAGTTTAAGGGCACTGATCCTACGCTCACCACGCGCATGAAGGCCGTGGGCGAGATTATGGCGATCGGCCGCACCTTTGAGGAGGCCTTCGGCAAGGCCATGCGCTCACTGGAGGACGGGCATCAGGGCATTTGTGCCGGTGGCAAGGAGGGTGCCGACAAGCTGAGCGACGATGAGCTCGCTCAGGCCGTGGCAACCCCGACCGAGCACCGCATCTTCTTTGTGGTCGAGGCCCTGCGCCGTGGCTGGGACATCGCCCGCATCCACGCCATCTGCGGTATCGATCCGTGGTACCTCAACCGCATCAACGACATGGTGCAGGTCCAGGAGAGCATCCGCGGCCTGCGTGTGGAGGATATCGACGCCGACGCGATGCGCCTGCTCAAGCAGTATGGTACGAGCGACGCCGAGATCGCCGCGTTGACCGGCTCGGACGAGCGCTTTGTGCGCGCCTATCGCAAGGGTCTGGGCGTGGTTCCCAGCATGAAGACGGTCGATACCTGCGCTGCGGAGTTCTCGAGCGCCACGGAATATCACTACAAGACGTACGAGAACATCTACCGCACGAGCCCGGACGCCAAGAAGTGCGTGGCTCCCGACGAGACCACGCCGGCGGACAAGCCCAAGGCGATGATCCTGGGCGCCGGCCCCAACCGCATTGGCCAGGGTATCGAGTTCGATTACTGCTGTGTGCACGCGAGCTACGCGCTGGCGGCCCGCGGCTTCGAGACCATCATGGTCAACTGCAATCCCGAGACCGTCTCGACCGACTATGACACGTCCGACCGCCTGTACTTTGAGCCGCTCACCTACGAGGACGTCATGGACGTTATCGATGTTGAGCGCCCCGACGGCGTCGTGGTGACGCTCGGCGGCCAGACTCCGCTTAAGCTGGCGCGCATGCTCGAGGAGAGCGGCGTGAACATCATGGGCACCAAGCCCGATGCCATCGACTTTGCCGAGGACCGCGAGCGCTTCGCCGCTCTGCTCGACAAGTTAGGCATCATGTACCCGCCGGCGGGCCAGGCCACCTCGTTTGAGGAGGCCGAGGCCGTTGCCGCACACATTGGCTACCCGCTGCTGGTACGTCCGAGCTATGTGCTGGGCGGCCGCGGCATGATGATCGCCTACGATGCCGAGCATCTGCGCGATTACATGACCGAGGCTGCACGCATTAGCCCCGACTACCCGGTGTATCTGGATCGCTTCTTGGAGGGTGCGATCGAGTCCGATGTCGACGCCCTGTGCGACGGCGAGGAGGTCTACATCGGCGGTATCCTGGAGCATATCGAGGAGGCCGGTATTCACTCCGGCGACTCCGCGACGTGCATTCCGCCGTTTAGCTTTAGCGAGAGCCTGCAGGCGAAGCTCCGCGAGACTACGCGCCGCATCGCGATGGCGCTGGGAGTCCGCGGCCTGGTCAACGTGCAGTACGCCATTAAGGGCGAGACCGTCTACGTGATCGAGGCCAACCCGCGCGCGAGCCGCACCGTGCCGTTTATCTCCAAGGCCACCGGCGTGCCGCTGGCCAAGTGCGCGGCGCGTATCATGGCGGGCGATTCCATCGCGAGCCTGGGCCTGCCGAGCGACGAGCGTCAGCTGGACTGGTTCTGCATGAAGGAAGCCGTTATGCCCTGGGGCCGTTTCCCCGGTGCCGACGTTATCCTGGGGCCCGAGATGAAGTCGACCGGCGAGGTCATGGGTATCGCCAAGAGCTATCCCGAGGCATACGCCAAGACGCAGCTGGCGATCGACTACAACCTGCCCGACCCGAGCGCCGGCAAGGTATTCATCAGCGTGTGCGACCGCGACAAGCGCCACATCCTTTCGGTCGCCCGCATCCTGCGCTACCTGGGCTTTGACATCTGCTCTACCGAGGGTACGGCGCGCGTGCTGCGTGGAGGCAACGTGACGTGCGAGATCGTGGAAAAGATCAGCGGCCCGCACGACGGCGAGCGCCCCAACATCGGCGATCTCATCGCCGATGGCAAGATTGCGGTGATCATCAACACGCCGTACGGTCCGGGCTCGCGTGGCGACGGCTATCTGTTGCGCACCGAGGCGGTGCGCCGCGGTGTGACCTGCGTGACCGCGATGTCTGCCGCCAACACGTACGTGAGTGCCATCGAGGCGGTGCGCGAGGACCAGCAGGGTCACGGCAGCGCCAACGACATGGGCATGGACGTCATCGCCCTGCAGGACCTGCCGCAGCACACGGTGTAGATTGACCTGTCCGGCCGGGGCGGAGGGGGCCGAGTTTCCCCCTTCGCTCCGGCTGCAAGCAGAGTCGCTCAGTGGGAAACTCGGCCCCCTCCGCCCCGGCCTGCGGTGACTCGGCTGCACCGTGTGCTGCCGAAGGGGCTTTGCGCGATGACTAGGGCTGAATAGAAAATGAGTGTGGGCGCCGTCGTTCGTTTGAACGACGGCGCCCACGTTTTGGATTTATTGGGCTGTGGCGGTGAAGGTTGTTTTGTCGGCGGCGATGTGCACGTGCAGCTTTGCCTGACCGTCGCAGCTGATGAGCACGCCTACCTCGAACGGGGTTCCCGTCTTGTCGTAGGTCGAACGCACGATGCGCATCGCCGCCTTACCGGTGTTCTGTCCCAAAAGGCGCGCCTCATGCTTGTCGAGGTTGACCGTCTCGTAGACGGCATCGACGCTTGCGGGCAGGATGCCGGTCTTTTCCGCGATATAGGCGTAGAGCGAGCCATCCACGTCTTTGCGTGTGAGCTCGGGGCAAAGTGACACGGGGATATAGACGTAGTTGAGCTCCATGGGTTTGTCGTTGGCGAGACGCAGGCGGCGAATCTCCCAGACGGGTGTCCCCTCGGGCACTTTGAGCCCAGAGGCGATGCCGCGGACGGCCGGTATGCTTGAAAAGGCGAGAATCTGCGAGCTCGGAACCCGTCCCGCTTCGCGCATCCGCGCGCTGAAATTCAGGGCCAGGTCGATGCCGGGTGCTGAGGTTTGGGGTTTGATGAACGTGCCCTGCCCACGTTTGCGCACCACGCGCCCCTCGATGACGAGATCTTGGAAGCAACGGCGCACGGTCGCGCGCGATAACTCTAGCCGCTCACAGATTTCGAGCTCGCGTGGCAGCGGCGTCTTGGTGTCGAACGCCTGGCTGGCGATAAGCAGGGCGATTCGATGTTTAAGTTGGACATAGAGCGGCGTATCACCGCTGCGGTCGAAGGGTTCGGAGGCGAGAAACGAGATCATATCCATGGGGTACCTCCATGTCGTGGGCGTACGTGACATGGTCTGACACTGCGGAGCAAACCGGAGATGCCAGGCCCGATTCTTGCTGGTATGTATGGTGCATAAGGAACATAAAACATTTATCAGGCAATCTACCTGCTATTTTAAAAATAATTAGAAGAAAAAATAATTTAGGCACAAAAATAGTTGCTACCGTTAACCGATGAATAGTTGCCGTTCACAACTATTTTCTTGTACCGAACATGCCCCGGCGCAACAATAATCTCAGCAAAAAGCAAAGCCGTGCGACACACGGCAGGTCGAGAGGAGACCGCATGCGGTATCTGGTAATGGTTAGTCACGGAACGCTCGCTCCCGGACTGCACAGTGTCCTCAAGATGCTCGGCAATGACGCCCCGAACATCTTGTCGACGAGTCTCGTGGACGGCATGGGCGCTGACGAGTATGTCGAGAACGTCAAGGCGATGCTCGCTCCCGTTACCGCCGATGACGAGGTTGTCCTGCTTGGTGACATCCTGGGCGGATCGCCGCTCACCAATGCCATGAACACGCTGGCCGAGAAGGGCCTGCTCGCCCACACCATTGCCTTCGGCGGCATGAACCTGCCCATGGCTATGACCGCCATGATGGGGCTTGCCACCATGGACCTGGATTCCCTCAAGCAGATGATGCTGCAGGAGGGCAAGAACGGTATGTCCGAGCTCGTTGTCCCGACCGATGACGCCGACGACGAGGACGACGACATCTAGGCAGCGCATCCGCCCAAATTTTCGTGATGGAGCGGGGGTTAAGAGGAAAGACCCCCGGTGATAAAGAAAGGGAGAACGCATGATTTCGTTCATCCGCATTGACGACCGCATGATCCATGGACAGACCGTTACCCGTTGGGCCCTCGAGTATCCCTGCGACGGTCTTATCGCCGTCAACGACGCTGCGGCGTCCAACCCCGTGCTCAAGGAGGCCTACAAGAGTGCCTCGGGCAAGAAGACGTTCGTGTGGACCAAGGAGCACTTCAAGGAGGTCTCCGAGAAGGTTCTCAAGTCCGACACCAAGTACTTCCTGATCACCAAGAACCCGCTCGACATGAAGGAACTTCTCGTCGATTTTGGCTTTAAGCCCGGCATGGACCGCATCATCGTCGGTCCCTGCAACGATCGTCCCGGCACCACCAAGCTCGGCAACAACCAGTCGATCACGCAGGAAGAGGCCCAGGCGCTCGAGGATCTCACCAACGCCGGCTACACGGTCGAGTTCGCCCTTATCAAGGAGAAGTCCATCGGTGAGTGGCCCAAGTTCCGCGGTCAGTTTGGCTTCTAGTTAGGCGCCAGCCGCATTTTGGTATCTACAGCCCTTGGTGAAAGGGGCTGAGGAATAAAGAAAGGGGAAAGCATGGCAATCAATGCATTCCAAGCCGCGCTGTTCGGCCTGTTCGCCTGCCTGGCATCACTGCCTGGCATGGGCGGCACGACGATCGGCAACTACACTCTGGGTCGTCCTCTGGTCGCCGGCCTCATCGTCGGCATCATCATGGGCGATATGCAGACGGGCATCCTCGTCGGCGCTGCCATCCAGGTTGTCTACATCGCTCTCGTGACCCCCGGCGGAACCGTCTCCGCCGACGTCCGCGCCGTGTCCTATATCGGCATCCCGCTGGCGATCCTCGCCATCAAGAACTCGGGCATCGATCCCGCCTCCGCTGAGGCTGCCGGCATGGCCGCATCCCTCGGTGCCGCCGTCGGCACGCTCGGCACTGTGCTCTTCTATGGCACCGCCACCATCAACCTGGTGTGGCAGGGCATGGGGTGGAAGTGGCTCGAGAAGGGCGATCTCCACAAGCTCTACCTGGTCAACAACGTTCTGCCTTGGATTGGTCACATCGTCTGCTCGTTCCTCCCGACGTTCATCATCACCATGGGCGGCACCGCCATGGTCGACCTCATGAAGACCTACATGCCCATGGACGGCATCGCGATGAAGACGCTGTTCACCGTCGGCTCGCTGCTGCCTACCGTCGGTATCGCCATCCTGCTCAAGCAGGTCATCTCCAAGCCGACGGACTTCCTCACGTTCTTCTTCGGCTTCACCCTGTCCGCTGTCATGGGATGCAACCTGATTGCCGCTGCCGGCATCGGCTGCTTCTTCGCCCTGATCAACTATGAGATCGCTTCGCTCAAGATCGACCTCGCAAACGCTCCCAAGGCAGCTATCGCCTCGGGCTCCGATGATGAGGAAGAGGAGGACATCTAATGGCAGAGAAGAAGAAACTCTCTAAGAAAACGCTTGCCAAGTCGTTCCGCAACTGGTCCTATGGCAACCTGACTTGCTTCTCGCAGGAGCACATGCAGACCTTCGGTTACTTGTGCGCCATGCTTCCGATCGTCGAGGAGCTCTACGACACGCCCGAGGAGCAGAAGCAGGCCCTCCAGACCTACTCCGCGTTCTTCAACACCGAGCCGCAGATCGGCACCATGATTGTCGGCGTCACCGCCGGCCTCGAGGAGGCTCGCGCAAACGGCGAGGCCATCGACGACGACGCCATCAACGGCATCCGCGCCGGCCTCATGGGCCCGCTCGCCGGCCTTGGCGACTCGCTGATCGTCGGTACCCTGATCCCGATCCTGCTCGGTATCGCCCTCGGTCTCTCGACCGGCGGCTCCCCGCTCGGCGCTATCTTCTATATCGTCGTGTGGAACCTGCTCATGTACCTCGGCATGCGCTTTGCCTACAACCAGGGCTATGAGCTCGGCGGCAAGGCGGTCGAGGCACTGGTCGGCCCCAAGGCCAAGGCTCTGCGTGATTCCATCGTGATGGTCGGTACCATGGTCATCGGTGCCGTGGGCGCAACTTGGGTCTCCATCACCTGCAGCCCCAACCTGGTGCTGCCCGGCGGCGGTAAGTTCCAGGACACGCTCGATGGCATCTATCCGCACCTGCTGCCGATGGTCTTCATCATCTTCTGCTGGTACATGATGACCAAGAAGAAGGTCAACCCCATCGTTATGATGCTGATTCTCGTTGTGATCGCATTTGTGGGCGTTCTCATTGGCTTCTTCGACCCGGCACTGAGCTACTAGTCATCATCCCCTGGCCCCCTGTAAGGCCGTGCGGCCTCAACCGCACGGCCTTCTGATTTTGCGCCGCCCTTCAAGGGCAATATGGCCAGCGACCTCCATCGCCTACACGACACCCGCTATATTGCTCTTGAAAGATGACGTATTCGACAAACGATGCACTTGCGCATGATGCACACTTTGCACGAGGAGGACCATATGCACGAGAAACATGGACACGACCTTTCACGCGACGACTTGATTCGCGAGGCAAAGATGCAGACCGATGCTATTCAGCGGCTCAATGTTTGGCTGCGCCTGGGCTATTCGCTCGTGGCGATTGGCTTTTTGATGGGGATGTGGGGTATGCAGGGCGGCCCCGGCTGGGGTGTCCCCGTGGGCATCGTGTGCCTGGTGGTGGGCACTCCGCTTTCGATCGTGCTTAAGGTCGGCACGACCAACGCCAAAAAGAATGTCGAGCGCATGCTCGAGGCCGCTGGTGTCGACGTTGAGGAGCTTATGCGATGCAAGAAGGACGAGCAATAGACTTCCGCGTTGGGGTATCATAAATAATTGTTGCGAATGTTAACTAATGTACGGCAAATGACGGTTTTATGGCCCTTCTAGAGTTGCAAAGGACAATATCCCCAGTGGATTACGATGACGTCGCTCGAAAACTGATTGTGTACTCACGTTCCCTTGCCAAGGGATCCTTGAGTGCTGCCGGCGGCGCCAGTGTGGGCGAGGCACCGGTTTTACAGTATCTATCGGGTATTGACGGTGATGTCATTCCCTCCGAGATTGCCAAGAAGCTGAAATTCTCCCGTGCGCGCATGTCGCATATCTTGGATTCACTCGAGAGTAAGGGTTACGTTCAGCGCAGGACTGATCCAAACGATCGTCGGCGTGTGCTGGTGAGCATTACCGAGGAAGGCCGTGATTTCGCGGCGAAAAAAAATGCCGAGAGTGTGGCATCGCTCTCGAAACAACTCTCAGCGCTCGGCGAGCACGATGCCCAGGAGCTCGTGCGCATCCTGAATAAAGCTTACAGCCTTACCTATGATGCCGACGACTACCTGGACAATCTATAAGGATAAAGGCAGACATTTAGGTGCATCATGAAATGCATCCGGGGCAATTGTGCCCATCAGCCACCGTCAACATCTCATTCCAAACAAAATCAGCCAACGTACGTCATGGCAATCCCCGGTAGGTCGCAGGGTGGCGGCTGAGCCTTTCTCTCGGGAAACTTCGCGAAGCCCAGTTCCCGAGGGAAAGGTATGGTCTGTGTAATACCAGATAAACAGTACATTTTTGCTAGATTGGTATCTGACTGAAGAACCAATTGGTATGGCTTATTAAGCCCACCTTGCCGTTGACGCTCATTTTACTGCCGCTGGTGGACTTCCGAACTTGGTTGCGCAAGTGCTCCCATATATTGATATGACCTAGTAGGTGGCTATCTGGTTACTACCAGTTGGCCCCTTGGTAACGGGTGGCCCCATTGTGCGGAATGTACCGAACATCCCCGTTTGATACGTTTTCCCATGCTGCCGGGGGGGGGCGTCCTCGGCACCTCAGCATCTCGGAAGAAAGGAGACCAGGTGCGCAGGAATTCCATTTTTACGAAACGGTGGGTGAAGGGAAGCGCGGTCCTCGTTGCCACTGCAGCGACGCTCGTGTTTGCCAATCCCCAGCAGGCGATTGCCACGCCACTCAAGGGCGTCGACTCAGCGACCGTGTCCCAGTCTGCCTCGAATGTCGTCGACATCGATTTCGCTGACGGCATCAAGGGCCGTATTACGTTCCTCGAGGACGGTATTTTCCGTTATAACGTCGACCCCAAGGGTGAGTTTTCCGATTACGCCACGCCGCGCAGTAAGTCCCACACGGCTAAAATCCAGGCTCAGCCCGATACCTCGGACACCTACAGCAAGCCGAGTGCGACGGTTGCCGACAAGGGCGACACTATCGAGATCACCGGCGGAAAGGCGACCGTGATCCTGGACAAGGCGACTGGCAAGATGAGTATCAAGTCAGGCGACCGTGTCGTGGTTTCCGAGTCCGCGTCCCTCGACCTTGATAAGAAGGGTACCGTCCAGACGCTCGCCAAGGAGAAGTCCGAGAACTTCTTTGGCGGCGGCACCCAGAACGGACGCTTCCTGCACACCAACCAGACCATCGCCATCTCCAACACGAACAACTGGACCGATGGCGGCGTTGCCTCGCCCAACCCGTTTTATTGGACGAGTGACGGCTACGGCGTACTCCGAAACACGTTTGCAGAGGGTTCCTACGACTTCGGTTCCACGGACTCATCGACGGTCACGACTTTGCACAGCGAGAATGAGTTTGATGCCTACTACTTCGTGGCGACCAACGAGGGCGCTTCGAACGTGGCAACCGAGATGCTGCAGGACTACTACAAGGTGACCGGTAACCCGGTACTGCTGCCCGAGTACGGGTTCTACCTTGGTCATCTTAATGCCTATAACCGTGATGGCTGGTCAACGACCTCGGGTCAAAAGAAGTGGGAGACCAAGGGCAGCAAGTCCTCGAGCGAGAAGGGCGACGTTAAGTACGAGTCTGGCATGTCGACGGGCTACAAGCTCGACGGCACACTTGCGGCCGAGACGCTCAACGGTGAGGGCCCTTCGGTTGATACCGAGAACATGAAAGCGACCGATTTCGACCGCCAGTTCTCTGCTCGGCAGGTTATCGATGACTACGAGGACAACGACATGCCGCTCGGTTGGTTCCTGCCGAACGACGGCTACGGCGCCGGCTATGGCCAGAACGGTTACTACAAGACCGGCGGCGTCAACTCCGACGGAACGAGCTCGGCTGACCGTCTTAACGCTGTGCGTGCCAATGTCGACAACCTTAAGAAGTTCACCGAGTATGCCAACTCCAAGGGTGTGAGCACGGGCTTGTGGACCCAGTCCAACCTTGAGCCCGACAGCAACTCCGAGACCCCGTGGCACCTGCTTCGCGACTTCGACGCCGAGGTCAAGACGGGAGGCATCTCTACCCTTAAGACCGACGTCGCCTGGGTTGGATCTGGCTACTCCTTTGGTCTTAATGGCATCAAGACAGCTTATGACACGGTGACGACCGGCGCCAACAAGCGCCCCAACATCATCACGCTCGATGGCTGGGCCGGCACGCAGCGCTTTGGCGGCATTTGGACCGGCGACCAGTATGGCGGTAACTGGGAGTACATTCGCTTCCATATCCCCACGTATATCGGTCAGAGTCTTTCGGGCAACCCCAACATCGGCTCCGACATGGATGGCATCTTTGGCGGCGACCCCATCATCTCTGCGCGTGACTATCAGTGGAAGACGTTCACGCCCTCTATGCTCGACATGGACGGTTGGGGCACCTACCGCAAATCGCCCATGACGCACGGCGATCCCTACACAGGCATCTCGCGCTTCTACCTCAAGCTCAAGGCGCAGCTCATGCCCTATATCTACACGAGCGCGGCCTCGGCGGCCAACATCGACACGGGTAACGGCGATGCCGGCCTGCCCATGATCCGCGCCATGCTGCTTTCCGACAACTCCGAGTACGCCGCAAGCACTTCGACGCAGTACCAGTATATGTTCGGTGAGAACTTCCTAGTGGCACCGGTGTATCAGGATACCCAGGCAGATGAGAACGGCAACGACATTCGCAATGGGATTTACCTCCCCAACTACGGCACCGACGAGAATCCCACCATCTGGATCGACTACTTCTCGGGTAAGCAGTATCGCGGCGGCCAGGTTCTCAACAATTACGAGGCTCCGCTTTGGAAGCTGCCGCTGTTTGTGAAGGCCAACGCTATCGTGCCGATGTACGCCGAGAACAACAACCCCGAGGCCGTGAGCGACACCAACACCAAGGGTACCGACCGCAGCCAGCGTATCGTCGAGTTCTTCGCCACCGAGGGCGACGGCACCTTTACGCAGTACGAGGACGACGGCTCCTCCATCGAGAACAACACGACTGAGGACGATTCCTACGGCACGATCGACAATATCTCCTACGGTGAGCATGTGAGCACCGTCTACAGCTCCAAGGCCGCAGGCGGCACCGCGACCTTTACCGCCGAGGCCTCGCAGGGCGGCTACAACGGCTACGACTCCAACCGCACCACGACCTTCGTGGCCAATGTGTCCGCCAAGCCCACGAGCGTTGTCGCCAAGAACGGCGGATCCGCACTCAACGTGGTTGAGGTCGACTCGCAGGAGACCTTTGACGCCGCGACCCCCGAGGCCGGCCAGGCGGTCTACTTCTACAGCGAGACCCCCAACCTCAACCACTACGGCAGCGATGCGGACGGCACCGAGGCCGAGCAGGGCGAGAGCTTCAACAACACCAAGATCACCACGAACCCCAAGGTCTACGTCAAGTTCGCGAAGACCGATGTTGCTGCAGCGGCGCAGACGCTTGAGCTGGGCGGTTTCGTGAACGCCGACGCCACGCTCACAGCCGATCGCCTCAACGAGAACCTCTCCGCACCCACGAACCTTGCTGCCCCCGAGGACGCCACGACCCCAACGAGCATCAAGCTCACCTGGGGAAAGGTCGATGGTGCTACCTCCTACGACCTTAAGGTCGACGGCACTGTGTTTGCCGTGGGTGATGCGGCCGAGTTCACGCACACCGACCTCGCCTACAATAGCAAGCACACCTACCAGATTCGTTCGCGCAACGCCGAAGGTTACTCCGCCTGGAGCGATGTGCTCGAGGCGAACTCCGCACTCGATCCGTGGCGGAACGTCCCCGACGCCGAGGAAATCACCTGGGAGGGCTCACTTTACGGCAGCCATAAGGCCGAGCTCGCCTTCGACCATGAGTTCCAGTCGGGCGACGGCGGTTTCCACTCCGGTGGCAACGATCTGGGCAAGGCGCTTACCGTTGACTATGGACGCGCTTACAAGCTCGATAAGCTCGAGTACTATCCGCGCGATGACGCCGGCAACGGCACCGTGACCAAGATGCGTGTTGAGACGAGTCTCGATGGCGTCCACTGGACGAGCCAGGAGGTCGATTGGGCACGTTCCGCTGATTGTAAGACGGTAGCGTTTGACGGCACCGTGGCCGCCCGTTACGTGCGCATGACACCGCTCGCCTCGGTCGGCAATTTCTTCTCCGCGTCCGAGATTGCCATCTACAAGACCGACGGCACGGATGGCTTCGCCGTGGGCTCCAACCTCAACAAGGCCACGATCTCCGACGGAGACTACTCCAACATGAAGAACTATCTGGGCCTCGAGAATCGCGAGCCCGATACCCCGACGTTCGGTTCGCAGATCCGCGACCACTTCGCCGACCTCAACGATAACGGCGTTTACGACGTCTACGATTACTCGTTCACCATGGCGGGTCTTGACGGCGGCACTAAACAAAAGGGCAAGGTCGCAGGTTCGCTCGCGGTGATTCCGAGCAAGACCGAGGTCGAGGCCGGTGATGAGATCACCGTTGATGTCTATGCGGCCGACGCCAAGAACGTCAACGCCCTGGGCGCCCTCGTCAACTTCAAGAGCGACCAGTTCGAGTTTGTGTCCGAGAGCATCGCGCAGGACGGCTCGACTGCCGGCATGGAGAACCTGTCTCGCGAGAAGGTCCAGTTCGTGGACGGAACGCAGACTATCAATCTCGCCTTTGCCAACCGCGGCGATGGCAAGCTCTACAACGGTACTGGCGCGGTGGCGAGTTTCAAGCTCAAGGCCAAGACCGCCGGAAAGGTCGAACTGCCCTCGACATCTTGGCTTATCGGCCCGGCATGCGACGCACTTGAGTTTGCGAGCGACGGCACGGTGACGATGCCGGACGTTCCTCAGCCAACGGTCGCCGAGTACGCCCAGGATGCCTTCAACATCACGATGACCAACGATGAGCTCACGACCGACGACGGGACCAACGTCGAGAAACTTATCCAGCAGAAGAGCTATAACGCGCTGTTCGATAATAACGAGGGCGACAACGGCTTTGAGTTCCTGTGGAACTGGAGTGGCAACTGGGACAGCGAGGGTAAGCTACCGAGTTACGTGAAGCTTCCCACCACGATGACATTCGCATTTAAGACGCCGTCGAAACTCGATAGCGTCGAGGTCGTTAACCGCAACGGCGGCAACGGAACCGTACAGAAGATCAAGGCCGTCGTGACGTTCGAGGATGGCTCGATCCAAGAGTTCGCGGGCGGGGAGTACGATTCCTTCCTGGCTCGCTACGCCTTTGACCTCTCTGCCGAGAACAAGGGCAAGAAGGCGACCAAGGTCGAGGTCACGCCGCTTGAGGCATCGGGTGACCAGATGCTCACACTGCGTGAGGTCAACTTCAACTACACGCAGGGTGTCGAGGCCATCGAGGGTGTCGAGCTAGGCAAGAACCAGACCGAGTTCTTTGAAGGCGACATTACGCCCGTCGACGCCAAGGCTACGCCTGAGAGCGCTGGCTACCCCTATGTGACGGTCGAGAGCTCCGACCCCTCTGTGGTAAGCGTCTCCGCTGTTCAGGCTGGCGATAGCGTGAGCTACTACCTGCGTGCCAACAAGGCCGGCAAGGCAAAGATCACGGTGGCGTCGGTACTCGACCCCTCCAAGACCGCATCCTATGAGGTCGAGGTCAAGGCTGGTGTCGATACCTCTGCGCTCGTGGCAGCGCTTTCCAAGGCCGCGGGCTACAGCGAGTCCGTCTACACCAAGGATTCCTATGCAGCTCTCACCACTGCGGTCGAGGCGGCTCGGAAGCTCCTCGACAGCGGCCAGGGCAGCTATAGCAAGAAGGATGTCGCAGACGCCACTGCCAAGATCGAGAAGGCAATCGACGGCCTCAAGATGCGCCCTGTCGATGAGAAGATCCTCATCAACACGCCCGAGAACCGCAAGAACGTCAAGGTGGCCGACTTCTCGAGTGAGGCCGACTACGAGGGCAGCAACGCCGTCAACGCTCTCGACGGCGACGAGCGGACGCTTTGGCACAGCGACTGGGCCCATGGGACCGGTATGCCCCAGTATCTGAGTGTCGACCTGGGCCGCGACTACGATCTCACCGACGTTACATTCCTGCCGCGCCAGGACGGCGGCACTAACGGCGATATCTTCGAGGCCGAGATACTGGTCTCCGACACTGCCGACGGTTATGAGATGGGCACCGCCGCGTCGATGGGTACGTTCGCCTTCGACAACGACGGCCGCGTGCTCACCGACCGTGGCGACTGGAAGCAGATGAGCTTTGGCGCCGCGCGCGGTCGCTACGTGACCGTCAAGGTGATTCACGCCGGCGGTGGCGACGTTGATGCCTACTGCAGCATGGCGGAGCTCAAGTTCTACGGTACGGCCGTCCCCGATCCGGTGGCGAAGGATGATCTCGCTACCGCGATCGAAAAGGTTGATGCCGAGGTTGCTGCCGGCGACCTCAAGGCCGGTGACTACACCGAGGCCTCCTGGACGGCGCTCGAGAACGCCCTGGCGAGCGCCCGCGCCATCTTGAGTGACGAGAACGCCACGCAGGACGAGGTCGACCAGGCGCTCAGGGCGCTCGAGAGCGCCCGCGGCGCGCTCGAGAAGACCCCGGTGGCCCCGGTCGAGAATCCGACTAAGAAGCAGCTCAAGGCTCTGGTCAAGCAGGCGAAGGAGACTGACACCAGGGGCAAGACGGCCGAGTCTGTCAAGGCCCTGACGGATGCCATTACCTACGCCGAGGACGTCTTGGGTGATGAGGATGCTTCCGACACCCAGATCCAGGCGGCCTATGGCCAGCTCAAGCTGGCCATTGAGAGCCTCAAGGATGCCGATTCCGGCAACCAGGGCGGCTCGGGCAACCAGGGTTCCGGCAATGGCTCGAACGGCGGCAACCAGGCGGGCAAGCCCGCAGGCGACAAGGCCCAGGGCAGCAAGAAGAACGGTTCGGCGATTCCCAATACCGGAGACCAGACGGCGGCGACCGTCGCGACCGTCGGTGGTCTTGGCGCCATCATCGCCGCGATCGGCGCTTTCTTCCATCGTCGCAGCAAGGCTAAGTAGCCCCAGCAACAGCTAAGCAAGCGTGCCCGCCGCCCCACCCAAGGACGGTGGGCACGCTTTTTGAATGTAGGCAGAAAGCTCCGACCCTTCGGCCCTAATCTCGCAAAGCGTTCCGTCTCCCGCCGAACACATCAGCATCGGCGGCTATACTTGATTTATTTGCAGTTAAGGGTCGCGGATCCGCCGCGTCGCCGCTCTCAACAGGAGGTCTTTGTTTATGGCAGATCAAAAGCCGGTTGTCGGGATCATCATGGGTTCCAAGTCCGATCTGGGCGTTATGGAAGGTTGCACCGCCGAGCTCGAGGCGCTGGGCGTGCCCTATGAGCTTGTCATTGCGAGCGCACACCGCACACCGGCGAAGGTCCACGAGTGGGCTTCGACTGCCGCCGATCGCGGTATCAAAGTGATTATCGCCGCTGCCGGCAAGGCCGCCCACTTGGGTGGTGTCGTGGCTGCCTTTACGCCGCTGCCGGTTATCGGCGTGCCTATGAAGACGAGTGACCTGGGCGGCATGGATTCGCTGCTGTCGATGGTGCAGATGCCTTCGGGCGTGCCCGTGGCCTGCGTTGCCATCAACGGCGCCAAGAACGCCGCCATCTATGCCACACAGATTCTGGGTGCTTGCGACCCCGAGTACCGCAAGGTTATCGAGAAGATGAAGCAGGAGATGGCTGACGCCTAAGCGTTCCGCCGTTTCACCGCAGTATAAGGAGAGCCATGTCCGATTATCAGGGAAAACGATTCAAGGCTTCTCAGATTCCCGATCCGTCGAAGCCGGGTGCTGCCCGTGCGGCACAGCAGGGTCGGACATCCTCTCCTCAGCAGCCGCGCGCGCCGCGCCCCGTGACACCGGCGACGCATCGTCGACAGGACGCGCCGGCCGCATATCGTCCTTCGTCTTATAGCTCCGCTAAGAAGCCGCCCCGGTCTTCATCGCATGCCGCGCCGTCGGATTGCACCGAGCCGCCGCGCAAAAAGCGCCGCTCCATTATTCCCATTCTGCTCATCATCATCGGTATCGGTCTGATTGTCGCCGCCGCCGCTATTTTTATTAATGCCCAGATTGGCTATAAGCAGGCGAGCGATTCGTATCAGAAAATCGAGAAGCAATATGTAAGCGATAAGGACGCCAGCGGCGTGCCGATTATCGACTTTGATGCGCTTGCTCAGACGAACCCCGAGATTGTGGGTTGGATTTACGTGCCGGGAACCAACATCAACTATCCCGTGGTGCAGACCAACAACAACTCCAAATACCTCAACACGCTGTTCGACGGAACGGCTAACGCGTCCGGTGCTATTTTCCTGGATAGCGATGACACCGCGCCGGGAATGGTCGACCAGCAGACCACGATCTACGGCCACCATATGAACGATGGGTCGATGTTCAACGTGATTTCGGACACCACTGATCAGGCGACGTTCGATAGCATCGAGTTTGTGTATTACATCACACGGGATGCTACGTATAAGCTGCGACCACTGGCGACCAAAGTTGTCGAGGACACGTATGCCAAGGCGCGCACGCCCAATTTTGAGGGCGATGACGGGCTCAAGAACTACCTGTCCGAGATGTTCGACGGTGCCTCTGCCGTGGCGAGTGATGCCACCGATCGTGCCGCTTCGGCAACCAAGGTTGTAACGCTCGTGACCTGTCGTTCGCTGTCGCTGAGCAACACACGCGCCGTCATGGTGCTCACGCCGGTCGAGGAATAAGTTGTTCGAGAGTAGCTAAAAAGGCCCCGTCCCAAATTGGCTACTCGACGACGGTAAGGGAGAAATGATGCTCGAGAGTGGCAAATTGATGCCTTCGATTGATGCTTGGCTGCGCGAGGCCAAGGCCGATGCTTCGGCGGCAGGCTGTGGGATGTATCTGACGCATAACGGTGTGGTGCGCGCGACGCCCAAGGCCGAGGTGCGCGGAGTCGAGACCGATGGCGTGGCGCCAGGCCACAGGGTGGGCGGCATGGTCTTTGACTACGACGCCGAAAAGGTACGGTCTGCTATCGAGGCCACGCGCGCGATGCCGGGTATCGGCTATGTGCGCGTGTGGCTGGCAAGCGGCGAGCTTACCGTAGGTGACGACATCATGCTCGTGCTTATCGGCGGGGACATTCGCCCACACGTGGTCGATGCACTGCAGGCGCTCGTTGGCACCATCAAGAACGAATGCGTGAGTGAGGTCGAGCGCGAGGCATAGAGGATTGCGTCGATAGAAGGATCGTTTATAAAAATGCCCACCGGTACATGTGATACCGGCGGGCATTTTGCGTTTTGGGCGCGGTGAGCGCTATACGCGCGTCGCATCCTTGGGGCTCATGGTCATGCTCTGGAAGCGGTTTTCCATGTACTCGTTATCGAAGTGCTCTCCGTAGAACTGTGCGACGGGAATGTCCGGCTCCGTGCCGTTAACGCGCTGGTACCAGTAGTCGAGCGACTGCAGCGTCATGACGCCGTCGACCAGCATGATAACGGTAAAGATGACGGTGGCCGAGTAGCGGCTCTTCCAGGGGATCTTGTTGATAAGCTTAAGCAGCCTCGGCAGCAGCAGCTTGATCCAGATGAGGCCGCCCAGGCCCCACAGGCAGGCGAAGCCCGTGCAGGTGCGTCCGCCCGTGAGGACCACGAGCGGATCGGGCAAACCGAACAGCGTTATGTGCGAGTAGCTCCACGAGACCACGCCAAACGCGGTCTGCATAAACCAGCCCACGAACACCTCAAAGCTGGCGCCGAGCAGGGCGCTCACCAGGAAAATGATGATGGGGTTCTTTTTGTAGAAGCGGTTAAGCACCATGGTCATGAGCACGGCGCCAAATCCGTAGATGGGGCTGAAGGGGCCAAACAGCATGCCGGCGCGGTTCTGATAGACGCCCGGGTCGTCGACTGTCATGTGCCAGATGTCCTCGGCGATCAGGCCGAGTATGCAGCAGACAAAGAACACCCAGAACAGGTTGAAGTAGTTGAGCTTGATGTAGCCTTCGCCGGTTTCATCGCGCCCGAGCATGCCCTCGGCGGCGGCGTCGCGGTCGAGCATCTCCTGCAGGCGGCGCTGCAGTTCGCGCTCCTGACGCAGCGTGGGGTCGACGGTGGCCGAAAGCGCGATGAGGATGCCGAGCTGAATAGCGGGACGCAGCAAGAAGGGCCCGATACCCTGGAGCATCACGTCGACCAAAAGCTCGACGACGGTAAATGCGATGAGGATATAGGACAGGCGGGCGGCGTTGCGGCGCTGGTTTTTGATAAGGTCCAGGCCAAAGATGATTAGGATGACGGCACTTGCCGCAGAGAGCATGATGCCGGCGACGATAAGGCCGACTGCGACGAGCGTGTTGTCGCCGAGGTTGGCGGCGGCGTTGCCGTTGATGAGCGCGGTGATGACCTGCCACATAAAGGCGCCGACCGAAGGGAGCGTGCCCACGCCGGACAGGATGCACAGGACGGCGTACACCTTAATGATGAGGGGGATCTTCTTGACCTCCGTGGCGCTGGGGACGCTGGGGTCGAGTTCGTTTCGATCCATACATAACCTTTCTCGTTTTGCTGTAGGTACAAGGATACGCCGCCGACCTGCCAAAAGACAGGACGAACGTCCCAATTGCAACAATGCAAGCCCCAACGGCGGGCGAGACGCGTCGTAACGGAAGTATGCGGGATCGTCGGCCCCGAGGCGGTTGCCCAATAAAATGTTTGGCTGCAAAACGGATTATTAGCTCGGTGGGCTTTTAAAAAGCGCTGTTCATGCGCGGGAGTGCTTGTCTTGCCGTGCGTATAATAGGGCAGGTAACGCCAAATAACGAGGCTCTGAGGGGATGCCATGTCTCAAGAAACCATCCACGCGGCCGAGCGTGCCGCGGGACAGGTGAAGACCATGTCGACGTATGATCCGGACTCCGACCAGCTGCATGAGGAATGCGGCATTTTTGGTGTGTGGGCACCCGATCGCGATGTGGCTCGACTGACGTACTTTGGTCTGCGCGCGCTGCAGCATCGCGGCCAGGAATCGGCGGGAATCGCCGTGGGTGATGGCGGCACGGTTATGGTCCGCAAGGATCTGGGCCTGCTCGACCGCGTGTTCTCCAACGCCGACCTGTCGACGCTCTCCGGTCAGCTGGCCGTGGGTCATGTGCGCTACGGCACTGCCGGCGCCAAGAGCTGGGAAGCCTCTCAGCCGCATCTTTCCACCATCAACAGCGTCATTATCGCGCTTGCTCACAACGGCACTCTGGTCAACACCGACGAGCTGCGCCGCCAGCTGATCGAGCTGGGCGTGCCGTTCCTCTCCAATTCGGATTCCGAGGTCGCGACCAAGCTTATCGGCTACTTTACTCAGCGTACAGGCCATCTACGCGAGGGTATCCGCAAGACGATGGAGCTCGTGCGCGGCGGCTACGCCATGACGCTCATCAACGAGCAGGCGCTCTACGCATTCCGCGATCCTCACGGCATTCGCCCGCTGGTGCTTGGCAAGCTCGTGGACGAGGGCCTGGATCAGGCTGACGCCGCTTCTGTTTCGCAGCTGCCCTCGCAAGACGGCGCCGCGACGGTTGACGCCACCACCCATGTCACCCGCGCCGGCGGCTGGGTCGTCGCCTCCGAGACTTGTGCGCTCGATATTGTGGGCGCCGAGTACGTCCGCGACGTCCGTCCCGGTGAGATTTTGCGCATCAGCGCCGAGGGCCTGGTGTCCGAGCAGGGCGTGCCTGCCGCCGAAGAGCCTGCTAACTGCATCTTTGAGCAGGTCTACTTCGCTCGCCCCGATTCCATCATGAACGGCAAGAGCGTCTACGCCTGCCGTTATGACATGGGTCGTCAGCTGGCACACGAGGAGCCCGTCGAGGCCGACCTGGTCATCGGCGTGCCCGACTCCGGCCTGCCGCCCGCGGAGGGCTATTCGCATGAGAGTGGCATTCCCTTTGGTGAGGGCCTTATCAAGAACCGCTACGTGGGTCGTACGTTTATCGAGCCTACGCAGGAGCTGCGCGCCATGGGCGTGCGCATGAAGCTCAACCCGCTGCGCGACAACATCGAGGGCAAGCGCCTGGTCGTCATCGACGACTCCATCGTGCGTGGCACCACTATGGTGCAGCTCGTCAAGATGCTACGCAACGCTGGCGCCAAGGAGATTCATATCCGCATCAACTCGCCCGAGGTCATCTGGCCGTGCTTCTACGGTATCGATACCGACGTGCAGTCGCAGCTTATCAGCGCCAACAAGACGGTCGACGAGATTTGCGAGTATATCGGCGCCGATTCGCTGGCCTTCCTTTCGGTCGAGGGCTTGCTGAAGGTCATGCCCAAGGGCGGTTACTGCGACGCGTGCTTTACCGGCCGCTATCCCGTGGCGATTCCCGAGAGCTTTGGCCGCGACAAGTTTATGGAGGGCTTTAAGCCCCGCAACCTGGACAAGCCGCTGCACTTTGACGACGACGCCGTGGTCGAGAAATACGACGACCGCAGCTGGGAAGAGGAGCACGGCGAGGCCTAAAACCTGCCATATGGGGACAGGTTTATTTTGGTGGGTTTTACCTGCTGTTTTGTTGATATGACGGCGTGTGCTGTTATGGCACACGCCGAAATGAACGCAACTATGAGCACCGTTTGGCGCACGCGCGGCGCCACGGTAGTGGGAGAGGAAGGCTCAGATGAGCGACAGCAAGCATGTGACGTACGAGGACGCCGGCGTCGATACCGCCGAGGGCGGCCGCGCCGTCGACGCGATTAAGCAGATGGTCAAGGATACCAACCGCCCCGAGGTTATCGGCGGTATCGGTGGCTTTGGCGGCCTGTTCTCGGCCGCCGCGCTTAAGGATATGGAAGACCCGATCCTGATCAGCGGTACCGACGGCGTGGGCACCAAGCTCGTGCTCGCCCAGATCATGGACCGTCACGAGACGGTGGGCCAGGACCTGGTCGCTATGTGCGTCAACGACATTTTGGCTTCGGGCGCCGAGCCGCTGTTCTTCCTGGACTACGTTGCCATCGGTCACATCGAGGCCGAGCACATGGCAAAGATCATCAAGGGCGTGGCCGACGGCTGCAAGCTCGCGGGCTGCGCGCTCGTGGGCGGCGAGATGGCCGAGCACCCCGGCGTCATGGCTCCGGCCGACTACGACCTTGCCGGATTTACCGTGGGCGTCGTCGACCGTCCCAAGATGCTCGACCCCGCAAACGTCCGCCCGGGCGATGTGATCCTGGGTCTGCCTTCCACCGGCGTGCACTCCAACGGCTACTCGCTCGTGCGTAAAGTCATCGGCGTCGACGGCATTAAGCCGGGCACGCCCGAGGCCGCCGCTAAGGCCGAGGAGCTGAGCCGTCCGCTCGAGGAACTCGGCGGCGCATCGCTGGCAGACGCCCTGCTGGCTCCCACGCGCATCTACGTCAAGCCGATTCTGGAGCTGCTGCGCGGCGGCGCCAACGTGCACGCTATTGCCCACATCACTGGCGGCGGTATTACTGAGAACCTCAACCGCGCGCTCGCCGACGACGTCGACGCTGTGGTCACCCGCAACGGTGCCGAGATGGGCTGGGACGTTCCGCCCGTCATCACCTACGTGTCGCGCCAGGCCGAGCTCGCGCCCAACGAGGCATGCAAGACCTTCAACATGGGCGTTGGCCTGTGCCTGATCGTCGCCCCCGAGGACGAGGCCGCGGTGACCGAGGCCCTGGTCGCGCTGGGCGAGAAGCCGTTCCGCGTGGGCGAGTGCGTTGAGGGTTCCGGTAAGGTCGTGTACTCCGATGAGCGCTAACGAGCAGATGGCTGCCGCCGAGGGCCTGGGCTTTGTGCCCTATACCCGTCCGACCGGCACCGATACGGCCGAGCCGCTCAAGATCGGCGTGCTCATCAGCGGTTCGGGAACCAACTTGCAGGCGCTGATCGATCTGATCGCCGCCGGCAAGCTCAACGCTTCGATTGAGCTTGTGGTGTCGAGCCGTCCCTCGGCTAAGGGTCTGCAGCGCGCTGAGCGCGCGGGCATCCAGACGCTCACGCTATCCAAGGATGTCTACGCCGACCCCATCGCCGCTGACGAGATCATCGCGCACGAGCTGCTCGAGCGCGACTGCGAGTATGTGGTCATGGCCGGCTACATGCGCATGGTGCATACGCCGCTGCTGGCGGCGTTCCCCAACCGCGTGGTCAATCTGCATCCGGCGCTGCTGCCGAGCTTTACCGGTGCGCATGCGATTGACGATGCCTTTGCGCGCGGCGTCAAGGTGACTGGCGTGACCGTGCATTTTGCCAACGAGATTTACGACAACGGCCCCATCATCGCCCAGCGCGCGCTGGCTGTCGAGGAAGGTTGGGATGTCGACACGCTCGAGGAGCACATCCACGCGATCGAGCATGTGCTGTATCCCGAGGTCGTGCAGATGCTCGCCGACGGCCGCGTTCACGTGCTGGAGAGCGGCAAGGTGGCAATTGACGCGCCTCGCGGCTAGCGACGCACAGTACAATTTAGCCGAGTAGTCAGGGTGGTCATTGGCGCCAAGGCGCGCGTGGCCACCTTTTGTTTTGGGTAGTCATCGGGGACGTTCTTGAATGACTAGGTGAGAGAGGTGAGCGCATGGCGGATAACGAAGCGCTGTTTACGCCTGAGCTGGTGTTTTTTGATTGGGAGTGTGCGACGCCGGATGAGGTGTTCGCGCGGCTTGAGGGCGAGCTTGCCCCGCGCGGCTACATTGCCGACGGTTGGCTCGATGCCGTTCGCACGCGCGAGGATGCCTATCCCACGGGTCTTGCCATGCCGGCGGCCAACATCGCCATCCCACACACCGACCCAGGGTTTGTGGCCAAGCCCTATATCGCGGTGGTAAAGCCCGCCGCGCCCGTGACGTTCAATGCTATGGCCGGCATGGGTGCCCCCGTGCCGGCGCAGATCGTCATCAATTTGGGTATTGCCGAGCCGGGCGGCCAGGTCGAGGCCCTGCAAGCGCTCATGAATATCTTTATGGACGCGGACGTCGCAGCCGATGTGCTCGGCCAGACCACGCCCCAAGGCATGGTCGACGCCATCCGCCGCCACTTTTAAAGCCGGCACTTGGGGACTGTCCCTAACTGCCGGCAGAAAAGGAACGTCCCCAAGTGCCAGGGTTGCCCCTTTGTCGCGGGGGCTGCGTTGTGACACAATGGCGTTTGTTCGATTCGTGATGCGAAAGGCCAACTATGGCAAACAAGAAAAAGAACTCCGAGGCCGCACCGACGCCCGAGCAGCAGGCCCGCGCCGCGTCGAGCTCTCGTAAGAAGCAGCGCAAGACGTACGTGTCTAAGACCGTCAAGATCGTTCTGGTGGTCATCGGCGTGCTGGCGATGCTGCTTTCCGTCTCGGCCATGGCATGCTCCGGTCTCATGTCGCAGGCAGAGGATACCTCGGGCTACAAGCTTACCGGCGGTGTGGCTGCCACTATCAACGGCACCAACCTCACCGAGGACACCGTGACAAAGCAGATCATGAGCATGCGCACGTCTTACGGCTACACCAAGGACAAGGACTGGGCGCAGTATCTGGTCGACAACGACCTCACGCCCAAGAAGTACCGCAAGCAACTCATCGACTCCTACACGCAGCAGATTCTGCTTCAACAGGCACAGAAGGAGAACGGCGTGACGGTGTCGGACGAGGAGGTCGAGAAGGCTTGGAAGGACGCGTGCAAGAGCGCGGGCGGTGCCAAGGCCTTTAAGAAGACCCTCAAGACCTACGGCTACACCGAAGACACCTATAAGAGCTCGCTCAAGGAGAGCCTGGCGCAGCAAAAGCTCAAAGATGCCGTGGCGCCCACCAGCAAGCCCAAGGACAGCGAGATCGTCGATTACATCAACGAGAACCTGTCGAAGTACAACGATGCCCGCCGCTCGTCGAACATCCTGATCAAGGTTGATTCCGATGCGTCCGACGAGGACAAGGCTGCCGCCAAGGCCAAGGCGCAGGAGTGCCTGGACAAGATCAACTCCGGTGAGCTGAGCTTTGAGGATGCCGTTGAACAGTACTCCGAGGACACCGGTTCCAAGGAGAAGAAGGGCGATGTGGGCTGGGATAAGCTCACCACCTTTGTCGACAGCTACCAGACGGCGCTCGAGGGGCTCAACAAGGGCGACGTGAGCGAAGTCGTCGAGTCGACCTATGGCTACCACATCATCAAGTGCACCGACTACTTCCATGTCGATAATCAGGTTGATGACATCAACCAGGTGCCCAAGGACATCAAGAAGTACGTTTCCAACGTGGTGAAGACGCAGGCGGCCAGTACTGCATACAGCGAGTGGCTGGAGCAGTACAAGAAAGACGCCGACATTACCGTCAACCCCATGCCCAAGGATGTGCCCTACAACGTGAGCCTGAAGGGCGTCACCAAGAGCTCGACCGACGATTCGTCGACGACTGAGTAATCATGGGGCGGTGCTCGCGCGAGTGCCGCCCACGCTATTAGAGAGGATTTGCAGATGACCAACGAAGAGCTGCAGAAGGAAATGATCGCGGCCATGAAGGCTAAGGACAAGGTTCGCCTGTCCATCATTCGCCAGGTCAAGGCCGAGGTGAAGAATATCGAGGTCAATGAGCGCCGCGATGTGACCGAGGAAGACGTCAACAGCATGATCAAGCGTCTGATTAAGCAGACGAGCGAGACGCTGGAGATGTCCATCAAGGCCGGCACCGACCAAGAGCGTACCGACAACCTGACTGAGCAGGTCAAGATTCTGGAGAGCCTTCTGCCCGCGCAGGTTTCGGGCGAGGAGCTCGAGGCCCTGATCGAGCAGGTCATCGCCGAGCTGGGCGCCACGTCCAAGAAGCAGATGGGCCAGGTCATGGGCGCTCTGGGTAAGGCCACTGGCGGCAACTTCGACAAGCCTGCCGCGGCCAAGATCGTCGGAGCCAAACTCGCGTAATTTGTTACGCGGTTTTACCAAACCGCGTAACGGCTCGACGCTGCAAACCCGTACACGCGGCAATCTGACGTTCAATTTCAAGGGCGCGACCATAAGGTCTGCGCCCTTTCATTTCACGTCACCTTGCTCGCGTGTACGGGTTTTCGCTGACTTATGCTCAACAAGGGCGGTTGAGCGCTCATTGGGGACAGACTTAAATGAGTGCCCAATGAGCAGGTACTCATTTAAGTCTGTCCCCAATGAGTGCCAACGAGCAGGTGGAAGATTGCGGGTTCTTTACGGGAATGTAGTGTGGGCTGCGGAAACGTGGTTCTTTCCGTACAATAGTTCAACTCGTGTAAACGCAGGGAAGGGACATTCATGGCAGACATGATCGAGATTAAGCATCTCAACAAGTACTTTGGCGACCTGCATGTGCTCAAAGATATCAACCTCACCGTCAAGCGCGGCGAGAAGCTCGTAATGATCGGGCCCTCTGGTTCGGGTAAGTCGACGCTCATCCGCTGCGTCGATTATCTTGAGGAGCCCACGTCGGGCGAGGTCATTATCGACGGCACGCCGCTTACCAAGAAGAATCACCTGGAGATGGCTCGCAAGTACAGCTCCATGGTGTTTCAACAGTTCAACCTGTATCCCAACATGACGGTGCTTGGCAACCTGACGCTCGCGCCCATCAAGCTGCAAAAGAAGAGCAAGGAGGAGGCGACCGAGATCGCCATCGCAGCGCTCAAGCGCGTCGGCATGGCGCATAAGGCCGGCGAGTATCCGCAGAATCTCTCGGGCGGCCAGCAGCAGCGCATCGCCATCGCCCGTGCCCTGTGCACTAAGCAGCCCATCATCCTGTTTGACGAGCCGACCTCGGCACTCGACCCCGAGATGGTGCAGGAAGTCCTGGACGTTATGATTGAGCTCGCGCAGGAGGACATCACCATGATCTGCGTGACGCACGAGATGGGCTTTGCGCGCCAGGTGGCCGACCGCGTCATCTTTATGGAGGACGGCCGCATCCTTGAGGAGGGCACGCCCGAGCACTTCTTCGATAGCCCCGAGAACCCGCGCTGCCGCGAGTTCCTGTCCAAGATTCTGCACTAGGCGCGGTGATGGACATGACGGATATGACGAGGGCGGCCGTGTCGCGCCGTCACTTTTTGCAGCTGGCGGGCGCTGGCATGCTCGCGCTGACGGGGACTGCGCTCACCGGTTGCGGCAACTCCACCAGCGGCGAGGCCTCCGACAAGGGGTCCAAGCTTGCGGCCATCAAGTCGCGTGGCCACCTGAACGCCGGCGTCAAGAAAGACGTTCCCGGCTACGGTTATTACGACACCGCCAAGGGTCGCTTTGAGGGCATGGAAGTCGATTTGTGCTACCAAATCGCCGCTGCCGTCTTTGGCGTGAGCTACAAGGAGGCCCGCGCCCAGGAGCTGGTCGAGTTTACCGATGTAACGCCCAAGACGCGCGGCCCGCTGATCGATAACGGCCAGCTCGACGTGGTCGCGGCAACCTACACCATCACCGACGAGCGCAAGAAGAGCTGGGATTTCTCGACGCCGTATCGCACCGACTACGTGGGACTCATGGTCAAGAAGCGTTCGGGTTTTACCTCGATTGAGGACCTGGACGGCAAGGTCATCGGCGTGAGCCAGGGTGCCACCACGCAGGGCCTGATCGAGCAGATGATCAAGGACAACGGCTTTACCTGTAAGCCCGAGTTTAGGGCCTTTAGCGGCTACCCCATCATCAAGAGTTCGCTCGACGCCGGCAATATCGACGTCTTTGCCATGGACCGCTCCACGCTGGCCGGCTATATGAACGAGACCGTCGAGCTGCTGCAGCCCGAGGTCAAGTTTGGCGAGCAGGGCTACGGCGTGGCGACCAAGAAGGACTGCGACCTTTCGGCCGTGGTCGATCAGGTGATTTGCGATCGCCTGGCCGATGGCTGGCTCGACCAAGAGGTCAAGACCTGGGGTCTTGTATAGGCGCATCGTCCAAGGAAGGAATCAAATGCTCGAAGGATTATTTGACGCCGACCGTTGGTCGACGACATTTCAAAACATGGGGCCCTTCTGGGAGGGCTTTGGCGTGACGCTGCAAGTGGTCGTTGCCGGCCTGCTGCTGTCGCTGGTGCTGGGCACGCTGCTGGGCGTGTTCTCTACCACTCGCTCGCGCGTGCTGCGCGCCATAAGCCGCGTGTACGTGGAGTTTTACCAGAACACCCCGTTGCCCGTGCAGGTGCTCTTTATGTACATGGCCGGTCCGCAGTTTTTGCAGGCCATAACCGGTGCCGACCAGCCGGTGCGCATTGCGCCGTTCGTGCTGGGCTTCTTGGGTGTGGGCCTGTATCACGCGGCCTACATTTCCGAGGTCATCCGCACCGGTATCGAGGCGGTTCCGCGCGGTCAGATGGAGGCGGCCCAGAGCCAGGGCTTCACCCGTGCGCAGGCCTACTGGTACATCGTGCTGCCCCAGACGTTCAAGATCATTCTGCCGCCGCTGTGTAACCAGGCACTCAACCTAGTCAAGAACACGTCGGTGCTGGCGCTTGTGGCCGGCGGCGACCTTATGTACCGTTCCGACAACTTTGTGAGTCTGTACGGGTACCTGCAGGGATACATCGTCTGCTGCCTTATGTATTTCATCATCTGCTTTCCGCTCGCCATGCTGGTGCAGTGGCTCGAGCGCCGCTCCAAGGAGCGTCCGCGCGGCGTGAGCCTGGCCGAGCTGGGACTCGACAACGTAGAGGAGGCCTAGCGCATGGAAATCTTCAACGCGACCAACCTGCTCTACATTTGGGGCGGCTTTGTTAAGACCATTGAGATCTCGGTACTGTCGATCTTTTTCTCGCTCATCTTTGGCACGGTGCTGGCGCTCGTTAAGAGCTATGCGCCCCGTCCGTTCCGTATTTTGGTGAGCGCCTATATCGAGCTGTTCCGCTGCACGCCGAACCTGCTGTGGATCCTGTTTATCTACTTTACGGTGCAGGGTTTGGACATTGTGATTTCGACCATCGCCTTTACGCTGTTTACCAGCGCTGTTATGGCCGAGATTGTGCGCGGCGGCCTCAACTCGATTCCGCGCGGCCAGTTTGAGGCAGCGCAGAGCCAGGGCTTTGGCTTCTTTGCCACCATGCGCTACATCATTCTGCCGCAGACGTTTAAGACAATCATCCCGGCGCTGTTTAGCCAGTGCACGACCGTCATCAAGGACAGCTCGTATCTTTCGGGCATTAACGTGGCCGAGCTCATGTACACGGCAAATGTTGTGATGGCCCACGCGATCGATCTGTCGCAGGTGCTTATGCTCTACGGCCTGGTGTTTGCGATGTACTTTGTGCTCAACTTTGGTATCTCGCTGCTGGTGAGGGCATATCAGAGGCGAATGGTGGCAGCGTAGAATGTGGCAAAGGGACAGCCCCTTTGTCACATAGAGAAAGGAATCGCGATGAGCGATCTGGAGAATAAGAAGAATCCTGTGGTCATTTCCATCGCGCGCGACTTTGGCGCCGAGGGCCACGAGATTGGTCGCATGCTTGCCGACGAGTTGGGGATTCCGCTGTATGACAACGAGCTGCTGGTGCGTGCGTCGCTGCGCGCGGGCGAGTCGCTCGATAAGATGGCCGCCTACGACGAGCGTCTGGCTGTGGAGAACATGGCGTTTCTGCCCGACCGCTACGATGCGCGTTCGTACTCGGATAAGTTGTTCCAAAAGATGAGCCAGGTGATCTTGGACCTGGGCGAGACCGAGAGCTGCATTATCGAGGGTCGTCTGTCCGATTATCTGCTGCGTAACAACCCCAACCACATTGCTGTGTTGGTGACCGCACCCTTTGAGGATCGCGTCGAGATTGTGCGCAAGAAGCGTGGCCTTAACAAAAAGAAGGGCGCCAAGCTGGTCAAGCAGCAGCAGAAGGCGCGCGAGGCGTTCTATAAGCGCTATAGCGCCGGCAAGTGGAAGATGACGAGCGGTAAGGACATCGTCGTCAACCGCGCCAAGCTGGGCCGCGAGGGCTGCAAAGACGTTATCGCCGCTGCCTACCGCTACAAAGTAGCGCAGCTCGAAGACTAACCGACCAAACCACCACAAGGGGGACACAGGCACCTTTGTGGTGGTTTTTGTTTTAGGCCGAGGGAAAGGCCTTGGCGGCAGTGCCTATCCTCGGCTTTTGCATAGTCTCGATCTGTAACACCAAGCCAGCGAAAATGGCTCTAACTGTTACAGATTTAGATGAACCGTTCGGCCGTCAGCCCAACGTCTTGATCTGTAACACCAGGCGGCATATTTGGTCTCTAACTGTTACAGATTGAGATGCGGCGTGGGCGGCCGGCACAATATCTCGATCTGTAACAACTGCAGGGCTCAACGGACTCCAACTGTTACAGATTGAGACAAAACGATCAGGCAAGTCCAAAACCACCACTAAGGTGCCTGTCCCCTTTGTGGTGGTCGGGCGGCCGGCATAGAAAAAAGTCCCCGCCGGGCGTGTGCTCGACGGGGACTTTGCCGTTTGGTGGCTAGCGCTGTAGGTGATTACTCGCCCAGCAGGCTCTTGGTGATGGAAGCGGCGGCCTTCTTGCCGGCGCCCATCGCCAGAATGACCGTAGCGGCACCGGTGACGATGTCGCCGCCGGCCCAGATGCGGGGATCGGTGGTCTGGCCGGTCTCCTCGTCGGCGACGATGTAGCCCCACTTGTTGAGCTCCATCTTGCCGCCGATCTTCTTTGCGAAGGGGTTGGCGTTGGTGCCGATAGCCGAAATCGCGACGTCGCAGGGGATCTCCTCGATGGCGCCCTCGATGGGCACCGGGCGACGACGGCCGGACTCGTCGGGCTCGCCGAGTTCCATCTTCTGGACCTTGACGGCGCACACGGAGCCGTCCTCGCCAGCGACAAACTCGAGCGGGGAGACGAGCGGCAGAACCTCGACGCCCTCGGCCTTAGCATGGTGCAGCTCGGCGCGACGGCAGGGCATCTCGTCCTCGGTACGACGGTAGGCGATGATGGCGTGCTCGGCGCCCAGGCGCTTGGCGGTACGGACGGCGTCCATGGCCACGTTGCCGCCGCCAAAGACAACGACGTTCTTGCCGTGCTTGGTGGGGGTGTCGTACTCGGGGAACTTGTTGGCCTTCATCAGGTTCACGCGGGTGAGGTACTCGTTCGCGAAGAAGACGTTGGGCAGGTTCTCGCCGGGGACGTTGAGGAACTTGGGCAGGCCAGCGCCGGTCGCCACGTAGATGGCGTCGAAGCCCTGCTCGAACAGCTCCTCGGCCGTGGCCATGTTGCCCACGACGGAGTTGTACTCAAACTTGACGCCCATGTCCTCCAGGCCGTCAATCTCGCGTTTGACGACCGCCTTGGGCAGACGGAACTCGGGGATGCCGTAGACCAGCACGCCGCCGCCGGTGAAGAAGGCCTCAAAGACGGTAACGTCAAAGCCGTTACGGGCGAGCTCGCCGGCGCAGGTGATGCCGGACGGGCCGGAGCCGACGACAGCGACCTTCTTGCCGTTCTTGGGGGCCATCTTGGGCGTGGAGGCGAGCTCGGGGCGGTCACCCAGGAAGCGCTCGAGCTGGCCGATGGCCACGGGCTCGGACTTCTTGCCACGGATGCACTTGCCCTCGCACTGGTTCTCCTGCGGGCAGACGCGGCCGCAGATGGCGGGAAGCATGGAGTCCTCGCGAATGGTATCGAGAGCGCCGCCGAAATCCTTCGCGCGGATCTGCTCGATAAAGCGGGGAATGTTGATGTTGACGGGGCAGCCCTCAACACAGAACGGCTTCTTGCAGTTGAGGCAGCGCTCGGCCTCGGCCAGCGCCATCTCTTCGGTGAAGCCCTTGTCGACGGGGCGGAAGTCGCAGGCGCGCTCGGCAGCCGGCTCCTCGTTATCGGGGGTGCGGGGCGACTTCATATCGGCAACGAAACGACCGTTAACTAGTGGCATGCGCAGCTCTTTTCCTCATAGGCCTTGAGGGACTCGCCCTCTTCGGAACGGTAAGCGGCCTGGCGGGCACGAAGGTCATCCCAGTCGACCAGGGTGGCATCGAAGTCGGGGCCGTCGACGCAAGCGAACTTGGTCACGCCGCCCACCTCGACGCGGCAGCAGCCGCACATGCCGGTGCCGTCAACCATGATGGGGTTGAGGGACGCGGTGATGGGGGTGTCGTACTTCTGGGCGGTGAGGGTCGAGAACTTCATCATCGGAACGGGGCCGACGCAGAAGACCTGGCTCACGGCCTTGTCCTGCAGCAGGCGCTCCAGCGGAGCGGTGACAACGCCCTGCTCGCCGTAGGAACCGTCATCGGTGGTGATGTGGATGTGGTCCTCGTCGAGGAGCTCGCGGAACTGGTCCTCCATGAGCAGGAGGTCCTTGGTGCGGGCGCCCATGATGGCGTGCACCTCGTGACCGGTCTCGACCAGGTGCTTGGCGACCGGGAAGGCAATTGCCAGGCCGACGCCGCCGCCAATGACGGCGCAGGGGCCCTCGGCCATCTCGGTGGGAACGCCCAGCGGGCCCACGACGTCGCGCAGCGACTCGCCGGCCTCGTAGGTGGACAGCATCTCGGTGGTCTTGCCGATCACCATGAAGATGAACTCGACCCAGCCCTCGTCACCGTTCCAGCCGGCCAGGGTAAACGGGACGCGCTCGCCCGTCTCGTTGGCGCGAACCATGAGGAACTGTCCAGCGTGCGCATGCTTGGCGATAGCGGGCGCCTCGATGCGGAACTTGAACACCTTCTCAGAGAACTGCGTCTTCTCCAGGATCTTATACATAGAACCCCTCTCTTGTTAGGGCGACCGAACCGTGCCTCCACGGAAATAGACGGCAGCCCGATTAGAACCGTACGCGCACAGGCGATGTGCAGACATACGGTGCAAATTATACCCTCATGGGCATGTCGCTTGCGTGTATCTTCGGCAGGTGGGAAAAGTGACCTACCAAAAAGGGACAGGTTTATTTTGGCAGGTTTTATCAGGCAAAACGGCAAAGGGGGCCGGCCTCGCGCATCGGTGAGGCCGGCCCCCTTTGGAGCGTTGCGTATGTATGGCGGCACAGGGTTTATTGCGACGCGGCCGCCGCGGCGTTTCCGCAGATAAAACCTGCCAAAATAAACATCCCTAAATGGCAGGTTTTAGTGTTTGCCGTTGGCGGAGGCGGAGCCGTTGACGTGGTCGCGGGCATAGATCACGCCGTGCACGATGGCGAGGCCCGCAGCGTCGGCGGCGCGGGCGCAGGCGTCCTGGAAGTCCTCGGCCTCGCGGGCGCGCAGCTGCTTGAGCACATAGTCTGCCACGGCCATCTTGCCGGGAGGGTTGCCGATGCCGGTGCGGATACGGCTAAAGTCGCGGCTGCCCATCTTGTCGATGATGGAGCGCAGGCCGTTGTGGCCGGCGTGGCCACCGCCCACCTTGACGCGCACGTCACCGGCGGGAATGTCAAGCTCGTCGTGGATGACGAGCAGCTCCTCGGCCTTGATCTTGTACTCGCGGCAGAGCTTGGAGATGGGTCCGCCCGAGGTATTCATATACGACTGCGGCTTGACCAGCACGATCTGGCGCTTGCCACCCTCTTCCTCGGGATCGTTGATGTTGATGAGTGCGACCTCGGCGCCGGCCTGGTTTTTCCAGTACGTGACGCCGGCCTGACGGGCCAGCTCGTCAATCGCCTTAAAGCCGGCGTTGTGGCGGGTCTCGGCATATTCCTCACCCGGGTTGCCAAGTCCGGCAACCATGCGAATCTTAAGCGGCTGTGCAGCTGCCATAGGTTTCCTTTCGTTACATAAGTAGTTCGTTCAACGACAAAGGCTACCACGCCCGCCGAAGCCGAGACCTTGTTTCAGTGAAATCCCACCAGACAAAAGCACGGCCGCGGCAGAGCGAGCCGCCGGAACAGAAGAAACCCCCGCGCGACCTTTGCGAAGCAAGGGGGAGCGCGGGGGTTTCTTCTGTTCCGGCGGTGATGCGCCGGGTTGCAAGGACGATGCGATTACAGCGCGAAGTCGCCGCCGACGAGCGTGGAGACGGGCTCCTCGTGGTAAACGGCGGAAATGGCCTGGGCGAACTCCTCGGCGACCGAGATGGTCTTGATCTTGCCGCCGACCTCGACGGGGATGGCGTCGGTGACGACGCACTCGACGATGGGGGCATCGTTCAGGCGCTCGATGGCAGGACCGGAGAAGATGCCGTGGGTGGCGCACACGTAGATGTCGCCGGCGCCCATTGCCTTGAGCTCCTTGACGTTGGCGCACAGGGTGCCAGCGGTGTCGATCATGTCGTCGTTGATGATGCAGGTCTTGCCCTTGATGTCACCGATGATGCCCATGACCTCGGCGGCGTTGTGGCGCGGACGGCCCTTGTGGGCGATGGCCAGGTCGCAGCCGAGCATGTCGGACAGCTTCTTGGCGGCCTTGGCGCGACCCACGTCGGGGGAGACGACAACCAGGTTGTCGGTGTCGAAGTGCATGTCGTTGTAGTACTGGCCAAACAGCGGCAGTGCGGACAGGTGGTTAACCGGGATATCGAAGAAGCCCTGGATCTGGCCCTGGTGCAGGTCGAGGGTGATGATGCGGTTGACGCCGGCACGCTCGAGCAGGTTGGCGACGAGGCGGGCGGTGATGGGCTCGCGCGGGCCGGCCTTGCGGTCCTGGCGGGCATAGCCGTAGTGGGTGATGACGGCGGTGATGGAGCGGGCGGATGCGCGCTTGGCAGCGTCGGTGGCGATGAGCAGCTCCATGAGCATGTCGTTGACATTGCCGCCGGCCACGGACTGAATCAGGAAGACGTCGGCGCCGCGGACGGTCTCGTCGTAGCGGGCGTAAATCTCACCATTGGCGAACTGCTTTAGCGTAAGGCCCGAAAGCTCGACCCCAAGGTACTCAGCAATCTTCTGAGCGAGGGGACGGTTGGAGGAACCGGAATACACGCGGATGGACTTGCGCATATTCTCCGACTTCTCGGGATCATTAATCGGCATTACCCTTCTCCTTTATACATCGAATGCCATATAGATGCCTTGTTGCATTGTAACCGCGCGGCGGGGTTTATCGGGTCCTGATAACGTCTTTACCGCCAACGGACACGAACCGACCACTCATCCGGTTGCGCAGGTCACGATAGAAAAAGGAGCCGCCCCCATGGAGCAGCTCCTTTTGTGCTTGGTAAAACGTTATACCTCGTCGTCCTCGTGCAGGCGGCGGCGGTAATCGGCGGCCCAGCCCTCAATATTTACCTGACGGGCGCGGCCCAGACCGAGCGCGTCTGCCGGGACCGGCTCGGTGATGACGGAGCCAGCGGCCACGAGCGCGCCGTCGCCGATCTGGGCGGGCGCGACCATCATGGTGTCGGAGCCAATGAAGGCGTCCTTGCCGATGACGGTCTTGTGCTTGTGCACGCCATCGTAGTTGCAGGTGATGGAGCCCGCGCCCACGTTGACGCCGGAGCCCATGGTGGTGTCGCCGATGTAGGACAGGTGCGGCACCTTTGAGCCCTCGCCGATCGTGGACTTCTTGATCTCCACGTGCGTGCCGGCCTTGGATCCGTCGAGCATGTGGGTGCCCGGGCGCAGGTAGGCGCGCGGGCCGCAGTCGACGCCGTTCTCGATGACGGCCTCGATGGCGATGGTCTCGTCGATGACGCAGCCGCTGCCGACGGTGGTGTCGGTGAGGCGGCTGTTGGGGCCGAGCTGGCACTCCTCGCCCACGGTGACGTGGCCGATCAGGTGCGTCTGCGGCCACACGACGGTATCGCGGCCGATAACGGCATCGGGGCCGATCCAGGCCTGCGTGGGGTCGATGAAGGTAACGCCCTCGGCCATCCAGTGCTCGTTGATGCGGTCGCGCGCGATGGCGGTGAGCTGTGCGAGCTGGATGCGGCTGTTGACGCCCAGGCCGTCGCGGTAGTCGTCGCAGTGGAAGATGGAGACAGCCTGGCCGTGGCCCTTGAGGATCTCGAGCATGTCGGGCAGATAGTACTCGGACTGCGCGTTGTCGTTGCCGATCTCGTTAATGTGGGCGGCGAGCTGCGCGCCGTCAAAGGCGTAGCAGCCGGCGTTGCACTCCAGCAGCGTGGCGGCCTGCTCGGGCGTGCAGTCCTTCTGCTCGATGATGCGCTCGATCTGACCATCGGCGCCCAGCTTGATGCGGCCGTAGCCGAAAGGATCGGGCGGGGTCATGGTCATGACGGTGCAGGCGAGCTCGCCGGTGGCGACGGTTTGCGCGAACTTGGCGACGGTGTCGGCGGTGATGAGCGGCAGGTCGCCGTTGAGCACCACGACGGGGCCTTGCGTGATGCCACAGGCCTCGAGTGCGACCTTCACGGCGTGACCGGTGCCCAGACGCTCGGTCTGCTCGACGCACTCGACCTTGGTGGCGCTGTTGGCGTAGGCGCCGTCGATGAGGGCGCGCATCTCGTCGGCGTGGCTGCCGATGACAACCACGACGCGGCTGCAGCCGGCCTTGATGGTAGCGTCGACGATCCACTGGACCATGGGCTTACCCAGGATCTTGTGCGAAACCTTGCAGTGGTTCGACTTCATGCGGGTGCCCTCGCCGGCAGCGAGGATAATTGCGGTTGCGTCCATGTGATCTCCTGTTACGTTATAGAGACGTGTGTTTGGAAACGATACACGGCGCAATATGATACCGCAGGCATATGACGAGCGCGTAACGATTGGTTTGCGGCGGTTGAGGCTTGCGCCGCCGGCGTGGCGTTTGCACTGCTTGCGTGCGGCGTTGGCGGTGCTGCGGAGCTGTTGTTTGAGCGAGGGGACGGGGGTGCCCGTGGACAACATACGAGAGGAGTTTGGCGGCGAGCCCGTCGCGGCATTCTCGATGTCGCATCCGGCTGTGCCGGCACTCTATATAGTGCTGACGCTGGGGCTCACTATGTTCTCGATGCAGCCGGTACTGATTGCGCTGTCACTTGCGGGCGGGCTGGCGTATGGATTTGCGACGCGTGGGGCTGCCCGCACGCTGGGCGCGCTCCGCTGGCAGCTGCCGGTGATTTTGATCGTCGCGGTGCTCAATCCGCTGTTTAGCGCCTCGGGCTCGACGGAGCTGTTCCGTATTGGCATGCGCGCGGTGTATCTGGAGAGCATGGTATACGGCCTGTGCATGGGCGGGCTGTTTGTGGCGAGCGTGCTGTGGTTTGAGGCGGCGGCGTCGATGCTCGAATACGACAAGGTGCTCGCGCTGCTGGGCAATGCCGCACCGGTGATTGCGCTCATGATCTCGATGTGCATGAGGCTTATCCCGCAGTTTTTGCGCCGCGGCCGCACGGTGCTGGCGGTGCAGGACGCGATCGATGTGCCGGGCCGCGCGCCGGCCGACCCCGTACGCTCGCGCCTGCGGGCGTCGAGCGTGTTGATGGGCTGGGGCATGGAAGATTCGCTGGAGCGCGCGGACTCGATGCGCTCGCGCGGGTGGGGTGCCGCGACGCATCGTACGACGTATACGCGGTATCGACTGGGGCGCAGCGACGTTGCCGCGCTGGCCGGGCTCGCACTGTTTGGTGCTGTCGCGGTGGCGGTGGCGTGGACCGCGACGACGCAGTATTCGTTTTATCCGCAGCTCTCGGTGCCGGCGCCGTGGCTGGGCTATGTCGTGTACGCTGCCTGGATGATGCTGCCTTGCGCGTTGCACGCGATTGATGAGAAGAGGTTTGGCTGATGGCTCGGTTGGATAGGGGCCCGGTGTCGGGCGCGGCGTGCGGCCCGGATATTCCGGCGATTGAGGTGCAGGGCCTTAGTTTTGCCTATCCCGGGGCCGAGGCACCGGTGCTCGAGGGGCTTGATTGGCGTGTTCCCCAAGGTGCATTTGCGCTGCTTGTTGGCGGTACCGGATCGGGTAAGTCGACGCTGCTGTCGCTGCTCAAGCCCGAGATCGCGCCGGCGGGCGAGCGCACTGGTGATGCGCGCGTGCTGGGCGAGAACGTTGCCGACATGGACGTGCGGGCATCGGCGGAGCGCGTGGGCTATGTGTTCCAGGATCCCGAGAACCAGATCGTGTGCGAAACCGTGTGGCACGAGATGGCGTTTGGCCTGGAAAACTTGGGGCTAGCACGTGATGAGATGCGCCGTCGCGTAGCTGAGACCAGCTATTTCTTTGGTCTGGAGGACTGGCTTCATCGCGATACTGACACGCTTTCGGGCGGCCGCAAGCAGCTGCTGTCGTTGGCGGCCGTCCTGGCGCTGCGTCCGCGTGTGCTGCTGCTCGACGAGCCCACGTCTCAGCTCGATCCCGTTGCCGAGAAGAATTTTCTGCACGCGCTGTTTCGCGTGAACCGTGAGTTGGGCTGCACGGTTGTTGTGGCTACGCATCAACCGCGCCCAATGCTCGAGTATGCGACGTGTGCGTACCGGATTGAGGACGGTCGCGTGCGCGAGGTGGCGGATATGGCTTCTTTGGGACGCCGAGAATCGTTGTTTTCCGACGACATGTTGGGGTGGGGTGCCGTCCGATGTGCAAAAAACGGAGTATTCAGCAGGCGTGAGGACAATTTGGGCTCTCTGGAGCCGCCCGGGGACGTATCGAGCGCGAAAAAAAGTTCGGAATTGGACAAATCGTCCGAATTTGTGGCGCAAACGTCGCTCGAGAACGGCTCGGAAGCCTTCCCGCGCACGGATGGGAGCAGAATACTCCAAAAAATGCACGGCGGGTCGGCTACCACCCTGTCGGAAGGCTGGTTTCGCTACGATCGCGCGGGCGGTTGGGTGCTGCGCGGGCTCGATGCGTCGTTTTCGGCTGGCGCGGTGCATGCAGTCGTGGGCGGAAACGGCTGCGGCAAGTCGACGATGCTTTCGGTGCTGGCCAAGACCGCCAAGCTGCAGCGCGGCCGCATGGTGCGCGGAGCGGCCTCGGCGGCGCTGTTGCCTCAGAATCCCAAAGCATTGCTGGTTGCCGAGACGGTTCGCGATGAGCTGATGGAATGGGCCTCGACCTGCGGATATGACGAGAACTTGGCGCGGGAGCGTGCGGCGCAACTGGGATTGGACGGCCTGGAGACGCGTCACCCCTACGACCTCTCGGGCGGACAGCGCCAGCTGCTCGCGCTGGCAAAGCTGCTGCTGCTTGGCCCCGAGCTGCTGCTGCTTGACGAGCCCACGAAGGGCTTGGACCTGGAGAGCCGCCGCATCATCGCCCGCGCCCTGCGTGACCATGCGAAGGCTGGCGGCACCGTCATCATGGCTACGCACGATTTGGACTTTGCCGAGCAGGTCGCCGACGACGTCGCCATGATGTTTGACGGCGAGATTGCCTGCGTGGAGCCCCCGGCCGACTTCTTTGCCGACAACGTGTTTTATAGGGCGTGATGGGATGGCGGATTATCGCATCGTGCGCCTACTCGCAAAACTGGAGATCCCGCTGCTCCTGGCGGTGCCGGCAGTGATGACTGCGGCGTTGCTGGCGGGCATTGAGCAGGCGGCGCTTGCCATGCTGGTTGTAGTGGCGCTCGTGCTCGCACTGTTTTTTGCGGGCTATGAGACATCACGTCCAGGCCTGCGCCAGATCATGCCCACGCTGGTGCTGGCGGCGCTGGCCGCGGCGGGGCGCATCCTGTTTGGGCCCATTCCCGATTTTAAGCCCGTGAGCGCTATCGCCATTATCGCGGGTGCGACACTTGGCCGTCGCAATGGTTTTATGGTCGGCGCGTTGGCAGCGCTGACCAGCAATTTCTTTTTTGGGCAGGGCATGTGGACGCCGTGGCAGATGTATGCCTGGGGTCTGGTGGGCTATATCGGTGGCGCACTGGCGCATGCGGGCGCGTTTGACCGCGCCGATGGAACCGTGCGAATGCCGGCGCTGTTGGCGTATGGCTTTGCGTCGGGCCTGCTGTATGGCGTCGTGATCAACGCGTATGACATCATCGGTTTTGTGCAGCCGCTCACGTGGACGGGCGCCATAGCGCGTCTTGCCACCGCCGTACCGTTCGATATCACGCACGGACTCGCGACCTGCGTGTTTTTGGCCGCTCTGTACAAGCCCTGGTGTCGCCGCATCAACCGCGTCGTCGTGAAGTACGGGCTGTAGTGGTGGTTGCGTCGAGGCAAGAACCAATACTGTCTTGGTGTCATATCAAAACTATGCCGGTTTACGGGGCTAGATTGGCACAGGCAGACCATACCGGCTTTTTTCGAAATGGAGCAAGCCGTCTACCTGTGGTTTTATTATTTCGGAATTGCGTATGGTTGGGGGTTTGCGATTTAGCCCCGTAAACCGGCATAGTTTTGAAATGGCCGGTTGATAGACGGGCATCGTGGCCATCAAGAGCCAAATTGATCCGTTTTCCTCCGTCTCCAGACATCCCCGGGGAATCAGCTGAACCCGCCCGCCACGGAATCGGCCTATCTACTACGTTTGGCCCGACACCCCCAAACACAACCGCGTTTTATGAAAAACCGCAGGCTTTCTACCTGCGGTTTTCTTTTTGCGTTGTTCGCTGTGGTTGAGGGTAGTGGCTTAAACGTAGTAGATGGGCCAGTTTCGTGGCAAGCGGGTCGCGTGGATGCCCCCGCGAGGTGAAAATGGTCCGTTTTCCTCCGTCCCCGGGGGGGACCATTTGGGGGTTAGAGCTCCAAGGCGAGGGTGACGGGGCAGTGGTCGCTGCCGAAGATGTCGCCGCGGATGCCGGTGTCGCGTACGTTGCCGGCGATTGCGTCGCTTACCAGGAAGTAGTCGATGCGCCAGCCGGCGTTGTTCTTGCGGGCATTAAAGCGGTAGCTCCACCAGCTGTAGACGCCCTCGACGTTCGGATTTGCCGCGCGCCAGGTATCGGTAAAGCCGGCGTCGAGCAGCTCGGTGAACTTGCCGCGCTCCTCGTCCGAAAAGCCTGCGTTGCCGCGGTTGGACTTGGGGTTCTTAAGGTCGATCTCCTCGTGTGCCACGTTAAAGTCGCCGCAGGTTACCACGGGTTTGCCGGTCTCGCGCTCGAGCGCGTTCAAAAAGCCGCGGTAGGCATCGTCCCAGGCCATGCGCACGTCGATGCGGGCGAGTTCGTTTTGCGCGTTGGGCGTGTAGACATCCACAAACCAGAATTTGTCGAACTCCAGCGCGCAGACACGACCCTCGGTCGCGGCTTGGGCAACGAGCTCGGCTGCCTCGCCTTCACCGGCGTGGGGCAGCAGCGCGTCGGCGCGCAGCACGCGCAGCGGTTCCTGGCGGCTAAAGACCGCGGTGCCCGAGTAGCCCTTGCGCTCGGCGTAGCTCCAGGTTTGGTGATAGCCGGGCAGGTCGACCTGCACCTGGCCTTCTTGCAGTTTAGTTTCTTGCAGCGCTAGGACATCGACATCGAGTTCCTGTGCGATCTGGGTAAAGCTCGGGTCCTTTTTGAGCACGGCGCGCAGGCCGTTAACGTTCCACGAGGCGAAAGTGTAAGTCTGAGGCATGGTGTCCTTTCGACGGGGTTGGCAGGCTTAAGATTAACGCAACAGGGGCGGGGTGGGCTCCGTGGGCGACGGCGCAATCGCAGCCGCCCCGACCAACATGGACGGAGGACAAACATGACGCAAGCGATAACAGATCCCAAGCAGGCCTCCGCCGCGCTGGCGGAGCTGTTCAATACCCACAAGCGCATGGTGTTCTTTGGTGGCGCTGGTGTTTCCACGGCAAGCGGCATTCCCGATTTTCGCAGCGTTGACGGCCTGTATCACCAGCAGTTTGCCTACCCGCCCGAGACCATGCTCTCGCACAGCTTTTACGAGACGCATCCGGCGGAGTTCTTCGACTTTTACCGCACCAAGATGATCGCGCTTAACGCTAAGCCCAACCGCTGTCACACCAAGCTCGCCGAGCTGGAGCGAGCTGGCAAGCTCGATGTCGTGGTGACGCAAAACATCGACGGCTTGCATCAGATGGCGGGCTCGCAGCGCGTGTTTGAGTTGCACGGATCGGTCCATCGCAACATTTGCCAGTCGTGCGGAGCGGTCTATAGCGCCGAGTGGATTTGCTCGCGCGAGCACGAGGACGCCGCGGGCGTGCCCGTGTGCCCCGCGTGCGGTGGTCGCATCAAGCCCGATGTGGTGCTCTACGAAGAACCGCTCGACGAGCATGTGTTGACCGGCGCCGTTGCCGCCATCGCCGCGGCCGATGCCCTCATTGTAGGCGGGACCTCGCTCGTGGTGTATCCGGCGGCGGGCCTTACACGCTACTTTACCGGCGATACGCTGGCCATATGCAACCTTGCTCCCACCGATCAGGATGCAAATGCCGACCTGCTGATTTCTTGCGACATCGCGGCCGCGTTTGCGTTCTAGCCCGTGTGCGCGGATACAATAGAAAGACTGAGTGCAAAGCGACCCCGCTGCCAGCTCCCCAAGCTCGGCGGCGTGGGCATTTTAGGAGGATGTTCATGGCGAACGACAGCAAGACATGGCGGTGCGGAAAGTATGAGCTCAGCTTTGACCGTCCGCGCATCATGGGCGTCCTCAACGTGACGCCCGATTCGTTTAGCGACGGCGGGGAGCACTTCGACCCGGATGCCGCCATCGAGTACGGCCTGGCGATGCTCGACGCCGGCGCCGACATCATCGACGTAGGCGGCGAGTCCACGCGCCCCGGCTTTACCCCGGTTAATCCCGACGAGGAGGCTCGCCGCGTGCTGCCCGTGGTGCGCGCGCTGGCCAAAGAGGGCGCCATCGTCTCGATCGACACGCGTCACGTGGCGGTTGCCAAGGCGGCCGTGCGCTGCGGCGCCTCGATCGTCAACGACGTGACCGGCTTCACTGACCCCAAGATGGTCGAGTTTGTTAAGACGAGCACCTGCGGTGTCATCGTGATGCATGCCGGCGAGGTCGCCGCGCCTACCCGCACGCACGCAACGGTGCAGCTCGATACCTCGGCGGCGGCGTTTGTTGCCGAGAAGGCGCGCGAGGCGGCTGCCGAGGCCGCGCGTGAGGCCGAGAAGCCGGCTCGCCGCCGTCGCGGCAAGTTGCTGGGTGAGCCTAAGCCGGAGGCCAAGCTTCCGGGTGGCGTGGTGCAGCCCTCGTTGCCGTTTGGCGAACCTGAGCCCGCGACCGAGCCTGCAAGCGAGCAGGAGACGCCGGCCGCCGAGCAGGCTGCTGCCGCCGAGACCGTCGCGCCCGCGCCCGAGGCCACCGAGGCCGCATCGGAGCCCAATGACCGCCTGGCCGCCATGATGCGCCGCAGCGCCCGCCGCGAGGAAGCCTACGTGCCCACCTCGCAGCTCCGCCGCTTCACCCTGCCCGATTCGGCGCCCATCATGCGCCGCGTCATGGGCTTTCTGTCCGACCAGGCCCGCGCGCTCATCCACGCCGGCGTGTCGCGCGACCGCATCTGCATCGATCCCGGTCCGGGCTTTGGCAAGACGGCCAACGAGGACATCGTCATCCAGCGCGAGACTGCCAAGATGGCGTCACTGGGCTATCCGCTCATGTGCGCCGTATCGCGCAAGCGCTTTGTGGGCGCCGTCTCGGGCGTGACCGAGGCCGCCGAGCGCGATGCCGCTACGTTTGGCGTGTGCCTGGGCGCCATCCAGGCCGGTGCCAACATCGTGCGCGTGCACGACGCCGCGGGCTTTGCGCAGTTCCTGAATGGCTACTGGGCGGTTGCCAAGCCGCAGCCGCGCCGCGCGTTTGTGGCCGTGGGCTCCAACCTGGGGCATCGCTGCGACAACATCCGCGCCGCACGCGACATGATCGCCGAGATTCCACTTACCTGCGTGTCCAACTCCTCCAAGATCTACGAGAGCGAGCCGGCCTACGAGACGCGCCAGGACGCGTTTGCCAACGCCGTCATCGAGATCAAGACCGAGTTGGCGCCGCTGGTGCTGCTCGACGAGCTCATGAAGATCGAGGCCGAGCTGGGTCGCGACCGCTCCAAAAAGGCCAAGGCCAACGGTCCGCGCACCATCGACTTGGACCTGCTGTGGATGGACGGCGAGACCCACGGCGGCAAAAAGCTGCGCCTGCCGCATCCGCTGATCGGCGAGCGTGACTTTGTGCTGGTGCCGCTCGAGGATCTGATGCACGACCCGGCGCGGTTCTTCCGCTACAACGGCGTCGAGGTCAAGGAGCCCGAGGATCGCGTGGGCCATATCGTGGGCGAATTGGGGCGTATGTAGATGATCGAGATGAATGCTGTTGCCGCTGGCACCGAGCTCGACGCGGCGCGTGACGCGGGCCGCGAGGGCGTGTCCGCGGGCTGGTGCGCGTGGAGCGTGGGCGATGGTTCGCTGACGTTTTCGCTGGTTGTGCGCCCCGATGTGAACATGCACGCCTTCCACGGCCTGCCGTTTGTGGCCGCGATGGGCATGATGGACGCGCTCGTGGGCACGGCTTCGACGCCGGGGTTGGGCCTTGCCGGTAAAGTGGGTATCCAGTGGCCGAGCGATATCGTGTGCGGTGCGCCTGCGTTTGAGACGTCGCTCGCGCGTGTTGCCGTGAACGGCGGTGCCGGTGCTGCGGGCATGTTTGCCGCGGTGACGGTTGATATTGAGCGTGCGGCGCTGGGTGAGCTTGGCGTGGATATGGCAGATGAGGCGCTGATCGAGGCATTGGCCGCCGCTGTGCTGACCCGCGTTGACGCCTGGGCGGTTGCCGCCAACACGCCGCAGGGCGCTGCCGGCCCGCTGGCTCCGGTGCTGGGTGAGTACTTCGATATGGTGCCGCTGCTGGGTCGTCAGGTTGCGGCGGTGTCGCCCAACGGTTTGCCGCTTGCGGTCGGTGTGTTTGCGGGCCTGGACATCTGGGGCCGCGCGACCATCAAGACCGATGCCGGCGAGCAGGAGTTTCCGCCTGAGGCTGTACGGATTCGCGGGCTGTAACGCGAGGCGCCCGCGCTCAAAGATAGCGATGACAACAAGACCCTCCTCGGCTGTGCCGGGGAGGGTCTTGTTGTCTGGGGAATGGGTTGTCAGCACCCTATTCCTCAAAACTGAAAATCTTTCGATTTTGAGGAATAGAATTAAGCCAGCTCGGCCTTTAACGAGGTATATTCGTTGCAGAGTCTATTCCTCAAAACTGAATAATTTTCGTTTTTGAGGAATAGCGATAGAAGACCGCAGGGAGGCACCAATGAAACTCATCAATAGAACGTCATATATGGACACGTTGACGAGCCTTATTGGCGTACCGGACATCAAGGTCATAACGGGCATTCGCCGTAGCGGTAAGTCAAAATTGCTCGAGGCCCTCCGCGATTACGTGGAGGCAAATCTGTCCAATTCGAATGTCATCCATATCAATTACAACCTCGACGAGTTCGAGGGCCTGCTCGAATATCATGCCCTGCTCGCCTATGTGAAAGAGCATCGAGTGTCCGACAAGCAAAACTTCCTGCTTATCGACGAGGTTCAGATGTGCGACGGCTTTGAACGCGCGATCAACAGCCTCCATGCATCCGAGCAGTACGACATCTTCATCACCGGATCGAACGCCTTTTTGCTGTCGAGCGATCTGTCGACGCTCTTTACGGGGCGTACGTTCGAGATCGAGGTTTTCCCATTCTCGTTTGAGGAGTATCGCCTCTATAGTGACGAGGGCGAGGTCGATCGCGACTTCGATGGGTACGCGAGAATCGGCGGTATGTCCGGCTCTTACCCTTATCCACTGCAGGAGCAGCGCTACCAATATCTCTCCAATGTCTTCAAAACGCTCATCGTGAGGGATATCGTGCAGCGGCATAACGTGAGAAACGAATCGGCACTGCTGCGCATTGCCGATTACATGATGGACAACGTCTCCAACATAACGTCGGCACGCAACATTACAGATGTTTTGAATGCGGATGGGCTAAAGATTACGAACAAGACGGTCGGCACGTACATGGGGTACCTGTGCGATGCGCTTGCCTTCTATAAAGTTCGTCGGTACGACATTCGCGGCAAAAAATACCTTAAGAGCGGCGAGAAGTATTACCTGGCAGACCACGCGTTCAAATACGCACTGCTTGGTACACGTGATATGGATTGGGGACGCGTATACGAGAACATGGTGGCCATCGAGCTGCTGCGCCGCGGATACGAGGTATACGTCGGTGTGCTCTATAAAAAGGAAATAGACTTTGTAGCAATCAAGCGAAGCGAGAAGCTCTACATTCAGGTGAGCGACGACATCAGCTCGGATAAGACGTTTGAACGCGAGATTTCGCCACTGCTGAGCATTGGCGATGCGTATCCCAAGATGATTCTTGCCCGCACGCATCACGAGGCCACGGATCGCGATGGGGTGCAGATCGTGGACCTGGCGAGGTGGTTGTGCGGCGAGGCTTAGCAAAAATCCTATTCCTCAAAACTGAAAAATTTTCGATTTTGAGGAATAGGATTGGCGGCTGGTTGCTGCGACCTGGCGTTTACTCTATCCCAGCTCCTGCATGCGGCGGTAGATTTCGCAGATGCCCTTGATGGTGAGTTGCCCGTCGACCACGTCGAAGGCATCGGTCGAATCGGCGACAATGCCGGCGAGACCGCCCGTGGCGATAACGGTGGCATCCTCGCGGCCCAGTTCGCGCTTCATGCGAGCGACCAGGCCCTCGGCCATGGCGGCGGCGCCCATCACGGCGCCGACCTTGATGCATTCCTCGGTGTCGCGGCCGATGGCGTGCTCGGGCGCCTCGAGCGGAACGCTGGCGAGCTTGGCGGCTCGGGCGGCGAGCGCGTCCATGGAGATGCGGATGCCCGGCGCAATCGCTCCGCCAATGTAATAGCCGTCCTCGTCGATGACGTCGATATTGGTTGCGGTGCCAAAGTCCACCACGATCGCCGGGGCGCCGTAGAAGGTCTCGGCAGCGACGGCGTTGGCGATGCGGTCGGCACCAACGGCCTGGGGGCGCGCCGCCCGCAGCTTGGTCACCGCGGCCGTCTGTGGCCCAATGACGATGGCGTCTGCCGCGATGCGGTCGGCCACGGCGTGCCACTCGCGCGAGAGCTGCGGCACCACGCCAGCAAAGGCGATCGCGTCGACCGCGCCGAGCGAGAGGTCGTACATCTTAAAGAAGCCCATCAGGCGCACGTGGATCTCATCGGCGGTGTAGGAGCGGTCGGTGGGCATGCGCCACGACTGCACCAGCTTGTCTCCGTCAAACAGGCCCATGGCCGTCTGCGTGTTTCCCATATCGATAGCGAGCAGCATGTCTACTCCAGGTGTCGGCGTAAAAGGACGCGCACCATTGTATACGTGCCGTCGGCGGCGCTCGGCTGCGATTCGTTCACGGCGATATGGGCTGAGGGGTTTTAAATATGAAGGAATTATGCTCTACGAGATTTTCCTTGCCGTTTACCGAACTCCCACGTAATATTCTTTCTTGCGCACATGAGGCGCCCAGACATTGCGGGGTGGAGCAGTCTGGTAGCTCGCCGGGCTCATAACCCGGAGGTCGTAGGTTCAAATCCTGCCCCCGCGACCAAGAACTTGCAGCTCGTCGGCCTAGCCGGCGAGCTTTTTTGTTATTCCGGGACCGTGTTTTTCGGTCCAATTCTCAGCCTCTCAAACAAAATCTCGATCTGTAACATCTAGACCCGATTTGGGCGGCTAGGTGTTACAGATTGAGATGTTGAGTCCCCGCCTGGACGGTTTGTCTAAATCTGTAACACGAGGGACGGTTTTTACTGAGTAACTGTTACAGATCTAGATCTTTCGGCAGGCTAGATTGGTTTGTCTCAATCTGTAACAGTTGCTCGGCAAAATAGGGTCTTACTGTTACAGATCGAGACAAACCGACGGGCCGCCCCGCCCCATCCACCTGCCGCTACCTGCTGTCTGCCGATTTCCGTTGCGCCACTGTGCTCCCATGCCATATCCTCTAAACAACTACGCGGCAACATCGCCGCCGCGCCTACAAGAGAGGAATGTCCATGACCGCACCCGCATCCAAACTGCTCCAGCCCATTACGGTTGGCCCCCTTGAGCTTAAAAACCGCATTATGTTCCCGCCGCTGACCACCGGCTACGAGGAGCGCGACGGTTCCATTGGCGAGCGCAGCCTGGCTTTTTACGAGCGCCTGGCCCGTGGCGGCGTGAGCTACATCGTCATCGGCGACGTTGCTCCTGTTATGACCGCAAGCCCCACGCCCAAGTTAGCGACCGACGCCCAGATCCCCACGTTTAAGGCGCTGGCCGACGCCGTTCACAAGCACGGCGCCAAGGTCGCGCTGCAGCTGTTCCACCCCGAGTACGACGTGCCCGGCGTCGGCCGCATGGTCATGGGTTCCATGGCCGCCGCCAAGGCTGCGCAGGAGGCCAAGGCCGCCGGCGACGAGGAGACCTTTGCCGCCAAGATGGCCGAGTCCAACGAGATCCGCAAGCAGGCCTACGCCAAGCTGCACCACGACATGCAGCACTTTGTGAACGAGGCGAGCGTAGAGCAGCTCACCCAGATCAAGGAGGCCATCGCTGCCTCGGCCGCCCGCGCGCAGCAGGCCGGCATCGACGCCATCGAGGTTCACGGCGACCGTCTGGTGGGTTCGCTGTGCTCGGCCATCCTCAACCAGCGCACCGACGAGTACGGTGGCTCGTTCGAGAACCGCGTTCGCTATGCGCTCGAGGTTGTCGCCGCCATTAAGGAAGCCGCGCCGCAGCTGATGGTGGAGTACAAGCTCCCCGTGATCATGGAGAACCCCGACGGCACGCCGCGCGGCAAGGGCGGCCTGCAGCCCGATGAGGCCTGCGAGTTTGCCAAGCTGCTCGAGGGCGCCGGCATCGACATGATCCAGGTTGCACAGGCCAACCATACCGGCAACATGGGCGACACCATTCCGCCCATGGGCGCCATGCCCTACAACTGGACGCTGCCCGTGGCCGAGCGCGTCAAGGCCCTGGTCTCCGTGCCGGTGGCCACTGTCGGCCGTGTTGTTTCGGTCGAGGCCGGCGAGAAGATTCTGGAAGACGGTTCGGCCGATATCATCGCGTACGGCCGCTCGCTCATGTGCGACCCCGACATTGCGCTGAAGGCCGCCACGGGTGAGCCCATTCGCGAGTGCCTCAATTGCAACAAGGGCTGCGTCGACGCGATTCAAAACCGCAAGTACATCTCGTGCGTGCTCAATGCCGAGAACGGCGACGAGGCGACCATCGCCATCAAGCCGGGCGAGGGCGACAAGAAGGTCGCCGTGGTGGGCGGCGGTATTGCCGGCTTGGAGGCCGCGCGCGTGGCGGCCAAGCGCGGCTACGACGTGACCGTCTATGAGGCGAGCGATCACTTGGGCGGCCAGATTGTGCTGGCAGCCGCGCCTCCGCGCAAGGACGAGATCATGCGCTCGGTCGAGTACTACGAGAAGATTCTGCCCGGCCTGGGCGTGAAGGTCGAGCTTAACCATGCCGCTACGGCCGAGGATCTCAACGCCGCCGACGCCGCGATTGTGGCCGTGGGCGCACACGACGTGGTCATCCCCGTTCCGGGTGCCGACTCGGACAAGGTCGTCTCGAGCTGGGACGTGCTGGCCGGCAAGGTGGAGCTCAGCGGGCGCGTCGCCGTCATTGGCGGTGGCCTGGTGGGCACCGAGACTGCCGAGTACCTGCTGCAGCACGGCTGCGAGGTGGCGATCGTCGAGATGCTCGACAAGATTGCCGCGGGCGAGTCCGAGACCATTCTGCCGCTGATCATGAGCGACTTCGCCGCCCACAACGTGGAACAGCACGTTAAGACCCGCCTGACCGCCGTTACCGACGAGGGCGTGGAGGCCGTGCACACCACCGAGGACGGCCCCGAGGAGCCGGTGAAGATCGCCTGCGATTACGTGGTGATGGCCGTGGGCTCCAAGGCCAACGCGTTTGACCTGGATGGCGTGACGGTGCCCGTGACCTGCGTGGGCGACTGCTCGGGCGAGCGCACCGCCGACATTGCGAGCGCCATTCGCACGGCGTATCACGCGGCCAACGAGCTGTAGTTGAACATCGCGGCCAGGCGGGGCGGTAGCACGGATCCGCCTCGCCCGGCTGTGTCCCGTCGGGTGTCAACCGGTGCGGGGCCTGCAAGCGCAGCAGGCCCCGCCCTTTTTGTTTTGCTTCGGTGGATGGCAATGCGCGGTAATCATGAGGAGTAAGGACGTCTACTGCCTTGCCGATTACTCAAAATTATTGGGGGAGGGGTTAATAACTATATCCTCTATGCCAAAGGACATAAAGAGGTGTCAATTTTGTTGACAGGCGAATGACGATTGGCTGCGAGTCAGCTACCAGCGTAAATAATCGATAAAGAAATGTCGTAAATTGGTGCCAAATGCCCAGATAACGCCGCGTCTATTTTAATTAACTGCTTTGAGCAAACAGTAAAATGCTACTATCTAACTTGCACGTAAGAAAGCAGATTAACGGTTAAGGCTAAGAAGTGGCAGGTATGTCGGAAGCAACTAGGACTCGCACGCATGCGCCCGAGGTTAGGCAGCGCGCCGTCGAGATCCTCCAAGAGGGGGTCGGTCATCGCGCCCTCGCCGCGGAGCTTGGCATTCCCCAGGCCACGGCTCGTCAGTGGGCCCGCGCGTATGCCGTAGGCGGTGCCGACGCCGTTCTCAACGCCGGTTCGCATCATCACACCTATTTGTACGAAGTTAAGCTCGCCGTGGTCAAGGACCGCTTGGAAAACGGCTTAACGGTTCGCGAGGCCATGATCAAGCACAAGATTCCCAGCGAGTCTTCGGTCAAGGCTTGGTGCCGCCAGTATCGCGAGAGCGGTGAGTCCGCGCTGGTTGATAAGCCGCGCGGTCGCAAGCCGCGCGTTAAAAAGGCGGAATAGCGAACGGGATGGTGCGCCCACAGGGGCGCATTTTTCTTGCCGCGCCAACTTTTTGGACCGTCGTGAGCCTACTGGAACATCCTCCAAAGTGGTTAATAAACCGCGCGCAGTGGCCCGTGCGCCCGCCGCCGCGATAGGGGGAGCGTCGCCTCTCTGCTCCAAAGCGGACAGACTCCTTACCCCGTACGCCTAAAACTCCCCAGTTGACCGAAAACCCGCCGTCGCTACTCCTCAACTGAGCTATAACGTTAAACAATTGCAGCGTTTTTGCATGGGGGAGTGATGGTATGACGCTACTGTATTTCCTTACCCTGTTTCCGCTGGTACCGGCGCTGGGCATGCTGCTCGCGCGCGGTGACCGCGCCCGCGATGCGGTAGGGCTTGTAGGCTCCGGCATTATTATGGCGGTGACAGTTGTAGTCGCCGTCATGTTTTTTGGCACGGGTCCTCAGAGCTTCGGGGTGGCACCGGGCACCTCGCATGTGCTCTCGATCATCAGCTCCGTCATCGACGTAATTCTGTGCGCCGTCATCCTGTACAACGCGCGTAAATATAAGAGCACGCTCACCACGGTGCTCGGCGTGGTGCAGCTGGTGGGTTCGCTCGCCTTTGCAGCCATGACGCTGCCCGCGGCCGAAGCCGTCACGGCAACGCCACTCTACCTAGACTACATGAGTGTGATCATGGTCCTCGCCGTCGGTATCGTCGGCAGCCTAATCTGCGTGTATGCCCTGGGCTACATGAAGGACTTCCAGGCCCATGACGAGCACGAGGCCGCGCTGCGCGGGCAGACCGCGCCCGACCGTCGCCCGCAGTTCCTGGCGCTCATGTTCCTGTTCCTCTCGGCCATGTTCGTCATCGTGACGAGCGACAACCTTGAGTGGCTGTTCTGCGGCTGGGAAATCACCACCGTGTGCTCGTTCCTCATGATTGGCTACACGCGTACGCCCGAGGCCATCAAGAACGCCTTCACCCAGATCATCCTCAACATGCTGGGCGGTATCGCGTTTTTGGCCGGACTCATGTTCCTGCACGTCAACGGCATGCCGCTGACCATCTCGGGCATGATCGAGCTTTCCGGCGCCGGAACCGCGCAATCCGCGCTGCTGGTCATGCCGGTCATCCTGTTGTCGCTCGCCGCACTCACCAAGGCCGCACAGATGCCGTTCCACACGTGGCTGTTGGGTGCCATGGTTGCCCCCACGCCCACGAGCGCCCTGCTGCACTCGTCAACCATGGTCAAAGCCGGCGTGTTTTTGATGGTCAAGCTGAGCCCACTCTATGCCATCTATCCCGTGACCGGCTTTATGGTCACGAGTGTGGGCGCCATCACGTTTTTGCTCGCTGCCCTCATGGCCATCTCGCAGAGTAATGCCAAACGCGTGCTCGCGTACTCCACCATCTCCAACTTGGGCCTCATCAGCGCCTGCTTGGGTGTCGGCGCGCCCGAGGCCGTGTGGGCGGCCATCTTCCTAATCCTGTTCCACACGGTGGCCAAGTCGCTGCTGTTCCTGTGCGTAGGCACCGCCGAGCATCATATCGGCAGCCGCAATATCGAGGACATGGACGGCATGTTCAGCCGCATGCCGCACCTGACGCGCCTGATGATGCTGGGTATTATGGGCATGTTCGTGGCCCCGTTTGGCATGCTCGTGTCCAAGTGGGGCGCCCTGGTGGCGTTTGCGCAGACCGGCAACGTGCTCATGATCATGGTGCTTGCCTTTGGCTCGGCCGCGACCTTCTTCTTCTGGGGCAAGTGGCTTGCTAAGCTTTCGGGCGTCGATCCCACGGCTCAAAACGTTGAGGTCAATGTCCATAAGACCGAATGGATGGCCCTCAACACCATCGCCGCGCTGCTGATTCTTTGCTGCGTGGCGTTCCCGCTCATCTCGAGCGGTCTGGTGTCGCCTTACTTGGCCATGGTGTTTGGCCGCGTGCCGTACGTTATTGGCAAGGACTCCATGTATCTGATGGTGGTTATCGTGGCGTTTATCGCCGTGGTGCTGCTGACTTCATTCCGCGTGAGCAATAAGCCGCACGTCAACGTATATCTTTCGGGTGTGGGAACCGACAATTACCGCCATTTCCGCGGCTCGATGGGACACGAGGTGAAGGCCGAAAAGCGCAATTGGTACTCGGAGGACGCCCTTGGCGAGAAGCGTATTGGCCCCGCGGGTAGTGTTGTTTGCTGCGCCATCATCCTGTTTGCGCTGCTGTGCTGCGCGTGGATTGGGCCCGAGAGACTCGCCATGAGTGCGCCCTCGGTGCTGCGCGGCAAGTATTTCGAAGGCTCGGGTGTCGTGGGCATTTTTATTGGCACCGTGGCGTTTGCCTTGATTGCGCCGCTTGTGGGCGGCCTGATCGACGGCGTTGACCGCAAACTTTCGGCTCGCATGCAGGGCCGCGTGGGACCGCGTCTGCTGCAGCCGTTCTACGATGTGGCCAAGCTCCTGCGCAAAGCCCCTGCCAGCGTAAACACCATGGACGATACCTACATGGCGTGCGCGCTCATCTTCACCGTCGTGGGCGGCGGCATCTTTGTGTCGGGCTCCAACACGCTGCTGTGCGCTTTTATGGTGACGCTCGCTGCGATCTTTGTGGTGCTGGCGTCCGCCTCGACGCAAAGCCCATTTGCCCAGGTTGGCGCCGACCGCGAGCTGCTGCAAGTCATGAGTTACGAGCCCGCCGTTCTGCTGATGAGCGTGGGCCTGTACCTTGCCACCGACAGCTTCGATTCCATTGCCGTGACGGGGCAGTCAGCCCCCATCATCGTGTACAGCGCGCCCATTTTCCTTGCGCTGCTCGCGGTGCTTACCATCAAGCTACGCAAGTCGCCGTTCGACCTTTCGTACTCGCATCACGCGCATCAGGAGATTGTCCAGGGCGTCGCCACCGAGATGAGCGGCAGCACGCTGGCCAAGATGACCCTTATGCACTGGTGCGAGACCGTGCTGTTTTTGATGTGGGTGGGCATGTTCTTTGTCTGGGACAACCCGGTGAGCTGGGCCGTAGCCCTGGTCGTGATGGCCGCGACGTATTTTGTCGAGGTACTGATCGATAACACCTTCGCCCGTAGCACCTGGCGCAGCTGCTTTAAGCTCGGCTGGGGCGTGGCGCTGGTGTTTGGCCTGCTCAACCTTATGCCCATCCTCGTCGACGTGTTTATTTAGGAGGCGGCATCCATGGATCATAAAATGTCGCGCTCACCGTGGGTTATTCATTACGACGGCTCGAGCTGCAACGGATGCGATATCGAGGTGCTGGCCTCGCTTACCCCACTGTTCGATGCGGAGCGCTTTGGCGTGGTCAACACCGGCAACCCCAAACATGCGGACATCTTTTTGGTGACGGGCTCGGTCAATGCCCAGAACCTGCCCGTCGTGCGTCAGATTTACAACCAGATGCTCGAGCCCAAGTGCGTGGTGGCGTGCGGCATCTGCGCGTGCTCGGGCGGCGTGTTCCGCGATGCCTACAACGTGATCGGCGGCGTGGACCGCGCGATTCCCGTGGACGTGTACGCGCCCGGGTGCGCCATTCGCCCCGAGACGGTGATCGATGCCATCGTGGAGGCGTGCGGCATCTTGGACCAGAAGGAGGCCGTGATGCGCGCCGGCGGCGATCCGCTCACCGTGGGCGGCGCCGCCACCTGGGACGGTGGCGTTGAGCTGGGCGAGGACGGGTTTGTGGCCGCGGCTGAGGCCGGCGACGCGCCCGCCGCTGGCGACGCACCTGCTGGGACGCCCGCCGCGTCCGTCGCTGCAAAGGAGGCCGAGTAATGCAAGAGGCAATCTATACCATCGTTGGGATCGACGAGCTCCTGTCGCATGTCCAGGCGCTTAAGGGCGTCGGTGCGCGCTTTGTGCAAATGCACGCCGAGCGTAACGTCGACGACGGCTCGTATCGCTTGGTCTATACGTTTATCAACGTTCGTGCTGCTCAGGAGCATATTGCGCAGGGCGGCAGCTATGCGATCGAGAACCTGGTGGTCGAAGGCATCGACCAGTACCAGGAGATTCCGTCCATCAGCTCGTATTATCCGGCGGTATTCCCGTTTGAAAACGAAGCGCACGATCTGTTTGGTCTTGCCATCACCGATATGCAGATCGACTTTAAGGGCTTTTTCTACCAGGTCTCGACCGCTGAACCCATGAGCGTTATCACGCCCGAGGTGAAGGCCGCGCGCGAGAAGGCCATGAAGGTCCGCGCGGCTGCCGAGGCCAAGGCGCGCAAGGCCGCTGCCGAGAAGGCCGCCGCGGCTGCGGCTGCTGCAGGGGAGGGCGTTGCGGGCGCCGGCGATGCCGCGGGCGCCGCTGCTCAGCCCGCTGCGGCTGCCGGCTCCGATGCTCAGCACGATGGGGCTGCTGCGAAGGCGGCGCTCAAGGCCGCCGAGATGGAGGCAAAGCTCGCCGCCATGGATCCTGAGAAAGCGGCCAAGGTCCGCGCGGCGCTTGCCGCCAAGGCCGCCCGCGACAAGCAGAAAAAGGAGGCGTAAGGCCCATGGCACATCGCTCCGTTATTCCGTTTGGACCGCAGCACCCGGTGCTGCCCGAGCCGCTTCATCTGGACTTGGTGATCGAGGACGACCGCGTTATCGAGGCAATTCCACAGATCGGCTTTGTGCACCGCGGGCTCGAGAAGCTCACCGAAAAGCGCGACATGCATCAGTTTGGCTACATCGCCGAGCGCATCTGCGGCATTTGCGCCGTGGGCCACAGCTGCGGCTATGCCAGCGCCTGCGAACGCATGCTTGACATCGAGGTGCCCGGCCGCGTGCAGTATATTCGCACCATTCTGCACGAGCTTTCGCGCGTTCACTCGCATTTGCTGTGGCTGGGCCTGCTTGCCGACGCCTTTGGCTTTGAGGCGCTGTTCTATCGTTCGTGGACCCTGCGCGAGCAGATTCTCAAGATCTTTGAGAGCACTTGCGGCGGGCGCGTGATTCTGTCGATTAACGAGATCGGCGGCCTTAAGCATGATATCGAGGACTCCGAGCTGGCAGGCATTGTCCAGACGCTCGATGCCATGCGTCCTGACTACGAGGCTCTGGTGCATACGTTTTTGGACGATGACAGCTGCGGCGAGCGCCTGCATGGCGTGGGCGTGATTAGCAAGAAAGACGCGCTGGAGCTTTCGATGGTCGGTCCGTTTGGGCGCGCCTCGGGCGTGGACTACGACGTGCGCATGTTTGGCGACGGCGCCTATGCGGATCTGGCTGCGTTTGAGCCAATTGTCGCTACCGATGGCGACTGCTATGCCCGCTGCCAGGTGCGTTGCGCCGAGGTCACGCAGGCTATGGACATCATCAAGGAGCTTGTGGGCAAGATTCCGCACGACGGTATCGGTGGGCGCACCAAGCTTACGCCGGCCGACGGCGCGCGCGGCGAGGTTGTGATTGAGCAGCCGCGCGGCGAGGCGTATTACTATGTGCGCGGCAACGGCACCAAGAACTTGGACCGTTTTCGCGTGCGCACGCCGACGTCGCAAAATCTGGCGGGTCTGACGCATGCGCTGCAGGGCGTGCTCATTGCCAACGTGCCCATGATTATCCTGACCATCGACCCCTGCATTAGCTGCACGGAAAGGTAGGCACGGCATGAGTTTGCTGACATTTGCCAAGACGGCCTTGGGTTCTATGGTCAAGCAGCCGGTAACGGTGCGCTATCCGCAGGAGAAGCTCGCGGCACCCGAGCGCCTGCGCGGGCATATCGTCAACGATATGGACGTGTGCATCTGCTGCGGCATGTGCGCGCGCCGTTGCCCGGCGGGTGCACTTGCGGTCGATCGCAAGGGCGGAACGTGGTCGATTGACCCGTATGCCTGCGTGGTGTGCGGTGAGTGCATCGAGAGCTGCCCCAAGCACTGCCTGACTATGGACACCGCCCGCACTCCAGTCGCAGCGGACAAGACCCCCACGGTAGAAACCAAGCCGGAGTAGCGCTGGAATGGGGCTGGTATAGCGCTGGAATAGGGGCCGGCGGGGCAAAAATG
>NZ_CABJDK010000005.1:75604-148238 GCF_902364355.1 Collinsella aerofaciens
AATAGGGGCCGGCGGGGCAAAAATGCCCCGCCGGCCCCGCGCGTGAACGCGTGTGCGGGCCGCCACGCGACCCGTCCAGCCCGAAAATGACCCGTCTGCCACGAAATGGGCCCATCTACTACGTTTAAGCCGCTACCCTCAACCATGGCAAGTAATGCGAAATAAAAACCGCAGGTAGAACGCCTGCGATTTTTCATGAAAAGCGGGTATGGTCGGGGATATTGAGTCAAACGTAGTAGATGGGCCGATTTCGTGGCGGGCGCTGTCAGCCGATCTCCGCGGGCGGAAGAAAACGGATCATTTTTGTTCCGCGAGGCCTGGGATGGTATCCGTGCGGGACTATCCGAACAAAACTATGTCGGTTTACTACGATGAATTCGACATTCCCGACCATGACTGCATTTTTCTAAATATTGCAGGCGTTCTACCTGCGGTTTTGCAAGCGCGCAATTTGCCGTGGTCGAAGGCGGGCGATTCATCGTAGTAAACCGGCATAGTTTTGAAATGGTATTAAATCGGTAGCAGCCATTTTGCTATGCCGGGGCGGTTGGCCGTTGGGTAATTACCCTCGCAGGTAGGCGATGGCGATTTGGGTGCGGTTGCGCAGACCCATTTTGGCAAGGATCGAGCTGATGTGGTTGCGCACCGTGCCTTCGCCCATATAGGCGGTGGCGGCGATTTCCTTGTTATCGAGACCGCGGGCGATGAGCTCGGCGACTTCGAACTCGCGGTCGGTTAGGCTGGCGAAGGCCGCGGGCCGGCGGGTCGTGCCGGCATCGACGCCCGTCCCATCAAAGTTGATATCTTCGATCGCCTTACCCTCGAGCACGCGTTTGCCGTCCATGACTTGCGCCAACGCCGGAGGAATGACGGCGACATCGGTTTTAATCAAGTAGCCGCGGGCGCCCAGTTTGAGCGCCGACACAATGTACTCGTCATCCGAGAATGTCGTCAGAAACACCACGCGCGCCGAAGGGTCGCGCTCAAGGATTTCGCCCGCCGCCGAAAGGCCGTCGCGCCCCGGCATCTGAATGTCGAGCAGCGCGATATCGGGCGCGTGCTCGGCGTAGAGTGCCACCGCGTCGTTGCCGTCGGCTCCGGTGCCCACCACTTCGATCTGCGGCTGGGCGCCCAGGATAATCTTGAGCGAATCGACTACCAAGCGGTCGTCGTCGACAACTATGAGCCTCATCGGGCGTCATCTCCTTGCTGTTTGGGGACGGTGGCAAACACGCGCCAGCCGGGGGCGCCGGCGCGCAGGCCGGCGGTGAAGGTTCCGCCAAGCGCCTCGACGCGCTCGCGCATGGAGACGAGCCCCATGCCTTCTGCGACGTTGCTGCTGCTCGCCGGGGTCGCGTCTGCGCCATCATCGGTAACGATGAGCTGGTAAAACGACGGATGCTCCATGCACCGCACGGTAATGGTTTTGGCATGGGCGTGGCGCATGGTGTTGGAGAGCGCCTCGCGCAGGACCGCCGCAAAGCAGTTCGCGACGTTTGCGGGCGCATGTTCGGTCATAACTTCAAGCTCAATCCGCGGACCGCCGTCCGAGCGCGCGCCTTCAACAATGCGTTCGAGCTGCACGGAAAGGTCGACGGCGTTGTCGTTGAGCGCGTGGACGCTGGCGCGCACGAGCTGGAGCGCCTCGTCAACGGTGTATTTGACGTCGGCGAAATCGGCGGCAACGCCGGGCTCGTTGGCATGGACCACGCGCAGGGCTTCGGTTTGAAGCGAAGCGCGCGTGAGCTGGTGGCCCACGTTATCGTGGATCTCGCGCGCGATGCGGGCGCGCTCGGCGAGCGTCGCGAGCTCGACTTCGTAGTCCTGGCGGTCGGCGAGGTCGCGGTTGCGTGCCTCGAGTGCCAGGGCGCGTTCTTGCAGCTTGTCGCGGGTGCGACGCATGCGTTCCTGTTCGCGCTCCAGCTGCGCGGTGCGCAGCGACAGCAACGTGGCGGCGACCGAAAGGATGGCGGTTAGCAACAGCGTTCGGGTGGTGAGCGCGCCGCAGCGAAGGTCCGTGGCAAGTGCGCAGGCAAACACGGAGCCAATTGCCAGCGCGGGCCAGATGCGTTCACGGCGCACGCGTCGCGCGATGTCATAGAGGGCGAGAGGTGCGAACGGCACAAACGGCGGCACGAAGACAGCCGCGATGACGTAGGCGTAGCTGCCGGCCTCGCTGGCGCGACGGGCGCGTTCTCCCTGCGCGACCTCGGCCAGTGCGGCGATGACAACGCCAAGGCAAAACGCCGCGACCAGGCGAGCATCCACAGCAAGGCCCGTGGCGGCTGCGATGCAGCACGCCAGCACGATCGATTTGTCGAATAGCCTGTTCATACGGGTATTGTACGCGATGCCGCGCACGGGGGAGGCGCCGCCCGGGGCAACCGTGACATTCCTCCCGCGCGGCAAAGCGGCGTCGATCGCTCGCGCGAGCGGGGGTTTCGCCTCCGCCCCCTCGTACTCGTGACAAAGCTCACTGGTGCGCGCCGCCCACTCCTGCGATGATGCAATCGTACCGGGCCGCAATCAACAGAAGGGCCGCCTCATGACAGACATAGTCCACGTCGAAAATCTCGTCAAGCGCTACGACGACCTTATTGCGCTCGACCACTTTAACCTGAGTATCGCTCCCGGCGAGATCTTTGGCCTGCTGGGCCCCAACGGCTCGGGCAAGACCACGTCCATCAACTGCATCCTGCAGCTGCTCGCCTACGACAAGGGCACCATCGAGCTATTCGGCGAGCGCATGACGCCCGCCCGCTACGACCTCAAGCGCCGCATCGGTGTGGTGCCGCAGCAGGTGGCGGTGTTCGACGAGCTCACCGTGCGCGAGAACATCGACTATTTCTGCAGTCTCTACGTCAACGACCGCAAGCGCCGCCGCGCGCTGGTGGACGAGGCGATCGACTTTGTCGGCCTGGGCGACTTTACCAAGTTCCGCCCCGGCAAGCTCTCGGGCGGCCTGGCGCGTCGTCTCAACATTGCCTGCGGCATCGCGCACAAGCCCGAGCTCATCTTTTTTGACGAACCCACGGTGGCGGTCGACCCGCAAAGCCGCAACGCCATCCTGGAGGGCATCTGCCGCCTGCGCGACGAGGGCGCCACGGTGGTGTATACCAGCCATTACATGGAGGAAGTCGAGCAGATCTGCAGCCGCATTATGATCATGGACGGCGGCCGCGTGCTGGCGCAGGGCACTAACGACGAGCTCAAGCGCATGATTCAGATGGGCGAGAAGATTGTAATCGAGGTCGGCGAGGTTCCGAGTGCGGCGCTCGGTGCCGTCGCAAGCCTGCCGCACGTTCTGGACCTTTCGGCAACGGCGGGACAGCTCACGTTTTCGTGCGAAGCGAGCCCGCACAACCTGACGGACATTCTCGATGCGCTGCGCTCGCATGACGTGCCACTCGGCCGCATCTATTCCGAACCGCCGACCCTCAACGACGTGTTCCTCGAGATCACCGGCCGCGAGCTGCGCGACTAGGGGGCGGCCATGTTCAACACCATCATCACCACGGTCAAGACGCTGCTGCGCCGGCCGAGCACGTGGGTCTGGGGCGCTCTCTTTCCTATTGCGCTTTCCACGATGTTCATGTTTATGTTTGCGAACCTCAGCTCCGACGGCACGGTCGACCCGGTGCCGGTTGCCGTCGTGGCGGACGAGGCCTGGGATGCCTCGACCTTTAAGGACGTGGCAGCTTCGCTTGCCAAGGCAGGCGACGACCAGCTGCTCGATGTGAGCGAGTACGAAGACTTGGCTGCCGCGCGCAAAGCGCTCAAGGCCGGCGAGGTCGCGGGCATCTATATGGTCGATGCCGCGGGCACGCCCAGGCTCACGCTGCTATCGAGTTACGACAGCTCGCGCGCCTCGTCGGTGCTCACCGACCGCAGCATCCTTGAAACGGTGGCAAGCTCGTATACGCAAAATACCGAGCTCATGGCTCAGATTGCTCAAGATGACCCGGCGGCGCTCGCCGACCCGGAGGCGGTTGCGCGCGCTCTGTCGCTCGAGGGCGGAACCCGCCGCGTGAGCCTGACTCGTGCCACGCCCGATGGCACGGTCATCTACTATTACGCGCTTTTTGGCCTGGTCGCGATGATGTCTGCCGAGTTTGCCGCCTTGAGCGTCGTCGATTTGCAGCCTAATCTGTCGGGCCTTGGCGCGCGCCGCTGCGTGGGCGGTCTTTCCAAGACGGCGTCGCTGGCCGGCATTTTTGTCGGCTCGTGGCTGGTTTCCTTTGCATCGATGGCGGTTGCGATCGGCTACGTGCGCCTGGTCGTGGGCGTCGACTTTGGCGGGCGCGAGGGGTTGTGCCTGCTGGGCGGGGCTGCATCCGCGCTTGCCGCCACGGGCCTGGGGCTTTTTGTGGGCACGCTTCCCGTTAAGGGCGGCAAGGCATCCAAGTCGGGCATCCTCACGGGCTTTGCCACCACGTGCGCCCTGTTCGCCGGCCTCTACGGCGAGCCGGCGATGGCGCTTGCCGACGACGTCGCCCGCGCTTGTCCGGTCGAGTGCTGGCTCAACCCCGTCAAGCTCATCTGCGACATGTTCAATCGCCTGTATTTCTTTGAGGACCTGGGGCCCTTCGCTGTTCGCGCCGGCGCGCTCGTCCTGATGGCCCTGGTGTTTGTCGCCGCCGCTACGCTGATCTTTGGAAGGAGCCGCTATGAGCACCTTTAAGACCGCGCTTCGCATGGCGCTGGCGCACCCGTTCTACCTGCTCATCTATACGGTGTTCATCTCGCTCATGGGCGTATTCATCGCGGCTTCGGTGAGCTGGAACTCGTCGCAGCTTACCGAGTACAAGCCCTACGACACCAACGTGATCGTGGTCGACCGCGACAATAGCGACCTTTCGCGGGCGCTTACCAAGCACCTGGGCTCACGCTTTGACCTGGTCACGGGCGTCGGCGACGACACATACGACCTTGCCGACGCGCTCTCCAAGAGCAACAGCGCCAAGGGCAGTGCCGATTGCGTGTTCTTTATCCCGGAGGGGTTTGAGGACGATCTTGTTGCAGCCGCCCGTGCGGGGGAGGCCCTGCCCAAGCTCGACGTGACCTATGGTTCCGGCACCATGGCGGCGGCGCTTTCGTCCGCCGAGGCCTCGCGCTGGATCTCGCTCGCGGGCGCTGCGGCGGCGCTTGAACCCGCTGCCTCCAACGGTGACGTCGCAAGGGCCGCCGAGCACGCGGCCGCAAAGCGCGCGGAGGTCCAGATCGAGCAGGTCAAGGTCGACTCGACTGCTGCTACCACGCTCGAGTCGTACTTCAACTTTGGCGCGTACGCGATCATCTCGTCGGTCATCGTGTCGGTGGGACTGGTGTTCTCGGGCATGAACGAGCCCGAGCGCGTGCGCCGCATGGATGCCAGCCCGGTCTCTGGGCGCCAGCGTTCGCTCGCTGTGTTCGCGGCCGCCGCCGTGCTCACCGTCTGCATCTGGCTCGTGTCGAGCATGATGGGCGTCGTGGGCTTTGCCAGCGCGGTTGCCGAGGTCGGCGTGGGTCGCGTGTGCCTGGCGCTGGCGGCAACGTTTGCCCTAGCGTGCACGCCACTGGCCGTTGGCTTTGCCCTGTCGAGCCTGGGCGCGCGCGAGGAGCTGCTCAACGGTGTGGGCAACCTGCTCGGCATGCTCATGACGTTTTTGGGCGGCGCCTGGATGCCGCTGTCGCTCATGGGCTCGGCCGTGCAGACGGTGGCGCACTTTGTGCCGACGTATTGGGTGAACGACGCGATCGGCAAGGCGCTCGCCGCGGACCTGACGTCCACCGTGCTGGGCGACATCGCCTGCGATCTGGGCGTCACGGTGCTCTTCGCCGCCGCCATCGCCGCCGTAGGCCTGGCCCTCACCCGCGCCAAATCCCACGCCTAGCTACCTGGTCATCGGGGACGTTCTTAAACGGCTAGTCATCGGAGACAGTCTTTGTCGATTCGCCGGCCCGCCGGTCGTGCCGGCAAGGACTGTCCCAATATGTCGGCACTTGGGGACGTTCCTTTCCTGCCGGCACTTGGGGACAGTCCCGGCATTCATTGGGCACTCATTGGGGACAGACTTAAATGAGCGATTTCACTCATTTAAGTCTGTCCCCAATGAGTAGGTTGGAAAATAGTTCGCGCACGTCGCTTAAAAATAGTTCGCCCAGGTTTACTATTACCCTAGAAAAGTAGCAGAAGGCTAACAACGGGGGATAGCATGGCGACAAAGCATGCCTACGTCCAGGTCAACGGGCTCAAGAAACACTACGGCGATGGAGATGCACGCCTGACGGTGCTCGACGGTATCGACACGTCCATCAACCGCGGAGAGATCTGCGTCATGCTGGGGCCCTCGGGCTCGGGCAAGTCGACCTTTCTCAACCTGATCGGCGGCCTGGAGGATGCCGACGGCGGCTCCATCATGGTGGACGGCTGCGATCTCACGGCGCTCAAGCCCGCCGATCTGGGCGAGTATCGCCGCCGTGAGCTGGGCTTTGTCTTCCAGTTCTACAACCTGGTGCCCGACCTTACCATCAAGGAAAACATTGAGGTCACGGCGCACCTGTCCAAAAAACCGCTCGACGTCGACGATCTGCTGCGTTCGCTGGGCCTCTACGAGCACCGCAACAAGTTTCCGCGCCAGGTCTCAGGCGGCCAGCAGCAGCGCTGCGCCATCGGCCGTGCGCTCGTCAAAAATCCGGGCCTGCTGCTGTGCGATGAGCCCACGGGCGCGCTCGACTACAAGACATCCAAGGAAATCTTGCGGCTCATGGAGAATGTCAACCGCACCTACGGCTGCACCATCATCATTGTCACCCACAATGCGGCCATCGCGCGCATGGCCAATCGCGTGCTGCGCCTGCGCGACGGGCGCATCGTCGAGGATGAGCTCAACGAGTCACCCGTCGCGGCCGCCGAGCTCGATTGGTAGGCGGCGCCATGACACCTCTCGCAAAACGTCTCCCGCGCGAGCTGCGCCGCAATATCGGCAAGTACCTGGGCATCTTTTTGCTTATGTGCGGAAGCATCGCCCTCACGTCGGGCTTTTTGCTCGCGGCGCATTCCATCGGCTGCCTCATTGACGACATGCGCGATGCATACACGATCGAGGACGGCCGCGTGACTACCTCCTTCGAGGCCACCAAAGATCAGCTCAAGGCTGCCGAAGACGCGGCTGAGGACGTCGGCGGCGTTACGTTTTACAAGAACTTCTCTATCGACGCCATCATCAAAAAGGCGGCTGGCGACGACGGCACCAAGCGCACCCTGCGCACCTACGCGCATCGCACCAAGGTCGACATTGCGTCCTACTGCGAAGGCAAGCAGCCAAAGGCGGACAACGAGGTGGCTATCGACCGCGTCTTCGCCACCAATAACGACCTCGCCATCGGCGATAGGGTCGAGCTCGAGGGGCGCACCTACACCATCTGCGGCATCATGACGCAGCCCGATAGCCAGGCGTTGTTCCTCGACAATTCGGACTTTACGGTGAACACCATCACGTATGGTGTCGCCGAGGTCACCGACGCCGGTTTTGCCGCGCTCGAGGATGCCGGCGGCGCGCCCGCCTATACGTACTCCTTTACCTTTAACGACCGTGACCTCCCCACCGCGGATCGCATTGATGCGGAGCAGGATATGGTCGAGGCACTGACCGATGCCGATGCGCGCGTGGACGACCTGATCGATGCCGATTCCAATCAGGGCATTGGCTATGCGCGCGACGACGTGGACGGCGACTCCATGATGTGGATGACGTTGCTCGACATCATCATCGTGATCATGGCGTTTGTCTTTGTGGTGCTCACCGACGCCACCATCGAGGAGGAGAGCGCCATTATCGGCACGCTGCTCGCCAGCGGCTATCGCCGTCGCGAAATCGTGCTGCACTACCTAGCGCTTCCCGCCATCGTAGGCGTGGCCGCGGCGCTACTGGGCACCGCTCTCGGCGTTGCGTTCTTTACCGAGCCCATGCGCGGCCTCTATTACGGTTCGTACAGCCTGCCTCCCTTCCAGGTGTATTGGAGCTGGGAGATCTTCGTGAAGTGTGCCGTGGTCCCCGCCGCTGCGCTCATCCTCATCACGCTGGTGGGCCTGCTTCGCAAGATGGGCAAGACGCCGTTGCAGTTCCTTCGTCACGAGGCGAGCGGCAAATCGGGCACCAAGCGCGGCCTGCAGCTGCCGGAGTGCATGGGCTTTGTCTCGCGCTTCCGCCTGCGCGTCTTCCTGCGCAACCTGGGCAACTTCGCCACGCTCTTCGTGGGCATTGCATTCGCCTCGCTGCTGCTGCTCTTTGGCCTGGCGATTTTGCCCACGATGACGCACTACGCCGACAACCTCGAGACGAGCCTGGTCGCCGAGCATCAGTACACACTCAAGGCGCCGCTGGAGCTCGAGGGCACTACCGAGGAGCGCGAGCAGTGGTCGGCACTCGAGCGCTTGCAGTCGGTTGACGGCGCGCTGCTTTCTGCCGCCCAGGATGCCGATGACGAGCTTGACGGCGCGGCCGATGCGGCGCAGACGGCAGCCGATGCCGCGACCGCATCTCCGTCTGCCGAGAGCCTGACCGCAGCGCAGGATGCGCTTGCCAAGGTCCAGGACAAGAAGGATGCGCTCTACGCGCGCCTTGACGATCTTGCCGATGCCCTCGGCTGCAACCGCGATGAGGCCATCGATCTGATCGACAAGGCCTCTAAGATCGACACTGACAACGACGATATCCACCCGGTCAATACGACCGACAACGGCGCGGGCGCAATCGCGCAGGCCGAGAAATATGCCGTTTACCAGCTGCAGTACGACCGTGGCGACGGTAATGGCGAGGAGACGATTTCTGTCTACGGCATCTCGTCCGATTCGCGCTACTGGAAGGGCCTCAACATCGGCGATGGCCGCGTCGTCTTTGGCGGCGGTCTGCTCGATAAGTTTGGCTGGAGCGAGGGCCAGAAGGTCACGCTCAGCGACAAGTACGAGGGTGAGCATTATTCCTTTGAGTACGCGGGCAAGGACTGTGCCTGGGGCTCCAAGTCGGACATGAACATCTATATGAGTATCGACGACTTTAACGAGCTGTTCGACAACGACGCCGCCTACTTTAACGGCTATGTGAGCGACGAGAAGCTCGACCTCGACGCGCGCTACTTTGCCGGCGACACCACGCCCGACGACATGCGCGCCGTGGGTGACCAGTTCATCGGCATGATGAGCAAAATGATCGGCATGATGGTCGGGCTCGCGGTGTTTATCTTCCTGCTGTTTATGTACCTGCTGACCAAAGCGGTGATCGACCACAGCGCCCGTTCGATCAGCTACATGAAAGTCTTTGGCTATCGCGATAGTGAGATCTCGCATCTGTACATCCGCTCGATCACGCTGTGCGTGGCGGCGTCGCTCGTGCTGAGCCTGCCGGTCATTATTGGCTCGCTCACGGCCATCTTCCGCTCGATGCTGCTCGCCTACAACGGCAATATCGAGATCTACGTGCCCGCTTGGTCCATGGCTGCATGCGTCGGCATTGGCTTTGCGACCTACCTGGTCGTGGCGCTGCTGCACACGCGCTCTATCAAGCGCGTCAGCCTAGCCGAGGCCCTCAAGGTGCAAGAGTAGTCATCGGGGACGTTCTTAAATGACTGGTCATCGGGGACAGTCTTTGACGATTCGCCGGCTCGCTGGCCGGGCTGGCAAGGACTGTCCCTGGCGGTACTCATTTAAGTCTGTCCCCAATGAGTGCCTAACGACTCGGCGTTGCGCTTGACTTCGACCCTACTTTAACGGGTACCATCCTCTATGTCTGTAACGCCATATAGACCGAGGGGATAGATCTATGACCGCAACTGCACCCGCAGCACCCGCTAAGGTGTACTTCATCAACCTGCGCACGCATGCTCGCGAGAGCCAGCTCGACAAGCTCAAGCGTCTCATCCGTCGCGCCGGTATTGAGCAGATTGACTTCGAGAACAAGTTCGTCGCTATCAAGATTCACTTTGGCGAGCTGGGCAATCTGAGCTTTTTGCGCCCCAACTACGCCCGCGCCGTCGCGGATGTCGTCAAGGAGCTGGGCGGCAAGCCCTTCCTCACCGACTGCAACACGCTTTATGTCGGCAGCCGCAAAAACGCGCTCGAGCACATCGACACCGCCTACCAGAACGGCTTTACCCCGTATGCCACGGGTTGCCAGATCATCATCGCCGACGGCCTCAAGGGTACCGACGAGGCACTCGTCCCGGTCGAGGGTGGTGAGTATGTGCGCGAGGCAAAGATCGGCCAGGCACTCATGGATGCCGACATCGTGATCAGCCTTACGCACTTTAAGGGTCATGAGCAGGCGGGCTTTGGCGGCGCCATGAAGAACCTGGGTATGGGTGGCGGCAGCCGTGCCGGCAAGATGGAGCAGCATGCCGCCGGCAAGCCGAGCGTCGATACCACCAACTGCGTAGGTTGCCGTGCCTGCGAGAAGATTTGCGCGCACGGCGCCATCACGTTTGACGGTACGCATGAGCGCGAGCTTGCCAACGGCAGCACCCGCACGGTTCACGTGGCTGCCATCGACCACGATCGCTGCGTGGGCTGCGGCCGCTGTATCGGCGTGTGCAACCAGGACGCCATCAAGCCCGGCTATGACGCCGCGGCCGACGTGCTCAACTGTAAGATCGCCGAGTACACCAAGGCCGTTGTCGACGGCCGCCCGAGCTTCCATATCTCGCTTGCCATGGATATCAGCCCCAATTGCGATTGCCATGCCGAGAACGACACGCCCATCGTCAACGACATCGGCATGTTTGCGAGCTTCGACCCGGTCGCCATCGACCAGGCCTGCGCCGACGCCGTCCTGGCGTCCGAGCCGCTGCCTAACACCGAGCTTACCGACAGCGCGGCCAAGATGGAGCATAATCACGAGCATCTGGAGGGCGAGCAGGCCAAGGATCCCTTCTGCATCACGCATCCCGACACCGACTGGCGCGCGTGCATCGCGCATGCCGAGAAGATCGGCCTGGGCACGAGCAAGTACGAGCTCATCGAGGTCAAATAGCGCCTAGCTATTGGACATATCAAGCGCTTTTGTAGCGCAACGTTAGTAAAAACCGCCCGTGAGCACAGCGCCCACGGGCGGCTTTTTGGAAGTGCTAGGGGCCAGATAGACCAGTAAACCGTACTATTTGCTTAAAAATTCTTGTCGAGGAAGTCGTCGACCGTGTTCCAGTAGAGCTCGGGGTCAACTTGCGCGCTCTTGGCGTGGGTGGCGCCGTGGATAGTGAGCTTCTGTTTAACCTTGCTGGCACACGCGTCGTAGTTTTGGTCGAGCATGTCGTACGGCACAAAGGTGTCCTGGTCGCCGTGGATAAACAGCATGGGAACCGTCGCGTGTTCGAGTTGGTCCACACTGCTCGCCTTATGAAAGTCGTAGCCTGCGCGCACGTTGCACACTAAGTTTGCTACATCGAGCAAGGGAAAGCTGGGCAGGCCGAACACGTCCTTGAGCTGCAGGGAAAACTCGTCCCAAACGCTTGTATAGCCGCAGTCCTCGATAATGCATTTCACATTTGCGGGCAGAGATTCCCCCGCTACGTTCATGGCAGTCGCCGCGCCCATCGACTCGCCAAAGACCAGGATGCGCGCCTTGGGATCGGCCGCAACGATCCGCCCGATCCACGCGACGACATCGAGTCGCTCGGGCCAGCCCATGCCAATGTAGTCACCGCCGGAGCGCTCGTGGGCGCGGGCGGCAGGTGCGAGCACGTTCATGCCGCGGTCGTGGAATCGCTTGACGTATCGGGCCATACCGATGGGCTCGTTGGTATATCCATGCAGGCAGACGGCGTAATCGTGGGTGTTCTCCGAGGCGGCAAAATACCAAGCGGAGAGCTCGGTTCCGTCATCTGCGGTGAGGCTGCTGCTCTCGCGATTCTTTTTAAACCATGCCCGTGCCTCGGTGTCCTCGGCATCCGGCTGCTCACTTTCTTTGTCGTCCTTGCCGTCCTGCATCATCTTCATGGTGTATGGCGCGCGGGGATTCAGCGCGAAGTCAAACAGAAAGTTGCCGGCAAATCCGAGCAGCACAATGACAACCACCAGTGCAACGATGCCTGCTATCTTGAGCTTTCGATGGGGGTGTGCGTTTTGAGCCATGCGGTATTCTCCTATAAGATGTTAATACATCAACATTTAATGCAAGCGCATTATGGATGTTCGCCGTTGATGCGTCAACAAGCAAAGAATGGGTAAACAAAGGGTCACGTAAGGTGCAAATTTCGCACGTACCCAGACGCTTTGATATAGTGTTGAGAACTCTTTACATTGGAGGATGTAACCGGCATGTCCGATTCGAGCGACAGTTCTAAGCCGCGACCCAAGACCGCGGCCGTTCCACACTACACGGTGGGTGAGGAGATCATGAACTCCGTCACCCATGGTGTCGGCTGCCTGCTGGGTATCGCGGGCCTGGTGCTCCTGATCGTATTCGCCGCCCTGCGCGGCGGAGGCTCGGCCCACATGGCCGCGGCAATTGTCTATGGCGTCAGCATTATTCTCGAATACCTAGCCTCCACGCTCTACCACGCGATTCAGCCCGCGCGCGCCAAGCGCGTGTTTCGCATCATCGACCACAGCTGCATCTACCTGCTCATTGCCGGCAGCTATACCCCGTTTTGCCTCATCACGCTCGCAAACGACGGCGGCCCTGCGCTGTTCTTTGCCGTATGGGCCATCGCCATTATCGGCATCGCCCTCGAGTGCTTTATGCGCGAACGTCAACCGCACTGGGTAAGTGGCCTGGTCTACTTGCTGATGGGCTGGCTCGTTGTCTTTAAGCTGCCCGTACTTGTGGCACTGCTCAACCCCGTGGCACTTGCCCTGCTCGCCGTCGGCGGCGTGTGCTACACCGCAGGCGTGCCGTTCTATATCGCCAAAAACGTGCGCTATCTGCACAGTATTTTCCACTTGTGGGTGCTCGCCGGCAGCATCTTCCAGTTCATGGCGGTGATTCTCTTCGTAATCTAGCGACCGCGCCCATGCCCTCGCTCCCACGGGCGACCGGCGCAATTGCCCTATCCGTCACCTACGCTTACTACCCAACGTCCCGAATCTTGGAGGTTCGAGAAACTCCCGATGGACATAACCATCTCCCTTATTACCACGCTTGTCCTGACGCTTATCAACGGCTACTTCTCCATGTCCGAGATGGCTCTCACCACGGCCAAGCGCGCCGTGTTGGAGCACGATGCCGAGGAGGGCGACAAGCGCGCCGAGCGCGCCGTCCAGCTCGCCGCCGACTCCGATCAGCTGTTGGCTACCATCCAGGTCGCCATCACGCTCGTGGGCTTCGCCTCGTCCGCCGTTGCCTCGACGAGCCTGTCCGACCCGCTCGCCACGTGGCTCATGAGCTTTGGCATCGCGCCGCTCTCCGCCATCGCGCGCGGCCTGGCGCCGGTCATCATCACCGTCGCGGTCGCCTTCGTGTCCATCGTGATCGGCGAGCTCGTCCCCAAGCGCATCGGCCTGGCCAATGCCGAGGGCGTATCCAAGCAGGTCGTGGGACCGCTTTCCGTGTTCCAAAAGATCGCCCGTCCGCTCGTGTGGCTGACTGGCGCTTGCTCCGATGGCCTGGCCCGCATTCTGCGCATCAAGAGTGCCGACGACCGTCAGAACGTCTCGGAAGAAGAGATCAAGTACATGGTCTCGGAGCAGGACGACCTGCTCGACGAGGAAAAGCGTATGATCCACGAGATCTTCGACCTGGGCGACACCGTTGCCCGCGAGGTCATGGTGCCGCGCGTGGACACCACCATGTGCGAGGACGACGAGACGGTCGCCGACGTGTTGTCCACCATGCGCCAGACCGGCTTCAGCCGCATCCCCGTCTATCACGAGGACCCCGACAACGTCGCGGGCATCGCGCACATCAAGGACCTGATCCAGCCCGCGCTCGACGGCAAGGGCGACCAGCCCATCGCCGATTACCTGCGCGACGCCACCTTTGTGCCCGACACCAAGGACATCCTGCCGCTGCTGTCCGAGATGCAGACCTCGCACGACCAGATCGTGGTGGTCGTGGACGAGTACGGCGGCACGGCCGGCATCATCACCATCGAGGATATCGTCGAGGAGATCGTCGGCGAGATCGAGGACGAGTTCGACCCCGACAACAAGTACCTCACGCGCCTTTCGCGCCGCGAGTGGCTCGTCGATGGGCGTTTTTCGTGCGATGACGCGATTGAGCTTGGTTGGCCGCTCGAGGAAAGCGATGATTATGAGACCATCGCCGGCTGGATTTTGGAGCTTTGTGACTCGGTGCCCGACATCGGAGAGGTGTTTGAGGTCGCGGGGTACAAGTTTAAAGTGCAGTCGATGCGTGGCCAGCGCATCTCGCTCATTCGCGTGATCGCTCCGGCCGAAACCGATAAGAAGGATTCCGAGTCTTCGGTAAACGAGCCGACGACGTCGGGTGCGGGTTCCGCGAATCCGCACGACGGCGACGAGTAGGGCAAGGAAGAGTAGGGGAGAGTTATGGCAGGCCTGTTCAACATCCTTAAGGTCACCGTCAGCGAGGACAAGATCTGCGCGCATGTGCTGGTGAACCCCGGCATGCCGCTCATGACCTCGGAGGACATCGAGGCCACGGCGCGCGTGTACTACCTGGTACCGGCGATTGCCAAGCACCTGTGCCTGGGTGATTCCGGCCGCGAGTTCCAGGACTGCATGGGTCAGACCGAGCTCTGCCACCTGCTGGAGCACGTGACGGTCGAGCTCATGAACGAGACCGGTCTTGCCGGTAGCATCTCGTGCGGCCGCACGCGCGTAAGCGAGCATGACGAGCGTGTCTTTGAGGTCGAGCTTTCGTGCCCCGACGACGCACTGGCCATCGGTGCGCTGTCGTCGGCCACCTTTATGATGGACTGGGCGTACCTGCACGCCGACCAGCCTGCCCCCGACGTGGAAGGCACGGTCGCGGGCCTGCGCAACCTGGTGCTGGGCATGCGCGCCGAGGCCGAGGGCAAGGATCCTCACGAGGCCGTCGCCGCTGCGAACGGCGAAGATGCTGCCGAGGACGAGGGCGCTGACGAGGGCGATGTGCCGGTCGACGCCGAGCCCGTTGCCGATGCGACCGCCGAGCCCGTTCCCACCGAGCCCCAGGGCGTCCCCAACTTTGACGACGAGCCCCAGGTGGCGATTGATACCGAGGGCGCGGTTGCCGAGAGCCACGAGGCCTCCGCTGCCGTCTTTGGCGGTGCGGCGACGGTTCCGGCAGGACCTGCGCATGAGGGCGGCCTGCCGCTCGTGGACGGCGCCGGCGAGGACCCGGGTGCCACGGTGGCCATGCCGGCTATGCCTCAGGAGTAGGCCTACGCGTTTATCACCATCACGTACCTGCACCTTTGCCGTACGCAGATGAGCGGAGCGGCAAGTGATGCGCTGCGGGTATAATGGACAGCATTCAAACGGTGGGCACCGACGTGCCCGCAGGAGAGGAATGATCATGGGTAAGACTTTCAGCTTTGTCTCCGGCGCACTTTTTGGTGCTGCTGCCGGCGCTATTATCGGTGTTGCTCTGGCTCCGCGCTCGGGCGCCGAGACCCGCGCCATGGCTGCCGATATCGCCAACGACGCCTGGGACAATATGCGCGACACCTACGAGCACAGCGCCGAGGAGGCCCGTGCTGCGGTGAATGACTTTGGCCCGATGGTCGACGCCAAGACCGACGACCTGCGCGCCAAGGTCGACCTGGCCCGCGAGCGCATGGACCAGCTGCGTGAGCAGCTCAACGACGCCATTTCGGGTGGCAACGTGACGCCTGCCGCCGACGTCGTGGTCGAGAACGCCGTCGAGGCTGATACCGAGGCTGCGGAGCCCTCGACCGAGGCATAATGCGCGCCGGGGATTTTGTCGGCGCCAAGATTTATCGCAAGCCTACCGAGGACAAGCGCACCAAAAAGGACGGCACGCCGCGCAGCCCTAAAAAGCTCGGAAAGATTCACTTTCCGGTCTTTACCCCGGGCGGTACGCGCGTGGTCGGCTTTATGGTCCGCCAGTCCGATATCGCGGGCATGATCGAGCGCCCCGACCGATTCGTAGCGCTCGACGCCATTGGTGTCTACGAGGGCGCCATTGCGGTCGATGACGTCAAGGACACGTACGATGCTGCCGCCGCCAAGCGCCTCGACATCAACCTGGACGATTGCATCATCTGGGTTGGTATGGACGTGCGCACGGAATCGGGCGATGTCGTGGGCTACTGCTCGGACGTTGAGTTCAAGCCACGCTCGGGCATCGTACAGGCATTCTATGTGACCGCCGGTGCCGCTTCGAGCGTGCTGGTGGGCGACACGCAGGTGCCGCCGACGATGCTGCGCGGCTACGAGAACGGCGCGATGGTCGTCTCGGACGAGGTCAAGTCGCTCGGGTATTCGGGCGGTGCGGCTGCCAAGGCCGCCGAGGCCAGCGTCGTGGTGGGCGATAAGGTCAAAAAGGGCGCCAAGGTGCTCGACGACAAGGGGTCGGTTGCCGTGGACAAGGGCAGTCGCGCACTGGGCAAGCAGCTCGGCAAGACGCGCGGCATGTTCAAGGCCTTTAAGGACGAATACCAAAAGGCGAGCGGAGGCTCGTCAAAAGCTACAAAATAGCGACGTACCAAATGATGGGAGGCAAGCCGGAGACCTGTTGCTCCGGCTTGCTGTGTTTATGGGGGAGGGCATATGCGCCAAAACGGATCCAACTTAAACGGGCGTTCGGGTACGCGTCCGACGGCGCGCCGCGATCTGGGGCAGCTGCCCAGCGGTCAGCGCAAGCGTCACCGTAAGCCCGGCGCGATGTACCTCAACCATAGCCGCGGCTTTAGCGATCGCAGCGCGCGCATCGGCAACAGCCGTACGCCCCGTCGTTCGTCTCGCCTGCCCTATGCGCTCATCGCCGTGGGTTGCGCACTCGTGCTGTTTATCGCTGCCGTCGTGGGCTACGTCAACCGCAGCGTTGACGTGGAACTCAACGGCCAGAAGACCGCGGTGCGTGTGGGCTCTACGCTGCAGAATCTCATCGACGACCAGGAGTTGACTGACACCTACGACGCAGGCGACCTGCTGGCCGTCGATGACAGCGTGCTGACCCGCCATGGCGGCGAAAAGCTGTCGGTTAAGGTGGACGGCAAGCGCATAAAACAGGGTAAGTGGAAAAGCCGCGAACTTGAGGGCGGCGAGAAGGTGACGGTCAAGGATGGCCGTAACACCTACGAGAAGCATGAGGTTCAGGCTACGGTTATCGAGCCCAGGCTCAAGGTCGAGGGCACGGGCGCTATCGAGTATGTGCAGACGTGGGGTGTCCAGGGCCGCTCCGAGGTGTGGGTTGGTGAGCAGTCGGGCAAGACGCAGGACCGCGGCGAGGTTGTGCCCGCCACCGATTGCGTCGTTGCGTGCGCCAGCGTGGCGCCCAAGGGCAACAAAAAGTACGTGGCGCTGACGTTTGACGAGGGTCCGAGCGGCGCCACCAAACAGATCTTGCAGGTGCTCAAGGAAAAGGGCGCTACCGCGACGTTCTTCCTTTCGGGCGATGCGGCCGAGGCCTCGCCTGCCACGGCCAAGGCGATTGTCGATGCCGGGTGCGAGATCGGATCCAACAGCTACAGCGACGATTCGCTCAAGGGTCAGGACCGTGAGACGGTACGCGAACAGATCACGAAAGGCACCGATGCGATTAAGTCGGCGACCGGCGTGAAGACGATGCTGCTGCGTGCTCCCTACGCTGCCTTTGACGAGCAAAACTGGATTGATGCGATGGACCTGGTCTCCGCCGTGGTCTCGTGGAATATCGACTCGGGCGACTGGCTGCTCAACGGTGCCGACGAGCAGGTCTCAACGGTGCTCGATTCGGTGACGCCGGGCAATATCGTGCTGTTCACCGATAGAGACGAATGCGCCGAGCAGACGCTCGAGGCGCTGCCGCAGATTATCGACGGCCTCATTGCCGACGGCTACAAGATCGTGACGCTCAGCGACCTGGTTAAGACGGACACGTCGCTGAGCAAAAAGCTCACCTCGCTGACGAAGGTCACCATGCCCAAGGACGCCGTGTTCCCCCAACTTGCCGAGGACGATGACACCACAGAGTAGTCATTGGGTAGTCGTTTAAGAACGTCCCCAATGGCTATGTCACGGATGCGTCAGCGTTTGGTATGCCTGCAATGTGCAGCGCATAAATTCGATGCCGCAGGGCGATGCTGATGCTATAGTTACTGCGGTTAATGAGGGTCAAGAGAAAGGTTACAGGTGAAATCCAAACCTCGACCATACAGTCGATGACCCCATGCAGGTGCTTTTTGCGCATGCACGGGGTGTAAGCGTCGAGCGGCGTGCCGCCCGCGCATGCGTATACATATCCAGAAGCCCCCGGACGCCGCGCGCGCGGCCGCGTCCGGGGGAATAATGATGGGGAGCACCATTGAATTATCTGAGTGAGATGCTCAAATTGCCGGTCTTGGACGTCGACGGCGAAAAGCTCGGCGTGGTCAACGATTTTGGTATTGCTACCGGCGAAGTTTTTCCGCACGTGACGTCGCTCGCGTTCCGCGGTCCCGGCAAGACGCCGTTTATGATCAGCTGGCGCAAATGGGTCGACCGTATCGACGAGACGGGTGTACACCTTAAGACGTCGGCCACCGAAATCCGTTTTTCGTACCTGCAGCCGACCGAACTCCTGCTTGCCCGCGACGTGCTCAACAAGCAGATTGTCGACACGCAGGGCATGAAGGTCGTGCGCGTCAACGACATCAAGTTTTCCATGTCGGGCGAAAACCAGCTGCGCCTGCTGGGCGCCGAGGTCGGTGCTCGCGGTCTGCTACGCGCCATCAGCCCCGCGCTCGAGCATATCGTCGAAGGCTTTATGAAGCACCTGGGCAAGCCGCTCAGTGAGGACATCATCGCTTGGTCCTACATGGACCTGCTCGACCGCTCGACCAAGAACATTCAACTCTCGGTGTCGCACAAGACGCTCGGCGAGCTGCATCCTGCCGACATCGCCGACATTATCGAGCAGCTCGACCCGCGCCTACGCGCGCAGGTGTTTGCGCAGCTCGATACCGCACAGGCTGCCGAGGCCATCTCGGAGTTCGATGACGACGAGCTCATGACCGAGATGCTCGAGGGCCTGTCCGACACGGACGCATCGTCGATGCTGGCCATGATGGACCCGGACGATGCAGCCGACCTGATCGACGAGCTCGATTACGAGAAGGCCGAGAAGCTCCTGCGCCTGATGGGCGTCAAGGAGGAGAAGGCGATTCGTAACCTGCTAGGGTATGAAGACAACACCGCCGGCCGCATCATGACCTCGGAGTTTGTCTCCCTGCCCGCCACGGCAACGGTCGGTGACGCCATCGAGGCGATTCGCGAGCTCGACGAGGACTTCGAGAGCGTCTACTACGTCTATACCGAGGATCCGAGCGGCATGCTGACCGGCGTGCTTTCGCTGCGCACGCTGATCGTAGCCGACCGCGACGCCACGCTGGGTCAGCTGGCCTATCGCGACCTGGTCTATGTGTCGCCCGACGAGGACCAGGAAGACGTAACGGACGAGATGACCAAGTACGACCTGGTTGCCATCCCTGTCTGCGACGAGAACCGTCATATCCTGGGTATCGTAACCTTCGACGACGCCATGGACGTTATTGCCGAGGAGCATCAGGAGGACCTGCAGATCGCCGGTGTCGGCTCGGGCGATAGCGCGTCGGACGACTCGACGAACGTGCTCAGCTGGTTCGTGCATCGCCAGTACTGGGTTGTTGTATGGGGCATCGCGTCGTGCATCATGGCGACCGTGCTGGGAACGGCGCTCGGCTCCGCGCATCTGGTGGTGTTCCCCATGTGCGCCATGCCGCTCGTGCTGCTGGCGGCCTCGCGCATGGTGTCGTTCGTCAAGAACTACTTCCTGGAGTATGACGGTCACGACGATGAGCCCAAGCCGTATCTGGGGTTCTTCTTCCAGAGCACGGGCATGGGCCTGATTCTGTCACTCGTGACCTACCTGTGCGCCCAGCTGGTGCGCACCGCTGCGTTCCCCGATGCGTCCATGTTTGAGGAGCAACTCTTTACCGGGTGCTTTAACATCGCGGCCATCGTCTGTCTGATTGGCAACATGAGCGCCGTGATTTACCTGATGGTGCTGTTCTGGCGTGACGAGCATGACCTCAACACGTCGGGCACCGCCATGAACGTTATTGCCGTCATGATCTCGTGCGTAGCGTACTGCGTCGCTGCGGTGCTGCTCACCATGTCGGTCATGGGTTAGGTGGTCGCGTGCAAAATACCAAGCAAAAGTCGGGCACCAAGCAAAAGTTGACCATCGCGGCCATCTTTGGCGCTATGGGTCCCGGTCTGCTGGCGGCGCTTTCGGGCAATGACGCCGGCGGCATTGCAACGTATTCCAGCGCGGGCGCCAGCTATGGCTATAAGATGCTCTGGATGCTTCCCGTCATGACTGTGCTGCTCATCGTGACGCAGGAGACCGCGGCGCGCTGCGGCTGCGTCACGGGCAAGGGCCTGGCATCGCTCATTCGCGAGCGCTTTGGCGTGCGCAAGAGTGTACTTGCTATGGCGGCGCTGTTGATCGCCAACACGGCTGTGACCATTTCGGAGTTTGCGGGCATCGCCAGCGGCCTTGCTCTCTTTGGCGTGCCGGCGAGCATCTCGGTGCCGTTGGTGGCGCTGCTGGTGTGGATGCTTACCATGTCGGGTAGTTTCCAGCGCATCGAGAAGATCCTGCTGCTGGTAAGCTGCGTCTTCGTGACCTATATTGTCGCTGCGTTTATGGCTGGCCCCAACTGGGGTGAGGTCGCGGTCGACCTGGTCGTGCCTAACATTCAAAATGACCCCAGCTACGTGTCGCTCGTGGTCGCAACGATCGGTACCACCATCGCGCCGTGGATGATTTTCTTGGCGCAGAATAACGTGGTCGATAAGAATGCGGGTGAGGACGATATCGTGCTGCAGCGCATCGATACCGTGAGCGGCTCGCTTGCCGCTGATGTCATTGCCGGCTTTATTATCATTACGACCGGTACGGTGCTGTTCCCGGCGGGTATTCAGATTAGCGATGCTGCCGATGCTGCCCGCGCGCTGGAGCCTATTGCGGGTCAGTGGTCTACGGTACTGTTTGCCTCGGGCCTGGTCGCGGCGAGTTTCTTGGCTGCCTGCGTGCTGCCGGGCGTTACGTCGAGCGCTATCTGCGAGGCATTTGGCTGGGAGCGCGGTGCCGATCGCAGCTGGGACGAGGCCCCGGTCTATCGCGGCATCATTACGGCCATCATCGGCATCTCTGCCGTGCTGGTGCTTATGCCCGGCGTCGATCTGTTCCAGATTATGATGACCTCGCAGGTCATCAATGGCGTGCTGCTGCCCGTGGTTCTGGTGTTCCAGGTGGTTATTGCCGCTGACCGTCACATTATGGGCACTAACCGCAACGGCCGCGTGTGGAATGTGCTCACTTGGGCGACTATCGGTGTGATTACGGTGCTGACGGTCGTCATGTTTGTTCTGCAGGCGATGGGTTACAGCGCTTAGCGCCTCTTTTGGGTTTCGAGCGGCCGCTGCCATGGGCCGCGGCCTCTTTTTTGCCCGCTATAGGGGGTTAGTTATATGGCAGTGGACAAAAAATGCCAAATATGAGTACTGTTGCTAAGTGAATAGCATTTACATCCAAGAAGATAATGGACATAGCCGATAGTATGTTCATTAAAATTGGCTCCAATATGTCTTAAACCAGTCAGGTTGGCTGCTTTAGGGGGTTGTAGGGGTCGCTCGGACGTCATTTTGGGTGGTTTTGCCTGCTACTAAAATGGTAACAGTACTCATATTTGCCCCTTTTTGTCCATGACCTCTTGGAGTCGGCTCGAAAAGAGTGATTTTGGGTTGTTTGCTGCGGGTGTGGGCTTGGAAACAACGTTCGGGGTGGCGAGGCGCCTAGAATTTGGTCGCAAGGAGGGCGTTCCTCGGCTGTGTCAGGAGTGTCCCTGGGTGCCGGCATATAAGGAACGTCCCTAACTGTCGGAGGGGGTGCCTGCCGTGGCGGGCACCCCTCCGGATGTGGGAAGTTTGCGCTGCAGGTTACTTGTCGGTGCCCAGCTTGTGCGGCTTGAGAGCGAGCGCATTGACGAGCGCGTCGGTGGCAGACTTGACGGCCGCCGGCTGCGGATCGTTGACGTGATCCTCGGGATGCACGGGCAGGTCCTTCTTGACTGCATCGTGGATCAAGTTGAGGTACTCAGTCACGCCAGTGGTCGACAGGTGCGTGCCATCGCCATCGAACAGGTCGTTGCGATTGGCACTGTATCCGTACCAGTCGATAACGCGCACGTTCTTGTAGCGCGTAGCAGCGTTGGCGATGGCCTGGTTGGTAGAGCCAACCCACGGCTGCGGGCTGCGCGTGTTCACAAACACCACAATACGCTTATCTCCCGCATCGGCCATGATGGCGTCGATCTGGTCGTCGGTTACCAAGCCGTTGGTGCCCAGTGCAAAGACCACGATCTTGCCGGCAAGGTTCTGTTGGAGATAGCCCTCAAATGTCGCGCGGCCCGCATCGAACTGGCGGCCCTTTTCGGCATCGATGTGACTGTGGGGGAACACGCCGTCGAAGGAATCGACGGCGCGCAGCGACACGGAGTCACCGATCATCAGCAGGTCGTAGGATCCGTCGGGGAAGCCGTCGTTGTCCTTGTCGGTGTCGTCGGCCGCCTGCTGGTCGGTGGGCGCGGTGTTTTTGGCTTCCTTGTTGAGGACTTCGGCGCCCTCACCGCTCAGTGCGGAGGTCTCCGGCACAAAGATCAGGCCGCCCAGTGCAACGACCAACACGACAGCGCAGGCTGCGCAGACAGGGACGTGCGCGCGTACCCAGTTGGCGGGCGTGGTGGCGCCGTCGCGAAACTCGGATACGGTGCGCCCAAAGGCGCCCTTTCTAAACGGCGTCTCGATAAAGCGATATGAACATTCGGCTGCGGCGACCACCAACAACACCTGCAAAATGTACTGCCACCACGGCGTATCGTTGATGTTGGCGACCGGGTTCATGAGCAACAGTAGCGGATAGTGCCACAGGTAGATGCTGTACGAGCGCTTGCCAACCCATACGAGCGGCTCGGCGGACAGTGCGCGGGCAACCATTCCCTGGGGCTGCACGCAGGCCGCGATGACCATGAGCGTGAGGATGGAGCATAGCAGCGTGCCGCCGCGATACTGGAACGCGGTGTAGCCGTTGGTGAGCGCGACCATGGCGGCAAGGCCAACCAGACCCACGACGCCCAACACATCGATGGATGCGGGCGAGGACCAAAAGCGCACGAGGGCGCTCGGCTGTGCCGGGACGGTCTCGGCTGCGTTGTCGGCCTTCTCGCCAGGCTTGCCCTCGGCGTTCTTGCCGTGCTTGGCGGCGCCAGCCAGGCGATTGAGCCCCAAACGATGAGCGAGACGCACCGGCGCCAGGTCGCGATCGGGGATAAAGGCCATCCAGGCGCCCAGCAGCAGCGAGAAGACGCGGGTGTCGGTGCCGTAGTACACGCGGCTGGGGTCGGCGGCGGGGTTATAGAGCACCATCATGGCGATGGCGGAGACAGCAGCCAGGCCCAGAACCATGCGGCGCGTGTTGGGCTTGCTCATGTGCATGGATACCATAGCGAGCAGCAGCGGGGGCCAAACCAGGTAGAACTGTTCCTCGATGGCGAGCGACCAAAAGTGCGTAAGCGGCGAGGGGTCGCCCAGGGCGTTGAAGTACGAGACGTCCTGCATAATCTGCCACCAGTTGTTAAAGAACAGCAGCGACGGCAGAATGTCGGGACGCATCTTGGTGAGCATCACGTGGTTAAAGATGGTGCACAGCGCGCAGGTCACGAACACTACCGTTACCACGGCGGGGACCAGGCGACGGATGCGGCGAATCCAGAAGCTCTTAAGGTCGATACGGCCGGTCTTAGCGACTTCGTTGAGCAGCAAGCGCGTGATCAGATAGCCCGAAAGCACAAAGAAGATCGTGACGCCAAGCAGGCCGCCCTGAGCCCACGTGAGGTTGAGGTGATAGAGCACCACCGCGACGACGGCAAGCGTGCGCAGGCCGTCAAGGGCAGGGATGTAGCGGGACTTGGGGCGAGCAGGCGTCTGCTCCGCGGCGGGAGTGTTGGCGCGGCCCGCGTTGTTGGCAGAAGCGCGATGGGGGCTCGCGGTGCGTCGCGGCTCGTTGGCACGGCGCTCGCCCTTCACGCGTTCGTGCGGCGCCGGCTCGTTGCCCGTGCGGCGTCGACCGCGCGAGCCCGATTGCGAGAATTGTTCCATAAAACATCATCCAATGACGAGAATAATCAGCACGTATTCATTGTAGCTGCCTGCCCCTGTGAATGCTTGCTGCTGGCGTAAGCTCAAGCGCGCGTCCACATCAAAGTGGACTAAAGTTATAGGGGGTGCGAGAGTGCACAATCGTTGGTCGACGGTGGGCGCAAAGCCTGAAGACGAGGAGGTTTCCATGGCGGATCACAGCATCGTTGCGGTGTTCGGCAGCATGAACATGGACCTTTCGGTGGCGTGCGAGCGCATGCCGCGTGCGGGCGAGACAGTCGGTGGCAGCGGTTTTATCACCAACGCCGGTGGCAAGGGCGCTAACCAGGCCGTCGCTGCTGCGCGCATGGGTGCGCGCACGTGCATGATTGGCGCTGTTGGGCGCGATACCTTTGGCGATGCGCTTGTGGCAGGGCTCCAGGATGCCGGCGTGGGCGTTGAGTTTGTGGCGCGTCGCGATGACGTGGAGACCGGTACCGCGACTATCATTCGCTGCGAGAGCGACAACCGCATCGTGCTGTCGCCGGGCGCCAACCATGCGCTTGCGGGCGAGGACGTTGCCCGCGCACTGAGGCGCTTGGTGGCCGACGAGCTCGACGGCGATGCCAGCGAGTTTGCCCCGGCTGCCGGAAGCGTCTTTATCGCCCAGGGCGAATGTGACCTTGCAGCGACGGCCGAGGCGCTTGCTTGCGCTCACGAGCTGGGGTTCTATACGGTCTTTAACCCTGCGCCCGCCTGCGATTTGCCGGCAGGAGCGTGGCCTGCGGTCGACTTGGTCTGCCCCAACGAGACCGAGTGCCAGATGCTGACGGGCATTCTGCCCACAGATGATGCGAGTTGCGTCGCCGCGCTCAATGCGCTGCTCGACAAGGGCGCCGGCGCCGCGGTCATCACGCTGGGCGGCGCCGGCTCGGTTACGCTCGGCGATGGCGGTGAGCCGCTGCGCATGCCGGCGCTTTCGAGCGCGGTGGTCGATACGACGGCCGCGGGCGATACGTTTATTGGTGCGCTTGCTGCAGCTCGTCTGGAGGGTCTGCCGCTCTTTGAGTGCATGGCCGCGGGTGCTCGCGCCTCGGCGGTGACGGTGTCGCGCCTGGGCGCTCAGCAATCGATTCCCACGCGCGCCGAAGTTGAACATTGGTTTGGTTAAACGATAAAGACGGAGAAGCGGAGTAGAACAATGGCAATCAAGAAGCTGATCCTTGATCTGGATATGGGTGTGGACGATGCGATGGCGCTGGCCTATGCCATCGCGAGCCCCGAGGTGGAGCTCGTGGGCATCACCACGTGCTTTGGCAACGTGCGCGTCGAGCAGTCGGCGCACAACTGCCTGGCGGTGCTCGATCTGCTGGGTCGCCCCGAGGTTCCGGTGTACCTGGGTGCCGACCGTCCTCTGCAGGCGACTGAGCCCTATACGCCGCCGGCGTCCACCGCGCTCATTCACGGCAAGAACGGCATCGGCGGCGCGAGCGTGCCCGCGTCGCCCTACGAGCCGGTGGGAGCGACCTCGGCCGGCGGCAACGCTGCGGTCGATTATTTGATCGATGCCGCGCGCACTTATGGTCCCGATCTGGTCTACGTAGCGACTGGCCCGCTCTCCAATCTGGCGCTCGCCCTGGAGCGCGATGCGGCGGCGATGATGTCCATCGGCCGCGTGGTCGTGATGGGCGGCGCCCTTACCGTGCCCGGCAACGTGAGCGCGGGCGCCGAGGCCAATATGGCGAGCGACCCCGAGGCGGCCGATGCCGTGCTGCGCTCGGGCCGTAAGCTCACCATGGTGGGTCTGGACGTGACACATCGCGCGGTGCTCACACGCCGCGACATTGCCGGCTGGACGGGCTCGGGCACTATGGCCGGCTGCGCATTTGCGAGCATGGTCGAGCACTACATTGGTTCGTACGAGATGAACGCGCCCTACCTGGGCGGCTGCGCGCTGCACGATCCGCTGGCGGTTGCCGTGGCGATTGATCCAACGCTCGTGGGTGCGCTCGGCTGTAACCTGCGTGTTGACTTGCTGGGTGAGTATCGCGGCCGCACCATCTGCGACGAGCACCGTCTGTCCGATCCAGATAAGAGCGCGCTCGTGGCGCTCACCGTGGACGCCCCACGTTTCCTCGCGGAGTTTAAGGCACGCATGGCTCGCATCCTTGGCTAAACGGTTTCTGTGCCCCGTTCCAGATTAGCTACCGAGTAAATACGCCCGTTGGGGGAATAGTCGCGTCGCTTCGCTTGACAACAGGCTAAACTAGCTATTAAACATTTACTATTCTGTTTAGATTGAATTTGCGGTCGTTTAGTTGTCGAGTCACGGGGCGGTCAGGCCACGATGCTCGACCGCGACCGTTACTAGGGGGAACAATGGCCAAAGCAAGTGTTCGCGAGATCAGCCGCATCACCGGTTTTTCGCCTGCGACCGTGTCCAACGCGCTCAACCGCAAGCGCAGCGTGAGCGAGGAGACCGCCAAAGTCATCCTGGAGTGCGCGCAGTCGCTCGGCTATCAGCAGTCGACGCAGCTCGAGAGCATCCAGTTTGTGCTCGCGCGCAAGACGGGCGCCATCCTGGACGAGAGCACCTTCCACCCCGCGGTCATCGAGGGCGTGGAGCGCCAGGCGCGTCGCCACGGCATGAGCACGAGCTTTGTCTCGCTCGACTTTAGCGACCTAGACGCCGTGCGTCCGCAGGTCGAGGGCCTGATCGCCGACCCGTCTGCCGCCATCGTGCTGATGGGCACCGAGTTGGGCGAGGAGGACTACGCCCTGTTCGCTAACGCCGCCGCCCACCTGATCGTGCTCGATGGCTGGAGCGACCGCCAGTACTTCGATGCCGTGGTCATTGCCAATACCGATTCGGTGCTGCGTGCCGTGGACTACCTTATCGAGAAAGGTCACAAGCAAATCGGCTATCTGGCGGGCGACCTTCGTATCCGCAACTTTAAGGACCGCGAGCGCGGCTATCGCCAAGCGCTTGAGGATGCGGACCTCGAGGCCAATCCGGCATGGCGCGTCACGCTGGGCACCACGCTCGAGGGCGCTTATCGCGACATGGGCGCGTGGCTCGACAATGCCTCGCACGACGACCTGCCGACGGCTTTCTTTGCCGAGAACGACGTGCTCGCCGTGGGTGCCATGCGCGCGTTCAACGAGCACGGCATTCGCGTGCCCGAGGATGTCTCGATCATCGGCTTTGACGACCTATCTCTGGGCGCTTTTTCCAACCCGCCGCTCACCACGGTGCATGTTCCCAAGCACGAGGTGGGTGAGATCGCGGTGCGCCGCCTGGTGGGCAACATCCGCAATCCCAAGAGCTACACCTGCAAAACGGCTGTGTCGACCTATTTTGTCGAGCGCCAGAGCGTGCGCGAAATCTAGGCGGAGACGGCATCGCCTGCAGCGTGCCAAAGCTCGCTAGGGCAGTAAACATAGCGCTATTCAAAAGAGGGTCCTTCGGGGCCCTCTTTTTGTTGCCCTTGTATGTTCAGATTGTTTACATACCGTTTAGGCTGATTTCTCTACCGTTTACGAGACCTTCGCGCTAAACTTTTAAACAAAAGAGTAAAACATTTAGTAAACAGAACAAAACGAAACATGCGTCTGTTTACTGAACATGTGACTAGGGGAGGACGTACATGGACAAGATCAAGCTCGGCTTTGTGCCCACGCGCCGCAGTATCTTTAGCGCGCCGGACGCGATCAAGTATCGCGGTCTGACGGCTGATCGCCTGCGCGAGATCGGCGTCGAGATTGTGGATATCGACGACATCAACGACGAGGGCCTGCTGTTCGACGACAGCCATATCGCGCCTATCGTCGAGGAGTTCCGCGCCGAGGGCGTCGACGGCATCATGCTCTGCCACGCCAACTTTGGTACCGAGTATGTCTGCGCCCGCCTTGCCCGCGAGCTCGGCTTGCCCGTGCTGCTGTGGGGTCCGCGCGACGAGCGCCCCGAGCCCGACGGCACCCGTCTGCGCGATAGCCAGTGCGGCCTGTTCGCCACCGGCAAGGTCCTGCGTCGCTTCCAGGTTCCCTTCACCTACATGACCAACTGCCGTCTGACCGATCCCGAGTTCGAGCGCGGTGTCTGGGACTTTTTGGCCGTGTGCAACGTGGTCAAGACTTTCAAGCACACCCGCATCCTGCAGATGGCCACCCGTCCGTTCGATTTCTGGTCGACCATGTGCAACGAGGGCGAGCTGCTCGAGAAGTTCAACATCCAGCTTTCGCCCATCCCCATGACCGAGCTTGTCCAGGCCGTGCGCGACGCCCAGGCTGACGAGCAGGCCATGGCAACCATGCTCGCCCACATTGGTGACAGCTTTGAGATCTGCATCCCCGAGGACAAGGTTCCTGCGGTCGCAGGACTCGCCATTGCCATGAAGCGCCTGGTCGAGAAGTACGGCTGCAACGCCGGCGCCATCCAGTGCTGGAACGCCCTGCAGGACGAGTTGGGCATTATGCCCTGCGCCGCCAACGCAATCCTCAACGAGATGGGCATCCCCATCGTCTGCGAGACCGACATCCATGGCGCTATCACCGCGCTGATGGTCGAGGCCGCCGACCTGGGCCGTCACCGCGGCATGTTCGCCGACTGGACCGTGCGTCATCCCGATAACGAGAACGGCGAGCTGCTGCAGCACTGCGGCCCCTGGCCCTGCAGCTGCGCGGCCGTCAAGCCCAAGCTCACCTATCCGCTGGCCTTCGATCACCCCGGCGCGCTGACGGCCGAGGCCAAGCACGGCGACCTCACCCTTGCCCGCTTTGACGGCGACAACGGCGAGTACTCGCTGCTGCTGGGCAACGCCCGCGGCATCGACGGCCCGGCCGGCATGGGCACCTACCTGTGGGTCGAGGTCGACAACCTCAAGCGCCTCGAGGCCAAGATCGTCGAGGGTCCCTACATCCACCATTGCGTCGCCATTCACGCCAACGTGGTGCCGGTGCTCTACGAGGCGTGCAAGTACATCGGCATTGTCCCCGACCTGTACGACCCCATCGAAGAAGACGTCAAAGCTTACCTGCGAGGAGAGTAGAAATGGCAACTATCGAAGAGCTTGAGTCCCTGCGTTGGGACCTTCGACGCGATTGCGTCGATATCATCATGGCTGGCGCCGGCGGGCACATCGGCGGCGACATGTCGGTCATCGATGCGCTGATGACCCTCTACGCCAACCACCTCAACATTTCGCCCGAGACCGTCGACAATCCCAACCGCGATCGCTTCGTGCTCTCCAAGGGCCACGCCATGGAGGCCTACTACGCGGTGCTCTGCCACGAGGGCTATCTTGACCTTGATGACGTCAAGGCCCGCTTCTCCAAGTTCGGCAGCCCCTACATCGGCCACCCCAACAACAAGCTCAAGGGCATCGAGATGAACTCGGGCTCGTTGGGTCACGGTCTGCCCGTGGCTGTGGGCATGGCACTTGCCGGCAAGATGGATGGCCGCGGCTACCGCGTCTACACCATCATGGGCGACGGCGAGCTTGCCGAGGGCTCGGTCTGGGAGGGCGCCATGAGCGGCGGCAATTACCAGCTCGATAACCTGTGCGCGCTCGTGGACCGCAACCGCCTGCAGATCAGCGGCAGCACCGAGGACGTCATGAAGCAGGATTCGCAGGAGGAGCGCTGGGCCGCCTTCGGTTGGAACGTGCTGTCCATTCCGGGCAACGACGTCCAGGCCATCGATGCCGCGCTGACGCTGGCCGCCGAGACCAAGGGTAAGCCCACGGTCATCATCCTCAACACAGTGAAGGGCTACGGCTCGCCGGTTATGGAGGACAAGGCCGCCTGGCATCATCACCTGCCCAACGATGAGGAATATGCCCAGATCATCGCCGATTTCGCTGCCCATAAGGAGGCCATCAATGGCTAACAAGATCGCCAACCGAAAGGCTATCTGCGACACGCTGCTCGAGGCCGCCGCAACCGATAAAGACATCGTCGTCCTGTGCTCCGACTCCCGCGGCTCTGCATCGCTCACGCCGTTCTTTGACCAGTATCCCCAGCAGTCCGTTGAGGTCGGCATTGCCGAGCAGGACCTGGTGAGCATCGCCGCCGGCATGGCCTCGTGCGGCAAGAAGGCCTGGGCCGCCTCGCCGGCGTCCTTTGTGACCACGCGCTCGTATGAGCAGTGCAAGGTCGACGTTTCGTACTCCAACACCAACGTCAAGCTCATCGGCATCTCGGGCGGCGTGTCCTACGGCGCCTTAGGCATGAGCCATCACTCCGCGCAGGATATCGCCGCCATGAGCGCGATTCCCAACATGCGCGTGTATCTGCCGAGCGATCGCTTCCAGACCGCCGAGCTCGTGCGTGCCCTGGTCGCCGACAACAAGCCGGCCTACATCCGCGTGGGCCGCAACCCGGTGGAGGACGTGTACACTGAGGACGAGTGCCCGTTCCAGATGGATCGCGCCACCTGGGTGCGCCGCGGCACCGATGTGACGATTGTCGCCACCGGTGAGATGGTCCGCCATGCCGTGGACGCCGCCGATCTGCTGGCCGAGCAGGGCATCTCGGCAACGGTGCTCGATATGTACTGCGTCAAGCCGCTCGATGCCGAGGCCGTGATCGAGGCCGCCGGTGCCACGCGCGCCGTCGTGACCGTCGAGGAGCACAGCCCCTTCGGTGGCCTGGGTTCCATGGTCGCGCAGGTCGTGGGCGAGCATTGCCCGCGTCCGGTCAAGTGCCTGAGCCTGCCCGATGCGCCGGTCATCACCGGCACGAGTCCCGAGGTCTTTGCGCACTACGGCCTGACGGGTGCCGGAATCGCGCAGACCGTCGCCGAGTTCTTGCCCGCAGAGTAACTGGAATGTGACAAAGGGACCGCCCCTTTGTCACATTCGTTTTGAAAGGGGTGGCCATGGGCCGCTACATCATCGGAATCGATCAATCCACGCAGGGCACCAAGGCGCTGCTGGTGGACGAGGGCGGCCATTTGATTCATCGTGCCGATCGCCCGCATCGCCAGATTGTCAACGAGGCCGGCTGGGTGAGCCATGATCCGACCGAGATTGCCGCCAACGTGCTGGCCGTGGCGCGTGCCGTGGTGGAGGAGACCGGGGTCGATCCAGCAGATATCGCCGGCATTGGCATCTCCAACCAGCGCGAGACCACCGTTGCCTGGAGTCGCACGACGGGCGAGCCGCTGTGCGACGCCGTGGTGTGGCAGTGCGCCCGCGCCCGCGAGCTGTGCGACGAGCTTGCTGCGCGCGAAGGCGTGGCCGAGCTGGTGCGTGACACGACGGGTCTGGTGCTCTCGCCCTACTATCCGGCGGGCAAGATGGCTTGGATCCTCGCGAACGTTCCGGCGGCTGCCGAGGCTGCGGCGGCAGGCGAGCTGTGTCTGGGCACCATCGACGCCTGGGTGGTCTGGACGCTCACGGGCGGTGCGGAGTTCCGCTGCGACTGGTCCAATGCCAGCCGCACGCAGCTCTTCGACCTGCGCCGTGGCTGTTGGAGCGAGCCGGTGTGCGAGGCTTTTGGCATCGATCCGGCCTGCCTGCCGCAGGTGACCGACTCCGACGGTCTCTTTGGCACAACGGACCTGGGCGGCTTTTTGCCGGCGCCCGTGCCCATTCACGGCGTGCTGGGCGACAGCCATGCGGCCCTGTTTGCGCAGGGTTGCCACAGCCGCGGCATGGCCAAAGCGACCTATGGCACCGGCAGCTCGGTCATGATGAATGTCGGCAACGAGTTTGTCGCCAGCTCGCACGGGCTTTCGAGCTCGCTTGCGTGGCGTATGCATGGCGTGACCGAGTATGTGCTCGAGGGCAACGTGAGCTACGCCGGCGCCGTCAAGACCTGGCTGCGCGACGATCTGGAGCTCATCAACAACCCCGAGGAGGTCACCGACCTGTGCTACGCCGCCAATCCGGCGAGCCGCGTCTACTTTGTGCCGGCGTTTACCGGTCTGGGTGCGCCGCACTGGGCGAGCGATGCCGAGGGTTGCGTCTTTGGCATGACGCGCACCACGGGCCGCGCGGAGTTCGTGAAGGCCGCCGATGAGTCGATCGCCTATCAGATCTTCGACGTCATCGATGCGATGGTCGAGGATTCGGGCGCGGCGCTGGCCGAGCTTCGTGTTGACGGCGGTCCCACGCGCGACGCGTACCTGATGCAGTTTGAGAGCGACCTGGTCGGCTCGCCCATCCGCATTGCGAGCAACGACGAGATGAGCGGTCTGGGCGCGGCTTGGGCCTGCGGCATTGCGCTGGGCATGTACGCGCGCGATGTCGTCGACGTCTATGGCGCCCGCGGCATCGTGGAGCCTGCCATGCCTGCCGACGAGCGAGCCAAAAAGATCGCCGGCTGGCGTCACGCCGTCGACGCGACCATCGCTTACACTGCCTAGGCGGCTGCGCGGCGCCCGCAGGCTATTCCCGGGCAGCTCATTTGGGACGGGGCTTTTTTGACTGGTATGATTGGTGCGACCATTCGAACCAGCTAAAAGAGCCCCGTCCCAAATTGACTACCGAGAGGAACTGCCATGGAGCGTATCGCAAGTTTTTCCGTTGACCATCTGCTGCTCGAGCCCGGCGTGTATGTGAGCCGCATCGACCGCGATCCGGCGACCGGCGCCGCCGTCACCACCTTTGATCTGCGCCTGACCACGCCCAACAAGGAGCCGGTCATGAACACGGCCGAGTGCCACACGATTGAGCATTTGGGCGCGACGTTCCTTCGCAATCATGCCGAGTGGTCGAGCCGCATTGTCTACTTTGGTCCCATGGGCTGCCGCACGGGCTTTTACCTGGTTGTCTTTGGTGAGCTGACGAGCGAGGAAATCTTGCCGCTTGTGCGTGAGCTGTTCGAGTTTGTTGCTGGCTTTGAGGGCGATATCCCCGGCGCTGCTCCCGAGGAGTGCGGCAACTACCTGGACCAGAACCTCCCCATGGCCAACTGGCTTGCGCGTCGTTATCTCGACCGCGACCTGGCCGATATCGACGAGAAGCACCTGCACTATCAGCAGGCATAGGGCCGCCCTCTGCCTCCAAACCGTTCACACGGAGATATCGACCGTTTAACTGTTTAGAAGTGTTTATTCGAGGTCATTAGCACTAGCTCGCTTAAACTAGTCCTCAGAGTGATATTCAGGCAAGGCTCCTGAAGCAGCATCTGTCGACATTGATTGTCGGATTCTGCTTCGGGAGCCTTGTTCTGTTTAGGGGGGGACACATGGAAATTGTTAAACGAATTAATACCAGCGCTGTCCTCTGCGTCGATGGAAATGGCAGACAGTTGGTTGCATTCGGCCGTGGTCTGGGGTTTAAGAATGTCGGAGACGAGGTCCCTCTTTCGGAGATTCAACGAACGTTTTATAACGTTAGCTCTCGCTACATCGCTCTCGTTGACGAGGTCCCCGACGAGCTTCTCGAGCTTACCTCGGATGTTATTGATATGTCGACAGGTTTGCTGTCTTATGAGGTGAGCCCTAATTTGCCGTTTATCCTTGCGGACCATATCGCGTATGCGGTTAAGCGTAAAGAGCAAAATATCGTTGTCCGCATGCCTTTATCGTTTGATGTCCGCCAACAATATCCCGTCGAATTTAGAATCGGCGAGTATGCACTTAAGATAATCAGGAAACGTCTTAACGTTAGGCTTCCAGCTCATGAGGCAGTTGGAATTGCCATGGCGTTTATCAATAACATGGCCGATTCGGACTCATGCGAAGTAGTTAAAGAGTTTAGCGCGGATATCTACGATCGTGTTCTGGAGGAGTCAACCGTTGCTGTTGAAAATCGGCTTGGCATTCAAGTTGATCGGGAAGGTTTCGATTACGCAAGGTTCGCAACCCATCTTCAGTACTTATTCAATAGGTTGAACTCTGGCGAAAGCATCGTGAGCGACAACCGCAAGATGTACCTCTCGCTCAAAAAAGAATATCCGGTGGCATCAATGTGCGCCGATGATATTGCTTCTGTTCTCAGCCGACTGACGGGGCGGGAACTTATAGACGAAGAAAGACTCTACCTCATGATGCACATCAATCGAATTGCATCGAAAACAAGGTAATTAGTTGGCAAAGGCGCGCGCTTTGCTGATGGTTACATATAAAACTCAACATGGGAGAAATGGTATTTATGGCAGATACAACCAAGCTCGCTGCCGAGATTCTCGAGATGGTGGGCGGCGCAGACAACGTTACATTTGTAGCTCACTGCATGACTCGTTTAAGGTTCAACCTTAAGGACGAAAGCATCGTAGACGATGCAAAAGTCAAGGCGATTGATGGCGTGATCGACATTCGCCATTCCGCGGGGCAATATCAGGCGATTGTGGGACCTAAGGTCGATAAGGTCTATGAAATCGTTGCCAAGGAAACCGGGATTGATGCCGGAGATTCCGAGGCAAGCGAAGGAGAGACTAAGGGCTTTCTGGGAAAGCTAATGAAGCTCATCAGCGGCATCATGATGCCCGTTCTTCCTGCCTTGATCGCATGCGGAATGATAAACGCCGTCCTTAGTATTCTGACGACGGCGGGTGCTGTTTCCGCCGAGAGCGGAATATACACTCTGCTGTACGGCATGGGAAATGCCTGCATGTATTTTCTGCCCGTTCTTGTCGGATCATCTGCTGCTCAGTTCTTTGGAACCGATCGATATATCGGTGCGGTACTCGGTGCAATCCTGATTTATCCGACTTTCGTTGCTGCGGCCGGAGCGGGCGATGCGCTGGATTTGCTCGGCATGAAGTTCACAATGGTGAGCTATTCCTCCACGGTGTTTCCTGCTATCGTGGCGGCTTGGTTCGCATCCGTTCTTAATAAGTGGCTGCGGGCGGTTCTTCCCGATGTTGTGGCATTTGCGCTCGTCCCGTTCCTGACGGTTGCTGTTGCCGCCCCCGTCTCGCTCCTTGTGATCGGCCCCGTTATTCAGCAGGCGAGCTCTTTGCTTGCGACTGCAGTGCTGGCGGTCTATCAGTTCAGCCCCGTCCTTTGCGGCGTTATTCTCGGGCCGATATTCGGTCTCGTTATGATCCCCCTTGGACTCCATTGGGCCCTGATCGTGCTTTCCATCAACAATATTATGACCGTCGGCTCCGATCCTATCCTTGGACTTCTCTGCTGCAGCATGGGTGTTGTCGGCGCTTGTTTGGCGTTTGCCCTCCGCTCGAAGGACCCGAGTGAAAAGAGTCTTGGGTTCAGCTGTGCCATTACGGGCTTTTTCGGGATTACGGAACCGGCGCTGTACGGCATCATCTTGGAGCACAAGAAGATCATTATCGCTTCCATGGTCGCCGGAGCAATCAGTGCTGTTATCCCGGCGATTTTCAACACCTGTACGTTCGTTATGACGTCGAGCGGCATTTTTAGCTTCCCCGGTTATATGGATCCTTCTGGTGATATGAGCAGCCTCATCGGCGCAATTCTTTGCAATGTCGTCGGTTTAATTCTTAACTTCGTTCTCGTTTACATCCTGTATCGCCCTGATGAAGAGGCGGTAGTGGAGTAGACAATTATTCGGGATGTAAGCTGCCGAAAACCCCGCGGCAGATTGCATGTGGTGGGCTTGCCGTTGATTCACGCGAGCCCACCCTCATTTTTGGAGTGACTAGCTATGACAATTACTGCCGATATGACGTTTGGCGAAATCGCGCTCCTTCCTGAGTTCGCTGGCTTTGGCGAGCACCTTATGCTTTGCCGGCCTTCAACTTGGGAGCGCATGTGGAATAAACCCATTGTGTCTCATATGAATTCTGATGCTAATCCATATGAAACTGCTCGCGTTTTGCGTGGATTGAATCGAATTGTCGAGCTCGTGGATGACGGGAGGCAGGTTGCCTACGATATTTGGGATGAAGCCGACTGCATCCGTGATCCGACTCGGCGCAATACGAAACTGTTCTTCTTTCCCGGGAGACCTAGGGCTCCCTTTATCATTGCGGTTTCGGGCGGAGGTTATCAGAGCGTTTGTCATCAAGTGGAAGGCTTTCCCGTTGCCCCCGAGCTCAACGATGCGGGCTATAACGTGTTCGTGCTGTCATACAGGGTGAGGGTCGAGCCTTTGATGCCGCGCCCAATCGACGATTTAAATCGAGCCGTCCGTTTTGTCCTGGAGAATTCAGCGAAATTTAATGTCGCAAAAAGTTATGCAGTTATCGGCTTTTCTGCTGGTGCGCATTTAACTGCCGAGTGGGGGACGGACAACAAGGGATTTGCGTCCTACGGATGCGAGGCGCCAAAAGCCTTGGCCCTGTGTTATGCACCGATTGATCTTCATGGCTTTGAGAACGCATCAGACAATAGATTTCTTGATTCGGTGTGCGGCGGGGCTGGTCGCGACTCGCTCGATGATTTCTGTATTAATCAGCATGTGTGGGAGCAGTATCCTCCGACATATCTTTGGCAATGCGCTGACGATGATATTGTATCGCCCGACAATTATGAAAAGATGGTCGATGCTCTGGATGCAGCTGGAGTACACCATGAGGGAGTCATGTATTCAGAAGGGGGGCACGCATTGATGAAGCCCCATGCGCCGGAGACCGACTACTGGTGTATGAGCGTTATTGAGTTTCTTAAAGATTATCTCGACTAGGAAACTGCATGTCGCTTTTTGAGCGGGTGATTTCGTCATGCAATGTTTTCGGTATTGATCGTGGTCGTGGATGAATGATGTTCTAGAATGTTCGTACTGTCACATAAACGAACAGGAGCGAACATGCATATCTACTCTGTATCAGATCACGAGTTCAAATCTTATGGCTGCGTGTGGAACGACGTTCCGTCCAACCTGACCGCTCCGCTCATCGAGGCGCTCGCGGCTACGCCCATCCCCGAGGGCAGCAAGTACGTAGCAAGCGCGCCGGAGCTCGAGGGCGTCAAGGATGCCGATAAGCTGGGCTTTCTCATGTACGGCGGCCGCTCCTTCCAGCTCGGCTGGTGCAACGGGCACAACACACGCCTCAACTGCCTGGAGTATCACCGCGCCAGCGAGTTTAACCTGGGCGCCCGCGACTTTATCCTGCTCGTGGCGCATCGCTGGGAGATCGAGGACGGCAAGCTCGACACCGCGTGCGTCAAGGCGTTCCGCGTACCGGCGGGCAAGGTCGTTGAGGTCTTCAACACCACGCTCCACTACACGCCCTGCATGGTCGACGACGGCGGCTTCCAGGTGATGGTGGCGCTGCCGGCGGGCACCAATGGCCCGCGCCCCGAGGCTGCAGCCGACATGCCTGCCGCCGGTGACAGCTACTGCTACTGGAAGGCCGACAAGTGGGTCCTCTGCCACGCCGACAGCCCCAAGGCAGCCGAAGGCGGCTACGTGGGCCTCGTCGGCAAGAACCTCGACATCACCTGCGACTAGGGGCTTCCTGTTTGTCTCGATCTGTAACATCTAGCGGGCTAAATCGTCTCTACCTGTTACAGATCGAGACAAACTGCAGGGACAGACCGAACAATCTCAATCTGTAACGCCAAGCCCGGTTTTGGCGGTCTACCTGTTACAGATCGAGACAAACCGGGCCCAAGCCGCCACAAAGGTGCCTGTCCCCTTTGTGGTGGTTTGGGGCGGCGGTATCAGAAAGTGTCAGACGGGGGCGGCTGCCGGGCCGCCGTGTGCGAAAAGAAGTGTCGGCCTGCGTCGCTGTCGTTGAGCGAGGCCCCATTTGCGGGGATACTGAAACCACGACAAGCGGCGTATGAAAGGATTGATGCATGGCTTTCCGTAATGACTTCCTGTGGGGCGGCGCGACGGCTGCCAACCAGTGCGAGGGCGCCTACGACGTGGACGGCCGCGGCCTGGCCAACGTGGATGTGGCTCCGCACGGCCCCGAGCGCTATGCGGTGGTCTCCGGCCAGCGCAAGATGCTCGACTTCGAGGACGGCTATTACTATCCCGCACAGACCGGCATCGATTTCTACCACCACTACAAAGAGGACATCGCTCTCTTTGCCGAAATGGGCTTTAAGACCTTCCGCATGAGCCTGGCGTGGACCCGCATTTTCCCCAACGGTGACGAGGCCGAGCCCAACGAGGCTGGCCTGGCCTTCTACGAGGACGTATTCCGCGAGTGCCAGGCGCACGGCATCGAGCCGCTCGTGACCATCACGCACTTTGACTGCCCGATTCACCTCATCAAGGAGTACGGCGGCTGGCGCAACCGCAAGCTCATCGACTTCTACAAGAACCTCGCGACCACGATCTTCACTCGCTACAAGGGTCTGGTGAAGTACTGGCTCACCTTTAACGAGATCAATATGATCTTGCATCTGCCGTTTATGGGTGCCGGTCTGGTCTTTGAGGAGGGCGAGAACAAGGAGGCCGTCGAGTACCTGGCCGCCCACAACGAGCTCGTCGCCAGCGCGTGGGCAACCAAGATCGCTCACGAGATCGATCCTGAGGTCAAGATTGGCTGCATGCTCGCCGCAGGTAGCTACTACCCCTACAGCTGCCGTCCGGGCGATGTGCGCCAGGCGCAGATTGACAACCAGAGCAACTATTTCTTCGTCGACGTCCAGAGCCGCGGCTACTATCCGGCCTATGCCGTCAAGAAACTCGAGCGTCTGGGCATCGATGTGGGTATGACGGACGAGGACCGCGAGATCCTGGCCGCCAACACCGTCGACTTCATCAGCTTTAGCTATTACAGCACCCGTTGCTCCGCCGGTGCCGATAACCCCGATGTCGAGTGCACCCAGGGCAACGCCTTCGCCGGCGCCAAGAATCCCTACCTGCAGGAGAGCCAGTGGGGCTGGGCCATCGATCCGCTGGGCTTCCGCATCACCCTTAACGACCTGTACGACCGTTATCAGAAGCCGCTGTTTGTGGTCGAGAACGGTCTGGGCGCCAAGGATGTTGTCGAGGAGGATGGCTCCATCAACGACGACTACCGTATCGACTTCCTGCGCCAGCATATCGCCGCGATGCGCGATGCGGTGACCGAGGACGGCGTTGACCTGCTGGGCTACACCACCTGGGGTCCGATCGACCTGGTCTCGGCCGGCACGGGCGAGATGTCCAAGCGCTACGGCTTTATCTACGTGGACCGCGACGATGCAGGCAACGGCACCCTCAAGCGTTCCAAGAAGAAGAGCTTCGACTGGTACAAACACGTCATCGAGACGAACGGCGAGGACCTGGCCTAAGGCTTCCCAACAACCATAGCCTCCTAACCAAAACGCCCGGCGAGCAGTTAATGCCCGCCAGGCGTTTTGTTAAAAGAAGTGAAAGCACTCATTGGGGACGTACTTAAATGAGTGCCCGCAGAATGAGAGTGGATAATCTCCCGTTTTTAGCCTGTTTGTGGGCTCAAAGTGGGAGATTATCCACTCTCGCCATTTGGGCGTCCAAAAATCCTCGCTCGTTTTGTCTTAGTCATTGGGGGCGTTCTTAAACGACTAGTCGCTGGCGACGTCCCTCGCCGTCGGCGAATTTTGGGACATGTGGCCCGATTTTTGGGCCCATCTGTCGGTACACTAAAAGCACTATGGGTACCCGCGAGCGACATATCGGCCACGCGGCCGCCCGATCCGCGCCCGTGGCGGATCTTAGGGGCGGCAGGCTCGTTGCCATGCCGCGATTCCTTGTCGGCATATCGCATCGTGTATACCGCCGCCGCGTCTTCGCTGTCGCCAGCGCCATTACCGCGCTGTTCCTTATGCTTTTGGCAGTCTTGCCGGCACTGTTTGCCTCCGACCCCAAGCTTTCCAACACCGTGCCCGCCTATAGCGAGGTGTCCGAAGAGGTCGTGGATGCGCTCGTCCACTCGAGCTCTCTCCCGCTGCTTGTCGCCGCAATTGCATTTTCAATCTGGGGTGTGTTGGCGTACCTACGCTGCTTGGACTACGTCTTGCGCCGCCGCCTTGTTGCCATCGCCGCCATTTGTGCCCTGTGGATGATCGAGGTCATCCTCAAATATAAGTCGTTCACGCCGTTCTATGCCACCGTGCTGTGGTACCTGTACTACGTGCCCATGACGCTCATTCCGCTGATCTACCAGCTGTGCGGTCTGCGCCTCGCGGGTTTGGAACAGCATCGTGTGGGGCGTCGGTACCGCACCGTTTTGTGGGTCATGGCTGTCCTGCTTATCGGCTTTGTGCTTACTAACGATGTTCATCAGCAGGTCTTCCATTTCGATCGATCGAGTGGAACCTGGAGCAACGATTACACATATGGTTGGGGCTACGGTACCGTTCTGGTATGGACAGCCTTTAACTTCGTTGCCTTTTTTATCTTGGTAGGACGGTCCTCGTCTTTTCGTATTCAGCGTTTCTCGGGCACGGCCGCGCTTGTCCTATTGGGCGGCGCGTTCTTTGCCATTTCATATGCGCTGCGTGTGCCCTGGGCATGGAGGCTTAATTTTTCACTTGTCTACTGCGTCCTGTGCGTGGTGGCGATGGAAATCTGTCTCGATTGCGGTGTCATCCCGTCGTACCACGATATCGCCGGTATTTTCGGCACCTTGCCGCTTGACCTCAAAGTTCTAACGCGTGACCTGCAGGAAGTCTATGTCACGCCGGTGTCAAAGCCAATGCCGGTAGGCGTGCGTGAGGAGTTGCGGGTCCAAGAGCACGGGCACGCTCACGCCTTTGCCGTGGCGTCCGATCCCGATGTAATGTATCGCGCCTTTCCGCTGCTGGGCGGATCGGCTCTCCTTGCTCAGGACGTCTCGGAGCTCAACGAACTCAATCGCGAACTGGCGCATCGTCGCATGGAGCTGCAACGCCAAAATGAGCTGCTTGCCGCCGACTACGACCTTAAGACACATTTGGCAGACCAAGAGGCCGAGACCTTGCTAGTCCAAGACGTGGACCAGGCGCTTGCCCGCGCGTTCGAAGAGATGTACGACCTGCTGAGCTCGCTGCCACCGTTGACCGACGAGGCGTCTTCACACGAGCGTTACCGCATGCTGCAGCGCGCCAAGATGCTCGTCGCCTATTGCAAGCGCAAAGGGTCGCTCACGTTGGCGCAGCACGGGGAGAGCGGTTTTGATCGCGACCGCATTCAACTCATTGCCAATGAGCTCGCAAGCGACCTGCGCACCATCGATATCGATTGCGCCTCGATTATCGCCATACGGCGCCCGATGCACGCCAGTACGGTAAGCGCCCTGTACGACTGCGTGTATGACTTTGCGTTTTTTGCCTACACCACCGACCATCCGGCGCTTATGTATCACTTGGGCGACCATGACCGGTGCAGTGTTGAGCTGCGCGCCACGCTTTTTTCCAACGATGATGAAGATCTTTCGCAGACGCCCGCTGCGCAAGAGCTCGAAAGCGCTCTGCAAGGGCGCAACGTGGCATACCGCCTTGAGGGCGAGCCCGGCCAGCTGCGCATGATCGTCTTGATGCCGAGGGCGGGTGAGTGACGATGCAGATTTCGTTCATCCTTCCCCAAATCGTTGCGCTCGATGTTGTCTTTGCCCTGGCTGCGTGTCTGCAGATGATCCACGTCCCGCTCATCGCATCGCGCCGCTCGTCCTATAACTGTAAGGTGATTTGCGCCTACGAGACGAGCCTTGTGCTTCACCTGATGATTTCGGCGCTCATCTTATTCGCGTCGTCTGGCTCGTATCTGGTGGCGCCGCTTGACGTTTGCGCCAGGGCAATGGGCGGAGTGCTGTGGCTCAATGCCGCGATCTTTGCCTATGGCGTGGTCCTCATGGTGCACTATCGTCGCCCTGTCATGCTGGCCGAGCTGCTGCTTGTTGGCGCCGTGACACCGCCGGTGGTTTTTGCCATGGGCTCGGTGTGGGCCGTTGTCCTTATCGCAGAGGGAGCGTTCTTCCTGTTCCGTTCCGTCGCGGCGCTCTTGATGGACGTCCGTAACCGCCAGGAGGATATCACCGCGTTCTCGACGATCGAAACCATCAACGTGATTCCCGTGGGCATCCTGTATCTGGACTCGAGGGGCCGTCCACTGCTCATGAACCGCTGCATGCGCAAAAACCTGGTGGAGCTTCATATGCCCACCGACCTAGGCGATATGAGCGGTACATGGAACGACCTGCGCAAGCTCAGCATGCAAATGCCCGAAAGCAGCCAGAGCTGCGTGCGCATCAATTTGGACCGCTTTGGTGAGGCGCGCGTTGTGGTCGAGGTTTCTCCCGCCGAGATTCGCCTGTTTGTGTGCGATGACGTTATGGTCTCGGGCCGTTCGTTCGAGCGCATAATCGGTCTGGACGTGACAGAGTACGCGCATGCTCACGATCGTTTGGCGCAAGCCAACCACCTGCTTGAGCTCGCGGGTCAAGAGCTCCAGGCCCAGATCGAGGAAGTCAAAAAAGTTGCCGACAATGCGGCCTATCTGCGTATGCGCGCTCGCGTGCACGACGTGATCGGGCAGCGCCTGTCCATCCTCCATCGCTATCTGGAGGAGGGGCGCCTGGATGACGAGTCACTCGAGCAGATCGACCCGCTGCTGCGCTCAATCGCTGCCGATCTGCGCAGCGGGGGCGACACCGAACCGGCAGAGCAACTGGGCGATATCGTCCATGCCTTTGGCCTGGTGAGCGTGCAGATCGATGTGGAGGGCGAGCTGCCAAGCGACGTGCGTGTCGCGGCAGCCTTTTTGCAGATTATCCGCGAAGCCTCGACCAATGCCACCAAGCATGCGCAGGCGCATCGGGTCCATGTGCGCTTGTGGCAGGAGGGGACGGATGCTGACGCCGTCGCGCACATGACGATTTCTAACGACGGGTCCCCGGCCCCCGTATCGTATCGCGAGGGAACGGGTATCCCAGGTATGAGGCATGTCGCGCAAGATCTGGGTGGCAGCCTAGAGGTCCACGCCACCCCGCCCTTTACGCTTACGGTATCCATTCCGCTTAACGCCAACGACACGTCCCAAAGGAGAAACTCATGATCCGCGTGTTAATTGTCGAAGATCAGGCCATCCTGCGCGAGAGCCTGGCGCGCTCCGTTGGCGACCAGCCCGATATGACCGTCGTTGCCGCGATCGCCGATGCCTCCGAGGCCTTGGGTGTCGCGCTCAAGGAGCGCCCGGACATGATACTGATGGACGTGTGCACCGAACACGATTCAAACGGCATCGTGGCGGCGGCACGCATCAAGGAGCAGCTGCCCGAGTGTCGCATCATTATCATGACAGGCATGCCCGAGATCACCTTTGTCGATCAGGCCCGCGAGGCGGGCGTCGATAGCTTTGTGTACAAGAACGTCGGTATCGACGAGCTGTTCGCCGTGATGCGCTCCACGCTGGCGGGTTACTGCACGTTTCCCAAGCCGCCCGAGAGCATCTTCTCGGGCACGGCGGCCCTCGACGATGTCGAGCTGTCGATCTTGCGCCTTGCCTGCGAGGGTAAAAGCCGCCGCGAGATTGCGGCCGAGCTGTTTATGAGCGAGGGCACCATCAAGCGCCGCATCTCGGAGATCCTGAGCAAGACCGGCTACGACAACATCATGCGTCTGGCCGTACATGCGGTGACCGAGGGCAGCATCGTTCCCAACATAGAGCGCTAGCGCTCGTTGCGCATCGGCATAAAAGCGACGGGGCCGCAGGATCATCTCCTGCGGCCCCGTCTGGTGTGCGCGGATGTGTCCGCCAATCCGCGGCTGTCGTGGTCTATCGCTACGCGATGGTTGCGCTGTAGGAGGCGACGTCCTCGTAGGAATCGGTCAGGTAGGCGTCGATGCCGATGGTCGTGTTGACCAGGTCGTCAAGGCTATCGAGCGTGCCGTTCGAGAACGTGAATTCCTCAGTGGCGTTGGTGCCGGGCATCAGGTGAGCCGAGAACCAGGGTTCCTTCATGGTGCCGTTGACGTTGGTCTTGCCGCTGGGGGCGTAGAAGGTCAGGTCCTTGTCGCTCTTGTTGGTGATGTTGACGACAAAACCGATGTCGCCCCACTCGTCCTTGAACTTCTCGGTGATGGTAATGGTGCACAGGTCGTCATCGGCAACGGTGACGGCGGGGGAGATTTCAATCTTCTGGACGTCGTCGTCTTCGACGGCCTCGTCGATCTCTTCTTCCTTCTCGGCCGCCTCGCGATCCTTCTTCACCGTGCCGGACAGGTCCTTGTCGGACTTGGTAAAGACAAGATTGCCGTCATCCTCTTCGAGGATGAGCTTGCCGTCCTTGAGCTTCATGTCATGCGACTCGTCTTCGGCGGTGATGGTTACGGTGGTGGCGTCCTTTGCCTCCCATTTAAGGTCGACGACTTCAAGGAACAGGTCGAGGGCACCTGTACCGTCCTCATCGAGAATCAGGACGCAGTGCACACCCCAATCCTCGAGCATCTTCATGTACTCATCGGTCAGCTCTTCGCCCTCCATGGTTCCACCCGAGAGTTCCCAGCTGCCGACGAAGTTGGCCTTGGGGTCTTTGCCGCCGCCGCTGCAGCCCGTCAGGGCAAAGGCGAGCGCAAGGACGCATGTCAGAAATGCGAGTACGGACTTTTTGAACGTTGTCTTCATGGTGTCCTCCTTTATCGAACGAAACCCATAGAAGCAAATGCGGGGGTGGCGGATCCCCCGCCAATTACCAGATAGAGGGGCTAGGGCCTGGGCGTTCCGCAGTTGCTGCAGAACTTGCCGCCGTTTTCGCTGCCGCAGTTGGGGCGGAACCACTTGGCCGGTGCCGGGGCGGGTGCGGGACTGCCACACTCGGAGCAGAACTTGCCGGTGTTGGTGGCGCCGCAGCTGCAGGTCCATGTGCCGGCCGCGGGAGCAGCGGCAGGAGCCGGTGCGGGAGCGGGTGCCGGAGCCGGCTGCGGGACGGCCTGCTGCTGTGCCTGGCCGGCGGCGAACAGCTGGCTGGCGTTCATGCCGCCCATGCCACCTGCCATGCCCATGCCCATAAAGCCTGCCATCGCGCCGTTGGGATTGGCGGCTGCCGCGCGCATTGCGTCGCTCTGGGCGCTGGCAATGTTGGCTGCCGCCATAGTGGGATCGCGCATGACGGCGGCTTTCTGCAGGTCCTTGATCATCTGCTCGTCTTCTTGCGAGGCTGCGATGGAGTTGACGCCAAAGCTCACGATCTCGACACCACGCAGGTCGCGCCAGTCGGCAGAGAGGACCTCGTTGAGCGCGCGGGCGAGCTCGGTGGTGTGACCGGGGATGGCGCTGTAGCGAATGCCCATCTCCGAGATCTTGGCAAAGGCGGGCTGCAGGGCGGTGAGCAGCTCGGACTTAAGCTGGCTGTCGATCTTGTCGCGCGTGTAGCTATCGGTCACGTTGCCGCACACGTTGGTGTAGAACAGCAGCGGGTTGGTGATGCGGTACGAGTACTCGCCGTTGCAGCGCACGGAGATGTCAACGTCCAGGCCAATGTTGTTATCGACCACGCGGAAGGGCACGGGCGAGGCGGTGCCGTACTTGTTGCCGATGATCTCCTTGGTGTTGATGAAGTAGACGCGCTGGTCCTTGCCCGCGTCGCCGCCAAAGGTAAAGCGGCTGCCGATATTGGCGAAGGTCTCCTTGATGGAATCGCCCAGGTTGCCGCTAAAGACGCTCGGCTCGCTGCCGGTATCGAAGACGAACTCACCGGGCTCCAGTGCGACTTCGATGATCTTGCCGTTTTGCACCACGAGCATGCCCTGGCCGTCGTTGACGGCGATGACCGAGCCGTTGGAGATGACGTTGTCCTCGCCGCGCGTGTTGGAGCTGCGGCCACCGGTGCGTTTGCTGCCCTTGCAGGCCAAGACGTCAGCAGGCATCGATTCGCAGTAGATAAATTCCTTCCACTGGTCGGCCATGACGCCGCCGGCAGCTCCCAATCCAGCTTTCAAGAGTCCCATGGTGATCTTCCTTTCTCGTCAAAGGCCGGGTGGTATTGGTCGGATTGCTTAGTCGTCCTTGTCGTCTTTCATGACAACGGTGGTCTCGGTGTGGTTGAAGGTGTCGTGCTTCTCGGTCAGGTCGAGCTCGCCGCAGTACTCGTCGGCGTGGGTGGCCTCGTTGGCCGTCTTGAGCTGGCCTACCAGTAGCACGTCTCCGATAATCACGATGATCAGCGGCGCGACGATGTTGATGAGGATGCCCTCGATATCAAAGGCGAGGTAATCCGGATCGAAGGCGTTCTCACCCATAAAGAGAATCTGGGAGAGGATAAATCCGATCACAAAGAACAGCACCGAGGCAATAGCGAGCTTGGGCTTGGAGCAGGGGAGCTCGCCGACCAAGAGGCCGGTCTGGCCGTTCATGGCAAACAGGTAGCTCTTGCCGTTCCACGAGGTGGAGAGCATCCAGACGGGGAACAGGGCGTAGTCGCTGTCTTCCCAGGTGTAGTCGAGCTGCTTGCTTTCGACCGTGGCATCGTCGTATTCGTCGACGACAGTCTCGCGCAGGGCCGAGATCGTGCTTTCTTCCATACGGCGCTCGGCGCGCGCCTTGCAGGTCTCGCAGTCCTCGTCGTAACGGTTGGCGATGTAGCCGGGCATATATGCGACCGAGAACGGACGCAGCGCGTCGTAGTCAAACGGCTCGATGGCGTCCATGTGGCCGTCGGGCATCTTGGACGATCCGTCGACGGGCACGCGCTTAAACGAGATATTGCCCTTGCGATAGGCATCGTAGTGGTCGGTGGTCGTGACGGTGCGGTCGGATTCCTCGGTCACGGTCTCGTTGGTCGCGTCAAAGTACACTTCGCCGTCCACGCGGGCGCCGTAGAGCCAAAACGGCACGTAGACACCTTGGACCTCGTCGATGTGGTTGCCGGTGACAAAGCTCTTGGGCAGCAAGATCTTGCCCTTGTAGTGTTCCTTGAGTGCGGCCGTGACGTCGTCGCGCCCGAGCTTAAACGGAATCACCAGGTCGGGCGAGAAGTCGCCAGAGAGCTGGCCGGGCGCCACGGCGGAGTTGCCGCAGTACGGGCAGGTGGTGACGGCGACGGTGCCGTCGGACACGAGCTCGGCGCCGCACGACGAGCAGATGTAGCCGGCGTTTTGGGCGAGCTCCTGCACGGCATCGTCGGCAGCAGGTTTGGGAGCTGCGGCTGCGGCATCGGCTTTGGCATCTGCCTTGTCCTGGCGCTCGCGATAGAGGGCCTCGACTTCTTCGACTTCAAAGCGTGAGTCACAGTAGTCGCAGACAAGCTTTTGCTCGGCGCTGGCAAAATGCAGGGGACCACCGCAGGCAGGGCACTGATAGTTGACGCTCTCGAAGGCCATGATCGGTCCTTTCCGTGCCGGAGGCTATGCGCCGATGGCGCCGCCGCAGTATTCGCAGCGCCCACTGGCATCGGGAATGGTGGTGGCTCCGCAGAAGGGGCAGGTCACCGCGGTCTTGGGGGCCTTGGCGGCCACGACGCTGTCGCGCGTCTCCTGGCGCAGCTGCACCAGCGCGTCGCGGACCTCGGTTGCCTGGCGCTTGGCCTCGCGGTATTCGATGGAGCCGCGCTGATCGATGGTGGAGTCGTTCACGCGCAGGTTGATCTCGGTAAAGTACGGCGTGTTGACGTGAATGGTCAGATTAAAGTCGTAATCCAGGTCGTAGCGCGGCGGATTGTAGCTCTCGCGCTCGCCGTCCTTGGTCTCGCGATAGATTTCGGTGCGATGCTCGTCGATATCCATATCGCAGCCGAGTACCTGCGAGAACTCGATGATGTCGGGATTGGCGTCGCGCCAGCGGCTCTGCGAGGTGATGATCAGCAGGCCCGCGTCCTCATCGAGCATGATGTTGGTGCGCCCGGCAGAAAGCGTGCGCGTGGGGTTGAACGACGCCAAGCGCTCGGCATTGGCCTCGCGGTAGGCGATCTGCTCGCGGATATCGTCCGCGGTGCTGGAGCGATAGCCGTGAAAGTAGGGGGAGAGCTTGCCGGCGCACTCTTTGCACAGGTAGCCTTCATTGATTTTTGTCTTACCTAGAAGTCCCAGCTCGGTACCGCAAATCGCGCACTCTTTCTTCTCGAACATCTTGTCAAAGAAGCCCATGGCTGCCTCCCATCAACTGGTAGCGTGTGTCACTTTTGATGATGGGGGAGTGCGCAGCCTTTCACGATACCCAGACGGCTCAACGAGTCTCCACAACTGGGACACATGGCCCATTTTTCCTACTCATTGGGGACACTCTTTGTCGAATGCGGCGGCTGCCGAATGTGGGCGCCGTTCTTGCTATGCCACGGTCACGGCGATCTGGGCGTAGCGGGTGCAGGGGCGCTCGGCGCGCGTCTGCACGGTAAGCGTGAGTACGAAGCGGTCACCGGGCTGCGCGTCGGCGGGCACGATGAAAGCGGTGTCCACCGTGCATTCTTGCCACATCGACAGATCCTGGACGCCTGCATAGCTCGATGGGTCTACGGCCACATCCCAATGTGCATCGAAGCCCTTGTCGTCGGGGTCGACGATGGTTGCCGCAAGGGCGACGCGCTCGCCGGCTGCGGCGCTGCGGTCGGCCGTGACCTCGACAACATGTGCCGGATGCGAGCAGATGGCCGGATCATGGGCGCACCATTGCGCGCGGGCGGCAAAGTTTTCCTGATAGGCACGCAGATAGGGATTGAGATTGTCGTCTGCGGGCGTGCCGATGGAGGCAAAACCGGCGGGCGCGCTCGCATCGGGGTGTCCATCAAGAAACATGCGGCCCAGCAGCGTATCGAAGTCGCGGTCGTCGATGCCGCGCAGGCCAAACGGCAGCAGTGGAATATAGGTCATGCTGTCGCCTTCGGCCATAAAGTCGCCGCGCTCAAACTGCATCGCGGTCATGCCTTCCAGGCCCCAATCCAGGCGGGCATGCTTGCCAAACTGAAAGCGCTCAGGCTCGTTTTCGTAGACCTTACCATCGCCATAGAGCATATAGCGTGCCATGAGGGGGCCGTTGCCCTGCGTGAGATTCTGCTCGGGCCAGGGAGCCTTAAACAGCGGCAGCGTATCGGGCTGAGCTGTTTTGGCGTCGAAATAGTTGCCATACATATAGGGCGTACGCCAAAAGATGAGCTCGGGAAAGAGCTCGCGCCCATGGTCGAGCCACGAGTTGTCCTGTCCCACGCCATCGGCAACGCCCATCACGCGCACCTTCTGATAGACCTGCTGCTGCACGGCGGGCCACTCGGGCGTGGCGCGATAGCGCTCGGCAATACTCATGAGGGCGCGAACGATCGTATTCATACCACCCCAGCTGAGCAACCATAACGTACGCGGATCATCATCCAGAATCGCCTGCGCAATTACGCGAGACCCCTCAGTTTCCTCAGTCACATCACCCTCAAAGGCAACATTTCCCACAAAGGTGCGCTCGATCATCTGGGCGGGCGTGGGAAACGGCGGCTCACCGGCAGCGGCCGCATTTGCCTGCAACTGCGGCCAAGCCTGGGCATATTCATTACTCCAGAGACTCTCAATCCAATGCTCGGGAAACGGCCGATACTCACGAAGCTCGCCGGCTAGCGGATCGGGCTCATGAGGCACAACAGCCCACTCATAAGAGCGCCGCCCTTTGGTCCGCCAATGCGAATTCACCTCGCCGAGCGTATGAACCCCATCCCCAAGAAAGTGATACTGCGAAGCCGTATACACCACAGCCTGAACATCAAGCAAGTTGAGATACAGAGCCAAATGAACAAGCGAGTTCATATCGTCGACTTCCATATCGGTAGTAACAATCACCCGAGTCAACTTCTGGGACATAGGAACAGCTCCAATCAAAATCAATTCAGCCAGTTACGCGCAAGGCAAGACGGGACCCATGCCCCCATCGCCACCGACCCGGCGGCCCGCTAGAAGCGGCCGGCCAGGGTCACGGCAACGTCAACGCAGCGGGGACCGGGGTTTAGTCTTGCAAACATTCCGCAGGGGGCATGGGCAGGCGCAGCGCGAAGCGCAAAGCGCCAGCCCATGCATGCCCGAGGACGTTTGCAAGACTAAACCCCGGTCCCCGCGATGGGAGGGCTTAGCGGTCGACCCTGGCCGACCACTCCCAGCAGCCCACCGGCTCGCCGTCGATGAGTACGTTGCCCCCGTCGAAGTCTTGATAACACAGGTCGTTGAATTGGTGGATCCACACGCCGTGGTTGAACGTCTTCTTGGCCGAGCCGTCGGCCTCGCGATACACGCCGGTCAGGTCCTCGACATGGCTAAAGTAGGTGAGATGCACGTTGGCGCCGGCACCGCGCAGGCGCGCGAACAGCGGCAGCACGGTCTGTTGCGGTGACACAAGCTCGTCGCCCTTGGAGTGCGTAAACCACAGCGGCGTCTTGGCGAGCGCGGCCACGTCCTCGTCCGTGGCGTTGTACCACGGGGCGCAGCAGGGAAGGCCCGCGGCGAAGAAATCGGGGTAGTCGGCGCACAGGCGCAGGGTCATAAAGCCGCCGTTGGAAAGACCGGCGACCACGATGCGGTCGGTGTCGATGCGGTCGGCATGCTCGGCGACAAACTCGTCGATAAGCGCCTTGAGCACGGAGGAGTAGATGCTCTGGTTGGAGCGACCGAGTTGTTCGACGCCGTTGTCCATCCAAAACGTGGGCGACTGCGGCACGAGCACCCAGGCAAAGCCGCCAAAGTAGCGCTGGATCTGCGCCTGGCTAATGGCCGTCACGCGGTTGCCGATATAGGCGCGCGTAGCGCCTTCGCCCTGCGTGGCGCCCTTGCCCTCGCCGGCGCCGTGCAGATACACCACGAGCGGTGCCTTTTGGGGCACGGCCGTGGCCTCGGGCGCAAAGGGGTTGAAGCATGCCGAGTCCTCGGCCTTAAAGCTGGGCTCAAAGAAGCCGTATTCGAGCGCGATACCGTCGACGGCGGTCTTTTGCGTGTCGTTGCTCCAGCCTTTGAGCGCAGGGCAGATATCGCCACGGCAGGTGTCGAAGACCAGGCCGCAGGTGGGATCGTCGCCGTCGTTGCCGGGAAGAGCCGCGAGCTGCGTGATGTGCAACTGGTCATCGAGCATGCGCGAGCCCATGACGCCGCCTTCGATCTTTTTGGTCAGGCGCTGCTCGGCGACCTCGAGCGCCACATGGGTGCCCACGGCGAGCTTACGTCCGTTCTCGTCGCACGGATATGCGGCGAGAATGTCGATGTAACCCACGGAGGGCGCGGCATGGTCGGCGCCGCGTTCCTTGCGCATCAGAACATCGCCCGAGCGCTCGTGACGCTCTACATATATATGGAAGGTGTTCGCGTCGATGTCGTTGGCGCGCACGGTGCAGGGCAGGTCGAGTACGACCTTGCTGATCCAGGGGCCAAAGTCGCCCAAGGTGGTGACGGTTGCGTAGGTACACAATTTGAGTTCCATGAGCTGCCTCCCTTGCGCCGCGAATGCCTGGCATCTGCGGCAATACAAACTAAACATGTTTAGTGTAATCTAGAATTGAAGAATAACCAGATGAACTCGGTAAACGGCAAAATTGAACACGTCGTGAACTACTAAACGTATGTTTACTAGCTTCTAGCAGGGATTCTGTTGATGAGTTAACAGATCAGTGAGGTGTTCATCAAAATAAAATCCCACGTAAATGGCTATATATCAATAGAGGGTCAAAGAGACCATCTCCCGCCATTCAAATACGTTCACCCCCGATTTCCTACCGTTCACCGGACTGTAGACGGCAAAATTGCCATAAATTCGGCGCTCCGTGTAAACTAAAGCCCGTAAACGTTCAGTAAACACCTTGTTTACAAAAGCGTATCCAAGGGTCCGGCAACCGTAAGGGGTTATAGTCGCCGGGCCAAAGGCGTGCCTAAGCCCAAAGGGGCTGGCACACGAAGATATGGGGAGGGGTCCCATGGCAGTAGATAACAAGCAGATTGCCACCGATGTCCTCGAGCTCGTGGGCGGTGCGGAGAATGTTTCCGTTGCCACCAACTGCATGACGCGCCTGCGTCTGACGCTCAAGGATAACAGCAAGGCCGACGTGGAGAAGATCAAGAAGGTCAAGGGTGTTCTGGGTTGCCAGTTTGCCGGCAGCCAGCTCCAGGTCATCATCGGCCAGAACGTGCCCAAGGTGCTCGCCGAGTTCGTCGCCATCTCCGGTGTCAAGCAGGGTGAGGCCGTCAACGAGAACCTCGATGCTCCCAAGGAGAAGTTCGAGCTCAAGAACCTGCCCAATATCATCCTCGACTATCTGTCGGGCTCCATGACCCAGCTCATCCCGCTGCTCATGGCCGGCGGTCTGTTCCGTACCATCGCGGCCGTCCTCGGCCCCACCATGCTCGGTGTGCTCTCGGCCGACGACCCGACCTATACGTTCCTCTACACCACGCTGTACGAGGCCACGTTCACCTTTATCCCCATCTACCTGGGTTATGCCGCGGCTAAGAAGCTCGGCGCCAGCCCGGTGCTCGGCATGCTGCTCGGTGGCGCCCTCATGGCTCCTTCCGTGGTGAGCGTCGCCACCCAGGAGGGCGGCGGCATCATCTCCGTCTACGGCATCCAGATCGCTGCTGCCAACTATCAGCAGTCCGTCCTGCCGATCATCCTTTCGGTGCCTGTCCTCTACTTCGTCGAGAAGTTCTTTAAGAAGGTCATGCCCGACGTGCTCTCCACGGTCTTCACGCCGTTCTGCACCATGATCGTCACGATCCCCATTGCCTTCATCGTCCTCGCTCCGATCGGCAACGAGATCGGTACGCTGATCGCCAACGCCCTCTTCGGCCTTGCTGACCTTGGCGGCATCGGCATCCTGATCGTCATGGCCGTCCTCGGCGCCTTCTGGCAGCTCTTCGTGGTCTGCGGCATGCACATGCCCGTCATCCTGCTCGCCCAGGTTCAGATCATCGCTGCCGGTTACGATCCCTTCGTCTTCGTTTCCACCAACTGCGCTATGGCCGCTGTCTGGGGCTGCGCCTTCGGTGCCTTCCTCAAGATGAAGAACCCCGACGAGAAGTCTCTCGCCATCGGTTACGTCATCTCCGCCATCGCCGGCGGCGTCACCGAGCCCGCGCTCTTCGGCATCCTCATGCGCTTCCGTCGCACCATGTTTGGCATGTTCATCGGCGGTGCCATCGGCGCTGTGTTCTCCGGCCTCATGGGGGTTACCTACTACCTCGCAGGCGGTGCCTCCAACTTCCTGGTCTTCACCAACTACCTGCAGGGTGGCCAGATGAACACCGTCTGGGCTATCGTTGGTATGGCAATCTCCTTTGTCATCGCCGCTGCCGTCGTCTTTGTCTCCGGCTTCTCCAAGGAGGAGCTCGCCGAGATGGAGGCCTAAGGCCAAACCGTTCGGTCGCATAAGACCTCACCTACACGACAGGGCCCCGTCAGGCGTAAGCCCGGCGGGGCCCTTCTTGCAAGGTAGACTGATGGAGGCGGGTGAGATTCGCCCGCGAGGGTTTGCCAAGCGCCGGGGGCTTTCGCGCGGGGTTATCGCGAAAGCCCCCGGCGCTTGGCAAATCCTTTATCAAACGAAAGGACATGCAGATGAGTTTGGGAAAGCTGACCGCCAACGGTCGCCAGGACGGCTTTTTGTGCGAGGGCAAACCGTTCTTCTGGTTTGCCGATACGTGCTGGAGCGCATTTACGAGCATCGCCGAGAACGACTGGGATTACTACCTGACCCGCCGTGCCGAGCAGGGCATGAACGTGCTGCAGATCAACACGTTGCCGCAGTGGGATCGCTGCTGTCCCGACCTGGGCATTTGGCCCTATGCCAGCGAGGACGGCGTGCACTTTGATTGGTCCTGCCCCAACCAGGCGTATTGGGATCGTGCCGCCGCCATGTGCCGCGCGGCCGTCGAGCACGGCATTCGTCCGGCGCTCGTGCTCATGTGGTGCAACTACGTGCCCGGTACCTGGGGTGCCAAGATCGCCGAGCGTTGCGGTGCCGAGATTATGCCGCGTGAGGAGGTTCGCGCCCACGTTGCCCGCGTCGTCGAGAACCTGGGCGAGTTCGACCCCGTCTACGTGGTGGCGGGCGATACCGACTTTGCCGGCGACGAGGCGATCGCCTATTACGAGGACGCCCTCGACGAGGTCGTCAAGCGCGCGCCCGAGGCACTGCGCACCATGCATATCAACCGCGGTAACCGCACCATTCCGGCGCAGTATCTGGACCGTCTGGACTTTTATATGTTCCAGCCCGGCCACAACTACGAGGGCCAGCCCGAGGCATGGCGTCTGCCGCAGGACTTTATCGCCAACTATCCCAAAAAGCCGATGGTCAACTCCGAGCCTTGCTACGAGCAGATGGGTGCGTCGCGCAACGTCTACTGGCGTTTTACCGCGCAGGATTGCCGCGCGAGCGTATGGTCGTCGATTCTTGCCGGCGCCAGTGCCGGCGTGACCTATGGCGCACACGGCGTGTGGAACTGGCAAACATCGCGCAGCCAGGGTTCGGTCCTGGGCGAGGGCTTTGACATGCCCTTCCGCTGGCAAGAGTGCCTGCAGTTTGCGGGTGTGTGGGACTTTGGCGCGATCGAGCACGTGCTTGCCGCCCTAGGCGCTACGGCTGCCGACGATGCACTTGCCGTGGTTCCGGCGCAGGAGCTCCTCGACGACGCGCGCGAGTCCATCCGTGTGGCGCGCGTTGGCGATCGCATCGTCGCGTACCTGCCGCGTACCACGGCGCTCAAGTTTAAGCTCGACGGCGCGCGTGGCTGGACGGCGACGGTCCTCGACATGGAGGACAAGCGCATCGCAAAGCTGCCCGTCCGTGACAACGGTGACGGCACCGTGCGCGTGGCGCAGCATCCCTTTGAGCACGACGCGCTGGTGATCCTGGCCCCCGGGCGCTAACGGCTCTTCTCCAACATTTACAACCCAGTCCCTTTCATTAGGCTGCGACGGAATGGTTCCTGCATGACGGCTTTAAGCTGCCAAGGGGAGCCATTCCGTCGCACTCTTTGTTTACTCATTGGGGACGTACTTAAATGAGTGCTTAAATGAGTGGCAGTTGGAGGGCACTCCTTGTCGAGCTGCAAGCCGCGCGCGCCCCTTCTGGGTCATGCGGCTCAAAATCGCGGCGTCATGCGGACGGCTGGGGTCGAATTTGCAACATTTCGAACTTGGCTTCGATATTGAGATTGGTTCTTTATTAAAATGGTGTTCCGGACAACAAAGCGGGTGGGGGTTACCATGAGGGACCTGGGAGACACAACCGCATATTTGCGCCGGGGCATGCGGGAGATTCTGTGCCTAGCGCTGTTCTTCTTCACGTTTTTGGCGTGCGAGTATTTCTTTGATGCGCGCATGGCCGAGTTCGTGCCATCGAGTGAGGTCGTCATCTACGAGAGCATCGTTGTCGGCGCGAGCGTGATTGGCTTTTTCGTGCGCCCATTTCTGTACTATCGCCGTCCCAGACGATCGATGCGACGAGCGATATTACGGGCGTGCTGTTGGTATCGGCGTTGCTGCTGATGATTATGGCAATGCGGTTTGAGGTAGTAATTGCCGGCGGCCTGGTGGCGTGCTGCGCCCTGGGCTATTGCGGATCGACCGCCCATGCCAATCTTGCGCGGCGTTTTGCGCAGACGCCCTGCCTGGCGCGCACCGTGGCGGTTTCCTATGCTGTGGGCATTTTGGTGCAGGTGCTCAACCATATGGTGATGCCTGCGGGCATTCCCCAGCAGTCTGTTCTCATTGCCTGTGCGATTGCGCTGGTGGGGCTGCTTCACGGTGTCCGCCGCGCTAAATTGCGTGATGAGCCTGCGCCCGAGTTCGAGGTCGAGATTGCCGAGCTATCGGTCGATGCGTCGGAGCGTGGCGCCAGGTGGCACGATGACCCCGAGGCAAAGGCGGCCTTTCAGGGTGCCGTGGTGCGTCTGACGGTGGCGACCGCTTGCCTCACCGGCGTGTTCGCGGCCCTCAATGCCGGCCTTACGACCTCGCATGCCGCTGGCGCTATCGATCTGGGCGACTGGCCGCGCTTGCTGCTGGTTGTGAGCGCCCTTGCCGCCGGCGTCCTGTATGACCTGCGTGGGCGTTCGTATATGAATATCATCATGACGTGCGCCGCCATGCTGTCCACGCTCTCGTTCTTTGTACTTATCACCGATGGCAACGGTGGCAACACGCTTGCCGCCACGATTATCTTTTACCTTGGCACGGGCTTTTTCGTGGTGTTCTTCACCGCGAAGTTCGCCGCGATTTCGATGTATGCCCGCTGGGCGTATCTGTGGCCGTGCATGGGCCGTGTTATCAACAACGTTTGCTCGATGCTCGTGACGGCTCCGGCAGTGGCGATTATCTCGAGTCAAAACGTGCTGGCGGCAGTGAGCGTCGTGCTCGTGCTGTTTGTCGGCATCGCGATTTCGCTGTTAGGGCAGTTTAGACAAGACGGTGAGGGCGAGGCGACGCGCGGCAGGCTGGCGCTTGCCACCGACGATCTTGGCGTGAGCTGTGAGCCCGGCCAGGCCGACACGGTGCCCCTGGAGGCGCCGGAGCTTTCGTTTGACGATCGGCTCGATGGCTTCGTTGCCGCCTTTGGGCTCACCAAGCGCGAGCGCGATGTTTTGGAGGCACTGGTCGTTTCGGACGACAGCGTGCAGGACGTGGCGGCGGCACTCTTCCTTTCGCGTTCCACGCTCTATCGCCACATCGCTTCGATTAACAAAAAGACAGGTGCCTCCTCGCGCGTAGCCCTCATCAACTTCTTCTGGTCCTGGACACCCCAAGACTAGCTAACCACCACAAAGGGGACAGGCACCTTTGTGGTGGTTTTTTACCTGCAAAAATATGAATATGAGACATTTGTCACCTGCCGTTTTGGTGCTCAAAGGCATATGAATGTGATGCTGAGCAGAGCAGAACGGAGGGGGTGCACCTATGGCGTCTCGGGGTTGCGCGTCTAATAAAATTGCGGGCGCGCTTATCGCCGTGGTGGTCTTTGCCGCGGCGGTGACACTCATGCGAGTTTACGTTGCCGGCGACCATGGCGCTCAGGGAAAGACTGCCGCGCAAGTGTCGCTCAACGATTGCGCTGCCGTTCCGGTGGCGGTCAAGCTTATCGAGGACGGGGAGGCGCGGACGGCCTATGAGACCGACGATGCCGAACTGGTCGCATCGACTTTTGCCGCGCTCGATGGCTGCACCGTGGGGGATGCGGTGGATGAGCGGACGAGCGATGCCGGCCGAACGCTCGTCTTTGTCTATACGGATGGCTCGGAGCAATCGGTAGAACTTGAGGGCAAAAACATCGTGCTCGATAAGACGGCGTATCGACTTAACGGTGCCGATGAGTTATGGCGGCAGCTTGCCGCAATCAAAAACAGCTAACGAAATTAGGGATGTACGGGATGAGTGACTTGAGATTCTGCCCGGCGTGCGGGGCGCAGCTGCCTCGGGTCGCCGGCGTGCCGGTGCGATTTTGCCCGGGGTGCGGCGTCCGACTTGAGGGCGTTGTGGGCTACTCGGGCGCCGTGGGGGCTACAGATGGGGCGACTGCCGATGACGATGCGGACGAAGGCGGCGACCCGAGTGTGGACGCGCCGGCCGATGCGCCGGTGGAGACTGCCGGCGTCGCGTCGTCTCGTGACGCAGCCACGACGGATGCGCCTCACATCGGTGACCTTGAGCTTCATGCCGCATGCGATACCTCTGGCGGCCAGGCACTCGCGCAGGTGGCGCTGCCGCGGGGCTGGCATATCGAAGAAGCGCATCTTGAGCGCAGCGGCAGTTTCGACTGCCCGATTTCGGTTGGCGTGACGGCGGCGGGTCCGATGGGTGAGCGGATTATGTACCGCTCCGAGCTCTGCTACGTGGATGCGGGCGTCGTTGCCAAGCGTATCCCCACGCAAACCGAACGCAAGGTGTTTGTGCACGTGGAGGCAGCTTGCGACGAGCTGGCTCAGGCCTGTGCAGCACGGCTGGGTGCGCGGGCAGAGGTTGTTGCCGAGCAACCGTACCCATCGAGCGCGGAGGTCGATATCGAGCGCGAGCGTGCCCGCGTAAAGCGCGAGGCGGCAAACGACTTTGCGATCCAGGGCTTTTCGATGGAGCCGAGTGATGTGGTCTATGAGTGCCGCATGCGTCGATATCGGCTCACGGGCGCTCCAGTGCCCACCGAGCTCGCGGTGGCGGCCAAAGTCGAGGGCTATATGTTTTCAATCGGCGGCGTCGCGGGTTCTATGGGTAAAGGTGTTGCCGCTGGGGCCGAGGCGCTGCTGGGCGCGAGCCTTTCGAGTGGGCTGATCGGCGGTGTTTTGGGCAAGCGCCTGCGCGAGCGCCAGGCGGCGGCAGCGGCGGGACAGGGCGTCGCGCAAGAACAGCCCACGGGTCGAGGCGGTTGCCCGGACGGAGCGTCGTTCGAGCTGGGTGCGGCCGACCTGCTGCAGTGGCGTATCAGGGACAGCTTCTGTTTGGTTGCGCCAGAAGGTCGCCTGGACGAGGCGGCCTCCACGGCGCTTGCATCAATGGCGTCGACTCTGCGGCTCAATCCGGCGATTGCACGCGAGGCGTCAGCTCAAAAGCAACAGATGGTGCTTGAGCAGCGCCAACGCACGCAGATGAACATTGCCCAGCAGCAACAGCAGTTTGTAGCCTGGCAACAGATGCATGCCTCGCAACAGGCGGCGTTCGACAGCTACCAGCAGGCGTGGTTCGATCGCAGCGACCGTCAGCACGCCGCGAATATGGCTGCCAGCGCCGCCAATTTTTCCAGCGCGGGCGTGGGGACGGGCGCCGCCTCGTATTCCGATGCCATTCGCGGGGTCAACCATTACGCCAGACCCGGCGGCACCGATGTCGAGGTCTCGGTGATGGCCGACCAGGCCTGGGTCAACGGTTCGGGCGATGTGATCGGTACACGCGATGGTTTTGAACCCGGTTTTGGCTGGACGGAGCTGCCTCGTCAATAGCGTGAGGCGGGTTATGTGTGAATCGATGCCGGATGTGTTTCTCGGCATGGTGATAAAGAACGGGAAAGGAACAATGATGAGGGAGACGGTACTTTCGCGCACGGCATTTGTCGCGGCGGCGGGAACGGCGCTGCTGACGCTTGTGGGGTGCGGCGGACAGCGGACGCAGGATGCGACGGGTTTTAACGACGACCGCCCGGTAAAGGACAAGATGGATGCGGGTGCGACGTCGGGCGATTCCGGCGACGCGGACAGCGGCTCGGCGGATGCGCTCGATACGTGGTCGGATGATTGCTGGGATGCGCACCGCAACATCAGCATCGCGGCGCTCCTCGAGCTTAAGGGCTGGCAGTTGCAGGAGTTTGCCTCGCAGCAGGGCTATACCTGGCAAGACGCGCTTGAGATGTACGAGGACGAGGCGGGACATGTGCTCAGCGTCTGCAATATCAGCAAGGACGGCGCGACCGAATGGCTCGGCGAGGACGAAATCGGAAAGCTCGACAAGGGCGGCACCGGAAGCACCGTGATGTTCACGCTGCAACTTTCGGGCTATTCGAGCTGCGAGGATGTTATCGCGGGCTTTTCTGTGCCGGTCGAGGACCGGGCGCAGATTGCTTCGGGCTCATGGATCGCGTGCGTATACGGTTCCAACATGGCGCGGCACGTTGCCATGGCGAGCCCGATGGAAAACGGTGACTACCGCTTGGATCTCATTACCGAGGAGGCTATCAAGACCGGTAGGTTTACCCAGGGCGGCGGTGCTCCGACGATAGACGAATTTTGGCAGGAAAAGACTGGACGCGCGCTCGGCTAGGTGCGACGTGGCCAATACCATAGCGAGGAACGAACATGATGAATGAAGTGACGATGAACCGTGCGGCCTTTGTGGCAGGCGCGGGTGCGCTGGCTTGTGCGCTGGCTGGCTGCTCGGGCGGATTGGGCGGCGCGGGCGGTGCCAAGAAGGCGACCACGGCGGACGCCGCCTGTGTAGACGACAACGCTAACGTGACGGTCTATGCTGCGATCAACTTGGACGGCGCCGACCTGGTGCGCCTGCTCAAGCATCAAAACTATGAGTGGCAAGGCGAGAGCGTGGGCTACGGTGCCGCCGATGACGCGGGACTTTTCGCTTTTACCTTTTCTAAGATTTCGGATGACGTGGACGAACTTGCGAACAGCGCGATACCGCTTTCGGAGTCCGAGTACGAGGAACTTGAGCCGGGCGGCGGAGACGATAGCGTGGCGATTTTGCTCTCGGTGGGCGGCTATACGACGGGCAATCGTGCGCTCACCGGCGCAATCGGCGATGCGGCGATAGTGCAGGAGAAGTGCACAATCGACGATTCCGTGTATTGGCTGGTCAAGGCGCTCGACGGCAGCCGTTACGTGATTTCGGCCTACGACACCGAAGATGATGGCGACAGCGCGCATGACATCTATATCTATAGTGAGTCTTTTATTCACACCGGTTATCTGAGCGGCGGCGACCAAATCGATATTGACGAACTCTGGAGCCGCCTGACCAATGCCTCGTAGCGCACCAAAACCACCACAAAGGGGACAGTGAGGCGGGACTTTTTGACCGCCTGATGGGTCGAGCGTCACAACTCGTGCGTTACAGCAGCTCGCCGTGGCGGGCGATGTAGCGGCGCTTGGCCAGTTGGGTGAGCGCGATGTAGGCGGCGACAATGCCGATGAGCAGCGCGAAGAAGCTCGGCGGCAGCGGCATGAGGCCCAGCGCATCGGTGATGGGGCTTGTCGGCAGCCAGGTGACGAGCACCAGGCCCAGCACGGTGAGGACGCACAGCGCGGGCGCGGCGTGGTCGCGCGGGCGTGGCAGGCGCGGGGAGCGCAGCATGTGGACCACGAGCGTCTGCGACCACATGGACTCGACAAACCAACCGCTCTGGAAGAGCGCCGTAAAGGCCGCCATGCCTGCGACGTCGCCTATAGCGGCAAGCTCTGCCCAGCTTGCGCCCACGGCGGCGGGGCACACCACAAAGAAGAGTGCGGCGAAAGTCACGATATCAAACAGTGAGCTCACGGGACCCAACTCGAGCATAAAGCCCTTAATGGACGCGGCATCCCAGGCGCGCGGACGGGCAGTCCAGGCGTCATCGACGGTGTCCCACGGCAGCGCGATGCACACGATCTCGTAGACCAGCGACAGCAGCACCAGCTGCAGGGCGCTCATGGGCAAAAACGGCAAGAACAGGCTCGCGACGGTCACGGACAGCACGTTGCCAAAGTTGGAGCTCACCGTGGTCTTGAGGTACTTGAGCAGGTTGCCGTAGGTGCGGCGGCCTTCGATGATGCCGCGCTCGAGCACGCCCAGATCCTTCTGAAGCAAGATGATATCGGCGGATTCCTTGGCGATGTCGACGGCCGAATCGACCGAGATGCCGCAGTCGCTCGCGCGCATGGCGGCGGCGTCGTTGATGCCGTCGCCCATAAAGCCCACGGTGTGGCCGAGCAGCTCGCGCATGACGCGCACCAGGCGCGCCTTCTGCAGCGGCGAGAGCTTGGCGAACAGATGGGTTTTCTCGGCGCGCTCGGCAAGCTCGGCGTCATCGAGCGCATCGATCTCGGAACCGAGCAAGACGTTGCTCGCGTCGATACCGATCTGTTCGCAGACGGTGGCGGCAACGCGGTCGTTGTCGCCGGTCAGGACCTTGACCGCCACACCCTTGGCCTCGAGCGTGGCGACGGCGCCCGCGGCACTCGCCTTGGGCGGATCGAGGAAGGCCAAAAAGCCCATCAACACCATGTCGCATTCGTCGGCGATGCCAAACTCGCCCACGCAGCGCGGATTGGTTTTCTGCGCCACGGCAATCACGCGCAGGCCCTCGGCATTGAGCCCGGCGACCTGCTGGCGAATCTGGGCGAGCTTATCTTCGGTGAGCGGCTGGGCGGCACCATCGACTTCGACAAAGGAGCAGATCTCGAGCATTTCCTCGGCAGCTCCTTTGGTAACCATCTGGGTTTTACCCTGGGCGTCGGCGACAACTACGCTCAGGCGACGGCGCGAGAAATCGAAGGGCACCTCGTCGACCTTGGTATAGCGGTCGCGCAGGCTCTGGCCCAGCATGGAGCCGGGTGCTGTGGCCGAGGGCGTCACGTCGGCGCGGTCGATGACGGCCAGGTCGATAAGGTTCTTGAGGCCGGTCTGGAAGAAGCTGTTCAAAAACGCATGGCGCAGTACGCGCACGTCCTCGTTGCCGTCGGTGTTGAGGTAGCGCTCGAGCACGATGCGGTCTTCGGTGAGGGTGCCGGTCTTGTCGCAGCACAGGACGTCCATCGCGCCGAGGTTTTGGATCGCCGGCAGTTCCTTGACGATAACCTGGCGACGGGCGAGGTCCTTGGCGCCCTGCGACAGGCTCGTGGTCACGATGACGGGAAGCATCTGCGGCGTGATGCCCACGGCCACGCTCGTGGCGAATAGCAGCGCGTCGATGACGTTGCCCTTGGTGGCGGCGTTGATGGCAAAGACGGCCGGCGCCATAACGAGCATGAGGCGTACGAGCAGCATGGAGACGCTCGAGACGCCGCGGTCAAACGCGCTCTTCTCGCCGTGCCCGTTGAGCATCTTGGCGATGCCGCCCAGGTAGGTGTCCGAGCCGGTGGCAACGACAAGCGCCATTGCAGTGCCGTTTTGCACGGAGGTGCCGGTAAAGACGATGTTCTTGCAGGCGGGGAGTGGCAGCGCGGAGCCGTTGGCACCCTCGACGACCGCGGCGGAAGCGGTCTTCTCGACGGCGTTGCTCTCGCCGGTGAGTGCGGACTCGATCGCAAACAGATCGCGCGCGGTGATGATACGGGCGTCGGCCGGCACCATATCGCCGGCAGAGAGGCGGATCACATCGCCGGGGACGAGCTCGTCGAAGGGGATCTCGAGGCGCTCGCCGTCGCGCAGAGCGCAGCAGGTGTTGGAGACCAGGTCCTTGAGGGCCTCGGCCGCATTGCCGCTGCGGGCTTCCTGGATAAACTTCATGCCGCCCGATACCAGCAGCATGATGCCGATGACGATGACCGTGGAGGGGTCGCGCTGCGGCTCGGGCACGGCGAGCACGTCGATATAGAGCGAGACCAGTGCGAGCGCGGCGAGGATGCCGGCGAAGGGATCGATGAATGCGTCGGCGATGCGGCGGGCGAGCGTCTTGGTCGGCGCCTCGATGGTGTTGGGGCCGACCGCGCTCAGGCGCTCGGCGGCGTGCTCGGCGGTGAGTCCGCCAGCCGTGGCGTCGAGCAGCACGAGGGCGTCCTCGGCGCTATGGGTGGCGGCGAATATGGTGTTCTTGGACAGGCCGGCGTGAGCGGCAGGGCGCGCCGTGCGGCGGCGCTTGGAGATAGCTTCGAGTACCGTGGCGGTTTTGAGCATCAGCATAGGGTCCTCCTTGTTGAAGGGAGTTAGCGTACGTGTCGTATGTGCTTCAAAAAACCTAGATGTCGCTCACGTCATGCTCGCGAGCTACCACAAAGGGGACGGGCACCTTTGTGGTGGTTTTGACGGTCGGCTGTTGGCGCTTATGCGTGTGCGGAATCCTCGCGGCGTGCCGAGGGCGACATGCAGGTTTTTCGACTATGACTGCCTTCCATGGCACACCTCCTTAAGGCCGGGCGCGATGCGCTTCAGGTATCACGTACCCGTTACAATCCGCCCGTATTCTTGATGAGGGGGTTTGTCGTGTCAACCCCTTTGTTTGGAAAACCATTGCCCCTGACAAAGCCTTTACAGAATGCCGAGGCCCCAAAGCGCGCCCGCAACGCGCCCTGCCTGCGCTAAACTGGAAGGCACGTACGCGATTACGAGAGGAGCCCGCATGGAGGCTTACAAGCAAGAGTTCATCAAGTTCATGGTTGAGTCCGACGTTCTTAAATTCGGCAGCTTTACGCTCAAGAGCGGCCGTCAGTCCCCGTTCTTTATGAACGCCGGCGCCTATGTGACGGGCTATCAGCTCAAGAAGCTGGGCGAGTATTACGCCCAGGCCATCCACGATAACTTTGGCGACGACTTTGACGTGCTGTTTGGACCGGCCTACAAGGGTATTCCGCTGGCCGTCGTGACCGCAATTGCCTACCACGAGCTGTACGGCAAGGAGGTCAAGTACTGCTGCGATCGCAAGGAGGCCAAGGACCACGGCGCCGACAAGGGCAACCTGCTGGGCTACGAGCCCCAGGACGGCGACCGCGTGGTCATGGTCGAGGACGTCACCACCAGCGGTAAGTCCATCGACGAGACCTATCCCAAGGTCAAGGCTGCTGCCGATGTCGAGATCAAGGGCCTCATCGTGTCCCTCAACCGCATGGAGGTCGGCAAGGGTGGCGTGACCACCGCGCAGAAGGAGATCGAGGCCAAGTACGGTTTCCCCGTCGCGAGCATCGTCTCCATGGCCGAGGTCGTCGAGACCCTCTACAACCACGAGATCGACGGCAAAGTCGTCATCGACGACGAGCTCAAGGCCGCTATCGACGCCTATTACGAGCAGTACGGAGCTCGTTAGTTACGGCGTTTTACCAAACGCCGTAACTGCTCGACGCTGCAAACCCGCCAGAGCGGCAATCTGCCTTTCAACTTCGGCGGCATGATCGAAAGATCAATGCCGCCTCGTTTCAAGGCACCTTGCTCGCTCTGGCGGGTTTTCGCTGTCGTTGCCAAAACATCGGCGTTGCCTTGGTAGTCATTGGGGACAGACATAAATGAGTAGTCATTGGGGCGTTCTTAAATGACTACTCAGGATGAGCGTCCAAAAATCCGCGCTCGTTCGATTGGCGCATGTCTACGCAGCGTAGGTTGTCGAGCCTGGCCTTCAAATGGATACTGACTGTCGAACCGGTTCACTCCATTTCTTCAATTTGATTGGACAGCCCATGAACCAGACACGGCAAACCAATGCCTCCCATACTTTTTTGGCAGCGCATGCCATCAAGCAGCTGCGCGAAGAGCGCGGCCTCACCCAGCGCGCCCTGGCGGAAAGCCTTGGCGTGACCGATAAAGCCGTCAGCAAGTGGGAATCCGGCCGCGGCCTTCCCGACATTTCCCTCGTTGAGCCTTTGGCCCAGAGACTCGGCATAAGCGTGGCCGAGCTTTTGGCTGGTGACATTCGGGCCAACGCCAACCGTGCAGGCAATATGCTCAAAGGCGTCTTTTACGTTTGCCCTATCTGCGGAAACGTTGTGCACGCGCTCGGAGAAGGCAGCTTTAGCTGCTGTGGCTCCACGATGTTTCCCCAGGAGGCCGAAGAGCCGGACGCGGACCACGCCTTTTCCATCGAGCGCATCGAGGACGATTGGTACGTCACGCTCGATCATCCCATGACCAAGGATCACTACATTAGCTTTGTGGCATATGCGACTATGGACGGCATCTGCTTTAAGAAGCTCTATCCAGAGCAATCGGTGCAGCCGCGCTTCCATATTACCGGGCGCGGCAGGATATATCCTTACTGCAACCAACACGGACTCTTTACGTCGCTGACGCCTCGCAAATAACGGCTGTCTATCCGCCCTCCTCATGCGTTCCCAAGGGACCCAAAATGAGCGTGGATAATCTCCCGGTTTTGGCCTGTGTGCGGGCTCAAAGTGGGAGATTATCCACGCTCGTTATCTGAGTGTCCAAAAATCCACGCTCGTCGCTACTTGAGTCCGGGCAGGCGGGTGTAGGGGAACGAGCGCTCTAAGAACTCGGAGCAGCGGGCGTAATCTTTGGCAAAGTAGCTGCTATAGAGCGAATCGAGTACGTATTGCACGGCGATATGGCTGGCGAACTGCGTGATGCGGTGCGTCATGCTCTCGTGGTCGCTTACCGTGAGATAGGCGGCAAAGCCGGGGTGAATGCGGGCACAGTGCGGCGTGCCGATGACGATGACCGGGACATGTCGACTGCTAAGGATCGGCAAGATCTCCTTGAGGTTGGGGGCAAGGCCGCTGTAGGAGATGACGATTGCCACATGGTCGGGACCCGAGGCGAGCGCCGTGCGCACCTGCGCCTCGACGCTGTCGTGGCACGTCGCGCTTTTGCCGGCGGAAAGCAGGCGATCGCGGAACATTCCCGCTGGATACAGGTTATGCGAGCCCGTGTAGATGTCCACGGTGCCGGCGCGCATGATGAGCTTGGCGGCGTGGTCGAGCTGTGCAGGGTCGAGCAGCTCCTGCGTTTCGGCCAAGGTGGTCTGGTAGAGCCCCTCCATGCGCTCCATCACCTGCGCAGGGGTGGAGGTGGCATCGAAGGGAAAGTTGATGTCCACGTCGCGCCGGTTGCCCGCCTCGGTCGCCTGGCGGATGAGCTCGACCTTGAGGTCTTTGAATCCCTTGAGGCCGAGCTTTTTGCAAAAGCGGTGCACGCTCGCGACCGAAACGTTGGCGCACGCGGCAAATTCCTTAATGGAAAGCCCGCGCACATCCTCGCCCATGGCGAGGGCCGTTCGCCCAAGTTGTTGCTCGGTGGGGGTGAGGCTTTTGCCCTGCGTGATCTTTCGCCTGATATCCATATGGCTCCTATGCGTTTGCGTCGCGATAAACCAATCATAGCGATAAATAAAACGTTCGGCTTGGCTGGGAGTTTTGGTCCGCCGGTCTATGAACGACGGACCGCTCGACGCTGCGCGGGCTCAACATAGGGCGTGCCCTGCCCGAGTTGTTTGCGCTCGGGCTGCTATCCGAGCACGCGTACGGCCCCAAGAGGCCGCTGGGATCGGAGGGCTCGGTCATGCCGAACATGTCGGGGACGGCGTGGTCGAGGGTGTTGATGATATCGATCGTAAGCGCGTGCTCGCCGGCTAAAAGTGCGGCGGCCTCAAAGCGGTAAGGCGGACAGATGCGGGTGCCGAGGGATTTGCCGTCGAGGGTGACGGTTGCGGTCTCAAAGACCTCGCCAAGGTCGATGACGGTGCGGGTGGCCGCTTCGCCCAGGACAAAGGAGGCCCGGTAGCGGAATGTGCCGGCCTTGCCGGGGAACTCGGCCGAGGAAAGGTCGTGCAGGTCTGCAAGCTCAACAGACTCGCCAAAGGCATCGGTGCCAGGGGCAGAGAAGGCAACCGCCCAGGGCCCGTCGACGCATGTGGCTTCGTCTTCGGCGGTTGCCACAGCAACGGAACCTGTAGCCCCAAGGACCACGATGCAGCTCTCGTAGGGAGCCAGCTCGAGCATGCCGTCAAAGGCGGCGGGCTCGGTGCCGTTGAGCAGGTCGAGGCGCGCGCCTGCAACGGGTGTGCCGTCGGCAAGCGCAATCTGAGTGGAGATACCCTGCTTGGGATGTTCGTTGACGAGCATCAGATAGCTCTCGCCCGTCCGCTCGTAGCGCAGTGCGCGCAGCCGGGGCTGGGTCTCGGCACAAACCACGGTCTGCATGCCGGCGCCGGCAAGTGCGTCTGCGAGCTCGGAGGTCGCCAGGAGCTTGATGTCGGCGACCGCGGCTGCATCCAGGGAGGCAAAGCCCTCGCGGCCTGCAGTGTCACCGTCGTAGCGCTTGCTCGGCAACTCATCCAGCGCGTACACGGCAACACCTGCGGCTGCGGCGCGCGCGGCAAAGTCGAGCACGGCTCCGCCGACAAACTCGGCTCCGGGCATCACCAGGCAGCGGTATGCCTGGCCGTTCACGCTAAAGCCGCTACCGTCTGCGGTAATTTCAACGGCATAGCGCCCTGCGTCCTCAAATGCCTCTGCCGGCACGATGTCAAAGTCGACCTGCGCGCGCATAAGCTCGGAGGCGGCATGCTGCATAAAGTTCGCCTCGCCTGCCCACTCGGCGTCCGCATGGTAGAGAAGCGCCACCGGGGTCGTTGCGCGCCCGCCGCTCAGCAGGCTCGCCGTACGGTTCATGTAGCTCATGAGCTGCCCAAAGTGTGCAAACTGGGGGTTTTGGCCATGCGCATAGAAATGCGGCGGGCAGTCCCAGTCGGGGAAGGCGGCCATGCTAAAGGCATGCGGCACAAACCAATTGACGCCGCGCACCAAAAAATGATCGGCGATCCACTTCATCTCGCGTAGGCCTTCGTGCCATCCAAATGCGCCAAAGACCTCGGCCATGCAGCGCCCCTGCTTTTTGGGGTCGAGGTGTGCTGCCGAGGAGCCCAGCTTGGGCAGCACGTAGTTATAGAACTCGAGGTCCCACACGCCGCGTCCGTAGCTGTGAAGGCCGCGGTCCATGCCGGGTACCAGCTGGTTGATCACGATGTCGACGCCCGCCATGTCCTGACCGCCCACGGCGCGGAAGTAGTGCCCGGCGCCCACGCCCAGGCGCGCGTGGCAGTCCTTGTCCTCGATAACGTGGCCGATGTACTGCACGCCGCGCGCGCGGCACCAGTCGCCGAGCTGGTCGCAGAAACACTCCTTATAGAGGGTGCTTGCGATGTCCATATAGACGTGGCGTACGTGCGCGCCGGCCGGCTCGCGGTCCCACAGGTGCGGGAGCTCGGCCAGGTAGCGCTCGCCCAGTGCCGCGCGTAGGCGACGCTCAAGCTCGGCCGACCAGGGTAGGGGCGCGGTGGCCTTGCCGATGAGCGTGTCCGAGATGCCATCGGGGCCCGTGGTGCCCTTCTCGTTGGCAAATCCGGGCTCATCGGAGAAAAAGCCCAGGATCGTCTTGCCAAACTCATCGCCCAGATGCTCAAAATGCGGCTCGTAGACAGCATCGATGAGCTGCGCCACCGAGGCGCGGTCGACCATATTGATGTAGTCCTCGTTGTAGGAGGTCTTGCCGCTCGTGAATATCACGCATGCCTGCGTGAGGCCCGCGGGTGCATCGAAGACCAGGCGGCTGGGGTTGCCGTCTGCATCGTCGAATACTCGGTAAGCGACGTCGACGGGGCTGCCGTCCTGCATAAATGTCACGCCGTAGAAGCGCTCCGTTTTGTCGAGCATGTTGGCGAGCGCGATGCTCGCGGCGGACGTGGGGCCCACGATGTCGAACGTGCGGTGCGTGAGCACGATCTTGCGGAGCTCGGGCACGGCTTCCTTGGCGGCGCCGTTGGCAAAGCCCGTGGGGAAGTGCGCGTCGTCCAAGATCCAGAGCTTAAGGCCCAGCTGCTTGCACTCGTCAATGACAAAGCGCAAGTCGCGCCACCAGCCCTCGCCGCAAAAATCGGGGTGTGGGCGGCTTTCGAGACAGACCTCGTGGATGTCGGCGCCGGCGATCTTTTCCAGATACTCGGCAATGGTCTTATGGCTCTCGCCCTTCATCCACAAAAACGGAAGCACGTGGTTGTCGTATGTGCCCTCGAGCACCTGCTGATAGTACGCGGTCATGGATCCTCCTTGGCTCGATCGATCTGCTGCATAGCACAGATTATGGACGCGTCGGCGCGTTCTGCTAATATCTGAATCACGACGAACTATGACCAAATCAACGATTGGCAAGCCATGGAGATCGACGAGCTCGAGCGTAGGCTCAGCGAACTGAGCGCCAGTGAGATCACTTATAAAGACGGCATGGCATTTGATTGGTCGATTATGACCGAGCATGTCGAAATCGACGGATGTCCAGTGCGCAAGATTGGGCAGCCAGGGTTTGCCTATGCCCAGCCCGGCATGCCGCGTGGCCTGACGATAAGGAAAAACTCGCGCTTTAATGCAGTTCCCGAGCACGTGCATGATTACGTGGAGCTGAGCTATGTGTATCGCGGACGCTGCCCGCAGACGGTGGCGGGGGAGAGGCTCGAGCTGGGCCGCAACGAGGTGCTTTTGCTCGACGCCCTCTGCCCGCATGCCGTGGCGGCGCTTGGTGAGGACGACATCATGCTAAGCATGACCGTTTCACGCTCTTTTTTGCGCCGGAGTCTCGAGTCGAGCCTCTCGCGCGAGAGCGTGGTCTCGCGGTTTTTGTTCAACGCGCTCAACAGCGAGACGGACCATCGGGGCCATGTCCGTTTTCATTGCGGCGAGAGCCGTCGGATTCGGCGCTACATGCAGGAGATGCTCTGCGAGCTGTACGACCCGAGCCCCAACGGTCCCGAGATCGTCTTGCGTCTGTTTCAGCTGTTTTTGGCCGAGCTCATGGATTGCTACGAGCGCGAGCTGGTGCGCGGCGTGGCGGACGGCGCGGCGGGGCCCACTGCCCTGGTGACGGGAATGCTTGGCTATATCGATCGCGAATTCGCTGCATGCTCCCTCGAGGGGATGGCGGCGGAGTTTGGCTTGAGCCCTAATTATGCGACGGCGCTCCTCAAGCGGCATGTGGGCAAGACCTTTAGGCAGCTTGTGCAGGAGCGACGCCTGGTACGTGCGGCCGAGCTTCTGCGCGGCGGCGCCACGGCCGGGGCGGCTGCGCATGCGGTGGGCTATGAAAACATGAGCTTCTTCTACCGTAAGTTTCACGACAAGTATGGCTGCACCCCCGCGGCATACCGCCGGTAAGCGCGGGGCGGATCGTCTTCGCTCCTTCGGTGTCAAAAAGTTTCAGCTGCAGCGCTGTTGCAGCGCGCGTCTGCGAAAAGAAGTGTCGGGTTTGGCACCCCTGCCCCTGTCTGTCGCGTGCGTGGGCGATACTCGGCCTATCGACCCGCAATGCAAAGGAGATGCTCATGGCAAACATCAAGTTCCCCGAGGGTTTCTATTGGGGCGGCGCCACGGCCGCCAATCAGTTTGAGGGCGCTTGGAACGTTGACGGCCGCGGTCCGTCGGTCGACGACCACTTCTTGGGTGGCAGCTACAAGGAGCCGCGCCAGATTACGATCGACATCGACCCTAACCGCTTCTACCCCAACCATGACGGCATCGATTTCTACCATCACTACGAGGAGGACATCGCGCTGTTCGCCGAGATGGGCTTCAACATGTTCCGCATGTCCATCTCTTGGAGCCGCATCTTCCCCAACGGCGACGACGCCGAGCCCAACGAGGCCGGCCTCGCCTTTTACGACCGCGTCTTCGACTGCCTGCGCGCTCACAATATCGAGCCGCTCGTGACCCTGTCGCACTACGAGATGCCTTATCACCTGGTCGAGAAATACAACGGCTGGGCGAGCCGCGAGCTCATCGGCTTCTTTGAGAAGTACTGCCAGACCGTCTTCGACCGCTATCAGGACAAGGTCAAGTTCTGGCTCACCTTCAACGAGATCAACTGCGGCACTCAGGACATGGGCAACCTCTTTGAGACCAGCATGATTCAGGGCTTTGAGGGCCCGGCTTCGGCGGTCCATGCTACGCCGCAGGCTCGTATGCAGGCGCTGCATCACCAGTTTGTCGCCAGCGGCCGCGTCGTGCGCTATGCCCACGAGCATTACCCGCAGTTTAAGATGGGCAACATGGACTGCTTCATCCTTTCCTATGCCGCCACGTGCGATCCGGCCGACGTGTTCGCCGCGCAGCAGGAGATGAATACCATGAACTGGTACTGCTCCGACGTGCAGGTGCGCGGCAAGTATCCGTTCTATGCCAAGCGCTTCTGGGCCGAGAACGATGTCGAGCTTGTGATGGAGGACGGCGACCTGCAGGATATCGCCGACGGCAAGGTCGATTTCTACACCTTTAGCTACTACATGTCCGGCACCGTGGGCACCCACAAGGATCACGAGATGACCGAGGGCAACATGACCTTTGGCGGCAAGAATCCCTATCTGGAGTCCACCGACTGGGGCTGGCAGATCGATCCGCTGGGTCTGCGCATCGCCCTCAACGAGATTTACGCCCGCTACGAGATTCCGCTGATGGTGGTCGAGAATGGCATGGGCGCCTACGATGAGGTCGAGGAGGACGGCTCCATCCACGACCCGTATCGTATCGCCTACTTGCAGAGCCACGTCAAGGCCATGGGCGAGGCCATTGCCGACGGCGTCGACCTGATCGCCTACACCTGGTGGGGCCCCATCGACCTGGTTTCCGCCGGCACCGGCGAGATGCGCAAGCGCTACGGCTTTATCCACGTCGATAAGTACGATGACGGCACCGGTACCTACGAGCGCCGCCGCAAGGACAGCTTCTACGCCTACCAGAAGATCATCAAGTCCAACGGTGCCGAGGGCCTGGATTAATCGACAATATGAGTGCCACCGGGGAAAAGCGTTGGGATGGGCTCGCGATTCGAGTCCCCACCTTAGCATTTGAACCATTTGGCACTATAATCACCATAGGCATGCGCACAACGTTGCGCTTAATCAAGAGGAGAAAACGTATGGGTCTGTTTGACATGTTCAAGAAGAAGGCTGAGCCCGCGACTGCCGCTGCTCCGTCCTCCATCTCTGCTTCTGCCGGCGCCGACGTGCTGTGCTCGCCCGTCAAGGGCAAGGTCATCAAGATGGCCGACGTGCCCGATCCCGTCTTTGGCGGCGAGGTCCTGGGCAAGGGCTGCGCCGTGTGGCCCGAGGGCGATCTGGTCTACGCTCCCTGCGACGGCAAGGTGACCGTCACCATGGGCCACGCCGTGGGTCTGCAGTCCGATAGCGGCATCGAGGTTCTGGTGCATGTTGGCGTCGATACCGTCAACATGAACGGCGATGGCTTCGAGGGCTTCGTCAAGGCCGACGACGTCGTAAAGGCTGGCCAGCCCATGCTCAAGATCGACCGCGCCAAGATCGCCGCTGCCGGCTACAAGGACTGCGTCGTCGTTGCTGTGTCCAACACCGCCGAGTTTGCCGATGTCGAACTCGCCGTCGAGGCCGACTCCGCTGTCGCCGCCGGTGACGCCATCGTTAAGGTCGTCCGCAAGTAAACTGCGGCATCCAAAGGATGTGCAAGGGTGGTCGGGTTTTCCGGCCACCTTTTTTATTTTTCAAGACTTTAGTCTGCTGGCCGCGCAGCGGCCA
>NZ_CABJDK010000006.1:0-96493 GCF_902364355.1 Collinsella aerofaciens
TGCAGACCTTTCGTCATGGCCTCCTACCTTTCTTTCGGGCCTTTCGGCCGAATCTATCAGCGCCCTTCCGTAACGGGCACTGCTTGCTGACAGCTCTAGTTATATCCAAATTCCACCCGCAATTCCACCTCGCCCCCGAACGGTCAACAAAGTGCGATGAACGGTATATCGCATGTGATTCCCCCATGACGCACTTCGGCGCTCTAAAGTACCTTTTCAAAGGTAAACGCTCTTTTTCCTATAAATTATCCCCCATCGCATCTATAAATCCATGATTCAGAATTGCATAGGTAAAACGGTTTTATGTATATAAATGAAGCTAGCCCACGTTTTGGACCGAATTCGATGATATTCAGCTTGCCATCATTCTTATTCACGCATCCTTATCAGTTGAGTGAGAATATTGAACGCTAGCAATAGTGTCGCGAGCGTTAGTTCTATGGCCGGGCATCGTAAGAAGTAGGTAAAGATACCGTTCGCGCGATACGTCCGTGCCAGCGGGCGACTAAATTGAGACAATAGTAAGTAGAGTTGGGCTATCGTCCCCTGCGGGGACTGAACGGACAGATGCATATGCCGAGCAAAATCGAAAAAAAGCAAGCCGCTGCAAAGCTGCGTAAGCCGCCGCGTGATTTTTCGTATACGCAAAACCGAGAGCTTAGCTGGCTGCGCTTTGACAACCGCGTACTTGACGAGGCATTCGACGAGACCGTTCCGCTGTTTGAGCGCCTCAAGTTCGTGTCAATCTTCGAGTCCAACCTCGACGAGTTTCTCATGGTGCGCGTGGGCGGCCTGTCCGACCTGGCAGAACTCAAAAAACAGCCCGTGGACAACAAGAGTAATATGACCGCCTCTGAACAGGTCGATGCCGTCATGGCCGAGATGCCCGGGCTCCTTACCCGCTGGGAGACCATCTTCAAGAGCATCGAAGGCAAGCTCGACGCCCTGGGCGTTCACCGCGCTCGCATCGACTCGCTTACGCCCGAGGAACGCACCTTTGTCACCCGCTACTTCCAGGCCTACGTGTCGCCGGTCATCTCGCCGTTGGTCATTGACCCGCGCCACCCCTTCCCCAACCTGCGCAATGGCGCGCTCTATCTGGCCTGTGGTCTGGACGGCGCCACCGACGAGGAGAGCCTGCTGGGCCTTATCGAGATTCCCGCCTCGATGAACCGCGTGGTCGAGATCCCCTCGCCCACCGGCACCTACTCCTACATCTTGCTCGAGGACGTCATCCTCGCCTGCCTGGATAGCTGCTTTGGCTCCTATAAGCCGCTGGATCGCGCGCTGATCCGCGTCACTCGCAATGCCGATATCGACCCGGACGGCGAGGGCGTCGAAGAGGAAGAGGACTACCGCCAGCACATGAAGCGTATCCTTAAGAAGCGCCTGCGTCTGCAACCGGTAGTGCTTGCCGTCTCCGGGTCGCTCGAGAAGGCGACGCTCAAGACCATCCGCAAGGCGCTCGAGCTTTCGCGCCGCTCTGTCTTTACCTGCGATATCCCACTCGACCTGGGCTACGTCTTCGGCATTGAGGGCAAGATTCCCGAGCACCTGCGTAACGAGCTGCTCTTTACGCCGTTTAGGCCGCAGTCCAACCCCAACATCGACATGACCCGCTCCATCCGCGAACAGGTGTTGCAGCACGACAAGCTACTCTTTTATCCCTATGAGGCCATGAACCCGTTCTTGGACCTGGTGCACGAGGCCGCCTATGACCCCGAGTGCATCTCGTTGCGCATCACGCTCTACCGCGTGGCCAAGCAGAGCCGTCTGTGCGAGTCGCTGATCGATGCCGCCGAGAACGGCAAAGAGGTCACGGTGCTCATGGAGCTCCGTGCCCGCTTTGACGAGCAGAACAACATCGAGTGGGCCGAGCGCCTGGAAGAGGCCGGCTGCACCGTCATCTACGGCTCCGAGGGCTTTAAGTGCCACTCCAAGATCTGCCAGCTCACCTATCGCGAGGGCATGGCGCTAACGCGCCTGACGCTGCTGGGCACCGGCAACTTTAACGAGAAGACGGCCAAACTCTACAGCGACTTTATGCTCATGACCGCCCACCCCGGCATCGGCGAGGACGCCAACCTGTTCTTCCGCAACCTGTCGCTGGGCAACCTGCGCGGCGACTACCGCTTCCTGGGTGTGGCACCCGTCGGACTGAAACCGCTCATCATGCGCGGGCTTGACCGCGAGATCCAGCGCGCCCTTGCCGGCGAGCTCGCCCGCGTGTTCTTTAAGCTCAACTCGCTGACCGACCGCGAGGTTATCGACAAGATCGCCGAGGCATCGTGTGCCGGCGTGCGCGTAGACATGATCATCCGCGGTATCTCGTGCCTCAAGCCCGGTGTTCCGGGCAAGACCGAGAACGTGTATGTCCGCTCCATCGTCGGACGCTTTTTGGAGCATGCACGCGTTTACGCCTTTGGCGTGGACTCGGACATGATCTATCTGAGCTCGGCCGACATGATGACGCGCAACACCGAGCACCGCGTGGAGATTGCCTTCCCCGTGCTCGACCCCACCTGCCGCGCCCTGGTGCACGAGTACATGGGCATGCAGCTGCGCGACAACGTGAAGGCCCGCAGCCTCACGAGCGACGGCACCTGGGTCCCCGTGGAGCGTGCAGAGGGTGAGAAACCCTTCAACTCGCAGGAAGCCCTGCTGGAGCGTGCCTATCGCAACGCCGAGGCCGCGCCCGAGCCCGTCATTGAGGCAAAACCCGCCCCCGAGCCCGAGCCGCAGCCGGTAGCACCCAAGGTCCAGAAGGTCCAGGCAACCGTCATTGAACCCGACCTGGAATCCGAACCCGAGCCTGCGCCCCAGCCCCAGCCTCAGCCGCAGACCGCTAAGCCCGCGCCCCATGCAAGCGCCCGCCGCGAGAAACCCGCCGGCAAGACCAAGGCCATCGAGCGCCATCGCCCCGGCCGCGTGCGTATGGGTCTGGGCCTGATCGGCTTAGGCCTTAAGACGCTCATTACCGGCAAGACGAAATAGACGTTTGTAGAAGCGCCCCGCATTTGAGGAAAGCCTCGGATGCGGGGCGCTTTTCCCTGCTACCATGGTGCGAATAACAACGCGAATGACAGGCAGGAATATGAAGCTCACCATAGAATCGATGACGTATGGCGCCGATAGTCTGGCGCACGCCGACAACGGCAAGGCCGTATTTGTGCAGGGCGCCGTGGCGGGCGATACCGTCGAGGCCGAAATCGTGCAGGACGGCAAATCGTTTATGCGCGCCCGCACCACCGAGATTCTGGAGCCAAGCCCCGATCGAATTCAGCCTCCCTGCCCCTTCGTGGGCGTCTGCGGTGGCTGCTCGTGGGGCAATCTCTCGCGCACCGCTCAGCTTGCCGCCAAGGAGCAAAACCTGCGCTCCACGCTCGAGCGCATCGGCAAGTTCACCCCTGAGCAAGTCGACGAGCTGGTGCAGCCCATCCGCCACACCAAGGACGATTGGGGCTACCGCAATAAAATTGAGCTCGAACCGACCGTCGTTAACGGCCGCGTTCGTCTTGGCATGCACGGCGTCGATCCCAGCAAGATCGTGACCGTCGATTCGTGCCCGCTGTTCGATAAGCGTTTTCCCAAGGCGCTCAAATCGGTCGTCGGCGCGCTTAACTATCTGAGCGGCAGCCACGACCTGGGCTTGGAGCGCGTGGGCATTCGCGCCTCGCGTCGCACCAAAGCGCTCGAGGTCGCGCTCTGGACGCCCACGGGGTCGTTTCCGCGCTCGCAAGTCTCGCGCGTGCTGGCAGACGCCGCACACCCCACGAGCATAGTGCGCGTTATGAGCAAGGGTGAAAAGAAGGCCCGCCGCGTCTCCAAGGTTGAGATGCTCGCCGGCGAGGGCTCCTGGACCGAGAACATCGCCGACGGTCAGATGCGCTTGTCTGCCCCGTCTTTTTTCCAGGTCAACACCAAGGGTGCCGAGATTTTGATCGAGCTTGTCATGGAAGCGCTCGACCCGCAGGAAGACGAGCTTGCCGTGGACCTGTACTGCGGTGCCGGCACCTTTACCCTGCCGCTCGCCCGCCGCTGCGATTTTGTCGCCGCCGTCGAAGCCTATGGCCCGGCCGTGCGCGATCTACGCCGTAACCTGGAGATTAACAAAATCGATAACGTCGACGTCATCGGCGGCGACGCGGTGCGCGAGTTCCCCGATCAGGACGCCGATGTCCTGGTAGTCGATCCGCCGCGCGCGGGCTTGGCGCCCGAGGCCATCGACCTCATCGCGAGCACGAGTGCCCGCGATGTCGCCTACGTGAGCTGCGACCCGGCGACTCTAGCCCGCGACCTCAAGCGCTTTGTCGAGGAGGGCACCTTCTCCCCCGTCAAGATCACGCCGGTCGACCTATTCCCGCAAACCTTCCACTGCGAAACCGTCGTCCACCTCAAGCGTAACTAGACCGTTTGCCCAAGACCACGCCCGATGATTTTTCTGGGACGGGGATAAAAAAATTTGTTCTGAATGATTATTTAATCCCCGTCCCGAAATTGAACCGCCCCCTCATTTCTTGGACATTAGAAATGAGGGGGCTTCTTTATGGACGGGAAAGTCGGACACGACGCCACGCTGAGGACTCTTGCAGCAGAGTTTTGCGACAGGGGATACGGGCGCACCGAAGGCCGAAGGGCGCCCGGACCCGGCCGGGGCCGGCGGCGCGCGAGGGCGAGCTCTTGCGACGGAGCTGCTGCCCGGGCGCCTGAAGGACGAGTTCTACAGGAACCGGACGTGGCGGAGCTTCGAGGAGTTCAAGCGGGACCTCCACGCCTACACCGTTCACTGGAACAAGAGGAGGCAGGTTAAGCAAAAGGGACTGACCCCGGAGGAGTTCCGGAATCAGTCCCCATGTGCGGCATAGGCCGCTAATTGACCCGTCTAAGTTTCGGGGCGCAGTTCATTTCAGCGCCGCCCGAGAAAGCTAAACGCCTTCTGACAGGTTGTCCCGGGCCGAGGGCGGCCACCTTGATCGCCCTCGGCCCTCACCCACCTCAACTGCTCCTCAATTACATAGAGCTGATTGAGGAGGGCGCAAGCTAGTGGGCGCCTTCCTCCTCGTCGTTGGGTCGGTAGGTGATGAACTCGATAACAAAGGCCAGGACGGCGGAGATGAGCGAGGCGATGATCGCGAAGATCATGTGGGAGATCCCGGCGCCACCAGGGGTCCCGTCGATGAAGTTGAGCAGGTTGAAGACGCCGAGGCCGCCCGAGATGTACATGAGAGCGCCAGTCATTCCCACGATAGCGCCGCCCACGGCGGAGCTCAGGCATGCCACGACGAACGCGCGCTTGTTGGGGAGGGCGATGCCGTAGATGCCCGGCTCGGTGACGCCGAAGAAGAAGGCGGAGATCATCGCGGGAAGGGCGATGCCGCGGAAGCGCTCGTCCTTGTTTCTGAGGTACATGGCAAAGATGACCGCTCCGAGTGCGAACCCGTGGCCGATGGTGGCGGCGAGCACGCTATCGTGGCCGAGGGTGTTCAGGTTCATGATGGAGATGGGGATGAGGCTCCAGTGGAAGCCGAAGATGACGAGGCACATCCACAGTCCGCCGACTAGGGCGCTGCCCAGGACGGAACCAACCACGGGGAGCTGGAAGATGAACGAGAACGCCGCGCTCAGCAGGTTGGTGATGAGGGTGGCCACCGGGCCGATGATGAGGTAGCCCAAGACGATGGAGACCGTCATCGTGGCGAGCGGGACAAGGAACATCTTGAGCGCAGCCGGCATCCAGCTCTTGAGCCAGCGCTCAAGGATAGAGCCGAACCACACCATGAGAAGGACGGGGATCACCGAGCTCACGTAGCCGGACACGGGCATGATGATGGGGAGCCCGAGGGCGGTGGCGTACCACGAGAACGTGCCGGCCACGCCGAGGTCGATGCTGCCGAGCGCCTCGCCCGAGGTCAGGGCGACCATCGTCGGGTAGAGGAGCGCCACGCCGATTGCCACGCCGGTGAACTCGTTCATGCGGAACTTGCGCGCGGCACTGAACGCCAGGGCGACGGGAAGGAAGTAGAAGAAGCCGTCAGCCACGGTGTAGAGCAGCGTGTAGAGGCCGTCGTTTGCAAAGGCCGGGACGAAGTAGGTGATGAGGGCAAGCAGTCCCTTCATGATGCCTGCGGCGGCAAGCGGTCCCAGGATGGGCTGGAAGATGCCAGAGATGAGGTCGATGATGACGGAGGCAACGGTCTTATCGCCCTGGGGCTCGTCGTCGGCGCTTGCGCCGCCCGAGAAGTTGCCGGCCTCCAGGACCGCGTCGTAGACGTCCTCGACGATGTTGCCCACGACCACCTGGTACTGGCCGTTGGCCTGGATGACCTGGATGACGCCCTTGAGGGCCTCGATCTTGGCCGTGTTGGCGCGGGACTCGTCCTTGAGTTTGAAGCGCACGCGCGTGATGCAGTGCGCGACGCTGGCGACGTTCTCGGCGCCGCCTACGTTCTCGAGTATGGATCTGGCCAGGTCGTCGTATTTTTCTGCCATTATTTTCTCCTTAGTGATATTGCCCGGGTGGTTAGCCCAGGTCGCCTCCGTTGGTGGCGATGGCCTGTTGATACCAGTAGAAGCTCTTCTTGCGCCTGCGCTCGAGCGTGCCGTTGCCCAGGTTGTCGCGGTCCACGTAGATGAAGCCGTAGCGCTTCTCCATCTCGCCGGAGCCCGCGCTCACGAGGTCGATCGGCCCCCAGGTGGTGTAGCCGAGCATCTCGACGCCGTCCTGCTCGATAGCGTCGCGCATGGCCTCGATGTGCTCGCGCAGGTAGGCGATGCGGTAGTCATCCTCGATCGTGCCGTCGGGAAGCACCTCGTCATAGGCGCCGAGGCCGTTCTCCACCACAAAGAGCGGCTTCTGGTAGCGGTCCCAGAGGTCGTTGATCGTGATGCGGAACCCCAGCGGGTCGATGACCCAGCCCCAGTCGCTCGTGCGCACGTAGGGGTTCTCCACGCCGGCGAAGGCGTTGCCCTCGGCGACGCCGCCCACGGAATCGGGGTCGCCCGCGGTACAGCGCGAGGAGTAGTAGCTAAACGAGATGAAGTCGACGGTGTTCTCCGCAAGGATGCGCTCGTCCTCGGCGGTCATGCCCACGTCGATGCCCTCGCGCTCGAGCATCTTGAGCGCGTAGCCGGGGTAGTGCCCGCGTGCCTGCACGTCCACGAAGAAGAGGTCCTCCTGGTTCTTGACCTGCGCTGCACGGACGTCCTCGGGACGACAGGAGTAGGGGTAGTAGCTTCCCGCGGCGAGCATGCAGCCAACCTTGTTCTCCGGGTCGACCTCGTGGGCGATCTTGGTGGCCCAGGCGCTCGCCACGAGCTCGTTGTGCGCGGCGCGGTACTCGGCCTCGCGGGCATTCTCCCCGGGCTCGAGGACGATGCCGGCGCCCATGAAGGGACGGTGCAAGATCATGTTCATCTCGTTGAACGTGATCCACCAATGCACGAGGCCGCGGTAGCGGTTGAAGAGCACCTTCACGAGCCGCTTGTAGAGCTCGATGAGGGCGCGGTTTCGCCAGGCGCCGTACTTCTTGACGAGGTGGATGGGGCAGTCGAAGTGCGTGATGGTCACGAGGGGCTCGATCCTGTGCTCGCGGCAGCAGCGGAACACGTCCTCGTAGAAGGCGAGCCCGGCCTCGTTGGGCTCCTCCTCGTCGCCATTGGGGAAGATGCGGCTCCAGGCGATGGAGAGGCGAAAGACCTTAAAGCCCATCTCCGCGAAGAGGGCTATGTCCTCGCGGTAGTGGTGGTAGAAGTCGATGCCCGTCTGGGCCGGGTAGTAGTACCCGGGCTCGAAGTCGAGCATGCGCCTCAGGCCGCGGCTTACGTCGTTGCGCTCCGGCCCGTGTGGGATGACGTCGACGTTGGCAAGGCCGCGGCCGCCCTCGTCATAACCTCCCTCGCATTGGTTGGCGGCGGTGGCTCCTCCCCAAAGGAACCCTTTTGGAAATGGCATGGTGCCTCCTTCTCTCTGGCGCCCCCATCTCTGCGGGGGACGCTTTATAACGTCCTTGCGGCCTCGCGCGCCTGGCCCGTGGCCCTTTCCCTGATGCGCGCGGGCCGCCTGTGAAGGGGTGACTAGCTGACGGCTTGTCCTGCGGCGGCGCGACGTGCCTCCCGGCCTCCAAGCAGGGAGGGGACCTGTGCCAGGCACACGCCGGCGAGGATGATGGCGACGCCCAGCCACTCGACGACGCCGAGCGGCTCGCCGAGGACGATCATGGCGATGAGCAGGCCGGCGGGGAGTTCCGCGGCGGCCATGACGGTGGACAGGCCCGCGGGCAGGTGCGGAGAGCCCATGCCGAAGAGCAGGACCGGGCAGAGCATGCCAAAGAAGCCGGCGATGACGGCAAAGGGCAGGATGCCCTGGGCGAGGACGCCCGAGACGACGTAGTCCGGACACACCGTGAGCGACATGACCACGGAGCCCGCGCATACGATGACGCCACGCTGCTCGGACGAGCAGGGGGCCTCGACCTTGCCGGAGAGGGTGACAAAGAGGGAGCAGGACACGGCCGCCCCCAGCGCGCAGAGCAGGGCCACGGGGTCGTACCCGGTGATGCCGGTCTTGTAGACGCCGCTGGCGAACACCGTTCCGAAGACGATGACCAGGGCGGAGGCCACTTGGAGGAGCCTCGGCGGCCGGCGCGTCATGACGGTCTGCCACACGAGCCCCAGCCACGTGAACTGGAAGAGGAGCGTGAGTGCCACCGGGGCGGGCAGCACGCTCATGGCGTAGCAGTAGAGGATTGAGGTGAGGCAGGTGAGGGCTCCCAGGCCCATGAGCTTGAGGGCGAGCTTCCAGCCCACGCGCTGCCAGCGGTGCCCGAGTGCGTGCCCTGCGAGCGTGGCGAGGGCGAAGAAGAGGCAGCCGAACCACGCCTGGCTCGCCACCACCTGCGCTGAGGTGAAGCCCGCGGCGTAGGCGAGCTTGTAGGTCGTGGCCATCGCGCCGTAGCAGGCGCCGCCCGCAAAGACCTGGAGCGCCGCCTTGACCTGCCCCGCGCCCGCGGCTCCCGCCTCGGCGGTCTGTTGCTTGATTGTGTTTGTTTCTGCCATTAGGCTCCCTTCCGTCTGCTGTCTTGCAGATGCACGTCTCGTGCGTCTGTTCCCTGCAGTCGGAAGGTGGGCTCGTGCGGTCTTCTGGCGGTGCATGTGGTACCTGCTGCCAAGACGAAAAAAGCCACGCAACCGACTGCTCGGTTGCGTGGCAAAAAGGTGGCTAGCGCCCAGAAAAGTCCACGCGTTTTTAGACTGGGACAAAGTACTACAACAGGTGAGATTCCGTCAAGAAAAACCGAAGAAAAAAGTGAGCCTCTGCCCGCCGTACCTGTAGCGGTCGTTTCCCCGAACGGGGCGGTGCTGTTGGGGGCTGTCTCGATCTGTAACAGTAAGACCCGGTTTTGGTCCGTAGATGTTACAGATTTAGACGTTTTGTCGGGGCGGTTTCCGTTTGTCTTGATCTGTAACAGTTAGGGGTCAAAAGTGGGTCTAGATGTTACAGATTGAGATTGTTGAGGATGGGTGAGGGTAGCTAATTCGGACGGGGCTATTTTAGCTACCCTGCAAGTGGGGTAGCTAAAATAGCCCCGTCCCTTTTTAAACAATGGAAAATCGAGCGTGGCAAGCGGAGGTCTTCGGGGTATAAGACGGCTAATTGTATGCCGCCCATGAAAGGAGCCCTCATGCCCAGCGTTGCCGTTCTCGCCGCCGATGGCTTTGAAACTATTGAATGCTTGACCATGGTCGATGTCATGCGTCGCGGCGGCGTGCGTGCCACGCTCGTCTCGATCATGCCCACGCGTGAGGTCGTAAGCTCGCTGCAGATCCCCGTGACCTGCGATGCGCTCTTTGATGAGATCAACTTTGACGAGTACGACTGCGTCGTGCTGCCCGGCGGCCTGCCCGGTGCCACCAACCTGCGCGCCGATCAGCGCGTCTGCGACGTGGTCTGCGAGTTCGCCGCGACCAAGCACGTTGCCGCCATCTGCGCCGCCCCGTTTATCCTGGGCGAGCTCGACCTACTCGAGGGGCGCCAGGCCACGTGCTTCCCTGGCTTTGAGAAAAGCTTCCCCGAAGGCGCCTATACCGGCGAGAAGGTTACGCAAGACGGCAACATCATCACCGCCAGCGGCATGGCCCAGTCGCTCCCCTTTGCGCTTGAGCTGCTGCGCACACTCGCCGGCGACAAGGCCGTCGAGAAGGTCGCCGAGGGCATTCAGCTATGATTTTGGCTTCGCAATCACCGCGCCGCATCGAGTTGATGCGCGAGGCGGGCTATGACATTCACGTGATTCCCGCAGATATCGACGAAACGCCTTTTGATGGCGAGGCCCCGCTTACGCTCGTTGAACGCTTAGCACGCGCCAAAGCCGCCTCCGTTGCCGCCGAGCATGCCGAGCCCAACGAACTGACCGTCGCGGCCGATACTATTGTCACCTTCGATGGCAAGATTCTGGGCAAGCCGGCAACCGAGGACGAGGCGCGCACCATGCTCCGCGAGCTTTCGGGCCGCACGCACCAGGTCGCAACCGGCGTCTGCATCGTTAAGGCAGGCGACACGGCCGCTCCGCATGCCGCCGAGAGCCTGTCGTTTGTCGATGTGACCGACGTGACGTTCTATGAGCTTACCGAAGAGCAGATCGAGCGCTATGTTGCCTCCGGCGAACCCATGGACAAGGCCGGGGCCTACGGCATCCAAGGCACAGGCGGCCGCATGCTTGTGCACGATATTTCGGGTGACTTCTACAACGTGGTGGGCTTGCCCATCGCTCGCGTCGCACGCGCGATTCAAAAACTCTCGTAATTGCATCTGGCGCTGGTTATCCCCCAGCGCCTACAATTTTGCCGTACCGTACGGATCCCGACCGGGCATAAGGCCCGGCGGAAAACCGATAGGAGAAAACATGGACACACTGCTCGAAGCCATCGATGTTTGCAATGTCGATGGCTTTTGCTTTGGCAACTATACGGACGAGGAGGCTGGCACCGGCTGCACCGTAATCGTGGCGCCCGAGGGTGCCACCGGTGGCGTTGACGTACGTGGTGGCGCCCCCGCTTCGCGTGAGACCGACCTGCTGCGTCCCGAAAACACCGTCGATAAGGTCCACGCCGTCTGCCTTTCGGGCGGATCGGCCTTTGGCCTCGAGGCTGCAAGCGGCGTGGCCCGCGAACTCGAGAGCCGCGGCATTGGTCTGCCCGTCGGCCCCACGCAGGTGCCCATCGTGTGCTCCAGCTGTATCTTCGACCTTGCCTTTGGCGACCCCACCGTTCGCCCCGACATTGAGGCCGGCATCGCCGCCGTGCGCGAGGCGCTCGACAACACCCCCACCATGCTCGAGCAAGGCAATGTGGGCGCCGGCACCGGTGCCACCGTAGGTAAGCTCATGGGCCCTGCCACCTGCATGAAGGCCGGCCTTGGCGCTGCCGCCGTGGCGCTCGGCCCCATCAAGGTGGGCGCCGTGGTCTCGGTCAACGCCTGCGGCAACGTTGTCGACCCCCTCACCGGCGAGTGGGTCGCCGGCATGCGCGCCTCAGCCGATAGCGACCAAATCGTCGATATGGAACTCGCAGCCTTTGCCGCCGCCGGATCCATGCAGATGCCGCTCGACCGCACCAACACCACCATCAGCTGCATCGTCACCAACGTGGAACTCACTAAGGCACAAGCCACCAAGGTCTCCCAGATGGCCGCAGACGCCTACGCACACGCCATCCGTCCCACGCACACCACCAACGACGGCGACACCATCTACACCCTCGCCAGCGGCAAACTGGGCGCCCAGGCAAACGCCGCCGTTCCCCTAGACCTGCTGGGCATGCTCGCCGTAAGGGCTTTGCAAACCGCCATCGTAAACGGAGCCAAAACCGCCAAAACCTCCCACGGCATCCCCGGCGCCGCGAAGTAATCTCACTCGTCCGCCGGTCGGAGGCGGGCGGGCATTACGTTTGCTGCTCTACAGTCCTATGCAAGACGAAGGCCACATTAAGTGGCCTTCTTTGCATGCGGAACTCGCGACAAACGTAATGCCCGCCCGCCTCCGACCGACTTCCAACCTTATTCTTTTCAGCTCAGGCCCCTGTGTACCGCGCGTCTAAGGTCTTCAAATTCAACTAACCTGACAATCGATTCTTATAGCAGAGGCCCCTTGGCCTTTAGTTTGATACAAGTTCCGCACGAGCCGGAAAGCACTTAATGTGCTTTCCGTGCGAGCAGGACTGTTCGCAGTAGCAAACTAAAGGCCAAGGGGCCCAGTCAACCTAACAGCAGCGATTACTCGGCAGTTAGTTGAATTTGAAGATCTTTGAGGCAAGACGGTATAGGCCGAGTGTGGTTTTGTCTCCGGCACGACCGCGGAGGTTAGTGAAGAAGCCGACCACACCGTAACGTGCACGACGATACATACGCTCGTCATAGGCCTTCAAATCATTCCACAGCGTCTTCAGGCGCTCATCGGCACAATCCTCGTCGGAAAGCTTGGTGAGCACCGAGCAGATCGCCATCATCATGGTGAAGTAGCCCATCATGTACGAACGCAGACGCGACGACTCGACATCGCTGTACAGGTGGTACGACTCCATCATGATACGCGTAACACGGAACTGCTGGTCCAGACGCTTGACCATCGTGGCCTCGTTGACACTCTGGCCCTCGCGACCGATAAAGTAGCGATAGAGGTCGATGTCGGCGTAGTACATGGTCTTACAACGCGGCAGCGGCACGTAGGCGTAGATGTTGTCCACATAGAACGTGTGCGGCGGCATGGGCAGGCTGGACTCGCGCAGCACATCCGTGCGATAGCACAGGCTGTGCATGAGCAGATTCTGGTCCAAACGGAAATGGCCGATCTGGTCCCAGGTAAAGATCTTTTTTCGAGGCAGGGCAAACTTGTAACCAATGGCCGTATGCGTACCCTCGTAAACCTTCTCGTACACGTAGTTCGAGATAAACAGGTCAACGCGCTGGTCGCGCTCTTCAAAGCCGCGCAGAATCGACAGCATGGTCGAAAGGGCAGCGCCGTCAAGCCAGTCGTCCGAGTCGACGACCTTGTAGTAGGTGCCCTGCGCCTCGCGCAGACCCGAAAGGACGGCAATACCGTGGCCGCCATTCTCCTGGTGCACCGCGCGGATGATTCCAGGATAACGGGCCTCCCACTCGTCGGCCTTGGCGGCCGTCTCATCCTTGGAGCCGTCGTCCACCACGATAATCTCGATATCGGTGGCGTAATTGCTCCCCTCCAAGATGGAGGTGATGCAATGGTCCATGTCCTTGGCGGCGTTATACGAGGGAATACCGAATGTTATGACTTTATGCATGGCAGGCGATAATCTCATCCGAAAGATCGAGGGCGGAATTGGTCACGGCATCCATATCGTAGTAACGATACTCGGCCAGACGACCCACCGGGTGGAAGTTTGTCAGGTTCTGGACGCGCTCAAGATAGCGCTCATAGAGCTCACGGTTCTCGGGCTCAAGAATGGCGTAATACGGCGTCTCGCCCGAGCCGGGCGTATAGGCCTTGGAGTACTCCTTCATGATGGTGGTCTTGCCGGGCAGGACCTGACCAGTCATGTTCTTGAACTCGGTAATGCGGGTGTAGTCCTCGCTCGTGGTGTAGTTGACGGTGCCCACGGGCTGGAACTGATCCATATCGAGCGTCTCGAACTTCATGTCGAGCGTACGGTACGGAAGAGCGCCCAGGTCGAGGTTGAACAGCTCATCGAGCGGACCGGTATAAACGATCTCGCCGCCGTAGACCTTGCCACCGATCTTGACGGTGGTCTCATCGATCTCAAAGAGATCGCGGGCGTCCACGTCGCAGAACACGTCGATCAGGTCGTGGTCGAGCATATGCTCGAACAACGCCGTGTAGCCGTCCTGCGGCATACCCTGGAAGGGAGCCTGCGGGAAGTAGCGGTCATCATCGCCCACAAAGATGGGAACGCGGCCGGTGATCGAGGGGTCGATCTGATCGGGCGTCTGGCCCCACTGCTTCATGGTGTAATGCAAAAAGACGTTCTCGTAGACGTAATCGGCGACCTCGGCAAGATCCGGGTCGTTCTTCTTACGCAGCTCCATGATGGGCACCTTGACATCCTTGCCAAAGGTCTCCACGAGCTTCTGATACAGCTCCTCGCCGCGCTCGTCACCAAAGGCGAGCTTGAGACTCGCATGGTTAAAAGGCACGGGCATAAGGGTGCCGTTGATGTTGGCGAGCACCTTGTGCTGATAATCCATCCACTTGGTAAAGCGCGACAGGAAATTGTGCACGCGCTCGTTAAAGGTGTGATAGATATGCGGACCGTACTCGTGGACCAGGATTCCGGCCTCGTCAGTGCAATCATAGGCATTGCCCGCAATGTGGCTACGGCGCTCCAAAACGGCAACACGATAGCCGATGGTCTCGGCAAGACGGCGGGCGCAAACGGCACCGGCATATCCAGCACCGACGACAATCATGTCGTACGCGCCGGCGTTAAAGCCTTCAGGCAGGCCTGAGGTAATCTGCATCGATACTCCTTGTCAAAAGCCACGGGCTCGTTAGCTGGGCTTTTCTCGAACATTCTTCGAGACATATTTATCAGAGCGATTATAGCGCTAATGCGTCCTATAATGAGCTTGCCACACAAGGAAAGCTCAAGCACCGCGGCGTACATAATTGAAAGGTAAACCCGCAAGCAGCGGGTTTATTCGTAAACAGCCGGGCGCCTGGAGCTTAGCGAAACGCTTGCAAGGAGTAACATGAGCGATTTCCTAAACCGTATGAAGTCTGCCGCCAAGGCCGACCTTAAGACCATCGTCCTGCCCGAGGGCGAGGATCCGCGTACCATCGTCGCGGCCAACAAGATCATCGAAGAAGGCCTGGCCAACATCGTCATCCTGGGCGATCCCAACGAGATCAACGTTCCCGGCGCCACCGTCATCGATCCGCGCAATGCCGAGAAGCACGAGGAGTACGCGCAGAAGTTTGCCGAGCTCCGTGCCAAGAAGGGTGTCACCATCGAGCAGGCTCGCGCCCAGGTGATGGACGCCACCTACTTTGGCACCATGATGGTCAAGATGGGCGACGCCGACGGCCTGGTCTCCGGCGCCTGCCACTCCACCGCCGACACCCTGCGCCCCGCGCTGCAGATCCTCAAGACCGCCCCGGGCACCAAGCTGGTCTCGGCCTTCTTCGTGATGTGCACCGACACCCCGCAGTTCGGCACTGACGGTACGCTGATCTTCGCCGACTGCGGCCTCAACATCAACCCGTCCTCCGACGAGCTCTCCGAGATCGCCATCGCCTCCGCTCACTCCTGGTCCACCTTCATGGGCAACGTTGAGCCGCACGTGGCCATGCTCTCCTACTCCACCATGGGCTCCGCCGGCGGCGAGGTCGCCAAGAAGGTCCAAGAGGCCGTGAAGTTCTGCAAAGAGAAGGCTCCCGAGCTCGCCATCGACGGCGACCTGCAGCTCGATGCCGCTATCGTCCCCACCGTCGCCCAGCTCAAGGCTCCCGGCTCCTCCGTTGCCGGCAAGGCCAACGTGCTCGTGTTCCCCGACCTCGAGGCCGGCAACATCGGCTACAAGCTGGTTCAGCGCTTCGCTGGCGCCGACGCTTACGGCCCCATCCTGCAGGGCATCGCCAAGCCGGTCAATGACCTTTCGCGCGGCTGCTCTGCCGACGACATCGTGGGTGTCGTGGCCATCACCGCCGTCCAGGCTCAGATGGCTGAGTAGCGGACGCACTCGCCCGAAGGCCGTACGGGCTAACCCCTGAAAACGTCCTCGACCAATGAAACGCCCCCGTTCTGCTCCTTCGGAGCTACGAACGGGGGCGTTTCTGGTCTGCGGAATGTTTTCAGGGGTTAGCCCGTACGGCCTTCTACTGCTACGAAGCATTCAGAGCATCTGGAGTGGACGGCGGCTTGGCTACGAGCTGGGGCTGAGGATCTGAATGGATGGGTGTCATTGCTGGGAGCGCAGGCGTTACTGGTGATGATCACTTTGGGACTGGAATTTCCGCCTGCTAGCAAAAAGGCCTCCTGAGCTGCTGCTCAGGAGGCCTTTCGTTCAATCGCAAGCGAACGCACTAGTTATTCGCGGTCAGACGCTCGACGTCGTGGGCGATCATGTATTCCTCGTCGGTGGGGATGACCATGACCGTGACGGAAGAGCCGGCGGCGCTGATGACCTGCGGGCCGTTACCCACGGCCTCGCGGTTCTTGTTGTTGTCGATGCGCACGCCCAGCCACTCGAAGCAGTCGCAGAAAGCCTTGCGGATCGACCAGTCGTTCTCGCCAATGCCGGCGGTAAAGGTAATGGTGTCCACGCCCGCCATGGAGGCAATCATGGAGCCGGCCTGCTGCATGGCCTTGTAGGCGAACATATCGAAGGCGAGCAGGCAGCGCTCGTCGCCCTCGGAGGCGCGCGTACGGATGTCACGGGCGTCGTTGGAGATGCCCGAGATGGCAAGCAGACCAGACTGCTTGTTCATCATGTCATCGACTTCCTGGTAGCTGTAGCCGCCCTCGCGCTGCAGGTAGCACACGGTAGCCGGGTCAATGGAACCACAACGGGTGCCCATCATCAGGCCGTCGAGCGGCGTGAGACCCATCGTGGTATCGCGGCATACACCGTCCTCGATGGCGGCGAGCGAAGCGCCGTTGCCCAGATGACACGAAAGCAGACGGTGGCAGCGCGAACCCAGGATCTCCTTGGCCATCATCCACTCATAGCGGTGGCTTGTGCCGTGGGCGCCGTACTTGCGCACGTGATACTTGTCACGCACGTCCTTGGGCAGGGCGTAGGTGTAGGCGACCTCGGGCATAGTCATGTGGAACGAGGTGTCGAAGACGGCCACGTTGGGCAGCTCCGGATACTTCTCGCGACAATACTCGATTGCCGCTGCCTCGCCGTAGTTGTGTAGCGGGGCAAGCGGTGCCACCTCGAGGATCTTAGCCATGACCTCATCGTCAACGACCGCGGAATCGTCAAAGTACCAGCCACCCTGAACAATACGATGCCCAATGCCATCGATCGTAAAGTCGGTCTTCTCGAGCTCTTCGAGCACGCGTGCGATAGCCGAACGGTGATCCGGGAAGGGGGCCTCCTCGGTTTGCTTGGCGCCACCGTTCTCGGAGTGGCCAAAGATGCCCACGTCCGAACCGATACGTTCGCAGTTGCCCTTGGCGAAAACCTCGCGGGTATCGGTATCCAAAAGCTGATATTTAAGGCTTGAGCTACCGGCGTTGACAACAAGTACGTTCATGAGACTCCTTTGCAGTGCGATACGGTCGGCGCAGACCCCTTAAGGCGGCCGCATGTTAATAAGAAGTTATCACAACTTAATAAATAACTATCAGGCATATCGCCCAACGAGCACAAAAGAGGGGCCGAACGGCGCTCGGTCGTCCAGCCCCTCCCCTTTTGCAATTACTTGCCGTTGACGATGCGCTCGACGTCGGAAGCGATCATGAACTCCTCGTCCGTGGGGATAACGAAAATCTTAACCTTGGAATCCTTGGCAGACAGGCACCAAGCGCCGTCACCACGCAGGGCGTTGCGGGCATGATCCATCTTGACGCCCATAAAGGCCAGACGGTCGGCAACGCCGGCGCGGACGGCCGGAGCGTGCTCGCCGATGCCGGCGGTAAAGACCAGGGTGTCCATACCGCACATAGAAGTGGCCATCTCGGCAGCCTTGGCGGCAATCTTGTAGACAAACATGTCGAAGGCGAGCTGAGCCTCGGGGTCGCCAGCGGCAGCGAGCTCCTCGACGTTGCGGCAGTCGTTGGTCTTGCCGCCGGTCACAGCCAAAAGGCCGGACTTCTTGTTCATCATCTCGTCGACCTCGTCGAAGGTGTAGCCGCCCTCGCGCTGCAGGTAGCACACGGTAGCCGGGTCGATGGAGCCGCAGCGGGTGCCCATCATGACGCCGTCGAGCGGCGTCAAGCCCATGGTGGTGTCCATGCACTTGCCGTCCTCGATGGCGCACAGGGAAGCGCCGGAGCCGATATGGCACACGACGACCTTGCGGGCCCCGCCGTTGGTCATCTCGGCGACCTTCTTGGAGATGTAGCGGTAGCTGGTGCCGTGGGCGCCGTACTTACGGATGTGCAGCTTGTCGCAAACATCCTTGGGCAGAGCGTAAGTCTTGGCGACCTCGGGCATGTTGAAGTGGAAAGCGGTGTCATAGACCGTGACGTTGGGCAGGTCGGGATACTGCTCCAGGCAGTACTCGATAACGTTGGCCTCGGGGTTATTGTGCAGCGGGGCGAGCGGAGCAACCTCGCGGATCTTGGCGAGGACGTCCTCGTCGACGAGGGAGGAATCACCGAAGTACCAACCGCCCTGAACGATACGGTGGCCGATACCCTCGATCTTGACGCCGTTGGCCTCAAGGTCCTTCAGGACGACCTCGATGGCGACCTTGTGGTCGGGGAACTCGATGTTCTCGGTCACCTTCTTGGAGCCGTTGGCAGCGTGGGTGAAGGTGCCGCCGGTAAAGCAGACGCGCTCGCAGGAGCCCTTTGCGGACACCTTGTGGGACTTGGTATCGATGACCTGATACTTAAGGGTCGAAGATCCTGCGTTGACGACCAGAACGTTCATGTGTCTCCCTACTAACAGGCGGTGTGGCGCCGCCAGGTTACATACGCTTCAATAATAAACCCAAACGCCCTCGCGCTCGGGTTTATTGCGTTGATATATAAGTTATCGGTGCCCAAATACTCATGACCTTTGGCGTGTAAGACGAAAGAGCGCGGGGATATACACAAGGGAAGAAATCCCGAGCGCGACAAGCAATACGACTCGAATGCCCGCAACGCTACTCAACACAGCGTTGAGCAGATAGAAAAGAACGGCACCCACCGCCACCATCTGGCTTTGAACCGAAATCAGTGAACAGCGCATCGAAGAATCGGCTGCCTTTTGAAAAATTGAGTATTTAATTGGAGCAAATAACGAGTACGCAACCGTCTGCAGCACATAGAACACGGGCAGCAAATTAGCCGGAGTAAGGGGAATCAAAAACAAAGCTGTCAGGAAAAGGCGCACGATGCCGCAAATACGCGCAAAGCGGCCCTTGTCGACATGAGCAATCGCACAGGGCACAATAAGTCCCATGGAGGCCGAGACAAGGAGCTGGACCGCAATGGTCACACCCGAAGCGACGGCATTCATTCCGCGACCCGCAAGCAGCAGTGAGAAAAAGTCTTCCAGGGCGACAAAAGCAAATGCCTGAGAACAGTCCATGATGAACGCTGAACGAAGAATGCCATTACCCGCAATAGCGGCACCGATCATCTTCGGGCTAATCCCATGTTCAGGTGTCGTCGCAGTGCCCCCTCTTCGCATCTCAGGAATGCAGACAACGACAAGCAACGTCAACACCATTGCGATGATATCTGCCGAAAGACCAATGAGATATGCACCGACAGACGAAATGAAACCGCCCACGCAAGCGGAGATGGCATAAGAGGCATAGAAAACAAATCGCTCAACGACATTAAGTCTTACGAGCTGGTCCTGAGAGACGCTGTCAATGTAAATCGCTTCGATGGATCCGCTCACACACGCAACGGCAAAACCCTTGAGAGCGAACGCACCGATTAAAAGCAGGGGAGAACGGACGAGAAGCAGGGCGGCGTAGTATCCAAGCATTCCCACGACGCCAACGAGACCGCTTGTCTTTCGTCCAAACCTATCAGCAATATAGCCAGTGGGAACTTCAAGGATGAACTTGCTCACTTGATATGCAATCATCATGCTAGAAATCGCCACCATCGAAAGTCCGACGAACTCAAGGTAGACAGTTAGAAAATACAAGATGGTGCTGAAGTTCGACAGAAAAACGAACGTCATATAAAGCAAAACCGTACGGTTTTTCATGCTCCGCCCTCCAAGAGTCAGCAATCTAAATCGGAATCTTGGAAAAGCATGAGGGCAAAGCTGTCAGCTATGTGTTACAAGGCGTCAATAATCACTTGATGCCTCGAAGCCAATTAATCTCACGAAGCAAGATGACGCAATAGGTGCAGAAAAACCGTCTGGTGTCGATCAGTCCAGGAATTTTGCCGATAGCAAAAGTAGATAGGCAAGGTTACATCACGCGAACCTTCAATGGAGCACTCACTCACTTCTGACCCATCCGATGCGAGAGAGGACCCAGACAAACTCAATATCAATCCCCCGGCTTGAAGAAACTCAGTCTGAGCCCTGCTTCCGTATTCAACATCACGGAAGCGAAAATTGACGAGCTGGGCTTCGGGACATTGATTGATTGCATTGAGACAGGGTGACAAATTAATGGGAACAGCGAGCCGGCCGCCCAGTAACTCGCGAATGGTCATGGCGCCCACAGATTGATGACCCGCTGGGCATGAAAGAACCTTGAGCTCCTTTTCACCCAAGTATTTCGAAGAAAGGACACTGTCCCTTGGTTCCTCAAATGAGATGGCCGCATCCGAAATACCAAGCACAAGTGATTCAAAGCATGTAGCCGTTGGCTGATGCCACACATCAAGGTGAATCTGAGGATGCGAGCGTTCAAACGAGTCATACCAGTTTTCGGCAAAAAGGCGCCCCCGCCCATGAAGGCAGGGGGCGTAAAGACGAAAGTGGCCATCGGGCGAAACGCCGTCGCTCCCCGATTGAGCGTACTTTTTGAGATCGTCGACTTGTGCCAGGATCACGCGTGCACGACGCGCAAATTCTCTGCCCGCCGAAGACAAAACAGCCTCCCCCGCCGATCGGTCGAGCAAAACAATCTGATACTCAGATTCCAACTTTTTGATTGCCGACGAAACAGCCTGCGGACTCACATGAACGGCGCGAGCTGCTTTGCGCACGCCGCCATAGTTCGCTACCGCTTGAAGGTATTCGAGTTGAGAAAGCTGCATAGATTACTCCAAAGGCAGCCAAGTCGACGGGCTACGCGCCCTCAGATGAGGTTCTCGTCCAGGTTTTTGCCGCCGAGGACGTGCATATGGAAGTGCATGACGGTCTGGCCGGCGTTAACGCCCTTGTTGGAAATGACGCGGAAACCGTCCTCCAGTCCCTTGGCCTTGGCGACCTCCTGGATGGCGTGAGCCATGGCGCCCATGGTCTCGGCAGGCACGTTGTCGGCGATGTCGCTGTAGTGCTTCTTGGGGATCACGAGCGTGTGGACCGGCGCCTGCGGGTTGAGGTCGTCGAAGGCGATGACCTGGTCGTCCTCATAGACAACGGTCGAGGGGATCTCGTGGTTGGCAATTTTACAGAAGATGCAATCGCACATAGCTGGTTCCTTTCTTACAGACCAAGGTAATTATATTTGGTCGAGATGCTTAGAACGAAAGGTTATCATCGGTGTTGGCGGCCTCGCCGTCGGCGAGCACGTCGTTGCCGTCGACGTCCTTAAGGAGCACCGAGACCTTCTGCTCGGCATCGGACAGGCGGGTGCGCAGGCTTTTGAGGAGCTCGACGCCGCGGGTGTAGCTCTCGAGCGACTCCTCGAGCTCCATATCGCCCGACTCCAGGCTGCGGATGATGAGCTCCAGCTCCTGCGAGGCCTGCTTGTACGTAAGCTGCTCTACCGGGGTCTTCTCTGCCATATCTGTTTCCTTTCCTAAGGGTCTATCACTGCGAAACGCGGTCTACTCGACCGTATCGACCGTTGCTGCCACGTTGCCGTCTGCCATGCGCACGCGAATGGCGTCGCCAGGCTTAAAGGTCTTGGCACTCGTAGCCACACCATCATCGCTGTACGCGATGGAATAGCCGCGAGCAAGCACTTTGAGCGGCGACAGGGCATCGAGCGACGCTGCCGCACGGCTCAGGTCGGACGCTGGCTTGCTGAGCATCGTGCGCCCTTGATGCTCTAGGCGGGAACTCGCAAGCGTGAGCGCATGGCGCTTACCATCGAGCCCCGAGGTGCTTGTAATCAGACGCTCGGGCAAGCGCTCAAAGTTGGAGCGGAATGTCCCGACCGAGCGTACTATGGCGCCCGACAGGCGATCGGCAGTCAGCGCAAGCTCCGATTCGCGACGCTCGACCATAAATGTGGGGTCGTTGAGGCACGGGCGACACGCAGCGGCATCGAGCGCATCACCCAAGCGAGCCGTATAGGTATCCCAGGCACGGCGACCGCGCTGATCGAGCATCTCCAGGTCGACCTGGGCCGACCCAATCATCGATGCCATCGCGGCACCCAGACGCTGATGGCGCGCCTCGAGCACATCGGCCAACTCCGTCATAGCCGGCGCCACCGATTCTGCCGCCGCCGTGGGCGTGGAGGCGCGTCGGTCGCTCACCATGTCGCAAATCGAGGTATCGGGCTCATGGCCAATGCCGGTCACCACGGGCACAGGACAAGCCGCCACCGCGCGGGCAAGCTCCTCGTCATTAAAGGTCATGAGGTCCTCAAAGGAACCGCCGCCGCGCACCAGCAAAATACAGTCGGGCGCCGGCGTAATGGAAGCGGCGCGGCGCAAGCCCTCAATGAGCTCGGCCGGCGCACCCTCGCCTTGAACCTTGGCGCCCACGCAAACGAGCTCGACGAGCGGGTTGCGACGACGCAACGTGCGCTTGACGTCGTCGATTACGGCACCCGAAAGCGAGGTGACGACCGCCACGCAGGAGCAGAACACCGGGATGCGGCGCTTGCGCGCTTCGTCCATCAGGCCCTCGCGGCGTAGCTTTTCGGCCAGTTGCGCCACTTGTTGACGCAGCAGGCCCTCCCCCGCCAACGAAAACGAGCGGGCAACAAAGCTCATGCGGCCCGTGGCCTTATAGAGATTGAAGCTGCCCTTAAAGCTCACCTGCATGCCGTCGCGCAAATCGAAGGTGCGCTTGAGATAGGCGCCCTTCCAGATGATGCAGTCGACGGCGGCCGAGTCGTCTTTAATCTGGAAGTAGCAGTGGCCGCTTCGGGCGTTGGGACCACGGAAACCCGTGACCTCGCCCAGGACACTCAGCTGCGGAATGGCATCGAGCGCACCGGCGGCGATCTCTACCGCCTGGCTCACGCTGAGCTCCTTACGCTCCTGCTCGTCCGAACCGTCGAACTCGGCGGAAACGGCATTGCCGGTTAGATTCCAGCCTGCCACGCAGCCTCCTTTCGTCATCGTGCACAAGGGCTCCGGCCCTGCGCAAATTCAAGTCCAACACATAGTACAGCGCCGCGAGGACACGAATCCCCGCGGCGCCTGCCTGTCCCATTTGTTATCGGTTGGAGTTTCTGTTGTATCGAGCCATAAGATAGAGCAGCTGAATAATCGAGGTGAGCGCCGCAGCCACATAGGTAAGCGCGGCGGCCGTCAGCACCTTCTTGGCACCGTTGACCTGCTGGGAGCTCATACCCGACTGCTCAATATACGCCACGGCGCGCCGACTAGCATCAATCTCGACCGGTAGCGTAACCAGTTGGAACAGCACGCTAAACGAGAAGAAGATCAGTGCGAGGGTCGTGAGTCCCGCGATGTTCATAAACAGGCCCATGAGCAGCACGATGGTCCAAGTGTTCTGGGTAAAGTTGACGACCGGCACGAGGGCGGTGCGTACCTTCATCATGGCATAGCCGCTTTGACGCTGCGCGGCATGGCCTGCCTCGTGACAAGCGACAGCAACGCTTGCGACCGAGCCGCCCGAACGGTTGGAATCCGACAGATACAGGTTATTGTCCTGCGGGCTGTAATGGTCGGTGAGCTCACCGGCGACGCCCTTGATACCCACGGCGTTGCAACCGTTGGCGTCGAGCATGCGGCGAGCGACCGTGGCACCCGTGTCGCCGTCCGAGCGAACCTTGGACCACGTCTTGTACGTCGAATTGATATAGCTCTGCGCAGCAAGGCCAAGCACCGTGCAGACAAGAACAACCAGCAGGTACAGCGGGTCGATGCCAAAGCCATATCCATAGTAATAGGGCATGCGAATTCCTCCAAATCGAGTTACACGTTGGAGGCATTCTACCCACTCGCCCAGCAGGCAAATCAACATCGATGTTTTGGCAATGTCAGCGAAAACGGCCGAGAGCGAGCAAGGTGACGTGAAAGAGAAGCGACGCGTACTTTGGTACGCGAGCGACGATTGAACGTCAGATTGCCGCTCTCGGCCGTTTGCAGCGTCGAGCTGTTACGCGGTTTGGTAAAACCGCGTAACTATATACCTATAACAACTCAATCTTTCCGTCCTTCACGGTGAGCCCCATATTGCCGGAAAGCAGATCGTCCAGACGCGAGCCCACAAGCTCAAAACGCCAGCCTTCACGCAGGGGGCTCTGCTCGGGATGCTCAATGTAGTCAGCCAGGTCATCGCGCGAGGCAATGACCGAGGTCGCCACTCCCGAGCGTTCGGCAACCAGGCGGATGAGCGCGCACATGAGGTCGGTCACGCTCTCCAGCTCCGGCGAAATCTGGCGATGCCCACGCAACATGAGCGGCAGGCGATCGTGCGGGCAGCTCGCACCGCGCTTGATGGCCATGAGCGCACCGTCCACGTCGCGCTCCCCCAGCTGATCGGTACCGCGAATGCTACGGAACTCCTCAACGCGCACGGGATTGCGCTTAACGAGTGCAAGCAGCGTGTCATCGGACATGACCCACTTGCGCGGGATGTTACGGCGCTCGGCGCGATCCTCGCGCCAGGCGGCGAGCTCGCGCGCGATGCCCAACTGGTGACGGCTGCACGAATTGATGCGTTTGACCTTACGGAACGCCTCGTGGCGATCGGCGCGATAGTGCGACTCGTCAGCCAGCGGGCGAAGCTCGTCGAGCACCCAGTCCACGCGGCCCAGCTCGCGCAGGCGGCTCATCATCTCGGTATAGGCGACGATCAGGTACTTGACGTCATCGATCGCGTACTCAATCTGCTTATCGGTCAGCGGGCGACGCGACCAGTCGGTCAGCGACTCGGTCTTGGGCAGCGAGACGCCGCAAAACGTCTGCACGAGCGCGCCGTAGGAAATCTGCTGGCGCTCGCCCAAAAAGGCGGCGGCCACCTGCGTGTCAAAAATCGGACGCGGCAGCACGCCTACGGTATGAAGCATAACTTCCATGTCCTGCGAGCAAGCATGGAACACCTTGGTCACGCTCTCGTCGGCCATGAGTTCGGCCAAGGGAGACAGGTCGTCGATCACCAGCGGATCAACCGCGACGCTCTCGGCAGGAGTGGCAATCTGGACCAGGCACAGGCGCGGATGGAACGTGCGCTCGCGCAAAAACTCGGTATCGACGGCAATCGCGTCAAACTCACGGGCGCGCTGACAAAAGTCGAGTAGAGCCTGATGTGTGGAAATGTACATATCAACCCATCGAATAAGGTTAGGCCCGAAAAACACGGGTAGGATATCGGCATTGCCTTACAACTATACTCGGTTAGTCACAGAACGGGAACGTAAGTATGCGCTGCCTTATCATCCACAACCCGGCATCGGGCCCCAGCTCAGATGAAATCTACGCGTTCACGCACGCCCTCGCGCAAGGCGGCGACGAGGTCGTGATGCGTTTTATCGGCGATGGCATGGAGCCCGAGGACGCCGTGGCAGACGTGCGCGAGTTTGATCGCGTGGTGATTTCGGGCGGCGACGGTACCGTCTCCAACGTGCTCGACCAGATGCGCGGATGCGGTGTCCCCACGCTCGTCTTCCCCTCCGGCACGGCCTGCCTGTTCTTTAACAACATCGGTAATGCCCCCGAGGCAGCGGCGCTTGCCAAGGCTTGCCGCGCCGGTCGCACGGTCAAAGTGGACATGGGCGAACTCTTTTGGCTCGACGAGAACGGCAACGAGAAGCGCCACGGCTTTATCATCATCGCCGGCTCGGGCTTCGACGCCGAGATCATGATGAAGGCCGCCCCCACCAAAAACGATATCGGCGAGATCGCCTATTTCCTGTCGGCGCTCGCCACACCCAACCCCACGGTGGCGCACTTTACGATTGAGCATGACGGCATTGTCGAGGAGCTCGATGGCATCTGCTGCATGGCCGGCAACACCTCGGTTATCCAAAACGACATCAACCTGTTCCCCGATTGCCGCATGAACGACGGCATGGTCGACATCGCGGTCATCGAACCCGTGCGCACCGTTCAGCTGCTGCCTACTGTGATCACCGCTGCGCTTGACCCCGCCGGCAAGGTGCTCGGCCGTCCGCAGTTCAAGATCATCCAGACCAAAGAAGCCAAGATCACCTGCACCCCGTCGCTGGGCATGCAGTTCGATGGCGAAATCATCTCCAGCAACTCGGGCGTCTTTGGAGCCCGCGCACTTCCGCAATGCCTCGACCTCATCGTCGACGAATTCTCCCCACTCGGAAAATAGGAGGACCCCATGAACGACAATCCCCTGATCGGCTTTATTGTCATCGTCTTGGCCATGCTCGTCGGTTACGCCATCAACGTGATTCACCGCCGAAAGAAGTAAATCCACATTGGTATGATATTCATCCAGTTATCGACTCTCCCGCTGTTTATGCAAATCCTAAACAGCGGGAGAGTTTTCTTTTTGACCGCCGTCTAATGCTTTATTCAGCTACAGTAAATGCAGGGCGCCTTTATTTAACTAAAGCCATAAAATGAGTATTATTATCCGTTCATCGTATATTTCTTCACGCTCATCGAGCAAAGGCTGTTGTCGAGTGAATACTCTTTACACTTCCTTTAGGCTAGTAGATGTATTTATTAGCTGAAACTCCGTACGGTTTCGCGGGGTTTCAACAGTTGGGAGGGATTATGAGGTTTACTCATCCTGTCAACACGCTCAAGAAGCTCGGCTGCGGCCTTGCGTTTGGAGCAGCGGCTATCATGGCCATGCCGACTTCGGCACTCGCCTGCACCCAGATCTACATGGGCAGCAAGCTCACGGCAGACGGCAACACGTACTACGGCCGTTCCGAGGACTTCGGTCCGCGCTACATCAAGCACTTTGGCATTGAGCCCGCACACAAGGACGGCAACGAGTACACCTCGGTCGAGTCCGGTTTTGAGTACAAGTCCAAGGGCGCAACCTACCGCTACACCTTCGTTCGCGACAACCCCTCGCAGTGGGAAGATCGCTACGACGCATATTCCGAGGCAGGCATCAACGAGAAGGGTGTCTCCTGCTCTGCCACGTTGAGCACCTCCTATAACGAGAAGGCCGAAGAGGCCGACCCCATCACCGAGGAGACTGGCATTGGCGAATACAACTACGCCAGCGTCATTCTGGGCGAGAGTGCCACGGCCCGCGAGGGTGTCGAGCTCCTCGGCAGCCTGATTGACGAGCAGGGCGTCTGCTCCAACGACCAGATCATCATTGCCGACAACAACGAGACCTGGTTGTTTGCAGCGCTTTCCGGCCATCAGTGGATCGCCATGAGGCTCACTGACGATATCGCCTCGCTCAACCCCAACATCGGCAACCTCACCTATGACGTCGACCTCGACGACACCGAGAACTGCCTCCACTCCGAGGGCATCGAGTCTATGCCTAAGGAGAAGGGCTTTGCCGAGTACACCGACGGCAAGTTCGACGTCGCCAAGACCTACGGCGAGGAGATTGGCGAGGCCGGCATGCACCAGTGGTCGCGCTATATCCAGGGCCGCGATTACTTCATGGCTCCGCTTGCTGAGGGCACCGACTACAAGATCGTCAAGGACGAGCGCGAAGACGCTCGCGCGACGACCGGCGCCCTGGTCCACGAAATGCAGCCGCTGTTCTTTACGCCCGGCAAGTCCGACTGGAACACCTTTGAGATGATTCGTTCCTTCGCCGCTCGCGGCGAGAATGTCGCCGGCCTCAACGCCAACACCGATGGCGCGTATGCCATCGGCTCCAACCGCAACACCGAAATCCACACCTTCCAGATCCGTCACGGCATGGACCCCGAGATCGCGACCATCCAGTGGGAGATGCTCTCCAACGCCGAGTTCTCCGTCGCTATCCCCCTCTATTCCGCACTGCTCACCGAGGTCAGCCCCTACTTCAGCGATCAGGATGTCTCCTTCGATCACTGCGAAGAGGAAGACGTCGTGAACAACGAGGAGCCCAAGAACTCCATCAACTACGTCCTCATGGACATCAACACGCTCGCCTATGAGAACCGCGACCACTGCGCCACCGGCGTCCGCGCCTATCTCGACGCCCTGCAGAAGGAGCTCATCGAGCAGAACCTGACCGTCGACGAGGCCATGCAGGCCGAAGAAGGCACCGAAGCCCGCACCGCCCTGGCCAACAAGGCCGGCAAGGCTGCAACCAAGAACACCTATGTTAAGTGCAAGGCCATGCTCGAGGAGATGCGCGACTACCTCCAGGAGGGCGATTTCTCCGAGGAGTTCGTCCCGAGTGACTACGATGCTGACAACGACTGCCTGGTCGAGTCCATCACCTACGCCGACGAGGCCCTTTCCGATGAGGACGTGGCCGAGCCCGAGGCCGAAGAGGAAGAGGTCACCGAGGAGAAGTCCGAGGGCAACAACATGGCCGCCATGGCCGTTGGCGCCGTCGTCATCATCGGTGTCTGCGCCTACGTGATCTATCGTCGCAAGAAGGCCTAAGGCCCTCATGTCTTAGCTGAGCGGACAAGGCAGCAATGGCAGCCTCGCCCGCTTAGCCCGCTCTTTTGACCGACGGGAAACCCGCCTGAAATCTTTTTAAAAAAGATTTCCCCGCACACACTTCGCTGTGCTATAGTGCAGCGCAACAGCAACTAGGTGCGACCGCGCCACGGCATCACGAAAGGAGCCACCAACATGAAGAACACGATGAAACCTCTCAACAACTGGTGGTGGCGTGATGCGAATACGATCGGTCGACAGTGAGTCCCTCACGCCTGTTTTTGCGCTCTAGGTGATTGGAAGGCCTCCGGTTTCGACCGGGGGCCTTTTTCTATCTCGAGCCCGATCGCATTCGCATCACGCGCCTCCGCTTTTCTCTTGCAATCCCCTTCCGAAAGGATTTTCACCATGTCTCAGAACACCACCGCCACCCAGCCCCGCACCGTCCATACCGCCGATCGCGGCAAACTCGATGTCCGCGCCCTCGTCCTGCTCGCCATCCTACTCGCCGCCGGCTTCATCCTCAACTTCACCGTCGGCAAGGCAATCTCGGGCATCTCGGGCGGCATGATCAGCCCCGAGTTCATCATCTCGGCCTTCTGCCTCACCATCCTGGTCGTTCGCCCCAACATCGGCCAGGCGCTCGTCATTGGCCTCATCTCGGCTGCCGTGATCCAGATCACCACCACTTCGCCGTTCGTCGATTTTGCCGCCGAGGGCATCGCCGCCATGCTCATGGCCGGCATCGTCAACGCCGCCGGCAAGAACGGTCAGGTCAAGCCCGCCATCGCCATCGTCGCAACCTTCCTGACCACCTTTGTCTCCGGCGCCATCTTCATGGTCATCAAGATGGCCATGCTCGGCGTGGTCGGCGAGCTCGCCGCCGCCATGTTGCCCGTCGTCGCCATGACCGCCGTCTTTAACGCCATTCTGGTCGGCGCCCTCTACCTGCCCATCCAGAAGGCCCTGAAGCTCAACTAACCCACAGTGCCCCATCGGTAAAGACCGTCCCAAACAACTAGCTCTTGGGGACGTTCTTAAACGACTAGTCATTAAAGAACGTCCCCAATGACCATGAAAGGTATCCATGGAAACGATCATCAACGTCGACGATGTCTCGTTCTCCTATGGCACGCAGACCGAGCAGGCGCTCAGCCACATCTCGCTCAGCGTGAACAAGGGAGATTTCATCGGCATCATCGGGCCCTCGGGCGCCGGCAAGTCCACGCTTGCCGCCTGCCTGTCGGGTGCCGTGCCCCACCACTACACCGGCACGTTCTTTGGGGCCGTCATGGTTGACGGCCACGACACCTGCGAGGTCTCGTTGACCGACGTGTCGCAAATCGTCGGCAGCGTGCTGCAGGATATCGACACGCAGATGGTCGCCTCGGTCGTCGAGGACGAGATGCTCTTTGGCCTCGAGAACTTTGGCGTTCCCCACGACCAGATCGAGCGGCGCGTGAGTGAAACGCTCGAGACCGTCGGCATCAGCGACCTGCGTGACCGCGAGATCGCCACCCTCTCGGGCGGACAGAAGCAAAAGGTGGCCATCGCTGCCATCCTCGCCATGCGTCCGCGCGTCTTGGTTCTCGACGAGCCCACCGCGGCACTCGACCCCGCCAGCTCCACGTTGGTCTTCGAGACGCTGCGTGAGGCAAACCGCGCGCTTGGAATCACCATCGTCGTCGTTGAGCAAAAGGTCGCCCTACTCTCGGAGTACTGCAACCGCGTGCTCGTGCTCAACCATGGCGAAATCGCGCTGCAGGGCGAGCCACACGAGGTCTTCGCGCATACCGACGAGCTCCGTGCCATCGGCGTCGACTGCCCTCGCGTCACGCGTATCTTCAATAGCCTCGAGGCCGATGGCCTGGTAAGCGGTACCCCTTGCTTGGATGTCGATGAGGCCGAGCGCCTGATTTCGGGCATTGTCGACCCCGCACACGCGGCCAGCGAAGCCCAGGCGCCCGCCGGCTCCCCGCATGCACCGTCGTTGCGCCCGCACGCCAAGGACGCCGAGCCCGTGCTCACCTTCGATCACGTTGAGTTTGCCTATCCCAATGGCGGCGCCGCCGTACACGACCTCAACCTGACCCTCTATCCCGGCGAGCTCGTGGGCATCGTCGGCCAGAACGGTGCCGGCAAGACCACGCTCACCAAGCTGCTCACAGGCCTGCTTAAGCCCGCCTCGGGCAGCGTGCGCGTTACGGGGCTGGACACCGCAGCCGTTCCCACGAGCCGCATCGCCCGCGAAGTCGCAACCCTCTTCCAAAACCCCGACCGCCAGATCTGCAAGGATACCGTACTCGACGAGGTCGCTTTTGGCCTGGAGCTTGCCGGCATCGACCGTGCCGAGGCTCTGCGTCGCGCTCGACTCGTTATCGACCGCTTTGGCCTGCCTGCCGATGAGGCACCTTTCTCGCTTTCGCGCGGCCAGCGACAAATGGTGGCGCTTGCCTCCGTCGTAGTTGTTGAGCCCAAGATCGTCGTGCTCGACGAGCCCACGAGCGGCCTTGATTACCGCGAGTGCATGACCGTCATGGAAACGGTGCGCACCATGGCCGAGCGCGGCTGCGCCGTGATTATGGTCTGTCACGACATGGAAGTCGTTTCCGACTTTGCCGAGCGTATCGTAGTAATGGCCGACGGTCGTATCCTCGACCGCGGCCGCACGCACGAGCTATTCTCGAACATCGAGCTCATGCAGCAAGCCTACGTTGAGCCACCTCAGGTCATAGAGCTTTCTCATCGTCTGGCATCCTCCGTCTCTCCCGTCTTTGCACAGGTGAGCGAGGTCACCGATATCGTTCGCATTACCGAGGAGATGGTCCACCGTGGTTAACGTCATCGACTATATGCCGGGCGACACACTGCTGCACCGCTTGAACCCGGTCGTCAAACTGGGCCTTGCCGCCGCCATCATCATCGGCATCTTCCTGTCCGACACCTACGTGGCGCTGTTGGGCTTTTTGGCACTCACCCTCGCACTGGGCGCCTATGCCGGTGTCGTCGACCGTCTGCTCTCGCTACTCAAGCTGCTGATTCCGCTCGCACTTATCATGCTGGTGCTTCAGCTGGCCTTTATGCGCGACGGCAACATAGTGTGGGGCTTTATCACCGACACGGGCCTCATTACCGGATCGAAGGCCTGCCTACGCCTGTTGGGCGTGGCGCTGCCACTCATCCTCATGCTTATGGTGACCAAGCTCAACGACCTCGCCAACGCCTGCGTTGAGGTGCTGCACGTGCCGTATCGCTATGCCTTCACCTTTACCACGGCGCTACGCTTTGTGCCGGTGTTTGGTCAGGAGATGAACGCCATCATGGAAGCGCAGACCGCACGCGGCGTCGAGTACGACACCAAGAACCCCATCAAGAAGCTTAAGCTCATGCTGCCACTGTGCGTGCCACTGCTCATCTCGAGCGTGGGCAAGACCGATGCCACAGCCTTGGCGGCAGAACAGCGCGGCTTCTATCTGCGTACACGCGCCAGCTCGTACAAGCGCTACCCCATCAAGGGCCTGGACATCGCCGTGCTCATCGTCAGCATCGCCCTCATCGCCATCGGCTTCCTGTTCTAGTTCGCCACCGGCAGCAACCGCCCAACGCAAAAGGCCTCGGCTCGCACCAAACGAGCCGAGGCCTTTACTGTTTCACCAGATAAAACCTACCAAAATTAACCTGTCCCTTTTTGACAGGTCGGAAGCTAGAGGCGGTAGGGGGCGCCGCTGCGGATGATGGATTCGCGCACCAAGACATCCATGGCATCGAGGGTGATCTCGGGCATCTCTCGATACTTCTGCAGCACCGATAGCTCGGTGCAGGCCAGAATGACACGGTCGCAGCCGCTACGGGCGAACTCCCACATCACGCGGTCGAACTTATCCATATCGGGCTCACGTCCGGCTTTCACATCATCGTAGATAAGCGACATCACATCGTTCTGACGTTTCTCGCTGGGATAGACGACCTCAACACCCGCAGCCTCGCATTCGCGGCCGTAGACGCCCGCGCCCACGGTTCCGTCGGTGCCCATGATGCCAATCTTGCGCACCGGCTCGGCCGGCATGCTCAGGTTGGGGTCGAACTCGCACTCCCCCATCACCGCACCCGCAAGGGCATAGCGCACCGACTCACGCGGCATGTGGATAATCGGCACCTTCGTAAACGACTGGATCTGGTCGTAGAAGTAGTGTGACGTGTTGCAGGGAATGGCAATGTGCGCACAGCCCAGCGACTCGAGTGCCTGGGCACACTCTTTCATGGTCGCCAGCAGCTTGGCGTGCTCGCCGGTCTTAATGGCCAGCGTGCGGTCGGGCATGGTCGACTTGGAGAGCACCACCATGTCGATATGATCCTGATCGCAGGCAGCAGCCGTATGACGCACTACCTGGTCGTAGTAATACGACGTGGCCTCGGCGCCCATGCCGCCGATAACTCCCAGCTTTTCCATCGCCGCCTCCTTGGTGACGCTTGCGCAATTGCGCGTATCATACCCGCGCCCGCCCGATGTAAACCGGACGGGCGCCGCACTCATCTACTTGTAATACGTCTTGAACAGCTTAAAGTGGCGCAGCTTGGTGTGCCACATGCGCAGCCAGCGGTTAAAGACAAAGTCGCCCTTCATAAACGAAGGGTCGGCGCCCTTGCCTTCCTTGTCCAGGCGATGCACCTTAGCGCGCAGCTCGGGATCCTTGACGTACTTGTCGACGACGCCCATGGGGACGACCATCCACAGCGCCTCGTCCTGCGCCGTCACAAACTCCGGCTCAAACGGGCGGTTGAACACATACTCGTCCACCACATACTTGGCAACGTTAAAGCCGCTGTTAGTGACGTAGTAGTTGCTGCGACCTTGGCGCGTGTTGAAATCGAAGAACTTAAACGAGCCGTCGCGCTCGTCGTACTTAACGTCAAAGTTGGAATAGCCCACAAAGTGAAGGTCCTCGAGCAACTTGCGCACGCCGCCCATGAGCTCGTCATTGGGCTCGGTGATGATACAGGCGTGGTTGCCGACACCGTGAGGCTGATGCTCCTCGAGCAGCACGTGACCCAGGCACATCATGCGCACCTTGCCGTTGCGGTCGGAATAACTGGTGAGCACGCGCATGTACTCGTCATTGCCGGGCACGCGATCCTGCAAGATCAGGTCGTCGGTGTAGCCGCTGGCATACGAGTCGCGAATGACCTGTTCCAGCTCGGCACGGTCGGCAATCTCATAGGCCTTTTTCTGGCCCTCGAACTCGTGCTGCCACCACATGATGCCGTCAGAAGGCTTCAGAATCATCGGGTAGGGAAAATCGATCTGGTCGAGCACTTCGGCAGGCGCCTCGCCTTGGGCGTTCAGCATCGCCATGGTGAAGGTAAAGGTATGCGGATAGGGCACGCCATGCTTCTCGCACAGCTCGTAGAAGATCTCCTTCTTCTGACACTGCTCAAGCATGCTATAGGGAGCGTAAGGCGCGACGATGTTATCCGCCAACTCATGGGCATCCTTGGCCTGAGCCACGAGGGCAACATAGTTATCGCCACAGCCCACAAGGACAATCGTCTTATCGGCATGCGCTTGGGCAATGCCGTTGACGGTCCTGAGCATCACGGGCATGGTATCGATATCCACGTTGGGCGTGTAGTCGATAATCTGGCTGCGGTACGCGGGACCCGTCTGATACTTGCCAAAGACCAGACTCTTGACCTGGTACTCCTCATAGAAGGCGCGCGCCACCGAATAGGCGTTGATGTCGCCACCGAGCAGCACGGGAATGAACTCGCGCTCTGTAAACTGCAATGCCATGGAAACTTCCTATCATGAACTGCCCACACAACGGGGCGGTCTTTGCGCAACTGATTTATTCTAGCGTGCCAAGCCGCCGGCGCCCAAAGCTCCACCGTATCTATGGCAATCGACGCAATCGTCCAGCACGAAGACGGCGCTCACCGTTGTATGACAATGGGCAATGAACCTACCATTGTTGTAGGATTCAGCGTATTGACATCCTCGAACGAAAGGCGCGCACGTGCCCCAAGACCATCCGACCGATAATCCTATCCTCAATGCCACGAAGCGCGAGCTGGCGGAACGCGCACAAACGGCCGTTCCCCTACGCACGACAAACGATGCCTACGACAGGCCCGCCCGCATCGTCTCAATCAACACGTCGGCGCACAAGGGCACACGCAAGTCGCCCGTCGCCGATGGACACGACACCGTTATAGAACAATTTGGCCTCGCCTCCGACGCACACGCCGGGCATTGGCACCGTCAGGTTTCCTTTTTGGCCGCAGAGTCCATCCAGACGGCGCAGGCCCGCGGGCTCGATGTGCGCAAGGGTGACTTTGGGGAGAATTTCACCACGCAAGGCATCAATCTACTCTCGCTCCCCATGGGCACGCAGCTCAAGCTTGGCAGCGAGGTGCTTGTCGAAATCAGCCAAATCGGCAAGGTCTGCCACACACGCTGTGCCATCTACTATCTCGCCGGCGACTGCATCTTTCCCCACGAGGGCGTTTTTGGCGTGGTGCTAAAGGGCGGAGAGGTCCATATCGGCGACGACATCCAGGTGGTCAAGCTCGGCGACGGCACCTGCTCGTTCACCCCTGCCGAGGCCCTCGAAGAGATTGAGCGGGCTCGTCAGGAGGGCACGCTGTAGTTGTAAAACCCCACGTTGAGATAGCTTTTACAGCCCAAAACACCTCTCAAATAGGGCTCCGTAACGTTAAAGTTGAACTCTATGGTTTCTCAACAATTCATCATAACTGCAGGTCAAAGCCAAAGCCTCAAGTTCAACTTGACCCTTTGGAACCTTTAAGGTTCAAGTTGAGGTCGAAAGCAGTAGTAGAATACCGTTCGAACCATAACCCACGATTGATTGCAGAGGGACTGGATGCAGCATTCGAATCATCGCGCCGCAGCGCTCATTGCGTCGAAGCCGGCTCGTATCATCACGAGCGCCGCGCTCGCCGTTGCGCTGACGGCCACGCCGATGCTCTCCCCCGTTGCGGCGTATGCCGCCTCGCAGGCAACGCAGGACCAGCTTTCCGCAGCCCAGCAGAAGATCGAAGCCGCCACGAGCGCCTACAACGACGCCCGCACCAAACTCGATGACCTGCAAAAGCAGATTGACTCCAATGAGGCAAGCATCGAGGAAATCGAGGCTAAGCTTCCCGAGCAGCAGGCCAAGGCAAGCTCCGCCATGCGCGATCTGTACAAGTATCAGAAGGGCACCAACCCCATCGTGAGCTTCCTGGTCAACGCGCAGAGCCTGGGTGAGTTCATCACGACCTGCAAATACACCAACCAGATCACGAGCTCGAGCGTCGACGAGATCGAACAGCTCAATAACATGCAAACCGAACTCGAGCAGAACAAGGCTGAGCTCCAGCAGGCCAAGTCTCAGCTTGAGGCAGAGCAGAAAAACGCCGAGGATGCGTTGGCTCAGGCCCAGCAGCTCCGCAGCGAGGCGCAGGCAAAAGCCGAGCAGGAAAATGCCGCCGAGCTTGCCAAGCTTGAGGCCGATAAGGCCGCTGCCGCCGAGAAGATCTCGGGCGAGGGCGTAAGCGGCAACAATTCCAGCAGCCAGGCCACCAACACCAACACCACCATCGACACCACGGTGAACAACGCCAATACCGGTAGCTCCGATTACGATTCGTTCATTAATGAGTGGACGAGCCGCATCGACAATTATCTCGCCGGCTCCCCCATGGCAGGCCAGGGCTATAACTTTGCCGTCGCCGCTTGGAATACCGGTGTCGACCCCCGTTGGTCCCCCGCCATCGCCTGCATCGAGAGCACCAAGGGTGCTTATTGCGCCAATTCTTACAACGCCTGGGGCTGGAGTGCCCGTGGCGGCGGTTGGCGCAGCTTTGGCAGCTGGAGCGAGGGCATCTCCGCTCACGTTGCCTATCTGGGCGCCAACTACGGCTCCACCCTTACCCCGGCAGCGGCCAAAAAGTACTGCCCGCCCACGTGGCAGGACTGGTACAACAAAGTCGCCGCTCAGATGAACCGCATCTAGGTGCAACTGCAAAGGGCCCCAATGGGGCCCTTTTCTTTTAGGTAGCGGAGGTATCGACGACGCCGGTCGCATTGGCAACCGCGACTATGACGATCATGCATAGGAGCAGCACACCCAATGCCTTGAGCCAAAGTTTCGCGAGTTTCTTGCCGCGATAGCTGTCGAGCAGTGCGAATCGCCGACGAAGACGGCGCTTATCGAGCAGCGCAAAATGCATAAGCACCATAAGGCCATCGACAAAGAAAAAATACTCGATTATGAGAAGCCACGTCGGGTAGCTTTGGTTTGCTCCCGTGGGGTGAAAGACGGCAAAGTGACTTCCGGCAAAGAACACAAGTAGCGAGAAGCAGACGAGCGCATTCCAAATGCGCCCCAGAGACTCCGGAACGCGAGAGAGCGGACCGCATGCAGCGGAGGCGGCAGGCCTAGGAAGCCCTGCGGGGTTCTGGAGCCCTTGGAGCGTCAACACCGTCTCCGAGGCCGGAGTACGGACAGGCGCAGGTGTAGGAGGCCGCACGGGGCGGCTCAGATCGTATGCCGAGCGCGTCGCCCGTCCCAACGCTTCCGCACTCGCAAAACGCTTGGCCGGGTCGAGCGCCATCGACATGCAGACGGCATCGGCAAGTGGAGTGGGAATGCCACGCGCCTCGCATTGCTCGCGCATGTCGAGCCCTGGTTTAGGGTCGACTCCCGTCAAGCAGAAGAACAACAGGGCGCCCAGTGCGTAGACGTCGCTGCGCACACTCGTCTGCCCAAACCCATACTGCTCGGGCGGCGCATAGGGTCGCGTGCCAAACTTGACGGTGTCGGCATCGGCGCCATCGCGCCATACGCGCGCGATCCCCAAGTCGATAATCACCAGCGACGAAAACGTCAGGCCCTCATCGAGCGTACAGTTCGCACCCGTCACGATGATATTCGACGGTTTGAGGTCGCGATGGATCACCGGCGCCGACGTCTCCCCCGCCATTGCAAAACCGGCGTGGAGCTCGCCCACGGCATCGCATAGGGCAGGATACAATTCACGCGCATAATCGGGGGTGGCTCCCAGACGGTCCACCAGCGCCCTGAGCGTCTCCCCTTCGATGTATTCCATAACCACGTTGAGCTCGTCGCCCACACGATGACAATCGACGATTCTGGGCAGGTGCTCAAAACGCCTGCCTGCCCGCTGGGCGGCAAACAGACGCCCGTATGCCCCGCCGATTTGAGCCGAAGCATCGATGCGTTTACGGACAAAGGGGCCGAGCGAACCACCGCCGGTTCCTTCAAAGTACACGAGCTCGGTTGTTTCAACGGACGAGCGCTTAAGTACACGCTCCACGCGATAGCTGTCGTCGCGATCGAGCGACGCCAGATGTTCGGCAAGCGCTGCGGTCAGCTCGTCATTGGAATATGTTGTGGTCTGAGTATCCATAGCCTCCATCATAGCGCAGGGCGCAGACACCCCATGGCATCCGCGCCCCGTTCGTTTGCATCGTTGTTCGGCAGCTCCGCCGGCTCAGATATCAGCCGCTAACTCACCGTCTCCTCGCCAAAGCGATACAGCTCCTCGTTGACCTTTTGGAGGCTGCACCCGCGATCGATGCAAAAGATGATAATCGCATCACGGCGATCCTTGCAGTTGAGGACGCTTACCCCGGCAGCCGTCAGTGCACGGTTGGCCTCTTTGAGCGTCAGCGCCATCGCAAAGGCAATCTGCAGCACCTTATTGCGACTCGGGTGACGCGCACCGGTAAAGATCTGATAGCCGAAGGTCTCATTGAGATCGGCCATACGAACCACGCGCGAGCGCTCCAAGCCCTTTTCCTGCAGCAGCTGCTTCAGGTAGTCCGAAAGCGACGGGGCGGCAAAGTCGTGCTCCCTGATATAGCCATCGATGTTCGGCGCATCGAGAAGCTCATTGAGCAGCTCCTCGGTCAGCTTTTTATCGGGCATACGACTTCACCTCCCCCCAGTGCATGCAACATGCTAAAAACCGCTTACATCCGAACGCTCCCAGCTAGCAACCTGGTCAGGAGACACCGTACCCAGCGCCTCGAACTTCCAGGAGCCGCCCGCCTTCAGATGATTGGTGTTTGCAAGAGCCGTTCCAACCTGGTTGCCATCGGCATCATACAGAACATACTCAATCTGAATATAGCTCTTTTCCTTGTCCGTGTTATTGGTCAGCGTGCCCGTGATCTTATAGGCAAACTGATTGGAGGTGTCTTCAGCCTCGTCAGCAATGGTATACGGTTCTTGCGGTTCTTTTTGCTCCTCAGCCTGCTGTGTCGCCTCGGCAGGTTTTGCCGAATCGCTCGCAGACGAATCGGTTGAATTGCCACCCATAGAGCCCACGGCACCGACGATAACCAGCACCACGATGACGCCTAGGACAATCTTGCCGATCGGCTTCTTTCCCTCTTTTGCCATTATGCATCCTTCCTATGATCCGGCTACCGCGCCGGCACACAGCACATCGTAGGAAGGATTAAACTTGAATTCATTAGCTGAGAGCTAAAGTTGCGGTAAACGGCCAATGCGGTTATCCGAACGCCGAGCAAACGCACTTTGCGCGACCGTCTGCTGGCAGTGCATCAACCCAACGTGACGGATTCCCCGGTAAAGGTACTCACAAGCAACAGGATAAAGAAAACTAAATAGCTGATGCTCAATAGGTAGGCGACGACTAAAAAGATGGTCCATCCGACATTGGTCTTACCATCGGCACGACGTTGCTCGCGAGAACGGCACAGCCAGACCGTCACGCCAATGGCCACAATCAGCAGCACGAGCGCCGCCGCGGCCAACCCGGCAAGCGCAAACATCACGCCAATGCTCACAGCAATAACCGGAAGCAGCAGCAAGCCACACCCGCATCCACCCGGACTATATACGGAAGACTGTCGGCGCTTCATCGTCACTCCAAGTTAAGCAATCGTTTGTAGACATCGAGACCTTTGAGCAGGATTTCCTCGTCAAAGAGCATGGTATCGGTATGCAGGGCGCTCGTGGCATAGGCGGGGCAGCCATCCGAATCGATCGGGTTTTCTTGTCCCTCCGGCATGCCCGTACCCAGCAGGAAGAACACACCCGGCAGATGGCGCTGATAGAAGGCGAAGTCCTCGGCGATTAGCAGTGGCTCGTCCACAAGTTGCAGCTCGGACAAGGCAGGCGCAATGTGGGCGAACAGCTCGGGGTCGTTATCGACCGGCGGATAGCCCTCGGCAAAGTCGAGGTCGTACGTACAGCCTGTTGCGGCGCAGACCTCGTCCAACACGCGGCGCACGCCCTCGCGCGCACGGTCGAACATACCGTCCGTAAATACGCGGAGGCTGCCAGCCACATGGGCCTCCCCCGCCACCGCATTGCAGACGGTGCCAGCCTGCAGCAGGCCGAACTTACCAATGCAGGGCTCGTCGGCACCTAACTCGTCCATGAGCTTGCGCTCGGAAACCAAGAACTTGGCCGCTGCCAGCGCGGCATCATGCGATTCCTCGACTGGAACGCCGTAGGTCTTGGCGATATGGATGCTCGCGCCATGGATATGAATGTGCGTCTCGCTTGAGCGCGCCAGCAGCGGACCGGAACAGCTCGCCAACGTGCCGGCGGGTAAATCGGGCCATACGTGGAAGCCAAAGATGCGATCCGCCCCGTAGCGCTCGAATACGCCGCTCTCGCACACCGTCTTGGCGCCACCAGTCGTCTCCTCGGCCGGCTGAAACACAAAGAGCACATTGCGCTTAATGGCGCCCGGCTGCTCACGGATCGTACGGTCGACGAAGGTTGCCGCCGCAAGCGCCATGGCCATGTGTCCATCGTGTCCGCAAGCGTGCATCTTTCCGGGATGCGTCGAGGCAAAGGCCGCGCCCGTCGCCTCCGCAATGGGCAGGGCGTCCATATCGGCGCGAATCGCCGTGGCATGCGCGGCGCCCGTGCCGGCATCGAAGAAAGCGCAGACGCAGCTGGGACACGGATGGGTCACCTCGCAGGCGAGCGGCGCCAACACGCCCTCAATATAGGCGATAGTCTGCGGAAGATCGAAGTCGAGCTCCGGAATGCGGTGCAGGTCGCGACGATAACGACGGAGTTCTTGGAGCTCGGTCATAGAGGTTCCTTTCATGGGTGCGCGTCGGTTGCCATCTATTGTGCCGCAAGATTGTCACACCCTTATTTCCAGCATATCCTTGCATTTTTTAAACGTTATATACGAATACTCTTGTTTGGTAAAGTGCAACGTGGTAGGGTCTTTACCACTTGATAGAGGCGCGGGCACGAAGAACCGCGGGCGAGCCGGCAGGCTTTGACCCCGTGGGGAGGCGAAACCCGCCGAACTGGGTTTTTCGGGCACGAACAACCTGGTGGGCCTGCGGGAAACACCCGCAGGACTGTCTGCAGCAATGCGGGAGCGCTATCCGGACATGGGGTCCACGCTATGCGGATTCGATGCGCAGGTAGCGCCGTCTGGATAGCGAGGTTTACGGGACATGTCACTGACTCCCAACGAGGCATATGCGGCAAAGCAGCCGTTTGTGGACAAGGAGACGCTCGAGCATATCGTCGAGCAATTCCCCACGCCGTTTCATCTATATGACGAGGCGGGCATCCGCCGCAACATGCAAGAAGTGCGCGACGCCTTTGCCTGGAACCCGGGCTTTAAGGAATACTTTGCCGTCAAGGCCAACCCCAACCCAGCGCTCATCTCCATTCTCAACGAATACGGCTGCGGCTGCGATTGCTCGAGCTATACCGAGCTCATGATCGCCCGCTCGCTGGGCATCACGGGGCACGACATCATGTTCTCGTCCAACGACACGCCCGCGGCGGACTTTGAGCTCGCCGACAAGCTGGGCGCTATCGTCAACTTCGACGACGTCAGCCACATTGAATTCTTTGAGCGCGTTGCGGGGCCCATTCCCAAGACGGTCAGCTGCCGCTTTAATCCGGGCGGCCTGTTCCAGCTCTCCAACGGCATCATGGACAACCCGGGCGACTCCAAATATGGCATGACCACCGAGCAGCTCTTCGAGGCCCTCCGCATGCTCAAGGCCAAGGGCGCTGAGGACTTTGGCATCCACGCATTCCTTGCCAGCAACACCGTCACCAACGACTACTATCCCAAACTCGCGCGCATTCTCTTTGAGCTTGCCGTGCGCCTGGAGCGCGAGACCGGTGCACACGTCGCCTTCATCAACTTATCCGGCGGCGTCGGCATCCCCTACCTGCCCGAGCAGCAGGCTAACGACATCCATGCCATCGGCGAGGGAGTGCACGCGGCATACGACGAGATCTTGGTTCCCGCCGGCATGGACGATGTGGCCATCTGCACCGAGATGGGCCGCTTTATGATGGGCCCCTACGGCTGTCTGGTCACCAAGGCCATCCACGAAAAGCAGATCTACAAGGACTATATCGGTGTCGACGCAAGCGCGGTCGATCTGATCCGCCCTGCCATGTATGGCGCCTACCACCACATTACGGTGATGGGCCAGCCGGGTGGCTCCGACAAGACCGCGGCGCCTGTCACAAACACGTACGACATTACGGGCAATCTGTGCGAGAACAACGACAAGTTCGCCATCGATCGTGAGCTGCCGCATATCGACATGGGCGACCTGCTTGTGATCCACGATACCGGCGCGCATGGCTACTCCATGGGCTACAACTACAACGGACGCCTGCGCTCCGCCGAGGTGCTGCTGCGCCCCGACGGCTCGGCCGACCTCATCCGCCGCGCCGAGCGCCCGGGCGATTATTTTGCCACACTCGATGTGCTGCCGTGCGGCCGAGAGCTGCTGGCCAAGTCGCGCGCCGAAAGTGCTCGCCGTCGCGCTCAGGACGAGCGCTTGACCGTCGCCGCCCAATGGAATAAGCGCATCCAGATCGCGGAAGCGAAGGTGAAGAACATGGATATCCGCAACCTCGAGGGCTCAATCGTCGCCCTTGTTACGCCGTTTAAAAAGGACGGCAGCGTCGACTTTGACGCACTCGAGCGCCTTATCGATTTCCACCTGCAAAATGGCACTGACGCCATCCTCACCCTGGGTACCACCGGAGAGAGTGCCACGATGACCGACGACGAGGACAACTCCGTTGTCGCCGCAGTTGTCAAGCAGGTTGCGGGCCGCGTCCCCGTCATCGCCGGCTCGGGCTCCAACTCCACGCAGACCATGCTCACCAAGTCGCTCACCTACCAGGGCCTGGGTGCCGATGGTCTGCTGCTCATTACCCCCTACTACAACAAGTCTAACGAAGAGGGCGTCTACCAGCACTTTAAGACCGTGGCCGACGCCGTGGACATCCCCTGCATTCTGTACAACATCCCCGGCCGCTGTGGCTGCGGTATCAGCGAGCACAACGTAGAGCGCTTGGCCGCACACCCCAACATCATGGGCATCAAGGAGGCCTCGGGCAACGTCGCCTACGCGGCCAAGATCGCCCACCTGCTGTCCGATGACTTCCGCATGTACTCGGGCGAGGATGCACTCACCGTGCCGCTCATGAGCCTAGGCGCTTCGGGTGCCATCAGCGTGTGGGCCGACGTACAGCCGCAGCTCGTGCACGACATGTGCCGCGCCTATCTGGACGGTGACGTAGCGCGCGCCCGCGATATCCAGATTGCCGGCCAGCCGCTCATCAACGCCCTCTTTAGCGAGGTCAACCCCATCCCCGTTAAAGAAGCGCTCGCCCAGATGGGTATGATCGAGGCAAACTACCGCATGCCGCTGTGCCCCATGGCCGACGATACGCGTGCCGCACTTACCGATGCTCTGAAGGGAGCTGGTCTGCTTGATTAAGACCGTCATTATGGGAACGGGTCGCATGGGCTCGCTCATCCGCACCACTGCCGAGGGTATTGTCGATACCGCCGGACAGCCCGTTTTCGACATTGTGGCCCAGATCGGTTTTGACCTGTCTGAGCTCGAAAGCGCCCCGGCAGCCGACGTCATCATCGACTTCTCGAATGTCGTGACCTTCGATGCCGTCGTTGCCTATGTCGAGCGTACAGGCGCGGCGTTGGTCTCGGGCACCACGGGCTATACGCCCGAGCAGATGGATCGCCTGCGCGAGCTAGGTCAGAGCGCCCGTGTCATGCACTCCGGCAACTACTCCATCGGCATCGCGGCCCTGCGTCATCTGGTGGCACAGGCCACGCGCGAACTGCCCGGCTTTGACTGCGAGATCGTCGAGACGCACCACAACCAAAAGGTCGATGCCCCCAGCGGTACCGCCAAGCTGCTGCTCGATGCCGTTGTCGAAGCCGAGCCCGAGGCAGGCTACCACCCCGTCTATGGCCGCGAGGGCATGTGCGGCGCGCGCGACCCCAAGGAGATCGGCATGCACTCGCTGCGCGGTGGCACCGTTGCCGGCGTTCACGAGGTGAGCTTCTTTGGTCAGGACGAGGAGGTCACGCTCGCGCATCGCGCCACGAGCCGTCAGATCTTTGTCAACGGCGCCCTGGCAGCCGCGCAGAAGCTCGTCACCCGCGAGCACGGCTTCTATACGTTCGACCAGGTCATGTTTGCCTAACCAACTATCTACCGTACCCACGCAAAGGAGAAACAGCATATGAGTAACGCAGCCGAGATGGATGCCCAGGAGATCATCAATTACATCGCCACCGCGCCTAAAAAGACGCCCGTCAAGCTGTATGTGCGCGAGAAGCCCGGCATGAAGGTTGCCTGGGGCGATGCGCACGTCTACGGCGGCCGTCGCGGCAAGACCGTCTTTGGCGACTGGGATGAGCTCAAGGCAATCCTCGACGCTAACGCCGACTCCATCGACTACTACGACGTAGAGAACGATTGCCGCAACTCCGCCGTGCCCATGCTCGACCTCAAGGGCATCAACGCCCGCATTGAGCCGGGCGCGATCATCCGCGATCGCGTCGAAATCGGCGACCGCGCCGTCATCATGATGGGCGCCATCATCAACATCGGCTCCGTCATTGGTGAAGGCTCCATGATCGACATGGGCGCCGTGCTGGGCGGCCGCGCCACCGTGGGCAAGAACTGCCACATCGGCGCCGGCACCGTGCTGGCAGGTGTCGTGGAGCCCGCAAGCGCCACGCCCGTCATCATCGAGGACGATGTCATGATCGGCGCAAACGCCGTGGTCCTGGAAGGCGTGCGCGTGGGCAAGGGCGCTGTTGTCGCCGCCGGCGCCGTGTGCGTCGAGGACGTCCCCGCCGGCGCCGTCGTGGCCGGTGTCCCCGCCCGCGTCATCAAGATGCGCGACGAGAAGACCGACAGCAAGACCGGCCTCGAGGAAGGTCTGCGCCAGCTGTAATTGTTACGCGGTTTTACCAAACCGCGTAACGGCTCGACGCTGCAAACGCCCCTAAGCGGCAATCTGACGTTCAATCGTCGGTCGCGTACCGAAGTACGCTTCCCTCCTCTTTCACGTCACCTTGCTCGCCTAGGGGCGTTTTCGCTGACGTATGCTCAGTCTGCAACTCAATTCAGCTCCAAGCAAAAAGGCCGAAGTCCCGAAGGGTTTCGACCTTTGTTTTTCTGCAGCGTCCAAGCGCAGTTTATCTATTCTCGATGCTGCCGATGTTTTTGAGCTCGATGGAAATGAGGCCGTTGGGCTCGTTGACGAACTCGATGTACTCGGAGTTCGAGCCCATCTCGGCCGGAAAGCTGATCTCGATGCCCGTATCGGTACGAATCTTGTGGTTGCGCACGGCCGCACGCTCGACCTGCTTGCGCTCCACGGGCACACGCTCGGGCACCTTCTCTTCGGTCAGCGCCGCGCGTACGCTCTCCTTGATGACCGGCTCGTCCTCAAAGACCTCATCGACGATATCCCAGGGCGGCAGCTCCTCGTCATCCTCAACCTTCTCGGCAACGGCAGCCTTAACCTTAGCGAGCGCTACGGCCGTATTGGCACCGTGCTCCTCGGCGACTTCCTCGACCACGCGCGTCACGGTGTCGATGACCTCCTTGCCCGACACGCCCGTATCGCACTGCAGCAGACCGTCGGGAATGAGCATGCGGTCTTCGCCGGCAATCTTGCGCTTCTTGTCCACATAGCCGATCTCCATGGTGCTCGCACGCACGATGGCATAGCTTGGCACCTTTTGGGAAGGATTCGGCAGGATAGCATAGTGGCGCGCGATGTCGTTGCGTACCTCGCCCTCCTCGCGGCCCACCTCGTGCATAAAGGCCTGCTTGGAGCCCAGCAGCATCACGGCAAACCAGCGGGCATCCTCATCGTCGTCAAAGTCGGCCACGAGCACATCGGTGGACTCGGCTTTTTCGGCCTTGGTAAGCTCGGAGGAAATGAACTCCGCAATCTGCTGCGACAGGTCTACGAACTCGCGCTCGCCAAAGAAATAGCCCTTGAGCTCGCCGCCAAACGCAGAGTTCTCGGCAAACGCGGCGCGTTTATTGTCGGCCGAGGTACGTGCGCGGCGCAGATGCGTGGTCACGAAGTTGCGCACGGTACGGCTCTCGATATCGAGCTCGCGCTGGCTCATAACGTTGACGGCAGAGTCAAAGTCCAGGATATGCAGAATCGCATGATTGATTTTCATATACGGCATTCCGTTCTAGATTGAATTGAGCACGAACCAGTATAGCGGTCGAGCCCGCCCCAGGCGCATCGAAGATTGGTGCATCGGGGACAGGTTGCTTTGCACCAATGGCTAGCGCAGGAGCTCGGACTGCCATACCTCGAGCTGTTCTGCCAGGCTCTTACCACTAGAAGGCACGCTGAACTCGGGACGTTTGGGCAGCAGCGCACACTTAAGAATTGCCACGATGGTCTGCGAGACAAAGCGTCGCGTATCCTTGTCAAACCCTTGCGCAGCCTGGAGCATCACGGGCAGGCTCTCGCGCAGATTCCCAGCGATATCCGCAAACCGCTCAGCACCCGTAGCCTCAAACACGGAGAACAACGCATCTACAAAACGCTCGCGCTCGCTAGGCGAAACTGCAAGCAGCATCTCGCGAATGGAGCCATCAACGTATCGAGCACCGGCGGACAGGCGCTCACAGTACACGAAGTCGCGACCATCAACCACCCAGCTAAAGGGATTGTGCTGCAGCAGGCTGAACTCGGTGCTCTCAACGATGGCATAGTCCTCCTGCGTCTCGAACATCATGCCAAAGATCGACGACCGAGGTAGCGTCTTGTCGATTCGACCGGAAAGATCGGCAAAGGCGTTGCCGTTCAGAAACTCCTCGACGAAACCCGGACCATCATGGGAATACGCCTGTTCGATTCGCGCACGGGCGACATCGGAGCACATCGCCGCACCGTACACCGCAAGGTTTCCACCCTTGGAATGACCTCCGCACAAAAGCGGCCCGTCAATCGCATCCGCCGCCTCGTCCACATAACGCGCCGCGGATTCCTGGGCCGGCACAGGATACCGGAACGCCATGTTAAAGTCCTCTTTCCAGCCCACAATCGTGCTGTCGGTCCCCCGGAAGGAAAGATAGCTAAACCCCGCCGGAAACCGGAACGCCATGGCTGCAAACTGCTCTGTCGCCACCACATCGCTCACGGCACGATAGCCGCAAACGTGCACGCCACGGTAGCGAGGACTTGCTGCCACGGCCTCCAGCAAGGCCTTGCTCCCCTCCGGGTCCCACAAGTCGTCAATCATGTCCCGGTAGCACTCGGCACGCAGCAGCTCGCGTACGTCTAGGCCCTGCCAGTTCGTCAGCTCCGCCATATCACCCGGCAAACGCAAATAGGACAACCACGCAAAGACGAGGCTATCCACCGCGCAGAACGGCCTCTCCTCAAACGGATCAAACGCCGTCTGGGCATAGGTTAAAAAATTAGGCGAATCCGACATGGCCCTCCCATCAACTATGGTGCATTGGGGCAACTATGGTGCATTGGGGTCAGGTTACTTTGCACCAAAAAGGCGCCCGGGCCGTGTGGACCCGGACGCCTTCATTGTAGCTTTTCGCTCTAGCGAGCTTGATTTAGCAGGAGAAGTCGACGCTGTCGATGATATCCTTGAGGGCCTTGGCGGAGGCGGTGAGCTCATGCTGCTCGTCATCGTTCAGCGGCACGGGGACGCGACAGACGACGCCGTCGCGGCCAACGACCGTCGGCATGGAGATGGCAAGATCGGACAGGCCATACTCGCCCACCATGAGCGAGGAGACGGGCAGAACGGTCTGCTCATCGCGCATGACGGCGGTGCAGATGCGCTTGACGGCCATGGCGACGCCATAGTAGGTGGCGTGCTTCTTCTCGATGATGGTGTAGGCGGAGTTCTTGACGTCCTCGGCGATGCGCTTCTCGGCAGCCTCATGCTCCAGATGACCGTGAAGCTCGCAGAAAGTGTTCAGCGGCACGCCGGCAACCTGGGCGCTGGACCAAGCGACAAACTCAGAGTCGCCGTGCTCACCCATGACATAGGCCTGGACATCGCGCGGGTCAACCTCGACGTGGGCACCAAGCATCTGCTGCAGACGGCCAGTGTCGAGCACGGTGCCGGAGCCGATGACATGGCCCTCGGGCAGGCCGGACATCTTGATGGCGGCATAGGTCAGAACATCGACCGGGTTGGAGACAATGAGCAGAATGCCGTCGAAGCCAGACTTCTTAATTTCGGGAATGATGGACTTAAAGATGTTGACGTTCTTGTTGACCAGGTCCAGGCGAGTCTCACCGGGCTTCTGGGCAGCGCCAGCGGTGACGACGATCATGGCGGCGTCGGCGACATCGGAATAATCGCCGGCGTAGATCTTCATCGGCTCGGCAAACGTCATGCCGTGCGCGATATCCAGGGCCTCACCCTCGGCGCGGTTCTTGTCCACGTCGATGAGGACCATCTCGGAGAACAGACCACTCTGCATCAGCGCGAACGCCGAAGACGAACCAACGAAACCGCAGCCGACAATAGCGACCTTCTTCTCGTTAACCATTAGAAACTCCCATCTCTCTCCACAAACAAGCCGCCCGGGAACGACCCGAGCGGCTTGCCGTAATCCCAATACATCCAATCGGGACTTTGATTATGCTCCTATTCGCAGCCAAAAATCGACCGTTTGCCGAAATTGTTTGCAGGATTCGTAAAATAACTGCACGAAATCGGTTTCGAGCTATTGACGAGCGGAATAGCTTTCTAATACAGGCCCGCCTCGCGAATGGCCTCGACAGCCAAAGCGATCTGATCGGGCGGCAGGACCAGCGCCATGCGCACATGCCCCTCACCCGAAGGACCAAAGCTCGCGCCCGGCGTCACCACAACGCCGGCCTTCTCCATAAGCTCCTCGCAAAACGCCATGGAATCGGTGCGACCACCGGGAAGCTTGGCCCACACAAACATAGAGCCATGCGCGTTGGGACGCTCCCAGCCCAAGCCCTCAAGACCGTCGCACAGGGCATCGCGGCGCTCCTGGTACTTCAGACGCTGCGCCTCGACCTCATCGCGCGGACCGTTCAGGCAGGCGATAGCAGCCTTCTGGATCGGGAAGAACATACCAAAGTCGATCTGGCCGCGCAGCTTGGCAAAGGCAGAGACCACGTCCTCGCGGCCGACCAAAAAGCCGATACGCGCACCGGTAACGTTAAACGACTTGGAAAGCGAGAAGAACTCCACGCCCACCTCAAGCGCACCAGGATACTGCAAGAAGCTTCCGCCCGGCTCGCCGTCGAACACGATGTCGGAGTACGCGTTGTCATGGACGATGAGCAGGTCGTGCTCGCGGGCGAAAGCGATGATCTCCTCGTAGACCTCGGGCGTGCCCACCGAGCCGACCGGGTTGGCGGGCAACGACACGATCATATACTTGGCACGATCGGCCACCTCGGGATCGATGCCCGCCACATAGGGCAGGTAATTATGCTCGGCGACCAACGGATAGTACTCGAGCTTGGCATCGGCAATCTTGGCGCCCGCCTCAAAGACCGGGTAGCACGGATCGGGAACCAAAATGGTGTCACCCGGATCGAGCAGGGCCAGGCCCAAATGGCCCACGCCCTCCTGCGTGCCGTTGCACGACTGCACCATAGACGGCGTAATGCCCGAAACGCCAAAGCGGCGCTCATAGTAATCGCACACGGCTTGCTTGAGTTCGGGCAGGTCGCGCAGGGCATACTTCCACATCTCGGGGTCCTGGGCCGCTTGCGTGAGCGCCTCGACCACGTGGTCGTACGGCTTAAAGTCGGGCGTGCCCACGCTCATGTTGTAAATGGTCTTGCCCTGAGCCTTCAGCGCAAGCAGTTTGTTGTTGAGCGAGGCGAAGACCTCCGCGCCAAAGCGGTCGAGACGCTGCGATGCCTGCATGGTGCCACCTTTCGATATGAAAAACGCGGCGCTCCGACAAGAGCGCCGCGCGATACGGGCCATCAGATTGCAAAAGTGTAACGCTTGCACCCGCTGTTTTGGTTCAATTTGGCAACCTTAGTCCATCGGATTGAGCGCGTCAATCTGGGCGAGCCACAGGCGCGAGCTGGCGTCACTCGGCATGCGCCAATCGCCGCGCGGGCTGAGCGTGACCGAGCCCACCTTGGGGCCATCGGGCAGGCAGCTGCGCTTAAACTGCTGGGCAAAGAAGCGACGGTAGAACGTGCGTAGCCACGTGTGAATGGTCTTGACGTCGTAGACGCCCTCGAAGCTCTTGAGCGCCATGCGGTAGATCTTGCCCGGCTCAAAGCCAAAACGCAGCAGGTAGTAGAGGAAGTAGTCGTGCAGCTCGTACGGGCCCACCAGGTCCTCAGTCTTCTGCGCAATCTCGCCGTCGCCCGTAGGCGGCAGGAGCTCGGGGGACACCGGCGTATCGAGGATATCGAGCAAAACCTCGGCAATACGCCCGCCAAAGACATCGGCCGCATAGCGCACCAGATGGCGCACAAGCGTCTTGGGCACGCTCGCGTTGACGGCGTACATGCTCATGTGGTCGCCGTTATAGGTAGCCCAGCCGAGCGCCAGCTCCGACAGGTCGCCCGTGCCGATGACAAAACCGCCAGCCTGGTTGGCCAGATCCATCAGAATCTGCGTACGCTCGCGGGCCTGGCTGTTCTCGTAGGTCACGTCCTGCACGGTCGGATCGTGCTCAATGTCCTTGAAGTGCTGCTCCACAGCCGCGTGGATCGAAACCTCGCGGAAGCTCACGCCCAGGTCGCGAGCGAGCGACTCGGCATTCGACTTAGTGCGATGCGTCGTGCCAAAGCCAGGCATGGAAACCGCCGTGATACCCGTGCGCGGCAGCCCCAGCGCATCGAAGGCACGCACGGTCACAAGCAGCGCCAGCGTGGAGTCCAGACCGCCTGAAAGACCGATGACAGCCGCCTTGGTACCCGTATGGGCAAGACGGGTCTTGAGGCCCGCGGTCTGCAGGTCGAGGATGGTCTCGCAACGCTCGGCCAGGTCACCATGGTCGGCCGGAACAAAGGGTGCGCGGGGGAAGACACGGTCGATGCCGAGTGCATCGCGCAGGACAGGCTCTTCGGCCAACACGCCCTCAAACGAAAACTCAACGGTCGTGGCCTCCGGCGCATCGTCCGCGCGCGTCCACGTCGTCGAGCGACGGCGCTCGGCAACCAGACGGTCAAGGTCAACGTCGACGATGGCCATATCGCAGGTAAGCAGTTTGGTCGCGGCGAGCTTCGAGCCGTTTTCGTAGACGAGGTTCTCGCCCGCAAAGACCATGTCGGTCGTGGACTCGCCCTCACTCGCATCCGCGTAGGCATAGGCACAGTACAGGCGCGCGCTTTGGTTAGAGATAAGGCTGCGGCGGTAATCTGCCTTACCGATGATTTCGTCAGAAGCCGACGGGTTGAGAATCACCGTCGCACCGGCAAGCGCCATCTCGGTCGAAGGGGGCGCCGGCACCCACAGGTCCTCACAGACCTCAACGCCCAGCACCAGGTCCTCGGCGCCCTCATCACAGCAGCGGTAGACAAGCCCCGAGCCAAGCGGCACCGGACCCTGACCGGCAAATTCAACCCACACGGGATCGGCAGGCGCCGGGGCAAACCAGCGGCGCTCGTAGAACTCGCCATAGTTGGGCAGATACTTCTTAGCCGTAAGGCCCAAAAGCTCGCCCGCACAGCACACGGCCGCGCAGTTGTAGATGTTTTCGGCCACCGCAACGGGAAGGCCGACGGTAAAGACAATCGGCAGCTCGCGGGTTTCATCGAGGATATGCACCAGAGCAGCCTCGCAGGCATGCAGCAATGTGCGGTTATGGAACAGATCGGCCGCGGTATAGCCGGTCAGGTTAAGCTCGGGCAGCGCCAGCGCGCGAACGCCGCGCTCGGTAGCCTCGCGAACAGCCGCCAGCGCAACCTCGGCATTGCCCTCGACATCGGCCACGCGAATCCGCGGCGACGCCGCCGCCACACGCAAAAAGCCATCAGACTGAGAAAGGTGAAGATTCATAAGAATGCTCCCGTGCGTAGACGTCATTCACAACAATTAGCAAGCCCTATTGTAGTTCAACCGCCAGGTGTAACCGCATCCCACCAACTTGGTGAGCTATTGATGAGTTGATGGTATCTGTTAAATGTCATGTACGATTCACATCTGGTGGGTACCCTGATGGCTAAACGAAACGAAGCAGATTTACACCGGGAGGACCCCGTATGACAACCAAGTACACCGACGCGCCGCGCACGCGCGTCATGACACCGGCCGCGCTCAACAACGGCGTGCACGAGAACCATTCCATCGGACAGACCATGGCCATCGCGCCCAAAAAGGGCCTGTTCGACGACATTTCCATTCCCCAAATCATCGCCGGCGCCGCAGCTGCTGCCACGAGCGTCGCGCTTGCCTCCAAGATCGGTATCGCCGGATCGGTGATCGGCGCCGCCGTGAGCTCGGTCATCACCGTTGTGTCCTCGCAGGTCTACCGCCACTTTATCTCTGCCAGCGCCGAAGCCCTCAAAGGCACGCACACCGCCGTCGACTACCCCGCCGGCGCCTATGAGCCCGTTGAGTTTGATGCCGAGGAGCACCTGGGCGCCGCGACTACACAGGAGATGCGCCAGATTGCGGGGCGCGCGACCACGGCGCGCGTCGCCCCCAACAGCCTGCGCGCCAAGGCGGCGGCAGAGCGCAGCCAGACGCAAAAGAAGGTCATCATCTTCTCGATCGCCATCGCCATCGTCGCGGTCATCGCCTGCGCCGGTGCCATCCTTATCACCACTGCCGGTGAGGGTCTGGGCGAGCGTCCCGAGCCAATCCTGTCGTCGCGCACGACCGAGAGCGATGCAAATGGCAACACCCAGTCGCAGGATCAGCAGGCACAGACGGACGACACGCAAGACAGCTCTGCCTCTGCCAATTCGTCCTCGAACACCCAAAACCAATCGCAGGGCACCGATTCCTCTACGGCCAACAGTAGCTCGCCGTCCGGCACGACCAACTCAAGCCAAACGGCTGACGGTTCGCAGTCGAGCACGGGCGACCAGACGAGCGACACCACTTCGGGAACGGGCACAGCAGACAGCAGTAACACCAACAGCTCGAACAGCTCGAGCGGAACCGCGTCCGGCACGGCATCTGGCAACTCGAGCCAAGGCACGGCATCGGGCAACTAAGCACATTTGCCTCTCACAGATAACCGACCTGTACAACGGGCGCGAACCGGCAACGGTCGCGCCCGTTTGCCTTGGGCGCCGTCATGGCGAGCGCCATGCGATGGTAAGATGCTTTACATGTGTAAAGAGGAGATTTGCCATGAGCAAGACAATGGTTACGCCCACGCTTTCGCTGGGCAACCACATCTATCTGTATCGCCTGCTGCGCGATGCGATTGGATGCGGCAAGCAAACGTTTATGACGCAGGTCGAAGAGGCACTCGCCGCTGGCGACATGGCCGCTTATGACCTGGGCTTCGAGTCCACGCGCGAGCTGCTCGAGGAGCTCGACGACTGCATTAAGCTGACCGTCTTTAAGGGCGGTCGCCTGTATGCCACCGTCATCGCCAACGAGGCCTGGGATGCCGCCCTTGCCAAGGGCGAGGACAAGCCCAAGGCAGCCAAGGGCGCCAAGCAGTCCTACAAAAGAAAAAGCGCGGCGAGAAGGACCTGAAGGCCGTGCGCCCCAAGCACGTTAAGCGTCCTGAGCCCGAGCCCGTGGTTGAAGCTGTGCCGAAGCCCGAGCCCGAGGCAGAGATCGAAGTCGCTATTGAGGCAGCAGCAGAAGCCGAACCCGAAATCGCCGCCACGACCGATCCCGAAGTCATATCCGAGCAGAAAGCAACTGTGGAGCTCAACGAAGCGCCCAAGTCGACAACCGAAGAAGCCGCTGACCAACCCGAGACGCCTGCGCTCCAAAACAGCGATGTCTTTGGCAACGAGGCCGAGGACGATCAGCCCGAAGAACTCGCAGAACAGGACGCTACCGAGGCGGCATCGGAGCCCGAGGCACCGCAGCCCGCCATCTCGCTCACGGTCGTCTATGACCCCGAGAACGCCAACGCCGGCATCACCACCATGGCATCCACGCCGGTCGAGACAAAGCCGTCTGTCGAGGCAGAGGACGCCCCGCAAGCCGACGCCAAAACCGAGACTGAAGACACATCCGTCTCCGTGGAACCGACAGATTCCGCAGTTAAGCCAGAACCGGCGCCCGAGTCTGCACCCGTCATCGAGTCCGCATCCGCACCTGTCAATGACCAAATTCCCGCACCGGTACCGGCTTCGGTACCCGCAGCAGCACCGGCCCCCGCACCCACAGCACCGACCATCCCCGAGGACTTCCCCGTCGATTTCGCAACCGAGGTCTTCTGCCCCGGCCCGTTGCTACACCAGCTGTCGACCTATCTCCCCTACGGCGCCGACACGCTCGGCATCGTCGGCGAGTACTACTGGATCGCCCGCGAACGCGGCACCATCGAGGCCGCGCGAAACCGCGCAATCTTCCCCCTGCGCTACACGCAGGCCGGCGAGCGCCACGAAGTCACCGTGCGCATCCGCCGCAACACCACCGGAGGCCTCGGAGCCACCTGGACCGTCGACAAGGTTGAAGAATCCAACGAATAGCAAAATGCGGCGAACGTCACAAAAACGTTCGCCGCATTTTTTTATTTTCCCAGGTTGAGCATAAGTTCGTGTGACAAAGGGGCTGTCCCTTTGCCACATCAAACTAGTCCCTGGTAAGTTTCCTGTGGATACGATGCGGCTGGGCTGCGTCCTCGCCCAGGCGCTCGATACGGTTGGCCTGATAGGCCTCAAAGTTGCCCTCAAACCAATACCAGTTGCCCGGGTTCTCGTCGGTGCCTTCCCACGCCAGGATGTGCGTGGCGACGCGGTCCAAGAACATACGGTCGTGGCTAATGACCACCGAGCAGCCCGGGAACTCGAGCAGCGCCGCCTCGAGCGAGGACAGCGTCTCGACGTCGAGGTCGTTCGTGGGCTCGTCGAGGAGCAGCAGGTTGCCGCCCTGCTTGAGCGTAAGCGCCAAGTTCAGACGGTTGCGCTCGCCACCGGAGAGCACGCCAGCGCGCTTCTGCTGGTCCTGGCCCTTAAAGCCAAAGCTCGCCACGTACGCGCGGCTCGGAACCTCGGTCTCGCCGACCATCATGTGGTCCAGGCCGTCCGAGACGACCTCCCACAGGTTCTTATCGGGGTCGATGCCGGAACGGTTCTGGTCGACGTAAGAAATCTTGACGGTCTCGCCCACCTCGAGCTCGCCCGAAGTCAGCGGCTCCAGGCCCACAATCGTCTTGAACAGCGTGGTCTTACCGACACCGTTGGGGCCGATAACGCCCACGATGCCGTTGCGCGGCAGGGTGAACGAAAGGTCATCGATGAGCACGCGGCCATCGAACTCCTTGTGCAGATGATGGGCCTCGAGCACCTTGTTGCCCAGACGCGGGCCCACAGGGATGCGGATGTCGGTCCAGTCGAGTTTCTGGCTGGCGCGGGCCTCGGCCTCCATCTCCTCGTAGCGAGCCAGACGGGCCTTGTTCTTGGCCTGGCGAGCCTTGGGCGAGCTGCGTACCCACTCGAGCTCGGCCTCCATGCGCTTGGCGAGCTTGGCGTCGCGGTTGCCCTGAGCCTCGATACGGGCGGCCTTGGTCTCCAGATACGTGGAGTAGTTGCCCTTGTAGGGATAAAGGTGGCCGCGGTCGACCTCGCAGATCCACTCGGCAACGTTATCCAGGAAGTAGCGATCATGCGTGACGGCAAGCACCGCGCCCTGATAGTTGTGCAGGAAGTGCTCGAGCCACAGGATCGATTCGGCGTCCAGGTGGTTCGTGGGCTCGTCGAGCAGCAGCAGGTCGGGAGCCTCGAGCAGCAGCTTGCACAGGGCCACGCGACGGCGCTCGCCGCCGGAAAGCACGTTGACCGGCATGTCGGAATCGGGCAGCTGCAGGGCGTCCATGGCCTGACCGAGCTTGGAATCGATATCCCAGCCGTCGGCGGCGTCGATCTCGTCCTGGAGCTTGCCCATCTCGGCCATGAGGGCGTCCATATCGCAATCCGGGTCGCACATCTCCTCGCCGATCTTGTTGAAGCGATCGACCTTGGCAATCATATCGCCAAACGCCATGCGCACGTTCTCGATGACGGTCTTGTCGTCATCGAGCGGCGGCTCCTGCTGCAGGATGCCCACGGTGTAGCCGGGGGTAAGCCTGGCATCGCCGTTGGAGACTTCCTCGATACCGGCCATGATCTTGAGCAGGGTCGACTTACCCATGCCGTTGGGGCCCACGACGCCGATCTTGGCACCGGGGTAGAAGCTCAAGGTCACGTCGTCAAGGATTACCTTGTCGCCATGGGCCTTACGAGCCTGATACATCTGGTAGATAAACTCCGCCATTTGCCTGTTTTATCCTTTCTACCTTCTGTTTCCCTATTCTTGATTCGCTTTAGTGGAAACGAAATGAGGAAACCAGCTCTGAAACTAAACGAAAAAGGGGCATGGTTGCCCACACCCCCTAATACTACCTGGGAAAAATCCCCCGGAACATACTATGAACTGCGTACGCTAGTTTTCCGCAACCTTAACGAGCGGCTCGCTGCGATTTGCGCCACAGCAGATACGAATAGACGTAGGCAGCTCCAGCTGAACCAAACGCCAGAACCGCAATCACCGCGGCGACGACTTCACTCGAAAGCACGCTACCCGCCACGCCCATCACAATCAGGCCAACGCCCAGCACCATAAAGCAGGCACCGCCAAAACGCTGCGTACGGCGCCAGTTCTCGGGATCGGCAAGCGCCCAGGGCGTCTTGATACCGAGCGTGTAGTTCTGCTTTACGCGCGGTAAGTAGTTGCCCATACCAATAAAGAGCAAGCCGATAGCGCCTGATACCAGCAAATTGACCGTTCCTACCACCGGCACGATGCCCCACACCGTTAGCTCCCCCAGCCAGCTTATGGCACACATGAGCAGCGTGAAGGCGATTACGAAGCCCTGATAGAACTTACCCGAGGTCCGATACGCCTCGCCCTTGGGGTCAATGCGTGGCACGACGTAGAACATCGCGAGAAGTGCCAGAGGCAACACGCCGAGCGCGGAGGCCATCCAGCTAGGGCCCCAACCGTCGACGGCGCCATTCGCGCCCCAGTGCGTGGGAATCTGCGCCGGCAGGCTCGGCATCACTATCAGATGCGCTGCGACATTGGCAACGCACAGAGCGACCAGTGCAATCCACACGCGCGACGATACCCCCGTGGCGTGAATGCCCTTGTTTTCGTTATTCATCCTTATCACCTTCAGTGTTTGTAAAGCCCATAAACCAGCCAATCAAGTCCTGCATGACGGTGGTATTTAAGCTGTAAACGATGTTTTGGCCATGGCGCTCATCGGTCACCAGCCCGGCGTTTTTAAGCGTTGCCAGATGATGGCTGAGCGACGGTTTGCTTATGTCGAAATGCTCGGCGAGCTCCCCCGCCGTGCAATTGCCCTCGCGCAGCAGTTCTAAAATGCGCCGCCGCGTTGGATCCGCCAGCGCCTTAAAACCTTCTCCCGGCATAGAACCTCCTCTCGCTATCTCTCGCGACGTGCACACTATACTCGATATTTAGATGTTTGTCTAATTATCTAATAGCAATGTTATGTATAGAACATTCGTTCGTTTTTAGATACAATGGGTCCAGAAGCAGATGGGCCAGCTCCCTCTTCCCAAGAAGGAGATGGACTATGAGTATTAACGATGTCCTGACGTTGTTGTTGCTTGTAATCGCGGCTGTGGAGCTCGGCATCCACATTGGAGGTCGAATGAAATAGCCGCCCCCGCGTAATGCGAAGACGGCCACTTCTCACGCTACAAACGTGTTTGGGAGTTGGCCAACCCGCTGCAACGGGTGCCATCTGCTTCATCTTATGCGAATCACTGCCTCATTTCAACAAGCCCCTAGGGCTCAAATGGAATCGCGATAATACCTATAATGGCGATAGCTAAAACACGATTCGCTTCCCCATCGGAGGATGTCTATGACCGAAACCACAGCCGCAACTCCCAACGAGACGCGCGATGCCAAGCTCGAGATCATCATGGGCCGCGAGGCACTCGACAAGCTCGCCGATGCCACGGTGCTGGTACTCGGCTGCGGAGGTGTGGGCTCCAACTGCTGCGAGGCACTCGCCCGCGGCGGCATTGGTCATTTTGTAATTCTGGACAAGGACATCATCGCGCCCAGCAATATCAATCGCCAGGCCATCGCCTTTCACAGCACCATCGGCAAGCGCAAGGTCGATGTTATGGAAGCCATGATCCACGATATCAATCCTGCCGCCACCGTTATCAAACGTACCGAATACCTGCTGAGCGACAACATCGATGATTTCTTCGCGAGCGTTTTGGAGCAGACGGGCGGCAAGCTCGACTACGTCGTCGACGCCATCGACACCATCTCGGCCAAGCTCACCATTGCCAAATATGCTCAAGATCACGACATTCGTTTGGTTAGCTCTATGGGCGGGGCCAACAAGCTGCATCCCGAATGCTTGCGTTTTGCCGATATCTTTGACACCGTGCGCGACCCCATGAGCCGCATCATGCGCAAAGAGTGCAAAAAGCGCGGCATCAAGAGCCTGCACGTGCTGTTTAGCTGCGAGGAATCGGTTAAAACCCAGCCCCGCGACCCTTCCAACATCCACGAGCGCACCGAGCTGGGAACCGCGAGCTTTATGCCGCCCATCATGGGCCAGATGATCGCCGGCGAGGTTATACGCCAGATCAGTGGGCGCGGGTGCGAGCGCGTGCGCGCCGACGGCCAGCGCCTAGATTAACGAGATGTGCCGCAATGACACCGCAGTTATTTGACGCGCACTGCCATCTCGATTTAATGGCTCGCCCGGACGCCGTTGCCGACGAGGCGACGGCGCTGGGCATGGGTCTCTTTGACTGCGGCGTCGATCCGCGCGACTTCGCAAGCGCCAACAAGCGCGCCCGTAGCCGTTCAAACATCTTTGCCGGCATCGGCCTCCATCCCTGGTGGCTCGCCGACGGACGATGCGGTGCCGCCGAAATCAATCTGCTTTGCAAGGTCGCCGCACAAGAGCGCTTTATCGGCGAGGTCGGACTCGACTTTTCCGCGCGCTGTGCCGGAAGCGAGCCGCTACAAACACAGGCGCTCGACCAGCTCTGTAATGCACTCGTGCACTATCCTCTTGCCGGGCGCGTGATATCAATTCACGCTGTTCGTTCGGCAGGAACCGTACTGGACGCCCTTGAGTCATATGGATTACTCACCCCAAGCCCCAACTCCCCCGCCATCATCTTCCACTGGTTTAGCGGCACCTCGAACGAGTTCGACCGTGCGCGAAACGCAGGCTGCTATTTTTCCGTGAACGAGCGGATGCTCGCTACCAAGCGCGGTCGTGAATACGCCCGACAGATCCCACTCGACCGTCTGCTGCTCGAAACCGACGCTCCAGCCGAACCGCAAGCAGATGCAAGCGCGCGACAGCTCATCACATCGCTAAAAAGCGCCTCCCTGCACATCGCCGAACTTAAAAACTGCGCCGAGGAGAGCGTCGAATCAACCGTTTTAGGAAATTCGCACTCCATATTTGACTTCAACTGACCCCGGTGGGCAAAAAACGCCAAATATGAGTACTGCTGCAAAGCTAGTAGCATTATATTGTGACAAAAGAACGCCTTGATAATGTACAGCTGTTCATTATCAAGGCGTTTTAGCATGGCTAAAGCCATATTTAACAGGTTATAATCGCCCCCAGGCGCTCAACCAGGGCCTTAAAAGCATAATTTCCCTGTTACTAAATTAGTGACAGTACTCATATTTGGCATTTTTTGTCCACGAACCCCTAAAGAGCCTCCAACAGACCCCCTAAGAAAGCTCAAGCAGCTCGGGCAGCTGGTCGATAATCTTGTCCGCGGCATCCTGGCTAAAGCCAAAGCGTTCCTCGCGCTTGGCAACGACCGTCAGGCCGGCTCGCTTGCCGGCAGTGATGCCAGGCACCGAATCCTCAACGCAGCAGCAGCGATTCGCGGGCAGCCCCAGCAGGTCCAGCGCATGCAGGTAGATGTCGGGCTCGGGCTTACTCTCCTTAAACTGCTCGCCGCTCACCACATACTCAAAGGCATCCGACAGCCCGCACGCGTTGAGCACTTCCTCGATGCTATCCATGGGAGACGAGCTGGCAAGCGCCACGCGAACGCCACGGCGCGGCAGCTCTCGAATCGTATCCACGGCGCCTGGGTTAATCAAAGCCTGATAGTCGCGCGGACGCTTATGCGCCCACTCGTCCCAACGGGCCAACGCTTCCTCGCCAGTGAAATGCCCCTTACCGGCGCGCTCAAACCAATCGACCAGCATATGCAGGAAGAACTGATGCGAGGTACCGACTTGCCCATTCAACTCCTCTTGAGTCAGGTTAAGCCCAAGCTCCTTGGCAAACGCGGCAGTCTCGCCCAGGTAGTAATACTCGGTATCGACAATGACACCGTCCATGTCAAAGATAACGGCGTCGAACGGAAATGCGGACACGGCACCCTCCCTAACAAAAGGGCGCCCGCAAGCAGGCGCCCAAACCATGCATTAATCGGCGATTCTAACCCAGCAGCTTATCCAGCGCCACTGCAATACCGTCTTCGTTGTTATTGGCGGTTACCATCTGGGCAACTGCCTTAACCTCATCGACGGCGTTGCCCATGGCAACACCGGTGCCGGCCCACTCAATCATGGACTTGTCGTTCTGGCCGTCGCCAAACGAGACGACCTCGCTGGCATCGATACCGAGCTTGGGCAGGGCACCCTCGAGCGCACGGGCTTTGTCGATACCGGGCGCCGTGTACTCAAAGTACCAGTCGGCCGTAAACATGCCCGAAAGCGTCTGGGTAAAGGGCGCATACATCTCCTCGTAATGCGCCTGCAGGTAGGTCGGATCACCCGCCGTCAGCAGCTTGTCCACGGGATAAGTGTCCACGACCTCATGCAAGCTCTCGACCTCGCGAATCTTAAGATCGCACGCATCGCGCTCATACTTGACGATATTCTTCTGCAAGCCGTCAGGCAGCGTGATCATGCAATGGTACGAGTCCTCGACGTGCAAATCGCGACCGAGCGAAATCATAGGGATCACGTCGAAATTGCGCAGATGATCAATCAGACGGTGCAGCTCGTCAGCCGGCATGGCCTGGTCAAAAAGGACCTCATCGGTCTGAGCGTCGACCACATGCGCGCCATTAAAGGCAACTAGCAGACCGTCATGGTTTTGAAGGTCGAGCTCCTGCGCCAAGGCGTGCAACCCCCATGCGGGACGGCCCGAAGCCAAGATGAGCTTAATGCCCGACTCCTGCGTCGCGAGCAGCTTCTCGCGCGTACGCGGGCTGATGACCTTTTGGTCGTTGGTGAGCGTACCGTCGATATCCATTGCGATGGCTTTGATTGCCATATATGCCTCCCTGTCATTGAACAACCTTGTCTGAGCCATCATACAGAACACCCACGGCGGCGCTGTTTGCAACGGGAAAAATGTCATATTGTCCCGAACATGAACGGCGCGCCTTCGACGATTGCGATGCCCGTCGAGGCGCCTCCCGATACATTCCATCCTATCCAAATAGCAAGGGGCCCGTACCCCAACGGATACGGGCCCCTTTCAGCCATAAGCCAACTCAGCCGTAAAGACTACTTGCGATGAGCGCGATAGAACTCGATGAGCGCCTGGGTCGAAGCGTCCTGCTCGGCCTTGGCGGCGTCGTCGTGGAAGGCCGGGGTGATCTGCTTGGCAAGCTGCTTGCCCAGCTCGACGCCCCACTGGTCGTAGGAGTCGATGCCCCAGACCGTGCCCTCGACAAACGTGATGTGCTCGTACAGGGCGATGAGCTCGCCGAGTGCGAACGGGGTCAGCGTGTCGCCGAAGATCGAGGTCGTCGGACGGTTGCCCTCAAAGCAGCGGGCCGGGACGATCTGCTCGGGCGTGCCCTCGGCACGAACCTCGTCGGCCGTCTTACCAAAGGCGAGCGCCTTGGTCTGGGCCAGGAAGTTGCCCAGGAACAGCTCGTGGACGTCCTGGCCGCTGTCGGTTGCGGGGTTGGCAGTGTTGGCGAAAGCGATAAAGTCGGCCGGGACCACCACGGTGCCCTGGTGCAGCAGCTGGTAGAAGGCGTGCTGACCGTTGGTACCGGGCTCGCCCCAGAAGATCTCACCGGTATCGGAGGTCACAGCGCTGCCGTCCCAGCGGACGTGCTTGCCGTTGGACTCCATGGTGAGCTGTTGCAGGTAGGCCGGGAAGCGGTGCAGATACTGGCAGTACGGCAGCACGGCGTGGCTCTTGGAACCGAAGAAGTTGACGTACCAGACGTTGAGCAGGCCCATCAGCGCGACGGCGTTGTTCTCGAGCGGGGTGTTGCAGAAGTACTCGTCGATGGCGTGGAAGCCCTCAAGGAACTGCTGGAAGCGCTCGGGGCCGAGCACGACGATCAGCGACAGGCCCACGGCGGAGTCGACAGAGTAGCGGCCGCCGACCCAGTTCCAGAAACCAAAAGCGTTGGCGGGGTCGATGCCGAAGGCCTCGACCTTCTCGAGTGCGGTGGAAACGGCGACAAAGTGCTTGGCCACGGCCTCGGCGTTCTGCTCATCGGAGCCGTCGATGGCACCCTGAGCCTTGAGCTGCTCGAGCATCCAGGTCTTGACCTCACGAGCGTTGGTGAGGGTCTCGAGCGTGGTGAAAGTCTTGGAGACGATAATCACGAGCGTGGTCTCGGGATCGAGGCCCTTGAGCTTCTCTGCCTGATCGTTGGGGTCGATGTTGGAGATGTAGCGGCAGTCAATACCGGCGTCGGCGTAGGGACGCAGGGCCTCGTAGGCCATGACCGGGCCCAGATCGGAGCCGCCGATGCCGATGGACACCAGGTGCTCGATCTTTTTGCCGGTAACACCCTTCCACTCACCGGAGCGCACGCGCTCGGCGAAGGCATACATGCGGTCGAGAACCTCGTGCACGTCGGCGACGACGTCCTGGCCGTCGACGATGAGCTGGCCCTTCTCGCTTGCCGGGCGGCGCAGCGCGGTGTGCAGGACGGCGCGGTCCTCGGTGGTGTTGATGTGCTCGCCGGAGAACATGGCGTCGCGGCGCTCCTCGAGCTTCACCTCGCGGGCAAGATCGCACAGCAGCTTGACGGTCTCATCAGTCACCAGGTTCTTGGACAGGTCGAAGTGCAGGTCACCGGCGTCAAAGCTCAGCTTGTTCACGCGCTCGGCATCGGCGGCGAACCAGGCCTTGAGGTCGATACCCTCGGCCTCGAGCTTCTCCTGATGGGCCTCGAGCGCCTTCCAAGCGGCAGTCGACGTAGCATCGATAGGTGCGGCAACAGTTGCCATAGAGTCCTCCTCAGCATACGGGCGCACGCCTCCATGCGCCCGGACATTCAGATGCCACTATTCTAGCGCAGGTCAAGACTATAATCAGCGAGCGTTGCCAATCGGCCCCCAAACGGCAACCGACCAAAAAGGGACAGGTTTAATTTGGCAGGTCAAACGCTTTACCAATCAAAAATAACCTATCCCTTTATGCCAAATATTAGGCCGCAGCGCAGACGCTACCGAGCAACTCACGCAGAGGAGACCCGATGCCCTCCAGCAGTTCGGGCGCGATGATGGCAAAAACGGGAACCTCGCCGGCCCCCACGACGGCAGGCACCTTGCCCTCCGAGACGATACATCCATAAGGGACAAAACCGTCTTCGCCGACATCGAGCGCCGCCATGCGACGGGCGAGCTCGCGCGCAAAGCCGGCAGTATCGGCATCGCCAATCGCCAAGACAAAGTCCACGCCTTCGTCGGTCGCCAGGGCCACGGCTTCGTCGATCAGCTCGTCTCCTCCGTCGCCTTCAACCGAGCCGCAGCGGAAAAGCACGCGCTCGAGCAGGGCGCGATCGAGCGAGCCCAGCGCCGCCGAAACGAGCTCATCACGCGTGTGCTTGTCGCCTCCCAGCACGACCAGTGCCTTGGTGCCGCCATAGTGGGCAACCAATCGCCCGCACCAGCGAGCCACATCCCCATCCGCAACCAAGCGCGTCGGCATACCAAACCCATAGTTGACCATTATCCCCACAACCCTTCCGTGCTTTATGGTGGTATCAATCGTTAGCCTCATGCTACGAAGCGAGCTTTTCCGAGCTGTTTCGCGCTCTTTAGGGCTGCGTTAAAAACCCGATGCAACCGCACGACCATACCTGCCAAATAGGGACAGGTTTTGACGGTGTCCGGTCGAGCAGGTATTATCGAACAGGTATTCGATAAGAACATGTGTTTGATGGGAGGCTCGGATGGAGCACGAGCAGCACACCTACATCTGCATCGACCTCAAGACGTTTTATGCCAGCGTCGAGTGCGTCGATCGTGGGCTCGATCCGCTCACCACCAACCTGGTCGTTGCCGACGAATCGCGCGGACGCACGACCATCTGTCTCGCTATCACGCAGACCATGAAGGACCTCGGGATACACAACCGCTGCCGTCTATTCGAGATTCCCGACGGCATCGACTACATCAAAGCAGTGCCGCGCATGCAACACTACATGGAGGTGTCGGCGCAAATCTACGGCGTCTATCTGGAATACGTCAGCCCCCAGGACGTGCACGTCTACTCCATCGATGAGTGCTTTATCGACGTGACGCCCTATCTGGACCTTTATCACACCGATGCCGAAGGGTTCGCCTGCATGTTGCGCGACGAGGTCTTGGGGCGCACCGGCATCACGGCGACGGTCGGTATCGGCCCCAACCTATTCCAGGCCAAGGTGGCGCTCGACATCACCGCCAAGCACGTAGCCAGCCGCATTGGCGTACTCGACGACGAGATCTTTCGCAAGGAGATCTGGCCCCATCGCCCCATCACCGACATCTGGGGCATCGGCCCCGGCGTGGCGGCCCGTCTCGAGAAATACGGCGTCTACGACCTGATGGGCGTCGCCGCACTCGACGAGAACCTGCTCTACGACGAACTCGGCGTCAACGCCGAATATCTCATCGACCACGCCTTCGGGCGCGAGCCGACAACCATCGCCGATATCCAAGCCTATCGCCCGCAAGCGACCTCGACCACCACAGGACAGGTGCTCTCGAAGGGCTATGCCTACGAGCAGGCCTACACCGTCTTGCGCGAAATGGTCGACAACGCCGTGTTGGATCTAGTCGATAAGCACGTGGTCTGCGACAGCATCTCGCTCTTTGTGGGCTACGCGAGCGAGCGCGCCGACATACGCCGGCTCAACGCCAGCGGCACGGCGCAGTATATAGACGGCTGCGGACACTTGCGCTCGAGCACCTCGGGCATCGAGCCCGCAGCGACCGACGGCCCCGAGCTCGCGCCCCGTGCTCCCAAGCCCGTCCAGCGCGATGACGAAAGGCGTCGCCTGGTGCGCGAAGCGCAGGCAATCGATGGCATCTTTGTGGGAGAGCATGGCGGCAAACCGCGTGGTGGCTATGCCGCACTCTTTGCGCACTCCAACGCCTCGCGAAAGCTGCCCGAGCGCACTAATTCGTTTAAGAAAATCATGGGGTATTTCGATGACCTTTGGGCACAAACGGTCGATCCCAAACGACCGGTCAAGCGCATCAACCTGGGATTTGGCAATCTTGTGCCCGAGGAATTTGCCACCATCGATCTGTTCAGCGATATCGAGGCCGATGAGCGCGAGCGCGACCTGGCGCGCGCCGTCCTGGCCGTGAAAGGCAAGTACGGCAAGAACGCGCTCGTCAAGGGATTAAGCTTTACCGCCGGCGCCACCGCGCGCGAACGCAACGGCCAAGTTGGAGGACATCGTGCCTAAACCCAAGCAGCAGCCCGTGCGCCCGCCGACCGCCTTCGAGCGCCTGGCGGACCCCGAGGGCAGACGCCGCGCCGCCGACCCCAACCTCACTGCCAACGGTGCCGTGCGCGCCAACCGCGCCGCACAGTTTATGCCCTTTGCCGCCCTCACGGGATACTACGAACTCGTGCGCAAGCAGGAAATCACCGTCGAGTCAAAACGTGAGCTCACGGAAGAAAAAGCCCTCGTACTTTCTAAAAAGCTCGAGGGTCTCAAACGTGGCGACTTGGTTCGTGTCACCTATTACGATACATACGGCTATCGCAGCCGCACCGGCATCCTCGACGAGGCGCTCCCCGCCTTCAAGCTCCTCAAGCTCCGAGACATCGCCATCGACTTCGACGACATCCAAGACATCGAACTGCGCGGACGAGCCTAGCCAAGGAAGCGCACCCAGAGCGACGCTTACAGCGTCATGACGTAGTAACCCGCATCTCTCACGGCAGTCTCAAGGACACCGCGATTGATCGGGCGCTTGGAGCGCACACGCGCTGTGTGGTCCGCGTACGTTACCGTAGCCCACACACCATCCAGCGCATTGAGGGCATTGGCTACGTTCTGAGCGCAGCCTTCACAGCTCATGCCGCCGATGAGCAGCTCATCGCTATAGGGATAGTGTGACGCATCGGTATCCACCACAACAACCTTTTTGGCCTTCTTGCCGCTCGCACCATCGCTGCAACAACTCTTCCCGTGTGTCGAAGCGGCAATGCGACGCAGTCCAAAAAACATGCCGACGGCAATGACGGCCAGCACGATGAGATTCGCAGGGTTGAGCAAGTCACTCATGCGCTCCCCTTTCAAGTAGCACTATCTAGATACCCCCATGGGGTGTCCCCATCTTAACCCAAAATCATGTCTGTTCGGTCAATTAGTTTCCCTCTTCAAACTTTTTTGTTGACCATGGCTTACTTTCGTGTATAAGTTTTCCTAGGCTAACAGTTTAGATTCGTAAGGAGCGCCGTGACTCGAACCATAGACATCCCAACGTTTCAGGCAGCAGTCGTGCGCAACTGCTCTCCCACGCTCGCGGGCATCAAGCCGGCATCGCTCTTTACCTATCCAGGCACCTACGCCCACGGGGACGGCTCGACCACAACCGAAACCATCGCAGAACGCCGCGCGCGCCTGCTCAACGTTATCGCCCAGTGCAATCGCGAGCTTGACCCGCTCGGCATCCACCTGAGTGTTTTGGTCTGGCGGCCCTGCGGAGCACTCGTGTACGTGTACCGAGCCAAAAGCCTCGCCACCTATTTCGCAGACCCTCGCGCCCAAACAGCGCTCGCCTCGGAAGGCTACGACACGAGAGACCTTTCGACATGCCTTGTGCATTTGGCATCACGCATCACGCTCGCGAGCAATAACGTCGCGGAATGCGCTTGTAGCCAGACTCGATGCGCACTACCCCAGCAAGCTAGCTGCAGCAACGACTGCACCTGCGAGTTTCCGCACGAAATAGGCTACTTCCTTGGATATCCCTACGACGACGTGCACGAGTTTATCGTCCAGCGCGGCGAGAACTACAAGGTCTTTGGAGCTTGGAAGGTCTACACGAATGTCGAGCAAGCGCTTGCGATGTTTGACGCCTACCGCGCTTGCACTCAATACCTCACCTTTGTCTATCAGCAGGGCTGCAGCTTGGCGCAACTTGCCCAGGCAACCCGATAGAACATAGAAGCCGCGGCAACCTGCCGCACAACTGAAAGGACTCAACATGAGCAAGATCGCCGTCGTCTACTGGAGCGGCACGGGCAACACCGAGGCCATGGCAAACCTCGTCGCCGAAGGCGCCACGTCCGCGGGTGCCGAGACTGAGGTCATCCCCTGCGCCGACTTCTCTGCCGACAAGGCCGCCGAATATGATGCCTTCGCCTTCGGCTGCCCCGCCATGGGCTCCGAGGAGCTTGAGTATGACGAGTTTCAGCCTATGTGGGACGAGGTCAAGGAGACCCTCGGCGACAAGAAGGTCGTCCTCTTTGGCTCCTATTCGTGGGCCGAGGGCGAGTGGATGGACAACTGGAAGGCCGACGCCGACGAGGCCGGCGTCAACGTCGTGGACTCCGTCATTTGCTACGATGCGCCCGACGATGAGGGCGAGGTGGCCTGCAAGGCCCTCGGAGCCGAGCTCGCGTAACGAAACCAGGCCTCCAAAAGAGCCTGTATCACAGCGCATCCCCATCCCTACAAAAGAGCGGGGGCTGGATTCAAGTCCAGCCCCCGCTCTTTTGTAACGGCAGTTACATCAACCGGCTACGAAATATTGCCCAAGAACGCCTTGGTGCGCTCGCTCTTGGGGTGGTCGAAGACCTCGCTCGGCGTACCCTCTTCCACAATGACGCCGCCGTCCATAAAGACGACGCGGTCGGCGACATCGCGGGCAAAGCCCATCTCGTGCGTCACGACGATCATGGTCATGCCGTCGCGTGCCAGGTCGCGCATGACACCCAGGACGTCGCGCACGAGCTCGGGGTCGAGCGCCGAGGTGGCCTCGTCAAAGAGCATGACGTGCGGGTTCATCGACAGGGCGCGGGCGATGGCAACGCGCTGCTGCTGACCGCCCGAGAGCTGGCTCGGCATAAAGTCGATACGCTCGGCAAGACCGACCTTGGTCAGCTCCTCGACGGCAATCTTCTCGGCCTCTTCCTTGCTGCGCTTGAGCACCTTCTGCTGCGCGAGCATGACGTTCTTTTTGACTGAGAGGTGCGGGAACAAATTGAACTGCTGGAACACCATGCCCAGATGCGTGCGCACCTTGTTAAGATCGACGCCCTTGGCGCACACGTCCACACCCTCAACGACAATCGAGCCACTCGTAGGATGCTCAAGACGGTTGATGCAGCGAAGCATCGTCGACTTACCCGAGCCCGAGGGACCCAGAACTACGACGACCTCGCCCTTGTGCACATCCAGATCGATATCGCGCAGGACCACGTTATCGCCAAAGGCCTTCTGGAGGTTCTTGATGCTGACGACGACCTCGTTCGAGTTATTGGTTTCGCTCATGATAGGACCTCCTTACAGACCGGCGATGTGGTCGGCGGGCGTCGCGACGACCTGTCCAGCGCTCTTGGCGGGACGCTTCTTCTTGGTTTCGGCCGTCCCCAGAAGCCTCGCCTCAAGACCGCTCACCAAGCGAGCAAGCGGCAGGGTGATGACCAGGTAGAACAGCGCGGCAACCACATACGGCGTAATGGAACCCGTCGTGGCCACGATGGTACGGGCGTTCATGACGATCTCGACCACGCCCACGGCCGCGAGCAGCGACGTATCCTTGTAAAGCAGGATAAACTCGCTGGTCAGCGTAGGCAGGACATTGCGGAACGTCTGCGGAATCATAACGTAGAGCAGCGTCTGGAAGGCGTTCATGCCCAGCGAGCGCGCGGCCTCGTTCTGGCCCTTGGGGATCGACTGAATACCGGCGCGGAAGATCTCGCACAGGTAGGCGGACGAGTTCATGGCCATGACGATGACGCCCAGCACATAATCGTCAACCTTGACGCCGGCCAGCGGCAGGCCAAAGAACGCGATGTAGATCTGCAGGAACGCCGGCGTACCGCGGATGATATTCACATAGATGCCGGCAAGGCAACGCAGGATGCGCGACTTGGAGATGCGCATGAGTGACAAGGCAAAGCCAAAGGGAATGGCCAACGGAAATGCCACGAGCACGATCGAGAGCGACATGAGGAAGCCTTTGAAGACGATCGGCAGGCTCTGAACCAAAATGACCGGGTTCAGGAACAGGCGAAGGAACATGTTGGAATTCCATGCCTCGACCCACGGCTGCTCCTTAAGGTCGGCCAGGAAGTTATCGAATGCCGTCACGCCCTTAATCTCGACGGAAGGAATCTTGGAGATCTTCTTGGTTGAACCGTCAGCCAACGTGTAGGTGCCGCTAAAATCCTCGTCGCCGCCCTCGACGGGGAAGGTCACGCCGTAGACCTCGACACGGAAAAAACCGCCGGCGGGCGCCGTCTCGCCAAAATCGATCTTGAGCGTCTGGCCGTCGACCTTGCACGTAGGCTTCATGGGCGTACGGTCCATAAGGTCATCGCCCGAGAGCATCGTCAGACGCGTGTCGTCCGCACCAAAGGTCGTGCCGTCGACAAACGTCAGCGAAAGACCGCTCAGTTCCTCATCGGCATCGGCCTGGACCTCCCAAGTGATACGAGTCTCGGTGCCACCGACCACGTCGCTACCCGAACCGGTATTGGGTCGGGCGGTAATCTTTGCGGTCTCAAGTGCCTGAGCAGTCGAGGGCACGCAGGCCCCCGCGCATACCAGGGCGAGCGCCACAGCCAGGGCACAGGCCAGCTTTTGGAGCATCGAGGGCAGTGGATGGCTCTTGCCCATGGCTCCTTGGTTCAATCGAGACAAGGTGGCTCCTAACGTTTAAGTTGCCGACATAACGGGGCAGGATGACGCCCATTCAAGAAACGCAAAGGCCCTCTCCGCCAAAACGGAAAGGGCCCGCGTGCAATCAAGTAGCTATTTTACTTGATGTTGTACTTAGCCATAAGGGCGTCAACGGTACCGTCATCGGTCAGGTCCTTGATGGCCTGGTTGACGTCGTCCTTGAGCTTAGTGTTGCCCTGGTTGATGGCGATGGCGTACTCCTCGCCGGTGCTGATCTGCTTGATGGTCTGGCAGGTGTTGAACTGCTCGGCGGTCAGCTGGCTGGCGACGGAGCGGTTGGTCACCACGGCGTCACCCTTATCGGACTGCAGGGCGCTAAAGCACTCGGTGGCGTCCTTGTAGGGAACAATCTTGGCCTTGGGGAAGTTCTCCTGGGCAAAGGCCTCGGCGGTCGAGCCAGACTGGACGATGATGGTAGCGTCGGCGTTGTTGAGCTTCTCGCTGTAGTTGTCGGCCGTGATGTCGGTGTTATCGACCTTGGTCACGATAGCCTGATCGTCCATGTAGTAGGAATCAGAGAAAGTGACTTCCTTCTCACGCTCGGGCGTGTCGGTGATAGCCGCGATGGAAACGTCATACTTGGCGCCCGAAGCGACGCCCGGAACCAGCGTGTCAAAGTCATTGTTGACATACTCGACATCCAGGCCCAGCTTGTCGCCGATAGCCTTGATGAGCTCAAGGTCAAAGCCCTGATAATCGCCGTTGTCATCCTTGTACTCAAACGGAGCGTACTCGGCAGAGGTGCCGACGGTGAGCGTACCGTCCTTGACGAGTGCATACTCCTTGGAGCCGTCGACCTTCTCGACCTTCGCGTTGTCAGAGCTGCTGGAACCGGCATCGGAACCAGAGGTGGCGTTGGACGAACCACAGCCCGTCAGTGCAAGAGCGAGCGCCATGGCGCCCGTGGCTGCAAACGCGCCAAGCTTCTTGAGCTTCATAATCAGTCTCCTTCCAGTGACCCCGTTTGATTCAGAGGTCTGCAAAAACTGTTGGCTATTATGCACCCGGAATTACGAATCTGCAATGAGAAAACTGATTGAAACAAACCCATAACGTGAATGGAATACTCCACTTAGCAACAGTCATTACTGCTGCAATGACCTTAACAGTTTGATTTCAGCTGCATAACCTGCAAGTTCGTTCGGCGTCTCCAAAATAAATGGAAGTGCACGCAAGCGGCTATTCGATACAATATTCTGCATAACCTGCATACCGCCGCCAAACTCTTCACTACCCAGGTAGCCCTTGCCGATGCACTCGTGGCGATCCTTATGGGCGCCGCAGGGGTTCTTGGAGTCATTGATATGCACGGCGCGCAAGCGCTCGATACCCACCACGCGGTCGAACTCGTCGAGTACGCCGTCCAGGTCATGGATGATGTCGTAGCCAGCATCGCTCACATGGCAGGTGTCCAAACAAACGCCCAGCTTATCGGACAGCTCCGGGCACTTGGCGGCAACGCCCTCGATAATGCGCGCCAGCTCTTCAAAGCTACGGCCCACCTCGGTGCCCTTGCCCGCCATGGTCTCAAGCAATACCGTCGTCTGCTGTCCCTCAAACATCACCTGGCACAGCGTGTCGACAATCATCTGAATGCCGGCGTCTGCCCCCTGTCCCACATGCGCACCGGGATGGAAGTTGTAGTAGTTGCCGGGCAGTGCTTCCAGACGCTGCAAATCTTCCGCCATAGCCTCCAAGGCAAACTCGCGCGCTCGCTCATTAGCGGAGCAGGGGTTATAGGTATACGGGGCATGCGCCACCAGCGGTCCAAAGTCGTTTTGCGCCATAAGCTCGCGCAGAGCCGCCACGTCATCCATGTCAAGGTCTTTTGCCTTGCCACCGCGCGGGTTGCGCGTAAAGAACGCAAAGGTATTGGCACCAATGGACAACGCCGTCTCCCCCATTGCTCGATAGCCCTTCGTCGTCGAAAGATGGCACCCAATCGTCAGCATCTCCAGCTCCCCCTCATCAGTTGCGGTGAAATACGGTCTATTGGTGCCTTATTTTGGCGCAAACAGACCGTATTCCACCGCAAGATATAAAAAGGGGCATCAGGGGCAAGGTCCGCCGACCCCCCCCTTGAGCACCAGCACCGCAGCCTAGAGCGTCAAGCGAATCGCATCGATAATCTGCGCGCAGCGCTGCGTGGCGGCAAGAGGCATAACGGGGCTTTCAAGCTCTCCCGTCTGGACGAGCTGCGTCGCATGCTGAATTTCGCCGTAGAAATCATCGACCTCAAACGGGGCATTAATTTCGAGCATTCGTCCGTCGGAGTACTTCACATGGGCGAGCTCGGGGCGATGGAGGCGCTCGATTTCCACCGAACCCCGTTCGCAGGCAATCGTTAAGCGGCTTTCATATGCTGCTTTGCCGTCGCACACCATATGAATGGGTATACCGCCGACACTCATATGGATCTCATCGGCCCAATCCACGCGGCCGCCTAATACGTCACGCCAGCGAACTTCACGAGACGAAACATCGCACGCACCCGCAAGCAGATCCTCAAACCACCCGACCGCATAGCAGCCCATGTCATATAGACAGCCGCCCTGCAACGGATCGAGCAGATAACTCGAAGGGGGCTCACCATAATCGAGTTTTTGCACGCTTTCGATCGAGACGATACAGCCGAGCTCGCCCGACGCAAGCAAACCCTTCACGCGAGTGCGCATCGGGCAAAACCGATTCTTCATCGCCTCCATAAACAGCACGCCGTGCTCGCGAGAGGCGGAGGAAATCGAGAGAGCCTCTTCCTCACTCAAAACGGCCGGCTTTTCGCACAGCACGGCCTTTCCGGCGCGCAGCGCGCGACAGGCCCAACGCGTATGCATGCCATGCGGAAGAGCCAAGTAGATTGCGTCGACATCGGGGTCGGCAATCAGCGCGTCATAAGCCGCATCGCCGCTACCGTCAGCCGTGGCATAACTGTGCGCGGCATCAATCGAAAACGCCCTGCAAAACCCCTCAACATGCGAAGGGGTGCGACCGGCGGCAGCCACAAGCCGTGCCCCGTCCACCTCCTTGAGCGACGATGCAAATCGATGCGAAATGTGCCCAGCGCCCAAAACGCCCCAACGAACCTCGCGCAAATCATCACATGAATCCCGATGGCCCACGACAGCCCCCTTCAGTTGCGGTGAAATAGTTCCTGTTTAAGCCCCATTCTGCCGCAAACAGGAACTATTCCACCGCAAGTTATAAAAGGGTCATGAGGAGCGCGTTTTGCCGAAGGCCTTGAGCACCGCCGTCACGGGGCCAGGCTGAAAACGGCGGCGTACGTCGTCCAAGCGCCCGGGGATATCGATGTGCTGCGGGCAGTGACGTGCGCATTTGCCGCATTTGACGCAATTGCTCACCAACTTGGGCTCACTCGTCCGCACCGCGCTCGCCGTAAAATACTGCGACAGGCCCGTAAACCAGCTGTGCGCATAGCTTGCGTTGTAGGCGGCGAAACACCCAGGGATATTGATGCCTTTGGGACACGGCATGCAGTAGCCGCAGCCCGTACAGGGCACGCGATTCGATTTCTCAAACTCTCCCAGCACACGCGCGATGGTATCGAGCTGCTCTGTCGTCATCGAATTCGGCAGTGCGCGATCCGCCAATGCCGCGTTCTCGTCCACCTGCGTGGTATCGGTCATGCCCGAAAGCAGCATCGTGACTTGAGGATGGTTCCACACCCACGAAAGGCCCCAGGCGGCAGGAGTGCGCAAATGCGGGTCAGGGGCGCCATCGAGCACAGCGCGGGCCCGCGGCGGCAGCTTGCCCGCTAAACGCCCGCCCAGCAGCGGCTCCATCACAAACACCGCGAGCCCGCGCTCCGCAGCCGCCATGAGTCCCGCCGTCCCCGCTTGGTAGCGCTCTCCAGCGTAGTTGTACTGGATCTGGCAAAAATCCCAGTCATACGCGTCAAGCATCGTGAGGAAGTCCGCCGCACTGCCGTGATACGAAAAACCTATCTGGCGAATACGCCCCGCAGCCTTTTGGTGCGCAATCCAGTCCTCGATGCCCAACGCCACCACGCGCTCCCACTGGGCGGGCGAGGTGATGTTGTGCATAAGGTAGTAGTCGATATGGTCGGTCCGCAAACGGTGCAGCTGCTCGTCAAAAAAGCGGTCGAAATCCTCCGCACATTTGCACGAAGCGTGCGGCAACTTAGTCGCCAGCAACACCCGGTCACGCAGCCCCAAGCGCTCAAGTGAGGCGCCCACGCACACCTCGTTACCGGGATAAAGATACGCAGTATCCAGATAATTAATCCCCTGTTCCACCGCACGGGAAATGATGGCATCGGCCGTCTTCGCATCGGGGTGTCCCGGCGCACCGGGAAATCTCATGCAGCCCAGACCCAGAGCAGATATTCGGTTACCACTTTTGGGGTCAACGCGGTATTGCACGGCCCCTCCTTTCGCCATCAGCGCCCCGGCAAGGCGAAACACAATGGTCACGCGGCCGAAACATCGTGGAATCGCAATCGAGAACGTATCGTAACGCAGCAGAAATCGAGCTGTCACGGCACCGCTTTAACATCAGCAAAAAGCCCGATGAAAGGAGTCAACCATGCCCGCGCTCGACCTTTGGAACCTCGCAACCCAGCTCAAAAGCACCGATTATCGCTGGGTCGACCTCACCCACACGCTCTCATGCGACACCCCGCACTGGTTTGGCTTTAAGCCATTTGAGTCCACCAAGCTCTTCGACTACCTGCCCGGCACGCCCGAGGACATGCTCGCGCCCATGCGCTGCTTCCAGTATTCGGTTGCTTCGCAGTACGGCACCCACGTCGACGCGCCGCGCCACTTCCATGTTGACGGCCGTTCCCTTGGAGAGATTGAACCCATCGAGTTTATGCATCCGCTCTGTGTGATCGACAAACACGAGGAGTGCGCCGCGAATCCCGACTACGTCCTGACCGTCGAGGACCTCAAAGCCTGGGAGGATGAGCACGGTCGCATTCCCAAAGACGCTTTCGTCGCCTTCCGCTCCGACTGGTCCAAGCTCGCCGACCTCGAGAACAAGGACGAGGACGGCCATCCCCACTACCCCGGCTGGAACCTCGACGCCATCAAGTGGCTCGTTGAAGAGCGCAACATCGGCGCCATCGGCCACGAGCCGGCTGACACCGACCCGGCGAGCGTGACCACGCGTGAGGACGCCTACCCCTACCCCGGCGAACAGTACATCCTCTCGGTCGACCGCTATCAGATCGAGGTCATGGACCATCTAGACGAGCTTCCCGCCACGGGCGCCGTCATCTTCTGCACCTTCCCCAAGGTGCGTGATGGCGTCGGATATCCCGCACGTGTCTTTGCGGTCTGCCCCGCGTCATAAGTTCCCATGCGTTTGTTCTTCTAAATACGGCCATCCGGTGCACGCGACATGGCCCGGCGGCATACAATCCATCAGGCGCCCCATACGCGGGCGCCTTTTTATGGGGAGATGATTCACATGCAGATCAACAAGGTCGCCTTCATCGGCAAGGGCGGCGTGGGCCTGCTCTACGGCAGCATGATCGCCCAAGCGCTCGGCAACGACGCCGTCGAATACGTTATGGACGACGCGCGCTTTGAGCGCCACGCAAACGATGCGCTCACCGTCAACGGCAAGCCCTGCGCGCTCAAGTCCGTCCGCGCGAGCGAGGCGACGCCCGTCGACCTGGTCATCCTCACGGTCAAGACAACCGGGCTCGATGTGGCGCTCAAAACCCTGGAAAGCGTCGTGGGACCCGACACGCTGATCGCGTCGCTGTGCAATGGCATCACGAGCGAGCAGAAGATTGCCGAGCGCTTTGGCTGGGAGCACACCGTCCTTGGTATCTGCCAGGGCATGGACGCCGTATTCCTCAACGGGGAGCTCACCTATACCAATGCCGGCGAGATCCGCTTTGGTGCGGCAGCGGGCACCGACCCCGCAACCGTTATCGCCATCGACGAGCTCTACACGCGTTGCGGCATCGCCCATACCGTCGAGCACGACATCGCACATCGCATGTGGGCCAAACTCATGCTCAACGACGGCATCAACCAGACCTGTATGGCCTACGGCGGCACCTACGGAAGCGCTACGGAGCAGGGCTCCGAGCAGCTCCGCAGTTTTGTCTCCGCCATGCGCGAGACGCTTGCAGTCGCCAATGCCGAGGGCATCGAGCTCACCGAGGCAGACCTAACGCAGATGGTGCGTCTCATAAAAGGGCTCGATCCCGCCGGCATGCCCTCGATGGCGCAAGACCGCATCGCTCAACGCAGAACCGAGGTCGAGGAATTTGCGGGTACCATCTGCCGCCTCGCGGCCAAGCACGGTATCCAGGTGCCGCAAAACGAATGGCTCTATTCGCGCATCCGCGAAATCGAGGCCAGCTGGTAACGCCGCCGTACCGCATCCAACAGTCTCAATAGCAAAAACCGCCGCAAAGGGCACTCCCCTTGCGGCGGCTTCCTTCTTCATCTATGGGCAAAACCAGCTTCACAACGGCTAGCGCCGCACCTGCGGCGTCTCGTCCTCGTCATCGCGGCAAAGGGTCACGCCCGCACTTCCCAGCAGCGCTGCTGCGATGAGCGCGCCGACCACAATAGGAGCAGCCCCGCACGAGCCCTGCATGCCTGCGACAAACGCAGCTGTAGGGCCAAGACAGCCAAGTACCAATGCGACGGCGGCGATAGCGATATCTCGAGCGTTCATGAGACCACTTCCTCCACGAGAAAGACCTTATTTCTCATGAACCAGTGTGCCCCGCATGCATACGCCCAGCGTACCGCCACGGTAAGGGCTCTGTTAACTCAAACGCACATAAAGAAAGGGCGGCTTTACGTTGCCTAAAAGCTCAGCAAAGACGCCCGCCCATCATGTGCCTATTTTGCTCTGATGGCAGATTACCAACCGGTATAGTAGTCGGTGGTTCCGGCAGCACAGCCGGAGTCATAGACCTTGCACTCGCCCTTGGAACCGGTAAACGTGGAGCCTTGGGCCTTATCGCCCGCGGCAACGACGTAGTAGCCATCGGAATCGCGCCAAAAGCCCTCGGAATCCTGCGTCCATTCGCCCGTGCGGTGGTGATACAACACGTTGCTGCTGTAATAAGTCTCGCGGCGGCCGTTATAGTTATTGACGCCGCTCGAGCGCGTCAGACCCGAGCCGTTCGCGTAATACGCAGCAGACGTGTAAGACAAGCCGGAGCAGGCGTTGTAATACGAAGCCTGGGCGGCCTCGGCGGCCTCGGCCTCGGCTGCGGCGGCCTCGAGCGCTTCGCGCTTGGCATTCTCAAGCGCAGTGCGCAGCTCATCGAGCTCGGTCGACTTCGTGTCGACCTCCCCCATCGTCAACAGACTACCCGCACCGTCGATACAACCCTGCAGCACAGCGCGCTCGTCATCGGTAGCATAGTCGCCATACATATTCATAATGATCTGAGCGCGCATCTCAAGGGAATCGCGCTTGGCCTCCATCGAGGCGTTCCACTCCTGCATGGAACCATAACCATCGCCGCGATAATCAACGGGCTGTACCAGCGTCGCCTCGGACGGCGTAGATCCAACCGTATCGGACAGTGTTGCCGCGTGGGCATCAGTTGCGCCGGCGCCTGCCAAAAGTGCCACGGTCAGAGCGGCGGAAAGGGCAGCGGCTTTCGGTTTTCGTGAATCGATCCTCATGTAGCTGGAAACCTCCGTAGTGCGTTTTTGCTGCGTTTGAGCTGCGTGTGATTCGATCGCGCTGCATAGTACCTCGAGCAAATCGCGACCTGCGGTTTTACTCAAAAGGCGCACGTCAATTGTGTAAAACTCACATCCTCTCAACAGGAGTTTTCCACAACTCAAATGCATAAAGCATGCCAAAAACCCTGTAATAGCGCCCTTCCTATGCAAAAAAGACGCCTGCGCAACCATTGCTTGCGCAGGCGCCTTGAGCAGGCATTTATGCAGTTATACCTATCGAGTCGCAAGGGGTCCTTGCACAAGTCGCCTTACTCGTCCAGCACGGCGAAGGCCTGCTTCAGATCCCAAATGATGTCCTCGGCGTTCTCGGTACCGATGGAAAGACGGATCGTGGAGGGCGTGATGTTCTGCTCGGCGAGCTCCTCGGCAGAGAGCTGGGAGTGCGTGGTGGTAGCCGGGTGCACGACGAGCGACTTGACGTCGGCCACGTTGGCGAGCAGCGAGAACACCTGCAGATGATCGATGAACTTCCAGGCAGCCTCCTGGCCACCTTTGATCTCGAAGGTGAAGATCGAAGCGCCGCCGTTGGGGAAGTACTTCTGATAGAGCTCGTGATCGGGGTGCTCAGGCAGGCTCGGGTGGTTCACCTTGGCAACGTGGCTGTCGCCGGCAAGGAACTCAACGACCTTCTTGGTGTTCTCGACATGACGGTCAACGCGCAGCGACAGGGTCTCGGTGCCCTGGAGCAGGACCCAGGCGTTGAACGGGCTGATGCAGGCACCCTCGTCACGCAGCAGGATGGCGCGGACATAGGTTGCGAAGGCGGCGGGACCGGCAGCCTCGGCAAACGAGACGCCATGGTAGGAGGGGTTGGGCTCAGCGATCTGGGCGTACTTTCCGCTCGCCTTCCAATCGAAGTTACCGCCGTCGACGATCACACCGCCCAGCGAGGTGCCGTGGCCGCCGATGAACTTGGTTGCGGAGTGGACAACGATGTTGGCGCCATGCTCCAGCGGACGGAACAGATACGGGGTGCCGAAAGTGTTGTCGACGACAACCGGCAGACCGTGCTTCTTGGCGATCTCGGAGATGGCGTCGATGTTGGGGATGTCAGAGTTGGGGTTGCCGAGCGTCTCGAGATAGATGACCGTGGTGTTGTCCTTGATGGCACCCTCAACCTCTTCCAGGTTATGAGCATCGACAAACGTGGTCTCGACGCCAAACTGGGAGAGCGTATGCTCGAGCAGGTTGTAGGAACCGCCGTAGATGGTCTTCTGAGCCACCACGTGGTCACCAGCCTGGGCAAGAGCCTGCAGGGTATAGGTGATGGCAGCGGCACCGGAGGCGACGGCAAGACCGGCCACGCCACCCTCGAGCGCGGCGATACGGTCCTCAAAGACGCCCTGGGTGGAGTTGGTCAGACGGCCGTAGATGTTACCGGCGTCGGCAAGACCAAAGCGATCGGCGGCGTGCTGGGAGTTGCGGAACACATAGCTCGTGGTCTGGTAGATAGGCACGGCGCGGGAGTCGGATGCGGGGTCGGCGCTCTCCTGGCCAACATGAAGCTGCAGGGTATCGAAACCAAAGGTGTGCTCGGGGTTGTTGATGAACTGGCTCATGATGATCTCCTTGATCGAACGAAAGTAAATAAACAAGAGAAAAGTAAGTCGCTGTCTCCTGATCACGCCGACGGGCGCAAACAGGAGCCCGGCATTCGTCTTGGTAAGCAGTTCATATGCGGTCCTCCTTTTGACATCCCGGTTCCGTGGTCGGCTTAATTACCTACCGCCTTTGTGTGTTTTGAATAGTACGAGCATTGTTTCACTCGGTCAATCACTTAAAAGCGCTAACCTGTTATCGGTTTTTTAGATAGCTATCGAAAGGACGGGCACCGATGACACTCCAGCAGCTTCGTTTTCTTATCGCCGTGGCAGAGTCCGGCTCAATCAACGCCGCAGCTCAGCGCCTCTATACCGCTCAGTCCAACATCTCAAACGCCGTCAAAAGCCTAGAACAAGAGCTCCATCTGGAGATCTTTACGCGCTCCAGCCGCGGCGTCACGCTCACCAACGACGGCACCGAGCTTTTGGGCTATGCGCGCCAGGTCGTAGAGCAGGCCGACATGCTCGAGGCACGCTACGAGGACGGTGGCACCCCGCAAGCCCGCCTCGCCATTTCCGCCCAGCACTACGCCTTTTCGGTCGAGGCCTTTGTCAACGTAGTCGAGCGCTGCCGCGACAGCAAGTTCGAGTTCATCATGCGCGAGACCACCACATCGCAGATCATCGATGACGTCCGTGCGTTTCGCAGCGATATCGGCATTCTGTATCTGGATGACTTTAACGCCCGCGTTCTGCAGAAGGCCTTCGCCGATGCCCGCGCAAGCTTCCATCCCCTATTCGACGCGACGGTCCACGTCTTCGTTAGCGAGCGCCACCCGCTCGCACGCCGCCCGCAGCTGTCCCTTGCCGACCTCACGCCCTATACGCGCTACAGCTTTGAGCAGGGAACCTCAAACTCCTTCTATTACGCCGAGGAACCTTTTAGCTATATCCCTTGCGACCGCAACATACGAATCTCGGACCGCGGAACACTTACTAACTTACTTATCACGTCGAACGGTTACACCCTGTCGACCGGTGTCCTCTCCAATGAAATGCAATGGGGCATGGCATCGATCCCGCTAGCAGACGCCCCAACGATGCACGTTGGCTACATCATGCACGACGAGCGCAAGCCCTCTCTCCTCTTGCAGCAATACCTCGACGAGCTCAACCGCATCATCCATGCCAACTAACAGTCGGAAGACGGGGTAGAAATCGTAGATTGCTGGCCCCCGGCGGGCATGGCGCTACAATGGTCACTCACACGAAATGCACTCAACGAAAGGAAGCCCGTGAAGGTCATCATCTATACCGACGGCTCGGCCCGATCAAATCCGGGACGCGGCGGCTACGGCGCCGTGCTCAAATACACCAACCCCGCCGGCAAGACCTTCACCTCCGAGCTTTCGCGCGGCTATGCCAAGACCACCAACAACCGCATGGAACTCATGGCGGTCATCGTGGCGCTCGAGGCGCTCAACCGCCCTTGCGAGGTCGAAGTCCATTCCGATTCGCAGTATGTCGTCAACGCCTTTAACAAGCACTGGATCGACGGCTGGAAAAAGCGCGGATGGAAAACCGCCAACAAGCAACCCGTCAAGAACCGCGACCTGTGGGAGCGCCTACTCACCGCCAAAAGCAAGCACAAGGTTGATTTCATCTGGGTTAAGGGTCACGCCGGTCACGAGCTCAACGAGCGCTGCGATGAGCTCGCCACCACGGCGGCCGACGGCAGCAACCTCGATATCGACGCCGGCTTTAACGAGAGCGACCTGTAATAGCGTTTTCGCGCAGCTTTATATCCCCACGCGCTACACTCATCCTGTAGACCAAACAACGCAAGGGGGACGTATGCTGCGCATCGCGACCATCGGCACATCCATGATCACCGACGACTTTATCCAAGTCGTCAACGCCAACGACCAAGCCGCGTTTGTGGGCACGCTTTCACGCGATGCCAATCGCGGTGCCGCCTTTACCGCCGAGCGCGGTGGCGAGCGAAACTTTACTTCACTCGATGAGCTCGCGGCAGCTGCCGACGTCGACGCCGTCTATATCGGCAGCCCTAACGCACTTCACTACGAGCAGGCCCTTGTCTGCATCGCCGGTGGCAAGCACGTCATCGTCGAGAAGCCCTTCTGCGCCACCGAAGCGCAGGCGCTGGAAGTCTTCCGCGCTGCCGAGGCAGCAGGTGTCGTGGCCCTCGAGGCCATGCGTCCCCTCCACGACCCCGCCTTCCACGCCATCGAGGACGCCCTGGGCGAGATCGCCCCCATCCGCCGCGCCTCATTGCGCTTTGGCAAATATTCCTCGCGCTACAACGAGATTCTCGCGGGACGCGCCACCAATATCTTCGACTGCAATATGGCATCGGGTTCCCTCATGGACATTGGCGTCTACACCGTCGAGCCCATGGTCGAGATTTTCGGCATGCCCTCCGGCCTTACGAGCATGGCTACTCTGCTCGACCCCGCCACGCGACAGCTCACGCACGGCCCCATCGACGGCTGCGGTTCCATCCTCGCCAGCTACGGCGGTGGCCGTATCTCCGTCGAGCTCGCGCACTCCAAAATAACGAATGACCTGCTACCCTCGCAGATCGAAGGCGAGCGTGGCACTATCCAGATCGACCATCTGTCCACGCCCCGCAACGTCCGCATCGACTATCGCGGCGATGTCGTACGCGGCTCGGCGACCGAGGCACCGCGCGAACAGGGCGACAACGGCCGCGTGCTCGACCTGCCCAAATCGAGCAACACTATGGAATACGAACTCACAGACTTTATCACCGCCATCGGCGGCATCGATAACGTTAAGGAAGAGATTTGGGAAACCCCGGCGGGACGTCACGAACTTGGCCACTACCGCGATGTCACGCTCGTCTCATTGCGCATCATGGATGCCGTGCGCCAGCAGGCCGGCATTACCTTCCCGTCCGACGCAGGCAAGCAGGCCTAGCGATGGGCTTCTTCGATGCGTTCTTCTCCAGCGTCACCGGCGGCAGTCGAGAGCCTCAAAAACCATCAAACATCGAGCTCGAGTTGCGCCGCAGGCTTACTGTGTTCGCAAGCGACGAGGCCACTCAAGACACTCCCCTGCGCTATTTCCTGCGCTGGGCGGGGCAAGTCCAGGGCGTTGGTTTTCGCTTTACCAACACCAACCTCGCGCAGACACGCGCACTCACCGGCTGGGTGCGCAACATGGAAGACGGCTCGGTCGAGATGGAGATACAGGGAGCTCCGGCAAACATCCTATCTCATCTCGAGGCGCTTCATGCCTCCTACGAGCGCATGGGAACGCGTTTTCACCTCGTAGAAGCCCAGGCCCAAGCCCCACTTGCCAATGAAGACAGTTTCATTCCTCGTTATTAGTATTGTGTGCTAAATACGGTATCATTTACCTACGGCCGTTGATAGAAAAGAGGCGAGGCGCATGGCGGTGCAAAGAAGGAATACCAGGCAGCGAAAGCTGGTTCTTGACGCCGTGCGCCAAAGCTACAACCATCCCACCGCCGACGAAATCTACAACGTCGTGCGCGCACAGGATGACAAAATCAGCCGCGGCACGGTCTACCGCAATCTCAACCTCCTGGCCGATGCCGGAGAGATCCTCTCCATCAAGACACCAGGCGGCAGCCGCTTCGATCGCACGATCGAGCCGCATGCGCATATCATCTGCACCTCGTGCAGCCGCGTCATCGACGTACCGCTCCCCTTCGATGCCCAGCTCGACGCCAAGGCGTCCGAGCAAATCGGATGGAGCGTCAGCTCGCACTACACCATCTTTGAGGGACTCTGCCCCGACTGCCAGTAGCCTTTGGGACATGCCTGCAAATCTACTTGCCCATCCGCTACAGCAAACAGTACATTTCTAGGCATGTCCCAAATATCTACTCGGCGAGCAGGCGACGCAGCTCCTCTTCGACCGTGCGTACGTAACGGACGCGGTCGTTGATGCCACGCATAGAGGGATTGCAGCTCTCCATTAGATAGGGATGGCCCACTACGTTGAGCATGTCGCGGTCGTTTTCGTTATCGCCAAACGCCATCATCTCATCGGGCGAAATTCCCAGGGCACGACCGTAATCGGCAAGCGCGGAACCCTTACCCGAATCAAAGCCGATAAAGTCCGTCCACTCGGTTCCCGACGTCATCACGTCGACACAGTCGCTAAAGTGGCGCTCGAAATACTCCAGCGCCGCCGGCTGCTCTGCCTCGGGCGTCTGGAAGGCAATCTTAATGACGTCCTCGTCGATGTCCTCGGGACGGTCGACCACCGCCACATCGCAGTGGACCTCATAACGCAGGTGTTCAACAAACGCGTCGTTGCCGCTCATGGTGTAGAGGCGCCCCTCACACGAAAGGGTCACGTCGGCATGGGGATACGCAACCACGGCATTCGCGATATCCATAGCAAGGCAACGCTCCATGGAACGCTTGACAACGGCACGCCCCTCGCTCATCACCAGGGCTCCGTTTTCGCATACGTAGGCGAGCTCATCGGCCACCGGGGCAAACAGGTAGCGCAAGCTCGCATATTGACGGCCGCTCGCCGGCATAAACACGATACCGCGACGATGCAGCTCATCGATAAGCTCAAAGGCCTCGGAACGCGGCTCGCGCTCCCCCGGATGCAGCAACGTGCCGTCCAAATCGCATGCAATCAGCTTGATTCCCTCAAGACCCATATGCTTTCCCCCAAAGCCTCTTATCAACAGCAAGACGGACTTTGATCGGTCACCCCTCAAAGCCCGTCTTGCGCATACGCGCACTTAGCCGCGCGTCTTTTTTACGATGGCAAAGTCGGGAGCTATGCTCACGACGACCTCCGCCGCACTCGACGCAAAGCGCCGGTCCGCATCGAGTTCACGGGTAACCACCGAGAGCCGAACACCCTCGACACCCCGAAGCATGCGGCCCAAAACAGGCTGCACCGGCGTATACATGCGCACGGTATGCTCGTCCGAGTCGCCCCGGAAGAGCGGCGCATGCATGTTGCCGATCTCCCAGCACGCATGCGCGAGTGCAATCGGATCCATGCGGTCGACTTCGACCAAATAGACCTCGGCGCTGCGCAGGTGCACGACAACCGCCACGGGCACCATGCCCGAACGGTCAATGGTGAGCACGTCGCCATCGGCAAGACGACCGCCGTCGGCAGTATCCAGCCGAACATCGATCGTGCGTCCCAGCTCCGTCACGCCCACAAACGTGCGCGCATCAGCCTGGTCCCAATCGAGCAGGAGCTCGTCAACTTCAAAGACACCGCCCAGCTCCCGGCGAAGTAGGAGTTCATAGGACGGATCGTTGAGATTTCCCAAGCATGTCGTCGAAACCAAGCGTTCAGGCATACTCTAGCCCTCGACCTCGACGAGCTCGATATCAAAGTTGAGGTCCTTGCCGGCCAGCTCGTGGTTGGCGTCGAGCGTCACGGCCTCGGGCGTTACGTCGATGACCACGGCGGGGACGGGCATACCGCTCGGCGTGGACAGGAAGAGCTTCATGCCCTTCTCGATCTGCTCGATGTTGGGAACCTGTTCGGCCGGGAAGGTCAGGACCATCTCGGGGTTGTGCTCGCCGTAGGCATCGGCAGCAGGAATGTGCACGGTCTTCTTCTCGCCCACCTGCATGTCGACCACGGCGGCGTCGAAGCCCTTGATCATCTGACCGGCGCCGCAGGTGAACTCCAGCGGTTCGCCGCGATCGTAGGAGCTATCGAACTGCGTGCCGTCGTCGAGCGTGCCGCGATAATGAGTCTTGACCTTCTTGCCCTGGTTGGACATGGAAACCTCCGTGATAAGGGCGGCGCACAACGCGGGCCGCCATGAACATATGGCGCTAACTATACCCTAGTCATACAATTCAAAGACAGTTTGCAAAGAAACGCTGCAACCGGAGGAACCATGGCATATCCCGTATTTGACCTACACTGCGACACCGCCGACCGCATCGGCTGGGCCACGCTCGATCTCGACCTGCGCTTTACCGCCGGCACCGACGGTTATTTCCCCGGCGACGAAACGCATCCGCAAGATTTCGACCTCATCGAGGGTAATGCCTGTGCCATCTCGCTCGCAAAGATCGACAACACGCCGTGGGCACAGTGCTTCGCCACGTTTGTCCCCGACGAGATTCCCACCGCCCACGCCGCGCGCTTCCAGGCGCAGATCATGGCGCATATGAGCGGCCAGGCAATGCTCAACCACGACCGTATGGTCAACGTGCGCAGCGCCGCAGACATTCGCCCCGCGCTCAAGGACGGCAAGGTCGCTTGCATCCACACCATCGAAAACGCCACGTTCTTTGCCGAGGACCCCGCGCTGATCGAGGTGCTCAAGAGCCTGGGCGTGCTTATGTCGTCACTCAGCTGGAACGCGCAGGGACCGCTCGCGAGCGGCCACGACACCCACGCCGGCCTCACCGCCGCCGGCATCGAGGCGCTTACGCAGATGGAGCACGCCGGCATGGTGCTCGACGTCTCCCACCTCAACGATGAGTGCTTTGACGAGGTTGTCGCCCACGCCACGCGCCCCTTCGTCGCCAGCCACTCCAACTCCCGTACCGTCTGCAGAGTCAAGCGCAACCTCACCGACGACCAGTTCCGCACCATTCGCGACATGGGCGGTATCGTCGGCCTCAACTACTGCAGCGAGTTCCTTTCCAACGACGCAACCAAAAAGACCGCCGCAGACGTCACCTTCGACCAGCTAGCGGCACATATCGAGCACTGGCTCGACCTGGGCGGCGAGGACGTCATCGCACTCGGTGGCGACTGGGACGGCGCCACTGTGCCCGCCTTCCTCTCCGATGCCAGCATGATGCCCGAGTTCCAGAACATGCTCTCCAAGCACTTTGGCAAGACCGTGATGCAAAAGCTCTGCAGCGACAACGCGCTCGCCTTCTTTGAGCGTTATTAATTTCACATCCCTTGAGCGGGCCGGCATGCCGAACGGTCGACATGCCGGCCCGTCCCCAATCCAAAGGACCGCTTTTGACGCAGCAGTTTACGATTTCCGCATCCCGACCGGATGGGACGCCCATCCCCGTCGTCGTTACCAAAAAGTGCGTCAAGAACTTCAACCTACGCGTCACTTCGAGCGGTGAGGTCCACGCCAGCGCACCGCTCGGCGCCACCCGCGAGCGTATCGAAGCGTTTATGAAGCGCAACAGCGCCTGGATTACCAGCCGACTTGCCCAGCGCGAGCAGCGTCAGGCGACGGCACGAGAGCCGCTCAGCCCCTCGTCCATCATTGCACTTTGGGGCAAGCCCATCACGGTACAGGATGCACTCGATCACAACTTTGCATCACCCGCACCGCGACCCAAACAGGCCACCTTCGCAAGTTTTATGGGTACCGATGAATCGGACGAAGGCCCACAGGCCAAGCGGCACGCAATCCTCGACGGCCTAACGTCCGATGAGCTCCAAGCCCACATCGACCAGCTCTATGCGTCCGAGGTCACATCGGCGCTGCGCGACATCGTGCACGCGTACGAAGTCGCAATGGGCGTCACCGTGGCCCGCATCTCCGTGCGCAGCATGAAAACGCGCTGGGGATCATGCACGCCCAAATCCGGCGCCATTCGCATCGCGCGCGAGCTCGCCGCCTACCCCGTCGAATGCCTCGACATGGTTGTCGCCCACGAGTTCGTCCACTTGCTCGAGCCAAGCCACAATCAGCGTTTTCACGCCCTGCTCGACACGTACTGTCCCAACAATAGAGCTCTGTCGCAGCGGCTCAAGCAGCCACCCATAGAGACGTATTAGAACCGGTTACCGCACGCGCTCGATCTCGACACCGCAGCTTGCCAGGGGCAGGCCAACAGGAGCCCACGGCTTATCGAGCTTTATGCGCACACCAAGCAGCAGGGGGTAACGACGCAGCAGCATCTGGGCCACACCCTCGGCTGCCGCCTCGATGAGTTTAAACGTATGCTCGCGCAGATAGCCATCAACATCGTGGCACACCGAGCCGTAGTCAATCGAGGCATCCAGGTTATCGTGCTCCCCCGCCGCGCGCAGGTCGGCATAGAGCACCAGAGAAACGATGAACTTCTGACCCAGCGCGTTCTCCTCGGGATACACGCCATGGTTGGCAAAAACCTCAAGGCCGTCAATGACAATACGATCGGCATGGCGCAAATCGTCATAGCTCACATGGGGCACCGCCGTTGCGGTGGATATTTCGCCCCTTCCACGGCGGGCGAGCTCGGCGCCTTCAGTCTTGGTTGCATTCTCGGGCAGTTTCTTGTTACTCATCGCGATCGTCTCCTTCGTTTAGAACCCCGACCGCGCAAACTAACTACACGCGAATCGACAGGTTCTTTTTATCATCGCTCCAGTTGCAAGCATTGCGCGCGGGGCATGCAAAGCAGGCGCGCGACGCTTTGTCGGCCGCATAGAGCAGACGCTCAAGCGGTTGGCTGTTCACGCGCAGCTTTCGATGGCCCAGAATGGCCGTCTTAATGGCTGCGGCATCGGCCGGCTCAAACGCCACGTCATCGGGCATGCCGCCGAGAATCGCATCAGCGACGCGTTCGCTTGCAACATCATGGGATATACCCGATTCATACTGTTCATCTTTGCCGATATCGTGAAGAAGTGCCGTGGCGTAGATGACCTCGCGGTCAAATTCGAGCTGCTCCTCGAGATTCTTGATCCACATAATGCGAGCGACATCGAGCAGATGGTCAATACCGTGGCGGCAGAAGATGCGCCCCGATTCCAACTGTACGATGTTGCCCAGGTGCCGCCGGAACAGCCCGTTGGCACAAATGTAATCAATGCGAGGCATGGCACCAAAGGGGGCCAGGCCCGAAGCCATAAAGCCGCGACGCGACGTCCCCTCATCGGTCTTCGATGTAAAGTCGTTGACGACTCTCATGGTTAGCGGCCCAGCATCCTAAAGAAACGCTCCTCGAGCGCGGGATCGGTCTCAAAGACGCCGCGGCGAGCAAGCGTCACGGTCTTGGTGCCGGGCTTTTGCACGCCACGCATCGTCATGCACATATGCTCGGCCTCCATCAACACAATCGCTCCCTGGGGAGCGAGATAATCCATGAGGGCATCGGCAACCTGTGCGCACAGTTGCTCCTGCAGCTGAAGACGGCGGGCATAAACCTCAACCGTGCGGGCGAGCTTGGAAAGCCCAGCCACCCGACCGTTAGGGATATAACCAATGGCGGCCTTGCCATAAAACGGCAGCAGATGATGTTCGCACAGCGAGTAGAACGTGATGTCGCGCTCGATAACCAAATCGTTCGAAGCGACGGCAAAGGTTTTGGACAGGTGCTCCTCAGCACTCTGGTCCATGCCGCCGGCGATCTCACCATACATACGGGCAACGCGCGCCGGGGTCTCCAGCAGGCCCTCACGAGTTGGGTCCTCGCCTATGCCCTCAAGCAACAGCTTAATGGCGGCCTCGACTTTTTCCTGATCGACCATCTGGGCCTCACTTTTCCGATTTCACGTTCGCGCTATGGTACCACGCCCTCCGGCATCGACCACAAGCTACATAGTATGGGTCGAATAGACTGGATCGTCCCGCCAAAGCTCCACAGCATCGCAAAGCGCAACGCCCTCACGCACAGCGCGGTCGCGCGTAGCGTTCATATCGATCACACGCTGGTTACTCGAGCCCCTAAAGCGCAACGAGATATCATAAAGATCCTGAACAAACGGGCCATCCACCAACATGTCGAGGCAGGCAAGGATACGGTCCGTCACCTCAGTATGGTGACGACCACCCGGCATAAGCTCCTCGAGCACGTCGCCGGTAAAACACCAAATGGTCTTTCCTGACCCCGCAGGATAAGCGGCACGAACACGCTCGACAAACTCAACGAGCCCCGCCTGGTTCTCGGGCTCCATGGGCTCTCCGCCCAGAATCGTCAGGCCGTCAATAAAGGGATGATCGAGGCTCTCGATAATCTTGTCCTCGACGGCACGATCAAAGGGCTCGCCCGCAGCAAAGTCCCACGCAACAGAGTTAAAGCAATTCTTGCACCCACGACGGCACCCGCTCACAAACAGAGAAGTACGAACACCTTCCCCATCGGCAATGTCGAAATACTTAATGTTCGCGTAGTTCATAAATAACCTTCCTGGGGGTCTGGAGCATATCATCCCGTCCTCAAACATTCTCGGCCTGCGGCCTGCGAAACTGCGGGCGGGACGATATACTCCAGACCCCTCGCGAGCGACACTCAATGAACGAAGCGAACATCGAGCATAGGGTTCGAGGTCCAATAAAAACTCTGTTGCAGCTCAACCGTCGTTCCAAGCAAACCGTTGTTGCAGGTCGACTCATTTCCGCTAAGAACTTCGAGGAGTGAGCAGACCACATGCTGCATCTCAGCTACATCAACTTGGCCGCCCCGTAGCGAGGCCCCGGACCTTTGCTCGATATGAGTTCCGCACGAACAGGAGGCGCCAGTGGCGCCTCCGTCGTGAGCCAGGACTGTCCGAAATAGCGAGTAAAGGTCCGGGGCCTCGCTACGGGGCGGCCTGGGATGACTATTAGAGATGCAGAACGCGGTCGCGGATCTCCTCGGTTCGGCCCTGGTTCCAGAACTGGGTACCGATGTAGCCGCACGTGCGACGGGCGACATTCATCTTCTCCTGGTCGCGGTTGCCGCAGTTGGGGCACTCCCACACCAGCTTGCCATCGTCCTCGACAATGCAGATCTCGCCATCGTAGCCGCACACCTGGCAGTAGTCGCTCTTGGTGTTGAGCTCGGCGTACATGATGTTGTCGTAGATGTACTGCATCACGCGAATGACAGCCTTGAGGTTGTCCTGCATGTTGGGAACCTCGACGTAGGAGATAGCACCGCCCGGCGAAAGCTGCTGGAACATGCCCTCGAACTTGAGCTTGTCGAATGCGTCGATCTCCTCGGACACGTGGACGTGGTAGCTGTTGGTGATGTAGCCCTTGTCCGTCACGCCCGGGATAATGCCAAAACGACGCTGCAGGCACTTGGCGAACTTGTAGGTCGTCGACTCAAGCGGGGTGCCGTACAGCGAGAAGTCGATATCGCTTTCGGCCTTCCACTCGGCGCACTTGTCGTTCATGCGCTGCATGACGGCCATGGCAAACGGCGTGCCCTCCTTCTCGGTGTGGCTGTGACCCGTCATGTACTTGACGCACTCATACAGACCGGCATACCCCAGGCTGATGGTGGAATAGCCGCCCACGAGCAGCTTATCGATCGTCTCGCCCTTCTTCAGACGCGCCAGGGCACCGTACTGCCAAAGAATCGGCGCGGCATCCGAAAGCGTGCCCATCAGACGCTCATGACGGCACAGCAGGGCGCGGTGGCACAGCTCGAGGCGCTCGTCGAAGATTTTCCAGAACTTGTCCATGTCCTGATGCGAGCTCAGCGCGACATCGGGCAGGTTGATGGTCACAACGCCCTGGTTAAAGCGACCGTAGTACTTGGGCTTGTTCGGGTCATAGTTCAGCGCGTTGGCCACATTGTTAAATCCGTTACCGGAGCGGTCGGGCGTCAAGAAGCTGCGGCAACCCATGCAGGTGTAGCAATCGCCGTTGCCGGCGGTCTCGCCCTTAGACAGCTTGAGCTCGCGCATCTTCTTCTCGGAGATGTAGTCGGGCACCATGCGCTTGGCGGTGCACTTGGCAGCCAGCTGGGTCAGGTAGAAGTACGGGGAATTCTCGTGAACGTTATCGTCCTCGAGTACATAGATAAGCTTGGGGAATGCCGGGGTAATCCACACACCGGCTTCGTTCTTAACGCCCTCATAGCGTTGACGAAGCGTCTCCTCCACGATCATGGCAAGGTCGTGCTTCTCCTGGGGCGTACGGGCCTCATTGAGATACATAAAGACCGTCACGAACGGCGCCTGGCCATTGGTGGTCATAAGGGTCACGACCTGATACTGAATCGTCTGGACGCCGCGACGGATCTCGTCACGCAGACGGTCCTCAACGACCTCACGGACCTTTTCGGCAGATGCCGAAACACCGAGCTCCTCGAGCTCGCGGGCAACCTCGCCGCGAATCTTTTGACGGCTCACCTCAACAAAGGGGGCGAGATGGGTCAGCGAAATAGACTGGCCGCCGTACTGGGAAGAAGCAACCTGGGCGATAATCTGCGTCGCGATGTTGCAGGCAGTCGAGAAGCTATGCGGCTTCTCGATCAGCGTGCCCGAGATAACGGTGCCGTTCTGGAGCATATCCTCCAGGTTCACCAGGTCGCAGTTATGCATGTGCTGGGCAAAGTAGTCGGAATCGTGGAAGTGGATCAGGCCCTCGTTGTGGGCATCCACGATCTCCTGGGGCAGCAGCACGCGCTGAGTCAGGTCCTTGGAAATCTCGCCGGCCATGTAGTCGCGCTGAACGGAGTTGACGGTCGGGTTCTTGTTAGAGTTCTCCTGCTTGACCTCTTCGTTATTGCACTCGATCAACGACAGGATCTTGTCATCGGTCGTGTTCTTCTGGCGCTTCAGGCTCTGAACATAGCGATAGATGATGTAGTGGCGGGCGACCTCGTAGCAGTCGAGACGCATGATCTCGTCCTCGACCAAATCCTGGATCTCCTCGACCGAAACGGTGTGGCCCGCGTTCTCGCATGCCTCGGCGACGTTTTGCGCCGCATAAACCACCTGGCGGTCGGTTAGACGAGAGCTCTCCTCGACCTCCAAGTTTGCGGCGCGAATCGCATTGACGATCTTATCGATGTCAAAGACAACCTCGGTGCCGCTGCGCTTGATGATCTTCATCCTCTTGCCTCTTTCGCGTCGTAGTCTCATTGCGCTTCAGAGCCAAACGATGCCCGGCAGGGCTTGCCCCTGTCTTGCGGCGCCGTCGCGCAATCTGTGTTCTCGATAAACCATAGGTCCTCATGCGGACAATCCTCGCGGCCGATCAAGCGGCTCAAAGATCTATCCAAATGGGGCAAATAAGGTCCTCGTTCTCTGTCCGCCATCTATCATACGACAAAGAGGCATCTATATCCTGTATTCTTTTTTTAGTTCAAACACAACATATAGTGTTTCAGCAGGTCAAAGCAATTGGTCATTTTGCAGACGCATTAATTATGAGGGGTTCTTGGCAAGTCGGTAAAACGTTACCAACACGGCTACCTGCATGGCAGTTATAAAACCCCCTTAGTCAAGCCGCTGACAAATCCTACCAAAACCAAGCCGCTCACGCCAAAAGAATCCAAAAGATTATGCTTGACCAACATGTTGCGGTCGTGCCTTGCCGAGCCCCATGTAACCGCGGCACGAATCCTTGAAAGATATGTGTATGCAAACAGAGAAGATGAGAGTTTTCTCGGATGACTACTGAGAAGCATCCCAGAAGATCAAAAAACTCGAAATTTGGTGACGTATTTGGCGACCCATTTGGCGAGCAAAACAAAACAGCCCAGAGGCTAAGCCTCTGGGCTGCGAACATTTGGTGGGCGTTAGAAGATTTGAACTTCTGACCTCTTCCGTGTCAGGGAAGCGCTCTCCCCCTGAGCTAAACGCCCAAATGGAGCGGACAACGGGGCTCGAACCCGCGACCCCAACCTTGGCAAGGTTGTGCTCTACCAACTGAGCCATGTCCGCTTACGAGGATTAATCTTACGTGATACCCGCATCCTATGCAAGAACTTTTTTTTGAAAAGTTTTGCGACGCCCTCTCGAACCTCGCGAAGACATCAGCCACCACGGAAAGCGCGAGCAAACGCAAACTCGCCGCAAGAGGCCCCCTACAACTCAGCGAGCATGATCCAGGCAGAGCTGTCCTGCGCAAGTCTGCCGTCTGCAAGCGGTGATGAGGTGAGCAGGACCTTGCCCGCCGGCAGCTCCACGGGTGCTGCACCGAAGTTCGTCACACACGCCCAGCCGTTGTCGCGGCGATAGGCGATGACGCCGCCCTCAGCGCCCTCGGCACCATCCGCAAGGCCGGTGCGCCCGTCAAGATCGAGCCACGCAAGATCGTTAGCGCACCCGCGCAGCTTGCGCCGCAGCCAGAGGGCGTCACGATAGAGCGCAAGCATCGATGTCGGGTCCGCCTCTTCCCTATCGGCAGCGTAATCGGAAAACCATGCAGGCTGCGGCAGACGGGGCGCCGCATCGGCGTCCATCGGCGAAAATCCAAACGATCCGCCCTGCGCGGGATCGTCCGTCGCCACCCACGGCAGGGGCACACGACAGCCGTCGCGCCCCTTCTCGCGCTTCGATCCGTGCGTATTGGTCGCAGTGGGATCTTCGAGTGCAGCCCACGGGATGTCAGCCACCTCAAAAAGGCCGAGCTCCTCACCCTGATACACGTATGCCGAGCCCGGAAGCGCCAGCTCAAGCAAAAGGGCCGCCCGCGCGCGGCGCTCGCCGAGTTCACGGTCCTCGTCATAAGACGACCCGTCGCGTAAGAGCCAGTCGAGCGCAATCTGGTGGTAGCGCGTCGCCTTGATCTGCGGCAGGGCGAAGCGCGTCGCCACACGAGGCACGTCGTGGTTGGAAAGTACCCAGGTCGAGGCGGAATCGGATTCGATGGCTGCCTTCAAGCCCTCCTCGATTGCAGCGTGCATGTCATCATAGGTCCAAGTGGCCTTGGCGAACTCAAAGTTAAATGTCTGGCCAAGCTCGCTGGGGCGCGCGTAGAGATACTGGCGCTCGGGCAGCACCCACGCCTCGGCAACAGCGCTGCGCGGCGGATTATAGCGGTCGAACACGCGGCGCCACTCGCGATAGATCTCGTGAACCTCGTTGCGATCCCACAGCGGATGGGTGCCGTCGTCAACCATGTCATCGCCCTCGGCGAGATGCCACTGGTCGAGATCATCGCGGTCGAGATCCTTGGCGAGACCGTGCGCCACATCAATGCGAAAGCCATCGACGCCTCGATCGCTCCAAAACGCCAGGACGTCGCAAAAGAACGCGCGAACCTCGGGGCATGACCAGTCAAAGTCCGGCTGCTCGGGCGTAAACATGTGCAGATACCACTGACCGTCCGCAACACGCGTCCAGGCGGGGCCGCCAAAGTTGGCATTCCAATTGGTGGGAGGCAGCTCGCCATGCTCGCCGCGACCATCACGGAAGATATAGCGGGCGCGCTCGGGCGATCCGGGGCCGGCGGCAAGAGCGGCTTTGAACCAGGGGTGCTGGTTGGACGAATGGTTGGGCACGATGTCGACGATGACCTTGATGCCGCGCGCGTGAGCCGCGGCGATCATGTCATCGAAGTCGTCAAGCGAGCCGAGACGTTGGTCGACATCGCAGTAGTCCGCCACGTCATAGCCGCCATCGACAAGAGGCGATGGGTAAAACGGGCTCAGCCAGATGGCCTCGATACCCAGCCGCTCAAGATAGTCCATCTGCTGGGTAATGCCCGCGATATCGCCCAAACCCGAACCAGTCGAGTCCTTAAACGAGCGCGGGTAAATCTGATAGATCGCGGCATCGGACATCCATGAGCGCGAGGAGGACTTTTCTGTAGCCATGGGGTGTGTCTCCCTTGCAACGAGGTTTTGTGAGATGCCCACGATGATACGCCCAAAGCTGACATTCACGGCAATCAACGCCGCAGCCACGCCCCAAACGCTCGCCCCCTCTCGGGCTCGAGCCTCCTGGGACGAATCGATCGATTAGTGAAAAGAACGGAAGACTTACTCCCCCGGCCACGACAGACACTATGACCCAATCCGAGGGCACTAAAAAGATAGGAGCCCCCGCTCGTGACCGCGGGTCGGGGCTGCGACAATGATGTTGAAGTGCCATAGGCGCAGCCGCGCCGCAACGAGGTTGGGAGGCTCCCATGCCAAAGCATTCTACCGCGTTCGGGATGGACGTCCACCTGAGGTCGACCACCGTCTGCGCCCTCGACGCGGACACCGGCGAGGCCGTGACGAGGAGGTTCCCCGGCAACCCCTGGGGCGAGATCGCCGGGTGGATGGATGGGTTCCCCGGGCCGTCGCTCGCGGCCTACGAGAGCGGCTACCTCGGCTTCGCCCCGCAAAGGGAGCTCGCCGGGCTCGGCGTCGAGTGTGTCGTCGCCGCGGTCTCGAAGATCCCCAGGTCGGCCGCCGACTCGGCCTCCAAGAACGACAGGAACGACGCCGCCAGGATGGCCAAGGCGATACTCGCCCACGACATCTCCCCCGTATGGGTCCCCTCCCCCGAGGTCGAAGGCATCAGGGACCTCGCCGGCGCCTACGACGGGGCGACCGCGCGCCTGGCGACCGCCAAGCAGCGGCTGCTCGCCTTCCTCGCAAAGCGAGGGTTCGTCTACGGCGGCACCACGCCCGCCGGCAACCCGAGGAAGTACTGGACCTACGACTTCCTGAGGTGGCTCGACAAGGTCAGGCCGGAGGACGACGGCGGGGTTCGGACGCTCGCCGCCCTGAGGAACGAGGTCGAGGCCGCAGCGGAGGCCCGGGCGGACCTGCTCTCCGAGTACAGGGCGGCCGTGGATGCCAGCCCGATCGCCGCGGAGGCGGCCGCCCTCCAGTCGATCAAGGGCTGCGCCTTCGCGCTGGCCGCAGCCTTCTCGGCCGAGGTCGGCGACTTCACGAGGTTCCGTTCCGGAAGGCAGGTCACGGCCTACTTCGGCCTCGCGCCGAGTCAGAGGTCGAGTGGCGACTCCGTGCGGCTCGGAGGCATCAGCGGCGCGGGCAACGCGCTCGTGAGGAAGCTGGCCGTTGAGGGTTCATGGTGCTACGCCGCGGCACGGCACCAGCCGAAGCTCATGCCAAGGGACACGGGCGTGCCCCTCGAGATAAGGATGCACGGGAGGAAGGGGTCCGAGCGGCTCCTGCGGCGGCGCGAGGAGATGCTCGCCCGCGGCATGCCCGCGGCGAAGGCCAACGCGGCCACCGCGGCCGAGCTCGTGAGGTGGCTGTGGGCCCTCGGCACGATGTGCCGGGAGGGCGCGGAATAGACATAGCCCCCGTCCCGGCGAGCCGGGCGGCCTTCGGGGATACCCCCTATTTCGCTGTGCGCGCGGAGCCCTCCGTATGCGCCTCGACAGACTTGGGGAACCCCGCCGAAGGAATGGAGTGCGGGCCGACAGAACGGTATCCGCGGATATGAGACTGAGCCGAAGGCGTCGATGACATGCCGGGGGCGGACCGGGACGGGTTAACGGCAGGCCCCCCCCCCCCCCCGA
>NZ_CABJDK010000006.1:96503-142536 GCF_902364355.1 Collinsella aerofaciens
CCCCGCCGACCGATTGCAAGCGGTCGGCGGGCCATTGTGGCTCTTGACAGCGGATTGGGTCATATGAGCGAGCGGGCTCCGGGTGCCCCAGGTTGCCGCGAAAGAGGAGGGAAGCGTACTTTATGTACGCGACCGACGATTGAGGGGCAAGATGGGGTGCCCGGGGCCCGCGCAGCGTCAACAAAAAAACGCGGTTCGTTAGAACCGCGTAAGATAGTTGGAGCGGACAACGGGGCTCGAACCCGCGACCCCAACCTTGGCAAGGTTGTGCTCTACCAACTGAGCCATGTCCGCATATGTAAAACAAAACGGGCGCCGGAGCGCCCGGATGTTGCCTGGAGGCGAAGCCCGGATTCGAACCGGGGGTAAAGGCTTTGCAGGCCTCTGCCTTACCACTTGGCCACTTCGCCGAAAAAGGACCGCCTAAACGGTCCGGAAATGCAATGGAGCGGACAACGGGGCTCGAACCCGCGACCCCAACCTTGGCAAGGTTGTGCTCTACCAACTGAGCCATGTCCGCTTGCGGGTTATTAATTTACGCGAGTTGTCCAAAAGACGCAAGTACTTTTTTCAAAAAACTTGTCTGCCGCATGTTCTTAGTAGCTAAACGCGCTAAAGCGATTGGCTAGGCACACGATTCCAGCGCTCCGCTAAACAGCTTCACCATCTGCACGCGCGTGCCGGCGCCGTCCGTACGATGAGCAACCTCCACGTTATCGACGAGCATACGCATAAGCTTGATACCACGGCCGCGTTCCTCAGATGCAACCGGCTCGCTCGTTTCATCGATAGAATAGCCGGCACCTCGATCAAGCACCTCAACCACAACGCGATCGCCATAGGCCTGAACCGTCAGGACGCACCCGATACCGCCCGCATGGTCATAGGCATTACCCAGCGCCTCCCCCGACGCCAATGCGACATCGTAGCGCTCGTCACGGCGCAACGGAAGCGATTCAAGGAGTTCGGCGATGCGATGTCGGTAGTACGGAAGATTCTCGATACCCTGACGGACCTCGACGCTCTTACTCCAGCGAGGCAGCTCCCCCACCGGAATAGCGGGAATAGACTCCCGTGCCGGCCCCGCGACATGAAGGATATCGACAAGACGAGCAATCTCCAAAAAGCGAACAACTTCACCTGATGCATTGACGAGCGAAAGCAAGCCTTCTCGCCTCATGAGCTCACGAGCGCGCGTAAGCAGGAATGCCAAGCCCGTCGAATCGATAAAGCTAACAGCCTGACAGTTGATGACGACACGACGCACGCCGCGGCCAATCAAAGCATCCAACCGCCGACGCAACGCAGGCACCGTGGCGATGTCGATATCGCCTGGTGGCGTCAAAACCGCTATGTCATTCCACTCATTCATACGACCATGGTTCCCCAAAAAAGCCCACTCGATGCATTCGTTTCCCCAACCGTACGGATTCAGCCCGCCCAGCGTCGTCTATGAACGACCCCGTAAAAACTCAAGGGACACCAATGCAATGTCATCGTCCAGCGCCGATTCGGTAAATCGGTCAAGCTCGCCCAAGACCTTGCCGCAAATGCCCGACACGCCCTCACCCGAGACAGAGAGCAGAAGGTCGCGAAGGCGCTGCTCGCCAAAGAAAGCACCCGAGCGGTCACGCGCTTCGATTGTTCCGTCGGTGTACATAAATAGCATGTCACCAGGAGCGAACGTAAACACGCCTGTCTCGTACACCATGCTCTCAAAGGCACCGATTACCCCCGATTGGCACCCAAGCAGCTCAACCTCTCCCCCACGGGCCTCGCCGCCACCCAGCGGCATCGACTCTGGCCTGATGACCATGGTCGGAGGATGGCCCGCCGAACAATACGTTGCGCGTCCGGCTTTAAGGTCAATCTTGGCGATAAAGGCCGTCACGAACGTCTCGACCCTCGAAAAGCCCATGAGCATGCTGTTAAGGGAGCGTGCCATGCGGGCCGGTCCAGCGCCCTCCCAAGCATATGCCGTCAGGGCCGTCTTGACGAGCGCGGACATCGATGCGGCCTCAATGCCTTTGCCAGACACATCACCCAGAATCATGACGGCGCAGTCGTCGGGAAGGCGGATGAGCGTATAGAAGTCACCACCGACCAATGCAGAGTTCGTGGCTGACAGGTATACCGAATCGGTCGCGATGCCCGGAACGTCACCAAGCGAATTTCTCATGCCAATCTGAAGCGTCTGAGCAATATGACGTTCTTCGCGCTTTTGAGACTCGCCCTCATAAATCAACTCAAAGTCATGCGCCAAATGCACCATGTAGTCGTATTCGAGGTCATCAATGGGCTCCTGGCTGCCATCGCGGAGCAGCAAAGCACGCCTCGTCGGCCCCTTGGCGATATCAGCGGGAACAATTGCATCGTTGCTTCGCTTGCCATCCGATTCCGAGTGGTAGCGCCCTGCTTCGATGCCGGAGTCGACATAAAGTCCCTGACACGGTAGGCCGTGGGCCCTCAACCATGCACCCATAGACGTGGATTCGTCCACACGTGTAAGGCGCACGTGCCTGAGATCGTCGGCACTCGTCCCGCCCAGCACCGATGTCTCGAACCCATCAGAAGATGTCCCCAGGCGCGCCGCCGGCGTCGTGACGGAAAAGAAGAGTGACTCTGGATCGCCCGGCAACGCCACACGGCTACCGCCCTCAAAATCGATAACATAGGCTTCGAGGCCCGCATCGTACTCCACGGGGCAAAAATGGCAATTTAGCACGGCACAGATTTCGGACGAGACGGCGTGCGAAGCAGCGACCGGATCATCAAGATAGGTAAAAAGCTCATCGCGCAGCACGTTGAGCGAACGACCAAGTTCTGCCGTGCGGCGCGAACGCAAGCTCGACGCCATGCCGACCATCTGAATAGACAGGTAATCGCAGATGACCTCGAGCACGTTAAGGTCATAGGCAAGTGGCGCCTGTGGACGTTTCCAACCGACCTCCAACACACCGAGCACCTGCGTGCCGTAAAACACGGGAAGACAGATCTCGCTGCGATACGGGGGCATATCCTGCACGCGCAGCAAGTGCTTGGAACGATTGTCCAAATCCATGAACATACCCGAAGCAACCCGGTCGCCCTCAAGGTCCTGCTGAATCGACAGGCGGCAGGCACGCGACTCGCGAAGAACATACGTCGGAATGCCAGCGCCATACGGCAAAAACTCGGGCAGGTAGCTATCATGCAGCTCCTTGGAAACACCGCGAAGCTTAAAGCCGCCGCTCTCAGAAAAATAAATCGCAGCTCCAGAGGCATCGAGCGTTCCGACGAGCTGATTCAAAACGATATCGAGCAAGCTGGGGAGCTCATTGGAGCCCACGGTACTCATAATGACCGAAAGGGTACCCGAAAGGCGTTTATTCGCCACCCTAAGCTCCGAAAGCGCACGTTTGAGCTGACGATCGTGGGAATACTGCTCTTCGATACTGTGAAGCGCCACCAGGACACGTGGTGCGCGGCGCCCAAAGATGCGTGGAGGCGTTACGGAGCCCGCACGAACCAAGACGGGAATAAAAGAGCCGTCACTCAGCTTGAGCATCAGTTCGTTCTCGGAGCCATCAGTTTCAAATGGTAGACGATGTTCCGTCGCACGTTCAAAAGCGGACGAATACAGGACGTCTTTAACATCTCCACCGATGACGTCGGCGCGTTCCTCGCACATCAAACCAAGTAAGCGATTATTCACATGCAGAATGGTTCCGTCGAGCTCACAAATGATGACAGCATCGCTCGTGATCTCGACCAGTTGGGCAACGTCTGCCCACTCGTTGCGCTCAAGCGTTTCCATCGTGGACCTCACCGTCTATCGGTAACAAAAAAGCCTCCGAAGAGGCTTCTCAAATGCGATGGTGTCGGAGGCGGGACTTGAACCCGCATGACCAAAAAGCGGTCACTAGCACCTCAAGCTAGCGCGTCTGCCAATTCCGCCACTCCGACATGCTATGTTGTTGATTCGCGGTTCGTTTTCTTGGACCCGCGCGTTCAACGAGGAAGATAATAACCTATGATTCGAGAACTGTGCAAGCACTTTTTTCAAAAAAGTTTACGAATTTGTAAATGCGCAGGTAGACTGACCTGTTCGGGCCGAAATGAGGTTGCTTTCCAACGCGTCCTCGGGCATGCGACATTATTTTGATCCGCGCTTCGCGCTACAAAATAATGCCGCCCCCTGCGGAATGCGTTGGAAAGCAACCTCATTCCGGCCCTAGGAGTATGCACTCCGGGCACAGTTCTCAAATATGTTCTGGGGCTAATACAAAATTTAGTGGCTCGGCTTTGCCGAGCCCTTATATGGGGAGGCCGGAGCTAAAGCTCCGGCCTCGCTCAATTTCCTATTAGATTAAGTGAGCGATCGAGGAATCGCACTCCCCCTCTGCCGCGTTAACGTAGGGCCCGCTCTGGAGTTGCCTTTCAGAACATTCCGCAGACCAGGAAACCCCCTTATCCGCAGCTCCGAAGGAGCAGGATAAGGGGGTTTCCATGGTCGAGGACGTTCTGAAAGGCAACTCCAGAGCGGGCCCGGACGAAAACAACCGACTACAGGTCGATGTGCGATTCCTTGATCGGGAACGGCTCGGCGAAGTGGCAGGCGCAGCAGTGGCCCGGGGCAACTTCCTTAAACTCAGGAAGCTTCTCGGAGCAGATGCCCTGCGCGATCGGGCAGCGCGTGTGGAAACGGCAACCGGTCGGCGGATCCAGCGGCGACGGCGGATCGCCAGCGAGGATGATGCGCTTGCGGGTCTTCTGGATATCAGGATCGGGAACCGGCACGGCAGACAGCAGCGACTGCGTGTACGGATGGTGAGGCTCGCTATAGAGCGTTTTCCAGTCCGAAACCTCGACCATCTTACCCAGATACATAACGGCAACGCGATCGGAGATGTGCTGCACGACGGAAAGGTCGTGGGCAATAAACAGATACGCCGTACCGAACTTGTCCTGCAGTTCCTTGAGCAGGTTCAGAACCTGGGCCTGAATGGAAACATCCAGAGCGGAAACGGGCTCGTCGCAGATGATCAGCTTGGGCTTCAGAGCGAACGCGCGGGCGATGCCGACACGCTGACGCTGACCGCCCGAGAACTCGTGCGGATAGCGGTTGATGTGCTCGGGGTTCAGGCCGACGACGTCCAGCAGCTCGCGGACGCGCTCAATGCGCTCCTCCTTGGTACCCACGCCATGAATGGTCATGGGCTCGGAGACGATCTCGCCAATGGTCATACGAGGATTGAGCGAAGCATAGGGGTCCTGGAAGATGAACTGCATCTCGCGACGCATGTCCTTAATCTCATGCTTGCTCATCTCGGCAACATCTTTGCCCTGGAAGAACACTTTGCCGGCCGTCGGCTTGGTCAGGCGCATGATGGTGCGGCCCGTGGTGGACTTACCGCAACCAGACTCGCCGACCAGGCCAAAGGTCTCGCCCGGATAAATCTCGAATGAAATGTCATTCACAGCAGAGACGACACGCTTAGAGAAGCGCTTGGCGAACATGCCGGACTCAGCGGGAAACTCCTTAGAGAGGTGCTCGACCTTCAGCAGCGGAGTACGCTCGTTGGTATCTGCCATTACGCCTCGCCTCCCTTCTTGGAATCCTTGCGCGTACGGGACGTCTCAGGAGCGTTCTTGAGGAACTCGGGGTCACCGGAGTAGTGGCACGCAGAGTAATGACCAGACTCGGTGACAACGCGCTCGGGGCGCTGCTTGCGGCACTTGTCCGTCGCATAGGGGCAACGAGGAGAGAAAACGCAGCCCTCAGGCAAGTTCATGAGCGAAGGCGGGTTGCCGTGAATCGGCGTAAGAGGCTTCTTCTCATCGATGGCCTGTTCCGGGATGGAGCGGATAAGGCCCCAGGTGTAGGGGTGGCGGCTCTCGTAGAAGATTTCCTCAGCAGTACCGAACTCGACAGGACGGCCGGCGTACATAACCATGATCTTATCGGCCATATCGGCGACGACGCCCAGGTCATGGGTAATCATGATGATGGCGTTGCCGTTCTTCTCCTGCATTTCCTGCATAAGCTCAATAATCTGAGCCTGAATGGTAACGTCCAGGGCAGTCGTGGGCTCGTCGGCAATCAGAATATCGGGATCGCAGGCAAGGGCCATAGCAATCATGACACGCTGACGCATACCGCCCGAGAACTGGTGCGGATACTCATTGACGCGCTTCTCGGGCTCGGGAATGCCAACGAGGTCCAAAAGCTCGGTGGCGCGCTTGAGCGCCTCCTGCTTGGAGTAACCACGGTGCAGACGAAGGCCCTCACCCACCTGCTTGCCGATCTTATAGACCGGGTTCAAGGAGGTCATAGGATCCTGGAAGATCATCGCGATGTCGTTACCGCGGATGTGCTGCATCTCTTCCTCGGTCATCTCGAGGATAGAACGACCGCGATAGCGAACGTCGCCGCCCTCAATCTTTCCCGGAGGCATCGAGATGAGGCCCATGATGGTCATGGCGGTCACGGACTTACCGGAGCCGGACTCACCGACGACACCCAGGGTCTCGCCGCGATCGAGCGTGTAGGACACACCGTCGACAGCGCGAACGACACCGTCCTCGGTATGGAAATACATCTTAAGGTCATCGACCTCGAGCAGATGCTGGCCCTCGGGAACCGGCTGGTCCTTCAGGTCCACATAGTTCTTGTTCTTCTTCATCCTTATGCGTCCTTCATCTTGACGTCGAGGGCGTCGCGCAGACCGTCACCCAGCAGGGTGAAGGCGAGCACCGTCGAGAGAATTGCCAGACCGGGCATGATCATCATCCAGGGAGCAGTCAGCAGATACTGCTGACCGTCCTGAATCATGGAGCCCCACGAAGGCGTAGGCGGAATAACGCCCATGCCGAGGAAGGACAGAGCGGACTCGGTCAGAATGGCGCCACCAATGTTCATAGTCGCGTAGACCACGATGGACGCGACGGAGTTCGGGAAGATGTGACGCACAACGATACGAGCATCGGATGCACCCATCGCACGCGCAGCGTCAACATAGTCGTTTTCCTTGACCGTCAGGATTGCAGATCGGAAGACGCGCGCAATCGAAGGCCAGCCGAGAACACCGATGGCGATAAAGACGTTCTGAAGACCACGGCCGATAACGGCGATCATGGCGACGACGAACAGCACGTACGGGAACGCTAGGAAGATATCCGCACAGCGCATGATGATCGTATCCCAGATTCCGCCGTAGAAACCGGCCAGAGCACCCATGATCAGACCGATCACCGTGGAGATGGCGGTGGCCATAATACCGACGGAAAGCGAAACGCGCGCGCCGTAGATAACGCGGACGAGAATGTCGCGGCCAAGGGCGTCGGTACCAAACGGGTGCTCGGCACACGGAGCCAGCAGCGACGTCTCGGCCATGGTAGTCGAGTCGGAAGCCGTCGGCGAACCGAGCCAGGGCTTAGCCCACAGATCGGCGGTCAGGGCAACCAAAACGACGATGATAATCCAGCAGACACCGATAACGGCGAGCTTGTTCTTACGAAGACGCTTAAAAGCGTCGCCCCACAGCGTGCGGGACTTGGCGGGAGCAGATGCGGCCTTGATGGCGGTAGCCTGCTCCTGAGACTGAGAATCAGTTTCCTGCATGAGACGTACCTCCCTTAGGCCTTATCCGACGGACCGCCAAGGCGGATGCGCGGGTCGAGGAATGCATAGCTAATGTCGACGAGCAGGTTGATCACCATGACGACGACAACGATGAGCGTAACGCCACCCATAACGATGGGCCAGTCACGCATGCTAATAGCGCGATAGACCTCATAGCCGATACCGGGCCAGTTAAAGACCGTCTCGGTCAGGATGGCGCCCGAAAGCATGCCGCCAAAGTCGACACCAATATAGGTAACGACGGGGATGAGTGCATTCTTAAGCGCATGCTTGATGATGATCGCGCGATTGGAGAGACCCTTGGCCTTTGCCGTACGGATGTAATCCTGGTTCATGACGTCAAGCAGCTGCGAGCGCATAATGCGGGCAGCATAAGCGGTCGAAACCGAAGCCAGCGTAATGGTCGGAAGCACATAGTGCATCCAATCCTGATACTGAGAGCTGGAACCGCCGGCACCCGAAATCGGCATGGAGAATGCGCCGCCGGTGGCATCCTTGAGGATGACGCCGAAGAACAGCTGCAGCAACATACCGAGCCAGAAGGCCGGGACGGCAACGAGGATCGACGTGGTGAGCGTTACCAAAATATCCCAGAAGGAATAACGCTTAACCGCCGAAATGATACCCGCACCGATACCCATGATTGCCTCGAGTACGATGGCGCACGCGGCAAGTTTGACCGTATACGGATACTTCTGGGCAAAGATTTCCGTAACCGGCAGCTTGCGCTGATACGAATTGCCCAGATCGCCATGAAGCAGGCCGTTCATGTAATACAAGTAACGGTCCACGAGCGACGTTTGAACGGGGTCGCCGTTCTCGTCAAGGATCGCGTTGCCGTCCTCGTCCGTCTGGACCAGGTGATAGCGGACGCGAAGCTGAAGCTCCACCTCGGGGGACAGAGCCTTGTCTCCACCGATCAGCTTGATCGGATCTCCCGGCACGATATTCTGGAGGGCGAACAGAATCAGCGTAACGCCCAAAAATACCGGGATGAACTGAAGCACACGTTTAACGATGTACTTACCCATACCACTCCCCTATCTAGGGATTAACCTAAATGGGATGCCGATCGCCAGACCGGCATCCCAAAATTACCATCAGCCAGTTTACCCCAGGTTAGGGAGAACTGTATGTTTCCCATGAGGTCTACGTAAATACTTGACCCTCACGGAAGCTGCAAACTCTTAGGCGAGCTCAGCGGTACCCAGCTCGGCGTGCTTCTGCGGATCGACATAGAGGTGCTTGATGCGATCGGAGCCGGCGATGGTGTGCGTGTAGAACATCACCGGGATGACCGGGCAGTCGGCAGCGACCATTGCGTCGGCCTCCTGCATCTTAGCGACGCGCTCTTCGTCGTCAACCGTGGTACGAGCCTCGTCGACCTTGGCGTCGAACTCGGGGTTGTTGTAACCAGAGCGGTTGTCGCCACCGAGAGAGGCAGAGTGGAACAGCGGATACAGGAAGTTGTCCATGATCGGGTAGTCGGCAATCCAGCCCAGACGACCGAACTGATAGTTGAAGTTCTGGTACTGCTCGAGCAGCGCAGACCACTCAGGGGTATCGGAGACGGCGGTAACGCCGACCTTGGCGAGGTCGCCGATGATGGACTCCATGATCTCCTTGTGACCACCGTCCTGGTTGTAGGAAAGGGTCACGTTAATGCCACGATCGCCGTTAGCGCCGGCAGGAGCAACCTTGTCGAGGTACTCGTTAGCCTTGTCGACGTCGTAGGCGCAGAACTCCCATGCGCCTTCCTTGTAGCCATCGATGCCCGGAGGAACAATGCCGTCGGCGGGGGTACGGGTACCCTTGAAGATGGTCTTGCAGATGGCCTCGCGGTTAATGGCCAGGGAGATACCCCTGCGCAGGTCGGCGTTGTTGAACGGCTCGGCCGTGGTGTTGCAGGTCAGGTAGTAGGTGGAAGGCTCGGCGCCGAGCAGCATGCGCTCGCCGTCGCCCATGGTGTAGCCGTCCTTGGACACGCCGCGATCCTTCTTGGCAGCGTCGATCTGAGCAACGGGAACGTCGCAGATATCGAGGTTACCGGCCTGGAACTCCTTGTAGGCGGTCTCCACGTCCTTGATGACCTGGAAGTGGATGCCATCGATCTTGGCCTTGTCGCCATAGTAATCGTCGAACTTCTTGAGGTTGATCTCCTGACCATCCTCCCACTTGCCGTCCATCATGAACGGGCCGTTACCGATCGGGGCAAGGTAGAAGCTCTTAACATCGGACTCGGCGCACTCGGGAACCGGGGATAGAGCCGGGTGAGAGGCGACGAAGGGGAAGTCGGCGTAAGCGGAAGACAGCTTAACGACGAGGGTCTCATCGTCGGGGCAAGTAACACCGCTGAGCTCAGTAGCGTTACCGGCAAGCAGATCGTCATAGCCCTCGACCATGGAAAGGTGATAGGAGACCTCGGAAGGACCGTACTCGGTAGCGATGGCCGACTTGGTGTTGACCAGACGCTCCCAAGCGAGCTTGAAGGACTTGGAGGTAACGTCGTCACCGTTGTGGAACTTGGCCTTCTTGATCTTGAAGGTGAACTCGGTGGCGTCGTCGTTGGCCTCGAAGGACTCGCAAGCCAGCGGGACGATCTTGCCCTTCTCGGCGTCGTAAGAGGTCAGAGCATCGAACAGCTGGTACTCGACCTGAGTGCCCTGATCCTCCTGGACGTTGTAGGGGTCGATGCAGACCGGGTTGTTGATGTAGAAGTTCAGCGTCGAACCGGACTCAGAACCGGAAGCGTCGCCGCCCTTCTTGCCGCATGCGGCAAGAAAAGCCATGGAGCTCGCAGCAAGGGTACCGCCGACAAAGGCGCGACGACCCATAACGGGCTGGTGGAACATAGAATCAGCCATGCCATCCTCCTTATGAGATAGGACAAAGAAATGTTCAGTCGGACATATGTCGAGACAATCCGATCCGAACCATCAAAACGCCGCCCGCTGCTATGGCTGGTTATGCACAACAGACCAACGTTTTGCAATACAGTAGCGCATTTTATGCACAATTTGGCGCTGATTCCGGTTAACGGTCGAGAATTTCTTTAGTTGGGCGAAGTATGTGGGGATATTTTGGCTCTGTTACAAGTCTGTAAACAAAAAGGGCCCCGCACATGCGGGACCCCTTACAAACGTATATACGCCGATGCTTAGTAGCCGACGATGCCCTGCGGGAAGAAAAACATGCACAGAACGACACACACGGCAAAAACGACGGCCATAATTACCGTCAGGCGATCGAGGTTCTGCTCCATGACGCCCGTGGCAGAGCTGGAGTTATACAGCGAGCTAGCGATCATATCCGAAACGCCGGTGCCCTTACCGGAATGCATCAGAACGAGAATCGTCAGCGCCACGGCAGAAACAGCCCAAACGACAAACAGAAGAATCTGAAACGGACCCATAGATAAGCTCCTTAATAGAACAATTCAAACTCCAGTACTGTACCACAACCTCCAACACTCCCCCACCTGCCATTTAGGGACGGGGTAGAAATGGCAGAAATACCAAAAAGGGGGTCGTCCGGTTGTGGACAACCCCCTTACTAGAAAACGGTATTTGTTTTCTATTAGGCCTCGGTGGCGAGCACGCGACCCGTCATCTCGGCGGAAGGCTCAATACCAGCCATGGTGAGCATAGTCGGAGCGATATCGGAAAGACGGCCGTCCTCGATACCGGTGAGCTTGGCCTTATCATCAACGATGATGAACGGCACGCGGTTGGTGGTGTGAGCCGTAAACGGATGCTTGGAACCGTCGGAAGCAACGTCAAACATGTGATCGGCGTTGCCATGGTCGGCGGTAATCAGCGCAAAGCCGCCCTTAGCGAGAATCGCCGGGACAACCTTGGACAGAGCATCGTCAACAGCCTCGACGGCCTTAACGGCGGCGTCGAACACGCCGGTGTGACCAACCATGTCGCAGTTCGCGAAGTTCACGATGTAGAAATCAGCGCGATCCTCGTTAATAGCGGCGACGAGCTTCTCGGTAACCTCGGGAGCGCTCATCTCGGGCTGCAGATCGTAGGTAGCAACCTTGGGGGAAGCGACGAGCACGCGCTCCTCGCCCTCCTTGGGCTCCTCGATGCCGCCGTTGAGGAAGAACGTCACATGGGCGTACTTCTCGGTCTCGGCGGTGTGCAGCTGCTTCAGGCCATTGGCGGCGATAACGTCGGCCAGAACGTTCTCGGGGAATGTCTTGGGGAAGGCGACCTCGACGTCAAACGTCGGATCGTACTCGGTCATCGTCACAAAGTGCGAAAGCTTAATCTGCTCGCGCTCAAAGCCGTCGAACTCCTTGTCCGTGAACACGCGAGTCATCTGACGAGCGCGGTCGGGACGGAAGTTGAAGAAGATGGCCGCGTCGCCCTCGTGAATGCCCTCGTTGTGGGCAGCGAAGGGCTCGACGAACTCGTCGCCGCGCGGATCCTTCTCGTAGTAGGCCTTGATACCGGCAACGGGGTCGGTATCGGCATCGGACGCGTTGACCATGACGTCGTAGGCACGCTGGATGCGCTCCCAGCGGTTGTCGCGGTCCATGGCCCAATAGCGGCCCGAAACGGTGGCAACGCGAGCGTCGCAACCGGTCTCCTCGGAGATCTTAGCCAGGAAAGCGCAGAACTCGCTCATGTAGCCGGCACCGGACTGCGGGTCGACGTCGCGGCCATCCATGAAGGCGTGGACGCGAACGGTCTTGACGCCATGCTGGGCAGCCATCTTGACCAGAGCCTCGACGTGGTTCATGTGAGAATGAACACCGCCAGGGCTCATAAGGCCCATGAGGTGCAGGGTCTTGCCTTCGGCCTTGACGTCGTCCATAGCCTTGACGAAGACCTCGTTCTTGGCGATGGAGCCGTCCTTGATGGCGTTGTTGATGCGCGAAAGCTCCTGGAACACGATGCGGCCGGCACCGATGTTGAGGTGACCCACCTCGGAGTTGCCCATCTGGCCGTCGGGAAGGCCCACGTCCTCGCCCGAAGCACCGAGCGTGGTGTGAGGATACTTCTCGTACAGGCTATCAAGGAAGGGCGTCTTGGCAGCGGCGACGGCGTTCTCGCCATCAGCCGGAGCAAGGCCGCAGCCATCCATGATGATCAGGAGTGCAGGAAGATGACGCTGTGCCATATGTCCTACTCGCCTGCCTTGACGACCATAGAGGCGAAGTCGGCAGCCTTGAGCGAAGCGCCGCCCACGAGGGCGCCGTCAACGTCAGGCTTGGCGACGAGCTCGGCAATGTTGCCGGGCTTAGCGGAACCACCGTACAGGACGCGGATACCGTCGGCGAGCTCCTCGCCGAACATCTCCTTGAGGGTCTCACGGATAGCGCCGCAGACCTCCTGAGCGTCCTCGGCGGTAGCGGTCTTGCCGGTGCCGATAGCCCAGATGGGCTCGTAGGCGACGACGACCTGCTTGGGGCAGGTGATCTCAAGACCAGCAAGGCCAGCCTTGACCTGGTTCACGACGTGCTCGACATAGGTGCCAGCCTCGCGGACCTCGAGGGACTCGCCGCAGCAGAAGACGGGAACAAGACCGGCGGCAACGAGGGCCTTGGCCTTCTTGTTCTGATCCTCGTCGGTCTCGTGGAAGTAGTCGCGACGCTCGGAGTGACCGATGATGCAGTAGGTGCAGCCAGCGGACTTGAGCATGTCGCAAGAGGACTCACCGGTGAAGGCACCCTTGGCCTCCCAGTACACGTTCTGAGCACCGAGGGCGATGGGGGCAGCCTGAATACGGTCATGAACCGTGGTGATGTCAATGGTCGGAGGGCAGACGAGCACCTCGACGCCAGCCGGAACCTCGGGCAGAGCCTGAGCCAGCTCGTCGGCGAGCTTGGCGGCCTCGGCGACGTCGTTGTTCATCTTCCAGTTACCAGCGATAAGAAGGGTGCGATTAGGCATCGAGAAGCGCCTCCACTCCGGGCAGGGCCTTACCCTCGACGAGCTCCATGGAAGCGCCACCACCGGTGGAGATCCAGCTCATCTTGTCGGCCAGGTTGAACTTGTTGACAGCCGCGACAGAGTCGCCACCGCCGATGATCGAGGTGCAGTCGGCCTCGGCGACGGCCTCGGCGATAGCCTGGGTGCCGTGAGCGAAGTTGTCGAACTCGAAGACGCCCATGGGGCCGTTCCAGAACACGGTCTTGGCGCCCTTGACGGCCTCGGCGTAGAGCTCCTCGGTCTTGGGGCCGATGTCCATGCCCTCACGATCGTCGGGGATAGCGTCGGAAGCGACAACCTCGGGGACAGCGTCCTCGCCAAAGTGATCGGCAACGCGGTTGTCGATGGGGAGCAGGATCTTGACGCCCTTCTCCTCGGCCTTCTTGAGCATCTCGCCGGCGCGCTCGACCCAGTCCTCTTCCTTGAGGGACTGACCGACGGTCAGACCCTGAGCCAGGAAGAAGGTGTAGGCCATGCCGCCACCGATGATCAGGGTATCAGCGGAGTCGATGAGGTGATCGAGAACGCCGATCTTGGAGGAAACCTTGGAACCGCCGACGATAGCGACGAAGGGGCGCTCGGGCTCGGCGAAGATGCCGGTCAGCGTGTCGACCTCCTTCTCGAGCAGGAAGCCGGCGACGGCAGGCAGGTAAGCGGCGGGGCCCACGACGGAACCCTGGGCGCGGTGAGCGGTGCCGAAGGCATCGAGAACGAAGACGTCACCATAGGAAGCGAGCTTCTTGGCGATCTCGGGATCGTTCTTCTTCTCACGCTTGTCAAAACGGACGTTCTCGAGAACGAGGACCTTGCCCGGCTCGACGGCGGCAACAGCCTCAGCAGCCTTCTCGCCGTAGGTGTCGGCGACAAAGGCAACATCGAGACCAGAGAGCTCAGCGAGCTTCTTGGCGACGGGCTCGAGGGACAGCTCGGGCTGGAAGCCGGTGCCATCGGGACGGCCGAGGTGGCTCATGAGGATGACGCGAGCGTTGTGCTCAACGAGGTAGTTGATGGTGGGCAGGGCAGCCTTGATGCGGGTGGTATCGCCAACGACGCCATCCTTGATAGGCACGTTGAAGTCAACGCGGACGAGAACGCGCTTGCCGTCGACATCGATGTCGCGGACGGTCTTCTTGGTAAAGGCCATGTTTGCTTCTACCTTTCGTACGTGTCTGCCTCCCATTACGGCAGACGATTTCCTATAAAAAGGGCGCGACCCTAGGGTGTAAGCCCTATGAGGCCGCGCCCTTCTTTAGACGCTCAACGAGCTATTCGCTAAAAGCTAAATTAAGCAACGAACTTCTCGAAGTACTTGATGGTGCGGACCATCTGAGAGGTGTAGGAGTTCTCGTTGTCGTACCAAGAGGTGACCTGAACGAGGGTCTGGCCGTTGCCGAGGTCAGAGCACATGGTCTGAGTGGCGTCGAAGATGGAGCCGTGGGTCTCGCCGATGATGTCGGTGGAGACGATGTCGTCCTCGTTGTAACCGAAGGTCTCGGAGATGGTGGAAGCGTAGGCCTTCATAGCGGCGTTGACCTCGTCGACGGTGACCTTCTTGTCAACGACAGCGTAGAGGTTGGTGATGGAGCCGGTCGGCGTCGGGACGCGCTGGGCGGCACCGATGAGCTTACCGTTGAGCTCGGGGAGAACCAGGCCGATAGCCTTGGCAGCACCGGTGGTGTTGGGGACGATGTTGACGGCGCAGGCGCGGCTACGACGCTTGTTGCCTTTGCGCTGCGGGCCGTCGAGCGGCATCTGGTCGCCGGTCCAGGCGTGAATGGTGGTCATGATGCCGGACACGATGGGAGCGAAGTCGTTCAGACCCTTGGCCATCGGGGCGAGGCAGTTGGTGGTGCAGGAAGCAGCGGAGATGATGTTGTCCTCAGCGGTCAGCGTCTCGTGGTTGACGTTGTACACGATGGTGGGCAGATCGCTGCCGGCCGGAGCGGAGATGACGACCTTCTTGGCGCCAGCGTTGATGTGGGCCTGAGCCTTAGCCTTGCTGGTGTAGAAGCCGGTGCACTCGAGAACGACGTCGACGTCGAGGTCGCCCCAAGGCAGGTTGTTGGCGTCAGCCTCCTTGTAGATCTTGATCTCCTTGCCGTCAACGGTGATGGAATCCTCGCCAGCAACGACCTCGTGATCGCGAGCGTAGTTGCCCTGCGTGGAGTCGTACTTCAGCAGGTAAGCGAGCATATCGGGAGAGGTGAGGTCGTTGATAGCGACGATCTCGGAGCCCTCATGACCGAACATCTGACGGAAAGCCAGACGACCGATGCGACCGAAGCCGTTAATAGCAACCTTTACTGCCATTGTGTCTCCTTTCGTAAGGCCCCCGCAAGCTACAGCGCCCGCCGTTGAGGCCCACAAACTAACCACTCGCCTAATATACCTTTTTTTTGACTTGAATTTCACGAGAATGCTCGAAATTGAAAATCAAATTTACGTTAAAACGTTTTAAAGAATAAAATAGCAGCTAAATCCGTATATAAGTCGATACTTTAAACTACCCGTTTGCTTCAATGAGCTTTTCAAGCCTCAAAACTCGATGGTAGAGGGCCGACTTCGACAAGGGAGGGTCAGCCATCTCCCCTAAATCACGCAGCGACAGATCGGGATAGCGCTCGCGCAGGTCGCAAAAGACCGCCAAGGCATCCGGAAGCGCATCGCGAAGGCCGCGCTGCTCGAGCTCATCGATAAGCGCAAGCTGATGTTGGGCAGCACCGGCGCTTCTGGTCTGGTTGGCGAGCTCGGCGTTCACGCGACGGTTCACATCGTTCTTAACCAACTTGACCGCGCGCGCCTCCTCAATCTCGGCAACGCTGCGCTTGGCACCAATCAGCTTTAATAAATGCTCGATTTCCTCGGCGCTCTTAATGTACACGGCATATGACCCCCGCCGCGCATTAACACGAGCATGGACCCCAATCTGCCCCAACAGGTCGCAAAGCCCCTTGGCATATTGCTCGCCCTGCACCGCGATCTCCAAATGAAAATCGCCGCGTGGATCGGCCACGAAGCCGCCCGCGATGAGCGCGCCGCGGATGTAGGCAAGCCTGCAGCAGGGACGGGCAACGATGTGTCGGGGAACACCAGCAACGAGCCCTCCCCTGCGGTCTAGAATGCCCAGCAGCACCAGAGCCTTGTCCAGGTCGGGTTGATCGGGCAGGGTAATGAGATAGTTACGGACCTTATGCAAGACCGATTTACGAACGGTGAATTCCGTTTTGAGCTTAAGGATGCGATGCGTCAGCGTGATCATCGTGCGCGCGACGGCTCCCGTCTCGGTCGCGACCGTCAAACGATACCGCCCGGAGCCGGCCAACGAAAGCGTACCGCTCACACGCGTCAGGGCGGCAAGCGTCGACAAATCGCAGTATTCACATTCGGGTTCGCAGCGCGCAAGCTCGTCGCGCACCTCAGCGGTAAACGACATGCAGGCCTATGCCTTCGTGTTGGCGCGCGACAGGTCGCGGTGGGAGATGCTCACGTGATACTGGGCGCCTTCCAGGTAACGGGCCGTGGCCTCGGCAATGGCGACGCTACGGTGCTGTCCCCCCGTGCAGCCGATGGCGATAGAAAGCTGCGGCTTACCCTCCGCGATATAGCCCGGCATCACCGTATCGAGCAGCTGTGTCCAAGCCTTCCAAAACTCCTGCGTCTTGGGGTGGTCCAGAACAAAATCGGAGACCTTTTTATCGAGACCGGTCATCGTGCGCATCTCGGGATCGTAAAACGGATTGGGCAGGAAGCGGACGTCGATCATAATGTCCGCCTCGACGGGCATGCCGTGCTTAAAGCCAAACGAGAACACATGGACGTCCATGAGCTGTTGGTCGGACAGCTCGGAAAATGCCATACGTAGCTTGTTGCGCAGCGCAGAGGTGCGCAGACGACTCGTGTCGATAATCATATCGGCTCGATCGCGCACGCCCTGCAGCTGAAGGCGCTCGCGCTGAATGGCATCGGCCGTAGTCTCCCCCGGCTTGGCAATGGGATGACGGCGGCGATTTTCGCTGTAGCGACGAATCAGCACCTCGTCAGAAGCCTCCAGGAACACGATGTCGCAGCTCATCTCGCGCTCTTCGAGCGCGGCGACCGCATCGAGCAGCTCATCGAACAAGCCCTGGCTACGCAAATCGCAGGTGACGGCGAGATGCCTGCCCACGCCCGTATTAATGCCGACGAGCTCGGCAAGCTGGGCGATCAGACGCGGAGGCAGGTTATCGATGCAAAAATAGCCCATGTCCTCGAACACGTGCATGGCCTGCGTGCGGCCCGATCCGGACATTCCGGTGATGATGACGATATCGGGGATGCGCTCCGAGCGCTCCGCCGCATCCATGGCATCTCCCTTTTGCATGTGCTGCCTCCCAAAAACAAGCGCGGGACCCAGCAACCCGGATCCCGCGCGGTCAATTGCCTATATTGAGTATACCGCCCCGAGCGGATACGAGACCTGTCTTACGCCTCAAGCGCAGCCTTGAACCAACTCGTAATACTCGTGGGGTGCGTGATGGCGGTGCCGACGACAACGGCCCAGGCGCCAGCATCGATCGCAGCGCGAGCCTCCTCGGGCGTGTGCACGCGGCCCTCGCAGATGATGGGAAGACCGGGGAATTCCTCGGTCGCCTGACGCAGGAGTGGCAGGTCGGGGCCATCGGCCATGGTGCAGTCGATGGCGGCGACGCCGTGAGAAAGCGTGGTGGATACCAGGTCAAAGCCCATATCAACCGCACGGCGAATGTCCTCGATGGTGGCACAATCCGCCATCAGGAGCACACCCTCCTCGTGCAGCGGGCGGAAGGTATCCTCGACGGTCTTGCCATCGGGACGCGGACGATCAGTGGCGTCGATCGCCACGATATCGGCACCGGCAGCAACGCAGGCGCGAGCGTGACGCAGCGTCGGCGTGATGTAAACGCCCTCGTGTCCATCCTTCCACAGGCCGATGACGGGAACCTCACAGCGACCCTTAATGGCGGCAATGTCGGCAAGGCCCTGACAGCGAATGGCGGCGGCGCCGCCAAGCTCGCAGGCGCGAGACATCTGAGCCATGGTTTCGGGCGTACGAAGCGGCTCGCCCATATAGGCTTGAACGCTCACGACGAGCTTGCCCTTCAGGGATTGAATCAAAGGATCAACGGTCATGTTCGACTCAACCTTTCTCAAAACAGCCTTCTGAGACACCGCACCTTGACGTTCAAACCGTCGCTCGCGTACCGAAGTACGCTTCGCTCCTCTTTCACGTCAATCTGCGGCACCTCAGAAGGCGCACTTGGTAGTTATGTTTACTTCAACGACGCAAGAAGGTGTTCGGCGGCACCGATAAGCGGTGCGTCGCCCTCCAGAGAGCCGATGAGGATCGGCGTGTCCTGAAGCGGATCGAGCGCCTGGCTGGCATAGCCCTCGTGCACCGAATCCTTCCACGTCTGCGAACGCCAATCGGGACCTTGGTGAATCACACCGCCCGAAAGCACGATGACCTCAGGGTCCAGGATGTTAGCGAGCGAGCCCAAGCTGGCACCCAGCGCAAAGCCGGCATCATGGATGACCTCGGTCGCCTTTGCGTCGCCTGCACGGCACAGGTCGTTCACATCGCGACCGACCGAAGGACGGCTGGGGTCGACGCGGCCAAAGCGCTCATCGTACATACGACCAATGGAAGTGCCCGAAGCAACCGACTCCAGATGGCCGGAACGCCCGCAGGCGCAGGGAATGCCGGCGGCAGCCGAGCACTCGATGTGGCCCATATGACCGGCAGCACCATGGAAGCCCTGCATCACGCGGCCGTTCTCGACATATGCGCCGCCGATACCCGTACCGATGCCAAGACACAAGACGGAGAACTTGCCCTTGCCGACACCCCAGTGGGCCTCGCCCAGAGCATGAGCCTGCACGTCGCCTACAACGGCAACGGGAAGACCGAGATCCTCGCGCAGACGCGGCCCCAACTGAACGCCGGACCAGCCGGGCATGATCTCATTGGCATACGCGATGGCGCCCGTCTTGGGATCGACGACGCCAGCGGCACCGATACCGACGCCAAGGACCTCGACATCGGGATTCGCCTCGAGAGCAGCCTTGATGGATGCCTCGATACGCTGGAAGACGGCCTCGCCGCCCTCTTGGGCCTCTGTGGGAACCTCGGCCTCAAAAACGGGATGGGGCACACTACCGTCAGCTGGGTACTCCATGATGGCAGTCGCGATCTTAGTTCCGCCGATATCGACAGAGCAGACGTACTTGTTCTCCATGTCGCTCTCCTTCGGAGATAAAAACAACTACAGGAAATGCGCCGTCAGGCTAGCCGTCACAGCGCAGTAAAGGTTATCCAGGTGCCCGAGATCGCCGAGAAACCGTGTGGCCATTGACCTAACGGGTCATGGCCACACGGTTGAACGGCGAGGTCGGGTGCCTGGGAAAGCTTTACAGGAGACCGTTGTCCTGGAGGACCTTCTTAATAGCCTCGACGTTCTCGCCAGTCATGGCCTTCACCGGGCGCGGCATGGTCGGGCTGTCGAAGATGCCCATGAGGTTCATAGCGGTCTTGAAGGCGCCGACGCCACCGGCATAGCCCTGGACGCCCGAGGTGACATCCCAGATGTGGGAGATCTCGTTGAGGCGATCCTGCTCGGCCTTGACGGTAGCCCAGTCACCGGTCTGAGCGGCCTTCCACTGGCGCACGTAGCCCTCGGGCTCAACGTTGGCAAGGCCCGGGACAGAACCGTCGGCGCCACCGAGGTAAGCGCCGTCGACGACAACCTCGTGACCGGTGAGGATGCTCATCGGATGGCCATTCTTCTCGTTCTCCTGAACGAGGTAGCGGAACGAGATGTCATCACCCGAGGAATCCTTGACGCCAGCAAGGACGCCCTCGGCGCCGAGCTTGGCAAGGAGCTTCCAGGGGAGCTTGGTGTGAACGCACACGGGAATGTCATAGGCAAAGATGGGCAGGTCGAGCTCCTCGTGCAGAATGCGGAAGTGCTCCTCGACCTCGGTCATGCCCTGCAGGGCATAGAACGGGCAGGTGGCGACGAGGGCATCGGCACCCAGCTCCTGAGCGACCTTACCGTGCTCAATCATGCGCTCGGTCTCGGTATCGATGATGCCGACCAGGACGGGCACGCGGTGGTCGACGATACGAACGGCCTCGGCGATGATCTGGCGACGACGCTCATCGGTGGAGAAGACGACCTCGCCCGAGGATCCCAGGAAGAACAGGCCATCGACGCCGGCATCGATCATGCGGTTGATGCTGCGCTCAAAGGAGGCAACGTCGAGCTGGTGATCTTCGGTATCGGGAACAACGACGGGAGGGATAACGCCGGTGAATTTCTGAGTTGCCACAAGAATCTCCTTAGTTGTCTGGCGGGCGGCCCTATGCCACCCACTCTTGTTGGCAGTGTCCAGGCCGTCTAGGCCAAAGAACACGGGTAGAACGTTTGGTTAAAAAAGTCGATGACTTCGTTTTCGAACGCATTGATGCGCTCATGAGCGTATTTGGCATAGATGATATGCCTCCGGTCACACTCAAGACCGTTGAATACGGCAAACTGGCCCTTGGGATCGCTCACGGTATCCATAAGCGATGTGCCCATGAGCACCGATCCACGCACCCGAGACGACAACGCCTCGAGGCCGCCAGGAAGCGGATTGGCAACCGCCGTGCAGGCGAGGCCCCGCTCGTCCAGAGCGGAAACCGCCAGCGCGACTCCGCCGCCAAGGCCCTCGCCCCATGCAAAGATGCGGTCGGGGTCCACGCCATCAAGATTGCGCGCCACCTTCGCCATCGCGCAACCCCAACGGACGCGCTTGACAAAAGCAGGAGAGGCAATCCCCTGCTGCAGCTCGCTGGATCCAATCGCCTCATCGTCCAGCGCAAGCACGGCATATCCCATGGCCGCAAACCTCGTCATGTGATGCCATCCCCGCACGGGTCGGTCGATGTCGTGAAACATCAGACATAGCGGCACAAGCTCGGATGCCCGGGCGTGACCTAAGGGCTCAATCAAACGGCCGTGTACGACATACCCGCCGAGTTCAAAGGAAACCTCGGAGTAGCGCGCGCACGGATTGACGAAATCAATCGCCGTAACAGTCAGGCCGCAAACCTCAAAGTCCGAGGCGGCTGTCTCTAATTTGGAAACATCCGCAGAAGCATCGCCGCGCCAACCCCGGAAATCAGAGAGCCTTGACGAAACCGTTCCAGGCATCCCCGCGAGCCCGGGGACGATCAGCTCGTCGACATTGCTCTCGAACTTAGACATGAGCCTCCCCTCCCTCGCAGAAAAACGGAATGATCATGTCGTCAAAGTCCTGAATCTCCTCGTGACCGAAGCCCTCAAAGAACTCGTGTCGTTTCTCACAGGCCAGGTTGTTGTAGACCGCAAACTGCGTCGCCGGCGGACAGACGATATCGGCTGTGCCGGTGCCAAACAGCACGGGGCATTTGACCATAGGGGCAAAGTTCTTGGAATCGAAGGACGCCAGCTTGGCATAGGCTTCGTCGATACGAGTCGAGTCCTCGTCAAACCAGCGAGACCAATAGCGCAGGCCCTCGTAGGCAATGTCGTCGGCATCCAAATCCCAGACTAGGCGGAAATCCGACAGGAAGGGATAGAGGATGGCGGCGCGATTGATAAGCTCGCTGTTAAGTGCACAGGTCGCAATGCCCAAACCGCCGCCCTGCGACGCGCCGTTCACAAACACACGGGCAAGATCGATGCCCTCGAGCTCGCGAACGATGCGGCACAGGATGCGAATATCTTGGTGCAAGCGGACATAGTAGAGGTTGGCCGGATCGCCGTCGATACCGGCGACGATATGGCCCGCGACCGTTGTGCCCTCAAATCCACCAATGTCCTCGGAGGGACCTCCTTGGCCGGGGCAGTCGAGGGCGATGAGTGCCATGCCCATGCCCGCAAACGACGCCTGCTCAAACCAGCTGCGGCTTGCACCCGGATACCCATGGGACTGAAGTACCAATGGCACGGGCTCGTCCGAGACGGGTTTAAGGTACTTGGCATGCAGGCGAGCGCCACACATGCCGGTATACCAGAGGTCGAAAAGCTGGCAGGTCACGGCATCGGTGACCGATGCCGTCTCGATCGCATAGTCAAGCCCGACGGCGTCGGCCTCGGCCATGCGGTCCTTCCAAAAGAGATCGAAATCTGATGGACGGGGCATGGCGCCCCGATACCCACCAAATTGCTGTTGTAGCTCCTGAGCACTTGGCATGGCTCGTGAACCCAACCTTTCGAAATCGCAACGGAGGTGCGCCCGGCAAGGGAACCGGGCGCACGGGAGGGAAAGCGAGGCTACTCGCCGAGCTTGGGATGCAGCAGCGACGGCGCAGCACCGAGCAGCATCTTGGTGTAGGGGTCCTGAGGGTGCTGGAAGACCTGCTTGGCCTCGCCCTGCTCGACGATCTTGCCGCCATTCATAACGATGATGTCGTCAGAGATATAGCGGACCGTCTGGATGTCATGGCTGATGAACACCATGGCCAGGCCGAGCTCCTTCTTAAGGTCGGTCAGCAGGTTCAGAATCTGCGCGCGGACCGAAACGTCCAGAGCCGAGGTGGGCTCGTCGGCGATGATGGCATCGGGGTTCAACGACAAGGCACGGGCAATTGCGACGCGCTGGCGCTGGCCGCCCGAAAGCTGGCCGGGAAGAACCTCGGCGGCAGAGCTGGGCAGACCGGTGAGCTCCAGGAGCTCCTTGACGCGCTTCTCCTGCTCGGCCTCGGTACCCAGGTTGTGGACGCGCATGGGGTCGAGCAGCTGCTCGCGAACGACCATGCGGGGATTGAGCGCCGTAGCCGGATTCTGGAACACGACCGAGATGACACGGCCCATGTGACGACGGTCCTCGGCGGTACGCTTAGTAACGTCCTTGCCCTTAAAGTAGACCTTGCCGCTCGTTGGGGCCTGCAGGCCGCACATGACGTTAGCGGTGGTGGACTTTCCGCAACCGGACTCGCCGACGATGCCGATCGTCTGACCGGGCATGAGCTTAATCGTTACACCCTGGACGGCGTGAACCAGGTTGGGGTGCAGAATCGAGCCGGTACGGGTCCTAAAGGTGACGTGGACGTCATCAAGGAAGATGATCGGCTCGACGCCGTTGACTGCGGTCTCGCTCATCTACATCACCTCCGCGTGAGGGGTCAAACCATTTGCCTTGAGCACCTCGTCGGGGAGCTCGGAATAGAAGTGCTCGGTGCCGGGCACGCGCTTGAAGACCGGACGGGTGTCCAGGCCAATGCGCGGATGGCTCGAGCGGGGCGCGAAGCGATCGCCCTTGGGGAAATCGCGCGGGCTCGGAACGGCGCCGGGCACCTGGTGCAGACGGCCCGAACCGCTCTCGATGGACAGAACGGAGCCCAGAAGACCGCGGGTGTACTCGTGGATCGGGTTAGTGAGCAGCTCCTTGGTGGGCGCCTGCTCGATAACCTGACCGGCGTACATAACCGTGATGTTATGGGCGACCTCGGCGACCAACGCCAAGTCATGCGAGACGAAGATCATGGCAAAGCCGAGCTTGGCCTGAAGGTCGTTGAGCAGCTTGATGACCTGCTTCTGGACGGTAACGTCCAGAGCGGTCGTGGGCTCGTCGCAGATGACCAGCTTGGGGTCGCGGGTAAGGGCCATAGCGATCAGGACACGCTGACGCTGGCCACCGGAAAGCTCATGCGGGTAGCTCTCGAGCGTACGCTTGGGGTCGAGGCCCACGAGCTCCAGGAGTTCCTCGGCGCTGCGGGTGCCGCCGCGCTTGGTGAGCTGCTTCATCTGGGCAGAGATGAGCATGGAGGGGTTGAGCGAGGACAGGGCGTCCTGATAGACCATAGCGATATCGGTACCGCGCAGGCCGAACCACTCCTTCTTGCTCATCTTGAGCAGGTCGCGGCCCTCCCAAAGGACCTCGCCGGAAAGGTGCTCGTCATCGTCGGTCAGGCCCATGATGGCCAGCGTGGTGATGGACTTACCGCAACCGGACTCGCCCACCAGGCCCATGGTCTGACCAGGACGGACGTCAAAGTTGACATGGTCGACGACGTTGATATCGCCGTGATGCTCAAACTGAATGCAGAAGTCACGGACCGAGAGAATCGGTTCGACAGACTCGTCGGGCACATGGCGATCGTCACGCTTGAGCTCGACATCGCGCAGGGCGCCAAGGCGAGCGGAGAGGGACTGGGCCTGCTCCTTGTAGGCGCGAACGGGGTCGGAGACCAGCAGGTCGGCCTCGCGACGCTTGGAGGAATCGGTCGGATCCAGGGCGGCGGAGGGAGCAGCGGCCATGGCGTCGGTAATGCCCTCGGAGAGGATGTTGAGCGCCAGGCAGGTGATCATGATGGCCAGGCCCGGGAACAGCGCCTGCCACCAACGGCCGGCGAGCACGCCGCCGCGGGCGTCGGCGAGGATGTTGCCCCAGGTAGCGGTGGGCTCCTGGATACCAGCGCCGATGAAGGTCAGCGAGGCCTCGAAGATGATGGCGTCGGCGACCAGGGTAACGGTGAAGACCATGATCGGGGCGATGCAGTTACGCAGAACATGCTTGATCAAAATCCACGGAGCCTTGGCGCCGGAAACGATGACCGCGCGGACATAGTCCTCGCCGTACTCGGACACGATGTTGGCACGCACGATACGGGCAATCTGCGGAGTGTACATAAAGCCGATGGCGAAGATGATCGACGGCACGGAGTTGCCCAGGATGGAGACGAAGACGGCCGCGAGGGCGATGCCCGGGATGGACATGATGATGTCCAAGATACGCATGATCGTCTCGGAGACGGCCTTGCGCGAAACCGCTGCAAGGGCGCCCACGACCGAGCCGCAGACCAGAGCCATGGCAGTGGCGCCAAAGCCGATAATCAGCGAGTAACGACCACCGTAGAGCATACGCGACAGAATATCGCGACCCTTATCGTCGGTACCGAAGATAAATCCGTTGCCGGGAGCCTGGCGAGCCGTAAAGATCTCGACCGGGCTATAGGGGGCAAGAAGGGGCGCCAGAATCGCAGTCAGCGCGACCAGCACCAGCACGACGGCGGCAATCTTAGAAGACAGCGTCATCTTCTTCCAGCCACCGAGCTTGAGCCCCTTGGAGGCAGCCTTCTCGAGCTGCTCGGTTTGCTTCTCTCGAATCTTTACCATAATCTACACCGTCCTGATGCGCGGGTTGATGAGCAGGTAGAGCATGTCAACCACGATGTTGATGATGATGAAGGCAAGAGCAACGACGATAACGACGCCCTGAACCAGGTTCGCCTCGTTGCCCTGAACGCCCTGCAGAATCGCGGTGCCCATGCCGGGGAGGTTGAAGATAACCTCGATGACGACGGCGCCGCCCATGAGGTAACCGATCTTAAGACCGAGGGTGGTGACCGGGGTGATCAGCGCATTGCGAAGAACGTTGATACCGACGACGACCTTCTCGGGAACGCCGGCACCGCGAGCCATACGGACATAGTCCTTGTCGAGCTCCTCGACCATGGCGGTACGCACGATACGAGTCATCTGGCCCGTCAGCGGAAATGCCAAGGCGATGGCGGGCATAATCATGCGGCCCAGATAACCAGCCGGATTCGTGGTGAAGTGAGGCAGAGCACCCGATGCCGGGAGCACCTTAAGGTAGGAAGAGAACAGCAGGATCAACAGAACGGCAAGCCAGAACGACGGGGTTGCCAAGCCGGCGATGGAAAAGACGCGGATCACTTGGTCCGGCCATTTGTCGCGATACAGTGCCGCGATGACGCCGAGCAAAAACGAAACGACCGCACCGATGGCAAGGCCGATGAAGGTCAGCTGCATCGTGACGGGCAGGGCCGTGGAGATGCGCTTGGCAACGGAGTTGCGAGCAGCACCATAGGTGCCCATGTCGCCATGGATCAAATCGCCCATATAGCGCACGTAGCGCACGGGCCAGGGGTCGTCCAGACCATACTTCTCATGGTACTCGGCAACCGCCTCGGGCGAGGCACCGTCACCCAACGCCGTGTAGGCGGGGTCGGTCTTGGAGAACGACATAAGGAAGAACACCAGGACGGTGACGCCCAATGCCATGATCGGCAGCGCCACAAGACGCCTTCCAATCAAACGTAGCAAGTTGTTCACGTTCTCTCCCCTTTCTTTTGTCGGTAGGACCAACTGGTATATGAGTACGGATACTCATTACAAGACCCGAGCGACATCGAGGTCGCCCGGGTCTTTGTTTCAACTATGAGGATACGGTCCCAACGACCGACATCCTGCATACAGACTCAAGCGAGTCTTACGCCTTGACGGTCGCAACGCCCCTGAAGGACATGCTCGTCGTGCCGATGCCCTTGAAGCCATCGAGGGCCTCGCCGTTGGGCGCAGTGGACGGATCGTCCCAGGAAGCGGAGACGGTCTTGACGTGGACAACGGGGTACAGAACGGCGTTGTCGGCAATGATGTCGAAGCACTCGTTCCACTTCTTCTGCTGCTCGTCGCCCTCGGCGGCAAGAGCCTCGTCCATGAGACTGTGGAGCTTCTGCCACTCAGCGGACTCCTTCCACGGGCAACGGGTCTGCATCCAGACGTTGTCGCCGTACCACCAGTTGAGCAGCAGGTCGGGGTCGGCGCCGAAGCAGGAAGGATCGCCAGGGGCAAGGAGGATATCGTAGGCCTCGCCGCCGTCGATGGCAGCGTAGGTGGCCGGCGAGGTATCGGTCTGGATGGTCACATCGAAGCCGAGAGCGTCGAGGTCGTTCTTGACCTGGGCGGCCATGCCCTTAATCTGCTCGTTGTCGGTGGTGCGCAGGGTGATGGCACCCGGGGTGATGCCAGACTCCTCGATGAGCTTCTTAGCCTTCTTGGCGTCGGTCTTGTACACCGTGGAAGCCTCATGATAGTTGGTGAAGCTCTTGGGCAGGTAGCAGCTGGCAGCGGTGGCAAGGCCGGCGAAGGTGTTGCTGACCATCTTCTCGGTGTCGAGCGCATACATGACAGCCTGACGGACCTTGACGTTGTTCCAAGGCTCCTTGGCGACGTTGAACATGATGAAGCGGGTGCCGAAACCCTGAACGTTATCGATCTTGCAGCCGGCGCTCTCGAGCTGGTCGACGGCGTCAGCGGTAACGAGCTCCATAACGAGCGTGGAGCCCTCCTGCTGAGCGGTAACGCGAGCGGTGGGGTCGGTCAGGATGCTGTACTGGATCTTCTTATCCTCAGCAGCATACTCACCGTTGTACTCGGGGTTGGGAACCAGGGTGATCTCGGTATCGGAGATAGAGTCGTACATCCAGGGGCCGGAGCCGATCGGCTGCTTGGCGCGATCCTCCTCGGTCTGGGTGGCCGGGGTAACGCGGACGATGGCCAGACGATCCTTGAGCAGGGAGAAGTTGGGGACCTTGGTCTTGACCGTCACGGTGCTGGCGTCCTTGGCCTCGATGGACTCGAAGGGCTGGAAGAACGGAGCATAGGTAGCGGAAGCGGCGCAAGCGGTGTAGGAGGCAACGACATCGTCAGCGGTGACCTCGGTGCCATCGGAGAACTTGGCGCCCTTGCGGATGGTGACCTCGAAAGTGGTGTCGTCCACAGACTTGGGATCGTCGGTGGCGAGCTCTTTGAAGGTGCTGTAGTCGTGGTAATCGATGCCGTAGAGGCCCTCGACGACGTGCCAGTTAGCACCCAGGCCCACAGCGGAGCCGGTGCTGGCGGGATCGAAGCTGGACGGAGCGTAAGCGGAACCAGCGGTGATCACGCCGCCGCCACGGTTGGCGGAATCGGTGGAACCGGAAGCGGAACCCTCGTCGCTAGAGCTGCCACCGCAGCCGGTGAGACCAAGCCCTGCGACAGCAGCGACGCTGCCGGTGAGGCCGAGGAACGAACGCCTGGACATACCCTTGTTGATGATGGCCATGTCTTCTCCTATCAATAGAGAATCTTACCCGGGAGCGCCTAGACGTGCCCCCGCGCAACTTGCGGACGATATATACCTTACCTACCGACGAACCCAACTGAGGTGCCGCGCTCGGCGACCGATACATACATACGCTTGAACGGTATTTGCTACCGTTCACCGAATTCATTGACAAACGATTCGCCAGACAGTATGTATCGACGAGGTGAGATATCAGTCTTCGTCAACCCGCAGGATAGCAGGGTTGTTCACCATGGCTAGTCAAACGTTTTAGCGTTAATTAAACCCGAAATCGGCTGGTAATCGCCGTGAAATAAATGATTGAAAATCACGCAATCATGTATATCAGTTGTTTAGAGGCGTGTTTAGTTTTCGGATTGCTTTGCCGCCGCCTCGGCGCGCTCGGCATTCCATGCAACGAGCGCCTCGTGAACCGCTTTGGCGACATCGGCAGGAATGCCTCGAACTTCCGCGATCTCTTGCTCGCTCGCCGCGCGCAAACGCTTCATCGAGCCAAAATGGCGCATAAGGGCACGTTTTCTGGTGGGTCCCACGCCTGGAACGTCATCGAGTACCGAAACCGTCATGGCTTTATCGCGCAATTCGCGATGGAACGTGATGGCAAAACGGTGCGATTCATCGCGCACCTGTTTAATTAGATAGAGCGACGCGGACCCGGTCGGCAGCACGACGGGAGTCTCGTCCCAAGGCACGAAAACCTCCTCATCGGCCTTTGCCAAGCCACAAACTGGTATATCGAGCCCAAGAGCCTCAAGTTGCTTGATCGCAGCGGTCAATTGCGGCTTACCGCCATCGACAACGAGCAAATCGGGGCGCGAGCCAAAGCGCTCGTCGGCCATGCGCTCGGGAGCATAACGTCGTCCCAAAACCTCGGACATCGACACGAAGTCGTTTGCCTCGTCCAATTCGGCCTGAATTTTAAAACGACGATACTGACTCTTGTCGGCGCGCCCGTTGGTAAACACCACCATCGAGGCGACCGTAAAGGTGCCATGCAGTGTAGAGATATCGAAGCACTCGATACGCAACGGCGGCGATGGCAGCGCCAACGCACTTTCGAGCTCCAGGAGCGCTTGATTGGTGCGGTCGTCAGCGTACCCCGTTCGCATCATGTAGCGCATGAGGGCATGGCGCGCATTTTTGGATGCCATATCGAGCAGACGGTGCTTTTCGCCACGCTGCGGCCTATGGAGATGGCAGGAACGCTCACGCTTGCCCGCAAGCCACTCCCCCAGCGCTTCCACATCCTCAAGCTCGACGGAAAGGTTGACCTCAGCTGGAATATCAGCCGTCTCGTCGTAATAGCGCTTAAGAAAGCCCGACTGGAGCTCTTCCTCGTCAACATCAAGACCCTTGTCGAGAATGAACTCGCAGGTGCGAACTGTTCGGCCCTCGCGAACGACGAAGACGCAAGCGGCGGAGATGGTCTCCTCGCGATAGAAACCGATGACATCTATATCGACACTGGAGGGAAAAACGACTTGCTGACGATCGTCCAGACCCCTGATGACCTCCAAACGACGTTTGACGCGTGCCGCGCGCTCAAAGTCGAGCGCCTCAGCGGCATCCGTCATCTCGGAGGTCAGCTCATCGACGACATCCTTGCGATGGCCCGACAAAAAGCGCTCGACACGCTTGACGTTCTTGGCATAGTCTGCCGGGGAAATCGCGCCGACACACGCACCCGGGCCGCGCCCGACATGGTAGTCAAAGCAGGGGCGCCCGTTTTGCGCGCAAACCATATTGACGATGTCTTCCTCGCCCTTGTGGGACTCGACGATACGGCGACAACGACGCCACTCCGCACAGGATGCGGAGCAGATGGGGATAACCTTGCGCAGCGTATCTATCGTCTCACGTGCCGCGCGGCTATCGGTATAAGGTCCAAAATAGCGCGTTCCCGGCTTATGACGCTCACGCGTGTATTTGATAGCGGGATACAGGTCGCCCTTTGTAATGGCGATAAAGGGGTAGCTCTTGTCATCCTTGAGGTCGACGTTAAAGTACGGATGGTACTGACCAATCAAATTGCGCTCGAGCACCAACGCCTCGTGCTCGGTCTCCACCACGATATAGTCAAAGCTCGCCACCAGCTGCATCATCAGCGGGATCTTCTGGCGCTCGTCCTGCAGCGTCACGTACTGACGCATACGGGCGCGCAGGTTTTTCGCCTTGCCCACGTAGATGACATCGCCCTTGGCGTCTTTCCAAAGGTAGCAGCCGGGCTGCGTGGGAACGCGCGAAACCTGCTCGGCAAGCGTTGGAATGTTGTCGTGACCGGCCACGCGCACCTACTTGCGACGAATCAGCGCCGAGACCTCGGGCATCTTAAGGACGACGGCAAGGCCAAAGGTAACAGCAAGCGAGACGACACCCGCAACGCAAACGTAGCCAAGAGTAATCAGAATCGAGCCGCCAAGTGCCCCGACAAAGTGCTCAAGCGCCCACATGACGCCGGCGCCTGCGGCAGCACCCAGGCCACCGAGCAAAAGGCCAAAGAAACCGCCATGCAGGATAGATTTAACCTGAAGACCACGCAGACGACGACGCAGCCACCACAGCGAGCAACCGACCAAGATCACGTAGTCGACGACATACGAAAGCGCGATTGCCGGCATACCGAAGCCCAGCACAACGCCAAACAGCAGAACCGAGCCGGCCTGGCCGATGGCGGAATACAGACAATAGCGGCTATAGGGCTTCATGTCGAGCAAGGCAGAGAAGCTCTTCTGCATCAGCACGACCACGCCGTAGAGCGGCAGGGAAAGTGCCAGGTAGATAAGGAACTCCGACACCAGCGCCACACCGGACTCATCGAACTTGCCAGCGCAGTAGATCATGTTGAGCGGACGCGCGAAGACAATCAGGTACAGCGCGAATGGAATCAGGAAGAACAGCATCTGGGCGACGCCACGCGAAATGCCCGTGCGGACGCTGTCGTAATCCTTCTCCTGTGCGTCGTGAGAGAGCTCGGTATAGAGCGCCGTCGAAAGCGAGGCGGCAATCAGCGCGTAGGGCAGCGTGTACCACAGGCGCGCATAGGCGATGACGGAAGGACCAGTCTCGGGCTGGACCACCAACGCAGCAGCGTTGGTGATAGAAGTCGAGACAAACATGCACACCGTGGCGAGCAGCGTCGGGATACCGAGCGCAATCGTCTGGCGCAGTGCGGGGTCCTTAAAGTCGATATGGATATGGGGATGCACGCCGTGCTTGCCAAGCGCGGGGATCTGACATGCCATCTGAACAAAGACACCGAGGGTCGTACCGGCCGCAATCAAGATGATGCCGGCACGTTCGCCAAACTGTGCGGACACGGGCGCAAAGCCCATAAAGCTCGCAATGACGATCACATTGTTGAGGACCGGGGCAAACGTCGACCAGAAGTAGTCGCGGTGTGCGTTGAGGACGCCCGAAAACACCGAGCCCAAACCATAAAACAGAATCTGGATGGCAAAGAAACGGAACATGAACGCAGCGGTATCCATGCTGCCGCCGTCACCCGAAAGGAACGATTGCGTCCAGATAAAGCCCGGGGCGAACACGGTCCCCAGCAACGAAATGCCACCCAGCACCAATAGCAGAATACCGAGCAGGTTGCCCACGTACTCGTTAGAGGCCTCGCGACCCTGCTCACGCCTCACGCCCATGTACACGGGCAAAAACGCCGTCACGAGCATGCCGCCCATCACGAGTTCGTAGAGCATATTGGGCAGGTTGTTGGCGACCTGATAGGAAGACGAGAGCAGCGACATGCCGATAGCGGCCGCCATTGCCCACGTGCGGATAAAACCGGTGACGCGAGACACGATGGTCAGGATGGTCATAAGCCCGGCGGAACGACCAACCGTGGAGTAGTCCGACGAGCCCATGTCGTCAGTGTCGTCTCGCGACGAAGAAGCTTCGGATGAGGGTGTCTGAGGCGCAGATTCTTTTGCAAAATGAGCTCCGCACTTCAATTCTTCCTGCGGCATCGCTCAGTCCTCTCTCGTAATCGGGGCGACCGTCGCCCCGCAAAATGCAATTAAATCATCGGGCGCAAGCTCAAGCTGATAACCACGCTTGCCTCCCGAAATAAAAATGGTATCCCAAAGGACACATGTCTCATCAATGAGCGTCCGGTAGCGTTTTTTCATACCGACCGGACTGCAGCCGCCGCGAACGTAGCCAGTCGCCGCAAGCAAATCCTTCACATGCATCATGGCCAAGGACTTCTCCCCCGCGGCACGCGCGGCGGACTTTAGATCGAGCTCGTCGGCAACAGGGATGCAGCACACGACGTGGTCGTTGGACGGCGTCACGCAGACCAAGGTCTTAAATCCTTGTCCGGGCTCCTCGCCAAGCTGCTCCGAAATCGCGACCCCCAGGCCCGCCGACTCATCACCATCGTCTTCGTACGTATGTAGAACATAGGAAATGCCGGCGCTTTCCAGCTCGCGCATCGCATTGGTTTTTGGCGTCTTTACAGCCTTTGCCATGGCATATCCTTTCCCTCGCATTCGGACGCAAGGATTAAGTATATGTCCAATTCAGCTGCATACGTCACTTCGACACAGCAAGCGCCATCGAATCACAAGGAGTCGATGGCGCCCATAAACTGAATCGCCTATTTATTGAGCATCAAGTTGAGCCTGACGCTCCCGGTCACGCCTGAGCAACGGCGCCAAAAACTTGCCCGTATAACTCTGCGGACAGTCCGCAACCTGCTCCGGTGTGCCCGAAACCACGACGGTTCCGCCGCCGTTACCGCCCTCGGGGCCCATATCGATCAGGCGGTCGGCAACCTTGATGACATCAAGGTTGTGTTCAATCACCAGCACCGTGTTGCCCGCATCGACCAAGCGCTGCAGCACATCGAGCAGCTGGCGGACGTCCTCAAAATGAAGGCCGGTCGTCGGCTCATCCAAAATATAGAACGTCTTGCCCGTCTGGCGTCGATGAAGCTCCTTGGCGAGCTTCACACGCTGCGCCTCGCCGCCCGAGAGCGTCGTAGCGGGCTGGCCCAGGCTCACGTAGCCCAAGCCTACATCGTACAGCGTCTGGAGCTTGCGCTTAATCTGCGGGATATTCCCAAAGAAGGCCAGTGCCTCGGTGACGCTCATGTCGAGCACGTCCGAGATAGTCTTACCACGGTAGGTGACCTCAAGCGTCTCGCGGTTATAGCGTTTGCCGCCGCAGACCTCACAGGGGACATAGATATCGGGAAGGAAGTGCATCTCGATCTTAATTTGTCCGTCGCCCTTGCATGCTTCGCAGCGACCGCCGCTCACGTTAAAGGAGAAACGTCCCGGCGAGTAGCCGCGCGCCTTCGACTCCGGCGTACTCGCAAACAGCGCGCGAAGATCATCCCACAGGCCAATGTACGTAGCAGGGTTGGAACGCGGCGTGCGGCCAATCGGCGACTGGTCGATATCGATAACTTTATCGATACACTCGATGCCCTCGATTTTCTTATACGGACCCACAGGGCGCGTCGAACGGTGAATGGCATTCGTAAGGGCAGGTGCGATAGTGTCGGTAACCAGGGAGCTCTTACCCGATCCCGACACGCCGGTAACGACCGTAAGCGTACCAAACTCGATCTTGGCGGTAACGTTTTTGAGGTTGTTGGCGCGGGCGCCCGTGATCTTAAGGCAGCCGCGACCGGGCTTGCGGCGTTCATCGGGAACCCGGATCATTCGTTTGCCGGTCAGATAAGCGCCCGTCATCGACTCGGGACACGCCATGATATCGGCAGGCGTTCCCGCCGCGACTACGTGTCCGCCGTTCACGCCCGCGCCGGGGCCCATGTCGATCACATAGTCGGCAGCACGAATCGTATCCTCATCATGCTCGACGACGATGACGGTATTGCCGATATCGCGTAGGCGCTCAAGCGTCTTGATCAGGCGCTCGTTATCGCGCTGATGGAGGCCAATCGATGGCTCGTCCAAAATGTACAGGACACCCATGAGGCCGGCGCCGATCTGCGTTGCCAGGCGAATGCGCTGGGCCTCGCCTCCGGAAAGCGTCGCCGAGGCACGATCGAGGGTCAGATAGTCGAGTCCGACATCGACCAGAAAGCGCAGGCGCTCCAGGATTTCCTTGACGATGCGCCCGCCGATAAACTGTTGGCGCTCGGTGAGTTCCAGGCCCTCAAAAAACTCGAGCGACTCACGGCACGATAGGCAGCAGACCTCGTAAATGGACTTGCCGCCCACGGTGACGGCGAGCATCTCGGGGCGCAAACGAGCGCCGTGGCAGCTCGAGCACGGCTCCTCGCGGATGTACTTCTCCAAGCGCGCCTTGGTGTTCTCATTCGTCGTCTCGGTATAGCGCTCGTACAGGATATTGCGCACGCCCGAGAACTTGGTGTCCCACTGGCTGCGGCGCCCATCGAGCTTTTGATAGTCGACCGAAATCTTCTGGTCGCCCATGCCGTCTAAAAACGCGCGACGCACCCGCGGAGGCAGATCCTCCCACGGCGTATCGACGCTCACCTTAAAGTGTTTGCAGACCGCAGCGAAAATCTGCGGATAGTAGTTAGAGTTGCCAAACAGGCTGCCAAAGACCCCGTCGGCGATCGACTTCGAGGGGTCTTCGATTAGGGCCTCGGCATCGACCGTCTTCTTAAAGCCCAGGCCATCGCACTCTGGGCACGCGCCATAGGGCGCGTTGAACGAGAAATCACGCGGCTGCAGGTCATCGATGGAGTGCCCATGCTCCGGGCACGCTAACGCCAGCGAATACTCCAGCAACTCGCCTTCGGTCCCCTCGGGAGCGTCGCGGTCGGGCAGCAAGTATACGTTCACATTGCCGTGCGCCAGCGCGGTCGCCTGCTCAACAGACTCGGCGATACGGCCCAGAGAGTTCTCACGGATCACGATGCGGTCGACCACGACCTCGATATCGTGCTTGAACTTCTTGTCCAGATCGATCTGATCGTCGAGCGAGCGCACTTCACCGTCGACACGCACGCGGCTAAAGCCCTCGGCGCGAAGATCCTCAAACAGTTTGGTGTACTCGCCTTTTCGCCCGCGCACCACCGGTGCCAGCACAAACGCGCGGCGGCCCTCCCCCGCCGTCAAGACCTTGTCGGCAACCTGGTCGGTCGTCTGGCGCTCAATGACACGGCCGCATTCGGGACAGTGCGGGGTGCCCACACGGGCGAACAGCAGGCGCAGATAGTCATAAATCTCGGTTACGGTGCCAACCGTCGAGCGAGGGTTTTTAGACGTCGTCTTTTGGTCGATCGACACCGCCGGCGAAAGGCCGTCGATTGAATCCAAGTCGGGTTTGTCCATCTGTCCCAAGAACTGGCGCGCATAGCTCGAAAGACTCTCGACGTATCGACGCTGGCCCTCGGCATAGATAGTGTCAAATGCCAGCGAACTCTTGCCCGAGCCAGAAAGACCGGTAATGACCACGAGTTGGTCACGCGGAATGGAAACATCGATATCACGGAGGTTGTGCTCACGGGCGCCGCGAATAACGATAGAAGAATCAGACATGGAAGCTCCTTGCCTCCTATTGCATCGAATCATACTGCCGATGAGTTTAGCGCACTCGACGCGCACAGATGTTCGTAATACAAGATTCGCAGACCTTTAGCTTTGCGTATCGGGCGCTTTGTTTCTCGAAATGCCGTGGAAAGGTTACAGTAATCTAATACTGAACTTAATTTGTTGTACCAGAGGAACGTCCATGACCGAAGATATCCCCCTTGAAATCACTTCGAGCGACATGGCCAATCTGCCCATATTCATCGCCGTCCTTATCGTGGCCGCCGTCGTCGTGCGCGTGTATTTTTCAATCAAACGCAACGAAAAGCCACCCATTGCCCGCGTCTTTTGGTGCGCGACGCTCCTCATCCCGCTCGGCGTGGTAGCTGCATGGGTTACGAATCAATTGCTCGTAAATGAGGGCAGCTCCCTATGGGTCCTTTCTTATTCGGCGCTCGGTGCTGCCGCCGTCATGCTTCTTGTCGAGCCCTTGGTTTCGGGACTTATCGACCAAACCGACCTTGCGACGGGAACGGTTGCCTGTATTTGCCGTGACATCCTTGTCATCGCCGCTGTTTCAGCGCTCTCGTTCGTTTCACTCGAAATTGCCTGCAACGAAACGTTCTATCGCATTCCCGCCAACTCATTCGGGTTTTCCGTCGGGCTGCTCGCGACGGTTCTGCTCTCCCTTTATTTGCTGGGACAGCGTCATGGAGGCGTCATGGCTCTCGTGCCCGTCGTCTGCTGCATCCTTGGCATTGCCGAGCACTTCGTCATAACGTTTAAAGGCGAAGCCATCCTGCCAAGCGATATCTTGGCCCTTGGCACCGCAATGGAAGTGAGCGAGGGATACGAGTTTACCTTTACCGCCGGAATCGTAACCTCTCTCGCCCTGCTGGAGATTTCCCTGGGGCTTCTTTCGCTCATCCGACCGCGAAAGCTCCGTACGCCCACCCATGTCTTCCCCGCTATCGCCACTAACCTCTGTGCTTTTCTGCTAGTGACCGTTGTGGGGCTCTCAGGCTTTTCCAACATCGACTTGGAGCAGGCGCTGGATTTTGGATTTGACCGTTGGCAGCCCATCACCACGTATGCGTCTCAGGGTTTTATCACTTCGTTCACCGAAATGGTCAACGAGTTGCCCATTGAGAAGCCCGAAGACTATACGCCCGATGAGGCGCAGAGCATCGAGCAGGAGCTCGCCGCCGCCTACGACAGCACATATGGCTCGAGCGAGCAGCGCGCGGCGGCCGTTGCCCAGTTCAATGAAATCAAGCCGACGATTGTTGCCATCATGAATGAGAGTTTTAGCGACCTTTCGTGCTTTGAGCAGCTCCAGGCGGCCGGGTACACCGGCCCCGCATTCTACAACTCGCTTCCCGACACACTTGTTCGCGGCACCATGCTCGCTTCGGTCGCCGGTGGCGGAACGGCGAACTCCGAATTCGAATTTTTGACCGGAGCGACAACGGCCTTTGTCGGATTAGGCAAGATCCCCTATCAGCTGTATCAGATGAATGGCGTAAACAGCCTGGCAAAGGACCTTAAAGAGCTTGGGTATACCACTACCGCTATGCACCCGCAAAACCCCGTCAACTACCATCGAGATAAAATCTATCAGCAGCTGGGCTTTGGAGACTTTCTTTCAATCGGCGATTTCGAAGGTGCGCCCTATTACCATGCCGGCGTATGCGACTACGCCACCTACGACAAGATACTCGACCTGCTTAGAACCGACGAAGCGCCGCAGTTCATCTTTGACGTCACGATGCAAAATCACGGCGGCTACGACTATGGCACCGTTCCCGCCGAAGAGCTGACAAACTATTGGGTCGAGGGAGCCAGCGAAGGCGCCAACAGCGCGCTCAACACCTATCTCACCTGCATCAACGCATCCGACCGGGACCTCGAGTACTTTATCAACGAGCTCCGCAACATCGGCAGACCGGTTGTTCTTGTCTTTTTTGGCGACCATCAGCCGAGCGCCGCAACGACTCTCAACGACGAGCTGTACCCTCAGGAAGATACGGCAAGCCACGCTTTCCGTATCTATCAGTCGACATATCTCGTCTGGGCTAACTATGAGATCGCCGGCAATACCGAGCTCAACGTCTACGACACCGTCGGGGCAAACGAGATTGCAGCCATTACCCTTAATAAGATCGGCGCCCCGCTCACCAATTACCAAAAGGCCCTGCTTGCGACAAGGTCAGATGTGCCCACCATCAATGTCGCCGGCTATCTCGGTGCCGACGGGCTGCGCTACGACTTGGAATCGGAAGACAGCCCCTACGCCTCGACGATCGACAAGCTGCAGCGCATGCAATACCTCGAGTTCGCCAGCAAAGTTCAGTAAGCCCGCCCATTCGCTTGGGCCCATCGTATTGCAAGCACGCTCGGCCCAAACGCATCGCAAATGACTCCCGCTCGCAAACGAGGGTACAATGACGCTCGTGTCACATCGCGGGGCCCCGGCCCCAGCATATACAAAGGAGTCATACATGGGTTGCGAACACGCACAGGCCGCCGGCGGACAAACGTCGCCGTCGCAATTTGAGGAGAACACGCTGTCCGAGGTCAAGCGCGTCATCGCCGTGCTTTCCGGCAAGGGCGGTGTCGGCAAGTCATTTGTCACCGGTGCCATCGCCACCGAGCTTGCCCGTCACGGCCACAAGGTCGGCGTCCTCGATGCCGACATCACCGGTCCCTCTATCCCCAAGATGTTCGGTATGAGTGGACGCCACGTCCATGCCCTTGGCAACCTTATGCTGCCCGAAATCTCCGAGCACGGCGTCAAGGTCATGAGCTCCAACCTGCTGCTCCAAAACGAGACCGACCCCGTCCTTTGGCGCGGTCCGGTCATCGCAGGCGCCATTAGGCAGTTCTGGAGCGAGACCTCGTGGGGCCCCATCGACTACCTACTGGTCGACATGCCTCCGGGAACAGGCGACGTCGCGCTCACCGTCTTCCAGTCGCTGCCGGTCGACGGCATCGTCATTGTCACGAGCCCGCAGGATCTGGTCTCGATGATCGTCGCCAAGGCGGTCAACATGGCCGAGAAGATGAACGTCCCCATTCTGGGCATTGTCGAGAACATGAGCTATATTGAGTGCCCTGACTGCGGCAAGAAGATCGAGGTCTTTGGCAAGAGCAAGCTCCCCGAGGTCGCAGAGCGCTATAACCTCGACATCTTGGGCCAGCTTCCCATTAATCCGGCACTCGCCGAGGCCTGCGATAAGGGCGAGGTCGAGACCGCGCTGCCCGATGGCATGTTGCCCAAGGCAGTCTCTGCCGTCGAGGCTATTACCCCGCACGAGACCGACGAGGCCTAAGTGAACGCGAGCGCCCTCTATGACGTCTTGGTAATCGGCGGCGGGGCTTCAGGCCTCGCCGCCGCCATTACGGCCGCACGCGCTGGCAAAAGCGTCTGCATCGTTGAGCGCGATGTCGCCTGCGGCCTCAAGCTCCTTGCGACCGGTAACGGCCGTTGCAACCTCTCCAACGAATCGATTGATCCTCAGCGGTATAACCACCCCGCATTCGTCGAATCCGTCATGGGCCCCCAGCCCGAACAAGAGCTTATGGGTTTCTTCTCCTCGCTGGGCATCATGACAACCTCCGAGGAAGGCCGGCTGTACCCGCGCTCCCTTCGCGCCGAATCGGTGCGCGACGCGCTTCTCAACGTTTGCGACCGCCTAGGTATCACCTTAATCTGCGGAGCCAACGTTGCCACGGCGCACAAAGCTTCCGAAGGCTGGGCACTCCAAATAGACCGTCCAGCGCGGGCGCTCAAGGCAAAAAAGCACGACGACCGAAAATCGGAGCTCCGCTCGCTTCGGAAGGCGCTCGCCGATGTCCCTCGCAAGAACGAGGCCCTGCAGGCACATACCGTAATTATCGCTACGGGCGGCAACCCCACCGGTATCGCCGATACGTTTCGCCTTCCCCTCACTTCGCTGCGCCCCATCCTCTGCCCCGTATCGGCAACGGTCGTTGGCGATCGAGCGGCACTCAAGACGTTGGATGGCCTGCGCGTCCGCGCCTGCTTGACGCTCGCCCGCAATCATAATGAGCTCTGGCACGAAGACGGTGAAGTGCTGTTTCGAACCTTCGGTATCTCGGGTGTCGCTGTCTTCAACCTCTCTCGTCGTATCCAGCACGGCGATACGATCCTGCTCGACGTTTTCCCCGACCTCTCCAAAGACGAGTTGCTCGATATGCTCAACCGGCGCGTTGAGCTGTTCGGTGACTTTTCACCCCGCGATCCCCGTTGGCTCGACGGCATGCTCGCCCCGCAACTCTCCCGCGTCGTCTGCACAGCGTTCGAGCAGTGCCATCCAGGCTCCAACGATGTCATCCATCTGGTCTCGATCCTCAAGCACTTTAAGCTGTTTGCCGAGGGGACGACCGATGAGCGCTCGGCGCAGGTCACGCGTGGTGGCGTATCTGTCGAGAGCATCTCAACACCCAGTCTACGCGCGCGCAGCGTTGTCGACGCCCCGCTTTACGTCTGCGGCGAAGCGCTCGACATCGACGCCGATTGCGGAGGCTTTAACCTTGCGTGGGCCTGGCTCTCGGGCATTCGCGCTGCAAGCAGCCTGTAGCCGCGCAGTCTATAATCAAAAACACATTCGGGCCGTCTGGGATACCGGACGGCCTCTTTCTTGCCTCTAAGGAGACCTCGATGATCGAAATCACCCAAGTCAACGCGTCGCTCGATGAAGCCGGCGATGAAAATGCCTGTCTCATTGTTGGCAAGCGAGTCGCCAAGCGCGTCCTACGTTGCAAGGACTCCGAGATCAAGTCCATCGAGCTCCGCCGCAAGTCAATCGACGCTCGCAAAAAACGAGACGTCCATTTTATCCTGAGCTTTCGTGTTGAGCTGACTAGTCCCCACCTCGAGCGAGAAGCGGTCGACAGCGTTGCCGAGCGTGACCGCTCGCGCGTACGCGCGATAGAAGACGATGAGCCTTCATTCCCCTCCCCCGCCTCCGACGCGCCTCAAGAACGCCCTGTCGTTGTCGGCGCCGGATGCGCCGGCCTTTTCGCTGCGCTTACGCTCGCCGAAGCAGGTCTTAAGCCCTTGCTCATCGAGCGCGGCGACCCGGCATTTCGCCGCTCGCAGGCGATCGACCTCTTTCTAAAGGAGCGCATCCTCGACCCCGAGAGCAATATCCAGTTTGGCCTGGGCGGCGCGGGAACCTTCTCGGACGGCAAACTCAATACGGGAACCAAAAATCCCGCCCATCGCCTTATCCTCGAAACCTTCGTCGAGGCGGGCGCGCCCCGCGATATTCTGTGGGATGCCAAGCCGCACATTGGCTCCGACATCCTTCCCACGGTCGTCACCGCTATATCCCAGCGCATCGAGCAGCTCGGAGGTGTCGTCCGCTATCGAACGAAGCTCGTCGACATTCGCATCGACGCGTCTGGCGCCATCACCGGTATTGATGTCCAATCGTCCCAAGACGCCGCTTGCGAGCCAATCGAGACAAAGCACCTCATCCTCGCCTGCGGGCATTCTGCTCGCGATATTTTTGAGCTCCTTAAGGGCCACAACGTGGCCCTCGCACAAAAGACCTTTGCCATAGGCGTTCGCATCGAGCATCCGCAGCGCGACATCGACCGAGTCCAATACGGAGCCTCGGCGGGACATCCTGCCCTCGGAGCAGCCCCTTACAAGCTCGTCGCCCATCTTCCCAACGGCCGCAGCGTGTTCTCGTTTTGCATGTGCCCCGGCGGGCAGGTTGTCGCCGCCTCTTCCGAGCAGGGCCACCTGTGCGTCAACGGCGCCAGTCTCAATGCCCGCGACGGACGCAATGCAAATGCCGCCCTACTCGTTAACGTCACGCCTGAGGACCTTCCTAACGATGACCCGCTCGCCGGCGTCGAGCTCCAGCGTGCCTGCGAGGCGGCCGCCTATCGCCTGGGCGGTTCCAACTGGAACGCACCGGCACAACTCGTCGGAGATTTCCTCGCAGGACGCGCCAGCAAGGCGCCCGGAAAGGTAAAGCCCACCTATCCGCTCGGTGTGACCTGGACGGCAATTGACGAAGCCCTGCCGCAGCATATCGTCGAGTCGCTCCGCCTGGGACTTCCCCTACTCGGAAAAAAGCTACGCGGCTACGACCGCCCCGATGCCATTCTTACCGGCGTGGAGACTCGTTCGAGCTCACCGGTCACTGTCACCCGAGACCGAACGTGCCATGCCGTGTCGACCCCGGGCCTCTACCCTTGTGGTGAGGGAGCTGGATATGCCGGCGGCATCATGAGCGCAGCCACCGACGGTATCCGTTGTGCCGAAGCCCTGATCGCAGACCTCTAACGCACGAATTCCAGCGCGCAAAAGACACAGGCCCCAAGCTCCACAGGGAACTCGGGGCCTGTTCACTATTTCTTAAACCGTGCACCCTGGCGTTTTCTGCCCGATGCGAACGTGGAACCCTTGCGGGCCTGCGAACGTAAGCGCTCGATCGTCTCGTCCTCAGACGCACCCTCGAGCATCGCCCGAATCTGAACGACGGCATCGCGCAGGCGCGCCGCCTCCTCAAAGTCCATGGCGGCAGAAGCGTTACGCATATCCTCTTCCATGGTTTCGACGATCCGCACAAGCTCGTCATGCGGCAGTTCTTCCAACTGCTCCGCAAGTGTCTGCTCGGGCGCCACCGTTTCCAGCACGCCACCCTCGCCCGACTCATCGGGCGTATAGAATGCGCCATGTCCAAGAGAGTCGCCCTTCGAGCGCCCCTTGGAACCCACGGTTTTTTCGGCCTCGGCAATAAAACTTGAGATGTCGTTGATGGCCTTGCGCACCGTCTTGGGCACAATGCCATGCTCTTCGTTATATGCCATCTGAATCTCACGACGGCGCTGCGTCTCCTCGATGGCCTCTTTCATCGAATCGGTCACAACGTCCGCATACATGATGACTTCGCCATCGGCGTTACGGGCCGCGCGGCCAATCGTCTGAATCAGCGAACGGCGGTTGCGCAAGAAGCCTTCCTTATCGGCATCGAGAATTGCCACCAGTGAGACCTCGGGAAGGTCTAGGCCCTCGCGAAGCAGGTTGATGCCAACGAGAACATCGATCTTGCCCTCGCGCAGCGTTCGCAGGATCTCGACACGGTCCATCGTCGCTGTATCGGAGTGCATGTAATTGACCTTAATGCCGGCATCAAGCAGATGGTCGGTCAGGTCCTCGGCCATGCGCTTGGTGAGCGTGGTCACCAGCACGCGCTCCTTGCGGGCAACGCGCTCGCGAATCTCGTCCTCAAGATCGTCAATCTGCCCACGAACCGGACGCACATCGATCTTGGGGTCGAGCAGACCGGTTGGACGAATAATCTGCTCAACGTCGTTTTGGCTCACCCGCAGCTCGTAGTCGCCCGGTGTGGCCGAAACATAGATAAACTGGGGTATCCTTGCCTCAAACTCATCGAAACGAAGCGGGCGGTTATCGAGTGCCGAAGGAAGGCGAAAACCATGCTCCACCAGCGTCACCTTACGCGAGCGGTCACCTTCGTGCATGCCGCGAATCTGCGGCACCGTCACATGGCTCTCATCGATGATGCAGAGCATGTCCTTAGGGAAGTAATCGATCAGGGTAAACGGCGGCTCGCCCGGTTTTCGACCGTCCAGATGACGCGAGTAGTTCTCGATACCGTTACAAAAACCCATGGTCTCGAGCATCTCGAGATCATAGTCGGTGCGCTGCTGCAGACGCTGTGCCTCGAGCAACTTGTCGGTCGCCTTGAGCTCGGCCACACGCTTCTCGCACTCTTCACTGATTGATTTCAGAGCCGCCTTGACCTTCGGCTTCTCGGTCACGTAGTGCGATGCCGGCCATACGGGGATGGCCTCGTACTCACGAAGCATCTCACCGGTAACCTCATCGATCTCGGCAATAAGCTCAACCTCGTCGCCAAAGAACTCAAACCGCAACGGATGCTCGGCATAAGGCGGATACACGTCGACAACATCGCCGCGCACGCGGAACGTGCCGCGTGCCAGGTCATAGTCATTGCGATCATATTGAATGTCAATAAGTGCATGGATAAAGTCATCACGCTCGAGCGGCACCTTCTTGTCGACGTTTGGAGCCAGACCCGCATAGTCCTCAGGAGAGCCAATGCCATAGATACACGAGACCGATGCGACAACGATCACATCGCGTCGAGAGAGCAGCGATGCGGTCGCCTGATGTCGCAGCATCTCGACCTCTTCGTTAATCGAGGAGTCTTTCTCGATATATGTATCGCTTTGCGGCACATACGCCTCGGGCTGATAGTAGTCGTAGTACGAGACAAAGTAGACCACAGCGTTGTTGGGAAAGAACTCTTTGAGCTCGCTCGCAAGCTGAGCGGCGAGCGTTTTATTGGGAGCCATGACCAGCGTCGGCTTCCCCAGGGCCTCAATAGTCTTAGCCATCGTGAAGGTCTTGCCCGAACCAGTCACGCCCAGCAAAACCTGATAGCGATCTCCGTCCCTCACACCCTGCACAAGCGACTCAATGGCCTTAGGCTGAGAACCTGCAGGCTCATAGGGAGAAACGACTTCAAACGGCACCTCAGCGCCCTCAACGCCAAAACGTTTGAGCTCTCCTCCAACACGCTCAACTTCAAATTCCGCCATGGATACTCCTAACTCATATATCTGCAGTATACGCAGGCGGCAGGCATAGTCCTATACGAACCGATCGGGATAGAGGGTCTTGTAGCGAACCCAGGCATTATTGACACGAATCAGATACGCCTGCGTCTCGGGAAAGGTGATTGCATTATGAAGCGACGTGCTCTGCTGCGCCCATCCGTCGACATTGCCCATGCCGGCGTTATAGGCGGCAATGGCGCTGTCAGTCGACCCGTTAAAATACGTTAGAAGATACGAAAGATACGCACAGCCAAACTCGATGTTCGTAGCGGGATCGTTAAGGTTGTCGGCGGAATACTCGCTACCATCGACAAGACCCTTGGCAATCATATCCTGGGCAGTCTCGGGCATCAGCTGCATCAATCCCCGAGCGCCTTGATTCGACTCAGCCTCGGGATCCCAATTCGATTCCGACTTTATGACAGCACACACCAGATATGGATCAAGATTGTGCGAAATGCTCGATTGCTTTACATACGCCTCGTAGTCAATTGGATACAAAGGCTTAAAGAAGGCGGCAGGAGCATACGAGTAGACGAGCGAAATAAAGCCGAAGACGAGCACAACGGCAAGTGGCGCAGCGCGATACCACGTAAAGAAACGTGTCTTAGGCATCGGCCTCCTCCTTATCCGTTACATCCCCGAAGCCATGGCGCACAAGCCATGCGTCCAGTTGTTCAAAGAGCGAATTATCGCCTCCCGCATTATCGATTACCGTCGTAGCGAGATTGCAAAGCGAAGCCTCATCAGGTTGGCATGCAGAGCGAGCATCAAAATCAGAGGACTCCATACCACGATGAATGGCACGCTCACGACGAACTGCCAAAGGAGCACTGATAACCAGAATTTCATCAGCCAGGCCAAAAGCATCCTCAAAACCAGTCGGGGCAGAAACCTCGACAACCGCAAAGGGATAACGGGGGGACGAAACCGTACAACAAACCGGATCGAGAATCCTAAGCGAAAGCTGTTCAATGAGAACGGGGTGCACAAGGTCATTGAGCCGTGCGACCGAATCAGGAGAAGCGAAAGCTCGAGAAGCGAGGATGCTGCGGCGAATGCCGCCCTCCTCATCCAAAATATCCCAGCCAAATTCTTCCGCGAGGGCATTGACGATATCGGAGCCTGGCACATACAGCGATTTGGCAAGCTCGTCCAGATCGATAAGCATGGCGCCATGAGATTCGAGATAGCGGCAGGCAGTCGACTTACCCGAAGCAATATTGCCCAAGACAAAAACGGTAAACATCAAGTCCTCCCTAACGCCAATGGGAGTTATTATCGCGCAAATACAAAAGAAGGACTCAAAATACAGCCAAACAGTAAGACAAGCTAAAAGAAGGCGAGTTCTTGTATTACAGCTCTTTATAAAACGCAAAAAAAGGGGAGGCCGCGAGGCCTCCCCCTTCTTCAAGTCAAGCGTA
>NZ_CABJDK010000007.1 GCF_902364355.1 Collinsella aerofaciens
CGCTTCGAGCCGCGCGCCGAGGAGCTCGCCAAGAAGTACGCCCTGGCCCCCTACACCATGTTCATCGGCTCCGGCGCCCTGTGGGGCGAGACGATCCTGTTCTCGATGTGCATCCTGGAGGAGATGCAGTGGAAGCGCACCCGCTACATCACCTCGGCCGACTTCTTCCACGGCACCCTCGAGCTCGTGGAGCCCGGCGTCCCGGTCTTCCTGTTCATGGGCGAGGACGAGAACCGCAGGCTCGACGAGCGCGTCCGCGCCTTCCTGACCCGCGGCGTGACCGGCGACACCGACATCAACGTCATCGACACCGCCGAGTTCGCGATCCCCGGCCTTGACGACGAGTTCCGCGTCATCGTGTCTCCGTGGATCCTTTCCTCGCTGATCACCGATCGCCTTGCCGCTTACTACGAGACGGTCACCAAGCACAACCTCAACTATCGCCGCTACTATCACCAGTTCGACTACTAATCGGTGATACATAAGCTACTGATCAAGAAGCACCCTGCCCGGGCGCATGCGTCCGGGCATTTTTATGCCGAAATTCGCAAGAAAGGGGAATCGAATGAGACAGTTTATCGTGGCGTCCCATGCTCATTTCGCGTCTGGAATCGTCGAGAGCATCGGCCTGCTCTCCGGCGAGCGCGAAAACGTCCATGCGCTGTCTATGTATGTCGACGGAAACGAGGACCTGGTCAAGGAGGCTGCAGCGATTCTGGACGGCTTTGCCGCGGACGATGAGGTCGTAGTTTGCACCGACCTCTTTGGCGGCAGCGTCAACAACGAGTTCACCAAGATCGTCCAGACGCGCCCCAACACGCACCTGGTGACCAATATGAACCTGCCACTCCTTATTCAGCTGCTGTTCGTGCCCGACTCCACCCCGATCGATGAGGCCATTCGCCAGATCGTCGAGGCGGACGACACCAAGGTCAAGTACGTCAACGACCTGCTGGGGCAGGCCGAACTCGATGAGTTTTAATCGTTAGGAGCACATCATGATTCAGATGATTCGTGTAGATTATCGACTGCTGCACGGCCAGGTTGCCGTTAGTTGGACCTCGGCTCTGGGTGCCGACTGCATCCTGTTGGTGAGCGACACGGTCCTCAATGACAAGCTTCGTCTGCAGGCCCTGTCCCTTGCAAAGCCGGAGGGCTGCAAGGTCGTCGTCAAAAACACCGAGGATGCCGTCAAGGCGCTCCAGAGCGGTGTGACCGATAAGTACAAGCTCTTCGTGGTTTGCGAGACGATCCAGCAGGCCGGTGCCGTCGCCAAGGCGATGGGCGTCAAGAAGATCAACCTCGGCAACGTTGCCTTTAGCGAGAATGCCCGCCAGGTCTCGACGAGCGTGTTCCTTACGCCCGAGAACGAGGCCTACGTGAAGGAGCTGCTCGGCGAGGGCTACGAGCTGTTCATTCAGATGATTCCGGCAGATGCGAAGACTGACGCCGCGAAGGTCATCGGTTAGGGGCCATCATGGTTATCAAGACAATCCTGATTTTCCTTATTGCCCTTTTGGGTTATTCCGAGTGGCTGACGGGCACGAGCTACCTCCAGCGCCCGATTGTGCTCGGACCTCTGGTTGGCCTTGTCATGGGCGACATGGTGACCGGCACGATCATGGGCGCCACGATGGAGCTTGCCATGGTCGGCGCCATCTCGGTCGGTGCGTATAACCCGCCCGATACGATTTCCGGAACCATCCTGGGCGTATCGCTTGCCATGCAGGCCGGTGCGGACGCTTCGGCGGCCCTGACCCTGGGCATTCCCATCGCAACGATCGTCCTGGCGCTCGATACCGCCCTGGGCCAGCCGGTGATGCTGCTGCTGGTGCACCGTATCGACAAAAACGTCGAGGACGGAGACACCAAGGCCATCACGCGCAACATGCTTATCGCGGGTTATGCGCAGAGCTGGTGCGGCCTGCTGATTATTCCCCTGGCATTCTTCTTTGGCGCCGATGCCGTCGCCAGCCTGCTCAACATCATCCCCGATTTCGTTCAGACCGGCATGGATGTCGCCGCCGCCTTCTTGCCCGCACTCGGCTTTGCGATGCTGGCGCAGATGATTATGAACAAAACGGTGGCTCCGTTCTTCTTCGCTGGCTTCTTCCTCGTCGCCTACTTTGGCATTAGCACGACGGGCGTGGCGATCTTTGCCGCGATCATCGTCGTCGCGATGACGGTTTTGGGCGAGAAGAAAAAGGCGGAGCAGCCCGCAGTGGCAACCGAGGATCCTGCGATTGGGAGTGGGTTCGATGAGTTTTAAGTTTGAGTCTTCTTATGACGGGCTGATTTCCCGCGCAGACCTTAAGAAGCTGTTCTGGCGCTCGATTCCCTATGAGCATTCCTGGAACTACGAGCGTATGGGCCATATCGGCTTTATGTGGGCCCTTATGCCGATCCTTCGCAAGCTGTATCCGCAGGATGCAGACTTTAAGGCCGCACTCAAGCGCCATATGGAGCTCTATAACGTCACGCCGTACATCTCGACGCTCCCCATGTCCATTGCTGCCGCAATGGAAGAGGTCAACGCTACTGACGATAGCTTTGACACGAGCGCGATCTCTAATGTCAAGCTTGCTTTGATGGGACCGCTGTCCGGCGTGGGCGATGCCTTCTACTGGGGCACGCTGCGAATTTTGGCAACGGGTGTCGGCACGTCGCTGGCGCTGCAGGGCTCTATTCTTGGCCCGATTTTGTTCCTGCTCGTGTTCAACGTCCCTCACTACATCATCCGTTACCTGCTGACGTTTGTGGGATATCGCTTTGGCTCGGACATGATCAGCAAGGTCCAGGAATCGGGCATTATGGACACGATCGTCAAGATGGCCTCTATCATGGGCGCCATGGTGATCGGTGCTATGACCATGGAGATGGTCACCGTGGACATTCCGCTCATGGTCGGCGCGGGCGATGGCGCTCAGACGCTCGCCGAGCTGCTCAACGGAATCTTCCCGGGCTTTGTCACGATGGGGCTGTTTGGAACCGTCTATCTCATGCTCAAGAAGAAGATGAATCCGCTGCTCATCATGCTCGTGATCCTACTCGTGAGTATCGCCGGCGCGTTCTTTGGAGTGCTTGGTGTCCAGTAGGGTATCCGTCATAATTAAAACAATGTAAGAGGGGGCGTCGCGCACACTGTGCTGCGGCGCCCCTTTGCTGAAAGGTGGACAAGATGGAGTATCCGCAGCTTGCCGTCATGAATATCAGCCATCGCTATTTTGACCTTGAGGAATTCTTTTCATCGGCAGCGGCCTCGGGCTACACGTGTTGTGAGCTTTGGACCGGGGCGATGCATCTGTATGTCGATTGCCATGGATACGATTCGCTCGAGCAGGTGCGGGAGCTGTCGCAGCGGTACGGAGTTCGGATTGTGGGACTTTGTCCCGAACAGAACAACCCCAAGCCGTGGAATATCGCGGCGCGTGGGAATGAGGCGCGTGCCCGCACGCTCGCGTACTTTAAGAACGTTGTGGATATCGCGGCGGAACTTGGAGCCGAGCAGGTCATGGTCTCGAGCGGCTGGGCATTTTTGAACGAGCCGATCGAGGACGCGTGGGGTCGCAGCGCCTCGATGCTGCGTGCGATTGCCGAGCATGCGGGAGAACGCGGCGTGCGACTGGTGCTCGAAGCCCTACAGCCGGTTGAGTCGATGATCGTGAACTCGGCGGCCGATACGAAGCGCATGATCGAGGCAGTTGATCATCCGGCACTTAAGGCGTGTCTGGATATGGGCGCCATGGCGGTGGCGGGGGATACCATCGACGATTACTTCGATCTGCCTGGCGATGATGTCGCCCACGTGCATTTTGTCGATGTTGCGGCAGATGGCACGACGCATCTTGCCTGGGGTGACGGCGACCGCGATATGCGCGCTGACCTGGATAGGCTGGTGGCGCGCGGCTATCGCGGAGTTGTTTCGGCCGAGACCTATGACGGGCGCTATTTTGCCGACCCCGCAGCTGCCGATGCGCAGGTAATGGCAGAGTATCGTCGTGCGATTGGCGCCTAGGTGGGGTTGGGCTGCGGCAATCTGCCCCATGTTTCCAAATGAATACGGTGTGAGCGGCTGCGACGGATTTCCCCCGCAAACACTCTAGTATGCTAAAGTACCCAGAAGACCGGCGGAGCTATGCCGGTCTTCTGTTCTATACGAAGCACAGCATGAGGAGGCTCACCAGATGACGGCCACACCGTGGGGATTCCGGGACATATTGCCCGAGGAGGCTCAGGCGCGCGAGGAGATTGCGCTGACGGTGAAGGGCTGCTTCAGGGAGCATCATTACCTGCCGGTCGAGACGCCGCTGCTCGAGGACAAGGGTTCGCTCGAGGAGGGCGGCCGCATTGCGGACACGCCGTTTAAACTCTTTGACGATGATGGCCGCCTGCTGGTGGTCCGTCCCGACAACACGCTGCCGATCGTGCGTCTGGTTTCGACCCGCATGCGCGCGGCCGACTTGCCCTTGCGCCTTCGCTACGAGGCGCCGGTGGTTCGTGAGTGCCAGCGCAACGCCGGCGGCTCGCGCCAGTTTACACAGCTGGGCTTTGAGCTTATTGGTGCGGGCGATACTGCGGGCGATGTCGAGATTGTCTCGCTCGTGGCCGAGGCGGTGCGCAAACTGGCGCTGCCCGATGCGCGCATTATCGCAGGTAGCGTGCGTCCGTTTAAGGAACTGCTCGCGGTATGCGAGGATCGTGAGCTGGCCGCCGAGGCCCTGCGCTGCGTGCACGCCAACGACTTTGTGGGCCTCGATGCCCGCGTGGCGGCAAGCGCCGAGTCCGAGGCCGTCAAGGCCGCCATTAGCGAGCTGCCGCGTCTGCACGGCGGCGCCGAGGTACTCGACAGCGTGGATGCGCTTCTGGCTGCGGCGGGCATTGTCGCGCCGCTCACGCGTGAGCTGCGTGCCCTGGTCGAGGGCCTGGCTCCCGAGGACGCCCAGGTGCTGTCGTTCGACTTCTCTATCATGAACTCTTTTGATTACTACACGGGCTTGGTCTTTAAGGCCTATGCCGGTGACCTGCCTGATCCGGTGGGTTCGGGCGGACGCTATGACTCCATCTTTACCGGCGCATTTGGCGACGGTATCGAGGTGCCGGCGGCGGGCTTCGCCTTTTCGCTCGAGCGTCTAGAGGCCGCGCGCACCTCGGCCGAGGATGCCGCTTCCGACGGCGATCATGCCGTGGGCCGTGGCGCCGAGGGCCCGCTGCGCATCGCCGTACCCAAGGGCTCGCTCAAGGCCGACACGCTCGACGTGCTCGAGGCCGCGGGCCTGGACGTCTCTGAACTGCGTGACCCCGGCCGTCACCTCATCGTGCGCGGTCGCGACGCGCGTGCCGGCGAGGGCACGGTCGGAGATATCGAGTTTGTCATTGTGCGCCCCAGCGACGCGCCCGCCTTTGTGGGCTGCGGCGGCGCCGACTGCGGCATCTGCGGCTGGGACTCGCTCATCGAGGCCGACCTCAACCTGCTGCAGCTGGTCGATCTGGGCTACGGCCTGTGCACGTTTATCGAGGCGGAGCCCGCGTGGCGCGCCGGTCAGGCCGAGCGCAACTATGCCCGCCGCGGGTCGCTTCGCGTAGCCACCAAGTACCCGCGCATCGCGAGCGTCTGGTATGCCGAGCGCGGCGTGAACGCCGATATCGTTTCGCTGCACGGCAACATCGAGCTGGGCCCCATCGTCGGCATGACCGATCGCATTGTGGATATTACCGCGACGGGCGCCACGCTGCGCGACAACGACTTGGTCATCACCGGCCGCATTATGGACTGCACGGCCCGCTTCTTTGTCAATCCGGGTGCCGCGCGCCTGGATCCGCGCGTGCGCAACTTGGCCGATCGCCTGGCTGCTGCCGTGAAGGACAAGCATTTTGAGCCCGTTGCGGGCTCGGCACAATAGCGCGAGCACGCACGGGCGCCCCAACGTACGGGCTGCGGGTCGACTGGCGCCGCCGCCCGGCATCTCGTTTTCCAAACGCAACCTCGACCGATAGGGGATACCGATATGAAGACCATCAAGCTTGCTCCCGGTGAGCGCCTCGTTACCAACCAGCTCAACCGCAAGGGCGTGCTGCCGCAAAACATCGTCGACGCCGCCCGCGATATCGTGACCAACGTGCGCGCCAACGGCGATGCCGCGGTGCGCGATTACTGTCAGCGTTTTGACGGCGTTGAGCTGCAGAGCTTCCGTCTGCCGCAAGAGCAGATCGATGCTGCGCTCGAAGGCCTCGACCCGGCCTTTGTCGCCGCGCTCGAGAAGGCTGCGCGCCAGATCCGCGAGTTTCACCAGCGCGAGGTCGAGCAGAGCTGGTTTACCACGCGCCCGGACGGCACGATGCTCGGCGTTAAGGTGACCCCGCTTGCCGCTGCCGGCATCTACGTGCCGGGTGGCCGCGCGCAGTATCCTTCCACCGTGCTCATGAACGCCATCCCCGCCAAGGTGGCTGGCGTTAAGCGCGTGGTCATGGTGACCCCGCCGCAAAAAGATGGCCTGATTAGCCCGTATACGCTCGCGGCAGCCAGGCTTGGCGGCGTGGACGAGATCTATATGGTGGGCGGCGCCCAGGCCGTGGCCGCGCTGGCGTACGGCACCGAGACCATTCCGCGCGTCGACAAGATCGCCGGCCCGGGCAACGCTTTTGTCGCCGCGGCCAAGCAGATTGTCTCGGGCGACGTGGGTATCGACATGGTCGCCGGTCCCTCCGAGGTCTGCGTGCTGGCCGACGCCACGGCCAAGCCTATGGTGGTCGCGGCCGACCTGATGGCCCAGGCCGAGCATGATCCGCTGGCGGCCTGCTATCTGGTGACCTGCGACGAGCAGTTTGCGCGTGAGGTTGAGGCAGGTATCGACATCCTGGTGGCACAGTCCCCGCGTGCCGAGATTACGCGTGCCTCGCTCGATAACGAGGGCACCATCGTGGTGGCCGCCGACATGGCCGCTGCCGTCGAGGCGGTGAACACCGTGGCGCCCGAGCACCTGGAGCTGCATTGCAAAGATGCGATGGGCCTGCTCGGTGGTATCCGCAACGCCGGCGCCATCTTTGTGGGCGCTTGGAGCTCCGAGCCGCTCGGCGATTATGTTGCCGGCCCCAACCACACGCTGCCGACCGGTGGCACGGCCATGTTCTCCAACCCGCTTTCGGTCGAAGAGTTCGTTAAGCGCTCGAGCGTCATTTGCTATACGCCCGAGGGCCTGCTCTCCGACGCTCCCGCCACACAGCGTCTGGCCGAGGCCGAGGGCCTGTGGGCGCACGCGCTCTCTGCCGCCCTGCGCCGCCGCATGCTGAAGCAGGGCGAGGATGCCGTGAGCGCCGAGTCGCTGGCGGCGGCCGACCTGACTAAGGTTGCCTGGCCGGGCGACGCCGTGACGACGGTTGCCGAGGGTGTGGACCTGGCGGCTACAAGCGCGGATGGCGCCGGCGCGACTGGCAAGGAGGCCTGATATGGCCGAGCTCACGCCCCGTATGAAGGAGCTCGTCCAGCCCTACTTGGCCGGCATTGAGCCCTACGATCCCAACTTTACGCCCACGCGCATCAACCTTTCGGCCAACGAGAACACCTATCCCGTGCCGGCCGGCGTGCGCGAGGCGATCGATACGGCCCTGGCTGCCACGCCGCTCAACCGCTATCCCGATCCCATGTCGAATGACCTGCGCGACGAGCTTGCTGCTTGGCATGGCGTGACGCGCGAGCACATCTGCGTGGGAAACGGCGGCGACGAGCTGCTCTATAACTATCTGCTGGCGTTTGGCGGCGCGGGACGGACCCTGCTCAACTGCCCGCCGTGCTTTAGCGAGTACGCGTTCTTTGCGTCTCTGTGCCAGACCGAGGTGCGCGACGTGTGGCGCGACCCCGCGACCTTTGAGCTCGACCAGGCAGCCGTGCTCGCGGCAGCGCCGGCGTGCAACCTGGCAATCGTGACCTCGCCCAACAATCCCACGGGTGACGTGGCTCCGCTCGACTTTGTCGCGGCGCTGTGCGATGCGTGCCCCGGCATGGTCATGGTCGACGAGGCCTACGTTGAGTTTGCGGACGAGTCGTTTGGCGCGGCCACCACGGCGCAGGGACTTATCGCCGAGCATCCCAACCTGGTGATTCTGCACACGCTGTCCAAGGCGTTTGGCGCCGCCGGTACGCGTCTGGGTTACGTGATCGCGGCGCCCGAGGTTATCGAGGTGTTCGCGGCGATTCGCCAGATCTACTCGGTCAACGTGCTGAGCCAGGCGGCAGCACTTGCCTGCGTGCGTGCCCGTGATGCCTATGCGCCCGTGGTGGCGCAGGTCGCATCCGAGCGCGAGCGCGAGCTGGCCGCTCTGCGCGCGATGGCTGCCGAGGGCCTGCCCGTGGTGGCGTGGCCGAGCGCGGCGAACTTTGTGCTCGTACGCACGCCGCATGCCACGCGCGTGCGCGAGCGTCTGCGCGATGAGTATTCGATTTTGGTGCGCGACTTTAGCTATGCGCCGGGGCTCGCGGACTGTCTGCGCATTACCGTGGGTACGCCGCGGGAAAACGACGAGGTGCTGGCTGCGTTTGCCGCGCTGGTGAAGGAGGAGATGTAGATGGGCCGTTATGCCGAGGTAACCCGTAAGACGGGGGAGACCGATATTGTCGTCAAGCTCGACTTGGATGGAACCGGTACGTGTGATATCTCGACCGGCGTGCCGTTTTTCGACCACATGCTCAATGCCTTTGGCCGCCATGGCCTGTTTGATTTGACGGTGCATGCGGTAGGCGACGTGGAAGTCGACGCGCACCACACCGTCGAGGACACGGGTATTGTGCTGGGCGAGGCGTTCTGCCAGGCGCTGGGTGACAAGGCGGGCATTACGCGTTTTGCCGATGCGGCGATTGCTATGGACGAGACGCTCGTGATGGCCGCCGTTGATATCTCGGGTCGCGGCCAGGCCTATTGCGAACTGCCCGTACCGACTGAGCGCGTGGGCAGCTTCGATACCGAGCTGGCCGTCGAGTTCTTCTACGCCTTCGCGCGCGACGCCAAACTCACGCTGCACGTGCGCGAGCTGGCGGGCGGCAACTCACATCACATTATCGAGGCCGCCTTTAAGGCCGTGGGCCGCACGATGCGCCACGCCTGCGAGCTCGATCCCCGCGTGCAGGGCATCCCCAGCACCAAGGGCTCGCTGTAACCTGCCAAAAAGGGACAGGTTTATTTTGGCAGGTTTTATCTGCGGAAATGCCGTCTTATGTGGTGGGTGAACGTTTAACCGACCAAAATAAACCTGTCCCTTTTTGGCAGGTTTTGAATGGAAAAAGGGAGGGTCGCGTGGGCGAACCGAAGATCGTGGTGGTTGACTACCACAAGGGCAACTTGTCGAGCGTCGTGCGCGGGCTCGCGCGCGCCGGTGCTGCCGCCTGCACGTCGGACGATCCGGAGCAGATCCGCAACGCCGACGGCCTGGTCATCCCGGGCGTGGGTGCGTTCTATGACGCGATCGCCTTTATGCGTCAGAGCGGCGAGGCGGACGCGGTGCTCGACGCCGTTGCTGCCGGAACTCCGCTGCTCGGCATCTGCCTGGGCCTTCAGCTGTTTTTTGAGCGCGGCAATGAGGGCGTGCCGGCGGACGAGGATGCGGACGTGGACGACGATGCCTCCGAGCAGGTCGGTGGCCCCTGGGTCGATGGCCTGGGCATTATGCGCGGTTTGTGCACGCGCCTGGAATCGAGTCGCCTGAAGGTGCCGCACGTGGGCTGGGACCAGGTGCACATGACGCCCACCGGTGCGGCCGACCCGCTGCTCGCCGGTTTTGCCGAGGGCGCCAACATGTACTTCACCCACAGCTATGCGGTGGCCGACGACGCCGATGCCGCCGATGTGCTGGCGCGCACGCACTATACGCGGAGCTTTCCGTGCATCGTGCGCCATGGCAACGTGTGGGGCTGCCAGTTCCATCCCGAGAAATCCTCCGCGCTGGGTCAGCGCATCCTTAAGAACTTCGTGAGCATCGTCGAGGGGGCCGGCCGATGATTCTGTTTCCCGCAATCGATTTGATCGGCGGCAAGGTCGTGCGCCTGGAGCGCGGCGACCGCAGCCGCTGCAAGGTATATTCCGACGACCCCGTGGCTGTCGCCCGCTCGTTTGCCGAGCAGGGTGCGAGCTGGGTGCACGTCGTCGACCTGTCCGCTGCTTTTGGCGAGGACGAGGGCGCGTGCGCTGCCAACTCGGCAGCGATTAAGGCCATCTGCGGCGTCGACGGTCTGTCCGTGGACGTGGGCGGCGGCGTCCGCTCGCTTGCACGCATCGATGAGCTGGCCGGCTATGGTGCTCGCCGCATCGCACTGGGCACCGTGCTGGTGACCGAGCCGGGTTTTGCCGAAGTGGCAGCCCAAGGCTTTGGCGAGTTGCTGGTGGCAGACATCGCCGCACGCGACGGCCAGGTCAAGGTGAACGGCTGGCGTGACGGCGCGGGCGTGGCACTCGACGACGCCGTGGCGCAGCTCACCGAGCTGGGCTTTAAGCATCTGGTGTATACCGATATCGCGCGCGACGGCATGCAGACGGGCATCGATGTGGCAGCATATCGCCATGTTGCCGAGGTTGCGGGCTTTCCCGTCGTGGCCTCGGGCGGCATCTCGACGCTCGACGATATCCGCGCACTGGCCGCGGTGGGCGAGGATGCCATCGAAGGTGCCATTACCGGCCGTGCGCTCTACGAGGGCAATTTTACGCTGGCCCAGGCGCTGGCCGCCGCCCGAGGGGAGGAGTAGCCCATGCTTACCAAACGCGTGATTCCCTGCCTGGACGTCAAGGACGGCCGCGTGGTCAAGGGCGTCAACTTTGTGAGCCTGCGCGATGCGGGCGACCCGGTGGAGCTGGCCCGCGCCTACGACCGCGAGGGTGCAGACGAGGTCGTCTTCCTGGACATTACCGCGACGAGCGACAACCGCGCGACGACCATCGAGATGGCGGCGCACGCGGCCGAGGAGCTCGCTATTCCCTATACCGTGGGCGGCGGTTTCCGCGACTTGGCGGGCATGCGAACCATGGTTGCCGCCGGTGCCGACAAGGTGTCGCTTAACTCTGCCGCCGTGCGCGATCCGTCGTTGATCAGCCAGGCCGCCGCGGCGTTTGGCAGCCAGGCCGTGGTCGTGGCGATTGATGCCAAGCGCGTGGGCCTGCCCGGTCAGCCGGATGCCGACAAGTGGGAGGTCTTCACGGCGGGCGGTCGCAACGCCACGGGTATCGATGCGGTGGCGTGGGCCGAGGAAGCGGCTCGTCGCGGCGCCGGTGAGATCTTGCTCACCAGCATGGATCGCGACGGCACCAAGGCTGGCTTCGACCTGGCACTCACCCGCGCCGTGGCGCGCGCGGTGCCGATCCCGGTGATCGCAAGCGGCGGCGTGGGCACGCTCGAGCATTTTGCCGAGGGCGTGATCGAGGGCGAGGCCGATGCCGTGCTGGCGGCCAGCGTCTTTCACTTTGGAACTTTCAGCATTCGCCAGGTGAAGGAGTATATGGCCAGCCAAGGCATCCCTGTGAGGCTGGACTTCTAGTGCTGCGGCTTGCCCAGGCACCGCATCTTGCCGCTCAAACCGTCGCTCGCGTACCAAAGTACGCGTCGCTCCTCTTTCGCGGCAACCTGCGGCACCTGGACAACCCTCGCCGACCTGTGGGATTTCGTTTGTTACTTGGGAGAAATGATGACTGAGGTAATAAATGCTACCGAGCTTAAATACGACGCCCGCGGGCTGATTCCTTGCGTGGTTCAGCAGCATGACACCGGTGAGGTGCTTATGGTTGCTTGGATGAACGAGGAATCGGTGGGGCTGACGCTCAAGACCGGGACCACGTGGTTTTGGAGTCGCAGCCGTCAGGAGCTCTGGAACAAGGGCGCGACGAGTGGCAACATGCAGGAGGTCAAGGAGCTCTGGGCCGACTGCGATAGCGATACGCTGCTGGTCAAGGTGGACTCACCGGGCCCGGCCTGCCATACCGGCAACCGTACCTGCTTCTTTAAGCGCGTGGAAGGGGGAGTGCGATGAAAGTCGTGACGCCGTTCGAGGTCGCCGAATGCAACACCGAGCTCCTCCGCGCGGGCGTGCCATGCCGCGTGCACCTGACTGATGCCTGCGGGGCGCAGTCGCTTTGGCTCGAGGCCGAGAAGGAAAGGCTCGATGAGGCCCATGCCGTCATCGTCGAGTTCTTTGAGAAAAAGGGCGCAAAGCCTCGGTTCGATGAGGCCGGTACCTACTTTACGCTGCAGTAACGAGAGGAAATAACCATGGGAGTCAGAACAGCTAACGTGCAGCCGGGAAACATCGGTGAGACGCTGACGGGACTGGCCGAGGTGATTCACAGTCGTCGCGACGCATCGCCGCAGGAGAGCTATACCGCGCGTCTGCTGACCGACGTCGAGGACGAGCTTCTCAAGAAGCTTGCCGAGGAGGCGAGCGAGGTGATCATGGCCTGCAAGGATAACGACCACGATCACATCCGCTACGAGGCCGGCGACCTGATCTACCACCTGCTCGTGACGCTCGAGCGCTACGGCATCACCCTCGACGAACTGGCCGGCGAACTCAACGCCCGCCGCCACTAGTCATTGGGGACGTTCTTAAACGACTAGTTAGGCGAGGGGCGTGGATTCCCATTCGCCGGTGGGGTGGGGGATATCGAAGGCCCGGTAGCCGCAGTCGTAGGCGTGGGCCTGGGCCTCGCGGATGTTCCAGCAGATGTCGCAGGCGCGGTGCGCGTCCGAGCCAAAGGTGATGGGCACCTCGGCATGGGCGAAGCGGCGCAACAGCCCGGTCGCGGGGTAGTAATCGTCGAGCCCCTTGCGCGGTGCGGCGGTCGAGACCTCAACGCGGCGACCCGTATCGTGGGCGCATTCGGCCATCTGCTCCCAAAACGGCGCGGGGTCAAAGTCGGGTGCAAAGCCGTCCTTCGAAAAGCGCATGACCAGGTCGGGATGGGCCATCGCGTCAAAGTTGAGTGAGCTTTCGCAAGCACGGCACCAGTCGTCGACGTAGCACTCCCACACGCCGCGCACGCCTAAGTTTTCCCAAACATGCAAGTTGGTATCGTCGTCGATCCAACCGCAAAGGGAATCGGGTGTATCGGGGCACGCGACGTCCTCTGTCCCTGCCGTGCCCGCGGCGCCTGCCGCAATATCGCCCGGGTTGCCAATCCAGTGCACGCTGCCCAGACGTACGACGGCGCCCTGGGACCAGTGCTCTACCAAGGGCTCGCAGCCCTCGTACCAATCGCATTCAAAACCGTAGATAAAGGTGAGCTCCGGCGCAATCTGCGCGGCGAGTTTGCGGGCGTCCTCAAAGGCCAAACGATGTGCCGGCAAGTCGCCCTCGACGACCTGCACCTCGCAGTTAGCATCCATACTGGCGGGCAGGGTAAGGTGGTCGGTCGAGACCATGACGCGGCAGCCGGCGGCAGCAGCGGCACGGACGTTGTCCTCGAACGAGGCGTGCCCGTCCGAGAACGAGGTATGAGTATGGCAATCGACCAGCGGGCAGGCGGGCATGGCGACTCCTTTGCATTTGGTGAATCCGCTCCATTGTAATGGTGCAGCTCTCAACACGCCGCGCACGCCGGGTGCCGAAATCGAGTGGAAAGGCGGGGCGGCGCGTGCCGGCGCCGGCGACTACTTGCTTCGTGCCGCCGCGCGTTTGGCCTGCACTGTTACCATCGCGTGTCTCACGGCGGTGATGGGGCGATAGCGGATCATACGCGGTCCCGACCAACGCATAACCTCGCGGATCTTCTCGCGCATGGCAGGCCGGTAACAATGCGAAGGACATGCCGAGCAAAATGTCTTGGTGCCCATGTGCGGGCAGTGCTCAATGCGCGCGATGGCGTATTTCTGCAGCTCGGCGCATTCGGGGCAGAGCGTAATGGTTCGAAGGCCGAGTTTCACGCGCACGGACTCATCGCCGCCAGCCTGTTCGACCACATGCCCGCCGCCATGATGCCCACGACACCACAGCGCAATCATCTGCGACACCATTTAGGCCTCACGCTCACGTTTGCGTGCTAGCTCCGGTGTGTCGACTGGGCGCGCCATTAGCTCAGCCTCCCATGCTCGACCGAAAGCGAGAAATCGGCAAACGCGCAGGTGCTGGCACGGTGGCTCACGAGCACAATGGTCTTGCCGCGGCGCTTGAGCTCTTCGATTGCCTGCATCACGGACGCCTCGTTGAGAGCATCGAGCGCGCTGGTGGGTTCGTCGAGCAAGATGAAGGGTGCGTCGTTGAGGAAGATGCGCGCAAGGCCGATGCGCTGGCGCTCGCCGCCCGAAAGCGAGTCGCCCAGCTCGGCAACGGGCGTGTCGAGTCCCTGCGGCAGACGGTCGATGAGCGTGGTGAGTGAGGCGGAGCGGCAAGCGTCGAGCAGCTCGGCATCGGTGGCGTTGGCGTGCGCGACCAGCAGGTTCTCGCGTACGGTGCCGCAGAACAGATGCGTGTCCTGGGTCATATAGGCCTCGTGGCTGCGCAGGCTCGCCGTGTTGATGTGGCGGGCATCGACGCCGCTCACCGTGATGGTGCCGGCTGCGGGGTCCCAAAAGCGCATGAGCAGCTTAAGCAGCGTCGACTTGCCCGAACCCGAGCGCCCCATGATGCAGGTCATGGTACCGGGCGCAAAGGTGCAGGTCACGTCGTCGAGGATGAGACTCGCAGCGGTGTCGTTCGCGACCTGCTCTGTGGCGCCCGCACCGCCCGCGTCCACGCCGCCCACATAGCTAAAGCTCACATGCTCGGCTGCGGCGCCGGCAAACTCAACGTTCTGTCCATCGGCGACCTCGGCGCACTGGGGCTGCTCGTCGAGCAAATCGAGCACGCGTGCGCCCGAGGCGAGCGTCTCCTGCAGTGAGGCGCCCAGGCGGCTCACGGCCATCACCGAGCCAAACGACGACACAAAGGTAAAGACGGCGACAAACGCCGCGGCAAAATCAATCGTTCCCGCAGAAACCAGCTGCAGCGCACGCTCGAGCATCACCAGATTGGCCGCAAGAATAAGCGCATCGGCTACGGCCTCGCTGGCCGCCTGGCGGCGCTTGAGGCGCGCGTCCACGGCGCCGACTTGCTCGGTCAGCTTGCCCAGGGCACGGCTGCGATCGGCGCCACCGGCAAACTGGATAGTCTCGGACGCGCCGCGTAGACTGTCGAGCACAAAGGCACCCAGCTTACCGGCGCCCTCGCGGCTCTGGCGGCCGGTGGTGCCGCACGCCTTGGCCGAGGTCAGGGGCAGCAGCACGCCCAGGACCGCGTAGGCCACGAGCGCGATGCCCGCGAGCTCGGGGCTCACAGCCAGCAAAAAGCCCTCAAACACAACGGTGCAGACCAGAGCGATGGCAATGGGCGAGATGGTGTGCGCGTAGAAGACCTCGAGCAGCTCGATATCCGAGGTGACCAGGCTCACGAGCTCGCCCTTGCCGCGGCCCTCGAGCTTGGCGGGGGCGAGCTGGCGCAGGGCGCCAAACACCAGGTCGCGAATGTGCGCGAGCAGGCGGAATGCGATGTAATGGTTGCAGAGCTGCTCGCCGTAGTGGAGCGGCCCGCGTGCGATGCCGCAGGCGGCACAGGCCGCGCATGCTGCGATCAGACCAAGCCCCAAGGCGTTGCGGCCCAGCGCGGCCATAAGGCCAAGGGCGCCAAAGGCCGGCACGAACGCGGCGGTGAGCATACCAATGCTGCCCAGCGCGACGGCTAGCACAAGCCAGCCGGCAAGCGGTCGGACGAGCCCCATCATGCGCCATATGATGGACGGCGCCGAGCGACGGGCGCGGCCGGAGTCAGGCGCCGCGGTAGCGGAAGATGAGCCGGCACCGTTGAGGCCATCGGTACGGGCAGTACTGCCGCCAACAGCCTCAACCGCGCCGGCATCCTCGGCATCATCCTCCGCATACGCATATGCCGAGAGCTGCTCCTGGCTGTTCCACATGCGCGCATAGGCGCCCGCGTCCGACAGGAGCTCATCATGGGTGCCGCGCTCGGCAATGCGACCGCGCTCCAGCACCAGAATCTGATCGGCGTCCACGATTGTCGACAGGCGATGCGCCACCACGATTACGGTGTGCTCGCCGGCGAGCGATGCAATGACCTCGCCGATTGCGGCTTCGCTTGTGGCATCGACGTTGCTCGTCGCCTCGTCAAGCACATAGATCGGCGAGTCGTGCAGCAGGGCGCGTGCCATGCACACGCGCTGGCGCTGGCCACCCGAAAGGTTGGTGCCGCCCTCGTTAATCACCATGTCGAGCCCGCCGTTGGCCTGCACAAAGGCCGCCACGCGCGTGCGGCCGAGCGCGCGCAAAAGCTCGGCGTCGGTGGCGTTGGGCTGGGCGAGCAGCAGGTTGTCGCGCAGGGTGCCGGCAAACAGGTAGCCGTTGGTGGGCACCAGGGTGACGGCACGCATGAGTGAGGCGGCCGTGGCATCGCGCAGCTCGACGCCGCCAATGCGAACGCTGCCACGGTAGGCACCCTTGCGGCCCGCGATAATCCCCGCGAGCGTGGACTTGCCGCCGCCGCTTTCGCCCACGAGTGCCACGAGCGAGCCGTGCGCAATGGTCGCGCTGGCGCTGTCCAGCACCGTGCGGTTGCCGTATGCATAGCTCACGCCCGCGAGCTCGATATCGCCGCGACCGTCAAGCTCAACATCGCCGCGCTCGGGCTCGGGCGTATCCAAAATGCCAAACATGCGGCGCGAGGCGGCCATGCCGTTCATGGCCGTGTGGAACAGCGATCCCAGGCGGCGCATGGGCAAAAAGAACTCCTGCGACAGAAAGACGATGAGGAAGGCAGCCTCAAAGCCAATCTTGCCCGTGGCGAGCTGCAGCGCGGCTACGATAATGCCGAGCGCGGCGCCCATATAGACGACCAGGTCCATAACGCAAATGGAGCGCAGCTGCATCACCAGCAGGCGCATGGTCGCTGTGCGGAAACGCTCGGACTCTGCGTTGATGCGCTCGTGCCAGCTGCGATCGGCCTGGTAGACCTTAAGGGTGGTGAGACCCTGCACGGCCTCCAGGAACATGCCGCCCAGATCGACATAGCTGCCCCAGTACTCGGCACCGATCTTTTTGGCGTTGCGCATGACCATCATGATGGAGACGGGGATGACCGGAACGCAGGCGAGCAGCAGCGCGGCGGGAAGACCCGCCTGGCCCACGAGCAGTACAAACAGCGTGATGGGTGCCAAGCCGGCAAAGAAGAGCTGCGGCAGGTAGCCGCCAAAGTACACCTGGAGTTGCGTGGCGCCCTCGACGCTGGTCTGGACGGCCTCGGCGGTGGGGACGGTCTCGGTGTAGGAGGGGCCGAGTGCGGTGAGCTTGTCGTAGACGAGCGAGCGCACGCGGCGGACGGCTTTGAAGGCGGCCTTGTCACCGGAACGCTGCGCCAGATAGATGGCGGCGGCGCGCACGATGATGGCGCCGGCGAGCGGCGGAGTTGCCTGCGCGAGCGCGTCGACGGCGAGTGCAGCCGGCAGTCCGCCGGCAACGATGCCGCCCAGAATGCGCGCGAGGATCCACATCACCGTGATGTTTGCCATCAGCGCGATCCATTTAAACAGGACGCTCGCCACAATGTAGGGCGTTGCCTGCGGAACCAGGGAGAAGAGCCGCTTCTCGAACATGAAACCTCCTATGCCGTAACGGTGCCGGGCTGGGTCCTCGGCAGCCGCTTAGTTAGCCAAATGCAACTAGAGTAACATCGTGCAGCGGGTAAGTATGCCGAGGGTAATTTTTAGCCGATGAACTGCGTAGAAAGTTCAAAATTGTTGAGTGCGGCGAACTTTGTGGTGGACGGAATGCGGGCGCAATTTTGATCGTGTGCGGCCCGCTCCAAAACGTGTACGTCAGCCTCCAAAACCGACAAAAAATGACATGTTTGGAGGCTGACGTACATGTTTGGATAGGGGCAAGGGCGACGACGGACGAAAGTCACGCCTGTGCCACGTTCGATGTGCTAGCGTTTGGGTGAATAAAACGAGCCCGTGCGGAAAGGATCCGGACCGTATGCAACGTGGAAGTACATCTCCGCTGTCCCGCGAGACCGATGCGCCCGAAACCATCGTCAAGCTGGAGTGCGACATCGATGATGCGTCGCCCGAGGTACTCGCCTATGCCGCTGACCGCCTGCGCGAGGCCGGCGCCCGCGAGGTGCACTGGCTGCCCCTCTACTGCAAAAAAGGCCGCCCCGGCTGGCAGTTGCAGGTGATCTGCTCACACGAGGATATCGAGCGCCTGCAGACGATTATCTTTTTGGAGACCACGACCAACGCCATTCGTCGCCAGGTGATGGAACGCGTTTGCCTGCCGCGCCGATTCGAGCAGGTGACAACGCCTTGGGGCGAGGTATCCGTTAAGGTGGCGACCCTGCCCGATGGCAGTGAACGTGCGGCTCCCGAGTACGAGGACTGTGCTCGCCTTGCCCGCGAGCACAACGTGCCGCTCCAACGCGTGATGCAAGCGGCCCAAGCCGCGGCGTTGCGATTTGAGTGATGCGGGCGAGTGACGCGCCGCGCCAATCCAATTAACCCCACCGAAAGGACTCCCCATGAAATACCTCATCGCTTCCGACATCCATGGCTCGGCATACTGGGCCGAGCGCCTCTGCACTGCCATCGAATCCGAACAGCCCGACCGCATTGTGCTGCTGGGCGACCTGCTCTACCACGGCCCGCGTAACGACCTGCCGCGCGACTACGCCCCCAAACGCGTGATTCCGCTGCTCAACGCCCTGGCCGACCGCATCATCGCGGTGCGCGGCAACTGCGACGCCGAGGTCGACCAGATGGTCCTCGACTTCCCCGTCATGGCTGACTACGCCACACTATTCGACGAGACCGGACGTGAACTGTTCCTGACGCACGGCCACGTCTTTGGCGCCGGCATGCATAACAGCGTTGACCACGCGCCCGCGCTGCCCGAGGGCTCCGCGCTCGTCTACGGCCATACGCACATCAAGGTTAACGAGGAAAGCGCCGCGCACCCGGGTCTGTGGCTCTTCAATCCCGGCAGCGTGAGCATCCCCAAGGACGGCACACATAGCTACGGCGTCTACGAGGGCGGCGCGTTCCGCCATGTGATCATGGGGGAGGACTAACCATGGCCGAGCATATGGCTCAGCAAAATGCCGAGGGTTCGCGCGACCTGTCCACGCTGGTAGACGCGTCGGCCGAGCTGCAGCATCTGGTGCAGACCATCTGGCGCCTGCGTCAGCCCGACGGCTGCCCGTGGGACCGCGAGCAGACGCACCGCAGCATTGGCAAGAACATGATCGAGGAAGCCTACGAGGCGCTCGACTGCATCGAGGCCGACGACGCGGCACACCTGCGCGAGGAGTTGGGCGACGTGCTCATGCAGGTCGTACTGCATGCGCAGATTGCGGCGGATGCCGGCGAGTTTTCGCTGGCCGATGTGGCGCGCGATATCGACGCCAAGCTCATCCGTCGTCACCCGCACGTGTTTGGCGATGCGGATGCCGACAACTCCGACGAGGTGCTCAAGATTTGGGACGAGGTCAAGCTTGCCGAGAAGGCCGCCAAAGACCAGGCCGTGGCGGCAGGCGGGGCCGCACCCGAGGGTCTGCTCGACGGTGTGCCCACGCACCTGCCGGCGCTGATGCAGGCTCAGAAGGTGTCGCGCAAGGCGGCTGCCGTGGGCTTTGAGTGGGAGACGGTCCAGGACGTGTGGGACGAGGTCGCTGAGGAGCGTGCCGAGTTTGAGGCCGAGGCTCCCGGCTCGCCCGAGCGCGAGATGGAGTTTGGCGACCTGCTCTTTGCCCTGGTCAACGTTGCGCGCAAGGAGGGAATCGACGCCGAGAGCGCCCTGCGTGCCAGCACGGCAAAGTTCCGCCGCCGCTGGGCCGCGATGGAGCAGATGGCGGCCGACGCCCACGTGGATCTGGCCGAGCTTTCGACCCACGGCCTCAATGACCTCTGGGATGCCGCAAAGGCAGAGGAGTAAGACTGCGGGGGCGACGGGACGGACTTTCTCATCGCCCCCATTATTTTTCAAAAAGATTGTATCCCTTGGCTAACTTAGGGCATAATGCAAAAAGTGCGATAAGGCTAACTTATGAACCTGCGCGCCACTGTAGCGTGCAAGCCGTGTCGCCAAGCATTCAACCCGTTTCCAAGTGAGAGGGAGACAACATGAGCGATATTTTGGATGTCTACGGTCGCGAGGTACTCGACAGCCGCGGCAACCCCACCGTCGAGGTCGAGGTCGTGCTCGAGGACGGCAGCTTCGGCCGCGCGATGGTGCCTTCGGGCGCTTCGACCGGCGCCTTTGAGGCATGCGAGCTGCGCGATGGCGACAAGGGCCGCTACCTGGGCAAGGGCGTTTCGCAGGCCGTCGAGCACGTCAATAACGAGTGCGCTAACGCCGTCGTGGGCCTCGACGCCTTCGACCAGCGCGCCGTCGATGCCGCGCTGATTGCCGCGGACGGTACCCCCAACAAGACCAAGCTCGGTGCCAACGCCATCCTGGGCGTGTCGCTGGCCGTCGCCCGCGCCGCTGCCGAGTCGGCGGGTCTTTCGCTGTACCAGTACCTGGGCGGCGTCAACGCCCATCTGCTGCCCACGCCCATGATGAACATCCTCAACGGCGGCGTGCATGCCGACAATAACGTCGACTTCCAGGAGTTCATGATCATGCCGGTGGGCGCCCCGAGCTTTGCCGAGGGCCTGCGTTGGTGCGCCGAGGTATACCACACCCTCAAGGGCGTGCTGCACGAGGCAGGCCTGGGCGGCGGCGTGGGCGACGAGGGTGGCTTTGCCCCCAACCTCAAGACCAACGCCGAGCCGTTCGAGTACATCACCAAGGCCGTGGAGAAGGCCGGCTTTAAGCCCGGCGTCGACTTCATGTACGCCATGGATCCGGCCTCGACCGAGTTCTACAACGCCGAGACCGGCATGTACGAGCTCAAGGGCGAGGGTGTTGAGTACACGAGTGCCCAGATGGTCGATTACTGGGAGAAGCTCGTCGACACCTATCCCATCATCTCCATCGAGGACGGCATGGCCGAGGAGGACTGGGACGGCTGGGTCGAGCTTACCCGTCGAATTGGCAACAAGATGCAGCTGGTGGGCGACGACCTGTTCGTCACCAACACCGAGCGCCTCAAGAAGGGCATCGAGTTGGGTGCCGCCAACGCGATTCTGGTCAAGGTCAACCAGATCGGCACGCTCACCGAGTCGCTCGAGGCCATCGAGACCGCCAAGGAGGCCGGTTACGCCTGCATCGTGAGCCACCGCTCCGGCGAGACCGAGGATTCCACGATCGCCGACCTGGTCGTGGGCGTCAATGCCGGCCAGATCAAGTCGGGCGCCCCGTGCCGCAGCGACCGTATCGCCAAGTACAACCAGCTCATCCGCATCGAGGACGAGCTCGAGGGCAGCGCGCGCTACGCCGGCAAGGCCGCGTTCTACAACATTCGCTAAACGGGTGAATTTGGCGAGGGGGAGGCTGACTCGGTTCCGCCCCGCCTTGGCTGGATGCTGCAAAGCGCTATGGGCGCTGGGCCATATGGCTCAGCGCCTTTTTTATGTCGAGCAAAGGCTGGCGAAGGCGGTGCGGGTGCTCGTGCTATAACTAAAGGACTTAGCGCAAACAAACCTCAACCGCACAAGGCGCACATGGATCAGATTTACGACAACAGGTACTATTCTGCCGGTTCGCGCGAGCCGTCGCCTCGCCGTGCGCGCACGGTGCAGCTCGGTGGGTCCGCCTACGCCGGCGTCGACCGCTCCACGCAGCGCCCGACAAGTACCTCGCGCCCCAATGCTCAAGTGAATACTTCGACAGATGGACCGGTGCGCCCGGCACGTTCGTCGCATGCGTCGCGTCCCTCGACTCAGGCACACGACAAATCGAGCAGGCCCTCGAACCGTTTTTCGGGCTCGGACTTTATGCGCTACGCCAACGACAACGCGGTGGTCAAGGCGATCTATGACTTTACGCATGGCTCTCTGCGTCCGCTGTTTATCGGTATCGTGGTGGCGCTGGTGCTCGTGAGCCTGTATTTTCCCGTGCGCGATCTGTACGTGGCAAAGCGTTCGAGCGATATCTTGGCCAAGCAGGTCGAGATTCGCCAGCAATACAATGATGAGCTGCAAAAAAGCGTCGACAAGCTGCTCTCGGAGGAGGGTATCAAGGACGCGGCGTCCGAGGACCTGGGCCTGGTGATGCCCGGCGAGAAGAAGATTGACGTGCTGGGCTTGGATGACGATTCGGACTCGTCGTCGAGCAAAAAGTCCTCAAACGCCAAGAAGGCCAGCGAAGTTGCCAAGGAAATCGAAGAAGTCGGCAAGGACGCGCCGTGGTACATCCAGGCGCTCGACATGCTGTTTGGGTTTAACGGCGTCGAGGGCCAGACGGTCGTGTCCAACGGCAAATAGCGCCCGGAGGGGAGCCCGCAATGACAAATTGCAAACGCTATAAGGTGGCCGCGATCGACCTGGGAACGGTGTCGTCGCGACTGGTGTTGGCCCAGGTCGAGGGCGGAGCGATTGTGGAATCGTCCAAGCATACCGAGATTACCGACCTGGGCGAGGGCGTGGACGCGACGGGCCGCTTTTGCGAGGCGGCCGTTGAGCGTGTGCTCGCTGCGTGCCGCATGTTTGTGGACGAGGCCCGTGCCTTTGGGGCCGCGTGCGTCTGCACCACGTGCACGAGCGCCGCGCGCGATGCGTCCAATGCCGCGCTGCTGCTGGACGGCCTGCGCGAGCTGGGGCTCGAGCCGCAGGTGATTCCGGGCGAGGTCGAGGCGCGCCTGACGTTTTTTGGCGTGGCGCACGACTTTGCAGGCGAGCGCATCATCGTTGCCGATTCGGGCGGCGGATCCACGGAGCTCGCGACGGGCGTCTATGCGCCGGAGCGTGGGGTCTTTGCGCTGGAGGGCACGCGTTCGCTGGACATTGGCTGCCGTCGTTTGACGGAGCGCTTCTTCTCGGTGCTGCCGCCTGCGGACGGCGAGCTTGCTGCCGCCGCCAACTGGGCGGGCGAGCAGTTCGCTGCCTATTTTGAAGGCCTGCCGAGCAATTTTGAACGCGCCGAGCGCTTGGTCGCGGTGGGTGGCACCGTCACCACGCTCGTGGCGCTCGTTCATGAGCTGGAACCGTACGATTCGAGCTTTGTGCACCTGCGCGAGCTTTCGCTGGATCAGGTTTCGGCTGCTATCGAGCGCATGTCCACGCTGGATGTTGCAGGCATTGCCGCGCTGCCGGGCGTGCAGCCCAAACGCGCGGGCGTGATCTTGGCTGGTGCCGTGGTGATTCGCGAGCTTATGCGAGCCGGCGGCTACGACACGCTCACCGTAAGCGAGAACAGCCTGCTTGCCGGCATGGCCGCCACCATTAACGAGGTTCTCGACGGTGAGCTACCCACCATCGGCTGGACCCCCAGCCTCAGCGCCCTCCAATAAGTTGCGGTGAAATATGGACTAAAATCGCCCTTTCGGGCCCCAAACAGTCCCTATTCCACCGCAACTCAACAGCCGGCACTTAGGGACGTTCCTTTTCTGCCGGCACCTGGGGACAGTCCTTGCGGGGCGTCCCCACAGCGCCTATGCCAGCTTGTCGATTTGCCCAATCTCCCAAAGCGGAATATTGACGAGCATGCCTTCATCTCTATATGCCGCCAGGGAGGTCCTCACACAACGCATGAGCTTGAATTTTTCGCAGGCTATTTTCAGGCTCTTTGCTTTGAGGTTCTCCGCCGCCTTGACCTCAAGCGGAAGCACGGTTCCCGCATGGTCGATGGCAAAGTCGGTTTCGGCATTGCCGGAGGTAGAGGACCAGTACGCAGGACTTTTGCCTTGCAGCAAGAGTTCCTGTGCGACATATTGCTCGGTGAGCGAGCCCTTAAACTCAGTGAAAACAGCGGATCCGTTTAGGACGATGGTCGGGGGGAGGCTGGAGAGCGCTCCAAGGATGCCGGTGTCAATGCAAAACAGTTTGAAGCCCGAGAGATCCTCATAGCTCAAGAGCGGTGCTCTGAGGGCAGAAACGCGCGGAACCTTATGAACGATTCCGTAGTCCGCGAGCCACTGGAGGCTTTCCTCAAAATCGCGTGCGCGCGCTCCGGGGCGAAGGGCGCCATAGACAAACTTCTTGTTCTCCTTGGCAAGCTGGCCGGGAAGGGATTTCCAAACCAACCTCATGCGCTCGACGATGCGGGCGGGTGCATGTTTGCCAAAATCGGATTCGTAAGCCTCGATGATTTGCTGCTGAAGCCTTCGGGCTTCGATGAAGTCGCGTGTCTCGGCGAAAGCGGAGACAACTTCGGGCATACCACCGACAACAAGGTATTCCTTGAGCAAGTGCTCGAGCTTTTCGGTAACGTTTGCTAGAAGGTTCATGTCTGCGGCAAGGATGGCGTCGGCGAGCGGGTTGCCGTCGACGGCACGAACGAACTCGGCAAACCCCATGGGACGCATGGTGAGCTGGTCGATTTTGCCGACGGGAAATGACTCGTTTTCGCGTCGGAGCGCGAGACCCATATAGGAGCCGGCTGCTACGATGTGGTATTCGGGTGCAAGTTCGTTGAAGTACTTGAGCGAGGTGATCCCGTGTGGCGCCTCTTGGATCTCGTCGAAGATGATGAGCGTGTCTGCCGGCGTTATGGTTTGGCCACTTAGGAGTTCTATCTGGGAGATGATGCGCTTGGGGTCGAGGTCCCCATCGAACAGCGAACGTGCGCTCGGCTCGAGCATAAAGTCAAAACGAATGACGTTTCGATACTGCTGGCTTGCGAATTTGTTAAGAAGCCACGTCTTTCCTGTCTGGCGGGCTCCCTTAAGCAAGAGAGGTTTGCGATTCGCCCTTGATTTCCAAGCGATAAGTTCACTCATAAGCTGTCGTTGCATATTGCCTCCCAACCCTCTCGGCTAGTATAAGGCCATATGCGCGTTTCCCTTGGAAAATGTGCGAGACAACCACGTTTTTCCATCGAAAAATGTGCGAGACAACCACGTTCTTCCATCGAAAAATGTGGGAGTATCAACCTAAGCTGCGGTGAAATAGTTCTTAAATAGGCTGGTAAACAGCATAAACAAGAACTATTCCACCGCAACTCACCATCTGTATCGGCATCCAAAAGAAACGAGCCCGCATCCCCAGGGGACACGGGCTCGTAAACAATACATGGTAGGGGCGGTGGGACATCTGCGTATTTGCTGCGCAAATCCGCACCGGCTTCGTCTGCCTGCCGGCGTCCTCGCCGGCTCGCTACGGACGCTGCGCGTCCGCTTTACGCTCGCCCCTTCGCGGGTTCGAGTCCCACCGGCGTCTTAAAGAAATGAGCCCGCATCCCTGGGGGACACGGGCTCGTAAGCACTACATGGTAGGGGCGGTGGGACTCGAACCCACAATCCTTGCGGCGAGAGATTTTAAGTCTCCTGCGTATGCCAATTCCGCCACGCCCCCGTGAGACTAGAAGTCTAGCACAAGCCGTCCGTTACGCGTTGACGGCCATCGAGTGCTGGCCTGACTTTTCCAAGTACTCGGCAAACTTGGCTTCGTCGCCCTTGTTCTGGTACTGCAGGGCCAGCAGGTACTCCAAGCGGCAGCGCTTGACCGGGTCGTCGCCGACATCCTCGAGCATGCGCTCCAGCTCGGGAATGTCGTTGTGACGCTTGAGGATCATCGTGTCGTACATCAGCTGGCACTCGTGCGCGACCGCCTCGGCCTGACCGCCCTCAAAGCCCTTGATTTCGTGCAGCAGCTCCTTGGACTTTTTGCGGTCCTCCTGGCCAACGTAGTAGTTAAAGGCCTTGATCACCAGGTCGACGCGCTGCATCTTGGGCAGGTTGAGTCCCAGCAGCAGGTCGAACATCTCGCCGGCGCGCTCGTGGTCCTCGCGCAGCAGATAGGAGTTTAGACGCAGGTAGTCGCGGTTGTAGCGCGGGTACAGCATGCTGGTGAGTTTGCCGTCGAGCAAACGATCGAACTCGGCCCACTGTTTGGCGGCCATCAACTGTTGCAGGCGTTTAAACGTAGTGCGTTTTTTGACGCTAAAGAACACCGATACGGCGATACAGATGATAACGACGGCGGTCCAGAGTGTGCGGGAATCGGGCATGTTAGGATCCTTAGTCGCTCATAAAGCGAGCGGTATGACAACACGTACTAGATGTATTATACGCAGCGCACAAGCAAACTGGCATAAAAGCTCATCGAGGCTGAGTGCCATCGCTCGCTGCGGTACACTTACCTAAAGTAAACCATGAAGGGAGACATTACCTATGAAGAAGATCGTTTTGGCTTGCGGCGCTGGCGCTGCTACTTCCACGCTCGTTGCCCAGAAGGTCGCCACCATGCTCGACGCCAACGGTTACGCCGGCAAGTATGAGATCGTGCAGTGCGCCATCTCCGAGGCCAAGGACGCTTGCGACGAGGGCGCCGACCTGCTGATCGCCACCACCGTTGCCCCCGAGGGCCTCACCTGCCCGTACGTGAGCGGCGTGCCCTTCATGACCGGCATGAACCGTGTCGCTGCCGAGAAGGCCGTTCTCGACGTTATGGCTCAGTAGGCGCTGCCTGTATGAATGAGCAGAACGCCAACCCGGTAGAGCTCTTTGGCATGCGCGTCGCCCACGTGGGCATTAACGCCACCGACCCGGCCGATGCCCTGGAGATCGCGGAGCTGTTCTCGACGATGATGGGCCTACCTGTCATCGAGACCCCGGTTTCGTACTTTAACGATTCGCTGATCGAGGTCATGAAGCAGAACGGTCGTGGCACCAAGGGCCACATTGGCTTTGCCGTCAACGACATCGATGCGGCCGAGAAGTGGTTTGCCGAGCGCGGACTCGAGGTCAACGAGGAGTCGCGCGTGCTGCTGCCCGACGGCGGCACCAAACTCGTGTACTTTAAGCGCGAGTTCGCCGGCTTCGCCGTGCATCTGTGCCGCGAGTAGCGCACAAGCTGCTATAGCTAGCAAAAAGGGATAGGGCCGCATGGCCTTATCCCTTTATTTATGCCGAGGGGCTTTCTATCGTGGCAGGCGAATCGTAAAGCGGCTGCCGACGCCCTCGACTGAGGTCACGCCAATGACACCACCATGGCTATCGACGATCCACTTGGCAATGGCAAGCCCCAGACCCGAGCCCTGCGCGCCGGCATCGCGTGCGTTGTCGGCGCGGTAGAACCGTTCAAACGCGTGAGCTGCGGATTCCTGGTTCATGCCGATACCCTCGTCCTCAACACTTATGTCGATCGTGCCTGCGCCCGCATCCGGCGCTACGCCAAACGAGATGGGCGTGCCCGCGTCCGAATACTTGGCGGCGTTTTGCACGATCACGCGCAGAGCCTGCTTCACGAGCGCCACGTCAACGGGCGCGTCGCAGCGCGGGTCGCTGACAAGCGCAGCGTCGTACGCCAGTCGATACGTGTGCGCGGCATCGATCATCTGTGACTCCTCGCATACCTCGCCGACCAGCGCGGCCAGGTTGGTATTCGCACGCCGCAGGACCGTGCGTCCGGCGTCGCCGCGTGCCAAAAACAGCAGCTGTTCCACGAGCTCTTGCATGTGCTCGCTTTCGGCCTTGAGGGACGCGATGGATTCTGCCAGCACGTCCGGGTCGTCTTTGCCCCAGCGGTCGAGCATGTTCACGTAGCCCTGAATCACCGCGATGGGCGTGCGCAGCTCGTGGCTCGCGTCGTTGACAAAGCGCATCTGCTGCAGCTTGGCCTCTTGCATCTGGCGCAGCAGGCGGTTGAGCGCGACCTCGATGCTTGCCAGGTCGGCGTCGCCGGTGGTGACGCTCGGCGAGTCGACGCTTGCGCGCTCGATGGCCTGCTCGAGCGTTTCCATCTTGCCGCCGGAGAGCTGCATGCGGCCGAGTTCGTCCACGCGCAGGGCCAGGTCGTTGAGCGGCGCCATGGTGCGGCGCACGCGGCGGGCGCCGCCGAGCATGTTGAGCACGCTGATGACCTGCCAACCCACAACGACAAGGTAGAGAGGCCATAGCGTGACGAGGTCCTGCGCGAGGGGGAAAGTCTTGGTGGTACGCGCAAGCTCGACGGTATAGGTGAGCGTTGTCAGGTCCCAGCCGCGCGCGGGCGTCAGCGACATGCTGCGAACGGTGGCGCTGGGGATCCATCCTGCGGTAAACGCGCCGTTGGGCAGCGTCCGGTTGTATCCATAGACGAGGATCGCCACCGCAATAACCAACAGCAACAGATCGAGCCAGACGTAGCTCATCAGGCGGCGCCACATATAGCTCCAGTTGATGGCGCGGGCGATGGAGGTGACGCGCTTGGCCTCGGCATTACGCGCGGCAGACATAGCCCACCCCGCGCACGGTCTGGATGATGCGGGCGCCGCCGGCGTCTTCGATCTTGGCGCGCAGGTGCGCGATGTGCACGTCGACGTTGTTGGTGTCGCCTACGTATTCGTAGCCCAGCGCCTCGTGCGCGATGCGCTCGCGCGTGAGCACGGTGCCGGCATGCGCCATAAGCAGGGCGAGGACGTCGAACTCGCGGGCCGTGAGCGCGATGGGCGAGCCGCCGACCGTGACTTCGCGGCGGTCGGGGTCGAGCGCAACCGAGTCAACGGTAAGCGCGGCGTGGGAGGGCGTGGCAGCGGTCTGGGTCGTGTCGGTTGCCGGGGACATTGTGGCGATACCGGCGCCCGCGCCGCCTGCCGCGCCCGCCCCAGTACCGGCGCCGCCAACGCCCGAAGCCGCCCGCACGGCCTCCGAGCGCTTCAGTGCCACGCGGATCCGTGCGAACAGCTCCTCAATCGCAAATGGCTTGGTCAGGTAATCGTCAGCACCGGCGTCAAGCCCTGCCACCTTGTCCATCACGGCATCGCGCGCGGTGACCATAATCACCGGCACATCCTTGTGCTTGCGGACACGCCGCAAGACCTCCATGCCGTTGAGCTGCGGCAACAGCACGTCGAGCAGAATCAGATCGTAGTCGCGCTCCAGCGCCAGGTCCACGGCAGTGCGGCCATCGGCGGCGTGTTCCACCTGGTAGCCCTCGTGCTCCAGCTCGAGCGTCACAAAGCGGGCGATTTTCTCCTCGTCCTCTACGATCAGGATCAGTGCCATGCGTGCCCCCGTCTGCGATTACTTGTCGTCGTTGAGATTTTGCTTGATGTCGTCCGCGGCGTTAGCAGCGCTATCCATAAGGTTGTTGATGCTGCCGGGCACGTCGCCGTCGCTGTCGATGCGGTAGCGCATGCCAAAGAACAGGCCAATCAGCATCAGCCATATCGTGGCGCCCCAGGCAAACAGCGCGACGATGGGGATCAGGATGGGAATGTTGAGGATGATCGCATCGCGGCGCGTGGCGATAAACTTGGTGTCCAGACTCAGGCGGAAGAGCTTTTTGAGGTACTCCCACACGCTGTCCATCTTCTTGGAGAAGTCGGTCTTTTCGCTCGACTTTTCGTAGGCGGCCTGCGCGGCGACCATCTCGGCAGAGGGCTCATCGACTGGCGCGGACTCGGTGGCGGCATGCGCCGACGTGGTCTGGGTCTTGCCCTGCGACTCGAGCCAAATGATGGCATCCAAAACGTTGCCGTCGGCAGCGTCGAGCGCCGCCTTGGCATCGGTGTAACTCACGTTGCACTTGGTGCGGATGGTTTCAACTTTTTCGAGGTCGTCCATGACCTGTCCTTTCGTTCGATGGGCGCGACGCCGGGCAATTTGCTCGGGTGCGAGCGTTGCGTTCGGCGGTCTGCGTTGCGCCGCCCCGCCCTTGGTCGAACTCTATAGTGCAGGTTATAGATTAAGCGATTCTTGAGCCAAGATTAATGTTGGATGAGTTTTTGGGTGGTGCGGAGGCGGGCAGGGGCAGAAAAGGCAGGTTTTGCGTGGCGTGAAGGAGGGGCGGTCTGATCTTTGGGATAGCTGATAGCGAGGTCTAATACTTTTCCGAGAAGTGAATGAGTGAAAACGGACCCCCGAAGCATCGACACTTTAGAGGTGCCGCTTCCTGCGGTTTCAATGCTGAAATCCCACGATTTTGCCGCCGAAAAATGCGGATGTTTCAGGGGTCCAAAAACAGCCGTTCACTTCGCGGAAAAGTATTAGACCTCAATAGCGGGGGATGGGGTGCCGGTGCAAAACGGCGTCAGAAATGGGGTAAACAAGGCAAACGGATCTAATGGATCAAAAATCACGTTGCAAAAGTATGAAAATATCCTACAATTGCAGCATGAAGTACTTTAGCAACATAGCGGCGATAAGCGAGCTTTCCGAGAGCGAGGGCGTGTTCACCACAGCCCAGGCGGCTCGCGTGGACATCTCTCGAGATGCGCTGGCGCACTCATGCCGCGCAGGGCGTCTTGAACGGATATGCCACGGCGCCTACCGGATGTCTGGAACGCAGCGCCGAGACACCGACGAACTCAACGCCTTTTGGAAGCTCACCAATCCCTCCCTTTGCGCGTGGGAGAGAAAACGTCAGTGGGATGGCATCGCCGTGAGCGGTACGACAGCGGCGAACCTACAGCAAATGGGCGATTTCTATCTGTCCCCCTACAGGATGACCGCGCCCATGCGTATCAATACAAGAAACGAATCCCTTTCTTTTGTAAAGCGCGAGATTGCTGAGCGGGACATCGTTTGGCTCGACGGCCTGCCGGTAACTAAACCCGAGCGCACGCTTGTCGATCTTTGCCTCGATTGCGAGGATCCCTCATTAATTATCGATGCCTATCACGATGCGCTTGGACGTGGACTCGATATACAACGGCTGAAGGATCTTGTAGAAGAGAACTCTAAAACCGCCAAACGACGCGAGCTGATGGCGCCTTTGCTGATGGTACTGAACGGGTAATGCGAAACGGAGGACATGGTGAAGTACAAAACGCCTGCCGCATTGGAGATGGCTGTTAGGAATGCCGCAAGAGAATCACCAATGGATACTAATCGGGCAATCGTTGGTTTCTACTTTCATCGCTTCCTATGTCGCGTTTTTTCAGAAGATGACTGCCGTTTTGTGCTTAAAGGTGGTCAAAGCGTCCTGGCGCGAACGCTCGATGCGCGTGTCACAAGAGATATTGACTTGGTTGCTCAAGAGGAGAGCCTCGAAGAGGCTGTTGCCGATCTGGTGCGGGCGGCTTCGATTGATCTGGAGGATTTCGTTTCGTTTGTCTTTGATCGTGCAGAGCAGATCAAAGAAGAAGATGAGTATCGGTGCGGTGCTAAGGTATGGTTCACCCCCTTTATGGGAACCAAGAAGCTACAGCCAATTTCAATTGACTTGGTAATTGATGAAGTGCGGGGACTTGAGCCTGAGGTTCTCGCGCCGATCGATCGTTTGAATATCGAGGGGCTCCCAGTCTGCGACTATCGAGTATGCCGAGTGGAGAGCGCCCTTGCAGATAAATTGCTCGCAATGATAGAGATGCATGAGGGCCGTGCCTCTTCGCGAATCAAGGATATAGTCGACATCTTGGTGTACGCGAAAACTTGCTTCATCGATGGGGCTACACTTATCGAGAGAGTCGAGAAAGAAGCGTCTGTCCGCAAGGTGGCAATGCCGGAAGAGTTCGTGGCGCCTCTCTGGTGGAAACAAAATGGTTCTGCGCAGTATGTAAAGATGGCTAGGCAGGCGGGGGTACTTGATCTCGCGGGGAGTATCACTGGAGCAGAAGAGATCGTCAATCGGTTGTACGTACCGTGCTTTGACCGTTCGGCGAATATGTGCAAATGGAATCCTCAGACCACGGGATGGGAATAGTCTAGATAGTTTAGCCGGCGGCAGGACCAGTTCCTGACGCCGGCTTAAGACGTTTCTACTGCCTATGCGCTATTCGCAGGCCTGGTCGACCACCTGAGTGACGGCCTTCTTTGCGGTTTCGAGGTTGCGCTGGGCTTGGGCGACAGCGGTCTCGGCTTGTTTCTTTGCTTCTACGACCTCGGCAAAGCGATTGATGGATTCGCTGTACTCGCGCGTGCGCGGGTCGAGCGCTGGCGGGACTTCGATCTCGAACAGGTCGGTAGGGCGGATGGCGCGGATGCTGGCTGCTTCAGTTAATGCTTGAATCAGCTTCGCCCCATGGCCTTCGGTAAGGTATCCAACGATTATCTCCGAAAACACTACGCGCTCCTCTTCGGTCATCGTTTGGAACGACGGGCGAATGACGGTGGTGTTATGCGAAGCAACCAGGTGTTGCTTCGCGTCATCGGCGCTGACGACGAGCAGGTTGGACGCGCCGTAGCGACCCAGCATGCGTGGCATGACGATATCTCCAGCGCGGAGCTCATATCGATCGAGAACGCTGGGGTTCACCTTTACGATTTTGGAATCCGAGCCATTTGCACTCTCTACAGCATCTGCGGGTAGAAGGTTGCCGTCTTGAAAATCTTGAGATGAGATTCGGCGCACCTCGACTGCGTCAATGTCGTTCGATGTCGTGCTCTCGCGGGGCATGAATGGCGCGACTCGCGTAAAAGAGTCACCGAGTGTGGCGCTGTAGTTTCGGGTGATGGCGATGAGGCTGATTTTGCCTTTTGAGAGAGCGGCGTGGTGTTGGAGCAGCTCGCGCGTGGCAAAAGTGGACGTTTCGATTGGCGTCGATCTTGGCGTATTGGTATCAATGCGGGCCCAGTCAGGAGAGATAGAAAAGGTGATATCAGAGTAATACGATGTTTTAGTCACATATTGAAAACGCGGTCCGGGCTCAATTGCGCTGCGAAATGCAACGCTGCGATTTCCTGAAGACAGTATGAGGAGCGCGCTTGTCATGTAGGGCCTGGGCTCGGAAAGTGGCAAATAAACGACGCTCTCGATGAGCCCTTCGCGTATCAAAATCGTGCGTGCTTGTTCAGCTTTATCAAGTAAATCGGCGGGAAGTACCACGGCTGCTCGAGTGCGGCCCGAAAGGGCGAGAGCATACAGGCACCAAATAAAAGGACCCCAGTCGCAAAAATCAAGGTAGCCAGGCTCTAAATAATCGATGAGCGCGGCACTGTCTTTTTCGATATCGTGCTTATTTGCGCGGTAGTAGTTTGATGCATCGACAAACACCGGCGCTGCATCATCATCGCTTGCATTCTGCTTGCCGGGTTCAAGCTCACAAATATCGGGCACGCCGTTACCGTTTAGGGTAAAGCACTTAGCGAGATCTTCGGCATCCACAGCGCCAGGCAGACGGACAGTGAGCAGGCGACTGCCTTGTTCCAGGTTAAGCGCGCGCGAGAGGGCGGCGGCGGTGAGGCGTGGCAATGATGATGTAGTTTCACGCATGTATAGAGCCCTTTCTTCTTAGTGGGTTTATATTAGCAGAAAAAATTGAAAATTTCTAATGACGAGAACATTGCACTGTGCTATCCTCGAAGCAATCCAAAGCCAACTCAATATTAACTGCTTGATACAACCGCTATACAGCCTTTAGGCAAACTGCGCTATCGAGCAGGGCAATTTCACTTACGAAGCAGCAGGTTAGGTCAATAACTACTACCTATGCCTCAGAACATTCTAAAACTTAGAACAAACTTACCGACAAACATTTGCAACCGGACAGGAAGAAGCATCCATGAAGAACGAAGACAACATTTATGAGGTATTCCTCAACACGCTCGACGAAGACCTCCGTGGCATGTGCGAAAAGAACGTGAAGGCAGAGAAGCCGTTTCCGTATCCGTACTGCGGTGAGGAGAACGTTGAACGCCTCGCTAAGGCGCTTGTTGGCGTACTGGAAAAGCATTCACCCGATATTCCCGGGCTGGTGCCCGAGCAGTATCGAGACGATGTGCACGAGGCTCGCGAGCTTTTGGCCGCGGCGGCGCTCGCTTTGCTGTCGCTGTACTTTCCCCAGCGCGATAACTGTATGCGCTGCATGGCCATCTTAATTAGCCTGTTTCGGCACGGAAGCAATCCGCGCTTTAAATCGAGCGGCGTGCTCATGTTTGAGCAGGTTTCGACAGGTATGAAGTACTCGTCCGAAAAAGGGGGACGCATTCCGTCTCGCTTTGTGCGAAGCATCGACTACAAAAGACCCAGCGACCACGTGCATCGCGATGGATCGCATGGATTTACGGCGGACGAAGACGATGCCGTCATGTTTTTCGAACGTTACCGCGTGATTCAGCAACGCGTATTCGATGCGAGTTCGCGTTTCAACTTCGAGCTATGTGTCAAACGCCCGTTTGAGGCGCTTTCGGACAATCGGCAGAACTTTTATTACAGGGAGGAAAAGATGGAAACCGATTTGGCAACCAAGGTACAGAGGCTTCGGGACCGCTACACCCTCAACTACGCTCAGGCCAAGGGATACGACCTGCTCGACAAGCTGATGATCGAGTCGTTGCTTGCGTATCTGCGCGACGGGACGGTCTCAACCGTGGCGCGCGAGAGCTATGTGGCGCAGGCCGAGCGACTGATTGACGGCGCGGTCAAGTTGCCATGCGCGACAAGCCCCAAGGAGGGCGAAGGCATCGGCCGTATTTCCTAGCAACTACGCAGAACCATCGACAAGAAAGGGGCCGTGACATGTCGGTCATTAAGATGTACGGCTACGAGGCCGCACAGCAAACGGAGTATCAAGCCAAGAAGTGGGCGACCAAGGAGGAAATGCAGGCGCTGTCGTCCGGCGATGAGCAGCGCGATGTGATCTTGGCGCACGGTGCCACGGTTGCTTTTTACGAGGGCGATAAGCACTGGGAGACGAGCGTGTCCAACAACGTGTTTGTCTTTGGCGGAACCGGCAGCGGCAAAACGGCGAGTTTCGTTTTGCCCAACCTGCTCAATCACCACGAATGCTGTTATGTGGTCACAGACACCAAGGGTGAGCTGCTGCGCCGTACGGGGAAAGGCTTTGAAGAGGACGGCTACGAGGTAACGGTTCTCGATACTGTTAATCCCGAGCGGTCGGCCGGATACGACCCTCTGCGTTACGTGATGGATGTCGAGGATATCCCCACCACAGTGGCGGCAATCATGGAGGGGGTCGATCCTGATGGGCGCAGCTTTAGGAACGACCCGTTTTGGGACAACGCGAGCGATCTGCTGCTCCGAGCGATTATTGGAATCCTGTTCCTTTTGGAGTGCCTTGCCGGCACATTTGCGCCGGGTGGGGATCCCACGGCTCCGCGCCGCTACCTTAAGATAAACAACGTCTTTAAGCTGGCCGCGCTCATCAAGGTCACGGGAGATGGCGAGGGCCGATTTCCGTTGGACTACCTTGTGGGGCAGGTGGAGTCCAAGGAATTTCTTGGCAGGTATGAGTCGGCGAACGCGGACCTGTATGGCGTTGAGCAGTACCGCGATTTTCGCGGAGCAGCCGATAGGACGCTTAAGAGTATTCTGATCACACTCAATGCGACCATCTCGCGGCTTAAGACTCCCCAGCTCATGCGCGTCTATGAGAAAGATGAAATGCGTCTTGACCGTATCGACGAGGGCAAGCGCGTAATCGATCTTAAGGTGAGCGACAACGACTCGACCAATGCATGGCTTGCCAACGTTGCCCTTAAGCAGCTGTTTAACCTGGCCCAGCGCCGCGCCGACGCCAGCCCTAGTGGGCATTTGCAGCGCCGCGTGCAGTTTATTCTGGATGAGTTTCCCAACGTGGGCCGCATCCCCGATTTTGAGCGGAGTATTGCGACCGTGCGCAGCCGTGGCATGAGCTTTTTGATGTGCGCGCAGTCGTTGAGCCAGCTCGATGGTGTGTATGGCGAAACCACAGCTCATACCATCCTCGATAACTGCGACAGCTTGGTCTACATGGGCGGCGGCAGCAACATCGCGACACAGGAGTACATAAGCAATCTGTGCGGCGAGTCGGTTCTGGGCACCAATTACGTGGGCGCCGAGCGTACTGCCGTCGATGTGCGCGGTTGCGTGATAACCCCGGGCGAGGTGGGGCTTATGCCGCGTACCGACTGCCTGGTCAAAGTAACCGGCATGCGCCCCTTCCGTGCCAAGAAGTATTTTTGCGGCGACCATCCCAATGCGGCCAAGTGGCTGAGGGATTAGTCCTTGCAGCTTCGCGCGTTCAATCTTGCCTATTTGACCGCACGGCTTCCATTGGCCGCTAGCCGTGCGGCCTCGTTTTACTTCCTTACCGATTCCGTTTAGAAGGGAATTACCATGTCCGTTATGTATCGTGAGCCTAGCATTATCAAGAAGTCCAAGGACGGTCGCGTTGCCGCCGTCGATATGGCAAGTGAGCTGCTTAACAGCCGCGTGCTGCTGCTGGAAGGCGAGGTCAACGATGTGACCTGCAATGGCCTTATTAAGTCCATGCTGGTGTTGGAGCATCAGAGCGCCACCGAGCCCATCACCCTCATCATCAACAGCCCGGGCGGTAGCGCTACGGCGGGGCTGGCGCTCATCGACACCATGCAGTCGCTCGACTGCCCCGTGATCACGGTGGGCGAGGGCGTCGTGGCCTCGATGGCCGCGGTGATCTTGGCCTGCGGCGACCACCGCCAGGTATACCGCCACACGCAAGTGCTCATCCACCAGTTGATGGGCGGCACGGGCATGGCGCAGCAGACCGATATCGAGATCGTGGCCCAGCACACGGCGGCCATGCGCGCCGAGCTGGACGAGCTGCTGGCCGAGCATGGCAACCTGAGCGCCCAGGAGTTCCACGAGCTCACCGAGCGCGACTGCTGGTGCAACGCCAGGCGCGCTCTGGAGTTGGGTCTGGTGGACGAGGTGATTGCTCCGAGTAAGAAGGCGCTCTAGCGGGGCTCATGTCTTGTGGGCATATAGAGCGGGGCGAACGATCGCGTAGTTTAACGGCCAGAAAGAGGTTGAACATGAGCAGGATTTGGGATGTCGACGGCATTGAGTGGGAAGACCTGCCCACCGTGAGCGACCTGCTGTGCGCTGCGGACACAAAGATCCTGGCGCGCGAGGTTGCCCTGCGATACGGCGGCAAGCCGGACGGCCGCGGCCGTGTCGATAACGAGCGCAGCTTAAAGCGCGCCCGCCGCAAGGTCAAAAAGCTGCGCAAGGTTGACCCCGAGCCCAGCGACAATATCGTCCTGCTGCCCAAGCACGTCATCAATCGTCGTGGTGCAGGCCACGGCTTTGGCTATTACGACGTGGAGCCGTGCATCTTTACACGCGGCGGCGTTCAAATGCTAGGTGAGGATGTGCTTGCCAAAGTACGTCCGTGGGAATTGATCTTGATGGATGATGAGTCCGCGAGCGAAATGCTGGGCTATCGCGTATGGCTCGGCGGCGAGTGGGACCTGTGCGAGCGCTACCGCTTTTTGGCCGTGGTGTGCGTTCGCATGCTGAACAGCATCCGGGCGCAAAAGGAGCTGCGCAAGTGCCTCGTGCAGGGCGAGACAGCCTGTGATATGGACGAGGACGAGGCGATCGAAGGGATTCGCCGCGACGTGCTGTATCCCGAGGAAGTGATCAACGCCAAACTCGGCGGCTATTGGGATGCGAGTTTGGGACTCAACCTGCCCTGGAAGAACGAGCACCGGCAGACTTGCACGCGAATCGACAGGGCTATCGATGACCTGTTTTCTAAGGAAACGAAGCGCTGCGCTGCCGAGCTTGGGAAGAAACTTGAGCGAGGGTATGAGGAGCGCGAGGATCAATTTGACGAGGATTTACTGAACGGGATGTCCTTGTGAATGGTTGCTAGCGGTCAGACAAAAATCTGTCCGGACGGAATGGTAGAAAGATAGCGCAAATGGAATCTGTGCATTAAGGAGTTGGCAATGGAAATCGTCTATAAGGAACTGTTTCGTGTAAACCGTCCTATCTATGGTCCTGGACCAGGAGGTTTCTTCATTAAAAGATTCAAGAAAAGCGGATACAGCGAGGCTGAATTATTCGATTTAATTTCAGGAATGGACTTCTCTCTCGCTGGAGCTGACGAGGACATCAGCCTGAAAAAGAAATGCAAAACAATCGAACGGGCGGTTGCTGAGACGCATTATACGAGCTGGGTCCTTAGCCTGATCGGCATCATTGTCTCTCTTATGGCCGGAGGATATCTGTCTGCGTTGATAGCCAGCAATCCACTTTCTGCCGGAATTTTCGGGGCGCTATTCCTGATTGTCTTGGGAATATATGCATGGTTTCGGTTTTGCTTTGAGCGAAATCGGACCGTGCTATTGTGTGCATTGGAGCACATAAAGACGCTTCAGCCATAGTTGCATGAAATCAAAGACAGAGGTAAGAAACGCGTGTCGCTGCCTATAGGCATAGGGGACACCGTTGGTATTCTTTCGCAAATTGGTTTATTCGGCCTCGGCCCCGTCCTCTTTTAGAACTAAGTCTTTCCCTTTAGCTCGTCCTTCCTCTCTCCAGTTTAGACATATCTAGATACATCATCTTGTCCCACTCGCAATCCACGTTGTACTTGAGCCTCACCGTCACGAGCGTGAGGGTGAGGCTGCAGCTCAACACCGCACCGCCGGATCCGCGCTCTTCGGACTACTTCAAAGCGAGCATCAACAGTTGCTGAAGCACGCAGGCGACCGTCTGCTGCTTCGCGCTGCTTAGGCACGCGCGATTGGGGGCTAGCGACTCTGACTGAGGCGCGCGGGGCGTGAGCGCGGGTGGTGCGGCCCACGGTTGGTAACAACGGTAGTAACTGCCATTCGGAGGCGAGAGGTGGATTTCTAGAAATAAGGCGAATTAAAAAGCTCTGCTTTTTTGAATGGTAAAGTCTTGTGTTTGTAGAATGTTGCTATTACTGATTGAAATGAGATAGACATCGTGGAGACTCGTCAGACAAAGCCTTATCGCATCGCCTCTCTCTTTGCGGGATGCGGTGGTCTTGACCTCGGTTTCGCCGGGGGGTTTGATTTCCAAGGCAAGCATTTTGCTCGTTTGGCCACTGAAGTAGTCTATGCCAACGATTTCGATCGCGATGCCGTGACCTGTTTCAATGAGAACATCCCGAATTACGATGCCGCCGCTAATTGCATCGAGAAGGATATTCGCCAAGTTGAGCTTGACGAGATACCGGATTACGATATTCTCCTTGCCGGCTTCCCTTGCCAGCCCTTTTCCAATGCCGGCCTTCGCGGTGGCGTAAACGATAAATACAACCGTGGAACCCTTTTTGAGGAATGTGAGCGCATCCTAAAGGGGAAAATTAATGCGGGCAAGAAGCCCAGGGCATTCGTCTTTGAGAACGTGCGCGGAATCATGTCTTCTAAGATGGATGACGGAACTCCCGTCATTGCTGAGATTGAGAACCGCATGAGGATACTTGGCTACAACGTCTGTCACCGGCTTGTGAAGGCGAGTAACTATGGTGTGCCCCAGAACAGGTTCCGACTCTTGATTATCGGCATAGATAGTTCTCTGAACAAAACGTTTGATTTCGATGAGATGGATCGCGTTGTCGACTCGGAGCAGCTGCCTTCCGTTTCTGCTGGGCGGCCTGAGAAGTTGCTCCTGGGGTCCATCCTTCAAAATCCCTCGGTTGAACACGAAAATGGGGATTTCTGGTCGTATACCGATGCCACTCAGGCCATGATTGAGCAGATCGGTCCCTGCGCTCATGGCGATAAGGCTTTTAAGTATTTTACCGAAGACATGACCATTGGCGATCTCCCCGAGGTGGTCTTTGAGGGCCGGTCGTGGAAGGATATTCCCTACGAACTTCTTAAGCCCAGGTTTAAGAAGATTGCCGACGATCCAAAACGCTATCACGCCCCTAAGTTTTTCCGCAGGTTCGCTTTTGGCGAGATTAACGGTACGATTACGGCCTCAGCGCAGCCGGAGAATTGCGGCATCACTCATCCCGTTGAGAACCGCCGCTATACAGTTGGCGAGATTGCGCGAATCCAGTCCTTCCCGGATTCTTACGATTTCAGCAAGATCCCCTTGCAGTCACGTTATAAGGTTATCGGCAATGCTGTGCCGCCAGTGCTTGGCTGGGTCATTGCCAAAGCCCTGACGAACAAGCTCCTGGAGGCTGACGGTGAGTAAATACTTCTCAATCGATGCAATTATGGCAGCGTTCTCCCTACTAAACACAGAGCTTTCAGCTGGGACACATTTTAGCGCGCTGCAATATATGTTCGCCCTTGACAACTATGCTCACAAGTTCGGTAGAGACTGCGATACCGATTCCGATGAGGGCACATTTGTTTCTTTCGCCCATAAAGTTGGCGGACTTGAAGATGGGGAAGTCCCTGACCACATTGATGGCTTTACCGGCAAAAAGCCGAAAAAGGACAAAGATTCTGCCCGAATCCATTCAAATTTCATTAGCGCAGGAGCTGTTCAACGTTCCGAGCGCGCAACCCGCGAAGACCCCGAGCTTTACCCCAGCGGGGCAAAAAGCTATCTTTTTGCTATCTCCAAGAAGGTGCTTCTTGCTGATTCAATTTGTTATGAGCATTTGGACGCCTATCTTCCATCAAAGGAAATGAAAACTGCGTTTGCCGTGTGGGTTGAACGCAACTCCGCCTTCAAAGATGACTCTTCTTTTGCGGAGGCCCTTAAGGACGCCCTTGGGCAAAGCTATACTGGCAATTTGATAAACGCTCTCTGGAAAGAGGGTGCGCCGTTCCCAGATGATATTGGCATTGGCGATGATGTTTTTTCAAATGTTAAGCCGCGTATTGATTGGGCGACGATTGGGGAGTACTTTCCGGTGGGCGAACCGAACAGCGCTCATTCCGAACCAGACAGGGCGAATCTAGTAAAAAACAGTTCTGAACTTCTCGAAAAAGTGGCGGGCTTGCCTCGCAATTTGATTTACTTTGGTGCTCCTGGTACAGGAAAGTCCTATCAACTGAATAAGCTTGTCAGGGATGGCTTTGCCAAGAAAAACATTCGGCGAGTGACCTTCTATCCGGACTATACGTACTCGCAGTTCGTGGGATGTTTTAAACCATATAGTGAACCTGGCAGTAAGGAGATATCCTACGAGTTCGTTGAGGGTCCATTCCTGAAGACTTACCTCGAGGCAATAGCACACCCCTATGACAACTTCGTCCTGCTAATTGAAGAAATCAACCGCGCGAACCCCGCCGCTGTCTTCGGTGACGTGTTCCAGCTGCTTGACCGCGACAAGAGCGGGAACAGTGTTTTCCCAGTTGCAGCGCCGAAGGAGATGGCTGGCCGCATCGGCAGCTATCTCAATGTGCTCAAAGACGATGCCGATGTTCGAGACGCTATCGAGGGGTATTACGACCCCGATATGGACTTCGATGACTTTAGGGAGATAGCCTGCGAGGAGCTCTCCCTACCGCCCAACATGTACATCTGGGCGACCATGAACAGCGCCGACCAAGGGGTGTTTCCGATGGACACCGCATTTAAGCGGCGTTGGAACTTCAGGTATATTGACATCGATGCTGGGGCCGGCAAGCCTCTCGAAGACGGGAAGAAGATATCCGAGATAGAGGTGACGATTACGGTAAACGGCACCGATTCTCAAATCGTTTGGGATAAGCTGCGCCGCAAGATTAACGGACTGATGAAGGACCTCAGGATCAATGAGGATAAGTTCTTGGGCCCCTTCTTCATCTCGCCCAATGACCTCAATGATCGATTCAGCGATGTGTTCAAGGACAAGGTTCTTCTCTATCTATGCGAGGACGTCGGGAAGTTGAAGCGCGGACGGCTTTTCCGCGATGAGACGGCGACCTATTTCGAGCTGTGTAAACAGTTCGACCGCGATGGAGTTGCCATTTTCAAGGGCATCGAGCTCGCTGATGTTGTCGCTGGCAAGCCATCGGAGGGCGTTGCTGCCGAATCTGAAGAAGAGACCGAGGAATAGGCAATGAAACCGGTGATGGTCCGCGAGCTGAGGCCCTTTTCGCTTGCTTGGCTTGCTGACGAGCTGGGATGTACGGTTGCGAGGGCAAAGACCCTCGTTGGCGACATGATGGCGCGCGGTATTGTGCGGTACCGGACGGGAAAGAAAGCCGATCCCGAGGAAGCCGATGTGGAGAACGCCGCTCCCTCTGAAGTCTACCAGTTTCGCTTCGTGGGCCTGGTGATGACCGAGGGCGTGGTGATTATTGTCTATCCCAAGTACTTCCACGACCGGATACCTGTTATTGATGAGCTCAGGTTGATAATGCGAGTTCTCAAGCGTGATGCGGGCATCGCGGTGCTGACGAGTTTGGAAGACGCCGATGAGGGCGCTAGCGACAAGTTGTCCGTAATGCTGGCGCTGTTGGAGCTGTACGGCGAGTACGGTGAGTACTCAAACTACGTGGAAGATCGCGAACTCAACGGTAACGGAAACATTGACTGGAACCGTACAATTGACGGACACTTGCCCGTTCTCTCGAACGGTCGACCGATATACATGGTGTACGAGACACGCAAGACGTATCGCGATGACTCTGACTTTATCACGCGGCTGCATCGCGCCGTGCTGACCGAGTGCTCGCGTAAGTTCGGGGAAGTGGGTATCGACAAACTGCTTTCGCTCGATGAGGTGTGTCTTTCGGACGAGGATATCGAGGCTTTCGGCGATGTTGAGATGCTAGGTTGGCGTCTGGAGTGCGAGCGCGCGGCCCAGTTCTTGGACTGGAAGCTCTTAACGCTCGATTTGCTTGAGCGCTACCTGCTGCTGCGTGAGAGCGAGGTGCGCAGTGATGAGGTCCAGGCACTGGGGACAACGAGCTTTTACCACCTGTGGGAAGAGGCCTGCAAAACGGCTCTCGGCGATGCGCTTGGTAAGCGGCTGGGCGCGCTCGGACTTACGCTTGAGGGTAAGTGGGCGGCTGATAGTCGGAAGAAGTTGATCGAGATAATTCCACGGCCCCTGTGGGAGCGCTGGCGCGGCGATGGGTTTGCTGAGCCCGAAGGTACCGATACGCTCATCCCTGACGCCATTGCCATTGCAAATGGACCCGATGACGAGCGGCTGTTCTGCATCTGTGACGCGAAGTACTATGTGCCGAGTGCAAATGGCAAGATGGAGCACCAGCCGGGGCTGGAGTCAGTGGCCAAGCAGTTCCTGTACCAGAGTGCATACCGGGAGTTTATCGAGGCTTGCGGGTTCGATCGGGTGGTGAACACGTTCCTAGTGCCGGGGACCGTTGATAGGCCCGAGCTGATGGCGAGGGCGTCGTTTCCGGGCGTGATTGCGGAGGAAGATAAGCCGCTCGACAATTTCATTAACATGTTAATGCTGCCAGCGGGGGTCGTGTTCGAGGCGTATCTTCGCGGAGAGGTATTGAATACTTGCCGACTACTTGCGGTTGATGGCGCTTGCTAGCGGGAAAGCCAAGTCGGTTAACTGGCAACTGAGGCTAGGGGGTGATCCTTTCGACACTCAACTAGACTGGGCAACGAGCGCTGATTATGCGCGGATTGCCAAATATGCTGGCATCGGGCGGGGAAAGACTACGATAAATCGCCTCTTCCGTCTTGTGAAGAATCCGGGTCTCTTTCGTCCGAGCTGTCGATGCCAATCTTTTCAATGGCGGTCAAGCCTCGGTCGGTGCTGCATCTGGGGCAGCCGGTAGGTGGCCTCAGAATAACTATGCAAGCTCTTGTCATCGCGCGAGAAAAACTTGCAGATTGGGATGGGCGGCGTCCGCGTCCAATGCCACTCCGTGGCCTTCGGCTCTGCTGGAGGCCACGGGATAAAGCCCAGTTCTGCTTTTGCGGGTCATACCCTTTGTATGCACGGTAAAGCCCAGGTCATCGATCATGCCGGTGCTGCAGACACATGCGTCGGGCGTGTTCCATGTGTCCTGGACGGTCAGGTCGGTTGAGACGCACACGGGCTCATCAATTCCAAGCAATGGAATGGGCTTAGCCATCTGATCGGCGCTATTTATCTGCGCAATGCCGGTCAACGACGGGGTCTGGACTCCTGAGGCCCGTCGCACAGCACCAATTGTGGATGGCGTGCTGCAAGCGGATGTGGTGACGAAGTCGCCCTCGACTGCCGGTTGGGTTGTGCTTGGCTGCTCGAACAACGGCTGGAATGTCTGGAAGGACGAGAGCGGCAAGACACTCGACGAGCGCAGGAAGATATAGGCGCTCCTCGATGTCTGCTGACTCTTTAGTAAAGGTTAATCCCAGTAGCTGGATAGGCCGGGAATGGGGACGTGCTTGATTGACTCGATTCCCTTCTTTCTGGTCTTGTCAGCCTCCAGCTCTAATGAGATGACCGTGGCAACCAGGTCGAACTTAGAAAGCGCCCAACCGTTATCCGATTTGCGGCAGCTGCTAGCGTTCTTTCCAGCGAGTTTGTCCAAGAGCTCTGGAAGAGTGCCTAATTGCGCTGACTGAGTCGTAATAACAACGACTTCATTGCCATCCGCCAGCGAACCGTTCCAAATCACAGGATGAGGATAGCCGAACGCTTCAGGCGTTTGGGTGCAAGGCTGGTTCTTGGGCCGATTGATTGCTTTGAGCCACTTTTCGTAGAGTGCTTTCGATACAAGGGGGGACCGTTGATAATAAGGTCCAAGGGTGTGGTCAACGGCATCGGCTAGTTCTTGAAAATATAGCTGTCGCTTTTTGTTAGCGGCCATCGGGTTATGTCCGTCTTTCCCGCTTGCGGTATCTGCTTTGCGTCTTAAATTAACGGCAGTTGCATGGGGCAGTTTTTTACCAAGCTTGTTATTTGTGTTGCGCGCGGGATTGCAATATAGGCCCGTTTCATTGTCGTAACCAGAACAATACTTGCTATTGTTGCCAGTTGGAAAAAAAGGCTTGTTGCATGTGCTGCATTTTGCTGGAAGCGCCCCGGATCGGAGGGCTTCGCATAGTAATTGTGCATAGAAAGCAGGAAATGATTTTGGAAGAAAAGAATGAATCAATGAGTGGGAGCGGTCTATCAAATGCTGAAAATGGAGGGCTTTCTGCATCTCCCTGCTGTCGTTGATATCGACAACAAGGTCTTTTCCGTCATTTACGATATACCGCATAAGGCCGACTGTGCTTTCGGAGTTCCTCGATAACTCAACCTTGTTGTAAAGCCCGCTATTTATTAGATTGAGCGCCAGAGCGTTGAGGCTCTTAAGGTTCTGGACTATCGGGCCGGCGATTGCATGTTTCGTACATTTTGAGGACGTTATCTCCCCAAAGCGGCGAATTTGGTTTGCGCCATCCAGAATCGATTCCCCGCTGGAAAGCAGCTTCACGAATAATGAGACGTGACGGCTTAGGTCATCCTGATAAGAGGCTTCGTTGATCTTCTTGGATAAACTAAGACACTCAATGATGATGTTGCCGAGTACGGCTATTGCCAACTCATGGATATCGATGGCTAGCTGAGGCTCAGTTAATTGACCGAGGAAGTGCGCCTCATAAAACTCCCTTTTTGTTTGTGGCGCCTTAAGCGCCATCGGGTGATTGACAATCGAGTGTTCACTTCCGCGGGCGAGCAAAGGCCCACTATTTAGGCCAAAGACCATTTCAATGTAATTGGCTAGGTCTGACGCAGTGGAATCAGTGGTGCTACAGCTGCTCAGCAGCTCAAGCGCCGGCATAGTAACTTTCGCGATGTTCCCGCACTCTAGTGCCCAAAGAGAAAAAACCCTTGAAGGCAAATAGGCATCGGGTATTTCATCAAGATAAGCCGAATCGATGCACAAGGAACAAATGTTAAAAAAGAGCCGGTAGATACTGTCCGAGTAACCGCCGCTTGTTGCGGAATCAAGCGATTGTTTGACTGCCTTTCCGAGCTCACGGGTTATATTTGCCTTTTCGGCATGCCATTTGTCGAGGTTTTCGCCTGCGTCAATAATTCCCGAACATAGCGGAGGAAAACACGTGGCCGCTGTTTTAGAGTCTGAGGCTTTGAGGTATTGAGCTTCTTGAAGGTGTGCTTTTCGCTGGAGCGATAAAAAGATACGGTGTGGAACAGGCACTGCATGGGTGTCGCGATACTCGGTATACCAAGAGGACAGCTCGTTATAGAACTTTTCCAGATCAATTCTTAGCAACGCGTTTAACAGTTCTTTAACTGTCCAATGCTGCTCGAATTCCACCTCTTCAAATTCTTGATCCTTATTGGGGTTTAAAAGTGATGGTTGTTTACAACGGAGATATAAAGAGCTGTCTCTACCGAATCGAATGAAGCTAGCTCTAACGCGCCAGTTCAGAGTAATTAAATTGGCACCCTGCATATTTTTTAAACCTGCACAACTTTCAAAATCGAATAAACCTTGTGCTATTGTGCCACTTTGTCGTGTTCAATGGGTGTCGAGCAAAAAAGAAGTCCAAAGGAGGACGGAAAATGTTTGACGATACCCTGTTTGAACTGGTGAATTCCGCCAGGCGCGATGAACTCGAAGATCTCGTTTGCGAAGTTATGACCATCTGTGATGAGCTGAAGGCTTGCCTTTCCGATGCACGTGGGCTTGGCTATATTGAGGCCTGCGCTCGTCAAAGCGCTTGTGAGCTTATGCTCGACAACTGCCGTGAGGAGCTTGCCCGCTTGGGCTTTGAGCTTGAGTGGGGTGCTGAGGACTATCCGGTAGTCTCGCTGGTTCACCAGTTTGAATTTACGTGCATCCCATCGCGTGGTGTCGCTAGCGCCGAGTTCTCGAGCCGCGACGATCTTGATATCGCCTGCTAGCCCAATTTCTTCACGAACGGTCAAATTGACCTGCTGTTTTGCTGGGGCAATTAGATAACCCCTGTATTTGCATCAATCACCCCAAAACCCAATCGCCAGCCAATCAGGCCTCTCTGAAAGGAAGATCATGAACACTTCTATCCTAATTTCGTCCAGCGCCGTTGAGGCTGCACCCCGCACCGCCAAAGGCGAGGTCGTCAAGCTCGTGCAGGGCGCGCTGCTTGCTGCCGTTGCCGCGATTGCCATTGTCGGCATCGCCTCTGTCGCCGCCCCGCATTGCGTCTGGAAGGGCGAGGTCACGCTGTTCCTGAATGAGTCGTTCCACACCGCCTATCCCGTTCCTGCGATTGCGGAGTATGCGTCGGCGGCGCCCGGGTCCGATTGGGCGTCGCTGCTCGTGGCCGTGCTCATTGCGGCGTACCCTGCCTACCATGCCGTCTGGCGTGTCCGCGAGGGCTTTGGGCTCAGCTGCGAGGCACCGGTGTTCAGCAAGCGTGTGTCGCGCCTTCTCGCTGCGGTAAGCGCTTGTTTGCTGCTGGCTATGCTGTTCATGGGCTATGGAACGAGTTGGCTCATCAACGGCAGCGCGATGGGTGACCAGAGCCTTGTTGAGTCGGGGCACAATGTATGGACTGTTTCCATCATGATCATGCTGGGCTGCGCCCTGATGTGCCTGTTCAAGTGGTTTCTCGCCAAGGCCCCCGGACGCAATTTTGGCAGCGGCTTCGCTGTCGAGCTGGTTCGCCTTGCCAACGTCCTGCTGAAGCGTGCGAGCTCGAACCTGGTGTTGTGCTATGTGGCCGAGCTGCTTGCCTGCCTGCTGGCGCTGGCCTTCATTGCCGTGGCCTATATCGTCGTGAGCGTGGCCATCGCGCTTGCCCTCGCAGCCGTGGCCTTGGTGGTGTGCCTTGCTGGGATTCCCGTTATCCTTGTTGCCTCGTGGCGCAGGTAGCGGGGCGATCATGCGAGTTCTTGTCACCGCGTGAGAAAAACTTGCAAGAAGCGCAAGTTCTTTTCACGCGATGAGAAAAACTTGCAGATTGGCGTGAGGACGACGGCCCTCCGCGTGAGCGCGGTTTCGATATTGCTTGTTAATGTGTCCGAACGATTGATTGGAGACAAAATGTATCCGGGCTATGAGTGCAACAACTATCCCATAAGCATTACGGATGAGGATGGTCCGTTCCTTATCATGGAGGCGGAGCTGTCTGGTGACGTCGAGCTCAATGATGAGTTTAAGAAAGACGCCAGCTATAGATATTCGTGTGCGACTGTTTCTGCGGCGATTAATCTTTGCAGGTCGATGACGGACGGCGATGCCGATCCCTGGTATGAAAGCTGGGAGAAGGCAGCTGAGCGTTGTCCGCTCGAGAAATGCGAGGAAGCGACAACGCTGTATTGGATTGAGCCGACCGATCCGCACAAGGCGCTGTGCGCCTTCCATCCCCATCCCGATCTTGAGCAGTATGTGGCTGAGACAATTGAGGCTGTTGACACCTATCTGTTGGAGTGCGAGTACTGTCCCTTTACGGTCAGCCACTTAGATCTAAAGGACGTTGACATCCTGCTCAGCGCTGCTTGGGGATTGGCTCGAGTTCTCAAAGATATTTGGGGAACTTGCGACCCTGATGTTATGGAAAAGATTGAAGATGCTACGTACAGTGCGCATATAACGGTTAGGGACCTGATCGCGGGCGAAGAGGCGGCCAAAGCCAGTTCGAAGTCTGTTGAGGATCTCTAGCTGCTGCGCTGAACGGCGTGCCTGATCGGCAGACTGTCGGCAAAAGTCCGGACAGTCTGCCGGCCTCGGTCGCTACATCGTTCCCTTGCTCGCAGCGTAATGTTCCGCCTGCTTAAGGGCGTCCTCGTAGGCGCACTGCTTTGCTTCGTACTCTAGCGCGTAGCGCTCCTGCTCCGCTCGCCCGGGAACAGGCACGGTCATGCTTCGCAGGTCCTTGGGAGATAGCTGTGCAAGCGAGTCTCCGTGCGAGGAGGCCAAGAGCTTCTGCTGTCCTTCATCGGATGACAGGTAGGCTAAGAAGAACCGTGCTAGTAGTTCATCTTTAAAGGATGCGCAGAAGACGACATCGCAAGGGACAATGAGCTTAGGGCATAACTGGGGTTTCTGGGGTGCCGGCTCGCGCTTCATGCTTCCCGGCACTACGAGGGCCAGCTTAAATGGCGGTCCGAAGCGTGAGATCATTATGCAGGTTTCATACTCGCCCAGCGGTTTGAGACGATAGAAATAACCTGGATCCGTATCGCCCATATCGTAAATATCCGTATCGGATACGCGCTCGGGTAGATCTTCGAAACCGATGGTCGTTCCATCGACTAAGTGTTTAAGCGATAAGTAGTAGCAGTCGATTCGTCGGTCCGTTCTGCCAAGACCCATCTGTGGCACCTTTAAAAGGGTGCTACGCGGAATGCCGCGGCGTATGTCCGCTACGGTGCCAAAGCGAACGAAGGACTCCTCTGCAAAAGAGGTGCTTTTAGCTTTCGGAAGTAAAGGCCAGATTTTTTCAGCACCCCGATCGCCGAGATGCCAATGCGTTGCATCGGTTGTTTCGGCATAAGCATGGCTAATCGAGTCTTGGATCTGATGCATGAGCTCACTTGTCATGGGCTTGTCATCAAATGACCGCCCATCAAAGAGGAAATATGGCTCGTTGGGTTTGCGGTCGCCTAGAAATAGTAGGGCATAGCCATCGCTATTGGCTGCGATCGTATTGGGAAGCAACACTATCGCTGTCAATAGTCCAAGCTGGCAGAGCAGACGGCGCCCGTCTGCGGCGCGTGCCAGGTTGAGCAGTCGGTTGGAGACTTGTACGACCGCAATGGAATTCGGACGTTCACATGCAAGGGAAGCTGCGAGAAAAACGTAATACCATTCGCTGACCGAAAGCGGGCTTGGTACATCGACAAGTGTTTGCAGTTGATGGGCCCTCGACGTAAGGAAATCCTGAACATGCTCATTTGCAATTTCGAGCGAGGGCTCAAATTGAGTGAGGGGGATTTGCTCGGGGGGTCTGCAGTAGATGAGCACGGACTCATCGGTACGGGGCATGGCGCCCGATTCTGGCGTTGAGGCAAAGACATCGGCTTTGGTAAACGAAAAAGACGGGTCAGCGGATGTGTCGCGAGTTCCAAATTCGATGTTTTCGGGGTCCTTAAGGTCGATGCCCCAAATAGACCATGCGGATCCATCTGCATAGTCCTGGGCAAACTCAAAATCTCGGCAGCACAACTCGATAAGCGTATGAACTCTTAGCGTTGGCTGGAGTTTTGAGACCATAAAGGAAACCAGGTTTGCAAGAAATGCGCTGCTATGAGGCTCTGGCTCCTGATTGTAGGCATGGTAAAGGCCTAGCTTGGCTTGTTCTGCGCGAGACAGAAGCACGATTGCCTCCTCGGACATACGTTGTGCGATATGGAGTGCGCCGTTGTTGGCAATGGCACGATGCGGTCAATTCATATTATCAGCCTAATTCCGATTAATTTGAAATTGAGTGTTTATAGCTTAATCCGCGAGGGTATCAACTGCGATAAGTTTTTAGAAATAAAATTCTAAAAATGGTCTGGCCTTCGGACCAATATTGCGACAGCAACGAAAGGACAGCTAATGAACGGATACGACATGTACAGGATCGAGCCAGACATCCCCAAGAAGCCAACTGTGATGAATATTGTCGGCATGATTCTGCAAACCCTATTTGCGGTTGTGCTGTACGTTGTCGCCGTCGACATGATGTGCTTGCTGACGACGTGGCTCGGCGGCTTTATGTTCGAGATCGGCGAGGGCAACACGGTGATTCCGCTCCACTCATGGCGTCTGGTGACGTTTAGGGTGTACTGGGTTGTACTGGGCGTGGGCGTCGTTGCAGCGCTTGCCCGCAAATGGATCGTGCTGTTAACGGGAGAGCGTGAATCCGACATGTGCGAGCTGCTCGGTGCAATTGAGGGTGCGGGCGCATTCGCATCCGTCGTCTGCGCGATCGTCTGTTTGCTGGGCTATGCCGCCGCATTTGATTGGTGGGCCGGCGTTACCGGAAAGATGGCTTCGGATTCCCGCGCCAATGATTACCTGCTTTGGGCTGTTGTCTTAACCATTGGAACGATTGTTGAGTGGCGAATTATCGAAGGAGTCTTCAAGGCTTCATTCCCTCATGAGTGCCTGTTTCACGGGCTTCGCTTTGCGTCCGCCTGCGTGGTTACTCCTCTGCTTGCGCTTGTGCCCACCGCACTGACCATCGTCGTGTGCGCGGTGGTGGTAGGCCTATTTGCCGGGATTCTGTTTGCATCGCTTGCGATCCCCGTAGTTTTCGCGTTCCTCGCCATCGCCATTGCAGCCAGCCATTAATGAATCACGCGCGCCGAGGCTCGCATAAAGAAAGGAACGGCCATGTCGCTAATCTCTAGCGCTCAAAAGGTTCTGTTGCTCGCCGTACTTACCGCTCTTGTGGCTGGTGCCCTGATGTACGAAGTCCTGCATCCCACCCTGTTCCCGCTGCTCAAGCAGGGTATTTTGCAGCTGCTCTACCACATTCCGGTCTTTACGCAGCCGGGCAACGTGATCTATTTGGAGTCGGTGACCTCGCTGGCGCTGTAGGAGTTTAAGGGCTTGGGCCCACGTCATAGGTAAGAAAGCAAGTTTTGAAAGGAAAACACCCATGACTCAGAAGCAGTATCGAAGCGTCGATCGCTACCAGGACCTGCTCAATCGAATTGCGCCTACGCGCCTGGTGGAGCAGACGCGCCAGAGCGTTATTGGCCACGAGGGAAGCTTGGAGGCCTTTGTGACGGCGCTGAGCTTTGAGGTCAACCGCTGCGTGATGTTGGCACGCGGCGCCGATCCGCGCGAAGTCCTTTCGCCCGCTGCCATTTTGGTGATGGGTTCTACCGGTACGGGAAAGACCCACACCATCAAAGCCGTGGCGGATGCCGCGGGGCTCAAGCTGTTCGTGTTCGATGTCTCCACCATGACGGGAGAGGGCTGGCGCGGTGCTAGCATGAGCAACTGCCTGTCGCAGGTCGCGGACTATCAGGCTGCCAATCCCGGCGATATCTGCCTGGTGCTCTTTGACGAGTTTGACAAGGCGGTTCGTGCCGAGCCCGATGGGAGCGACGTTGCGTCCAGCTTTAGTCCGTCACAGTCGTTCCTTAAGCTCTTGGAAGGCGGGGAGATGCCGTTTGAATGCGAGAGCCAGAAGGGCACGGCGATGAAATCGCTCAACCTCGATCAGGTTGTCTGCATTTTGGGCGGCGCCTTTATGGGCTTGGACGCTCTGGTGCGCAAGCGCCTGGGTGACAAGTCTGGCACCACGGTCGGCTTCGGATCCTCGTATGCCGCCGTGCGCACCGCCGCAAAATCGGCAAACGAGCTGCGAGACAGTGCGACCATCGAGGATGTTGAGACCTGGGGCATTATGTCCGAGCTGTGCGGGCGCATTGGCTCGGTGATTAACTTTAACGCCCTGAGCGTGGACGATCTGGTCCAGATTGCGTATGAGCAGTACCTGCCCAAGTACAACAACATGATGGGAAATGGCGCCAAGATGGAACTGACGGCAGATGCTGCTCGCCTTGCGGCGAAGCGCGCGGTTAAGGAAGGTGCCGGCGCGCGCGGCATGCTCCGTCAGCTGCGTCCCCTTATGATGTACGCTTGGAGGGACATGCGGGAAGATACCTATATTTCCCGTGCGACCTTGGTCGTGAGCGACGGGGAGCTTGCGGTTGCGTACGAGCACTCTCATGAGCCGCGGGGATTTTTGCGGGAAGAGATGGGGAAGAATTCGCCCTTTCTGAACGGGAGAGAGATTGAAGCCCTTGCGCTGGTGAGCAACTGGATGGAGCATGAGGACGAGGACGAGTATAAGCCGTATCAGCCTGAGTTTGCTTGGCTGGCGGATTTGGTGGACGGCTCGGCGCTCGACAAGATCGTGCAGGGCGGCAAGGCATTCGATCTTGCTGGGGTGTTGTTGCGCGGCGTTCCGTTTGATGGGCCGGAGCGCATTGCCGCCCACGAGCTGCTTAAGGCGTGCGCCTGCTACAACGACGTGCTCTATGCCGACAAGGAACAGTATCGCAACCTTGCCCAGGTGCTTACGCTCACCAAATTGGTGTACAAAAAAACGCCCGATTGCTTGCTGAGCCCGCTCGATGTGGTTATGAACGGCACGACTACGGGCAACGGTTTTCAGGGTCTTGGCGAGTGGGTCGATGCCATGAGCAGGTCCGAAAAGCCTTCGTTGGAAAAGTGGCAGTACCTGGCGGCCGGGGAGGCCCTGCGGATTTACGACCACTTTAGCAAACGCCCCGACCAGGTTAAGGAGCTTGCCGCCGAGGTGTCCCTGATGCGTGTCGCCCTTGCAGTGATGGACGTTGAGGAGCGTGAGGCATTGGAGTGCGATCTTGAGAAGCTGCTCGCTTCGTGCGAGTAATCGCCGACTGCTTCTCTTTCCTTTCTTCTATTTTCTCTGGTGGCATGGACGCCACTGTCTTAACCGCCCTGCGTGAGATTTTGTCCGTACGGGATGGTATTCAACACATGTAACAAAACAAGTGAGGGAGCGGCGGGGGAGAGCGAGGCGGTTTACAGAAATGAACATCCGTTATATGCGTTAGAAAAATAAAATTGTTCTTGCAACATACAAGCGGAGCGCATATACTGCAGTCATAGCGTATGAGATGGGGTCTCTAAAAGAGGCCAAGCACAGCAATTTGAGTTTATGTAGACGGGACTTGAGCATGAGCACCAGCAGTTTCTCCTTTAACAACGATAATAGTAGTTACATTAATCTCGAGACTATCCTTGGTTGCACTGTCGGTTCTCGCGCAGAGAACGGGCTTGTATTTCTAGATGAAGAGAAGCCATGCAGCGAAGAACTCGAGTATTTAGATGAGATTGAGCGCGAGCGGAACTATGAGTTTGGCTTTTGCGGAGATCAGTTTCATCACGATTCAATTCGCTCAATTTAATTACCCCGTTATCACCTCTTTTTAATGGGGCAAGTTGGATCGACTATCTGTGGCAAACAACGGCTCACCGTGGGAAGGAATCGGCAATGAGCAAGAACATGAATAAGGACATGAACGGCAAGGCTTTGGGTAAGGCCAAGGCGGCTGGACGCGTGGCGACAGTTGCTGCGGCGACGATTGCCATGACGGGCGGCTCGCTGCTGTCGCCCCTGGCCGCGGCGGCGCAGGGTGCGGATGGCATTGGCGCTGCGGGCGCAACGGCTGCGGTGATGTCGCCGCTGACGAGCGCTGCGGCCGCCGGTGCTGGCGCGGGTGCTGTGTCTGCGGCGCAAAAGGTCGCCGACCTGCAGGCTGCAGTTGATGCGGCGCGTGCCAAAGCTGCTGCTGCCAAGGCCGATCTGGAAGCGGCTGCTGCTCCCTACGATGCCGCTGCCGCCAACCAGCAGCGGGCGCAGGGCGCCTATGACGCGGCCCGCGGTGCAAGCGATAGCGCGGCCTCTGCTGCCTCGGCCGAGCTGGAAAAGCAGCTGGGCGCTGCGCAAGACAAGGCCGATTTGGATGTCAAGACGCTTGAGGACGCTCAGGCTGCGCTCGATGCCGCCAAGAAGAACCTGACGGACAAGGACGAAGCCCTGACTGCCGCCCGGAAGGCGGCAAGCGATGCCCAGTCTGCGCTCGAGGCCGCACAGGCCGCTGCATCCGATGCCACGCCCGAGGCCGTAGCCGCCGCCCAGGCTGCCGCAGAGCAGGCGGCGATCGATTTGGAGCAGGCAAAGCAACAGGCCGAAGATGCGCAGACCAGGCTCTCGGATGCTCAGGCTGCCGCCGATGACGCCGCTGCCAAGCAGCAGGATACGCAGGTCAAGCTTTCGGCAGCTCAGCAGGCAAAGACCGCGGCAGATGCGGACGTGGACGCCGCACAGGCGAGCTATGACGCGGCCAAGGCCGATCTGGATCGAGCCGAGCAGGGCGCTGCGGGCCCGGAGTACGAGGACGCTAAGGCAAAGGTAAACGCTGCGTCCGAGGCGCTGGCGGCCGCCAAAGCCACGCAGTCGCAGCGCGAGGATGAGCTTGCTGCTGCCGAGCAAGAGGTGAGTGCCGCCGAGGGCGAGGTGCAGACTGCACAGCAGGCAGTTGCCGATCAGCAACAGGTCGCTGCCGAAGCCCAGTCCAAGCTGGGTGCCGCTGTTGCCGCCAAGACAGCAGCCGACGCCGCCCTCGACCAGGCCAAGACCGATCATGCCTCCGCGCTCACGGAGCTGGCCGATGCCCAGGCCAAGCTTTCGGCAGCAAAGGACGAGAAAGACGCTGCCGACAAGGCGCTCGATCAGGCGACGGCTCAAAAGCAGCAGGCCGACCAGGCTGTGGCTCAGGCCCAGGCCAAGCTCGATGCCGCTCAGGCAACGGCGAATGCATCGGCGGAGAACTACCGCCAGGGTGCTATCGCGTTCTTTAAGGGCGTGGGCGCCAACGACGCGGCAGATATCATCCTCAACTGCAAACTCGCTAGCTACAACAAGGTGGGCGAGGAGGCCGATGCGACGAGCCTGGCCAACATGAAGCAGGCGGTCGTGTGGCTCAAGGCGTGCAACGAGTATCGCGCGAGCGTTGGCCTGGGTGAGCTCAAGGTGACGTATGCCATGATGGCGACCGCCATTGCCGATGCGAACTTCTCCGATACGAAGGTCGCGCACGCTCAGCAGTTTAACGTGGGCGAGAATGTGGCGTGGAACTACGGAAGCAATCCGTTTAAGCAGTGGGTCGATCAGGAGAAGGCCGTCTTTGACGCTGCTGCCGCCTCGCTGGGCGCGACGGGCCTTACGGGAAAGGCCGCTTACGATTTTTATACGGCGCATAGTTCCGAGATTGATACCTACGCCGCGAAGCATGGTGATTCGGTCGGCCATTACATCAACGTAATCGATCCCAGCTACACCGTGACGGGCATGGGCGTTTGCACGCGTGGGACGCTGTACGGTCGGAGCACGCAGGCGCAGACATTCGTATATTCTGGTCGATGGTACGAGCCGTACAACGTCAATCCGATGACGGTTGCTGAGTATGAGGTTGCGTTGAACGCGTGGTGCGACTCTTTGGCAAATCCCGAGCAAGGCGTGGATGCGGCGCGCAAGGAGCTTACTGCGGCGCAGGGCGTTGCCAACGATGCCGGCAACAAGGTGGACGCAGCATCGCAAACCGCTGCGGCAAAGCAAGCCCAGGTTGAGCGCGCTGCCGCCAACATCGATGCCGCGGCCACCAAGGTCTCGGAAGCCCAGGCCGCCGTGGCGCAAAAGCAGGCTGCAGCTGACGCCGCCGCGCGTGCCGTCAGCGATGCTCGCGCCGATTTGAGCGCTGCCAACGACGCTGTTGCGGCAGCGCAGGACGCCGTGGCCGCCAAGTCTGGCGAGCTCGACATTGCCAAGGGCAAGGTGGCTGCTGCCAAGCGCGCGCTGGACGCCGCTCGTGCCGGCGTTGGCGACAAGCAGGATGCACTTGCCGCGGCTCAGGATGAGCTGGCGGCGTACTCAGCCGATATCGTCACTGCTCAGCGTGCGTTTGATGCGGCATCGTCTGTGCTCGAAGACGCCCGTGCCAATCAGCGCGAAGCGGAGGCTGAGCTCGCTGTTGCCCAAGGCGATGCCAATCAGGCAGATTTCGATGCTGCTGACGCTCAGGCGGAGCTCGATATGGCGCAGCGGGCTGTAAGCGATGCCGATGCCGTCGTGGCAACGGCTCAGGCAAAATCTGATGCAGCTGCCGCCCGCGCCTCTCAGCTTAAGAATGCCGCCACAGCACTTGCCAAGGCCACTGGGGACAAAGCGATTGCCGATGCCGCGCTCGATGCAGCGGCGATGGCCGTGAGCGATGCCGAGTATGACGTGGTGGAGGCTGACGATGCCGTGGCGGATGCGACTGCCGCCCGCGACGCCTCTGCCGCCGCGGTTGACCGCCCGCGCAGAATCAATCTTGCCGAAGCCATTGTCAACGGCAGCACTGACGATGCGGACGAGGCGCTCAACGCCAAGATCGCTGCGGCCCACGATGTCGCCGAGCGTGCCGCGACCGCCAAGGCCGAGCTCGATGCCGCCGTGGCTGCGACGGATGCCGTGGCGCCGGCATACTTGGAGGCGCTCGCCAACTACACCGCCGCCAAGGTCGAGCTCGACCAGGCTATTGCCGAGCTTAACGCCGAGATCGCTCGCCAAGAGGCCGCCGACCGCGGAAACGGCGAGCAGACCCAGCCCGTCACGCAAGTGACGTACCAGGCCAAGCATGCGGAGGCAAAGACCGAGGCCACGACTTGGCAGACGGCGATGCCCGCCACGGGCGATGCGTCCGAGCTGCTGGGTGAGACCTTCGTGATCGGCGGCACGGTCCTGGTGGCCGCCGGCGTATTCCTGTCCGATAAGCGCCGCCAGCTGATCCGTTAGGGACAGGGAAGCGCGCTGTTTTTGGCGCGCACCGCAGGGGCATGGGCTCTGCGGCGCGCGCCGCCTTTTTCTTCAAGATTGATTAAGGAGGGATATATGCAAATTAGAGGAGAGGCCGCGATCGCCTGCGGATTCATGGCGGGCCTGGCAACGGGGTTGCTGTTCGATGGATGTTTCGACAGCTATATCAATCGATTCCGCGACTCTGGTTTTTCGAGAGGCAAGCCTTGGAAAACAGCGTCGGCTCATCGAGAAGCGACCGCGCCCATCGAGCCCCGCAGTGTGGATACCTCAAAAATCAAGGTAACCGTCACCAAGAACGGCAAGATTTACCACCGTTCTGCGGGATGCAAAAACTTGTCCCGAAACGCCATTAAAACGAGCGTGCCATTGGCAACCGCACTCAAGCGAGGCAAGACGCCCTGCCCAACATGCTGCCCGCCAACAGTGTGCTCGATCTAGTTTTTTGGGTGTTTGATCCGTTTGGATGGAAGAACGAGGGGTAAGCCCTAAGGGGTGCGGATGCCGGGGCTGATCCGCAATTTCTGCCATCGATTTGTCTAGAGTCGCACAGCACGGAGGTGCCGCTTAATGTCCATTTTCGTTACCGGAGACGTTCACGGTGTTGCCGAGTACGGGGCGAGCCGCTTCTCGTCGCGCGTTTGGCCATTGGGCCGTACGCTGACGCGCGATGACGTGGTGATCGTTGCCGGCGACTTTGGCTTTATATGGAGTGGCTCAAACACCGACAAATACTGGCTCGACTGGTTTGAGTCCAAGCCCTGGACTACGTGTTTTGTCGACGGCAATCACGAGAACTATCATCTGCTGGCGGGGCTGCCGATCCGAGAGTGGAACGGGGGCCTCGTTCACGAGGCTCGCCCGCATGTGCTGCACCTGATGCGCGGAGAGGTGTTCGACATCGCGGGGAACACGGTGCTCGCCATGGGTGGCGCCGCGAGCCATGACAAACAGTGGCGCCGGGAGGGAAAGACGTGGTGGCCCGAGGAAATGCCGAGTGAGAGCGAGATGGAATACTGTCGCGCCTCGCTCGATCGTGTGGGCTGGAAGGTCGACTATGTTGTGACTCACGAGGCGCCGGTCGATTTGGCAGACGAGCTGTGCATGGAGTGCAATCGCGAGTTCTACGACGATTCGCTGCAGGCCTTTTTGGGCGAGCTCGACGGGCGACTCGACTACCGCACCTGGTTCTTTGGCCATTACCATGACGATGAATGGCGCGACGACAAGCATCGCCTGATCTACCAAGATATCGTGCGGATCGAAGCGCGATGTGCTGACGGATTCGGCGAGGCGACGAGCAACTATTCCGAGCAAGAGCGTTAGGAGGTCCCCGTGATCTGGTTTACCAGCGATACTCATTTTGGACACGAGAACATGCTACGGCTTAGCGATAGGCCTTGGTCGACTGTTGCGCAGATGAACGACGCCATGGTCGCCAGCATTAATAGCAAGGTCGCTGCGGATGACGAGCTTTACATCTTGGGCGACTTTAGCTTTAAGATGACGGTCCAAGATGCCTACGAGCTGCGCAAAAGCATTGTCTGCAAGCGTGTCCATCTGCTGCCCGGCAACCACGACAAAGACTGGACGCAGCCTGCGGTGGCGGATGCTTTTATCGTCGAGGCGCCCATTTGCGTGCTCAAGATCGACCGTCAGAAAATTGTGCTGAGCCACTATCCCATGGTCGACTGGCAGGGTATGTCGCACGGCGGCTGGCATCTTCATGGGCATATCCACAGCTGCGGCGGCGCGTACAACACGTTCAACCTTCGGCAGGGGCTGCGGCGCTATGACGTGGGCGTGGACGCCAACGGCTACGCCCCGGTGAGCCTGGAGGAGCTCAAGTCTTGGTTTGCGCAGGTCGATGAGCCGGTGTGTTGCGCTAAATGGCCGTGGTGGGTCAACGCCACGGGCGATGAGCAGGTTGAGCGCGATCTCGAAGCCTATAAGAGGGAAGTGGCAATCCGATGACGGTTTATGTGACGGGCGATGTCCACGGTGGCATCGACATGCAAAAGCTGCGCGATTGGGAACGCGGCGACTCGCTCTCGAGCGACGACTATCTCATCATCGCGGGCGACTTTGGCTTTCCGTGGGATTTCTCTGCCGAGGAATGCGCCGATATCGCGTGGCTCGAGTCGCGTCCCTATACCGTGCTGTTCGTCGACGGCAACCACGAGCGCTTCGATCACTGGGCGGAGCGTCCCATGGAGTTGTGGCACGGTGGGCTGACACAGCGCCTATCGGACACCTCGCCCATACGGCGCCTGACGCGCGGCGAGGTCTTTGAGCTCGACGGCTCAACGATCTTTACCATGGGCGGCGCCACGAGCGTGGACAAGGAATACCGCGTGCCGTATTCCAGCTGGTGGCCGCAGGAGCTGCCGGGTGAGCGCAACTTTGAGAAAGCGCGGACAAAGCTCGATAGCGTGGGCTGGAAGGTCGACTACGTAATCACCCACACCTGTTCCACGCGCATGCTCTCGCCCACGCTCTATCCGGCACCTGGCTGGAATTACCCCGATGTCGATCGGCTTACGGCATTTTTCGACGAGCTAGAAGGCCGCCTGGATTACAAGCGCTGGTACTACGGGCATTTTCATCGGGATGCCAACCCGGCCGAGCGCCACACCGTGCTCTACGACTGCATCGTTCGCCTGGGCGATGAACTCCAGCCCTGGGACGTTGCGTAGGGGCGGGGCGTTTGGTTACTCGGCCATGATGGTGATGTTCTCGCGGTGTGCGCGAATGACGTTCCAGCTAAAGTGTTCGACCAGCTGCTCGGCGGAGCACGGCGTGGTGTCTGGCGCGATGCCCGTTTGCCCGGCGAGCCAGCCCAGCAGTGCTTCGGGCGTGGCAAAGCGGGTGCGCAACTCGCCCAGGTCCAGATCGCGGTCGCGCTTGGAAAGGCGGCGGCCGTCCGCCGACATGAGCAGCGGAATGTGCGCGTAGTGCGGCGTGGCAAGTCCCAGCAGATGCTGCAGGTAGATCTGGCGGGGCGTGGAGCCCAGCAGGTCGCATCCGCGCACGACCTCGGTGACGCCCATGGCGGCGTCGTCGACCACTACGGCCAGCTGATAGGCAAATACGCCGTCGCTGCGGCGCACCAAAAAGTCGCCGCACTCGGTGGCGAGCGCCTCGCATTGGGCGCCGTACGTGCGGTCTACGAACTCGACCACATCGTCGGCGAGGTCATCGACCGTGGGTACGCGCAGGCGCGTGGCCGGGGCGCGCAGGGTGCTGCGGCGGGCAACCTCTTCGGCCGAAAGAGCACGGCAGGCGCCGCGATAGATGGGCGTGCCGTCGCTGGCGTGCGGTGCGCTCGCGGTGTGGAGCTCGGCGCGCGTGCAAAAGCAAGGGTAGGTGAGGCCGGCGTCTTGCAATTGGCGCAAGGCGGCTTCGTACAGATCCAGGCGATCGTGCTGGTAGTAGGGGCCTTCGTCCCACTCGAGACCCAGCCAGGCCAGGTCGTCGATCAGCTGGGCCGCAAGTTCGGGACGCTTGCAGCGATCGTCCAGGTCCTCGATGCGCAACACGATACTGCCGCCCTGGCTGCGGGCCGAAAGCCACGCGCACAGGCAGCTGAACACGTTGCCCAGGTGCATGCGGCCCGAGGGCGATGGGGCAAAGCGGCCCACGACGGGGGTGGGAGAGGGAGTCGCCGTCGACGTGGCCACGGCGGGCGTTGCTATGTTGCGTGCTTTGATATCCATGCGGACGAGTATAGCGCGGGGCGCGATGGGGAGGCGTCACTGTGGTCCGCAAGTTGTCGAGGCCCCTCATTGCGTATGGCGGGTCGCAGACTCGGTGCTTTGATACCTGTCCATCAACTCGGCACCTAAGACGACAGAAACCCCGGCAGCTCTTCGCAACTGCCGGGGTTTCCGCGGAAAAGGGGGACATGATCCTCGAGCGAACGGGAAAGGGGCAAACCGTTTTCGCTCAACTGCTTTATGCCCTTCGCCCGCAGGCTCAATCAGCGTTTTAGCGGCAACACAAAGCCGCTACACCTGTGACGGAGCTGTGAAGTGGTGTCTGCTGCTGGCGCGGGCCATGGCAAGGAGTGTCCCAGACTGCCGGCAGATAAGGAACGTCCCCAAGTGCCGGCCGTGGACGTGACTTTCGTCCCGTTTGATACTCCGCTGGCCTAGATGTTCGTCACATGAGCCCGCAAACGTGGGACAATGACGCTACTGGTACCACAGACAAAGGATGTGCCTATGAACGCCCCCGTTGCCCAGCCCTGTCGGCAGCGCCGCCTGTTTGCGCGATTCGCTTCCGTCTGCGCACTCGTCGCGCTTGCGTTGTTGCTGCTGCCTGCCGCCGCGCACGCCGACGGCTACTCCATGAGCCAAACCTACATCGGCGCCACGGTTGAGGCCGATGGCTCGCTGACCGTTGTCGAGGGACGCCAGTTCGATTTCGACGACGACATCAACGGCGTGTATTGGGATATCAATACAGGCTCTAACCAGCAAGGCGGCTCGGTGGTCGTCAATGTGCTAAGCGTCGAGGAAGACGACACTGCGTTTAACAAGGTCGACAGCGCAAACAAAGGCGACGACGGCGTTTACACGGTGGAACAGTCCGACGACGGCGTAAAGATTAAGGTGTTCAGCCCCCACGAGAGCGGCGACAGCGCAATCTACTACGTGAGCTATTCCATGACCGGTGCGGTTATGAACTGGGCCGATACCGCCGAGCTTTACTGGAAATTTGTGGGTGACGGCTGGTCGGCGGATTCCGATGACGTCGAGATGGAAGTGTATTTCGCAAATGCCGCTGCCGGGACGGCTGCCGTCAAGGGCGATAACTTCCGCGCATGGGGCCACGGTCCGCTGACGGGCGACGTGTCGCTCGATGAGGACGAGCCCATGGTCACCTATACCATTCCCTGCGTGCATCAGGGCGAATTCGCCGAGGCACGCATCGCCTTCCCCAGCGACTGGGTGCCGCAGCTTGCCGCCTCGGGCGAAGAGCGCATGTCAACGATCCTGAGCGAAGAGAAGGAATGGGCCGACGAAGCTAACGCCCGCCGTGAGCACGCGCGTGCGGTTGCCAGCGCGATTGCCGTGGTGTGTGTTGTCGTGGCGGTTGCCTATACCGGTGTGATCGTGATGCTTAAGCTGCGCAGGCCCAAGCCCAAGCCGCTCTTCCAGGACGAGTACTTCCGCGATGTGCCCTCGGCCGACCATCCCGCGGTGCTTGCAGCTCTCATGAGCTGGAACGACGTGCCCGATCAGGCATATATCGCCACGCTTATGAAGCTCACCGACGACCGCGTGATCAAGCTGGAAGAAGCGACCGAGACCAAGAAGAAGGGTCTGCTCCGTCGCGAAAAAGAGAAGCAGACGTATCGCATCACAGTGACCGACGAGGCCTGGAAGGCTGCCAAGAAGGACGGCATCGATCGCGATGTGCTCAAGGTCTTCTTCGCCGGCGTTAAGCCCGATAAAGACGGCGTCCGTTCACGCACGTTTAGCGAGCTGGAGGAGTATGCCAGCGAGCGCACCACATCTGTTGGCGACAAGCTCGAGGACTATCAGAGCACGGTTAAGGGCAAGCTGGAGACGCGCGAGTTTATCGCCTCGGACGGCACCATCGCCCTGGTTGCCGGCTTGGTTCTCGGCATCATCATTGTCTTTGGCATTCTGGGCTCTCTGATCTATACCGACTTTGCGGACGCCAACGTCGGCGCCGCTATGATCTCGATTCCCGTCACGATCGTGGGCTTTGTCCTGAGCTGCACCTTCCGCCGTTACACGCCGGAGGGCGCCGAGGTGGCGGCTCGCTGCAAGGCGCTCAAGCATTGGCTCGAGGACTTTACGCGCCTGAAGGAGGCTATCCCCAGCGACCTGATCTTGTGGAACAAACTGCTGGTGATGGGCGTTGCCCTGGGCGTTTCGAAAGAAGTGCTGCGACAGCTGGCCGAGGCCGTGCCTGCGGATCTGCGCAACAGCGACGATTTCTACGACAACTACCCCTGCTACTGGTGGTATTACCATCACTACGGCAACGAGTCCCCGCTCGATTCGTTCAACGATGTGTACCACGAGACCATCCGCGAGCTGGCTTCGAGTTCCGATAGCTCGAGCGGCGGCAGCGGCGGCGGCTTTTCCGGTGGCGGCGGTGGCGGCGTCGGCGGAGGCGGCGGCGGAACGTTCTAACGGTCGTAAATTATGGGATGGGCTTTTCTCGACAGCCGTCGGGGAAAGCCCATCCCCTTTTTACGCGCTACCTACGAAGACTGTCCCCAGCAACTAGTCATTTAAGAACGTTCCCAACGACTAGGTGCGGTTGCTGCCAAGGAGTGTCCCGGGGTGCCGGCACAAAAGGAACGTCCCTAGCTGCCAGGTTTAGGCTGTTAGATCGAGTTCGTAGAGGAAGCTTTCGCGCGGCATGTCGTGACGGCGCTCTTCGCGGTTGGCGCGGTGCGTGGCCGTGCGCTTAAAGCCGTGCAACTCGTAGAACTTCCACGAGCAGTTGGAGTCGGTGTACAGGTGCGCCCTTGTCGCCCCGCGCGAGGACAGGTACGAGACCGCGGCATCGAGCAAAACCGAGCCAACGCCCAGGCCGTGGACATCGGGATCGACGGCGAGCAGCGTGACTTCGTTGTCGTGCGGCAACGGGCTGCTCTCGAGCAGGCGGTTGTTGGTTCGGATGGTTGCACGCACAAACGAGAGATACTCGGCGCAGGCATCAGGCTCCAGTTCACGCATCTGCGATAGCAGCGCGCGTTCGGTATCCATCCAATGTTCCTTAACGGTGGCGCCGGAGCTCTGTCCCGCACGCGCGAGCGAAATGCCACGCGCCTGACCGTCGATTACGGCAACCTGCGAAAACGTCGATGACGAAAGGCAATAGGCGAGGTCGCACGCGGCCTCGAGGCGGTTGTACTCATCGTTATCCGAATTGTTATGCCAAAGCTGCTGCAGAATCAGCGCGATGGCGTCGAAGTCTTCGGTATCAAACGGTCGGTAGAGAACCCGCGAGACCATGGTGCCTCTTTCTTTTGCGGATGCATATCGAGCACAGTTCTACCACGCTATTGGCATCTAATTATGGTGCCCCTGTGTTCCATGAACTCACCGTGCCCGATGCCGTGTCCATCCCCTCCGCTCGCAAACTTTTTCTGCACAGCCGTGCGTTGCGGGGTGCATCGATGCGCTCGATGCGCTACATTAAATCAGTATTTTCAATGCCGCTGCGCGAGCGCTGCAGATCGACGTATCACCGACTCACAGAGCACGGCGGCGTACCAGACAGGAGGACTGCATGGGATCTGATGTGAAGATCGCACGCGCGTTGATCTCGGTTACCGATAAGACGGGTGTCGTCGATTTCGCACGGACGCTGGTTGACGACTTTGGCGTCGAGATCATCTCTACGGGCGGCACGGCTCGTGCCATCGAGGACGCGGGCGTTCCCGTAACCCCCATCGAGGAGTTTACGGGCTATCCCGAGATGATGGACGGCCGCGTCAAGACGCTGCATCCCAAGGTTCACGGCGCGCTGCTTGCCCGTCGCGATTCCGAGCAGCACATGCAGGAAGCCGCTCAGCACGGCATTAAGCTGATCGACCTGGTCGTCGTCAACCTGTACGAGTTCGAGAAGACCGTTGCCAACCCCGAGGTCACCTTTGCGGATGCCATCGAGCACATCGACATCGGTGGCCCCTCCATGCTGCGCTCTGCCGCCAAGAACGCCGCGAGCGTTACCGTCATCTCCGACCCGGCCGACTACGACGCCGTCCTTGCCGAGATGCGCGAGACCGGCGGTTGCACCACGCTTTCCACCCGTCGTCGCCTGCAGGTGAAGGTCTACCAGACTACCGCCGCCTACGACACGGCTATCTCCCGTTGGCTCGCCGCCCAGGCAAGCGACGTGGCGGACACCTCTGCCAAGCTCGAGATCTCGCTGGAGAAGGTCGACGACCTGCGCTACGGCGAGAACCCGCAGCAGAAGGCCACGGTCTATCGCTTTGCCGAGGGCTGCGAGAACACCGCGAGCTCTCAGTTCCCGCTTGTGGGCTCCGAGCAGATCCAGGGCAAGCCGCTCAGCTACAACAACTATCTGGACGCCGATGCCGCCTGGAACCTGGTCCGAGAGTTCGACGAGCCGGCCTGCGTGATCCTCAAGCATCAGAACCCCTGCGGCTCCGCCGTTGCCGAGGACATCACGGCCGCCTACGACCGCGCTTTCGCCTGCGATCCCAAGAGCGCCTTCGGCGGCATCATCGCCTGCAACCGCGAGGTTCCCTTTGAGCTGGTTGAGCATTTTGCCGACGAGAACAAGCAGTTCGTCGAGGTCATCATCGCCCCGAGCTACACCGATGAGGCGCTCGAGCGCATGGTCAAGCGCCCCAACCTGCGCGTGCTGGCTACCGGCGGCGTGGACCACGGTGCCCAGGTGGAGCTGCGCTCCATCGACGGCGGCATGCTGGTGCAGGAGGTCGACCACGTGACCGAGGATCCCGCGACCTTTACGTTCCCCACCGATCGCAAGCCCACCGACGCTGAGATGGCCGAGCTCGAGTTTGCCTGGAAGGTCTGCAAGGGCGTCAAGTCCAACGCCATCCTGGTCTCCAAGGGCAAGGCCGGCATTGGCATGGGCCCCGGTCAGCCCAACCGCGTTGACTCTGCGCTGCTTGCCTGCGAGCGCGCCGAGGACTTCTGCGAGCGCGAGGGCGTGGAGAAGGGCGGCTTTGCCTGCGCAAGCGACGCGTTCTTCCCGTTCCGCGACAACGTCGACGTGCTTGCCGCACACGGCGTGACCTGCATCATCCAGCCCGGCGGCTCCAAGCGCGATGACGAGAGCATCCAGGCCTGCAACGAGCACAATATTGCGATGGTTTTCACGGGTGCGCGCCACTTCCGCCATTAAGTAGGGAGGTGGCGCTGCGGCTTGCCCAACCACCGCACCTTGCCGCTCATTCGTCGCCCGCGTACCCAAGTACGCGTCGCTCCTCTTTCACGGCAATCTGCGGCACCTGGGCAACCCTCGCCGACCTGTTAGGTTGACTGGGGAGGATGGGATGTTATCTCGTCCCTTGGACCGCCTCGCTTCTAAAATTATCTCTGCAAAAGACGGTCGCTCCGTTTGGAGGGCCGTCTTTTTGGTATAAGAGGACGGAATGACTAACACGAAAGGTATGACCATGCCCCAGATTGATGATGCCGAGCTGTTTGGCAATGCCGAGGATCAGCGTGCGTACGAGGACTTTTGCGCCAATCAGGAGGCGGTCGAGAAGTTTACGCTCGACAAGCCCGCGCTTGTCTGCCGTTGGCGCATGTCCAACAAAAAGGTGCCCATGCTCAACCGCCACATTCGCGCACTGTCCGAGCGCCTGGTGCAGGGCGAGGCGCTCACCCATAACATGCTCAGCTGGGCTAAGCAGCACGTTGAGTGGTCGCTTGCCGAGGGCGATTACACCGCGCACGACGGCGTGCTCATGCTGGTGATCGACGTTAACGGCAATGCCGCCATGACGGTGGGTGAGTACGCGCCGCTGGCCGATACTTCGGCCAAGGCGCTGCGTGCCCGCTCCGCCGAGGCCCGCTCCGAGGCCGACGAAACCGGCGTGGCGCCCGAGCTGCTCGCTGCCGTCAACAACGGCGAGCTGGCCTTTGTGGCGCCGGCGGACGAGTGCCTGTGTGGCACGGCGACGCTCATAGAGCAGCTGGCCCAGACCAAGGGCATCCCGGTCACGCGCGTAGACATTCCCGCACAGCTCAAGGGCGCCTTGTTCCTGGTAAGCGACGAGCACGGCGTGGTGCCTGCCGCCGACGCCGACGCCGCCGAGTCTGATGCCGCGACGGTCGCCTTCTTTGCCGACGGCTACGAAAAGCTTCGCGCCCGCCGCTAAGTGATTTTTCTGGGACGGGGATTAAAGAATCATTTTGGTTCCCGCCACCGCTGCGAGTGCGAGGCGGACAAAACGCCCCCGCTCGCGAACAGTTCTGTCACCTTGGCGATGTGCGTGGCGCGCACCTGCAGTTTCGCAGCCATAATGGTGGCAAGACAATCAAGAGGGGAGCGGAATCCATGGCGCTAATCTATATCGTTGAGGACGACGAGCCCATTCGTCGTGAGCTTGTCGACATCCTTGCCCGCGCCGGGTTTGAAATCGAGGCCTGCGAATCGTTCGAGCATGTCTCGCGCGATATTCTCGCCGCCGCGCCCGACCTGGTGCTGCTCGACCTCACGCTTCCCGTCAAGGACGGCCAGCATATCTGCCACGAGGTTCGCCGCGAATCCGAGGTCCCCATCATCGTCCTCACCTCGCGCACGACCGAGATCGACGAGGTCATGGCCATGACGCTCGGCGCGGACGACTTTGTTCCCAAGCCCTATAGCGCGCGCGTGCTCGTGGCGCGCATCAACGCACTGCTGCGTCGCACCGCGGCGTCAGGCGAGCGCAGCACGCTCGTCCACAAGGGGCTGGAGCTCGACCTCGCCCGCTCTATGGTCACCAACACGGCGACCGGCGACAGCACCGAGCTCACCAAAAATGAGCTGCGTATCCTCTCGCTGCTCCTGAGCCGCGCGGGCAAGATCGTCTCGCGCTCGGCCATCATGCAGGACCTGTGGGACTCCGACGCCTTCGTGGACGACAATACGCTCACCGTCAACATCAACCGCCTGCGCACCACGCTCGAAAAAATCGGCATCAAGGGGTATTTGACGACGCATCGCGGCCAAGGCTATTCGGTCTAGGGGCCGGCTATGTCGTTTGGCAAGTTCTTTAAAGATGCACTGCTTCCCGTCGCCGTGTGGACGTGCGGCGTGCTGCTGAGCTGCTTTGTGCTGACGGTCGCCGGCGCACCCGTTTCTATCGTGGTCGTGGCGGTTGGCGTGTCCTTTATCTTCGGTATGCTCGGCATCGTGATCGAGTACGCTCGCCGTCGCCGTTTTCTGCGTCAGTTGGAGCGCGCGGCAGAGGAGCTCGAGAGTCCCGCATGGGTGCAGGAGATGGTGCAATGCCCAACCTATGCCGAGGGCGAGCTCGAGTACGAGGTCCTGTGCCGGGTGGGCAAAGCCGCCTGCGACGAGGTTGCCGAGGGCCGGCGTCAGACCGAAGACTATCGCGACTATATCGAGAGCTGGGTCCACGAGGCCAAGCTGCCCCTGGCGGCGGCTCACCTGATTCTGGAAAACCTCGACGGCGGCGCAGATGACCCAACACGTGTCGATGACCTGGGTCGCGAGTTGGCTCGCGTGGAACGCTATATCGACCAGGCGCTGTACTACGCGCGCTCGGAAGTCGTGGAGCGCGACTACCTGATTCGCCGCTGGGACCTTAAGACCTTGGTGACGGGTGCGATTAAGGCCAACGCGCGCGAGCTCATTGCGGCGCACGTGGCTCCGGTGTGCGAGAACCTTGACTTCGAGGTCTTTACCGACGAAAAATGGCTCGAATTTATCCTGGGCCAGCTCATTCAGAACAGCATTAAATATGCGCGCGAGGACGGCGCGAAGATCGTGTTTTCGGGCGCGTTGTTGGACGAGGGCCTGGCGAGCGAACGCATCGAGCTCACCGTTGCCGACAACGGCTGTGGCGTGAGCGCGGCCGACCTGCCGCGCGTGTTCGAGAAGGGCTTTACCGGCGACAACGGCCGCACCACCAAGCGCGCAACGGGCATCGGCCTCTACCTGGTGGCGCGTCTGTGCTCCAAGATGGGCATCGACGTCACCGCAGCATCCGATCCCGGCGAAGGCTTCGTCGTAACATTCGCGTTTTCAACGAATAAGTTTCAATATTTCGAGTAACGCACGCGGCAGACGCCCACCCAAACAAAAACGTGCAGCCCAAACAAAACGTGCCACCCCAAACGGGGCGGCACGCTATCTTTTATCAGCCAACTCGCTGAAGTAAGGCTGCGAAGGCCGCGGGGCCGGGAGGGGTTTCCTAAGGGCACATCCCGCAGCCGCAACGCGGCGAGGACGTGCCCGTGGAAACCCCGCAGGCCCCGCGGCCGGTGGGAGCAACGCTACTTCACGACCAAAATGTCGCAGTCCGTATTGCGCAGCAGGAACGTCGAAATCGAACCCAGCAGCGCATACTTGATCGAGGACAGGCCGCGGGCGCCGCAGAGCACCAGGTCGGGCTTGACCACGTCGAGCATCTCGTCTTTGAGCGTCTCACGAATACGGCCGGCGCGAATCATGACTTCGACCTCGGGAATGTCGGGATTGGCCTTGGCCTCTTCGAGCTGCTTGGCGATGGAGTTCTTAAATGCCTCCTCTAGGCCGTTGACCAGATCGACCGGATAGGAGCCAGCACTCTCGAGTGCCGTGGAATCGATAACGTGGCCGATAATCAGCTTGGCGCCGTTGTTCGCGGCAACCTTGATGGCGCGTGCGAGCACAAAATCCTGCTGCTCAGTACCGTCGAGTGAAACAAATACCTTGGTGTAGCCCTCGTTCATGGTTTCCTCCTTGGTCTATCGCACGGGCGTGGGGCTCGTGCATCGGGCGGACGCGGATGCGTGGCCGCCGGACACTTTATCTTGTTGCAGTTATACCCAAGGATTTGGGTTTGACCGCTCGCAATTCTGTGAACGGGCGAGTTTTTTGGTAAGGGTAGGCGCGGGCGCGCCTCCAACGGTTGATAATGGGACATCGCCCGCAACCGTCCGCAGAACAACTATCGGCGGGTGTCTAACGAGGGGGTCCCTTTGGATATCATCGAGCTTCTAAAATCTGCCTTCATGGGCCTGGTCGAGGGCATCACCGAATGGCTGCCTGTTTCGTCGACCGGTCACATGATCTTGGTGGACGAGTTCGTCAAGATGAACATGAGCGAGACGTTCTGGAATATGTTCCTGGTCGTGATTCAGCTTGGCGCCATTTTGGCCGTCTGCGTCCTGTTCTTCTACGATCTCAACCCGTTTTCTCCCAGCAAGGGCAAGGAGGGCCGTCGCGACACCTGGGTGCTGTGGGGCAAGATTGTGCTCGGTTGCATTCCCGCCGCGGCGATCGGTCTGCCGCTTAACGACTGGATGGAGGAGCATTTCTATAATGCTCCCGTCGTGGCGCTGGCGCTCATTGTGTACGGCGTGCTGTTTATCGTGATCGAGAACTGGCGCGCGAACAAGCGCGACCAGGCCGCTCTTGCCGGTTCGTTTGGTTCGCGTGCCGTGGTGGCGGGCGGACGACCCGCTGGTGCGCATTTTGCCGCGCCCGCTGCGACTGCCGCTGCAGACGATGACGATAACCTGGACTTTGGATCCATCACTACGCTCGAGGATTTGAGCTGGAAGACCGCGCTGGGTATTGGTTGCTTCCAGGTGCTTTCGCTGATTCCGGGCACATCGCGCTCCGGCTCCACCATCATCGGCGGCCTGCTGCTGGGCTGCACGCGCTCGGTGGCGTCTAAGTTCACGTTCTTCCTGGCTATTCCCGTTATGTTTGGCGCGAGTGCGCTCAAGCTGGTCAAGTACTTTATTAAGGGCGGCACCTTCGGCACCAACGAGATCGCCATCCTGGGCGTGGGCTGCGTCGTCGCCTTTGTGGTGTCGCTTATCGCCATCAAGTGGCTTATGGGCTTCGTCCGCCGTCACGACTTCAAGTGCTTCGGCGTCTACCGCATCATCCTGGGCATCGTAGTGCTCGCATACTTCTTTGTCCTGGAGCCGATGCTCGGCCTGTAACTTAGTCGACGCTGCGCGGCGGCCGGGGCGACAACTTGTCATTCAAAGGGGGCGGCATGACCAGAAGGTCTATGCCGCCCCTTTTCATGCCAATTTGTTCGCCCCGGCCACCGCTCGCTGCTGCTGCCATGACATCGGCGGTTTCGTGATTGTCAATTGATTGGTGCAGACTAACCTGACCCCATTGCGCCTAATCCGCTGGGGTGGGCCTGACGGTGGCGCACGGAGTCGTGGTGTGATTTGCGTCGGTGTCCGCGCGGCTCGGTATACTGGTACGGCTCAAACTATGGCGCCGCCCGCAGGCGCGCCGTCCGTCAGATGAGGAGTCGCCCATGACCCAGCCCTTGCCCTGGGAAAAGAACGCCACGGTACCCGTGCCGCCCGCGCCGGAACCCGTGCCGCTCGATGCATACACCGCCCCTGCAGCGCCGGAGCCCGAGCTCGTCCCGCTCGACATCTACGGCGCTCCTGCGCCGGCACCCAAACCCGCCAAGCCGCTCGTCGACATCGACAGCCTGAATCCCGCCCAGCGCGAGGCGGTTCTGACCACCGAGGGCCCGTTGCTGGTGCTCGCCGGCGCCGGCTCGGGCAAGACCCGCGTCCTGACCTTCCGCATCGCACATATGCTCGGCGACCTGGGCGTTAAGCCTTGGCAGGTTCTTGCCATTACGTTTACCAACAAGGCCGCGGCCGAGATGCGCGAGCGTTTGGCGGCGCTCATTCCCAGCGGTACCCGCGGCATGTGGGTGTGCACCTTCCATGCCATGTGTGTGCGCATGCTGCGCGAGGACGCCGACCTGCTGGGCTACACCGGTCAGTTCACCATCTACGATGATGACGACTCAAAGCGCATGGTGCGTGACATTATGCAGGCGCTCGGCATTGAGCAAAAGCAGTTCCCCATCAACATGATCCGCAGCAAGATCAGCTCGGCCAAAAACGCCATGATCGGCCCCGAGGACATGCTCAAGAGTGCCGATAGCCCCAACGACAAAAAGGCCGCGCAGGTCTACCTAGAGCTGGAGCGCCGCCTGCGCGCCGCCAACGCGATGGACTTCGACGACCTGCTCGTGCGCACGCTCGAGCTGCTGCGCACCCGCCCCGAGGTGCTCGACAAGTACCAGGAACGCTTCCGCTACATTAGCGTCGACGAGTATCAGGACACCAACCACGTCCAGTACGAAATCGCCAACCTGCTGGCCGCCAAGTACCAAAACCTCATGGTCGTGGGCGACGATGACCAGTCCATTTATAGCTGGCGTGGCGCCGACATCACCAACATCCTGGACTTTGAGAAGGACTTTAAAAACTGCAAGACCGTCAAGCTGGAGCAGAACTATCGTTCCACGGGTCACATCCTGAGCGCCGCTAATGCCGTGGTGCGCCACAACTCGCAGCGCAAGGACAAGCGCCTGTTTACGGCCGAGGGCGATGGCGAGAAGATCCAGGCCTTCCAGGCGAGCGACGAGCGCGACGAGGGCCGCTGGATTGCCGGCGAGATCGAGAAGCTGCACTCCAAGGGCACGAGCTACGACGATATCGCCGTGTTCTATCGTACCAACGCCCAGTCGCGCATTCTCGAAGATATGTTCCTGCGCGCGGGCGTGCCCTACAAGATCGTGGGCGGCACGCGGTTCTTCGACCGTGCCGAGATCCGCGACGTCATGGCCTACCTCAAGATGATCGTGAACCCGGCTGACGAGATGAGCGTCAAGCGCGTCATCAACACACCTCGCCGCGGCATCGGTTCCACCTCGATTCAAAAAATTGAGCAGCTGGCGCGCGACAACCGCTGCTCGTTCTTCCAGGCCTGCGAGATCGCGTGCGCCGAAACCGGTATGTTTAGCGCCAAGGTGCGCAATGGCCTGTCGAGCTTTGTGTCGCTGGTGCGCGAGGGCCGTCGCATGGATGGCGAGCTCAAGGACGTCGTCGAGATGATTGTCGACAAGACGGGCCTGCTGCAGGCATTCCGCGCCGAGGGCACCATGGAGTCCGAGAGCCGCGCCGAGAACATCCAGGAATTCCTGGGCGTTGCGGCCGAATTTGAGGAGACGCACGAGGATATCGAGGGTACGCTCGAGAGCTTGGAAGAGCTGCGCGCGGCTGGCGTTGCCGATGTACCGGCCGGAGCCGAGTCCGAGCCCGTCGTGGTGAGCGCGCCTGCGCCCGAACCGGGGCCGTCTGCCCCGGCATCCTCGTTTGAGGCGCTCGTTGGCGCGCGTGATGCCGCGGGTTCCAATCCGCTCGACAGCCTGGCGGCCCCGGCGCTCTCGCCGCAGGATGCCCTGGCTGCCGCTATCGCGGGCAACGCCTATGCCGCGCCGACTGAGCTGCCGGCGGGCGCCGTGCATGCCGACGAGATCGAGCGCACCTACGGTCCGCTTACCTGCAAGGCGCTGCCGGCACTCATGGAGTGGCTGGCCCTGCGCTCCGACTTGGATTCCCTGGCCGGCGAAACGCATGCCATCACCATGATGACCATCCACTCCGCCAAGGGCCTGGAGTTCCCCGCGGTGTTCGTGGCCGGCATGGAGGAGGGCATCTTCCCGCACGTGCACGACTTTGGCGGCAGCGATGATCCGGGCAAGCTCGAGGAGGAGCGTCGCCTGGCCTACGTCGCCATCACGCGTGCCCGTAAGCGCCTGTTCTTGACCTATGCGGCCACGCGTCGCACCTACGGCTCGACCTCTGCCAACCCGCGCTCGCGCTTCCTCAACGAGATTCCGTTTGAGGATATCGAGTTTGGCGGCATCGGTTCTGCCGGTTTTGAGGGCACGGGCTGGGAAAAGCGCGGCGACCGTCACGGCACCTTTGGCTCGGGCATGGGCTCGGACATGTATGGCGGCAAGGTGTTCGGTTCGCATACGCGCTCGACCGGCGGTTCCGGTTCGCGCGGCGGATCGAGCTTTGACGACTTCTTTGGCGGCAGCAGTTACGGGACCGAGCGCCATCGTGGGGTTTCGCCCGACGCCGGCCGTGTTGCCTCGACCTTTGGCTCGGGCGCGCCGCGAGCCAAAAAGCCGTCGTCTAAGGTGTCACCGACGGTGGAGCGCAAGGTCGATCGCGCCAGCGCGTCGCAGGACTTTGCCGCGGGCGATACCGTGAGCCATAAGACCTTTGGCACGGGTACCGTGATCTCGGTCGCTGGAGACATGATCGAGGTCCAATTCGAAAAGACCGGCCAGACCAAAAAGCTTATGAAGGGTTTTGCACCGATCGTCAAGCTGTCGTAATCCCGGCGGACCTGGGCGGGCGTATGGGGCAACATCGCCTGCTCGGGCAGTCCTGCTCGCACGGAGAGCACTTAATGTGCTCTCCGTGCGAGCGGGACTGTCCGAGCAGGCGACCAAACCCCGCGCCCCGTCCCGGCGAGCGCTCGGGGACCGGTAGCTTACAGGTGGCTGATGATCAGTTCCATCTTGCCTTCGAGGTCGATGGAGCTGACGGTGCTCGGGGCCAGCAGGTGGCTGCCCTTGTGAACGGGCTCGCCGCACACGGTGCCCTCGCCGTCGATGACCGACAGACACATGAAGGGCCAGTGCTGGTCGAGGGTCTTGCTGCCGTTGACGCGCACGCGATCGACGGTGTAGCAGGAGTTAGACTCGAGCTCGGTCACGCCGTCGACCTCGGGCGCGGTCACGGTGCCGTCGGTCGGTGCCTGAACATCAAAGTCGATGCAGTCGAGGCTCTGCTCAATATGCAGCGGGCGCAGCTTGCCGTCGGTGCCGGGACGGTCGTAGTCGTACAGGCGATACGTCACGTCGCTCGACTGCTGCGTCTCCAAAATGAGCGTGCCGGTCTTGATGGCGTGGACGGTACCGGAATCAATCTGGAAAAAGTCGCCCTTGTGGATCGGCAGCACGTTGAGCATGTCGTCCCAGCGGCCGTCTTCGATCATCTGTGCAGCCTCGGCGCGGTCCTTGGCGCGCTGGCCGACGATGATTGTGGCGCCGGGCTCGCAGTCCAGCACATACCAGCACTCGGTTTTGCCCAGGCTGCCGTTCTCGTGCTCGGCGGCGTACTCGTCGTTGGGATGGATCTGGATCGAAAGGTCGTCCTTGGCGTCCAGAATCTTAATGAGCAGCGGGAACTCCTTGCCCTCGCAGTTGCCAAAGAGCTCGCGGTGCTCGGCCCACAGCCACGAAAGCGTGTGGCCTGTATACGGGCCCTCAGCGATCTGGCAGTCGCCGTTGGGGTGTGCCGAGATGGCCCAGCACTCACCGATGGGACCCTCGGGAATGTCATAACCAAATACGGTTTCGAGCTGGCGGCCGCCCCAGATCTTCTCGTGAAAGATCGGCGTCAGTTTAATCAAATCGGACATGTTCATACCCCCATGGTGTTGCGCGGCCGCCCACTCTAAACGAGCCGTAACGAGCGCCCGCATGACTACAAAAACCTATGCCAACGTTACGTTGTGCAGCTCAAAGCGGTCGCCAACGTTGCGCGAGATCGAATGCTCAAAGGCGGTGCCGCTATCCAAAAAGCCAATCTGGTTGAGCTCGAGCAGGGGAGAGCCGGGTTTGGTGTCCAGGCGCTCAGCCTCTTCCTCGGTTGCCGCTACGGCGCGAATGGTGCGGTGGAAGCTCGAAATCTTCAGCCCGCATTGCTTGCGGATGAAGCTGTAGACCGATCCATACAGGTCTTTCTTTTTAAGGCCCGGAATCAGCTCGAGGGGCATGTAGGTGTACTCGATAACGATGGGCTTCTCGTCGACCTGGCGCACACGCACGATGTGATAGGCAAAGTCGTCCTCGGCAATTCCCAGCTGGACAGCGACGTCTGCTGGCGGATTGACAATCGAGAAATCGTAGACCACCGAGGTCACCTTCTCCCCGCGGTGCTCATACGAAAAGCCCTGGGAGCGATCGTTCTTGCCCTGGAAAAACGCCTGGCCGGGAAGCCCCGCCGTGTCCTTAACGTAGGTGCCCGATCCGCGCCGGCTGGTAACAAGACCTTCATCGGTAATCTGCTCAATAGCTCGTTTGACGGTGATTTTGGAAACGCTATAGAGCTCGCAGAACTCAACGACGGTGGGCAGCTTGTCGCCCGGCTTTAGAGCGCCGTCCTCGATGCTTCGACGGATATCTGCAGCTATTGCCTCGTATTTGGGAATCATGGAACCTCCTTTCCGGCTTGATTGAGTACAAACGAAAGTATAGTCCACGCCTAAGCATCCCTATTGCGTTTTGAAAAGTTCGAGAAAGATATAATCAAAAAACGCTTTTCTATATTAACTAGAGCGCTCTAAATGAATATGCATTCGAATAATGTGGTATTGAGCAAATTGATCGGCTCGAAGATGGGGTTGGGCCGTTTTGCCGCCCAGCGAACCGAATCTCATGCCTTGCGTTTTCCCAGATAAAACCTGCCAAAACAAACCTGTCCCTTTTTGACAGGTTTTTGCCTGGGGAGCGGTACCATACAGGCAATGTTTAAACGAGAAAGGTGGGCTCCCATGGAACCTAAGCAGTACTACATCGGCATCGACGTTGGCGGCACTTCGGTTAAGGAAGGCCTGTTCGACGAGGACGGCAACCTGCTTGCCAAGGCCAGCGTGCCCACGCCTCCTATCGTTGACGCCGCGGGCTTTGCCGCGGTGACCGAGGCTATCGATCAGGTGGTCGCCAAGGCTCAGATTCCGCGCGCCTTTGTGGCGGGCATTGGTCTGGCCGTTCCGTGCCCCATCCCGGCTTCGGGCGATGCCAAGGTCAAGGCCAACATTGCTATCAACCTGCCTGAACTGAGGATTGCCATCCAGGAGCACTGCCCCGACGCGGTCGTTAAGTACGAAAACGATGCCAACGCCGCTGCCATGGGCGAGGCCTGGCTCGGCTCTGCCAAGGGCGTACAGAACGTGGTGATGGTCACCATCGGTACCGGCGTGGGCGGTGGCGTTATCGTTAACGGCGACGTGGTATCGGGCGTTGTGGGTGCCGGCGGCGAGATTGGCCACATGTGCCTGAACCCCGAAGAGGAGCGCACCTGCGGCTGTGGCGGTCATGGCCATCTGGAGCAGTATTCCAGCGCCACCGGCGTGGTGAGTAACTACCTTGCCGAGTGCAAGAAGGCAGGCGTCGAGCCCATCGAGCTCACCGGGCCTTCTGATTCCAAGGACGTGTTCCAGGCCTGCCGCGAGGGTGACAAGCTCGCGCTGGCAGCTGCCGATACCATGGCCGACTATCTCGGCCGCGCCCTGGCGCTTATTGCCAACGTGGTCGATCCCGAGATGTTCCTGATCGGCGGCGGTGCTTCCGCTTCGGCCGATGTCTACCTCGACAAGGTCCGCGAGCACTTTAAGCAGTACGCGCTCTCCGCCTCGCGCGAGACGCCCATTAAGGTCGCTTCGCTCGGCAACGACGCCGGCATCATCGGTGCCGCTTACGTAGCCCTGCGCGCCGCCGGCAAATAGCTGGTGCAAGGGGGCCAGGTTACTTTGCACCAACATGGTGCAAAAGGGACAGCCTTGGCCCCCATGCCTGCCCCAAAATATGCCGTAGCCCTTCCGTCTGCGAAGGCTCGGCATCGGCGTGCTACCATAGCTACGTCCAAGTACACATATCAAGTGGAGGATATCCATGGCAAACGTTCTTGTCTTTGGTCACCAGAACCCCGATAACGACGCCATTATGAGCGCCGTCGTCCTGTCCCAGCTACTCAACCAGGTTGAGTATGCCGGCAACACCTACGAGGCCTGCGCCCTTGGTCAGCTTCCGGCCGAGTCCGCCAAGCTGCTCGCCGACGCCGGCATCGCCGAGCCCCGCGTGATCGAGTCCGTCGAGGCCGGTCAGCTCGTCGTCCTCACCGACCACAACGAGTCTGCCCAGTCCGTCGCCGGCCTTAAGGACGCCACGGTCTTTGGCGTTGTCGATCATCACCGCATCGGCGACTTCGAGACCGCCGGCCCGCTGCGCTACATCTGCCTGCCCTGGGGCTCCAGCTGCACCATCGTCACCAAGCTCGCCGGCGTGCTCGGCGTTGAGCTTTCCGACGTCCAGGCCAAGCTGCTGCTCTCGGCCATGATGACCGACACGCTCATGCTCAAGAGCCCCACCACCACCGATGTCGACCGCGCCGTTGCCGCCAAGCTCGGCGAGCAGGTGGGCGTCGACCCGGTCAAGTTTGGCATGGAGGTCTTCCTCACCCGTCCGTCCGGCTCCTTCACCGCAGCCGAGATGGTCGGCAACGACATCAAGATGTTCGAGCCCGCTGGCAAGAAGCTGCTCATCGGCCAGTACGAGACCGTCGACAAGAGCCGCGCACTCGGCATGATCGACGAGATCCGCGAGGCCATGCGCGCCTACGCCGCCGAGAAGGGTGCCGACGGTATTGTCCTGTGCATCACCGACATCATGGAGGAGGGCTCGCAGGTCCTGCTCGAGGGCGAGACCGAGGCCGCTCAGAAGGGCCTGGGCATTGCCGATGAGCACGACGGCGTCTGGATGCCGGGCGTCCTCTCCCGTAAGAAGCAGGTCGCTGCCCCCATCATGGCCGCCTGCTAGGTTTAGTTGACCGAACGCCACGACCGGATCGCGGACGCCCCGCGCTCCGGTCGTTTTTTGTGCACGGCGCTGCGTCGTCTCTTGGGCAGGCGCGCCCGTGCCGTTGAGCAAATAATGTTCAACCTGTGGTTCCGCTTTTCGGCCACGCCTGCGTGCTTGTCGTGCAGGGTAGGCTAGATGCAAGCGTAATACGATAGAGCGCGGCGCCGCCACTTGGGCGGGCCGTGCTTTTTTAAGACGGGAACTTTCCCGTGAAAGGAGCCGCCCATGGCAGCAACTGAGCAGCTGTTCAACGTTCGTGAGCGCAAGCGCTTTGAACGTCACGACATTTGGGAGCGCATTGCCGAGAACGGCACCATTTCTGCCGCCGTCATGGTGATCGCCGCTATCGCCGCCGTCATCTGCGCCAATACCGATGCCTACGAGGCCATCCATCACTTTTTGGAGACCCCGCTGTATATGGGTCTGGGCAACCTTACGGCTGGTCTCACCGTTGAGCTTTTCGTCAACGACTTCCTCATGGCGATTTTCTTTTTGTTGGTGGGCATTGAGCTTAAGTACGAGATGACGGTCGGCGAGCTCAAGAATCCGCGTCAGGCCATGCTTCCCATGCTGGCGGCCGTGGGCGGTGTCGTCGTTCCCGCCTGCATCTACCTGATCTTTAACCATGCCGGTGCCCGTAACGGTTGGGCCATCCCCATGGCAACCGATATTGCCTTTGCGCTGGGCGTGCTGTCGCTTTTGGGCAATCGCGTGCCCAACGGCGTGCGCGTGTTCTTCTCGACGCTCGCCATCGCCGACGACCTGATCTCCATCGCCGCCATCGCCATTTTCTACGGTCAGAGCCCCAATCCGTTTTGGTTGGGCGCCGCCGCGCTTGTGACCTGCGCGCTCGTGTGGCTCAACAAGACGCAGCATTACCGCCTTGTCCCGTATTCGGTACTGGGGCTGCTGCTGTGGTTCTGCATGTTCAAGAGCGGCGTGCACGCTACGCTTGCTGGCGTCATCTTGGCCTTTACCATCCCGGCCAAGTGTGGCGTCAAGCTCGATAGCCTCACCGATTGGCTGGGCGAGTGCCTGCCGCTGCTCGATGACCGCTACGATGATGAGGCACACATCCTGGGCCAGCATGACTTTACCGTCTCGACAACCAAGGTCGAGCGCGTCATGCACCGCGTGACCCCGCCGCTTATCCGCATGGAGCGTCTGATCTCCACGCCGGTCAACTTTGTGATCCTGCCGATCTTTGCGTTCGTAAACGCTCAGGTTCGCTTAGTGGGCGTGGACATGAGCACGCTGCTCACCGATCCGGTGACGCTCGGCGTGTACTTTGGCATGCTGCTGGGCAAGCCGATCGGCATCTTTGGTATGACGTTTGCCCTGGTTAAGCTTAAGGCCTGCGAGCTGCCGCACAATGTCAACTGGCACATGATTGCCGGCGTGGGCATTCTGGGCGGTATCGGCTTTACCATGTCGATTCTCATCAGCGGCCTTGCCTTCCCGACGGCCCAGTTTGAGGTTCTTGCAGCCAAGGCCGCTATTCTCGCCGGTTCGGTCACCGCAGCCGTGCTTGGCATGATCTACATGAGTGTGATCTGCAAGCACCCCGCGACCAAGGACGAGTAAGAGCGCGAAAACCGGCTCCAGAACCGATTCGGGCGCGTTCAAAATGCGGATTCGGGCGGTGCTTGCCGCCTGCCAGACACGCCAGTGGTCAAAAAACGCCGTTTGTGAGTACTGTCACAAACGGCGTATCATTTTAGGTGCGGAAAATAATGAACAAAGTTATAAGAACTGTAAGTTAATGAGTGACCATCGACTTCCAATTTGGCGCTAGCTGACGGTGATTAGGAAGTTTCAAGTCGAGTTTTGCCGATTTCGACCAAGAATCGCTGCTACTAAAAAGGTAACAGTACTCATATTTGCCCTTTTTTGGCCACAAGCCCTAAAACAAGCCTCGCCAAGGTCGGGAAGCGGGCCAAATCGCCGGCCTCGAGGCTTATTCCACCGTTCCGTAGACGGCGCCCCAGCCGTGGGCAGCCAAGGCGGAGTTGAGCTGGTCGCACAGCGACCGGCGATCGTAGCAGCCGGGCGGCAAAAGGTTCACGATTTCCATGAGGTCGGGTGCCAAGTCGACGATTTCGGCCTGCACGATTAGGTCAAGCCGGTCGATGGCGTGGCGGTCGTAAAACAGTCCGTCGACCAGGCGCTGCAGGTCACCGAATTCCTCGGCCTGGAACAATCCGTACTCCATAGTGCCTCCTTGGGCGCCCCACGCCGGCATGCGCGGCGATTCGTAATTTATTGCGATGGACTTAATCTATCACGGCTTCATAACGTTGCGGCGGTGGCGGTCTATACTTAGACGAACTGCAACGTCCCGCTTCGCGAAAGGTCGCACCCATGCAGACGATCTACCAGAAGATGGAAACCACCGAACTCGATGCCGCCATCGAGGCGCTCAAGGCCGAGGTCGCCGAGGTCAAGGCCAAGGGTCTGGCGCTCGATATGGCCCGCGGCAAGCCGTCGCCCTCCCAGGTGGACATCTCGCGCCCCATGCTCGATATCCTCAACGCCGATGCCGATCTGCACGACGGCAGCGTCGACTGCTCCAACTACGGCTGCTTCGAGGGTATTCCTTCGGCACGCAAGTTGGCAGGGGAGTTCCTGGGCTGCCCCGCCGAGCAGACGCTCGTGCTGGGTTCGTCGAGCCTTTTGATCGAGCATGACATCGCCGGCATGTTCTGGCGCTGTGGCTCGTGCGGCAGCGAGCCCTGGGACGCCTACGAGGCCGCGCACAACGGCAAGAAGGTCAAGTTCCTGTGCCCCGTTCCCGGCTACGATCGCCACTTTGGCATCACCGCCGACTTGGGCATCGAGAACGTCCCCGTCGCGATGACCGACAACGGCCCCGACATGGCCGAGGTTGAGCGCCTGGTTGCCACCGACGACTCCATCAAGGGCATCTGGTGCGTGCCCAAGTATTCCAACCCCACGGGCATCACCTTTAGCGAGGACACCGTGCGCCGCCTGGTCGAGATGCCCACGGCCGCGCCCGATTTCCGCATCTTCTGGGACAACGCCTACTGCGTGCACGACCTGTACGACGAGACCGACGAGCTCGCCAACATCTTCGATCTTGCCCGCGCGGCGGGCACCGAGGACCGCGTGGTGGCCTTTGCCTCGACGTCCAAGATCACCTTCCCGGGTGCCGGCATCGGCTTTATCGGTGCGAGCCCCGCGGTCATCGCCGAGTTCTCCAAGCGCCTGAAGGCTGGTCTTATTAGCGCCGACAAGCTCAACCAGCTGCGTCACGTGCGCTTCCTTCCCACCATCGAGGCGGTCAAGAAGCACATGAAAAAGCATGCCGAGTTCCTGCGCCCGCGCTTTGAGGCCGTTGAGCGCAAGCTCACCGAGGGCCTGGGCGACACGGGTTGCGCCACCTGGACGCATCCACGCGGCGGCTACTTTGTGAGCTTCGATGGTCCCGAGGGCTCGGCCCAAAAGGTCGCCGCGCTCTGCGCCGACTTGGGCGTCAAGCTCACGCCGGCCGGTGCCACCTGGCCTTATGGCAAGGACCCGCGCGACACCAACATCCGCATCGCGCCGAGCTATCCCACGGTCGAGGACCTGGAGGCCGCGCTCGATGTGCTGGTGCTGGCCGTTAAGCTTGTCGCTGCCGAGCTTGCGCGTGCCGAGCGCGCCTAACGCGTAGGGCCCCGCAAGTCCGCGCCTAGTACTATCCGCACTTTCGATACGTAAAGGAGCGTATACATGGATTTGGGTATTTCCACAAACCCCACGCCAGAGCTCTACACCATTAAGGTGACCGGTGAGATCGATATCTCTAACGCCGATAGCCTGCGCAATGCCATCGACCTGGCACTCGAGCAGCCCACCGAGGCCGTTGAGCTCGATTTTGCCCAGGTGAGCTACATTGATTCGACGGGCATTGGCGTGCTCGTGGGCGCCGCGCACCACGCGGTTGACCACGGCAAGCGCTTTAGCTGCACCAATGTGCAGCCCCCGGTGATGCGCGTGGTTCAGCTGTTGGGTGTCGACCAGGAGATTTCGATCACCGCTGCATAATCTTTGCCCCAAAAGGGCGTGCCGTTTGGCATATGTTTGTGATGCGCTCGGACGTTTTGGCGTCCGGGCGCTATACTTGACCGAATGAATAGACGAGTTCCGGCCGAATGGCGCGGTGCGGGCTCGAATCACATCGAGCCTTGGAGGTATGTGTGTTTGGTATTGGAGAAGGTGAGCTGGCAATCATCGTGGTCTTCGGCTTTTTGCTGTTTGGCCCGGATAAGCTCCCGCAGATGGGCCGTACGATCGGCCGTGCCATCCGTCAGTTCCGCGAGACGCAGGAAAAGATGACGGCCGTTGTTCAGTCCGAGATTATCGATCCGGTGAGCGAGGTCGCGTCGGCCCCGGTCAAGCCCAAGAAGACTGCTGCGACCGACGACGATTCCGATGCGGACGAGGATGTCGCCGAGACGGCAGCGCCCGCCAAGAAGGAGACCTTTGCCGAGCGTCGCGCCCGTCTTGCTGCCGAGAAGGCCGCAAGCGAGGGTGCTGCTGAGGGCGAAGGCGCTGTTGATGAGGCCGAGGGTACAGAGCCTGCTGCTGCCGTCGAGCCCGAGCCTGCTGCAGAGCCCGAGCCCGAGCCGGCAGAGCCCACGACGGCTGACCTCTACGCCCGTCGTCCCCGCAAGCGCAAGGCCGTCGTCGACCAGCTCGCTCGCGAGCTCGAGGTCGAGGACGATGCCGAGGCTGCTGCCGCCGACGCCCCGAAGGGAGGCGATGAGTAATGCCGATCGGACCTGCGCGCATGCCGCTCTTCGATCATCTGGGAGAGCTCCGTCGCCGCCTGACCATCGTGGTCGTTTCGGTGTTTGCCGCCGCCATCGTGCTGTACTTTGCCACGCCCGTGGTGCTCGATATTCTTGAGGACCCCATCCGCTCCTTTGTGCCGGACGGTAAGTTTTACATCACCACCACGCTCGGCGGCTTTGGCCTGCGCTTCTCGCTTGCCATCAAGATGGCCGTGGTCATGTGCACGCCCATGATCATCTGGCAGATTCTGGCATTTTTCCTGCCGGCACTGCGCCCCAACGAGCGCAAGTGGGTTGTGCCCACGGTGCTCGCCTCGACGGTGCTGTTCTTCCTGGGTGCCATCTTCTGCTACTTCATCATCATCCCGGCGGGCTTTGAGTGGCTCATCGGCGAGACCTCGGCTGTCGCTACGGCGTTGCCCGATCTGGAGAACTACGTCAACATGGAGCTGCTCTTTATGATCGGCTTTGGTGTGGCGTTTGAGCTGCCGCTCATCATCTTCTACCTGTCCGTTTTCCACATCGTGTCCTATGCGGCCTTCCGCAGCGCCTGGCGCTACGTGTACGTAGGCCTGCTCGTGGGTTCGGCTGTGATTACGCCCGACGGCTCGCCCGTTACGCTGGGTCTCATGTATGGCGCCCTGCTCTCGCTCTACGAGATTTCGCTCGCCATCGCTCGCGTGGTCATTACCGCGCGCGAGGGCAAGGAGGGCCTGTTCGTGAGCCGTCTGGACCTGTTCTCGGACGACGAGGACGACGAGGAGTAAATCGGTATGCACGAGGTTGGCATTGTCAACGGCATACTCGATACAGTGATTCGCGCGGCGCGTGGGGCGGGGGCCTCGCGCGCCGTTTTGGTAACGCTTCGTATCGGGGATATGACCGAGGTCGTGCGCGAGGCACTCGACTTTGCGTGGGAGACGTTTCGCGATGAGGACCCGCTCACGCGCGGCTGCGAGCTTGCCGTGGAGGAGGTCCATCCACAAAGCGAGTGCCTGGACTGCGGCGAGGTCTTTGAGCACGACCGTTTCCATTGTCGCTGCCCCCAGTGTGGCGGCGCCAACGTGCGCCTGCTGCACGGCCGCGAGCTCGATATCGCAAGTATCGAAATCGAAACCCCCGACGATTAGCCCGCTAGCCATCTAATGATGGGGTATAAAGGGGCCAAAGTAAGGAGCGCTAAGTATGGCCGAGAAAACGATTGATATCGCGTCGCCGATCCTGTCGCGCAACGAGCGCCTGGCAGATCAGCTGCGTCAGCGATTTAATGAGGCAGGCACCTACGTGATCAATGTGCTGTCGAGCCCCGGCTCGGGTAAGACCACCACGATTCTGGGCACCAACGAGCGCCTGCGTGACAAGGCCGGCCTACGCTGTGCCGTCATCGAGGGCGATATCGCCTCGGATGTCGACGCCATCACCATGAAGGAAGCCGGCATGCCCGCCATCCAGATCAACACGGGCGGTCTGTGCCACCTCGAGGGCAACATGATCATGGAGGCTGTCGATGCCTTCGACCAGGCTGTGGGTCTGGAGAACATCGACGTCATCTTTATCGAAAACGTGGGTAACCTGGTCTGCCCGGTCGACTTTGACCTGGGCGAGAACCTGTCCATCATGATTCTCTCGGTGCCCGAGGGCGACGACAAGCCCATCAAGTACCCGGGCATCTTCCAACACGCCGGCGCGCAGCTGCTCAACAAGGTCGACGTGGCTCCGGCTTTCGATTTTGACATGGATAGGTATACTAAGACACTCGATGACCTCAATCCGCAGGCGCCGCGGTTTGCCGTGAGCGCGCGCAAGGGCGAGGGCATGGATGCCTGGTGCGATTGGCTCATCGGGCAGATTGAGCAAGCAAGGGCGTAAGTCGGCCGCCATACGGGCGGGCGTAGCCGCAGAGACACGAGATAGGAGCCTCTTTTGAAGCTCATCATCGCCGAGAAAAACGATGCCGCGCGTCAAATCGCCGAGCGGCTGTCCACGGGTAAGCCCAAAAAGGACAAGGTGTACAACACCGCCATCTACCGTTTTGAGTGGAAGGGCGAGGAGTGCGTGACCATCGGCCTTGCCGGTCACATCCTGGCTCCCGATTTTTGCGACAGTGTGCTGTTCGATAAAAAGCTGGGTTGGTATTCGGTCACCGAGGACGGCGAGATGTTGCCGGCCGATATGCCCGATGGCCTGGCCCGCCCGCCGTACGACACCAAGCGCAAGCCGTTCCTTGCCGATGGTATCTCCATCAAGGGCTGGAAGCTTGAGAGCCTGCCTTACCTTACCTGGGCGCCCGTCATTAAGCTGCCGGCCGAGAAGGAGCTCATTCGTTCGCTCAAGAACCTTGCCAAGAAGTCCGACAGCGTCATCATCGCCACGGACTTCGATCGCGAGGGTGAGCTGATCGGCTCGGACGCCCTCAACAAGGTGCGCGAGGTCGCGCCGGACTTGCCGGTCGCCCGCGCTCAGTATTCTTCGTTTACCAAGGCCGAGATTACGCAGGCCTTCGATAATCTTGTCTCGCTCGACCAGAATCTGGCCGATGCCGGCGAGAGCCGCCAGCACATCGACCTCATTTGGGGTGCGGTGCTCACGCGCTACCTGACGCTCGCCAAGTTTGGCGGCTTTGGCAACGTGCGCTCCGCCGGCCGCGTGCAGACGCCGACGCTTGCCCTGGTGGTCGAGCGCGAGCGCGAGCGCATGGCGTTTGTGCCCGAGGACTATTGGCAGATTCGCGGCATGGGTGCCGCTCAGGGTGCTGCCGAGGATGACCGCTTTAAGATTGCGCACAAGACGGCACGTTTTACCGATAAAGATGCTGCCGAGACGGCGTACGGCCACGTCGACGGCGCTACGACGGCAACCGTCGCCGCGGTGACCAAGCGCTCCCGCAAGCAGCAGCCGCCCACGCCGTTTGCGACGACCTCGCTGCAGGCTGCCGCCGCGGCCGAGGGCATCTCGCCTGCGCGTACGATGCGCATCGCCGAGTCCCTCTACATGGCGGGCCTCATCAGCTATCCGCGTGTCGACAACACCGTGTACCCCGCGACGCTCGATCTGGGCGCCGTGGTGAGCGACCTGGCAAAGATCAACCCGGCGCTGGCGCCCGTGTGCAAAAAGGTACTCGCCGGCCCCATGAAGCCCACGCGCGGCAAAGTCGAGACCACCGACCACCCGCCCATCTACCCCACGGGCGAAGGCGATCCGTCCACGCTCGATGGCGGCCAGCGCAAGCTCTACGACCTCATCGCCCGCCGCTTCCTGGCGACGCTTATGGGTCCCGCGACCATCGAGAATACCAAGCTCGAGCTCGACGTGAACGGTGAGCCGTTCGTGGCTTCGGGCGATGTGCTCGTGACCCCGGGTTTCCGCGAGGCGTACCCGTACGGACTCAAGCGCGACGAGCAGATGCCGCCGCTAGAGCAGGGCGACACGGTCGACGTGTTCGACATTAAGCTTGAGGCCAAGCAGACCGAGCCGCCCGCGCGCTACAGCCAGGGCAAGCTCGTGCAGGAGATGGAAAAGCGCGGCCTGGGCACCAAGTCCACGCGCGCGAGCATCATCGAGCGCCTGTATGCCGTGCGCTATCTCAAAAACGATCCCGTTGAGCCGAGCCAGCTGGGCATCGCCATCATCGACGCGCTGACGCAGTTTGCCCCGCGCATAACGAGCCCCGATATGACCAGCGAGCTCGACGGCGACATGACTCGCGTCGAGCGCGGCGAGGACACCGAAGAGCATGTCGTGACGCACTCGCGTGCGCTGCTGGCCGGCGTGCTCGACGAGCTGCTCAAGCATACGCAGGAGCTCGGCGACGCCATCAGCGACGCCGTCACGGCTGATGCGCGCGTGGGCGCCTGCCCCAAGTGCGGCAAGGACCTGGTTATGAAGACGAGCGCCAAGACCCGTGGCAGCTTCATTGGCTGCATGGGCTGGCCCGACTGCGACGTGACCTATCCGGTCCCGAGCGGCGTCAAGGTGAGCCCGCTCGAGGGCGAGGCCGCCGTGTGCCCCGAATGCGGTGCGCCGCGCATCAAGTGTCAGCCGTTCCGCCAGAAGGCTTTCGAGATCTGCGTGAACCCGACGTGCCCCACCAACTACGAGCCCGACCTTAAAGTGGGCGAGTGCAAGGTGTGTGCCGAGGCCGGACGCCATGGCGACCTGATCGCGCACAAGAGCGAGAAGAGCGGCAAGCGCTTTATCCGCTGCACCAACTACGATGACTGCGGCGTGAGCTATCCGCTGCCGGCGCGTGGCAAGCTCGAGGCGACGGGCGAGACCTGTCCCGAGTGCGGCGCCCCCATCGTGGTGGTCAACACGGCGCGCGGTCCGTGGCGTATCTGCGTCAACATGGACTGCCCGACCAAGGAGAAGAAGCCCGCCCGCGGTCGCAAGACCACAACCAAGGCGAGCACGGCAAAGAAGACGACGGCGGCCAAGAAGACGACGGCTAAGAAAGCCACTGCCGCCAAAAAGACGACCGCGAAGAAGTCGACTGCCAAGAAAACAGCCGCCGACAAGTAACGGCGCAGTCGAAACATTGCCCAAAAAAACGAGCGAGGACCCCGCGATCCTCGCTCGTTTTTTTGACCGGCAGTTAGGGACGTTCTTTTTCTGCCGGCAGTTTAGGAACGTCCCTAACTGCCGGCTCGGGAACGACAAAGCGCTAGTTCACCTCGACAGGCTTAGCGCCGGGATAGCGCTCCTCAAAGTCTAGGCGGTACTTATTGTCATTGGTGCCCGCCACGTTGTCGCGCGACAGCGGCGCCACGATCTCATTCTTGTGGTCCGCAGGCTTGGCGTATTTCAGGCTGATCTCCCAGGCATCACAGATTGCGTCAATGCGGTGATCCAGGTCGTCGTACAGGGCGATGATATCCTTCCAGGAGCTGTAGTTCTTGGAGCTCGTCGGGACGTCCAGGTCCTCGACGATGTCGTAATACTGCTCGATGGTGTCCTCCGTGCGCTCGGCGACGTCGGCGAGATTTTGACGGGTGGTTCGATCCTCTTCCAGATAGTTGCCGTTGAAGTTCTGCGCGCAGCCACGGACCTGGCTGTCGAGATCTTCGAGCAGGTCGTAGTATTCGCTCAGGCGACGGTAGAGGTTCTGCTCGGAGAGCGTTGCTTCGCCGCCATCCTCGTCGTCATCGTCATCATCGTCGTACAGGCTGTTGGGATTGCCGAGAGGCTTTAGGTCATCGTCGTCGACGTCATGGTGCAGCTTAGCTACCTCGGCAGTCGTCTGCGTGGCGGCGTTGTCGAACGGTCTGATCGCAAAGAAGATGACCAGGGCGATGATGATCGCCACCAGCACAACGATAACGGCGATAAGCGGCCCGGTGCCGCTCTTTTTGGGAGCGGGGGTCTGTGGAGAAGCGGGCGCGTATGCGGGAGCCGGCTGCTGTTGGGGCGAGCCGCTCGCGACGAGCATGCGCTGCGTGGTCTCGACGGCCTCGGTCCTTGCGGCGGGGTCGGGGCTATAGGCGAGGGAGTCGTCCGCCTTGGCTTGCGGCGTATCAAGGGAGCCGGTCTGCTCAAAAGCGGGCTGGCTATCGCTCGCGGCTGTTTGCTCAACGGGTGCACCGCACGAGGTGCAGAACTTGGCATCATCTGCAAGAAGCTTGCCGCACGAGGCGCAATACCGAGACATTGCCACTCCTTTCGCCACATTTCAATGCAATACGACGATTATACCCAGCATCCCAAAAAGCCGGCAGTTAGGGACGTTCCTTTTCTGCCGGCACTTTAGGAACGTCCCTAACTGTCACCTAGTCATTTAAGAACGTCCCCAATGGCTAGGTGGGATTTGGGACGCACCGAGCACTGGGGTATCATGGCTTGGTTGCTATAACTTGCATTTTCGCGCCTTGTAGGAAGGGGCTGCGCCCATGGCTTTTGAGCCCGCTCAACATAGCTTCATTACGCTCGAGGGCGTCGACGGCGCCGGCAAGTCCACGCAGGCGCGCCTGCTGGCCCGCGCGCTCGACCTTGCCGGCTATCAGGTTGTGAGCCTGCGCGAACCGGGCGGCACCGCCATCAGCGAAAAGATCCGCGCCCTGCTGCTCGACCCCGCCAATATGGCGATGGGCGACACCTGCGAGTTGCTGCTCTACGAGGCTGCGCGTGCCCAGCTGGTGCACGAGGTCATAGCCCCCGCCCTTGCGGCCGGCAAGGTGGTCCTGTGCGATCGCTTCTACGATTCCACGACCTGCTACCAGGCGTTTGCCGATGGCCTCGACCGCCAGATGGTGCGCGACGCCAACAACCTGGCCGTCGCGGGAACGCACCCGGCGCTCACACTCGTCTACCACATCACGCCCGAGCAGGCGGCGCTACGCATGGCAGCCCGTGGCGCGGCAGATCGCATGGAGGCTAAGGGCATGGCATTCCAGGAGCGTGTGTACCAGGGATTTTGTGCCATTGCTGCCGAGGAGCCAAACCGCGTAAAGCTCATCGACGCCACTACGACCGTCGAGGAAGTTTTCGAGAAGACGGTCGAGCAGGTTCGCGCGTACGGTCTCGATATCCCCCAGGATGCTGTCGCCGCCGCGCTTGCCAAGGAGGCCGAGTAACATGGCCCCCGCTCAGGCAAGCCTGCTGGCCAAGCTCGACACCCAAGAGCGCGTGCGCGACTTTTTGACCAATGCCGTCGCCAGCGGCCGTGCATCGCACGCCTACCTGTTTTTGGGCGCCCCCGGCGCGGGCAAGCTCGATGCCGCGTGGGCGCTCGCCCAAGCCTTCCTGTGCGAGCAGGACGGCTGCGGCGCATGCGACAGTTGCGTGCGCGTCTCTCGGCATACGCATCCCGACGTGCACTATTACACGCCCGAGAGCGCCACGGGCTACCTTATTGCCCAGACCCGCGAGCTGCTCGATGACGTGCCGCTGGCACCCATTCGCGCCAAGGCCAAGGTCTACATCATCGACCGTGCCGAGCAACTGCGCGCCAACACCGCCAACGCACTGCTCAAAACACTCGAGGAGCCGCCCGAGGGCGTTATGTTTATCTTGCTGGGCACCTCGGCAGACGTGATGTTGCCCACCATCGTGAGCCGCTGCCAGTGCGTGCCGTTTCGGCTGGTGTCGCCCGCCGTCGCCGCGCAGGCCGTGAGCCGCGCCACCGGTCAGGATATCGCGCGTTGTCGCATGGCCGTCGCCGTGGCGGGAAGCCCCACGCGTGGCATCGAGTTCCTCAAGAGCGCCGAGCGTCAGGATGCTCGCCGCCAGATGGTTCGCGCCATCGATTCGCTCATCGCCGCCGACGAGGCCGACGTGCTCAGCCGCGCCAAGTCACTCATCGTTGCCGTTAAGGCGCCGCTCGCCGAGGTCAAGTCCACGCAGGAAAAGGTGCTCGAGCAAAACGCCGACTACCTGTCGCGTGGAGCATTGAAGCAGCTTGAGGACCGCAACAAGCGCGAACTCAACGCGCGCGAGCGTTCGGGTATCATGGAAGCGCTGGCGAGCGCGCGGACGCTCATGCGCGACGTGCTGCTGACACTTCAGGACGAGGCAGCCGACGTGGTGAACGAGGATGTGCGCGACACGATCGGTCGGCTTGCCGCCGCGACCAATGTTGCGGGTGCCACCCAGGCGCTCGAGGCGGTCGCGACCGCCGAGCGCAACATCGCCAGAAACGTTACTCCCCAGCTGGCCATCGAGGTCATGCTGTTCGATATCAGGAAGGCACTGAAATGCCGTTAGTCGTACCCGTTAAGTTTACCTACGCCTCGCGCGACCTGTGGTTTGACCCGCAGGACCTGGATATCCTCGAGGCCGATTATGCCATTTGCTCCACCGAGCGCGGAACCGAGATCGGCTTGGTTACGGCCGATCCCTTCGAGGTGCCGCAAGACGAGATCGGTCAGCCGCTCAAGCCCGTGCTGCGCGTGGCGAGCGACATCGACCTGCAGCTTGCCGACGACCTGGCCATCCAGGGCGACGAGGCGATGGTCGATTTCCGCCGTCTGGTCAAAGAGCTCGATCTCGAGATGAAGCCGGTGGGCGTCGAGTACCTGTTTGGCGGCGAGAAGGCCGTGTTCTACTTTGCCGCCGAGGAGCGCGTCGATTTTCGCCAGCTCGTCAAGGATCTGTCCTCGACGCTGCACATTCGCGTCGACATGCGCCAGATCGGCGTGCGCGACGAGACCCGCCTGGTGGGCGGCTATGCCCAGTGCGGCCAGGAGCTCTGTTGCACGCGCTTTGGCGGACAGTTTGAGCCCGTCTCGATCCGCATGGCAAAAGAGCAGGACCTACCGCTCAATTCCTCCAAGATCAGCGGCGTGTGCGGCCGCCTGATGTGCTGCCTGCGCTACGAGTTCGAGGCCTACAAGGACTTTAAGAGCCGCGCGCCCAAAAAGAAGACGCTTATCGATACGCCGCTCGGCAAGGCGCGTATTCAGGAATATGACACGCCGCGCGAGCAGCTGGTGCTGCGCCTGGAGAACGGCAAGGTCTTTAAGGTCAACCTGGCCGATATGACGTGCTCGGAGGGCTGCAAAAAGAAGGCTGCCGAGCAGGGCTGCAATTGCCGCCCCGACTGCGTGACGCGCGACGTGCTCGAGCGCATCGAGTCGCCCGAGATGCGCCTGGCGCTCATGGAGCTCGACCGCGAGAACGGCGTCGACGTGGGCGATGGCCTGTCGAGCGCCGACCGTCTGGCCGGTACGTCGATGCCCAAGCGCCGTCGTCGCGATGCCGATTCCGATGCTCGCGCCGGTCAGGGGCAGGGCGAGGGCCGTGGCCGCGGAAAGGGCCGTGGCAATGCCGCAACGCCTGAGGCCGAGGAGGCCGCCGGTGGCCGTCGTCGTCGCAAGCGCGCGGGCTCGGGCGATGTCGGCGAGGCTGCAGCTGCAGGCAAGAACGCCTCCCGCGAGCGCGAGGTTCAGCAGTCCCAGCAGCAGAATCGCGGCGGTGGTATGAACCCCACGCGTCGTCGCCGCCGTCACCTGTCGAGCGAGGAGCGCGAGGATGCCTTCCGCGCCGCAGCTGCTCGCGAGGCCGGTGCCGCTTCCAAGGGTCCCTCGGCCTCCGATGCGCCTGTCGACAAGGGCGGCAAGTCACGTGGCGAGGAGGAGCGCGCGCCGCGTCCGCGCCGTCGCCATTCCTCGGGCGCACAGCAGAAGCCTTCAGTGCCCTCCGTGGCCGATCAGGTCTCGGATGGCGAGGTCAAGGTCACGCGCCGTCGTCCCGGAGATGGCGGGGGAGCTGCTGCCAAGGCTTCGCGTGGCGCCGCTCGCGACGAGCGCGAGCCGCGCGAGGATCGCGGTGGCGAGGGCTCGGCCGACCAGGGTCAAAAGCGCCGTCGCCGTCGCCGTTCCCGCAAGCCGCGCCAGGATGGTGGCGAGGGCTCGACCCCGTCTTCGGCCGCACCACAACCGCCCGCCGGCGAATAACGCCCGCGAGCGGATTTAACCCGCCTTACCCCAATCGCGTCGGGGTACCATAGCGCTGAATCAACAACCCTCCCTGCGACCGAACGTAGGGAGGGTTGTGTCTTGAAGAGCCATCTGAACAAATTGAGCCGTCTGCAGGGTGCCGGCGCCCTACCGTTTGCGGACGAATTGCTGCCGTTTGCCGAGCGGGCGGCACGCGAGGCACTCGAGGCATTGTCGCCAACACGATGTGCCGGCTGCGAGCGCGCCGGTGCGCTTATTTGCCAAGACTGCCTGGCCGCGCTCACGCTCATCGACCCACGTCATAGCTGTACCCGATGCGGCGCCCCGTTTGGGGATTTGCTGTGCACTGAGTGTTCGGTCGAGGGCACGTCCTCGGCAATGGCGGAGGCGCTCGACCGCTGCCTGGCGTGCTCCGTCTATGCGCATCCGCTGCCGCGCATCATTAAAGCGTACAAGGACGCGGGCGAGCGACGCCTGGCGCCGTATCTGGCGGAGCTGCTCTACGACACTGCCCTGCATGCCCAGGTCGTAGCGCCCGAACGCTTAGGAGGTGTGCTGTCCGGTGCGGATGCGGTGGTGTTTGTGCCCGCGACGGCGGCAGCGTTTCGGCGGCGTGGCTTTGATCATATGGAGGCTATTGCGCGTCCATTTTGCGAGCTGTCGGGTGTTCCCCTGCTCGATGCTCTCGTCAAGTACGGGCATGGCGACCAGCGCGAACTCGGTCGTGAGGAGCGTCGCGAGCGTGCCCAAGGCATGTACGAGACGGTTGAGGACGTGCGCGGCCGCCGTCTACTGCTTATCGATGACGTTATCACCACGGGCGCGACCATGGCAGCAGCCTCGGCGGAGCTCAAGCGTGCCGGCGCTGCGGCAGTCGATGGCCTTGCTATCGCACGTGTTTGGTAGGGGTGGTTTTGTGGCAGTGAAGATTGAGCGGCGCAACGAGCCGACAGGCGAACAGCTAGCGGCTTCCGTAATCCTAACAGGCGCTTCAGCGCTGCGCATGATGCGCGCCGAGCGCCGGCAGATGGGCTATATCAGCTGGAAGGACCTTAATCCCGATGAAGAGCGCCGTGTGCTGCGCACGTCGTCGCCCTCGACCGAGGACATCTATCTTCCTGACTTGGTGCGAATTGGAGCCAAAAGTGGCGAGGTGCAAGAAGATCTGTGCTTGCTGGTGGGATCTGCGGCGCAGCGCCGCCGCATGCCTGGCGTAGGCTGGTCCGTGTGTTCCGGGTTGCCCGCCGGCTCGATTCTAGAGGTGGAACCGGGGGTGTACAGCCTATCTCCCGAGGCCCTTTGTGTTGCCGTTGCGCGCGAGGTCGGCTGCATCCAGGCGTTTGCCCTGGCCCAGGAGCTGTGCTCTAAGATTTCACTGAGCGACCGCGGGAAGTATCTGCCTCCCTACACCTCGCCTGTTACGAATAAACTTGCAAAGGACAAGGACCAGCCAGCAGACGTGGGCTACTTTGAAGTCGAACCGGTGCTGACGCCCGATCGCCTGGCAGATTACCTTACGACATGCAAGGGAAGCACGGCCAAACAATTGCAGCGTCTGTGTCCCTACTTGTCAGAAAACCTGCTCTCGCCCATGGAGTGCATCATGCTCGCTCTGTTTTCGCTTCCGTTTTCCTATGGCGGGTTTGCCTGCGGACCTTTTAAGACCGACTACAAGATCGAGTTCGATGACCGTGCGCAGGCAATCTCGGGGATGCCTCATGCAGTTTGCGATGCGTATCAAGAAGCGGCCCGGTTTGACCTGGAATACAACGGTGAGCTGGGCCATTCCTCTCGGAGGGGACGTATCCATGATGAAAAGCGCAACACGGGCTTGATTACTATGGGAATCGAGGTCGCGACGGTCAATAGCGAAATGCTCTGTGACATGGAAGCGATGGAAGCGCTCGCATGGCGCATGCACCAGCGTATGCGAAAGCGGTACCGGAATCGTGTCGATGCTCGCAGGAAGAAGCAAGAGGCGTTGCTTAACACGCTGCGGGCGTGTTTTGGGCTTAAGCCGGTCTAATTCACGTCGAAAATAGGGGGTTAATCATATGCCCTGGCCAAAATATGGCAAATATGAGTACTGTCACTAAATCAGTAACAGCAAAATCAAGGAATTTAGGACTCGGAGGCGGCATAAAGTAAGAAGATAATAAACAAATGTGGAATAACTAAGCATCAGGTTGGCGACACTGAGCGCAAAATCTGTCCGAGAGGCCAAAATTGCCTGTTACTAAATTGGTGACAGTACTCATATTTGCCATTTTTTGGCCACGGCACCCTAGGAAGGGTGCCCCGGAGCTCCCCATAGGGGAGCTCCGGGCTTCACAGAGGCACGAATAGCCCACTCCGACCTGCGAAATCTGTACTCGCGATGCGAATGACGCCCCTAACCTTAAACTTTAGCTTGAACTTAGCTATAATGCGCTACGTTCCTACCAGGCTGTGGTTGCGGACGGACGAAATGCCCGCCCTAGTCCAAGACAGACGCGGTCAAAGGGATCCACGTAAGCGACCGCGTGCGCGCGGCGCGATCATGGCGCGTCCTAGATGTAAGCCGCACCGTCCGTTCTACTTTCTTTGGGGCAATACCGCCTCGCGGGCGAGCGGGCCAGTCGTGAAGGTGGCTGCGGCCTCCCGAGCAAACGCCCCGGTGCGCAAGTGTGGGGTCAAATACCAGGTCAGCTGGTGGGAACAACCTGATATTCCGCGCAACGCACGGATCGTATACGACACAGAAGGCAGGGTAGTGGACATGGTGAGGGGCAGCTTGATGCACGCGGCTCGGTTAGGTGCTGGGACCGCAGCGGTCATCGCCGTTTTGGGCCTGAGCGGATGCGCGTTCAACCCGCTGTCTACGTTCACGACTCCCACGATCGACCAGATCGAGTACGAGACCGTCACGCCGGCGGTGTCGGACGATGCCCTGGTCACTCCCGGAACCCTGACGGTCGCCCTCGATACTTCCGATGCGCCGCAGGCCATGCAGGACGCCGACGGCGAGCTCACGGGGTATGCGGTTGACGCCGCCCGCGCCCTCGCAAGCCGCATGGGCCTTAAGGTCGCCTTTGTCGATGCGTCCTCGGCAGGTTCCGCGCTCGGCGACAAAAAGGCTGATATCTTTATCGGCGAGATCAACTCCACGGACGGGGACGTTAGCTCGCTCGGCACCTGCCTGTACGATGCCGCTTCCGTGTTCGGTAAAACCAGCGATGGTGGGTCGCTAAGCGTTTCCACCGATACCCTTAACACGTCTACTCTGGGTGTCCAGATGTCCTCGGCCTCGCAGGAGGCGCTTGCTAAGCAGAGCATCACCGCCAACCAAAAGACCTACTCCAACATCAACGAGTGCTTTGAGGCGCTCGAGTCCGGCGAGGTCGACTATGTGATCTGCGACTCCACAGCCGGCGGCTATCTTGCACGCCTGATGAGCGAGGTCTCCTATGTCGGTGCGCTTGAGGCGCCCTCGACGCTTGGTGTTGCGGGCCTATCGTCCAATGACGAACTGTGCCGTGCCGTGAGTGATGCCCTCGACGACATCACGGTCGACGGCACGCTCGAGGCGGTTCACTGCGTCTGGTACGGCCAGATTCCCTACGACCTCACCACTAAGACGGTTTCGGGCGCTAACGTGCAGCCGGGCGATTCTGAGTCCAGTGAGGCCATGTTCTCCGGCAGCGAGTCCTCCGATTCCAACAATGAGACCGCATCCTCCGAGGACAAATCGTCCAGCCAGGAAGGCACTATCACCGACGACGACATTAACAAACTCAATAGCTAGTTATTGCTAGGGGTGGTGTCTCCTATACGTTGGAAAGGAAACCTCTTCACGGTTTCAACACGCACTGCCGGGCTTTCCCAATAGGGGAGTCCGGCTTTTTCATCCCTATAAAACCAGCAGGTCAAAGCCATTTTTCGGGACCAAATACAAAGCCGTCGGCTCCCTCCTATAGCGCACTTTGCCACGGAAAAGTGCGAGACTTCGGTATGCGGTATCAAGCAATCGTTATTCGGGTCTTTGAGAATCCGCGTGATTAAATGCATGGCAATGGGTACATAGCCAGTACAGTAAGTCCCCGAGGCAGATTGGAGCCACGTATGGATATCAAGGTTTCTGGACGCAAGACGACGGTAACCGATGCTCTGCGTGCGCATGTGGATGAGAAGATCGGCGAGGCGCTCAAGGTTTTCGATATCGAGCCCATGACGGTCGACGTTGTACTTCGCTATGAGAAGAACCCCTCGAACCCCAACCCGGCAATCGTCGAGGTTACGGTTCGTGCCCGCGGTTCGGTGATTCGCGTTGCCGAGCACGGTGCAGATATGTACGCCGCCATTGACCTCTCCGCCGATAAGGTCACCCGCCAGCTGCGTAAGTTCAAGACCAAGGTCGTGGACAACCGCCAGGGCGGTGCCAGCGCCGCGGATGTTGCGCCGGTCGAGCGCGTCGAGGATCTGGCCGACCTGCTGCTGCCCGAGGAAGAGGACGACCTGCTCGTCCGCGAGAAGGTTATCGACGTCACCCCGATGACTGAGGAGCAGGCGCTGGTGCAGACCGATCTGCTGGGTCACGACTTCTACGTGTTCGAGAACGCGACGACCGGCCTTATCAATGTGGTGTATCACCGTAAGAATGGTGGATATGGCATCATCAAGCCCCGCATCGAAACACTTGACGAGTAAAATACGTTAACTTGCATGAGTTAACGGTTGGCGGCCATCCCATGCGGGTGGTCGCCTTTTTTACGTAAGGAGTCGCTTTGATGGACAAGGCCGCATCCGCCGGTCATTCGGACCGTTGCCGCATCGTCGTCGATACCTGCTGCGACTTTAGCCCCGAGGTCGCTGCGAACCTCGATGTCGATATCTTGGGCTTCCCCTTTATCATCGATGGCGAGGAGCGCACGGACGATATCTGGTCGAGCATGAGCCCTAAGGAGTTCTACGACCGCATGCGTGCCGGCGCTCGCGTGTCTACCTCGGCTGTGTCGCTCGGTCGCTATATCGAGTTCTTTACCGAGTGCGCCAAAGAGGGCACGCCTACGGTCTACCTGTGCTTTACCTCGGCGCTGTCGTCGAGCTACAACTCCGCGTGCCAGGCGGCGGACGCCGTGCGCGCCGAGTATCCCGATTTTGAGCTGTACGTGGTCGACAACGCTCTGCCCTGTGCGACCGGCGAGCTCTTGGCGCTCGAGGCCGTCCGTCAACGCTCGGCGGGACTCACCGCCAAGCAGCTGGTCGACTGGGCAAACGAGGCCAAGACCTATGTCCACGGCTACTTTACGCTCGAGAGCTTTGACGCGCTGGCTGCCGGCGGTCGCATTCCGCCCGCGGCGGCGCAACTCACGGCTAAGCTCGATGTCAAGCCCGAGCTCTCCTACGATCTGGCCGGCTCGCTGTCGCTGATCGGCGTCAACCGCGGCCGCAAGAAGGCGCTCAAGTCCATCCTCAAGTCGTTCCGTGAGAACTACGTGCCCGATCGCACTATGCCCATCGCCATTATGACTGCCGATGCCGAGAAGGACGGCGACTGGCTCGAGGCCGCCGTTCGCAAGGAGGAGGGCTGCGCCGACGTCACGATTATCCGTAGTTCCGTCGGTCCTACCATCGGCTCGCACGTGGGGCCCGGCATGGTGGCACTTGCGTTTTGGGGCAAGAACCGCGCCGAGAAAGCCTCGCTTTCCGACCGCATCGCGCGCCGTGTGCGCGGCGAGTAGACAGGCGCTACGACCACGGGCGCCTCGCAGCTCAAGCGCTGGCGCTGAGTATTCAACCTGGTAACAACACCCAACCCAAAAGGAAAGGTTTCATGGCAAACAAGCTCTCTGTCGCATTTATCGGCACCGGAATCATGGGTGCCCCCATCGCCGGCCACATCCTGGATGCTGGCTATCCTGTCACGGTCAACAACCGCACCAAGTCCAAGGCCGCCGCGCTTATCGAGCGCGGTGCCGCCTGGGCCGATACGCCGGCAGATGCCGTGGCTAACGCCGATGTCGTCTTTACCATGGTGGGCTATCCCTCCGAGGTCGAGGAGCTCTACCTGGCGGGCGACGGCCTGCTCGCGTGCACCAAGCCGGGCGCGGTCTTGATCGACCTCACCACGAGCTCGCCCGAGCTCGCCCGTGACATTGCCGAGGCCGCCCAGGTTTCTGGTCGCATGGCGTTTGACTGCCCCGTCACCGGCGGCGAGTCTGGTGCTATCGCCGGCACGCTTACGGCTATCGTGGGCGCCACCGAGAACGACATCGCGCCGGTCCGCGACATCCTTGCCACCTTCGCGGCCAACATCTGCTGCTTCGACGGCGCCGGCAAGGGCCAGGCTGCCAAGCTCGCCAACCAGGTGTCGCTGGGCGCCTGCATGGTCGGCATGGCAGACGCCATGGCATTTGCCGAGCTGAGCGGCCTTGACCTGGAGAAGACCCGCCAGATGATCCTGGGCGGTACCGGCAAGTCCGGCGCCATGGAGAGCCTGGCGCCCAAGGCATTCGACGGCGACTACAAGCCCGGTTTTATGGTCGAGCACTTCATTAAGGACTTGCGCTTGGCGCTCGCCTATGCCGACGATCGCGAGCTTGCGCTGCCCGGCGCCGACGTGGCCTTTACGCTCTACGACATGCTCGATGCCATCGGTGGTGCCAAGCTGGGCACCCAGGCCATCACGGTCCTCTATAAGGAGGAGGCCGACGCCATCGCCGCCGGTCTGGACTGGTCGCAGTATCGTCCTGAGGAGCATGGCGCTCACGAGGAAGGTTGCGGTTGCGGCGAGCACGGCGACGACCATGAGTGCGGTTGCGGTCACCATCACGGCGAGGACCACGAGTGCTGCGGCGGCCACGGCCATGACGACGGCCATGAGTGCTGCTGCGGCCACCATCACGGGGAGTAGCGCCCATGAGCTGGACGTTCGTGGTACTAGCGCTGGTGCTCTTTCTCTTTGCGATCTACATTGGCTTTTTGTGCGGCCAGTGGGCCTGCGAAAAGCGCGTGATCACCAAGCGCGACTACTGGATCGCCAATTTTGCAGGCGCGGCGGCAGTCGTCCTGCTGACCTGGGTGTTCTCGCTGTTCCCGCTGGTGCAGTTTGCGCCGATCGGCTGGCTCGGCGGCTTTATCGCCGGTCTTAAGATGAGCTTTGGCGAGTCCGTCGGTCCGTGGCGCAAGCACGACGAGGTCTTTAACGTCAACAAGGCCCATCGCGCCGCCGCCGACGCGGGCGACGCCGAGGAGCGCCGCCGCGCGCGTCGTAATGGCGCCGCCGACCGACAGCTCATCTCGGTCACCGATGACAGCAAGGGTGCTGGCAAGCACGCTAAGAAATAGTAAGAAGAGGTAACTATGGCAGAAAACAAAGACGAACAGCTCACCGACGAGGAGCTGGCACAGCTTCAGCTGGCAGAGGAGAACGAGAACGCCGTCGACCGCCTGGTCCAGGAGCTCGGCTGCCCCACGCGCCGCATCCGCCAGTTTGCCGCCCGCGTGCTGCACCTGCTTGCCGAGCGCGATCCGCAGTGCGTCGTGCCCTGCGTGCCCGCGCTGATCGAGGCGCTCGACCGCTCCGAGGCGCAGACCCGCTGGGAGGCCCTCGATGCCCTGGCGGCGCTCGCCACCACCTGCCCCGAACAGCTGGGCGATGCCTTTGAGGGTGCCGAGACCGCGCTGTTCGACGAGATTTCCTCCACGCTGCGCTATGCCGCCTTCCGCCTGCTGTGCGTGTGGGGCGCCACGAGTGTCGAGCGTTCGCGCGAGGCTTGGCCCATCCTGGACGAGGCCATCCAGTGCTACCACGGCGACCTTGAGTATCGCGATATGCTCGGTTGCCTGTACGAGTTTTGCCAGGGCGAGATCGACGCCGAGGTTGCCGAGAAGCTTGCGCTGCGCCTTAAGTTCGATGCCGAGAACGGCAAGGGCAGCTATCTCAAGGCCCGTTCGAGCGAGATTTGCGAAATGCTTGTTAAACGTTTTGGCCTGGATCTCTCCAAAAAGAAGAAGCGTGCTAGCGTTAAAAAATCTGACGACGCCGAAGACGAGGAGTAACAGATTATGGCGCACGATGTAGTCCTGATTCCCGGTGACGGTATCGGTCCCGAGATTACACAGGCCATGCGCCGTGTGGTCGAGGCCACCGGTGTCCGGATCAACTGGAACGTCCAGGAGGCCGGCGCCGGCGTCATGGACGAGTTTGGTACGCCGCTGCCCCAGCACGTGCTCGATGCGGTCGCCGAGACCAAGGTTGCCATCAAGGGCCCCATCACCACGCCGGTCGGCACGGGTTTCCGCAGTGTTAACGTGGCCCTGCGCAAGCACTTTGACCTGTACGCCTGCGTGCGCCCCTGCCTGTCGCAACCGGGCGACGGCTCGCGTTTCCGCGACGTCGACCTGGTCATCGTGCGCGAGAACACCGAGGACCTCTACGCTGGTATCGAGTTCGATGAGGGCGCTGCCGAGGTCGAGGAGCTCTCGCAGCTTGTCGAGCGTTCGGGCCAAAAGACCTTCGCCGCCGATTCCGCGATCTCGATCAAGCCGATCTCCATCGCCAAGAGCCGCCGCATTGTGGAGTATGCCTTTGAGTATGCCCGCCGCTGCGGCCGCAAAAAGGTGACGGCCGTGCACAAGGCCAACATCATGAAGGCGACCGACGGCCTGTTCCTGCGCGTTGCGCGCGAGGTGGCCGCCAACTATCCCGATATCGAGTTCAACGACAAAATCGTCGACGCCACCTGCATGGGCCTGGTCCAGAACCCCAACGACTTCGATGTCCTGGTGCTGCCCAACCTGTACGGCGACATCGTGAGCGACCTGTGCGCCGGCCTGGTGGGCGGTCTGGGCATGGCCCCCGGCTCCAACATCGGTGCCGACTGCGCAATCTTTGAGGCTACGCACGGCTCCGCGCCCGATATCGCCGGTCAGGATATCGCCAACCCTACGGCCGAGATTCTGTCTGCGGCTATGATGCTCGATCACCTGGGCGAGAACGATGCTGCCAATCGCATCCGTGCTGCCGTATCTGCCACGCTCGACGAGGGCGAGCAGGTTACCGGTGACGTGCGTCGTGCCCAGACCGGCTCCGTTGAGGGCGCTGTGGGCACGCAGACCTTTGCCGATGCCGTTATCGCGCACCTGGCCTAAGACATGCACGCTGCAAACGCCTAAATAGTACTTAAGTGTTTGCGTATAACCTAAGAATCAATACGCCCGGCGCTCCGTCGGGCGTATTCTATTGAGGACTATGTTTCCTAACAAGGAGTAACCGATATGGGTCTGATTCAAAAGAAGGACGAGAAGGACGAGATCGACGGCATCCAGATCATCGAGCGCGGCGAAGGCCCCGACGGTGACGAGGACGAGAAGATCGACCTGGTCGCCGGTACGTCTGCCGAGCACATTGCCGCCGGCACGACGGCCGAGGAGGAGGACGCCCGACTGGAGGCTCAGATTGCCGCGGATGCCGCTGACGAGAATCTGATGCCCGAGGCCCAGGATGAGGACGAAACTGACGCCGACGCGGACGACCATGCATCCAAGCACAAGAAGACGATGATTGCCGCCTTTGTGGTCGCTGTCGTGATCGCTGCTGTGGTCGGCTTTTTTATCGGCAACGGCGGCTTTGGCGGCAAGGGCGTCGGCTCGGCGATCCTCACCGAGGACCAGCTCGATTCGACTGTGGCAAGCTATAGCTACAACGGCAAGAAGAGCGACATCACCGCGCGCGAGGCCATCGAGAGCCAGTACAGCCTCGATACCGTCAAGGATAGCGATGGCAACTACACCGCTCCTTCTGCCGACGTCATCCTGTCCTATGTGCGCAACAAGATCCTGCTCGACGCTGCCGAGGACGAGGGCATTACCGTCTCTTCTAAGGAGATGAAGCAGTACGCCGAGGATTCCATCGGCACCTCCGACTACAAGACCATGGCAAAACAGTACGGCGTGTCCAAGGACCAGGCCAAGCAGATCGTCCGCCAGTCCGCGACGCTGCAGAAGCTCTACAAGAAGAAGGTCGGCGATAGCTCCGCAAGCATGCCAACCGCCCCGACCGAGCCTGCTGACGGCAACGAGGAGACCGCGAGCAAGGACTACGCCGACTACATCATCAACCTTGCCGGCGACGAGTGGGATAGCGAGAAGGGCACCTGGAAGGACGCCGATAGCACCTATGCCAAGGCCTTCGCTGACGATGCCTTTACGGCCGATAGCGCTACCTATAAGCAGGCCATGACCGCCTATTACACCGCCTACCAGCAGTATTCCTCGCAGGCTTCGAGTGCCAGCTCCAAGTGGACCGAGTATGCTAACGGCCTCTACGCCAAGGCCAACATCAGCATCTACGGCCTGTTTGCGTAAAGAGTTGCACGGCTCATCGAGCATCTAGCTGATAGAAAACAAATTGCCCGCCAGTACGGAAGTCGTTCTGGCGGGCAATTTGCGTTGAGGGCGTGATTGGCGGCTTAATTATGGCTATTCATCTTTAAGTCCAAAAAGGCTATCGGCTTCATCGTCGGATATATATTCCAGTACATCGCCCGGTTGGCAGTCGAGTGCCCGGCATATCGCGTCAAGAGTTGAAAAACGTATGGCAGAAACCTTGCCCGTCTTAATGCGTGACATATTGACCTGGGAGATGCCCACGCGTTCCGCAAGCTCTTTGGATGAGATCTTGCGTTCGGCGAGCATGCGGTCAAGCCGCAGAATAATCATGGATTCCCCCTAGAGCAACTCGTCATCTTGTTTTTGCAGGATATACCCGTAGCGGAAGATGCTGGCAATCAGGCAAATAATCAGGCCTGCAAAGAGCATGGAGGGCTCGAATAGCTGGCCGACGAACGCATCCGTAAAGCTGCCGCCAAATCCTGAGAGTATCATTCCTGTGATTACGGCACCAAGAAGCCTCACGGCAACGCCGCCGATAAGGAATAAATGTCCTACTCGACGAAGTGTCTGGTTGCATTCAAGGTCAAAGGGCCTGCCTTCCTTTTCAATGTTGAAGAAAAGCCTGCGCACACTTATCGCGATGGTAAGCGCGAGACATGTCATCAAGAGGCTCCCTATGGCAGTGTGACCATCGTGTGCAACGAGCATAAGTGGGGCCTGCGCATCGGTACCGACGATAGCAAGGCACGGCCCTTCGCCGGCTTGAAGTTCTACGGATTGGAGACACGACCCTTGGGAGAGGCCAGGCAATATGAGTAGAAGGTCAATCGCAATGACTGCGAGGAGTCCCAGAGCGAGCGCGGTGGTAATGCAGATCGTGGCCCATTTGCAGATACGAGCGAGCTTCCTCAGTTTGGCTATTGTCTGTTCGCGGCTGATGGTTTCATTCGATATAGATGCGTTTCGATGGACCATAACCCCTCCAATCGGCGTTTTGGATGATATTTGTATCATATCAGAATTAACGATAAACGATAAATAATTACGGATACTGAGTAAGTAATGATTGAAAACGATTAACGTGAGCTATTGGCTCATTTTGAATGCCGGAGTTTGACGCGCGGGGGATGAGGACAAATGTCAAAACTTCCAGTGATCGTACAAACGCTTCATCGGGTTTCCCCGATTCATATGGGAAAACAACTGCAAACGATTGCAAATAATCGGTGAACGGTCGAAAACTACCGTTCACCGATAATATCGAAACTGGTTCTAACTGGTATTAAGTCAAAAAGACCAATTCACAAATCTTCACAATGACCTGCAATTTTTCTACACGCCATTTTTAGCCACCCTGCGTTGTTTAGACACAGAAAAGGTTCCGATCTTTCGTCAAAGTATTTCGATACGGTTTCAAAACCGCAGGTAGAAGTGTTAACGAGCGGTAAACGGTCGATTTTTTACCGTGAACGGTGCAAAAACGTTTTACTGTATGAATCAACGAAAGCAACCTCTTCTGTGGTGATATAGTGACAACAACACGTCACGTGGTTACTACCAGTTGAGAGACCACTGGTTCTCAAAGAACGCTTTCCAAGAAGCTTTAAGGGCGATTGCCCGCTGGCTTCCGAAAATCATCGGACTCAGATCGTACACACCTTCGGAAGGGAAATTTGAATGGTTGGCTTTATTCTTACCGGTCATGGACAGTTCGCACCCGGCCTTGCAAGTGCTATCGCTATGGTTGCCGGCGACCAGCCCGCTTTTACCGTCGTTCCTTTTGAGGGCGACCAGGCTGCTTCCTACGGTGAGGATCTCCGCGCCGCTATTACCGCCATGCGCGAGGAGTGCGATGGCGTGCTCGTCTTTACCGACCTGCTCGGTGGTACTCCGTTCAATCAGTCGATGATGATTGCCCAGGATGTCGACAACGTCGAGGTTCTGACTGGCACCAACCTTCCCATGGTTATTGAGCTTCTGTTCCTCCGCGGTAACGCCACGCTCGCCGAGCTTGGCGAGCAGGCCGTGACCGTTGGCCAGACGGGCATCACCGCCCAGACGGTCGCATCCGTTGCCGGCTCCGAGGAAGAGGATATCTTCGGCGACGAGGACGGCATCTAATGGCCGATTTCGGAGCCAACGTCCTGAGCTCCTCGGTTGCCCTTTTAGGCCTGCTTGTCGTCATGGGCTTGATTTACACCATCTGGTCGCAAATCAACATGAAGAAGAAGCAGAAGTACTTCAAGGAGCTGCACACCGAGCTCAAGCCGGGTCAGGAGGTTCTTTTCGCCGGCGGTATCTACGGAACCGTCAAGGGCATCGAAGGCGAAAAGGTCCAGATCAAAGTCCGATCCGGTGCCGTCGTAGATGTTTCGCGTTACGCGATTCAGGAGATCAAGTAACTGTCGTCAGCAAATAACGAAAGGAAGCTGATCAACATGGCAGAACCCAACATTCTTCTTACCCGCATCGATAACCGACTGGTCCATGGTCAGGTCGCTACCCAGTGGAACTCCACCCTGGGCTCCAACCTCATCCTCGTCGCCAACGACGATGTGTCGACCAACACCATGCGCCAGAACCTCATGAAGATGGCCGCTCCCGCCGGCGTCGCTACGCGTTTCTTCTCCCTGCAGAAGACCATCGACGTCATTGGCAAGGCGAGCCCGCGCCAGAAGATCTTCATCGTGGCCGAAACACCGGAAGACGTGCTTACGCTCGTCAAGGGCGGTGTGCCTATAAAGAAGGTAAACATCGGCAACATGCACATGTCGGAAGGAAAGCGCCAAGTCGCCACCTCCGTCGCAGTTAACGACGAGGATGTCGCTGCGTTTAAAGAGCTGCAGGAATTGGGGGTGGAGTTGGAGATCAGGCGCGTTCCGAGCACGCCTGTTGAGGACACGAGCAAGCTCTTCTCGTAATCCTCATGATCCACGCTGTCAGGAATGAAACCCTGACATTCTGTACGTGAAATCCAAAGTGCGTACATACATTTTGAAAGGAGGAGCAAGATGGAATACTCGATCATCCAGGTCGCTCTGGTCTTCATCGTCACGTTCGTCGCGGCAATCGACCAGTTCAACTTCCTCGAGTCTCTCTATCAGCCCATCGTCACCGGCGCCGTCATCGGTCTTATCCTTGGCGACCTCAACACCGGTCTTCTCGTGGGTGGTACTTATCAGCTCATGACGATCGGCAACATGCCGATCGGAGGCGCTCAGCCGCCTAACGCCGTCATCGGCGGCATCATGGCAGCCATTCTCGCTATCGCTACGGGCCTCGAGCCCAACGCGGCAGTCGGCCTTGCCATTCCGTTCGCTCTGCTTGGTCAGCTCGGCGTTACCCTGGTCTTCACGCTTATGTCGCCCCTCATGTCCTCCGCGGACAACATGGCTCATAACGCTGATACCAAGGGTATCGAGCGTCTGAACTACTTCGCCATGGCTCTGCTCGGCCTGATCTTCGCCGTCGTCGTCACCCTGTTCTTCATCGCTGGCGCCACCATCGGTCAGACCATCGCTTCCGCCATCCCGACTTGGCTGCAGACCGGTCTCTCCGCTGCAGGCGGCATGATGCGCTTCGTCGGCTTCGCCGTCCTGCTCAAGGTTATGATGAACCGCGATATGTGGGGCTTCTTCCTCATGGGCTTTGGCCTCGCGCTCATCACCGTTGCCAACGATTCTCTGGCAACCCCTGCTCTGCTCATCCTCGCTCTCATCGGCTTCGGCATCGCTTTCTGGGACTTCCAGCAGCAGACCGAGCTGAAGGGTGCAGCTGTTTCTGACGGAGGTGACTTCGAAGATGGCATCTAATGAGTATGTGATCCCGGAGCACTACGAGGATCTCACTCCTGCTCCGCAGCTCGACCAGAAGACCCTCAACAAGATGGCTTGGCGCTCCTGCTTCCTGCAGGCCTCGTTCAACTACGAGCGTATGCAGGCCGCTGGCTGGCTCTACTCCATCATCCCCGGTCTGGAGAAGATCCACACCAACAAGAACGACCTCGCGGCTTCCATGAGCCACAACCTGGAGTTCTTCAACACTCACCCGTTCCTCGTCACCTTTGTTATGGGCATCGTGCTTTCGCTCGAGCAGAACAAGGTTGACATCCCCACGATCCGCGCCGTCCGCGTCGCCGCAATGGGCCCGCTCGGTGGTATCGGTGACGCCCTGTTCTGGCTGACGCTCGTGCCTATCACGGCCGGCATCACCTCCAACATGGCCATCAACGGCAACGCCGCTGCGCCGATCATCTTCCTGGTGATCTTCAACGTCGTCCAGTTCGCTCTGCGCTTCTGGCTCATGAACTGGTCCTACAAGCTTGGCACCAGCGCTATTGACGCTCTGACCGCCAATATGCAGGCCTTCACGCGTGCCGCTTCCATCATGGGCGTCTTCGTCGTCGGTTGCCTGGTCGTCACCATGGGTGGCACCCAGATCAACCTCCAGATCCCCAACGGCACCACCCGTGGCCTCTCCGCTACTACCGTGATCGTCTCCGAGAAGGAGGCCGAGAACTTCACCGGTATGGAGGGCATCGATACCGAGACCGCTGAGGCCGGTACCATCGCCATGACCGATGAGGACGGCAACGCCCTCACCGCTTCCGATGCCGACGGCAACGCTGTCACGTGCGGCGTCACCGATCTGGGCAACGGCATGGAGTCCGTTACCTACGGCACCGTCACCGAGGATCCGGTCAACTTCTCCGTTGCCGACACCCTCAACACCATCGTCCCGAAGCTCGTCCCGCTTATGCTTACGCTGCTGCTTTACTACATGTTCGCTAAGCACAGCTGGACCCCGACCAAGGGTATTCTGCTGCTCTTCGTTCTGGGCATCTTGGGCGCTGGCCCGCTTGGTCTCTGGCCGAGCATCTGGTAAGGCTCTAGCTTGAGGGGTGTGTCCCTACGCGGCTCACACCCCGACCCCTTAAGCCATGTGTATGTTAAAAGCCGCGTGCTCGAAAGAGCGCGCGGCTTTTGTTTTCTTGATGATTCGGGTGTGGCAGACAGATAATGCTTAACACCTTAGGTAGTTAGCCGAATTCGATCAAAAGGGAGGATAGGATGGCGATCGGAGCGCGTAAGCAACCGCTGTACGATCAGCTGGTCGATATTCTGACCGAAAAGATTGACCATGAATATCGCGCCGGTGACATGATTCCTTCCGAGCGCGAACTTTCGGAGCGCTATGGTCTCTCGCGCACTACGGTACGCCTGGCTCTGCAGGAACTGGAGCGTTTAGGGCTGGTGGTTCGGCAGCACGGTCGCGGTACCTTTGTGACCGACCGTTCGGCAAAGGCAACCAATCTTATGCAGTCCTACAGCTTTACCGAGCAGATGCGCGCGATGGGTCGCGACCCCGAGACCACGATTCTCGAGTTTTGCGAGATGGAGGCCGATAAGAATTTGGCCGAGCACATGGGATTGCGTATCGGTGATCGCATTTTTAAGCTCAAGCGCCTTCGTTCTGCCGACAACATGCCCATGATGGTCGAACGCAGCTATCTACCGGTTCGTCAATTTCTGTCCCTAAAGCGACCGCTGCTGGAGCGTAAGCCGCTTTACGATGTGATTGAGCAAGACTTTCAGCAAAAGATACGTGTGGCCGAAGAGGAGTTCTATGCGAGCATAGCCCGTCCTACCGATGCCCACCTTTTGGGAATTGTCGAGGGTTCGCCTGTGCTCGATTTGGTCAGAACCACGTATAACGAGTCAAACGAGGTTGTGGAGTATACACTCTCGGTTGCTCGTGCCGATCAGTTTAAATACAAGGTTTACCACCAGCGTAGCAACTAGTGTCCGCATCGTTTCCATATGGTGATTCTTTGCATTTAACTGGTTACTACCAGATAACCAACCGAAGTGTATAATTGCACGTCAGAGGATTACTTCTAGAGAGAGGTATTAGAAATGTTCGAGAAGAGTGTCGAGGAGCTCACCGAGCTCGGCGCCCAGATCACCACGGCCGAGATTGCTCAGCAGCCCGAGCTTTGGCGTGATACGCTCAACATCTATCGCGAGAACAAGGAGGCCATCGAGGCCTTCCTGGCCGAGGCTCGCGCTATGGGCGAGGGCCGTCTGTCCGTTGTCTTCACCGGTGCCGGTACGTCCGACTACGTTGGCGATACCTGCGCCCCGTACCTGCGTCACGCTGGCAACACTGATCTCTACGACTTTAAGCCCATCGCCACGACCGACATCGTGAGCGCTCCGCGCGACTTCCTGCGCGCCGAGGATCCCACGCTCGTGGTTTCCTTTGCCCGCTCTGGCAACAGCCCCGAGAGCCTTGCCGCCGTTGCCGTCGCCAAGGAGCTCGTCCACAACGTCAAGTTCCTCAACATTACCTGCGCTCCCGAGGGCAAGCTTGCCGTCGAGTCCGCCGATGATCCCAATGCGCTGACGCTGCTCATCCCGCGCGCCAACGACAAGGGCTTCGCCATGACCGGTTCCTACACCTGCATGACCCTGCTCTCCACCCTTATTTTCGACACTGCCTCTGACGAGCAGAAGGCCGAGTGGGTCGAGACCATCGCCAAGATGGGCGAGGAGGTTATCGCTCGCGAGTCCGAGGTTGCCGATTACCTCGCTGGCGACTTCAACCGCGTGACCTACTTGGGTTCTGGCTCCTTCGGTGGCCTTGCCCAGGAGGGCCAGCTCAAGATCCTCGAGCTCGCTCACGGTCTGGTCGCTACTTCCTACGACACCTCCATGGGCTATCGTCACGGACCTAAGTCCTTCGTCGACGATAAGACGCTCGTCTTCGTGTTCGTCAACAACGACGCCTACACCCGTCAGTACGACATCGACATCCTCAACGAGATCGGTGGCGACAAGATCGCTCAGCACACCGTCGCCGTTCAGCAGGAAGGTGCCACCGTCTATGAGGGTGAGTCCTTCACCTTTAAGGGCTACGAGGCGCTTCCCGAGGGCTACCTTGCTCTGCCGTTCGTGATGTTTGCCCAGGCTATCAGCCTGCTCAACTCCGTGCGCGTGGGCAACACGCCCGATACGCCGAGCCCCACCGGCACGGTCAACCGCGTGGTTAAGGGCGTGACGATTCACCCCTTCACCGCTTAATCGCGTCCCCCTGTAAGGGCGCCCGTCCGCTCATAACGGCGGGCGGGCGCTTTTTGTTTTACCTGAGATGGGTATAAGCATCACCACAGTCAACTGCTTTAGAAGCAAGGAGTGCATATGAGCACGTACGCAATTAAGGCTGACAAGTTCTTCTTGCCGGCAGGCCCGCAACTGGGCGGCTATCTTATGGTCGAGGATGGCGTCTTTGGCGCCTGGCAGGCCGACGAGCCCTCTTGCGAGATTAAGGACTACACTGGATCGTGGATCGCACCGGGCATGGTCGACACCCACATTCATGGCTTCTATAACCACTCAACTACCGATAACGATCCCGAAGGCATCGATATCAGCTCGACCGAGCTTGCCCGTCGCGGTACCACCAGCTGGCTGCCCACGACGTTCACCGATGGCGTTGAGCAGATCAAGGACGCCTGCGCCGCTATCGCCCAGGCGGACGAGGGTCGCGGCCCCGACTTCTGCGGCGCTCGCATTCAGGGCATCTACCTGGAGGGCCCCTTCTTTACCATGAAGCACGTGGGTGCGCAGAACCCCGCTTACCTGATCGATCCCTCCGAGGAGGTCTTCGACCAGTGGCAGGAGGCTGCTGGCGGACGTATCGTCAAGAGCGCTATGGCCGCTGAGCGCGATGGCGCTGCCACCTATGCTGCCGCCCTCAACGCGAAGGGTGTCGTGACCAGCATCGGTCACTCCGACGCCACCTACGATGAGTGCATCGCCGCCATCAACGCCGGTGCCAGCTGCTTTACGCATACCTATAACGGCCAGCGCGGGCTGCATCACCGTGAGCCCGGTGTCGTGGGTGCTGCCATGTCCACGCCCGAGACCTACGCTGAGATCATCTGTGACGGCAAGCACGTAAACCCTGCCGCCATCAAGGCGCTGCTGCAGGCAAAGGGCTGGCAGCACACGGTACTCATCACCGACTGCCTGGGCTGCGGCGGCATGCCCGAGGGCAGCTACACCAGTGGCGGCATGGACGTCATCATGAAGGACAACCTGTGCTGGCTCGCCGACGGCAAGAGCATTGCCGGCTCGGTGCTCACGCTTGCCCAGGGTGTCAAGAACATCGTCGACTGGGGCATCGCCAGCGCCGATATCGCCATTCGCATGGCAACCGAGGTGCCGGCACGCTCCGCGCACATCGAGGATAAGTGCGGCAGCATCATGCCGGGTCGCGACGCCGACTTTGTCGTGTTCGACCACGAGCTCACCCTCGTCGAGACGTATGTTGGCGGTCAGAGCGTCGGTAACGCCTTTACCGAATAACGATAGAAAAAGACGGCGGGCCCGAATCTGCTCGGACCCGCCGTATGGGTTAAACGCTCAAAAGCACCTTTACAGTTACAGCTTGTTAGCGATCTTCTTTGCCGTGCGCTTAACGCCGGCCACCAGGCCTCCTGCAGGATGCTCCTTTTCGTAGGCTAGACGCTTCTCGCGCTTGGCATACTCTTCGACGATGATGTCACCATACTCGTCTTCGATCTTGTCGAAGAAGTCGACGGCGCCCTTAATTTCCTCAGCGTTCGGGTGCCCCTTTTGGACACCGCCGGTGAGTTTGAACGGCCCCCACGTATCAAAGCCGGGGCAGCCGTAGACGCCCATAAAGATGGCCTGCCTCATGCGGCAGATGCCATCGATATCCTTGCCGTACCACTTGTTTTTGCCACCGTAGGTCATAAGGCCAAACACCTTGTCCTGCGGCTGCAGCACGTTCGTGAGCACGCGTGCCATGTCCTTGTCGATCTCGGAGTAATAGATGCCCGTGGCGACACCGATCAGATGATATTCGTGCAGGTTGGGATACTCGTTTTTGCCGAGCGCCTTGACGTCGAGGGTATCGATTTCGGGGTGCGCCTCGACGATGGCGTCCACGAGCTTTTTCGTATTGCCGTGGTGGCGTGAGGCATAAAGGATGATGGTTCGCATAAGAAGGCCTTTCAGCTGTAATTGCATCAATGTCTGTATGGTACCCCGTTGCATGGCTGGGATACCGGACGCATCGATGAACGTGCGGGTTTGTCCTTTGGTCAGGGCCGAGACGGGTTCTTGCGAGCAAAAAGCAGTTGTTCGAAAGGATGGACAATGGAATACGCTCTCTCCAACGATTCGATTTCTATCAAGGTCTCCACGGCCGGCGGCTCGTTTACCTCGATTGAGGCTGGAGGTCGCGAGTACCTGTGGCAGGGTGATCCCGCCGTGTGGTCCGGCCAGGCACCGATTTGCTTCCCGATTTGCGGAGGCCTGCGTGATGGTAGCGCCATGACGTTTGCCGGGCATCATGTAAAGCTCGCTCGCCACGGCTTTGCGCGCAAGCAGGAGTGGAAGCTGCTGAGCCAAGGCGAGAACGAGTTGGCTATGTGCCTGGCTTCGGAGGATAACGCCGCGCTGCTGAGCGATTATCCGTATCCGTTTAAGCTCGTCGCCCGCTATACGCTCGAGGACGCTGCCGTGCGCGTCTCCTATGAGGTGACCAACGAGGGCACCGAGGACATGCCGTTCTTTATCGGTGGACACCCCGGCTTTAGGTGCCCGCTCGACGAGGGCGAGGCCTATACGGACTACGAGCTGCGCTTTGAGAAGGACGAGGCTGCGGAGCTCTGCACCGCCGTTCCTTCGACTGGCTTGATTGATGTGGCAAACCGCTCCAAGAACCCCATGGTGGGGAAGACGTTGCCCCTGTCGCACGAGCTCTTCGATTTTGCGGAGACCATCTTTGACGTACTCGAGAGTCGTCAGGTCACGCTTTCCAAAAAGGGCGAGGACAAGGGCGTTCGCCTGAGCTTCGAGGGCTTTCCGTACCTCATCGTGTGGAGTAAGCCCGAGGGCGATTTTGTGGCAGTTGAGCCCTGGGGCGGCCTTTCGACCTGCTCCGATGAGGACGACGTGCTTGAGCATAAGCGTGGCTGCCTTGTCGCCAAGCCCAAGGAGACCGTCGTTCGCTCGTTCACGATTGAGATTCTGTAATTCCGTTTTGTCGACTCGTATCGCGAGGCACAAGGAGCCTGCGAGATAAGGAGCTAAAAATGATCCTCACCGTTACGATGAACCCGTCCGTCGATACACGCTATCAGCTCGATGAGCTCATTATCGACGACGTTAACCGTGTGACGCCCGAAAAGACCGCCGGCGGCAAGGGTCTCAACGTGGCCCGTGTACTGGGTCAGCTGGGCGACGACGTTGTGGCAACCGGTCTACTCGGCGGCCACATGGGCGCCTACATGGCCGAGCTCATGGATGCCAACGGCATTAAGAATGATTTTGTACCCATCAAGGGCGAGACTCGCATTTGCCTTAACATCCTCCACGCCGGCAACCAGACCGAGCTACTCGAGAGCGGCCCGACGATTGCCCCCGAGGAGCTCGATGCCTTTACCGCCAAGTTCGCCGAGCTTGCGAGCAAGGCCGCTGTCGTTACCATCTCGGGTTCGCTGCCCCGCGGTGTCGAGGCAGACTACTATGCCAAGATCACGGGCATTGCCGAGAACGCCGGTGCCAAGGTGTTGCTCGATACCTCGGGCGCTTCGCTCGAGGCCGCCCTTAAGTCCGAAATTAAGCCCGAGCTGGTCAAGCCTAACCTGACCGAGATCAACGGCCTTTTGGGTACGAGCTTTACTACCGACGATGTGGACGAGCTCCGCGCCGCGCTCGCCTCTGATGCCCGCTTCTCCGATATCCCCTGGGTCGTCGTGTCCATGGGCGCTGCCGGCTCCGTTGGCTTCCACAATGGCCGTGCGTTCCGCGCAAAGACGCCCGATATCCCTGCCGTTAACGCTACGGGCTCTGGTGACTCCACTATCGCTGGCTTCGCGCATGCCATTGCTGCTGGCGCGGACGACGAGACGGTGCTGCGTACCGCCAACACCTGCGGCAAGCTCAATGCCATGGATCCCATGACCGGCCACTTGGTTATGGACCGTTGGGACGAGGTCTACAACGGCGTTGTCGTGACCGAGCTGTAAAAGCCTGGGCGTCGGCCCCGGCATTGCTTGCTAGCTCATGTCGACGACAAGTGCGGTAGCATTATGCTGGGGCGCGACGCCGAGTTTGTCGTGTTCAATCCCGACCTTACCCTGGTCGAGGCGTATGTGGGTGGCAACAGCATCGGTAACGCGTTTGCCGATTAGCCGCCAAAGAAGCGATCCGAGAGGGGATTTAGATGATTTACGGTGCATTGGGCGATATCGAGGAGTACCGCGGAATGCTCAAGGGCCTCGACGTGCTGATCGACTGGCTCGAGGAGAACGACCCGGCAGAGCTCGAGGTCGGCAGCCATCCGATTCTGGGCGACAAGGTCTATGCGAACGTCATGGCTCCCACGACGCGTCCCGAGGCCGAGGCTCACTATGAGACGCATCAGCGCTATCACGACCTGCAGATCGACGTCGAGGGTCGCGAGGCCTTTAAGGTCGCCACGGGCAGCCTGACGCTGGTTCAGGAGTTTGACGAGAAGGACGACTACGATCTGGTCGATTCCGACGCTTCGATCGCCGGCGATCTTGCCGACGACAAGTTTGCGCTGTTCGTTGCCGGCGAGCCTCACATGCCCACGCTCGAGTTCCCGGGCGATGGCGCGCAGCCGGTCAAGAAGATCTGTTTTAAGCTTCTTGCAGATGCTTACTGGGAGGAGTAGCGCGCTGCTCGGCTGAGTTGCGCGTCTGATGGCGTGATTTCCCCAGGGAAATCACGCTAGGACCCCGCCAAGCGTGTTTCCCTGGGGGAATCACGCTTGGCGGGGTTTCGGTTTTTGAATAGGGAAGCCTCATTTATTTGCGAAGAACATCGGCTAGCCGCAGGATTGAAATCATCGACCGATAAGTGAGTTCCACTTTTTCGCCCGCAAGCAGTCGTTTCGAGCCAATCTCATCTAGCCCCACAAGCCGAGAAAACAGCGGGCCGCTCATCGTGCCCTCGTCAATTGACTCCCTTATGGTCTTCAAAACGTCCGTATCATGAAGCGATGCCGAGCTGTAGGGGGCAACACGAGCGGAACTCTCAATTAACGACGAGACAAAAGGATGGAGATGCTTTGGACATAGTCCATCAAACACCACATCCCCATTGTCGTTCGAGCCGACCAGGCGCCAAGTATAATGATCGACCCAGTCATCCCCGTCATATATGGCGTCCATGAGCAACTTCCCGTCTAGAGAGAGAAACCTATTTGGACATCGGGGCGCAAGACCGCAATCCATATCGGGCCTGCAGCAGCTCCAACCCAACGCACCACATAGGTTCCCTTTCGTACATGTGTATCAATCTGCCCCGAAATGCCGGTGAATGCAATTCCAGACCCGTTTGTCGGATAGCAATCGACGTATTTTTGTTTTCCGCTCACAACCTTGTATAGATATATCGTTCCAGCAAAAGAGAAGGGATCGTTCGCAATTTTGTCCGGAAGAACTTGCCACCTCAAAATCCCGCTACCAATATGGTCAAGCTCGACCGTTCCGCCGTCCCCCTCAAAAGTGGCAAGGGGATTTACCCCAGACTGAGAGTCGGCATCGCCCTCCTTAGCAGTTATCAGCAGGTTGCCCGTATAAGACTGCTGAGGCTCACCTTCAGGACAGACAGCCTCGGCCCAAGAAGGGCCACTCAGGCAGAACAGTCCGAGCAGCATCAATACCAACAAAAGAAAACCCTTAGTTCTTTTCATCTATATCCCCAATGCCTCTCGACATTTGTATATTGTGACTATTTTAGATCTATATGGCCAATTCGAGCCCTCACCATGGCAATTGTTGCAGCTGGGTTTCTTTTCATTAAAATTTCACTTTGGTAAATCCCCGCCCCTAAGCATTAAACCCGAAGTCCACCGAGTGGGCCGCTGTTGACGTGGCGATGCTTGGATTGGCGCGCACGCACTCAAAATCGGCAACAAAAAAGCCGCCCGAAGGCGGCTATCTTGTTTTTCAAGACTTTAGTCTGCTGGCCGCGCAGCGGCCAGCT
>NZ_CABJDK010000008.1:0-7184 GCF_902364355.1 Collinsella aerofaciens
ACGGCTCGGTGCCGTCCACCGGTCAGCGGCGCCCTGGCCTCCCACGGGCTGGCCCCGCAGTACTCTCGGCGCGATGGGGCTTAGCTTCCGGGTTCGGAACGGGACCGGGCGTGCCCCCCATGCTCTGGCCGCTGACCGGTGGGCGGCGCCCACCGTTACGGTGTCCGGTATCGCATACACGTGCCCTGGGGGCCGCATGGCGCATAGGGGAGGTGACTCGGGGGCATCCTCGTGCCCGGACCGCGCGCATGAGCGCTGGGTCCCGCGGGCCGCGAGGTGCGGTTCCGGAAGAGCTCGGGCGATTAGTGCGGCTCGGCTGAGGGCGTCGCCGCCCTTGCACCTGCCGTCTATCGACCAGGTAGTCTACCTGGGCCCTTACCGGAAGGAGAACTAATCCCTGGAACGGCTTCCCGCTTAGATGCCTTCAGCGGTTATCCGCGCCGCACGCGGCTACCCGGCCGTGCCGTTGGTCGACAACCGGTTCACCGGAGGTGCGTCCACCCCGGTCCTCTCGTACTGGGGGCAGCCTCCATCGATTCTCCTGCGCCCACGGAGGATAGGGACCGAACTGTCTCACGACGTTCTGAACCCAGCTCGCGTACCGCTTTAAACGGCGAACAGCCGTACCCTTGGGACCTGCTCCAGCCCCAGGATGCGATGAGCCGACATCGAGGTGCCAAACCTTGCCGTCGATGTGGACTCTTGGGCAAGATCAGCCTGTTATCCCCGGAGTACCTTTTATCCGTTGAGCGACGGCCCACCCACTCGGGGCCGCCGGATCACTAGAGCCTGCTTTCGCACCTGCTCGGCTTGTGGGCCTCGCAGTCAAGCCCGCTTGTACTCTTGCATTCAAAAGGACGGTTGCCGACCGTCCCGAGCGGACCTTCGCGCGCCTCCGTTACCCTTTAGGAGGCGACCGCCCCAGTCAAACTGCCCGCCTGGCACGGTCCCCGAGCCGGTTGACGGCCTCGGGTTAGGACGCCGGTCGCGCGAGGGCAGTATTCCAAGGGCGGCTCCCCGGGGGCTGGCGCCTCCGGATCGATGCCTCCTGCCTATCCTCTACACGCGGGACCAGCGGCCAATGCCAAGCTGCAGTGAAGGTTCACGGGGTCTTTCCGTCCTTCCGCGGGTAAGTCGCATCTTCACGACCAGTGCAATTTCACCGGGTCCATGGTCGAGACAGCGCCCAAGTCGTTGCGCCTTTCGTGCAGGTCGGAACTTACCCGACAAGGAATTTCGCTACCTTAGGACCGTTATAGTTACGGCCGCCGTTTACCGGGGCTTGGCTTCGGGGCTTCGCCTTGCGGCTAACTCCTCCGCGTGACCTTCCGGCACCGGGCAGGCGTCAGACCCTATACGTCGCCTTGCGGCTTCTGCAGAGTCCTGTGTTTTTGGTAAACAGTCGCTTGGGCCTCTCCACTGCGGCCCGCCTCCGCTCCCCGGGCAAGCCGGTTCACGTACGCGCGGGCACCCCTTCTCCCGAAGTTACGGGGCCATTGTGCCGAGTTCCTTGACCATGGTTGACCCGATCGCCTCGGTATGTTCTACCCACCCACCTGTGTCGGTTTGCGGTACGGGCGCGCACGCGCCTGCCTAGGGGTTTTTCTAGGGACCTCGGGCTCACTCGCTTCGCTCAGATGCTTCGTCCGGAGCCTCGCCCTCGTGCGGACCGGATTTCCCTGGTCCGCGGGCCGCGCTCCATCACGGGGACGTCCAGAACCCCGCCGAGCCACCCCCATCCGTCGCCCCGTCGGTCGTAGCGCCGCGTGCGCGGTGCAGGAATGTCTGCCTGCTGCGCGTCGGCTACGCCTTCCGGCCTCGCCTTAGCCCCCGACTGACCCTGGGAGGATTAGCCTTGCCCAGGAAACCTCGGGTTCACGGCGGACGAGTTACTCTCTCGTCTCTCGCTACTCATGCCAGCATTCTCACTCCCATGCGCTCCACCGCCGGTCGCCCGGCGGCTTCGCCGCCCATGGGAAGCTCCCCTACCGATTCTATATAGATAAAATCCCGCCGCTTCGGTGTCCAGCTTAGCCCCGTGTATTGTCGGCGCATGTCCACTCGACCAGTGAGCTGTTACGCACTCTTTGAATGCATGGCTGCTTCTAAGCCAACATCCTGGTTGTCTGGGCGGACGCACATCCTTTGCCACTCGGCTGGAACTTGGGGACCTTAGCGGGCGGTCCGGGCTGTTTCCCTCTCGAGCACACAGCTTAGCCCACATGCTCTGACTGCCGCGCTCTGGGCCGCCGGCATTCGGAGTTCGGTTGGATTCGGTAGGCGGCGAAGCCCCCTCGTCCATCCGGTGCTCTACCTCCGGCGGTGAACGCGCGACGCTAGCCCTAAAGCTATTTCGGGGAGAACGAGATATCTCCGGGTTTGATTGGCCTTTCACCCCTATCCGCAGGTCATCGCCGCCGTTTTCAACCGACGTGCGTTCGGCCCTCCACGGGGTCTTACCCCCGCTTCAGCCTGCCCACGGATAGCTCACCCGGCTTCGCGTCCGCGGCGCGGGACTCAAGTCGCCCTGTTAAGGCTCGCTTTCGCTCCGGCTCCCTTTCGGTTAACCTCGCCCCGCGCCAGCGACTCGCTGGCTCATTCTACAAAAGGCACGCCGTCACACCACAAGGGTGCTCCGACTGCTCGTGGGCGCACGGTTTCAGGTACTGTTTCACTCCCCTCCCGGGGTGCTTTTCACCTTTCCCTCACGGTACTGGTGCGCTATCGGTCACAGGGTAGTACTCAGGCTTGGATGGTGGTCCACCCAGGTTCGGACCGGGTTTCACGTGCCCGGCCCTACTCAGGGACCGCGTCGCGCCGTCCGGTCTGGGTTCGCGTACGGGGCTGTCACCCGCTGCGGCCGGCCCTCCCATGCCGTTCCGCTCCCCAGCCGGACCTGCGCCCGGGGGCGGCAGCCCCCGGATGCGCGGCCCTGCAACCCCGTCGGCGGAACCCCTGCCGGGTATGCCCGCTCGACGGTTTGGCCATCGGTCCCCTTTCGCTCGCCGCTACTCGGGGAGTCTCGAGATTGATTTCCTCTCCTCCGGGTACTTAGATGTTTCAGTTCCCCGGGTTGTCCTCCCGGCCCCTATGTGTTCAGGATCGGGATATCCGTACTGCTACGGATGGGTTCGCCCATTCGGAGACCCCCGGGTCGAAGGATGTGTGCTCCTCGCCGGGGATTATCGCAGCTTGCCGCGTCCTTCATCGGCTCCCTGTGCCAAGGCATCCGCCGTGCGCCCGTGGTATCTTGCGGGACCGCTCTCGGGCCCGCGGGATATCCACGTGTCGCTAAAGTTAATTAATCGATATCATGAATAGCGCTCGTATGTCGCAATTCGGGTATCTCATACCGCGGCACAGTAGTTGACTGTGCTCGCGATCAGATGCTCCTCACTCATATATAAGTGAATTCTTCTTGTTTGGATCGGATGAATGATTGCTATCATTCTGTCTGATAAATCGCAGAAAAGAATCGAGTCTGGAAGAATGATCTTCCATCTCTCTCCTATCGCTATGCGGCTCTCAAGGTACGCGGGTGCGACCCCGGGGACCGGGTGCTGCGGGGACTTCCCCCGGGCGACATCCACCGGACGGGCTCCTGCCCTCTATTCGAGTTAAAGTTTGTCTCTCTAAGAATGTATCTCCCTAGAAAGGAGGTGATCCAGCCGCACCTTCCGGTACGGCTACCTTGTTACGACTTCACCCCCCTCACCCTCCACACCTTCGGCGCCTCCCCCCTTGCGGTTGGGCCGGCGACTTCGGGTGCAGACGACTCGGGTGGTGTGACGGGCGGTGTGTACAAGGCCCGGGAACGCATTCACCGCGGCATGCTGATCCGCGATTACTAGCAACTCCGACTTCATGGGGGCGGGTTGCAGCCCCCAATCCGAACTGGGGCCGGCTTTCCGGGATCCGCTCCCCCTCGCGGGGTGGCATCCCTCTGTACCGGCCATTGTAGCACGTGTGCAGCCCAGGGCATAAGGGGCATGATGACTTGACGTCGTCCCCGCCCTCCTCCGCCTTGACGGCGGCGGTCCCGCGTGGGTTCCCGGCATCACCCGATGGCAACACGCGGCGGGGGTTGCGCTCGTTGCGGGACTTAACCCAACATCTCACGACACGAGCTGACGACAGCCATGCACCACCTGTATGGGCTCCTCTCGGCCACGGGGTCTCCCCCGCTTCACCCATATGTCAAGCCCTGGTAAGGTTCTTCGCGTTGCTTCGAATTAAGCCACATGCTCCGCTGCTTGTGCGGGCCCCCGTCAATTCCTTTGAGTTTTAGCCTTGCGGCCGTACTCCCCAGGCGGGACGCTTAATGCGTTGGCTGCGGCACGGGGGGATCGTCCCCCCACACCTAGCGTCCATCGTTTACGGCTGGGACTACCAGGGTATCTAATCCTGTTCGCTCCCCCAGCTTTCGCGCCTCAGCGTCGGTCTCGGCCCAGAGGGCCGCCTTCGCCACCGGTGTTCCACCCGATATCTGCGCATTCCACCGCTACACCGGGTGTTCCACCCTCCCCTACCGGACCCAAGCCGCGGAGGTTCCGGGGGCTTCGGGGGGTTGAGCCCCCCGCTTCGACCCCCGGCCTGCCGGGCCGCCTACGCGCGCTTTACGCCCAATGAATCCGGATAACGCTCGCCCCCTACGTATTACCGCGGCTGCTGGCACGTAGTTAGCCGGGGCTTCTTCTGCAGGTACAGTCTTGACTCTTCCCTGCTGAAAGCGGTTTACGACCCGAAGGCCTCCGTCCCGCACGCGGCGTCGCTGCGTCAGGGTTCCCCCCATTGCGCAAGATTCCCCACTGCTGCCTCCCGTAGGAGTCTGGGCCGTGTCTCAGTCCCAATCTGGCCGGTCGGTCTCTCAACCCGGCTACCCGTTGTCGGCACGGTGGGCCGTCACCCCGCCGTCTACCTGATGGGCCGCGGAGCCATCCCCTCCCGTCGGGGCTTTAGCCGGGGTGCCATGCGGCACCCCGGGGTATCCGGTATTACCCGTCCTTTCGGGCGGCTATCCCGGGGGAGGGGGCAGGTTCTCCACGTGTTACTCAGCCGTTCGCCACTCGCTTCCACCCGAAGGTGGGTGCCGTTCGACTTGCATGTGTTAGGCGCGCCGCCAGCGTTCATCCTGAGCCAGGATCGAACTCTCCGTCCAAAATATATGGGCTTCGGGCCCGTCCGGTCCTCTCAGTTCATCGCTGATCGGTTCCGTTCGATTCATATGGTTTTAGTATAGGAAAAGGAATTTCTCGGGGCCGCCTCTCGGCGGCCTTGCGAAAAACAAATCCAAGTTAGACCATTTCAAATGGTTCGATGTCTGCCCGGATGCGACACTGAAGTAAGTGTCCATCCTCGCAGTATCCGGTTCTCAAGGTGCACGCCTGGCGGCTGATCCGGTCCGACCGGGCCGCGCGGCAAGGAGATATATTGCCAGACCGCGAAGCCTTGTGGGACGTCAATTCCGCTCTTCACAAGTCCTACACAACATATCGCTTTCTATAGGTAATAGAAAGACTGGCGCGGATCTTCCGCACATATCAGATGATGACCCTTTGGTTCAGGAATATATAGAGATCGGTCACCTGTAAGTGTTTATCTACCCGCGCTTTTAGCAATGTAAACCGCACTTCAGATAAAAAGAGGGAGCGCCGCGCACAACGCGACACTCCCCTAGCGATTCAACAGAATCTATTAGGCCTCGAGAGCCTTCTTGGCAATGGCAGCCAGCTCGTTGAAGGACTCGATGTCCTCGTAAGCCATCTGAGCCAGGACCTTGCGGTCGAGCTCGATGCCGGCAACCTTCAGGCCGTGCATGAACTGAGAGTAAGAGATGTCGTTCAGGCGAGCAGCAGCGTTGATACGGGTGATCCAGAGAGAACGGATCTCGCGCTTCTTGTTGCGGCGATCACGATACTGATACTGCAGGGAGTGCTGGACCTGCTCTTTAGCATGCTTGTAAGTACGCGAAGCGGCACCGTAGTAACCCTTCGCACGGTGCATAACGGTACGGCGCTTCTTCTTGGCGGCAACAGCGCGCTTAATACGTGCCATGTTCTATCAACTCCTAGACGGTAAAACGAAAAACGGGAACGCGAACTTAGGCGAGACGCGACTTGATGACCTTGCGGTCGGCAGCGGCGATCTCGGTCTCCTGACGGAAGCCACGCTTACGCTTGGTGGACTTCTTGCTCAGGATGTGGCTCTTGAAAGCCTTGGCGCGCATAAGCTTGCCGGTACCAGTCTTGCGGAAACGCTTCTTGGTGCCGCTGTGGGACTTCATCTTAGGCATGAAATACTCCTTAATCGGTTACAGAACACTAGTTACTTGCTATCGCTTGCCGCTTTATCCTCATCGAAGGCGCCCTTAATCGGGGCGAGCAGCATAAGCATGTTACGGCCTTCCATCTTAGGCTTGGACTCGACCGTAGCGTAAGGCTTGAGATCCTCGGCGAGACGCTCGAGAACGTTAAGGCCCTGCTCCGGGTGAGCCATCTCACGGCCGCGGAACATGATGGTGATCTTAACGCGTGCGCCCTTCTTGAGGAAACGCAGAACGTGGCCCTTCTTGGTCTCGTAGTCGCCAACGTCGATCTTGGGTCGGAACTTCATTTCCTTGACCTCGACCTTGGACTGGTTCTTACGAGCAGCCTTGGCCTTCATGGCCTGCTGGTACTTGAACTTACCGTAGTCCATGACCTTGCAGACCGGCGGCTCCGCGTTGGGAGCGATCTCGACCAGGTCGAGACCCTGATCGTCGGCGACGCGCTGGGCATCGCGGATGGCGAACAGGCCGAGCTGAGAGCCATCGACGCCAATCAAACGACACGAAGATGCAGTGATCTCGTCGTTGATGCGGGTGTCATCAGACTTAGCTATTTTCCCTACCTCCATTCATAAAAAAATAACCCGGCGCTTCTCAGCAACCAGGTCGTACACATAGACTTCCTCGATTTGAGGAAGGGAATCTAAGTTGTATGACCAGTCAGCTGCTCATTGGCGCCAAAAGGTGGGAACCCTCAGGTTCCTCTTTAGGGCATTGCGGGAACAACGCCTTGCGAATAATAACACGTACAGCGCGTTATCACATTACGTACACGAAAAAGGGACCTTGACCCCCTTGAACACTCGCTTGCATGTATGGTGCTCGAGACGAGACTCGAAGGGCCTTCGCTTCGCGAAGG
>NZ_CABJDK010000008.1:7210-114158 GCF_902364355.1 Collinsella aerofaciens
CCCTCGCCACGCTCCGCTACAAACAGGCCACAGGCCTGTTTGCTTAACGCTTCGCGCGCTCACGCGAGTTCGGCACGAAAAAGGGGGCCGCAACCCCCTTGAACGCTCGCTTGCATGAATGGTGCCCGAGGCGAGACTCGAACTCGCACGTTGTTGCCAACGGTGGATTTTGAGTCCACTGCGTCTGCCAATTCCGCCACTCGGGCACGCAATGCGTGAGTTAGTTTATCACAGCTTTCTACCGATTAGTCCGAAAATGGAACTTCGAGCATTTCGATGAGTTCGACCGTGCGGAGCATCTCGCGCCAACGGCATCCGCGACCGTCGACCGAAGCCTCACCCATCTGGTTATCGTAAGGGTCCTCGCGCATGCCGTCGAAAGAGGGCTCAAACTCTGCCTGGAATCGATTGTTGGCCACCATACGCCACGGGTCGAGATTGCCAAAGTAGTGACGGCGGCGCCACTCCTCCCCCATCCTGCGAGCAGAAGATCCAAATGACACGTCGGCGTTGAGCCAACCGGTCTGCGGCGTATAGAACTCTGCCCAGTCGTGCGACCCCACCGAATCGGGCGCAACATACAGGCCGCTCTGCCAACGGGCAGGCACGCCCGCGATACGGCACATGGTGATAAACGTGAGCGCCATAACGCCGCAATCGCCGCGGAGCGAATGCGCGCAGTCATCGGCAATAGATCCCAAAAGCAAGTACGGCGGCTGATAGCGATAGTCGATATGCTGCGTCAGGTAATCATAGATAGCACGGGCGCGATCGAGCGGATCCTCGAGTCCGTCAACAACACTGGCCGTCAGCTGCTGCAGATACGGCGTAAATGCAATGTGCGGACGGTCCTCGGAAATATCCTCGGGCAGAGGCGCGTCCATACGCGGGTGAACCGGAAGTGTGCCACCGTAGACATCACAATAAGCAGCATCGATGTGATAACGATAGGTCACCGAAAATAAGTGCTCGCTCGAGGAAGACCACGAGGCGGTACGCGCCGAAGCATTCGCGGGAGCAACAGCGCCCTCCGGCGTCATGTCGAGAATCTCGACCCGAGACTGCTGACGGCAGGCAGCCGCGACGGGAAGCCAAGCGCAAACGGTCTCCCCTTCCAGAGCGCCGGGGACAGACACGGACGCTTTAAGCGTAATGACGCGAGCCAATCCGTTTTGCGACTCCATCTCCTTGAGCATCTCGTTGCGCAGTGCTACTCCGTCCGTAGAATCGGGCCGCATGCCGGGAACCTCTTTGGGATATACGCGAAGCGAATCGAGGAAGTTGTCGAGAACGAACAGTTCGCCATCGATAAAGCGCCAGTCAATACGCTTACGATTAATCAGGTCATCAAACTGCTCTTCGGTAAACTCTGGCCACTCCTCGCGAATCATCGCAATAGCCTGATCGCGCGACACCGAAAAATGAAGCGGCGTCTCGAGCATGCGATACCGCTCGGCACGAACACAAGCAGCCAGCGAAGGCTCGGGGTTCTGCTCCAAAAGGCGATCGCAGGCAGCAACAGCCTGCGTCAAATACCCCGCATCCTTAAGACGAAGAATCTCGGGCGGTAGCCCAATATCGAGATGGCGAAAATCATCACAGCAGACATCAACAGAGCAACCAACAGGACCTTCGTCAATAACCTTCCCATCCGAAGGCAGCACATTAATAACAGCCATACCAAAACTCCAAGTCACTAGAACGCTTGAAGCCCATTGTAGCGAGATAAAAAGAAAGCCCCAACAAGGGAGCCATCAACACCGCTGAACGGTAACCATATAACTAAAATCAGACCAGTAACCCTGTAGCAAGTTAACAAAGGAGGCCCCGTTTCCCCGGAGCTGTTTCCGTCGCGCGACTTCTGGCAAAGCCAGTAGCCATCTTAATTCAGCCTCGTAACCCTGCGGCGTTAAACGAAGGAAGCCCCGTCCCCCGGAGCTGTTTTCTTGGCGCGACTTCTGGCAAAGCCAGGTGAGCGCAAAGGAAACAGTGTAGGGGGACGGGGCTTCCGGCGGGAAGTTTAGCGACGCTTACGCCTTGTTGACGGAGCCAAACTCCTCCATGAGCTCCTTGGTGCGGGCAACGATGTTGTCGCGACCAGGCTTGAGGAGCTTGCGGGGGTCAAAGCCCTTGCCCTGCTGATCCTTGCCAGCCTCGATGTACTCGCGGACGCCCTTGGCGAAGACGAGCTGCAGGTCGGTGTTGACGTTGATCTTGGAGATGCCCAGGGAGATGGCCTTCTTGATCTGATCCTCGGGGATGCCGGTGCCACCGTGCAGAACGAGGGGCAGGTCACCGGTCTGGGCCTTAATCTCGCCCAGACGCTCGAAGGAAAGACCAGCCCAGTCGGCGGGGTACACGCCGTGGATGTTGCCGATGCCGCAGGCGAGGAAGTCGACACCCAGGTCAGCGATCTGCTTGCACTCAGCAGGATCAGCGAGCTCGCCGCTGGAGGTCACGCCGTCCTCGGTGCCGCCGATGCCGCCGACCTCGGCCTCGATGGACATGCCCTTGGAGTGGGCAAGCTCAACGAGCTCCTTGGTGCGGTCGAGGTTAAGCTGGAAGGTCTCCTCGTGAGAGCCGTCATACATGATGGACGTGAAGCCGGCCTCGATGCACTTGAAGCAGTCCTCGTAAGAACCGTGATCGAGGTGAAGGGCGACGGGAACGGTAACGCCCGTGGCCTCGACGGCAGCCTTGACCATGTCGGCGCAGACCTTGAAACCGCCCATCCACTTAGCGGCACCAGCGGTGCACTGAAGGATCAGCGGAGACTTGGCCTCCTCGGCGGCCTGGAGAATAGCCAGGGTCCACTCGAGGTTGTTGGTGTTGAAGGCACCGAGACCGTACTTGCCGGCCTCGGCCTTCTTGAGCATGTCTGCTGCGTTGACGAGCATAAAAGAAACCTCCTGTAAGGTTGCTCCGATAACGCCTGAGATTTTACCACGGCGCACCCGAGCATAAACGTTCGTTTGTTCACGAATATCGTCCAAACAGACTTTTTTGACCGTTTGCCCTACGGAATCGGCCCGTTGGGGAAAAATAGCTTGACGTTTGGACGCTTCTCGTGCTTCAAAAGCCGACTATTAAGCTACATCTGCATGAAAGGGTTCTGCATGAGCTCGCGTGCCATGGTGGTCGAATCGCCATGGCCGGTTAGGCAAACGGTATCGGGTGGGAGAAGCCGGGCGAGCTTGGAGAGCGAGCGCAGAATCGCTGCCTCGTCGCCACCGGCAAGATCGGTGCGGCCGTGGCTGCCCGGGAATAGCGTGTCGCCCACAAAGGCAATGTTCCCCTGCTCGGTGGCAGCAAACAAGACGATACCGCCCGGCGTATGCCCGGGTGTCTCGATGACCTGCAGGCAGATATCGCCCACCTCGATAGCATCGCCCTCGGCGAGCAGGCGCGTCGGCTCACCCGGATCGGGCGTCTCGATACCCCACATGGCGCGCTGCTCCTCGATATTTGCGCGAGGTACCGTCACGTCCTTAGCGCACAACTCATATAATGCGCCGTTACCAATGACAGCTCGAACCCCGGCAACACCACCAACATGGTCGGCATGGCCATGAGTGCATACGGCGCCAAGCACGCGTACGCCGGGATGCTCGGCTCGAATATGCTCCACCAGGCGCTCGCCTTCCCATGCGGGGTCGATAATCACGCACTCATTGTCCGAAATAACAGCATAGCTATTGGTCTGAATGGGACCGTTTACGAGCGTCTCGATCTCGACCGATCCCTTGGGAGTTAAATCCAAGGGCACAGCACTCATGTCCCTCTCCTCTCTATAAAACTCGAGGCATCAAACGATGCCTCGAGTGTAGCGAATATCGATAATGTGACACGTTCGTCGCAACTAAACGCGGCGCTTAAGCTGAGCCCCACCCTCACCAGGCATCAAACGGCGTGCGTCATAGACCGAGTCAACGCTGCTGATAGAGGCCAGCAGCGGATCCAGACCACTCGCGTCCGAGATCTCGACCATAAAGCGCAGGGTTGCAATGCCCTCGCGGTTGGTCGACGTGGCGGCGGAAAGGATATTGCCGCCCGCATCGCCAATGGCAATGGTGACATCCTTGAGCAGGCCCATGCGGTCCAGGCACTCGACCACGATCTCGACCTGGAAGAGGGTGTCGGCAGCGCCGTCCCACTCTACTTCGATCATGCGCTCGGGATGCTCCATAAGACCCTTGACGTTGGGGCAATTGGCGCGATGCACCGAAACGCCGCGGCCGCGCGTGATGAAACCGACGATGTCGTCGCCCGTCACCGGATTGCAGCAATGCGCCAGACGGACCAGCAGGCCGCTGTTGCTCTCGCCCTTGACGATGATACCGTTGCTGGCGCTCTTGCCGCGCTTTTGCGGCTTGCGGTTTGATCCGCGCGCAGGCTGCTTCACGACCTCGGCAATAGCCTCGGCCTTGGTGAGCTGTTCCTCGGGCTTGGGATCCAAGATCTGCTCGACTTTGTTGCCCACGGCACGTGGGGCGACTTTACCCGCACCAACGGCGGCAAACAGGTCCTCGAGCTGCTTGTAGTTAAACTGCTCGGCCACGGCATTGAGCGCACGCGTGGACCGCGGCGTAGAGATGCCATACCCGCGCTTGCGCAGGTCCTTGGCCAGTATATCGCGGCCGGCAGCAGCGTCATCGTCTTTGGTCGCGGCGGCGAAGTAACGGCGGATCTTTGACTTGGCCGAAGGTGTCTTAACGATCTTGAGCCAATCACGCGACGGCTTGGAACTCTTATTGGTCAGGATTTCAACGCGGTCGCCCGTCTTGATCTCGTGTGTGAGCGGCGCCACCGCACCGTTGATCTTAGCGCCGACGCAGTGGTTGCCGACCTCGGTGTGAACGGCGTAGGCAAAGTCGAGCGGCGTGGAGCCGGCACGAAGCGCCATGACCTCGCCCTTGGGCGTAAAGACAAAAATCTCCTGGTCAAACAAGTCGACCTTCAGCGAGTGCAGGTATTCCTTGGCATCGGTGATCTCGTCAGACGCCGCCCAGTCGAGTGAGTGCTTGAGCCAGTTAATCTGATCATCCAGACGCTGGGCATCATTGGTCTTTGAGGCAGACGATCCGCCCGACTTCTTATAGAGCCAGTGGGCGGCAATGCCGTACTCGGCCTGCTCATGCATCTCGTAGGTTCGAATCTGAATCTCGAGCGGACGAGCCGTGGGTCCGATAACCGTCGTGTGAAGCGATTGGTAGTTATTGACCTTGGGCATGGCGATATAGTCTTTAAAGCGACCGGGCATGGGGTGCCACAGCGTATGCACCGCACCGAGCGTGGAATAGCAATCGCGCACCGAATGGGTGATGACGCGCAACGCCACCAAGTCATAAATCTCGGAGAATTCCTTGCCCTTGCGCTTCATCTTTTGGTAGATGGACCAATAGTGCTTGGAGCGACCGTTGATCTGGAAGCCCTCCAGGCCAATGCGGTTGAGCTCATCGGTGAGCGTCTTGATAGTCTCGGCCAGATAGCGCTCGCGAACCTCACGCGACTCTGCCACCATGCGCGCGATGCGCTGGTAGGCATCGGGCTCCAAATAGAAGAAGGACAGATCCTCGAGCTCCCACTTAATAGAGCTCATTCCCAGGCGGTCGGCCAGGGGCGCATACACGTCCATGGTCTCGCGCGCCTTAAACAGACGGCGGTCCTCGCGCAGGGCCGCCAGCGTACGCATGTTATGCAGGCGGTCGGCGAGTTTGACGATGATGACGCGGATGTCCTTGGACATGGCGAGGAACATCTTGCGCAGCGTGAGGGCCTGCTTCTCGTCCATGCTGTCGACTTCGATGTTGGTGAGCTTGGTCACGCCATCGACGAGCTCGGCCACCGTATCGCCAAACAGGCCGGAAACATCGGTAAGCGAGGTCTCGGTATCCTCGACGGTATCGTGCAGCAACGCGGCGCACACCACATCGCAGTCCATCTTGAGATCAGCCAGAATGATGGCCACCTCGACGGGATGGTTGATGTACATCTCACCCGAGCGGCGCTTTTGGTTGCAATGCTTCTCGGCGGCAAAGCAGTAGGCCTGCTCCACCATGGAGAAGTCATCCTCATTCATATATTTGAGGCACAGACGCTCCAGCTTGTCGTAACTGTCCGCCATAATCTCGGGCGGCAGCTCATCGGCATGCTTATAGTGCTCCATCTCCGAGAACGGCTGGAGGGTGGAATCATGGGCGGTACGGGCTGCGGCATCCATCGAGGTCCCCTTCCCCTAGGCCCGCGGTACGATCGGGCGGTTAACTTTGGCTAGCATATCAGAAGCGCACGAATCGAGCGCCCAGCTCCGGAAAGCCGAGAACTCCATGCGCGAGCGCAAGCCCTCCAAATAGCGAATTGACCTGCTCAATTGCACGCGGCCAGGGTTTTCGGCCATCGCGATGCGACGGGTGTCGTCAAACCCCGAAACGCGACAGAAACCAAGCTCTTCGAAGATTCCCAGGCCGCTTTCCACCGAGCGCTCGTCGACCGGCGTGCGCGCATCGATGGCAAGGCACATCTGCGCGATGTCGATATCGCTCGCGCTAAAGGAATCGTCCCCCGTCTTGCCACGGTTGGATCGCCACATGGTCTGCAGCGCACGATAGAGCGTGACGAGCTCGTCGCGCTCGGGCGCGTAACAGTCGAGCAGGCGCTCGTTAATGCGGGCGTCGCGCGACGAATAGAGCAGATGGATCACAGCGGGCCGGCCATCGCGACCGGCGCGTCCGCTCATCTGGTTGAACTCGATGGCGCCAAACGGCATGTGGTACAGCACGACATGGCGGATATCGGGCAGGTTGACGCCCTCACCGAAGGCCGAGGTCGAGACGATGCAACTGAGGCTGCCATCTCGAAACGCCTCCTCGACGCGGCGGCGATCGGAACGCGCAAGCCCAGCGTTATAGAACGCGATATGGGTCGCACAGTCTGGCACGCGCTTGCGCAGCGTCTTGGCAAGCGCCACGGACTGGTCGCGCGAGTTGACGTAGATGACGGTCTTCTCCCCCGTCGCCACAATCGACACCAGGCGATTTTCGCGGCTTGCAAGGTCGCGATCGTCCTCGAGTTGCAGGTTCTCGCGCACCGTCTCGTCGACCACCGTGCGAGTGATCGGCAGCATGCGGGCAAGCTCGGCCACGACCGGAGCCGTCGCGGTGGCCGTCGCAGCCATAACGACCGGGTCGCCCAGAACTTTGAGGATGTCGGGCATGTCGAGATAGGCGCTGCGGTCGCCGCCCTTGGCAAGACCGGCATGATGCGCCTCATCGATAACGACAAAACCGATGCGCCCCGAACGCGCAAAGCGATCGCGGTGAATGGACAGGAACTCGGGCGTCGTGAGCACGATGCCGGTGCGGCCCGAAGCCAAGCCGGCAAACACGTCATCGCGCGCCGCCTCCACGGTCTCGCCGGTCAGCACGCCAACACCAATGCCAAGCGCTGCCATCGTCGACGAGAGGTGATAGGCCTGGTCGGCAACGAGCGCACGCAGCGGATAGACAAAGATGCTCGCACGTCCGCGAAGCACCGCCTCACGCGCGGCATGTACATGGAAGATGAGAGACTTGCCGCGGCCCGTTCCCATAACGGCCAAGACACTCTGGTGATCGGCCAAGGCATCGAGCGCCTCAACCTGCGCGCGGTGTGGCTGGCTCGAGCCGATAAAGCTGTGAATGAGCGAGCGCGTGAGCTCGGTATAGGAAAGCTGGGCGAGCGTCTCGCGCTTACGCGACTCCAGGCGCAGGCCGGAATCCACCGGCCGCACGCCACGACGAAGCTCGCATGCCGGATCGTCGACGCTGGGCAGCGTGGTATCGCGGACCAGAACATCCTTGATCATGAGCTTGGGCTTCACACGCCCCTGCCAATGCTCGGCAACGGCCTCGAACACCAAGTCGACAGCGCTATCGCAGTTGATGAGCTTATCGATTTGCGGCACGCGGAACATAATGGCCGGCACACTCGCGGCGCCATCGGTCGCCACAAAGCGCATGTGCTCGCCGGTTTTGCCCACCACGGCGCGGTCGCACATCGTCACGCCCTCGGCAGCCAGCAGCGGCACCTTGTTGCCCTGGCCAAACGGCTCAAGACGGGAGATCTGCTCGATGGTCTCGATATTCAGCTCGGAAAGGTCGACGGTGGCGGCGACCTCGTCGGTGTCTTCAAAGTCCTCGGCGGAAAGCTCCGATAGCACGGCGGAAAGGCGGCGGCGGAACTCATCGAGCTTGGATGCCTCGATGGTCACACCCACCGCACCGGCATGTCCGCCGCGACGAATCAGCAGGTCGGAACAACGCTCGACGGCGTCAAACAGGTTAACTTTGCCCACCGAGCGACCCGATCCGCGCGCGATACCGTCCTCGATCGAGAACAGCAGCGCCGGCACGTGATAGCGATTGGTCAAGCGGCTCGCCACGATGCCTTTGACGCCCTCGTGCCAGCCCTCGCCGCCCACGACGATTGCGCGCCCGCCGTCATAAGTCTCCTCGACCTTCGCCATGGCATCGCGCGTGAGCTCCGCCTCGATCTCACGGCGTTGGCGATTGATTTCCTCGAGCTCGGCTGCCAGTGCACTTGCTTCGATAGGATCACGGGCAAGCAGCAGGTCGAGCGCCAGCTTGGGATCAGCCATGCGGCCGGCAGCATTCAGACGAGGGATGAGCGAAAACGACAGGCCGTCGGCCGTAATGGTAGAAAGGTCGGCCTTGGCAAGTGCGGCAAGCGCGATATAGCCGGGACGGGCCGTCACGCGCATCTGCTGGATGCCCTCGGCGACCAGTGCGCGATTCTCGGGCGTGAGCGGCATCATGTCGGACACGGTGCCCAGCGCCGCGACCTCGATCAGCGAACGCCAATACGACGGCTTGCCCAAACGCTCGCCCAGGACCTGCACCAGCTTGAGTGCCACGCCGGCACCGGCAAGCTCGCGCGAGGGGCCCTCGTCCTCGAGCTTGGGGTCGGTCAGGGGCACGCCCTGCGGCACCTGGTCGGAGGGCTCGTGATGGTCCGTGACCACCAAATCGATCCCCAGGCTCTCCAGATAGGAGACTTCTTCCTTGGCGGCAATACCGTTATCGACGGTCACGATCAGCTGAGGGCGAGCGAGCTCGTTAACGCGGTCGAGCGCCGCGCGCGAAAGACCGTAGCCCTCGTCAAAGCGATGCGGAATAAACGGCGTGACATCGGCGCCAAACGTGCGCAGTGCCTCGGTCAACAGGCAGGTCGACGTAATACCGTCAACGTCAAAATCGCCAAAGACCGCAATGTGCTCGTGGTTGCAAATAGCACGCTCGACGCGGTCGGCAACGACCGACATGCCCGGGATAATGAGTGGGTCGGCCCAGTCGCGATCGAGCGAAGGCGTCAAAAACAGCTGACCTTCTTCGATGGATGTAATGCCGTGCGCGACCATAATACGCGCCACCAGCCCGGGAATGCCCAGGCCAGCCGAAAGCTCCTTTTCGAGCTCGGGGTTTTGCTGAGCGACCGCCCAGCGATGCGTCGTCTTAAGCGATGACATAGGCGCCCACCCCCGATAGGGGCAGGTCGCCGCGATACCTCTCACGGTTCATAGCGATGAGTCCTCTGTGTATGCCCGCTTCGGCAGGCAGATCTGTTGAACGGATTTATTATACCGTGCAGAGCAGACGCAAATCGCCGCAGCACGCCGCGGTTTCGGTAAACGATGCCGGTAATAGCCCCGAAATATTCGAGCGTTTCTGACGCACGGACGCATGCGAGCGTCTAGCATATCCATTCAAAACGGGTTCACGGGCAAAGGGAGTCACAAGCGCATATGAAGCAATGGGTTGGACTGGGCAAGTTTCTCGCGGGGCACATGCAGGTCATCGTTCCGATTTGCGTGGCACTCGGCGTGCTCTTTCCCCAACAGATTGGCGTACTCAAGCCCATCGTTCCCACCTTGTTTGCCTTTATGACGTTTCAGGGTGCGCTCAGCAACACCTTTCACCAGGTAACCGAGGTGTTCCGCCGTCCGTTGCACCTAGTCTTGGCGCTGCTCGTCTCGGCGGTGCTTATTCCCATCGCGGCGTATGCCATGGGGTCACTCTTCTTTGGCTCCAACCCCAACCTTGTCTGCGGCATTGTGCTCGAATACAGCGTGCCCGTGGCCGTCACCGCTTTTATGTGGATCAGCATGTTCGGCGGCAACGGCCCGCTCGCGCTCACCATCATCCTGACGTCCTCGGTCATCTCACCTGTGACGATTCCGCTTACGCTCAAGCTCCTGCTGGGCGCCACCGTCTCGATCGACGTGCCGAGCATGATGCAGAACATGGCCTTTATGATCGCCATCCCCGCTGTGCTCGGTATTGCCATCAATGAACTCACGCGCGGCTGGGGCCACGAGAAACTCTCTCCCGTGCTCTCGCCCGCCTGCAAGTTCATGATGATGGGCGTCATCGCGTCCAACTCCACCGCTATGAGCGAGTACGTGCTGCACATAAACGCGGTGCGCCTGGAAGTCGCCCTCTTTATTTTGGTCTTCGCCATCAGCGGCTTTGTCGTCGGTTTTCTGGTCGCACGTGCGCTGCATCTGCCATATAGCGAGACGACTACCATGTGCTTTACCTGCGGCATGCGCAACATCTCTTCGGGTGCCGTCATCGCCACGCAGTACTTTCCGGGCGAGGTCGTGTTCCCCGTCATGTGCGGCACGCTGTTTCAGCAGGTGCTGGCCTCGATTATCGGGCATCTCTTTGAGTGCCTAACCTGCGAGGAGCGCACCAAACAGCGCAAGCGGGTCGAAGCCGGCCGCGACGCCATGGCGCGCTAGGCTGTCCGCATTACGCGGGTGTTAGTCTTGCTATACGAGCGTTTCCAGATGCGCACGCAGACGCTCAGCATCGATATCGAGCGTCGTCTCGGCATTGACTTGGGCCAAACGATAGCCGACAAAGTAGGGCGAAACCACCCAACGCGGCAGCGCCCTGGCAATGGTCCGACCGCCCAGGTGATAGAAGAACAAGTTGTACGACTCTGCGCGACCACCGTGGTGCTCGTTTAGGATATAGCGCAGAGCTACCTGGATCGCATCGGCAAAGAGATCCGCCTCGGCTTGGTCTCGTGCGTCATCGCTGGCGGCGATTCCCTGCGGGGCTGAAACGTTGATCTCAAAGAACCCCATGATCGGTTCGGTTGAGATATTGACCGAGATTCTCCCCTGTTGCCAGACATTGATGCCTTCGAAATTGGCAGAAGTCAGCGAAGTGTAGCCGTCTTCCTGCTCCAAACCCACAATCTGCATGTGCGGATGAACGAGACTACCGCCCGAGAGCGGACCCTTGTTCTTGTACATGAGAACGCTGCGATACTGCTGTGAATCGATCATCTGCTGCCAGCAACCCAGGGCAAACCGTATCACATGGTGGAGTTCATCCGGCTCATAGATCACCAGGTCGGCATCGTGATCGGCCGACTCGATCAGCACGGTTTGACGGGTGGCGCGCAGGGTCTTGAACTTATTCTCGAGCCAGATGCAGTCACCATCGCGCCGGATGATATCGGCAAGTTCCTCGGTATCGCAAAAGGGACACGCGGTGCCAGGGCGCCGGTTGTCGTCGGGCTTACCGTTCGCCTGCTGAACGTCAAATACCAGCGCCACGGGTTACGCCTCCAGCGGCACGATCTTGGTGCCATGGAGCTCGGAGACGCTCAATGCCGCCGCCACGGTATCGCGGTTGGCCGTAGAAATGCCGCCGCCGGGAAGGATGGTCAGGCGGTCGCCCGCATACTCGACAAGACGCGACAGGTGCTCCAGGTTGTCCTCGATCGGCGTTCCGGCAGCACCACCATGCGTCAGGATGCGCGTGATGCCACAGTCGGCGAGTGTGTCAATGGCGTCCAGCTGAGCCTCGGGCGAGAGCTGGTCAAAGGCCATGTGGAAGGTGATATCGATGGCCCCGCGCTTGCACTCCTCGGTCGCGCAGCCCGTAGCCATCACGAGGGCGCCGAGGGTGAGCTCGTCGAGCGCCCAGCCGCCGGCACAGGGCTTGCAGCAGCCAAAGACCAGGCCGTCAACGCCGGCGCTCACGGCAAGACCCAAGTCCATCTCCATCATGCGCAGCTCGTCCTGGTTGTAGTGAAAGTCACCGCCACGCGGGCGAATCATGCACATCACTCGCGCGTCATGCTCGTGAGCATAGCTGACCGTAGTGCTGATAACGCCGGCCGAGGGCGTGGTACCACCGACGGCAAGGTTGTCGCACAACTCGATGCGCTTAGCACCGGCATCGATAGCCGCCGGCACACGCTCAAAGTTCTCGGCACAAAACTCGTACAGCATAGATAGACCCCCAAAGACAGCAAATGTTTTCCGACGGGCATTGTCGCACGCCCCCATGAAGTTGCGGTGGAATAGGGACTGTTTTGGCCTCTGGAGCCCGTATTCAGTCCCTATTTCACCGCAACTTAAAGGGGTGCTGACCGAAATGGTCAGCACCCCTTTTTGCTGTATAGAAGTAGTCGTTGGGGACGTTCTTAAACGACTATTCATTCAAGAACGTCCCCAACGACTATCCCAGGATCAGGCACGCTTTGGTGCGGGAAGGTAGCTGCTCAGAAATGTGGTCGAATGAGAGTTGCATCAAAGGAGCACTGGTTGGTGTTTCGCGCGATGCGTCAACCGACACTCGTCGCTATACCGGAGATAGACAGACCGGACTCCCTATACGACAACTGTTGACATCATATACTATGTGTCATATAGTAGGTGTTACACAGTATACTACGAAAGGAGGTGTGCGGATGGAGGCACAGATGAAGCGCGGCTTCCTCGAGGCCTGCGTGCTCGCGGCCGTCTCGGGCGAGGAATCCTACGGCTATCAGATCGTGAAGGACGTGCCCGCGAGCATGGGGCTCACGGAGTCCACGCTCTATCCGTTGCTCAAGCGCCTGGAGAAGGCAGGGTGCATCACGGCGCGCTCCGCCGAGCACAACGGGCGGCTGCGAAGGTACTACCGCATCACGGACACCGGGCATGAGCGTATCGCCGAGTTCCTCGCCGAATGGCCATCCGTGCAGGAAATCTACAGTTACGTGAAGGGAGCGCACCATGACGCGCGATGAGTTCTTGAACCGGCTGGGCGAGCTTCTGGCCTGTCTGCCGGCAGATCAGGTAAAGGAAACGCAGGAGTTCTACGCGGAGGCCATCGCCGACCGTATGGAGGACGGCATGACGGAGGCCGAGGCTGTGGCCGCCATGGGCACGCTCGGTGAGGTCGCCGAGGCAACGCTCGACGAACTGCCCGCCGTGCCGCGCGCAATTGCGAGGACCAAGCGCAAGAGCACGGCGCTTCTATGGGCGCTCGCCATCGTGGGCTCTCCGGTATGGATTCCGCTGCTGTTCGCGTTCGTCGCCGTTGCCGCTACAGTCTACATCTGCATTTGGGTTCTTGCGCTCTGCGTGTGGATCGTGGCCGCGGCATTCGGGGGCGCGGGCGTGGTGGGGCTCCTGTTCACCGTGGACGGCATCATTATCGGGCATGTTCCGTACGTTTTAACCTCGATGGGAATGGGATTCGCTTCCATCGGTGTGGCGCTCCTCGCGGGAGCCGGTGCCTGGACGGCGTCCAAGCAGATCGCGCGCCTCTCTGCCCTTTGGGCGAAGAAAGCCGTTTCGCCCTTCTGGAAAGATCGAGGCAATAAGAGCCGCATGGGCGCTGAAGCGGCGCCGCTCACGGCATAGGAAGGAGTGCAAACATGTCCAGCGTAAAAAAGATTTACCTTGCCGTAGCGGGTGGGCTTGTTGCCACGGGGCTCGTCCTGGCTGCTATCGGATTTGTGGCCTCCGGCTTTAACCTCGCTGTGTTCAACACGCAGATCGACCTGCGCGATGACACCATCATTCTGGGTGGTGTTGAAATAGACGACCCGACAGGGCTTCCACTCATCGAGCAGCTTGCCGAGGTCGGCGAGATCCATATTGGATCTGCAACGACTGGTTCGTCTTCTCCTCGCAAATGATCGAGCTCGTAGCAGCCGTCCCCCCCCCTTCGGGCGCACCACGACGGGCATGAGCACGCCGCGCTCAGAGCCTTTTTGCGAGACCTTCCGTCACGCTCTTCCCGCGTGGTGAACCGGTCATCGACCGACGAGAGGCTGATGGGAATCTCTCGACTTCGGGCCAATCCCGCTCACCGATCTGGTCTTCCTTCGTGATGCGCACATAAGCGAGCAGACACCGCGCAGAGCTTCAGCGCGGCCGCACTTCCACGTCTATGACGGAGGTGCCCGGCGGCGTCTTGGCGATCCCCTTGTTTGCAGGCGTTAGCGCGTGGGGATCGCCCACTCGGGGGCCGAGGCCGCCGAGGACGGCGGCGAACCTCGCGGTGTCATTCGACATCGCGAGGTTCCCGGACCATGACCACCTGGCCTCGTACCGCGGCATAGTCCCAAGGGTGAGGAGCTTCGGCACGTCGATCAGGGCGCCCGCGCAGCGTCGGCCGGTCCGCCGTTCGGTAGAACGGCGGAAGTCCCTAGCCGCCCAGGTAAGCCTTGCGGACGTTGTCGTCGTGCAGGAGCTCTTGGCCGGTGCCGGTCATGGTGATCTTGCCGGTCTCGAGCACGTAGCCGCGCGTGGCGATTGAAAGCGCCATCTGGGCGTTCTGCTCGACCAGAAGCACCGTGGTACCGGCCTTGTGCAGGTCCTCGACAATCTGGAAGATCTGCTCAATCAGAATCGGCGCCAGACCCATGGAAGGCTCATCGAGCATGAGCAGCTTGGGGTTGCTCATAAGGGCGCGCCCCATAACGAGCATCTGCTGTTCGCCGCCCGAAAGGGTGCCGGCGACCTGGCGACGGCGCTCCTTAAGGCGCGGGAACTGCTCGTAGACGCGCTCAAGGCCCGGAGCCACCGTGGACTTGGGCTGCGTGTAGGCGCCCATCTCCAGGTTCTCCTCGACCGTCATCTGCAAAAAGGCGCGACGGCCCTCGGGAACCTGGGCCAGGCCCTTGCCCACCAGTTTATCGGCAGGCGTATGGGTAATGTCCTCGCCCATAAACTTGATGGAGCCGGTCTTGGAACGCAGCAGGCCCGAGATGGTTTTAAGCGTCGTGGACTTACCGGCGCCGTTCGCGCCGATCAGGGCCACGATCTCGCCCTCGTTGACGTTAAAGGAGATGTCCTTGATGGCGTGGATAGCGCCGTACCAGACGTTGATGTTGTAGACGGAAAGCATCGGCTCTGCCATTTAGTTCTCCCCCTTATCCTGCTTGCCCAGATATGCCTCAATTACGGCATCGTTGTTCTGGATTTCCTCGGCCGTGCCCTTGGCGATGACCTTACCAAAGTTGAGCACGCAGATGCCCTCGCAGATGTTCATAACGAGCGACATATCATGCTCGATAAGCATGATGGCGATGCCGAAGGTGTCGCGGATCTTGACGATGTTCTCCATGAGCTCCGCGGTCTCGGACGGGTTCATGCCGGCGGCAGGCTCGTCGAGCAACAGCAGCTTGGGGTTGGTGGCAAGCGCGCGGACGATCTCCAGACGACGCTGAGCGCCGTAAGGCAACGAGCCGGCCTGTTTATTTGCCAGGTGCTCCATGTCAAAAATGGACAGCAGCTCCATGGCGCGCTCATGGGCGGCCTTCTCGTGCTTCCAATACGTCGGCAGACGCATCACGCCCTCAATACCGGAGTAGCGCTCCTGGTTGTGCAGACCGACCTTAACGTTGTCCTCCACCGTCATAGTGTTGAACAAGCGGATGTTTTGGAAAGTACGGGCGATGCCCATGCGGTTGACCTGATAGACCGACTTGCCCGAGGTGTCCTCACCGTCGAGCAGGATGGTGCCGTGCGTGGGCTGGTACACCTTGGTGAGCAGGTTGAAGACCGTGGTCTTACCGGCACCATTGGGGCCAATCAGGCCGGCGATCTCGGTCTTGCCGATAGTCAGGCTAAAGTCGTCGACTGCCTTAAGGCCACCGAACTCAATGCCCAGGTGGATGCACTCGAGCGCCGGGCGCTGGCCCAGATCGCGATCGGGAACGATGGCGCCAGAAGGATACGGGACCATCTTGCCCTTGTTGAACTCAAATTTACTGGGCATCGGCTGCCACCTCCTTCTTGGAAGCAAAGCGGTCCTTAATGCGTGCGAAGAACGCCTTGAGCTGCGGGTTGTTGGTAAAGATCATGACCAGGATCAGCACGATGGCGTAGATGAGCATGCGGTAGTCCGAGAACTGACGGAGCAGCTCGGGAAGCACCGTGAGCAACGCCGCCGCGATGACGGAGCCGCGCATATTGCCCAGACCGCCCAGGACCACGAACACCAGGATGAGGATGGACGTGTTGAAGTCAAACTTGGTGGCGGAGAGCTGCGAGAAGTTACCGCCGAACAGAGCTCCAGCAGCACCGGCGAGGGCAGCGGAAACCACGAAGGCGATCATGCGGTACTCGGTGACGGAGATGCCTACGGACTCGGCTGCAATCTTGTTATCGCGCACGGCCATAATGGCACGGCCGGTACGGCTGCGAACCAGGTTGAGCACGATCACGAGTGCGACCATGACCAGGATGGCACCGGCGAGGAAGGTCGAGTACGTCGACACGCCCGAGGCGCCCTGGGCGCCCTTGATGATGGCGGTGCCGTCCTCGAGCAGGTGCAGGTCGTCGATCGTGGAGTTGCCCGTGATGTTAAAGATCACGTGCAGGCCGCGGGAGTCGACGCCCACAATGAGGCAGGTGACGATCTCCTTGATAATCTCGCCAAAGGCCAAAGTCACGATGGCCAGGTAGTCGCCGCTCAGGCGCAGGACCGGGATGCCGATCAAGAAGCCCAGGATGGCGGCGGCGATGGCGCCGACCACAATGCTGATGATAAGGCGCATCGGATCGGAGGGAACGACGCTCTCCAGCGCGACGGCGGTGACGATTCCCGTATAGGCGCCGACGCTCATAAAGCCCGCGTGGCCCAGCGACAGATCGCCCGCGATGCCGACGACGAGATTGAGCGAGATGGCCATAACGATATAGGCCGTGATGGGAACCAGCTGACCGGCGATCATGCGCGGGATCATATGGTTAGACTGCATAAAGAACACGATGGCAAATGCCACGATGCACATGGCATACGTAACAAAGTCGTGACGCGTCTGCCTGTCTTTAAGAAACTTCATAACGCTCACCTACACCTTCTCGGGGACGTACTTGCCCAAGAGGCCGGCAGGCTTGACGAGCAGGACGATGATCAAAACACCAAAGACGATGGAGTTGGCAAGGCTCGTGGAAATGTAGGCCTGTGCCATCGCCTCGATGATGCCGATGAGAATGCCACCGACAAAGGCGCCGGGGATGGAGCCGATGCCACCGAAGACGGCGGCGTCGAAGGCCTTGATGCCAGGCATGGCACCCGTCGTGGGCTGCAGCACCGGCGAGTAGGAGCACAGGAGCACGCCGGCGATGGCGGCAAGCGCAGAGCCGATGGCAAACGTCATCGAGATGGTGCGGTTGACGTTGATGCCCATGAGCTGAGCGGCGGCCTTGTCCTCGGACACGGCGCGCATGGCTTTGCCCATCTTGGTCTTACCTGTAAAGAACATCAGACCGGCCATGATAACCAGGCAGGCGACGATGGTGACGAGCGAGACGGCGCTTACGTTGAACTTGGCCAAGAACTCCGGCACCTGGAAGGTGACGAGCGAAGTGAAGTTCTTGGGCGTGGCGCCCCACAGAAGCTGCGCGGCGTTCTGCAGGAAGTAAGACACGCCGATGGCCGTGATCAGAACGGCCAGAGGGCCCGCCTGGCGCAGCGGCTTGTATGCCAGACCCTCGATGAGAACACCGAGAACCGTGCAGACCACACAAGAGAGAACTACAGATGCCCAGCCCGGGAGGCCGAGATACGATGTGGCGCAGAACGAGACATAGGCACCGACCATGATGACGTCGCCGTGAGCGAAGTTGAGCATCTTGGCGATACCGTAGACCATGGTGTAGCCCAACGCGATGATGGCGTAGACGCTGCCCATGGACAGGCCGTTGACCAGGTATTGAATAAAGACCGTCATGTTCCACATCCCCCTTTCGAATAGGTTTCCAGTTGATATATGAAACAGGGACGTTACATCGTCCCTAGATACCAAGCAAGCAGGGAAGGCCAAAACCTCCCCTGCTTGGGATCAAAACCGCTCTATGTAAGGCGGCCTATTAGGCCTGTACGTACTTGCCGTCGGTAATGACGTACGCCGTCGGGTCCTTCTGGACCTGACCCTTGTCGTTCCAGGAGAGCTTGCCAGTCAGGCCGTCAACAGTAATGTTGCGCATAGCCTCGGGAAGCTTCTCGGCAACCTCGGTGGGGTCGGCGTCGACGCCCAGGCCGGCCTCCTTGAGAGCCTCGACCACAGCATGCACGCCGTCGTAGGCGTCGGCGGCAAACTGGTCGGGGGTATCGCCGTACTTATCCTTGTAAGCGTTGACGAAGTCGGCGTTCTTCTCGTCGTCGGCGGAGAACGGGGTCATGAGCAGCAGACCCTCGGCAAGAGAGGTGTCGAAGCCCTCAACGCCCAGGATGCCGTCCATGCCGTCGCAGCCCATCATCTTGACGTCGTAGCCCATGTCCTTGGCGTTCTTGAGCAGGACGGACGCCGGCGTGTAGTAGATCGGCGCAAAGATCATGGTGGCGCCTGCCTGCTTGGCCTTGGTCAGCTGGTTGGTAAAGCTCGTGGCGGAGTCGTCCTTAAAGGTCTCCTCGTCGACAATCTCAAGCTTAGACTTAGCGGCCTGGGCCTTAAAGGAATCTGCGATGCCCGAAGAATAGGCGTCGCCGGAGTTATAGAACAGCACGAACTTCTCGTTCGCATATTTTTCTGCCAGGAACTTGGCAGCGTTGACACCTTGGTTGGGGTCGGTAAAGCAAACCTGGAAGACGCAATCCTTGCCCTTGGTAACGTCCTCGGAGGACGCGGACGGGGTGATCATGAACGTCTCGGGGTCGTTACCGCACTCGGCGGCAACGGCAACCGACGCACCCGTGGTGGTCGGACCGACGAGGGCCTGCATGCCCCAGTCGAGCAGGGTGTTGAAGGCGTTGACGGCCTTCTCGCCGTCAGCCTGGTCGTCCTCGGCCTTGCTGACAAGCGGCAGCTCCTTAGTCGAGAAATCCTTGCAGCCAAGCTCGACAGCCTGTGTAACGGACTTGCCGTAGGACGCGTTGGCGCCGGTCAGCGGGCCGATGGTGCCGATCTTAAACGAAGCGTCGCCCGACGCGGAACCGCTGTCGCCGCCGTTGGAGGAGCAGCCAGCTAGAATGGACATCGCCCCCAGACCTGCTGCGCTCGCGATAACGCTCCTGCGATTCATAACAGGGTTCAATGACTTACCGGTGAGGCTCGACATGCGGCTCTCCTCTCAAATCTCGTCGGGTTTCGGTTACCCGACAGGCCATCCTTCGCCGTGTTCGGCGTTCGCAAAATACTAGACGCTTTAGTTAAGGAAAGTGGTGATTATTTCAACTTTTCTTTGGATTTGTTCGTTTATCCATAATTCTGCGTATTTCTATTACTTTATGCAGTAATGCCACTTTATTGTGTGAAAGTAATGTTTCCGTTCTGTTACAGGCGTCCCCGCCCTGAATAAAACGGCCTCACCGGTCGCGCTTTATGCGCACTTAGGCGGCGATGTACTTGCCGTCCTGAATCACATAGGCTGTGGCGGGCTTTTCGACCTGGCCCTCGTCATTCCACGTCAGCTCGCCCGTCAGGCCCTCGATCTTGATCTTGCGCATGGCGCGGGCAAGGTCGCCGGCAATGTCGGCACCGTCGGCCGAAATGTCAATCCCCGCCCTATCGATAGCCTCGGCGATGGCGTGGACGCAATCGTAAGCGTCGGCGGCAAACTGGTTGGGCGTCTCGTCGTAGGCATCCTTATAGGCCTTGACGAAGTCGGCATTCTTCTCATCGTCAGCCGAAAACGGGGTCATGAGCAGTACGCCCTCGGCAAGAGAGGTATCGAAGCCTTCCACAGAGAGCAGGCCGTCCATGCCGTCGGTACCCATGAGCGTCATGTCGTAGCCCATGTCCTTGGCGTTCTTGAGCAAAACGGACGCCGGCGTGTAGTAGATCGGCGCAAAGATGAGCGTGGCGCCGGCCTCCTTGGCCTTGGTGAGCTGGTTGGTAAAGCTCGTGGAAGAGTCGTCCTTAAAGGTCTCGGTATCGACGACATCGAGCTTGGATGCCTTGGCCTGCTCGGCAAAAGCGTCGGCAACGCCCGAGCTGTACGTATCGCCGGAGTTGTAGAACAGGGCGATCTTGGCGTCCGCGTACTTCTCAGCCAAGAACTTCGCGGCGCTGGCGCCCATGGTGGGGTCGGTGAAGCAAACCTGAAAGACCGTGGTCTTATCCTTGGTGACGTCGAGCGACGAGGCCGAAGGCGTGACCATGAGCATATCGTCGGCGATCTCGCCCGAGACGGCGACGGCAGCACCGGTGGTGACAGGGCCGACGAGCGCCTGCATGCCCCAGTCGCACAGGGTATTGAAGGCGTTGATAGCCTTCTCGCCGTCGGCGACGTCATCCTCGGACTTAAGCGAGAGCTTGAGGTCCTTGGTCGAGAAATCCTTGGCCGCGAGCTTAGCGCCCTTCTCGGCAGAGACGCCATAGGTAGCCGCGGCGCCGGTCAGGGGGCCGATAACGCCGATCTTGAAGGTCTTGCCGTCATTGGCCGACCCACCGTCCGCGCCGCCCGAAGAGCAACCGGCAAGCGCGACGGTGCTTCCAAGCGCCGCGGCTCCTGTCAAGAAACTCCTGCGGCTCAGCGCGTTATTGATACTGAACATGGTGTCCCCCTTTTTCGCTGGCCGCAGTGCGGCCGTCTTGCGGTACGGGGCAAACCTTATGGCGCAAACGTTGACAGTTTGTTACGGAAGTTCATTTGTAGCGAGCATGTTTCCAATGTTTCCGCAGCGTTTCGGTGGTGCCGTTTTGTGCGACTCCTGTTGCCTGGCGAGCATGCGCCCTCGGTTCACGCTAGAATGCACTCAACCTTTAAGCGGTTAATCCATCCATAAGATGCACGAAGGAGCTATCTATGAGCGAACCCCTGCGCACAGTGAACGTCGGTCTGATCGGTCTGGGAACCGTCGGCGGCGGCGTGGCCCGTTTGATCAAGAGCCACCACGATGAGTACCTGGCAGCCTACGGCATCGACCTTAAGCTGACCCGCGCCTGCGCGCTTGCTTGGGAGCAGGCCGAGGCGGCAGGCATTGAGCGCGAGGCCTTTACGAGTGACTGGCACGACGTCGTCACCGACCCCGCCGTCGACATCGTCGTCGAGCTGATTGGCGGCGAGCATCCCGCAACCGAGATCTTCACCACCGCCTTCGAGAACGGCAAGCACGTCGTCTCTGCCAACAAGGCCCTGCTGGGCCGTCATGTCGAGACGCTTGCCGAGAAGGCGCGCGCGTGCGGCGTGCAGATTAAGTGCGAGGCCAGCTGCGGCGGTGGCATCCCCATTGTCAGCACGCTCGAGCACGACCTGGTGGGCAACAAGATCCTGACCATCGCAGGCATTCTCAACGGTACCACCAACTATATCCTGTCGCGCATGGACGCCGAGGGCGCCGATTACGCCGATGTGCTTGCCGACGCGCAGGCCAAGGGCTATGCCGAGGCCGACCCGTCCGCCGACGTCAACGGTTTCGATGCCGCCAGCAAGACGGCAATCCTCGCCTCCATCGGTTTTGGCACCCGCGTTACCACCGACGATGTGTACCAGCAGGGTATCCGTACCATCGGCGCCGAGGACATCGCCCAGGCCCGCGAGCTCGGCTACACCATTAAGCTGCTAGGCATTGCGCGCAACACCGACGCCGGCGTCGACGTCCGCGCGCATCCCACGCTGATCCCCGCCGACCACATGCTCGCCAAGGTCAACGGCGCCATGAACGCCGTATACGTGGTGGGCGACGCTGTGGGCGAGACCATGTTCTACGGCGCGGGCGCAGGCTCCTTCCCCACCGCAAGCGCCGTCGTGGGCGATATCCTGTCGCTCTCCGAGCAGATCAGCCGCGGTGTGGCTCCGCTGCCCGAGATTGAGCCCTATGGTCACAACCTCGCCTTTAAGCCCATGGACGAGCTCCAGACCAAGTACTATGTGCGCCTGAAGGTCGCCGACCGCGTGGGCGCCCTGTCCGAGACGGTCGACATCTTTGCCAAGCACAACATCTCGATCTCGCTCATCAACCAGGTCGAGGACGGCAAGTCAGGCGTCAGCGATGCCTGCTCGGTCATCTTCCTGACGCACCGCGCGCTCGAGAAGGACGTCCAGGCTGCCGCCGCCGAGCTTGCCAGCGTCGACTGCGTGGCCGAGGTCGCCAACGTCCTGCGCATCGAGGACGTCGAGGCTTGGACCGAAGGCGTCATGGCCAACTAATTCGATTTTCGCTCTACGACCTATATGTGTGAGGGGCTCCCGTTCAGCAGTGGACGGGAGCCCCTTTGCTTGCGCGCATGGGGCGTATTGGCGCAATCCGCATTTGAACGACTTGGCCGCTCCTGACAGCCGGGGGTACCGTTCGCCGACATGCAGCCGGAGCCGATTTTGGCTGCCGTTATGCTGTGCTGTGTATATCCGCCCGCAAAGAGAGGAAGCACCATGTTGCTCGAGGGCAAGAAAGCAATCATCACCGGCGGCACGCGCGGTATCGGCTATGCCATCGCCTGCCGTTTTATCGAGGAAGGTGCTGCCGTCACCGTCTTTGGCTCGCGCCAGGAGACTGCCGACGCTGCCGTTGAGAAACTGACGACCGCCTATCCCGACGCCAAGGTCTGGGGTCGTTCCTGCGATCTCACCTCGCTCGAGGCCGTGACTGAGGCCTTTACGCAGACTGCAGCCGACATGGGCGGCTTGGACACGGTCGTCAACAATGCCGGAATCTCCCAGCGTTCACCCCTCTTGGACTACACGGCCGAGGAGTTCGCAAAGGTCATGGACCTTAACGTCGTCGCCGTCTTTAATGGCCACCAGGCTGCCGCCAAGATCATGACCGAGGCCGGCCACGGCGGCACCATCACTACCACAAGCTCGATGGTCGCCAAGTACGGCCAGCCCTCCGGCGTCGGTTACCCCACGTCCAAGTTTGCCGTCAACGGTATGGTCCAGTCGCTCTCGCGCGAGCTCGCCCCCATGGGCATCCGCGTCAACGCCGTCGCCCCCGGCGTGACTAAGACCGACATGGTCGCCAACCTGCCCGAAGAGGTCATCAAGCCCATCATCGCCACCATTCCGCTGGGTCGCATGGGCGAGCCCGAGGATGTCGCCAACGCCTTTGTTTTCCTGGCGAGCGACATGTCCTCCTATGTCACGGGCGCCGTGCTCCCCGTCGACGGAGCCGCCCGCTCCTAAGGAGCCACAAGCTTTGGCTTCAAGCTTCAACATAGCTCAACCAAAAAGGCGCGCCGTCTGAATCAACTGCAGACAGCGCGCCTTCTCCTGTTATGAAAGGGAAACTATGTCCCAGTATTTCGGATCAGAACGGGGCACGGTTTCCCCCAGGACTTCCTTGCGGAAACTGCATCCCACTCTGAGCGCCCATTCCGGGACACAGTTTCCCAACGGCCCCCGTTTCGGAAACCACATCCCGTTCCGAGCCTTCAAAGCGGGACGCGGCTTCCCCGAGAAAGTATCGACTACTTACCGTCGTCGTCTTCGGCTTCTTCGCGCGCATAGAGCTCCAGCATGCGGCGGCGGTATTCGCGCACAGCGAGCTTGGCGCGCTCCAGGCGGCGGCGCTCACGCGGAGTCAGCTCGGACGGGTCGACCTCGTCTCCATAGGTCTTATCGGCAAGCAGGTGCGCCGCGTCCACGATGCGGGCATCGATGTGGCCGCTCGCTGCCTCGGCGGAAAGACGCTCGGCAATCGTATCGAGCGTAGGCAGGCCCTCGAATACGCGACCATGGCCATGCGAGGTCAGCAGCTCGTGCTCGCGCGCGAGCAAGCTCGCTAGGTCGTGGTGGGCGCGCAAGATGTCGAGCGCATCGGATGGATGCTCGGCAACCTCTGCCACGGCGGCGACCGGTGCGGCATCCACCACGCGGTAGAAGAGCTGCGCGAGCAATGGCATCAAGAACACCGTGATGGCACCGGCGGCAACCATGACCGACGCAATATCTTGCGACAGCGCGCCCGCGTTGACGGCAACGCTCGTAACGGCAACGATGATCGGCAGCGCCGTGGTGCAGTACAGGGCCACGGTAATGCGACCATACGCCGACACATCGCGCGTCGCAGGACAAATGCTCATGGAAATAAGAATGGGCACGGCACGAATAATCAACAACGCCACGATAAAGCCCACGAGCAGACCCGGGCGCGACGCCACGGCCGTCAGATCGATCTTTGCGCCCGATACGGTAAAGAACACCGGAATCAAAAAACCGTAGGCCAGACCGTCGAGCTTGGTCTCGAGCGTATGGTTGCCCTCGGGGATGATATAGCGCAGGACAAAGCCGGCGGCAAAAGAACCCAACACGATGTCGAGATCAAAGACAGCCGAGAATGCCACGAGCGTGACCAGGATGAGCACCGTCAGGCGCACGAAGGTCTGCGACGTGGTATCGGCGCGCTCCTCAACAAATGCAAAGAAGCGGCTGCCGACGCGCTTGGAGCGGCTCGGGACCACGGCCAGCAACACGCAAACCACCGCAAACAAGCCAAGGATAACGAGCGTTTGGATGCCAGTGCGGGCAGACAACAGCACCGACATGGCGAGCACGGGACCGAGCTCGCCCCAAGTGCCATACGCGAGAATCGAGTCGCCCACGCGCGTGCCGGTGAGCGAGCGCTCACGCATGATGGGCACAAGCGTACCGAGCGCCGTCGAAGTGAGGGCAAGCGTCACGGCGATACCGTCGAAATGACTGACTGAGAACCACGGGGTAAAGCGCACGGCAAGCCAGGCGATACCAAACGTGACGACCCACGTCGCCAAGCCGTAGCGCCCCTCGACGCCCGTGATGCTCTTGGGGTCGATCTCAAAGCCGGCAAGCAGGAACAAAAAGGCCAGGCCCAGCTCGGACACAAGCGAGACCTCAGCATCTACATGGATGACGCCGAGCATATGGGGTCCCAGTACCGCGCCGAGCACGAGCAAAAAAACCGTCTCGGGAACGGGTTTTCCGGGAATCGCCGAGGCGATAAAAGGACTCGCAAAGGCCACGAGTGCGATGATGGCGAGCGAAACGAATGCCATGTGATGCCTTTCTCTTGTTTGCGCTTCACTGTAGCACCCTCGCCGTCCTCAACGCGCCGCGAGCTGTCGTATCATAGTGAGGTTTACAAACATGTGGCTCAAGGCGACCGCAGGGCAGACCCCGCAAACCGACCGCTGCCGCATACCGTACCGTACGCCCAACCGATCAGGAAGGCAGGAACCAATGGTCTCTCGTATCTACGTGGAGAAGAAACCCGGGTTCGACGTCGAGGCTCAGCAGCTCAAGGGCGAGCTGACCGAAATTCTCGGCATCAAGGGCATCGAGGCCCTGAGGATCATCAACCGCTACGACGTCGAGGGCATCGACAAGGAGCTTTTCCGGTCCTGCGTGCCGACCGTCTTTAGCGAGCCCCAGGTCGATGTGACCTACGACGAGCTCCCCGCAAGCGATGGCGCCGTCTTTGCCGTCGAATTCCTGCCTGGCCAGTTTGACCAGCGCGCCGACTCCGCCAGCGAGTGCGTGCAGCTCATCAGCCAGGGCGAGCGCCCCGCCGTGCGCTCCGCCAAGGTCTATATGATCTCGGGCGCTCTGGACGAGGCCGCCATTGATGCCATCAAGCACTACGTGGTGAACCCCGTCGAGGCGCGCATCGCCTCGCTCGACCTGCCCGAGACGCTGTACATGGAGACCCCCGAGCCCCAGCCCGTCGAGGTGCTCGACGGTTTCCGCGAGCTCGACGAAGCCGGCCTTGCCGCCTTTATTTCCGAGCGCGGCCTTGCCATGGACGAGGCGGACATCGCCTTCTGCCAGCAGTACTTCCGCGATGAGGATCGCGACCCCACCATCACCGAGATCCGCGTGATCGACACCTACTGGTCCGATCACTGCCGCCACACCACCTTCGGCACCGTCCTGGACGACGTGACGATCGACGACGCCGTGGTGCAGCAGGCCTTCGACCGCTACATGGAGATGCGCCACGAACTCGGTCGCGACACCAAGCCCGTCTGCCTCATGGACATGGGCACCATCGGCGCCAAGTACCTCAAGAAGACCGGCGTCATGACCGATGTCGACGAGTCCGAGGAGATCAACGCCTGCACCGTCAAGGTGAAGGTCGATGTCGACGGCGAGGACCAGGACTGGCTGTTCCTCTTTAAGAACGAGACCCACAACCACCCGACCGAGATCGAGCCCTTCGGCGGTGCCGCCACCTGCGTGGGCGGTGCCATCCGCGACCCGCTGTCGGGCCGCAGCTACGTGTACCAGGCCATGCGTGTCACCGGCGCCGGCGACCCCACCGTCCCCGTGTCCGAGACGCTCGAGGGCAAGCTGCCGCAGCGTAAGCTCGTGACCACTGCTGCCGCCGGCTACTCCAGCTACGGCAACCAGATCGGCCTTGCCACCGGTCAGGTCAACGAACTCTATCACCCCGGCTACGTCGCCAAGCGCATGGAGGTCGGCGCCGTCGTGGGCGCCACCCCGGCAAACCACGTGCGTCGCGAGTGCCCCGCCCCCACCGACAAGATCATCCTGTTGGGCGGCCGCACCGGCCGTGACGGCATCGGCGGTGCCACCGGCTCCTCCAAGACCCAGAACACCGAGTCCATCGAGACATCGGGCGCCGAGGTCCAGAAGGGCAACGCCCCGGTCGAGCGCAAGCTGCAGCGCCTGTTCCGCCGCGGCGATGCCTGCCGTCTGATCAAGCGCTGCAACGACTTTGGCGCCGGCGGTGTCTCGGTCGCTGTAGGCGAGCTTGCCGACGGCCTGTATGTCGACCTTGATACCGTGACCAAGAAGTACGACGGTCTTGACGGCACCGAGCTCGCCATCTCTGAATCCCAGGAGCGCATGGCCTGCGCCGTCGCCGACGGTGACGTCGAGGAGTTCATGGGCTACGCCGCCGAGGAGAACCTGGAGGCGACCGTTATCGCCGAGGTTACCGCCGAGCCGCGCATGCGCATGGCCTGGAACGGCGTCGCCATCGTCGATCTGTCCCGCGAGTTCCTCAACTCCAACGGTGCGCCCAAGCACCAGGTCGCCCACGTCTGCGCCCGCAGTGTGTGGCAGCCCAGCTGGGCCGGTACCACGCTCGCCGAGCGCATGACCTCGCTCGTCACCGACCTCAACGTCGCTTCCAACAAGGGCCTTTCCGAGCGCTTCGACTCCACCATCGGCGCCGCGACCGTGCTCATGCCCTTTGGCGGCAAGACGCAGCTCACCCCAAGCTCGGCCATGGTCGCCAAGTTCCCCGTGGACGGCGAGACCACCACGGCGAGCGCCATGGCATGGGGCTTCAACCCCTATCTGATGGAGGCCGACCAGTTTGCGGGCGCCTACCTGTCCGTGGTCGAGTCCATCGCCAAGCTCGTTGCCGCCGGCTTTGAGCACAAGCGCACCTACCTCTCCTTCCAGGAGTACTTCGAGCGCCTGCGCACCGAGGCCGAGCGCTGGGGCAAGCCCATGGCTGCCGTCCTGGGTGCCCTTATGGCCCAGGTCGACCTGGGTGCCGGCGCCATCGGCGGCAAGGACTCCATGAGCGGTTCGTTTGAGGACGAGGCCGGCGAGCTCAACGTTCCGCCGACCCTGATCAGCTTCGCCGTCGCCGTGGGCAAGGCCGCCCGCGCCGTCTCGCCCGAGTTCAAGGGCCTCACGCACCGCGTCGTCCGCATCGCCCCCGCCATCTATGGCGAGGACTACCGCCCCGATGCTCAGCAGCTGCTCGCCGCGTTTGACGCCGTCGAGGCGCTCACTGCTACCGGCAACGCCCTGGCCATCTCCACGCCCGGCTACGGCTGCGGCGCCGAGAGCCTCTTTAAGATGTGCGTCGGTAACCAGATCGGTATCGAGCTTGCCGAGGATGTAGACGTGGAGAGCCTCTTCACCCCGCTCTACGGCAGCTTTATTGTCGAGCTCGCCGAGGATGCCGAGCTGCCCGAGGTCGCCGACGGCGTTGTCGTCGAGCCCCTGGGCACCACCGTCGAGGGCTATGTCATCGACACCGGTTCCGAAGTCATCGAGCTCTCCGAGCTCCAGGAGGCCTGGGAGAGCGGCATCGAGGGCGTCTTCACCTACCGCAGCGCCGGCGAGACCCCCGAGGTCGAGACCATCGACTTCCGCGCCAAGGATATCCACGTGTACGGCGGCGCCAAGATCGCCCGCCCGCGCGTGATCATCCCCGTGTTCCCCGGCAACAACTGCGAGTACGACAGCGCCCGCGCCTTCCGTGCCGCCGGTGCCGAGGCCGACACCTTCGTGATCAACAACCTCACGCCCGAGGCCGTCGCCGAGAGCACCCACGAGCTTGCCCGCCGCATCCGTGCAAGCCAGATCGTTATGATCCCCGGCGGCTTCTCGGGCGGCGACGAGCCCGACGGCTCTGCCAAGTTCATCACGGCGTTCTTCCGCGCTCCCGAGGTCACCGAGGCAGTCCGCGACCTGCTCAAGGCCCGCGATGGCCTGATGCTGGGCATCTGCAACGGCTTCCAGGCCCTGATCAAGCTCGGCCTGGTGCCCTACGGCGACATCGTCGACGCCACGCCCGATGCGCCCACGTTGACGTTCAACACCATCGGTCGCCACCAGAGCCGTCTGGTGCGCACCCGCATCTCGTCCAACCTGTCCCCGTGGCTGTCGCAGTGCAGCCTGGACGACCCCTACACCGTCGCCATCAGCCACGGCGAGGGCCGCTTTGTCGCCAATGACGAAGTGCTCGCCCAGCTGATCGTCAACGGCCAGGTCGCCACGCAGTACGTGGGCGAGGACGGCAAGCCCAGCATGGATCTCTCCGTCAACCCCAACGGCTCCGCACTCGCCATCGAGGGCATCACGAGCCCCGACGGCCGCGTCCTGGGCAAGATGGGCCATGCCGAGCGTCGCGGCGACAACCTGTACCGCAACGTGCCCGAGCATGTCCCCGGCGATAAGTTCATGCCGATCTTTGAGAGCGGCGTGGCCTACTTCGCTTAAACCTTTCCCATCGGGTACAATTCCCTCGGGTAACAACACCCGCCACCGACACATCCGGTGGCGGGTTCTTTTTTGCTTCGCGCATACAGGAAGGACATCATGGAAAGCCGCAAGCCGTATCTCGCCACCCTGCCCGGACTCATCCTGGGCTGCCTCGTCTGCTGCGCGCTCTGGGGATCGGCTTTTCCCTGCATCAAGATCGGCTACGGCCTCTTTGGCATTCCCGCACACGACAGCGCCTCGCAGCTGCTCTTCGCGGGTCTGCGCTTCACCCTTGCCGGCATGCTGGTCATTGTTGGCATGAGCGTGGCCCAGCGCCGTCCGCTCGTTCCGCAAGTGCGCGATATCAAGCCCATCTGCATCTTGTCGCTCTTCCAGACCATCGGGCAGTACTTCTTTTTCTACCTGGGACTCTCGCGCGCCAGCGCCATGTCGAGTTCCATCATCGAGGCCAGCGCCAACTTCCTCGCAATCCTCTTTGCCGCCCTGGCATTTCACACCGAGAAGCTCAATACGGCCAAGGTGCTTGGCTGTGCGCTGGGCTTTGCCGGCGTCGCGCTCGTCAACCTCTCGGGCGCAGATGGCACCTTTGGCTTCAGGCTCGATGGCGAGGGCTTTATCCTAGCCTCCACTGTCGCGGGTGCTCTTTCGACCTGCCTGATCGGCATCTTCTCGCGCAAGCATGACGGCGTCTTGCTCGCCGGCTGGCAGTTTTTAGTCGGAGGTTTGGTCCTTACCGCCATCGGGTTTTTGATGGGCGGCGCGCTCTCCCCCACCGCGATCATCCCCGCCATCGCACTCATTATCTATATGGCACTCATTTCCGCCGTCGCGTACTCGCTATGGTCGCGTCTGCTTGCCGTCAACCCCGTCAGCCGTGTGTCGGTCTTTGGCTTTATGAATCCAGTCTTTGGCGTACTGTTGAGCGCTCTGCTGCTCGGCGAGGGCGCTGGCACGAGCCCTGTTACCGTACTTGTTGCCCTGCTGTTGGTCTGCGGCGGCATCATCATCGTCAACAGGCCCAAAAAGGCCTAGCGAGCTCACCTTTTTAGGGAGGATGTTCGCACACTTTAGCTTAATGGAGTACATCGGAGAGCCGAGGGCCGCCACGCCCGCCAGCGTGCGCCCTTTTTCTAGCGTATCTGGGCGCCGGCTTTCTTCTTCTCGCGCTTTACGCGGTAGAGCTCCGCGTCGGCAGCACGAAACAAGTCTTGCCAGGTATCGACGCCATCACCGACCCGTGCGTAGCCGATGGACATCCGCAACAGATACGGAACCTCGGCGCGCGCGAGCTCATCGTTGATTGTCGCGCACAGATGCATGATATCCTGTTCCGCCGCTGCCTTTTGGAGCACCACGAACTCATCGCCACCATAACGTGCGATAAAGCCGCCAGACGCCGAGCAGACTTCTTTGAGCGCAGCGGATATGACCTGAAGAGCATGGTCGCCCTCCACATGCCCATAGCGATCGTTAATCTGCTTAAAGCCGTCGGCGTCCATCATAAGCAGATATACATCTTCGGCCTGATCCACATTTGAGAAGAGCGACAGCATATAGGTCTCAAAACGGTTGCGATTGTTAAGTTCAGTCAACGGGTCGGTCGAGATGAGCTGCTCCTGGTAGATGATGTAGAGCAGCAACATGCTAATCATTATGCCGACACAAAGGCCGGGCACCGAGTATACGACCTGAAAGGTACCGCCCACCAGGGCCGGAATGGCGAAAAATGCCAAGGTTCGATAGATGGCCTTCGTCTGCAGGCTCTCGACCCTGCGAGATTGCACAAATGCATGCAGGGACGTATGTATAACGTAACAGTAGCTGACGATGGGCTGGATCATATAGGCAAAGCCGCGACGATACACGCCCTGCGAATCGATATAGAACAGGGCGTGCGTCCAGTAACTGGTAAACGCCAGCACGACCACCAGAGCCGTAGGCAACGCTACAAGCACCACCCTATAGCGCGAGGTCAAAAGGCGAGAACCCTGCACCGTCTCGGAATAGATAAACCAAATGAGACACGCGATAGCAAAGAGCGAAAACGAAACCGCGTTGGAAATCCAGTTGGCAGCAATGCCCAACGTGCCGTCCACACCGTCCGAAAGCGTCCAGATCATATCGAATAATATGTACGCGGCAGAGGTGTAGCCAAGCATGCTAAACAATAGCTGCTGGGTGCTCGAGAACAAGGAGCGACGACTTCGCACGGCAAGCCCGATAAGAACAATCATGCATAGCACGAATATCTCAATCTTGAGTGCCTTAACCACTAGCGCCATCCCTTCAATACCCAAGTGGTCAGAATCGCCCAATTCGAATCAGGGCAATAAACACCCCTTTACTCCACAGGGGTAAAGGGGATAATAGCAGAGCGCCCGAACATCACTGCAAAACAGTTTCTGTTCGGGCGCCCATACGGCGCGAATTGCACACGCCGGCATCATTGATGGGTATCGATTGCTACTCGCCATCGATGTCAGTCGCGACGGCCTCCTCTATGGCCTCGACACCGACAGGCGACAGATCCTCCTTGCCTTGGCAGAACTTCTTGTCGACCCAGCCAGTCAGAATCGGAGCCATGATCGCCGTGATGATAACGGCGGTGGCGATCTGAGCGTACGCGATGGGCGCAAGCTCGGCGTAGCGCGGTGCGACCTCGGCGAGGGCAACCGGTGTGGTCATAGCCGTGCCGGCAATGGTGGAGCAAGCCACAGCGGCCTTGCCATTGCCGCCGCACAGACGCTCGAACGCAAAGGTGATGGGACCGACGACAAACAGCGTGACAAGGCCCAGCAAGATGCCGGAAATACCGCCGGTGATAAAGCTCGACAGGCTCATGGACGCACCGAGCTGAAATCCGATGACGGCAATCGCGGGATTGGCACCGGGAACCAGCAGGTTCTTGATAAACGGGAACAGGTTGCCCAGAACCATGCCAATAACGAGTGGCAAGATGGAGCCGATAATGGTGCCAATGGGAATGTTGGCGAGGCCGGAAACACCGAGGATGATCATCGTGACGGCGGGGCCGGCCGTAAAGAACAGGATACCGACGGCGCCCTGCTCAGACTCATCGCCGAACTCGCCCATGATGCCCGTATAGAGCGCCATGTTGCAAAACGTGATGCCGCCGATGATAGACACGGAGCTCAGACCCAGGAAGTTGTCGTTAAAGAAATATGCCACGCCCAGGCCGAGAGCCGCTGCGACGACCAGCTTGGGGATCAGCACGACGATACCGGTCTTGATGGCACCCGGCGTGGACTTAAAGCTGATGCCGGCGCCCACAAACAGCAGGATCGCGGCGACGATGGCATTGGAGCCACCGCGGCAGGCAGCCGTAAAGAAGCCGCCGATCTCAAAAACCTGCGGGCAGAAGGTGTTGAGCAAAAGACCGACGATCATCGGATAGATCATGATGTCGCCCGGGATGCGCGGGACCTTGAATTTCTTTTGCTCGTTGGCGGTCGCTTCCTGTGCCATGAAACCCCCATTTCCGCTGACGGGGTACAAAAGCCCACGTCACGCTTTGCTACAGTAAAGTTTGACCATGGTACCAGAAGAAATAGACCAGCTCGGTGAGAAATTCGATTCGTTGGACAGGGGCGCTAAACGTGCCCCGCTCTTATATGAGGCTCAAAACGATATAGAACACGATGCCCGAAACACAGCACCACAGCATCGATTTTGTCTTGACCGCCACGGCCACGACGCCGGCAGCCGCAATCCAGGGAACCAAGGCAGGCCAGGGTCCCGCGTCGAACGCGCCGGGGCTCACCAAGTCGTTGGCGACCAGCGCGGCAAAGGCAGCGGGCGGGATATAACCCAGGGCCTCGGTAATGCGGGGCGACAGCGTTCTCCCGCGCAAGGCAAACGCCGGCGCGATGCGAAAGAACGCGATAGCAGCCCACGACGACAGCCACAGAACCAAGAACTCGTTAACGGGCATCGCGGGCACCTCTTCCGTCAAATACAGCATCGCACGCCAACGCAATGGCAATGCCGGCCACGACGCTTGCCGGCACGGCAATATTCGTGAGGCCCAAGAACTTGCATACGGCGACGGACACCGCGCCCGAAACCGCCGCGACAACGTTGCCGCGCGACAGCCGCTGCGAAAAGAGCAGGCAGATAAAGAGCGAGGTGCAGACAAAGGCTGCAATGGCGGTGGGAACATCGACAACGGCGCCGACGATGGCGCCCATCGTACACGAAACGCCCCATGTTGCGATGAGAATCACGTTGAGCACGAAGGACTCGCGCGGGCCCCAATCCTCCCCTTCAACCAACTTGGCAAGCGAGATGCCATATGCCTCCTCGGTAAGTGTCGCGGCAACAGCCAGCGTCTGACGCTTCGAGGCACCCGTCAGATGCGGCGCGATCGATGCCGAGTAAAGCGCAAAGCGCGAGGAGATGGCAGCAACGCTCGCGACGATCGATGCTGCAGGCACGCCCGCCAGCCAAAGATTGCAGATCATAAACTGGCCGCTGCCCGTCACAAACGTGCTGCTCAGAGCAAAGACCATCCAGGGCTCCATTCCCGTCTGCCCCATGATCATTCCGCACGGCGCGCCTATTGCAACATAGGTAAGCATCACTGGCCAGACGGTTCTAACGATTTTGAGCACCATACGCTTCTCATCCTGACAAGGTCTCCGAGCCGCATGTAGCGACACGGCAGAATCATCATCCGACAGCAACCGAGTTCACCTACAATTGCCACCGGATCGAAAGACACAACTTTTTAGGAAGTCATTATGACAGCTATCGATCGAGACCGGGCGCGCGCGGCCTTCAAAAGCTACACCGATGCCTACGACGCCACCAGCCCACGCATCGCGCTCAAAATCGAGCATACGTACCACGTGGCCGAGGCATGCGATGCCGTAGCGCGCGAGCAGGGCTGGTCGTCAGAAGATATTGACCTGGCATGGCTTTGCGGCCTGCTACACGATATGGGCCGCTTTGAGCAGTTGCGGCACTGGGACACCTTTAAGGACGCCGAGAGCATGAGCCATGCAGCGCTGGGCATCGAGATCCTCTTTGGCGAGAATCCCGCCGATGCACCCGCCGTAACGAACATCCGCGACTTTATCGATGACCCGGCAGAGGACGAACTGATCCGCGCGAGCATCGCCCACCACAGTGATTTTCGCCTGCCCACGGAACTCGACACCCGTACACGGAGCTTCTGCGAGATCGTGCGCGATGGCGACAAGATCGACATTATGCGCACCATCGCCGACAGCACCGTCGACACCATCCTCAAGGTGGATGAGGACACGTTTCTCGCCAGCCACTTCTCGACACCGGCGCTTACCGCCTTTGACGAGCACCGCTGCGTCGCACGCGATGAGCGCGATGAGCCCGCAGACTACCTGGTGGGACTCATCTGCTTTATGTTTGAGCTCGCCTATCCAGCGAGCCGCGCGCTGGCGCGCAAACAGGGCGATATCCACCGCCTGCTCGACGCGCCCTTTGGCATTACGCGGCCCTTTACCGACCCCGCCACGCAGGCAACCTGGAGCCGCCTAAAGGACGAGATGCGCGACTGGCTGACGCGCGCTTAGCGCTCAAGCTGAGCCAGCAGCTCCTCAACGATCTCAACGGCATCGCCGACGACCTTGTACTGGGCGGCACCAAAGATGGGGGCATCCGGGTCCTCATTGATGGCGAAAATGCACTCCGCCCCACCGATGCCGGCGAGATGCTGGATAGCGCCCGAGACACCGATGCTCACGAGGAGCTTGGGCGAGACCGATACACCCGTCTGGCCAATTTGGTGGCGATACTCCAACCAGCCTGCCTCCACAATGGAACGCGTGCAACCAAGCTCGGCACCCAGGGCATCGGCGAGCTTTCGCATCAGGGGCAGATTCTTCTTGGAGCCGATGCCGCGGCCCACCACGACCAGACGCTCGGCATCGGCAATTGAGGCCTGCTGTCCCCACTCCTCGGCGGGAATCGAGATCTCGACGCGGGCCTTAACGTCATCCGCAAGCACTACCTGGGTAATCGTGCCGGAGCGGCTATAGTCAAACTCGGGCGCCTTAAAGATGCCGGGGCGCACCGTTGCCATCTGAGGACGGTGGTTGGGGCAGATAATGGTGGCCATCAGGTTGCCGCCAAACGCCGGGCGCGTCTGCTGCAGCAGACCCGTCTCCGTATCCATAGAAAGCACCGTGCAATCGGCCGTAAGACCCGTCTGCAAGCGCACGGCCACACCGGGCGCCAGCTCGCGACCAAAGGCGGTCGCGCCGTACAGAATGGCCTCGGGCTTGCGCTCGGCTACCAAATCGCAGATCAAGCGAGCGTAGACCTCCGCGTCGTTCTGACGCAGGCGCTCGTCACGACAGACCAGAACTTCGTCCGCACCGGCGCAAATCAGATGCTCCAGGTCCCCGAGTGAGCCCTCGGGGCTCATGCCGACCAGTGCCACCAGACGGCAGCCGCGGGCATCGGCAAGCTCGCGCCCCTTGCCCATGAGCTCGAAGGCCACGGATGCAACGGCATCGTGCTCGTCAGTCTGCACGAAGATCCAGATGTCTCGATATGCGTCAAGGTCTGCCGCGCCGGCGGCCTCGTCGCGCTCAATCGAGATGGCGTTGACGGGGCAGGCGTCGACGCACCCACCGCACAGGATACAGCCGTCGGTTACGCGGGCACAGCGATTGGGGCGCTCACCCTCCACCACAATGCCGCCCGAGGCGCAGGCGCGAACGCAGCGACCGCAGCCGATACAGGCTTCGCTATCGATAATCAGCCCGCTCATCTATGCCATCCCCTCAATAATCTTGGCAAGTTTTACCGCCTGCTCGGACGCCGTTCCCTCAACGGCCTCGCACGTTTGGTCACGGTCGGGCACAAACGAGCGCACGACCTGCGTCGGTGATCCGGCAAGGCCGCAACGCGAGGGGTCGGCGTTCACGTCGGCGGCACTGATCACGCGCACGTCCGCCCCCTCTGCCGCGCGAATACCGGCAATACTCGGCATACGCAACTGGCCAATCTCCTTGGCAGTCGTCATCGCACACGGCATCTCCAGGTACACCGTCTCCTCGCCGGCATCGCAGCCGTGAACGAGCGCCAGCGAGCCACACGTCGTAAATCCCGCGCTCTGCACACAGCTCACGTCGGTCACGCAGGGGACCCCAAAGGCGCCGGCCAGCTCGGGGCCGATCTGGGCCGTATCGCCGTCCACTGCCATCTTGCCGCAGATGAGCAGGTCAAAGTCCCCATCGAGTGCCTCGATGCCGCATTTGAGGGCATAGGTGGTGGCTAGGGTATCGGCGCCCGCAAAGGCTCGGTCGGTCAGCAGCAGCGCGTCGTCGGCACCGCGGGCGATGCAGTCGCGCAGCAGCGACTCGGTCGCGGGGATGCCCATCGACACCACCGTTACGCGCACGTCCATGCCAAAGCCGATAAAGTCGTCCTTCAGCGCTAGCGCACATTCGAGGGCACTTGCATCGAAGGGATTAATGACCGCCTGCTTGCCATCACGCACGATAGTATTGGTCTTGGGGTCCATCTTGACCTCGGTGCTTCCGGGCACCGCCTTGACGCACACCACCATATGGAAATCACTCATCTTCACGCGCCCCCTTTCTGGACGAGCTCATCCAAGAGCTTCTCCGCAAACAGGTTGCCGCGACCCAGCTGCCCGTCGGGATCGAGCTGGAGCTTGAGCCGCGCCGACTCGACCATGGCCTCGTGGCCGTACATCGTCTCCAAGAAGCCCGCCTTGATCTTGCCGACGCCGTGCTCGGCAGAAACGGCACCGCCCATGGCCGTGACCTCGGAAGCCCACTGGGCAAAGAGTTCTCCACCACGACGGTAGTCTTGCGCATCGCGCGGCAGGATGTTCACATGCAGATGGTTGTTCCCGATGTGTCCCCAGGCAGCAGACTCAAGCCCGCTTTCGGCCAGCGTGCGGCGATAGAGGGCCATGACATCGGCAAGGCGTGCATTGGGCACCGACATATCCGATCCCAGCTTGGTAATGGTGGGGTCGATGCGGCGACGCTCGTCAATGAGCATATTGACACTCTCGGGGACCGCGTGGCGGAAGAACCGCTGGCACTCGCGATCGACTTCGGTGCGGGCGACCCATGTCGCATCGTCGCGGCCGCCCGCAAGCTCCAGCATCCATCCCAGGTGGCACAGCTCCTCGGTCGCCTGCGCCTCGTCATCGCAGTCGAGCTCCACGTAGACACAGACCTTTGCCTCGTCGTCGAGCGCCGGCAGCGAGGCAAACGCCGTCGACTGCTCGCGCTGGCGACGCAGGATATCCAGAGCGCCAGCATCGAAATACTCAATAGCGGCGGCATGGGACAGCACGGGACGCACGGAATCGGTAAAGGACACGGCCTTGTCTTCGCTATCGAAAAAGCAACTCACACCCCATACGACCGAAGGTGCCGCCTGCAGGGCGATCTCGAGCTCGGTAATGACGCCGAGCGTGCCGCACGCACCGATAAAAAGATCGATGGCGTCCATATCGTCCGCAACGAAATAGCCTGAGGCATTTTTTGTCTCGGGCATGGTATAGCCGGGAAGATCGAGCTCGAGCGTACGGCCCTCTGCCGTCACGAGCGACAGGTGGCGGCCCTGGGCAAAAGCCTCGCCGCGCTGAAGCTCAAGCAAATCGCCATCAGCCAGCGCGACGTGGAGTCCCGTGATATGCGGGCGCATGGGGCCGTAAGCGTAGCTGCGGGCGCCGGAGGCGTTGCATGCCGCCATGCCACCCAGACAGGCAGATGCCTCGGTGGGATCGGTGGGAAAGAACTGCTCGGGGGACTCTTGGAACTCCTCGTAGGCCTCAAGCGATGCCTGGTCCCAACCAGCGGTCGGCAGTACCTTCTTGCTCAGCTGCTTACGCAGCTCCGAGAGCACAACGCCCGGCTCCACGCGCAGCAGAAATTGGCTTTGTTCATCGCGGCGAAGGCCCAAGTAGCGATTCATACGGGAAGTATTGAGGATATGCCCACCGTGGGGCACGGCACCGGCGGCAAGGCCGGTTCGGGCGCCCTGAACCGTTACCGGGACACGCTCGGCATGGAGCGTTTCCAAAATGGCACGGACCTCGTCTTCCGTTGTCGGAAACGAGATGCTCGATGCTTCGCCCGATGCACGAGATTCATCGCGGCCATACTCTTCGAACTCATCGGTGAAGGGTTTAATGGTTGCAGACACGCGAACTCCCCCTTTAGCTAACTACAGTGTTTGCAGGGAGATGTTACCGCATCGTTTCGTCGACGTGTTCGAGACCGTCTCCATAATTGGCGATTTTTACGTTTGTGCAATTCGGCGAACGGCAAGGCTTCCTCGGCAGACGATGCTTTTGACACATATCGCCCCGCCGTCGCCGACCGCTCGATTGTCGCTCGAAAAAAGTTGGAGTAATTTTTTCCACCTTTTACCTGCGGAGATGTCAATCCGTCAAGCATTTGGTCAGAAATTGGTCAAGTAGCGGCTGATACGGTCGGCGTCGACAACCAAAACCGATAGAAGTTTTGGCCCCAGAAGCAGGGAGGTTCCCATGGCATATTACTGGCCCCAGTACGGCGTCGCCATCGAGGTCGACGACGATCCCTATCTCCTGCCTTTCGACGAAGAGGCGTTCCCCGATACGGCGGTCTACCACGTCACCACCGATGTTATCTGCGACCCCGAGTCGTTCTCGGCGCTCGCCCACCACATCGCGCGTATCCACGACATCGAGCTCCCTCACGACTTTGACGAGCTCATCTACTCGCGCCGCCTGATGCTTCACATGCTCTTTGGAGCGGACCCGTCCACGTTCGCACGTGTCTACACCACCAAGGACGCCGCATGAGTGCGAAGAAGCCGCCCCGCCTCGCAGGACTGGGGCGTCGCAAGAAACTCGTCGTTGTCTGCCTGGCTATCGTCTGCGCCCTCATCGCCGTAGGGCTATACGCCTGGCAGTCGCAGCCCGTGCCCGAAGCGGGCGCCTCAGTCACGACGGCAGAGGGCAAATCGCGACAAGAAATCCAAGATGAGCTCGATGCCATCGTCCGCGACAACATGATGACGATTTCGGTCGCGCCGGTCGCTCAGCTACAGGAGGACGGCAAGCTGCGCGTCAACGTGCAAAACGTCCAAGACAATAAATTTCCCCAGCGATTCCGCGTCATCCAAAACGACGAGACCATGTACGAATCCGGTGTGGTCGAGACCGGCAAGACAATCGAGACGTGCCCCGCCGGCGACATCAAAGAAGGCGAGGCATACATCGAGATCCAGGCACTCGATGCCAAGACCCTCGACAGCCACGGCAATCCGACACGTGTCAAGGTACGGGTTGAGCAAGCCGAGAACTAGCTTTTTCGGCCGACGCGGCACCGCACGCAATTCACCAGCATTCGTCCAATCATCGCGGGGACGGCCCGCGGCGAATAGAAAGGAACGACCATGGACATCACCAGGAACATGAACGGAGCCAGAGCGCTCGTCGTGGGCGCAGGGCTCGCGCTCGCGCTCGCAATGGGCGCCGCCCCGACGCCAGCTCTGGCAGCCGGGCGCGTTGGAACCACGAAAGTAATGGTCAGGACCGAGATCGACAACGTAGAGTTCAAAGTTCCGACGGTTATTCCCTTCGTCGCCAAGGCCGACGGCACGCTTCAGGGCCCCTCAGAAGACGCGACCACCATCGACAATCATTCGGCCTACGGCATCCATGTCACCAACATGAAGATCGACGCCATGAACACCTGGACCATTGCCGCCGACGCCAAGGCCGGAACCGCGCAGAATTCCATCGACTTTAAGGTCGGCCCCGACGGCGCACTCCAGAACGCCAGCGCCGCAATGCAGGAGACGGGCCTCGATCTTTCCAAGAATGCAGCCTTCGACATGGGCTACCAGGGCATTGCCGGCGGCACGGACAAAATTAAGCTCAAGACAAGCGGAAACGTCGCCCACGTCACGCGCGACATCTTCCGCGTAACCGGCGAAGGCGATCAGGTTGCAACGATCACCTGGACGGTCGAGCCCGGTGCGCACACGGCATAAGGCCGTCGCCCTGGCCGCCGCCGTCAGTATCCTAGCGTGTGGGCCAGCTATGGCCTTTGCCCAGCAAGAACAGGCGCGGGCCGCCACGCAAGTGACGGTCGACCTCTCGGAGCTCGACCGCGGCGACCGCCAGGAACCGTTGGCACAGACAGACGACAGACGATGGCTCTTGGCAGCAGGCGCCACAGCAGCAGGCGCGGGAACCGCCGGCCTCGGTCTGCATATCAAACGCAGCCAGAAACAAAACACGGACAGGCCGCACTAAATTAGCTAAGGAGACTTCATGGCATCGAAGAACCTTTTGCCCGTTGTCGCACTCTGCGGCGCGCTCGCAACCGGAACGCCTGTCGTCGCTTGGGCGACTCCCGCCATGGCGGACTCCTTGCCGGCAGCCCTAAGCTCCGCACCAAATCCGTCGAGTGCCATTGCGTGCAAGCGTTTTTCGATCGCACAGGCCGCAATCTCAACCTCGGGATGCCTTCGTCGTAATACGGACGGCTCGATAGTCGTGGATATCAATCGTTCGAACAAGGCAAACGGCTCCCAGGCGGGGCGCGCTGTCTGCACATGGCGCTCGGTTGTGCTCGATGCAGATGGCGATCCATGCAATTTAGAGCTGCGCATCGACATCGCTTCGGTCGATGACTCGGCGAACGGAGCGAAGGTCGCCTTCGACGGTGCGTTTTTCGAGAAAGGAGGCGGTATATGTCTGGGCTGCGCCGCCGCGAATGCAGACGATACGCAGCCCACCCTCTCATTCACGGCATCGTTGCGGCTGACCAAAGCCGGCACCGATGCCATCGCGGCGGGAGAAGCATCCCTGCTGTTCTACGCCGTCAGCGCCAAAGACACAGACGCTCATTTCGAGAAGCCAGCCGGATCACTCAGCCTTACACGAGGGACAGAGGCGGGCCCTATTGAAATCGATGCCCACACGCTAGGCAGGCAACGCATTCTTGCCGACCCGGCGCTTCTCGAGATGGAGTGGAACGGATCCGGAGCCGTCGGGATTGTCCCCTCCGCGCTTAACGCCAAGACGCTCCCCTCAAACGACGAACCCATCAACGCAACCATACAAGAAGAAAGCGCGGACAAAGAAGCAGGTGCGGGCGACACGCCGTCGCCGACAAACAGCGCCCCAGCCTCTTTCGAAGCACCGAATGAGCCCGCTGCCGATCCAAACGATCCCGAGCTCGCGGACAGTCTGGGGCTTGCTGATCCTCAGGAGATCGATGAAGGTAACTGCTGCGTGCTTGCCGCCCTCGACCACACAGAGGTCATCGACGCCGCGAGCATCGAAGTTGCCGCCGCCAATCAGCCCGTCCGCAAGTCGGCCATCATCGCATTTCCCGAATCCATCGAAGTCGTCTTTTTGCCATCGGGCGAGGTCGTGGCCCCAACACTGCTCACCTTGTTGGGCGCCAAGAATACTCGAAACGAAATTAAAAAGGTCACGGTTGTCGACCCTGCAACCACCGCTAAACTGCGTCTATACGCCGTTGCCCCAGACGGAAGCAAGACCCTGGAATTCGATGGCGACACACTTCTAGCCTGGCGACGTCTGGACATTATGCAAGACGTCTCGTATCAGATCGAACTCGAAGGGTTTGATCGTGCCCGCGATGCCAATATCATCGCCGCGGCTATTGAATCCCCACAGCGGCTTATGACACTGCGCTTTGACTACTATCCCTATGTCCCGACAACCACCTGAGGCTTAAATGCTGCGCATCATTCCTAATACCACTTATATAACGTATTAGATGAGTCGCGATGTGCCTCGCATTTCATTCTGCTACGATTGCCACGTTGGCATCAATACAGGAGGGCTCATGCCGGGCTTGGGAACAATCATCAACGTTGCGCTTTTAGTTGCGGGCGGTCTTTTGGGATTAGCGGGCGGCCGCTTCATTACACCGCGCATCCAAGACACGCTCATGAAAGCATCGGGGCTGTGCGTCCTGTTTATCGGCCTGGGCGGCACCATGCAAAAGATGCTCATCATCGATGGAAAGGCGCTAGCGACCACCGGTACCACCATGCTCATCGTCTCATTTGCGCTCGGTTCGCTCATCGGCGAGGCCATCAACTTGGAGGCCGCCATCGAGAACCTTGGCGAATGGCTCAAGCGCAAGACTGGCAGTGAGGGCGATAACGAGTTCACCAACGCTTTTGTCTCGACTTCACTCACCGTGTGCATCGGCGCCATGGCCATTGTGGGATCGATCCAGGACGGCCTGCTCGGCGACTGGTCAACGCTTGCCCTCAAGGGCGCACTGGACTGCATCATCGTCTGCACCATGACGGCCTCGCTTGGCCGCGGCTGCATCTTCTCCGCCCTGCCCGTCGCCGTGTTCCAGGGGACGATCACGTTGTTTGCCGGCGCGCTCTCCCCCATCATGACCACGGCAGCCCTCAACAGCCTTTCGCTCGTAGGCTCCATGCTCATCTTCTGCGTCGGCGTCAACCTCATCCGTCCTCAGACCTTCCGCACGGCCAATATGCTTCCCTCCGTCGTCATCGCCGTCATATACGCCCTCCTTTTCTAAATCTATCAACGCAGCGGTATCTCGAACATCTGTTTGATGCTGTGCTATGATATGAGGTCACCGTAGCTGTGTTCGAGAGGAGGAGCGGTGGCCGACCAGGACATCAAGATGCTCATCGAGCGCATTATGGCCGAGGCCCGGACCCATCAGTCCGCCCGCTTCTCAAACGAAACCTACGCAGACGAGCCGATTCTCAAAACCGGCCGACAGATGCAGAATTTCCTCCCCGACCAGTACCGTAAAATGCGCGAGATATCGCGCTGGCAGGATGACCCCAAGGGCGGTGCGGGCCGCTGGCTTTCGGAAGCCGAGCTTTTTTACCGCCAGGGCCTGCTGATGGCCGACTTTGAGGACGACTGTCCCTACAACGGCACCTTTAAGTCGTACTTTCCCACCTACAACGCCATGAGCGACCGGCAGCTGCGCGGCTACTTTACCTGGCGTGCCCAAGTGCGCCGCGGAACCGTCGAGGAAACGTCTACGTCCTTTGCCTTTCTGTATCTCTATGAGCTGATTTGCGGCATTGGCGTAGATAATCCACTCGATGGTTTTAACAAGATCAAGGCTTTTTGGGATGTCTATCGCGCCTTCGAGCCCGGCATCGACCGGTTTGCGCGCGTGTGGCTGCAAGATTACGCCGTGTTCCACGGGCTCGACCCCAAGCTGCTTCGCGACTCTAAAACCGTCATATTCGATAACGCCCTTATCGAGCTGCGGCGCGCGGCACGAGACCTTGTACCAGCACCGACGCCGTCTGACCCGGCACCCAAGCGTCGCAAAACCTCCGAGCCCACGCTCCCCCTTCCGCCCGATGAGGTGCGCGAGGAGCGACTCATGGCCGCCATCAACGCCCTCTCCACGTACAACCTAAGTAACTCGCGGCTCGACCGCAGCCACCACCGCGATCTGTGCCACGTGGCGTGCGCCGTGTATGTCCGCATGGCGCGCTACTATGACACGCACCGAAAGACCGGCATCGTGGCAAGTTTATTTGGGGAGGAGACGGCCATGCCCTACACCATGTTTGCCTCGGCCGTATTCTTTGCGCCCGAGCGCCACGAGGACTGCGAATACCGTCTGGACCCCATCCATATCTACCGTTGCCAAAACGGTTTTTGGGAATGCATGCGGATTCACGGTAGCAGGCAAAAGAGCAGCAAGCTCGGTGAAATGATGCGCGCCTGCGACCAACGCCTGCGCCTGGCGCTGGACCCCGCCCATCCCCTTAAGGAAGAAAAGGTCCCCAAATATCTGGCCAAGATTATCGATGACGAGATTGTGGCATGGCTTTCGTGGGACGCCGCACACCAGCCCGTCAAGATCGATATCGATTTGAGCCAGCTGGGGCACATTCGGAGCGCTGCCGCACAAACGCGCGAAGCGCTTTTGATCGACGAGGAACGCGAGGACGGCGCGTCCGCAGAAGCCGAGGCAGCGGACTCAGGGCAACCGGAAGCCGAGCCTGCGGCCGCCGCGACGGTCGAGGCGGTCGCGGCGGCCGCAGGGCAGGACGAGTCCGACGAGCCGACCATATCCACCGAACAGTTTGGTGTCGTGGCACCGCTTCTCGCGCCGACGCCCGCGTTCGCAGCTGCTACGCCCGCTGACGCCACAAACGAACTCGCGCCCGCCGCAGACGCCTATCTCCGCGCGCTGCTCGAGCACAACGCAGTACAGGCGGAATCGGCGGTAGTGCAATCGGAGCAGAGCGAGGACATGCTCGTCGATACCATCAACGAGGCGCTCTTTGACCTGGTGGGCGACACCGTAATTGAATTTAGCGCGGCAGGGCCGCAGATTATCGAGGACTACGAAGCAGACGTGAGAGGATACCTAGACCATGAGTGATACCGCATCCGCAGCACCTCGCGTGCCCAAGCGCGTCGCTGCCGTCATTCTCAACTCGCTCAAGGGCGGCGTGGTCCCGCGCATCGGCCTTCCTTACATCACCGTAGGGCGCGAGGTCGAGATCCGCGCCCTGCTCACCGATCTGAGTCTCATCGCCGACGGTGGCGCGAGCTTCCGCTTTCTGGTCGGTCGTTACGGCGCCGGCAAGAGCTTTTTGCTCCAGACTATCCGCACGCACGCCATGGGCGAGGGATTCGTCGTCGCTGATGCCGACCTGTCGCCCGAGCGCCGCCTGCAGGGCGGTCAGGGACAGGGTCTTGCCACCTACCGCGAGCTCATCCGCAATATATCGACCAAGACGCGCCCCGAGGGCGGTGCGCTCAACCTTATTCTGGATCGCTGGGTCGCCTCGTGTGCCGACGTCGACGAGTCGGTCGTCAATGCCCAACTGGCCCCGCTCGAGGAGATGGTCCACGGCTTCGACTTCACCCGCATGCTCCGCCGCTATCGCATGGCCGCATCCGGGGGCGACGAAGAGACCATGAGCCGCGTGACCAAATGGATTCGCGGCGAATACCGCACCAAGAGCGAGGCACGCGCCGAGCTGGGCTCCTCGACCATCATCAGCGATGACGACTGGTACGACTACGTCAAACTCATCGCGCGTTTTTTGGTTTGCAGTGGCTACAAGGGCATGCTGGTGCTCATCGACGAGCTCGTGAATCTGTATAAGATTCCCAATGCCATCACGCGCCAGTACAACTACGAGAAGATCCTGACCATGTACAACGACACACTTCAGGGCAAGGCGCAGTACCTGGGCATGATCATGGGCGGCACGCCAACCTCCATCGAAGACCGCCGCCGCGGCGTGTTCTCCTACGAGGCTCTGCGCAGCCGACTCGCTCAGGGTCGCTTTGCGCGCGAGGACCTTAAGGACATGCTCGCACCCATCATCCGCCTGCAGCCACTCACCTACGAGGAGCTGCTGGTGCTCATCGAAAAACTCATGCAGATCCATGCCGGCTACTTTGGCTGGACGCCCACGCTTGCCGAGAACGACTTGGTGGACTTCCTCAAGATCGAGTTCGGTCGCGTGGGAGCCGACACGCATCTGACGCCGCGTGAAGTCATTCGTGACTTTATCGAGCTGCTCGACATCCTATGCCAAAACCCCGACGCCAACGTGGCCGAGCTGCTGCAAAGCGCCGGCGGCGACGCGTTGGCGCCGGCAACCGCAACAGGCGACACCGATACCGCAGGCGGCGACCGTAACTTCGCCGAATTCACCATCTAACCTGCCAATAAGGGACAGGTTTATTTTGGCAGGTTTTATCTGGGCAAACGTTGAGACTGTAATGCAGCAAGCCGTTGTCGGCAGCGTTGAGAAATTCGTTTTTGAGAGGAGGCCCCGTGAACGCCTTTGACCGCTACGCCCCGTTTATCCAAGACTTCATCTACTCCCACGATTGGGAGAGCCTGCGCTCCATCCAGGTTGCGGCGGCAGATGCCATCTTCAACACGCAAGACAATGTGCTCCTGACGGCATCCACGGCATCTGGAAAAACTGAGGCGGCCTTCTTTCCCATCCTGACCGAGTTTTGGGAGAACCCGCCCGCGAGCGTGGGCGCCCTCTACATTGGCCCCCTCAAAGCACTCATCAACGACCAGTTCGTTCGCCTCAACGACCTGTGCGAAGAAGCCGATATCCCTGTCTGGCACTGGCACGGCGATGTCTCGCAGTCGCACAAGGCCAAGCTCATCAAAAAACCGAGCGGCATCTTGCAGATTACGCCCGAATCACTCGAGGCGCTCCTGATCCATAAGCACATGGCGATCCCGCGCATGTTTTGCGACCTGCGCTATGTGGTTATCGACGAAGTCCATTCGCTCATGCGCGGCGACCGCGGCGGGCAGACGCTCTGCCTTATCGAGCGTCTCTCACGCATGGCAGGCGTGCAGCCCCGACGCATCGGCCTTTCTGCCACCATCGGCGACCCCGAGCGCACGGGCGCCTTTCTCTCGCAGGGAACGGGGCGCGACTGCGTTATCCCCCGCTTTGAGGAACCGCGCCGCGTGTGGCGCATCTCCATGGAGCACTTCTACAACTCGGGCCCCCAGGCTCAGCAACGAGGATTCGTAGGCACAGGTCCACAAGAAGCCGAGGTGCTTGCTTGCGAGCGTATTGAGACGGCGGCGCCCGCGGCGCTGCCCGCATCCGGACAAGACATGTGCCACAGCGGACAGCTTACACAGGAAGAACACCGTCAACGTCGTGAGCAGGCGCGGGGCAAGGCCGCTCCCAAAGACCGTCGCACTTCCTCGGCCCCCGAGGGCGAAGTCGACATCCCACGAGCGACCGAGCAGGCGCTTCTCAACCCCACCGACACGGCGCCCGACAACGCCGACCCCGGCATGGGCTATATCTTTGAGCATACGCGCGGCCGCAAATGCCTGGTCTTTGCCAACTCGCGCGAGGAGGCAGAGGCCGTGTGCTCCATGCTGCGCAGCTACTGCGAGAGCCGGCACGAGCCCGACCGTTTTCTCATCCATCACGGCAATCTTTCGGCATCGCTACGCGAGACGGCCGAGGAGCTCATGCGCGACGAGGAGCAGACGCAGACAACCGTCACCACCTCTACGTTGGAGCTCGGTATCGATATCGGCCGCCTGGAGCGCGCCTTCCAGATTGACGCGCCGTTTACCGTCAGCTCCTTTTTGCAGCGCATGGGGCGCACAGGCCGTCGCGATCTTCCGCCCGAGATGTGGTTTGTCATGCGCGAGGAAGAGCCCGAGCCGCGCACGATGATGCCCGAAACCATTCCCTGGAAGCTCCTGCAGGGTATCGCGCTCGTACAACTCTATCGCGAGGAAAAGTGGGTCGAGCCACCCGAGCTCGATCGTCTCCCCTACAGCCTGCTCTATCACCAGACTATGTCGACCCTCGCCAGCACCGGCGAGCTCACGCCGGCCGAACTTGCCCAGCGCGTGCTCACGCTCAGCTATTTCCACCGTGTCTCGGCAGACGATTACCGTGTGCTGCTACGTCACCTCATTAAGATCGACCATATCCAGGTCACCGAAGGTGGCGGGCTCATCGTGGGTCTCGCGGGCGAGCGCATCATCAACAACTTTAAGTTCTACGCCGTGTTCCAGGAAAACGAGGAGTTTACCGTCCGGAGCGAATCTGCTGAGCTGGGCACGATCGTTAATCCGCCCCCGCCCGGTGAGCGCATCGCCATCGCCGGACACTGCTGGATTGTCGAGGAAGTGGACTGGAAGCGCCACACTGTCTTTGCCACGCAGGTCAAGGGCCGGGTGCCGGCCTACTTTGGCGACTGCCCCGGCGACATTAACACGCATGTGCTCGAGCGCATGCGCCAAGCGCTCACTGAGCACGCAGTATATCCGTACCTTATGGGTAACGCACGGGCTCGCTTGGCGCAGGCTCGTCATACCGCCGAGATTTCGGGCGCGGGAACTAAGCCGCTCATCAACCTGGGTGGCGACACCTGGGTGCTCTTCCCCTGGTTGGGCAGCTACGCCTTCCTAGCACTCGAGCGCATGCTTAAAATCAAATGCGCCGCTGAGCTGGGCCTTCGCGGACTCGACCCGTCACGCCCGTACTTTATGCAGTTTAAGATGAAGGCCGACGAGGAGACGTTCTTTGAGGTGCTCGCCGCCGAGGCCGAGAAGGACTTCGATCCCATCGAGCTCGTCTATCCTGGCGAGGTGCCTTACTTTGACCGCTACGACGAGTTTGTTCCCGAAGAGCTCGTGCGCAAGGGCTTTGCCGAAGGCGTGCTCGACATAGAGGGCATGAAGCAGCGCGTTCACGGCTGGCGCGACCACGCCTAAGACCAGTCTTTTTTGGGACGGGGAGACTTACTTGTCGTGAAGGACGGTGCCGAGGAAGTCGGTGTCGAAGGGCACGGCTTCGGCAAAGGCGTAGTCGCCGTCGCTGGCGATGAGCAGGTAGTTTTCCTCGCCGCTGAACTTCGCATCGCCACATGGGACCACCCAGGCGTGGACGAATACCTCGAGCGCCGTGGCAGCGCAGTCGCGAAGGAACGTCACATCGCTCCCCTCGTTTGCGCTCACGATATTGGCCACGTAGATACCCCCGGGGTTCAGGCTGCCCCGCACCAGGCGCAGCGCCTCAACGGTCGCCAGCTCGCGCACGGGCTCGGCACCGCCAAAGCAATCGCTCACGACCACGTCGTAGCGACGATGGCCCACGCTCGTCACACCCAGATACGAGCGAGCCTCAGCGGTAATCACCCGCAGGCGATCGCCCACCGCGTGCTCCAGTTCATCCAGATAGAACCAACGGCGCGCCAAGCGCGTTATCTCTCCGTCATACTCGATGACGTCCATGCGCAGGACCTTGTGCGACATCAGCGCAAACTTGGGATAGGCAAACCCGCCGCCACCTAGCATAAGCATACGGTTGATACCGTGACCATAAGCGTCGCGCATCACATCCTCGGCCTCAAACACGTCGTCAAACGCGCGATAGTACGCAAAGACGGGCTCCGCCCAGCGCTCGCCAACGTAGCTTGCGCTTTGGTAGACGCCGCCTTGCACCAACACACGAATCTCATCGCCGCCCTCATCGTGCACGCGTTTCACACGCGCCAACCCATTGCGAGTTCGCGCAACCTGCAGACAGGCAGCGCGAACAGCGACGGCAGCCGCACCAAGCGCCGCGGCTCCCAGGGCAACGCCGGCAACGACGCCAGCAGAAACACTCGGCTTGTTCATCTAGAGCTCCTTTTGCAGATAGAGTCCGCGGTCGTAAAAACCCAAATGGCGATAGTACTCGCGCGTACCGATCGCGCTAATCACGTTGATGTGCGTATACCCCGCGTCCCGAGCAATATGGCACGCACGCTCCACGAGCAGACGCCCCAGACCGTGATGCTGAGCCGCCTGACCTTGATCCCCCACGCGTGCCGCCATGCCATACACGTGCACCTCGCGAATCATCGCCTCGTCCGGTGTCGTCGGCAACTCGTCCGCATGCGCGGCAACAAACGCGCGGTCGGGTAGCGACAGGCGCAAAAAGCCTGCGATCTTGCCCTGCGGCGTCACCCACTGCAAAAAGCGCTCACGCGTCACCGGCGTCTCGTACACCACCTCCTCGTCAAGGGTCAACTCATCCAGGTCGGCACCCGCGGTACTGATCTCGCGATAGCGGATCTCGCGCACCGTCGCGCCTTCTCCACGAGCCGCCAAGCGGTTCTCGACGAGCTGACGCAGGTTGGGCTTCTTGTTGCCCACCATAATGTCGTCGGAACTAAAGTCGCGAATCATGCGGCTGATACGACAGAACGCCGGCGTCACCACGATGTCGTCGGCCAGCACGTCGAGCAGCTCCTCCTCGGTATAGGGACGCCACTCGCCGCGCTCATAACAGCCCACCAGGCGCGAACCCTCGATGAGCGCGCACGGGTAAACCTTGACCTCGTCGGGCATAAAGGCCCCTTCGGTCATAAAGCGCTCGTAGTCGCGCTTGTCCACCTCGGGCGTAGCACCCAGCAAATTGAGCATAAAGTGCGCGTGGATCTTAAAGCCAAATAGGCGCGCAAGCGAAAACGCCCGCTCGATCTGTGCCACCGTAATACGGCGCTCGTTGATGTCGAGCAGGTGCTGGTCAAGGCTTTGGATGCCCATCTGAATCTTGGTGCAGCCCAGACGACGAATGAGCGTGAGCGCCTGTGGCGTCACGGCATCGGGGCGCGTCTCGATAACGAGTCCCACCACGCGATGCTTCGCCGTCTCGTTGATGTGCTGCTGACGCTCAAGCTCCTCCATCGTTGCCGTCTGCCACTCGGTGACCTCGCCCCACGGCGTACCGGGGCCGTACAGACGACGCACCGCACGGTTATAGCCTCCCACGGCAGCATCCACACGTCCCTGCTCGTCGGCAACATCTGCTGCAAGCTCAGCCTCGTCTGTCGCAATGCCGGCAACTCGATAGCGCTCGCGACGCTCTGTTACCACCGGCGGCAGGGCATCGGCGGGAGCGTCATCGAGCAGGCGCCCCGCCTCGGCACGGCTGATGCCCGGACGCGCCAACATGGGGTTGGCCGCCACGCCGGCGACGGCATCGTCATTGAGCGCACGGAAAAGTTCCGACATAAACCACGTCTGATACCCTTGCGGATAGTCGCTCCAGGTACCACCGAGCACGATGAGCTCTATCTTGTCGGTCGCATGCCCCATCTGCGAAAGCGCGGTCAGGCGAGCGCTCACTTGCAGATACGGGTCGAAGCAATTTTGCTCCGCACGGGCGCATGCCGGCTCGGCGTGCAGATAGCTCTTGGGCATGCGCAGGTCGTTGGGGCAAAACAGGCAATCGCCCGAGCACGGCCAGGGCTTGGTGATGACGGTAATGGTCGCTACGCCCGAAGCCGTGCGGCGAGGCTTCATGCGTAGCACTTGCAGCAACTGCCGTTCCAGTTCGGCGTCGACATTCCACCCAGCCCAACGAGCCGGCTCATCACGTTTAACCCGCTGGTAGAACGGCAGCAGACGGCGCTTGGCCAGATCTCGTTTGTCGGCACCCTCACGGCGCGCCTCGGCATGTATCAGTTTGACGAGCGCCTTGTCGTCCACGGTCTCACCGCGACGCAGAGCCTCGAGTATGTTCAAAATAATCTGTTCCATGCCCCCATTGTAAAGGCAAAGGCGCCGGAGCCAGTCACGGCCCCGGCGCCTCCATCAAAGAGCATGCCTATATGCACCGATCTCCGAAAACCGCATGTCACTCCGGATCGAACGACATGTCGCCCGAACCGACCTTAAAACGATACGTGGCAGACTTATCACCGTTGTCGAATTCAAGATTCAATATGGTCTCGCCATCGTAGCCAAGCGGAAGGAAATCGCTCTCGAAGTCACCGCTGCCCACGGTGAGGCTCGCCTTAAAGCCCGTAGAGTTCGGAACCGTTATCTCCACATCGCCCGAGTCCACGCTTACGTCCATCGACTTCGCGGGGGCCTGGTAGAGCTCGAACGCCACATCGCCCGAACCGACCTCGGCATCCAAGGTGTCGGTTACGGTGCCCGCAAACTCAACGTCTCCCGAGTCCAACGTCAATTCGAAGTCGTGACATGCAATGTCCGCGACCGTCAGTTCTCCCGACCCCACCCTCGCCGTAATGCCGACCAGGTTATCCGCAACATCCCGCGGCAGCTCGATGGTGACCGAACGATCGATAGCGCGCTCGTCATCGCAGTCGAACTGGCTAATCGTGAGTGTAGAACCCTTGACCTCGGCCAGATTCTGAGTGGCAGCATCGTAGGTAGCTACCCCCTTTGCAACACGACCGCTCTCGATGACACGCACCTGCCCGCCGGAAACGCACTTGATCTCAACCTCACCCGATGTCACATCCAGGTCAAGGGACTGGAATGAGTCGGCATCAAACGTTTCGCTCGAAAGCTGCCGAGACTGAGCGGAATAGTTACCGCCATCCAAAGAATCGTCCCCGTCAACCACATCGTCCATACCGGACAAACCGGATGCAATATCGCCGAGATCCCACGGGCCATCAAAATGAATCAAAGTCCGCGAAATACCAAAGACAAGTCCGATGATGAGCACGAACGCTCCGATGCCAACGCCCAAGCGTACCTTGGATTCATGCGAAAGCTTCATCATTCATCACCCTCTTTGGCGATCGGGTCAGCGGTAGTCGCGGTAGCCACGCCAGCATCAACCGCAGCGGAAGCATCCTGCACCTGAGTCCTAGCCGTCACCGGTGCCGAACCAACCTGAATATCCCCGCGCGCCCAATCACCATCGAGTGCACGCGCCACCCAGTGATAGATGGGAATCGTAAAGAAGATCAGCGCGGCAAAGGGGCCGGCACCAAACGGGAACATCAGCAAAAAGAACAGCAGCCAACACACAGCCCAATACGGGAACGACTGGAACGGGCCCTTCACCGGAGTCGAGCCAACCGCACCGCCACTCGTCGCCTGCGCCGTAGCGGCATTGGCGGCCTGTGCACTCCAGCTTGCCGCTTGCGCCGCCTTGGCCGCAGCATCACTCGCCTGCGTTGCCGCCTCGGTAGCGCGTGCCGCCGCCTCGTGGGTACGGGCACGCTCCGCCGCCTCGGCCTCGCGCTGACGGGCGCGGTCCTCGTTCTCAAACTCGATATCGTCCTCAATCTCATCGCTCGGATTGAGCAGCTCATCCAGACTCACACCATAGAGCTTGGCGAGCGAAATCAGGTTCTCGGTATCGGGCGAGCTCTCCGCGCGCTCCCATTTACTGACCGCTTGGCGTGACAGTCCCAGCTTTCGCGCCAATCCTTCTTGGCTAAAGCCCTTGCTGCGGCGAAGGTCGGCGAGCCGCTGAGCAGTTTCTACATTCATGGTTCCTCCTATGCGATGCCAGCCGTGCCGCCGGACCGTTTTTGTTCTTAAGGCGCCTTGCACAGTTAAAAATCTATCCGCCACCGCCAAAATCATGCTACCTATTCTAGTGAGATTTTTGACAACCGGCGGTTGCGGGCACATATGAGCTGCGGAAATGTGTCCAAACAAAGCAATGACCCACAGCTCGGTTGTCCCCGTTGCGGCGTTAACGGTAGTATGGTCGTACTGTTTATTCCGCACCGCCATCGGAGGGAGTTCCGCGCCGTGAACCGCGATTTCGCATCATCGCTCATCCAGCTCAACAACACGTTCTATCGCGAACACTCCGCCTCCTTTTCCGATACGCGGCAGGCCCCGTGGCCCGGCTGGGTGCGCACCATGGACATCGCGCTCGGGCAGCTCGAAGTCGCCACGATCGAGCATCCCGTCCGCGTCTTCGATCTTGCCTGCGGCAATATGCGATTCGAGAACTTTGCCGCCGGCGGCGCACTTGCCGCCAAGGGCGTCGATGGCGCAAACCCCTCGGCAGACGCCAGCTGCCCGTTTGAGTTCTATGGTGTTGACTCGTGTCAGGATTTGGCTATCGATGCGCACGGTCACGCCCTGCGCATTCCCAACCTGCACTTCCAGGAACTCGACGTGCTCGATGCCCTTATGAAGCTCAACCCCGCCGAGACACCCGACGTGCTTTTCGACGCCCCGCTCGCCGACATCTCGGTCTGCTTTGGATTTATGCACCACGTGCCGTCGTGCGAGTACCGCGTACGCGTGCTCGACGCTCTGGTGCGCCAGACGCGCCCAGGCGGCATCATCGCCATCAGCTTTTGGGAGTTTATGAACGACGAGCGCATGGCGCGCAAAGCCGTTCGCGCCGAGGCCCGCGCCGAGCTCACCCCGCCGTTTGAGGGTTACGATTCCGCGCAGTTTGAAGCCGGTGACCACCTCATTGGCTGGCAAAACGACCGCCACGCCTACCGCTATTGCCATCACTTTGACGATCAGCAGATCACCGACCTGGTGCGCGGTGTCCGCACGTTCTACAAGAGCGGCGAGGTCCCCGTGCGCGAGCTTGAGCGTTTCCATGCCGACGGTCGCAGCGGCGAGCTCAACCGCTATGTGATTCTCAAGCGCCTGTAGGTATCGGCGACTCGCCGCCGAGCCGCACCGCATCTTTCGGGCAAACCATGCCCACCCTTTTTCAACCCATTGACGGAACGCGCCTGCAATGTGTTCCATACGTATGACCAAGGAGCCTCATGGGAGCCGTCCACGTTCGCACACCTAAGAACTTTGTGCTCGAGGAGCGCCTGGAGCGCTACGCCAATGCGATTGAGACGAACCCCGAGTCTTATGCCGGGAATTGGCGCGAAGCCTGCGCGCCAGCCGGCGGCGCACCCTTCACCCGCCTTCATCTGGATCTGGGCTGCGGCAAAGGCACCTATCTGGTTGAGCAAGCTCGCCGCGAGCCAAACACGCTCTTTATCGGCATGGACCAGGAGCCCATCTGCATCGCCTATGCCGCACAGAAAATCTGCGAGCAGGGGCTGTCCAACGCACTCGTCCTGCCCCGAGGTGCCGCATCGCTGCCGCAGCTATTTGCCGCAGGCGAGCTCGATGCCATCACCATCAACTTTCCCACGCCGCAGCCCAAGGCCAAGTACGCCAAAAAGCGACTCGTCCATGTCGACCACCTAATGCTGTACCGTCCGCTCTTTTCAGCCGGTGCCACCGTCACACTGCGAACCGACAGTAAGCCATTGCGCGACTACGCCTTGGGGCAGTTTGCCGCGGCCGGCTACGATACACTTTGGGTAAGTGACGACGTTCGCCGCGACCATCCCGAGCATCCCGAGACCGAATACGAGCAGCGCACCCGCGATATGGGTGCCGTCGTCTATGGCATTTGCGCCACACCCGGCGCGCAGCCCACCGACGAACAGCTCACAGCGGGTCGCATGCAGGAGCAAAGTCTTGCCTGCTACCTGCCCGATAACCTCGATGAGCTCACCTACGTGCCCCTCGGCATGGAAGAGGCCGTCGAGAACTTTAAAAACCGCGCCCGCAAGGGCAAGAAGCGCTTACCGCAGGAGTCCTAGGGGCTTCTGATGGTCGCGGCATCGGCAGACAAGCGCAAATAAGCGCCAGCGAACGATCCTCAGACCTAAGTGAGTAGACTTTTTAGCAATAGCCAAGCACAACCCGCATAGCGAAAACTAAAACCGCAGGTAGAGCCCTTGCGTAAAAACCATGTGCTCGCGATATCGCAAAAAGTCTACTCACTTAGCTGGCGACTGCACCAAACGGCTGGGCAGAACGCCCATTTCCTGCATTTTCCCGCGCGCTAGCACCCCGCGCCGCCGCTACGCCATAATGGATGGCGAACAAACGCGAGAGAAAGCAACCACATGGCACAGACCACGACAGATACCGCCGCCAGCACCGTCTCGGGCGCCGGCGCCGCCAGCTCATTCTCGGGCGGCACGGGAACCGAGGCCGAGTTCGGCTCGCTCGGCGCGCTCTCCCCCACCTGGTGGGAGCCCGAAGACGGCAGTGAGCCCGAACCGTGGCTCACGCCCGATCAGGCCTTCGAACGCTTCTTTGAATGGACGAGCAATCGCGGCATTGAGCTGTGGGATCACCAAGAAGAGGCCCTCATGGATCTAGCCGCCGGTGACCATGTCATTTTGGGAACACCGACCGGATCGGGCAAGTCGCTTGTCGCGCTGGGCATGCTCTTTATGGGCATGGCGCAGGGCAAACGTTGCTATTACACGGCCCCTATCAAGGCCCTGGTCAGCGAAAAGTTCTTCGATCTGGTACAGGTGCTCGGCCGCGATAACGTCGGTATGATCACCGGCGACACGCATATCAATACCAAAGCGCCCGTCATCTGCTGCACGGCAGAGATCCTTGCCAACGACGCACTGCGCGAGGGCGAAGATGCCGATGTTGGCTGCGTCGCCATGGACGAGTTCCACTACTTTGCCGACCCCGATCGCGGTTGGGCCTGGCAGGTGCCGCTGCTCACCCTGCCTCACACGCAATTCATGCTCATGAGCGCCACACTCGGCGATGTCACTGCCATCGCCGCCTCACTTGAGGAGCACACCGGCGCAACCTGCGACTTGGTTGTCGACGCCCCGCGTCCGGTTCCGCTGAGTTATGACTATGTGACGACCTCCCTCGAGGGCACGGTCGAGCTCGCAATGCGCCGCGGCGAGGCCCCGCTCTACATCGTGCACTTTAGCCAGGACGCCGCACTTGCGACGGCGCAATCCCTCGCCAACTTTGGTATTGCCAGCAAGGAGCAGCGTGGGGCCATCAAGGAGGCGGCCAAGGGCACGAGCTTCTCGACGGCCTTTGGCAAAATTCTTAAGCGCTTGCTCGGATGCGGCGTCGGCGTGCACCATGCTGGCATGTTGCCGCGCTATCGTCTGCTGGTCGAGCGCTTGGCACAACAGGGCCTGTTGCCCGTCATCTGCGGCACCGATACGCTCGGCGTCGGCATCAACGTGCCCATCCATACCGTGGTGCTCACCGCGCTCACCAAGTTCGACGGCTACAAGATGCGTCGTCTGCGCGCCCGCGAGTTTCATCAGATTGCCGGTCGCGCCGGCCGCTCGGGCTTCGATACCGAGGGCATGGTGATTGCCGAGGCACCCGAGCACGAGATCGAGAATGCCAAGCTCATGGCCAAGGCGGGCGACGACCCCAAGAAGCTCCGCAAGATTAAAAAGAAGAAGGCCCCCGAGGGCTTTGTCACCTGGAACAAGCAGACCTTTGAGCGCCTGATCGAGACGCAGCCCGAAACGCTCAAGCCGCGCCTTCGCATCACACACTCCATGGTGATTAGCGTGGTCGAACAGGGTGGCGACGCCCGTGCCCGCGTGCACGACCTCATCGAGACGAGCCTGCAAACGCCCGAGGAAAAGGCAAAGCTCGAGGTTCGCGCCGACGAAATCTTCGCCACGCTCATCGATTCCGGTGTCGTCGTTCGCACCGAGGTGCCGCCCGCACCCGACGCTCCGGCTGACGCCGCGCCGGACATCGACTACGCGCTGACGGTCGACCTGCCCGAGGACTTTGCGCTCGATCAGCCGCTCTCGCCGTTCTTGCTCGCCGCGTTGGAGCTGCTCGATCCCGAGAGCGAGACCTATACCATGGATTTAATCTCAATGGTCGAGGCGACGCTCGAAGATCCCAAGCAAGTGCTGCGTGCGCAGGAGCGTGCCGCACGCGATCGAGCTATGGCCGAGATGAAGGCCGACGGCATCGAGTATGAGGAGCGTCTGGAGCGCATTCAAGACGTCACGTACGAAAAGCCGCTCGAGGATTTGCTCGACGCCGCTTTTGACAAGTACTGCCAGGAAGTACCCTGGGCAAACGACTACCAGCTCTCTCCCAAGAGCGTCCTGCGCGATATGCTGGAAAGCGCGAGCGATTTTAAGGGCTACATTCAAAAGCTCGGCATCGCCCGCTCCGAGGGCATTTTGCTGCGCTACCTGGCAGAGGCTTACCGTTCGCTCGACCGCACCGTACCCATCGAGAAGCGCGACGAGCGCCTGCGCGACATTATCTCGTGGCTGGGCTTTGTGGTGCGCTCGGTCGACTCGAGCTTGGTAGACGAGTGGGAAAACGCTGGCAACCCGGCAGCCCTCGACGCCACGCCGCCGCAGGGCATCGACGAGGTCGTGGCGGACCGCCGCGGCTGCACGCTGTTGGTGCGCAACGCGCTCTTCCGCCGCGTGACCCTTGCCACCCGCGAGCACGTTCGCGACCTGGGCGAGCTCGACGACGACTGGGGCATGAGCGAGATCCGCTGGCAAAAAGCACTCGACGCTTACCACGAGCAGCACGAGGAAATCCTCACCGACGGAGATGCCCGCAGCGCCGCGATGTTCTCCATCGACGAGTCCGACGAGAAGACCGCGCACGTATGGCACGTGCACCAGATCTTTGCCGACGAGGATGGCGACCACGATTTTGGCATCATGGGCGATGTCGATCTGGACGCCACGCAAGACGGCGGCGAGGTAATCTTCAAGAACTACCGTGTCGGCTTTATCGAGGACCTGCTCGAGGACTAGCCGGGCGCAATGGGACGAAACAAAGCGGGGTCGCTGGCAACATCGCCAGCGGCCCCGCTTTTTGCGCGATACGCTATCCCCTACTCGGCATCCTCGACCTCATACGAATCCGCCTCGGCTGGCTCATCGTTCGTCTCTGTCGCGGCCCCGCGCGCCTCGTCAAACGCTGCTTTCATGGTCTTGTTGCCCCACGTGAGCTTGCGAATGGTAAGATCGTCGGCTTTCTTGTTGGCAAGGCGCAGATTGTTCTCGGAGGACAGCAACGCCTCCTTGGTTTTCTGCAGATGGCTAATCGTCTTGTCGATCTCATCGATTGCCGTTTGGAACTTGCGGCTCGCGATCTCGTAGTTGCGGCCGAAATCGTTCTTGAACTTCTCCATCTTGGCTTCGAAGTTCGTGACATCGATATTCTGCTGCTTGTACTCCGCCAGCTCCTGCTTATAGCGAAGCGAACCCATGGCGGCATTGCGCAGCAGCGTAATGATGGGAATGAAGAACTGCGGGCGAATCACATACATCTTCTCGTAGCGATAGCTCACGTCCACGATTCCCGCGTTGTAGAGCTCGCTCTCGGGCTCGAGCAGCGTGCAGAGCACCGCGTACTCACAGCTTTTCTGGCGACGATCGTGATCGAGTTTCTTAAAGAAGTCCTCGTTTTTATGCTTGGTCGCGGTCTCGTCATTCTCGTTTTTCATCTCGAACATAATTGAGATGACCTCGTTGCCGCTCGCGTCGCACTCGCGGAAGATAAAGTCGCCCTTGGTGCCCTCGGACGCATCGTTATCTTTCTCGAAGTACGCATTGGGAAACGCCGTCATGCGCAGACGGTTGAACTCGGTCTCGCAGTGCTGCTCGAGCGACTCGCCCACCATCTTGGTGGACAGGCGAACCTTCATATCCTTAAGGCGCTCGATCTCTTCATCCTTGTAGCGAATCAGATCATCGCTCGCACGTTTGGCCTGCGCAAGCTCGAGCTCGTGTGCCGCCTTGGCCTGTTCCTCGCGCGAATCGCGCACTGCCAGCTCGCTCGTCAGTTTGGCACGCGCCTCATCACGCTCACGCTCCGCCGCGGCGACCGCCTCAGACAGGCTCATTTTTGCCATCAGCTCCTGCTCGCGCAGCTTCGCACGCAGACCCTCGGCCTCCTGCTCAGACTGAGCCCTTGCGGCGGAAAACTTCTCTTGCACCTTCGCGCGATAGTCAGTAAGCGCGCGCTCGGCCTCGCTGCGAGCGGCATCGAGCTCACGCTGCGACTCTGCCGCGGCAGCGGCAAGCGCCATCTCCTGGGCCTTGTCCGCCGCGGCGAGCCTGGCCTGCAGCTCGGCAATCTGAGCGTCGCGCGCGGACAGGTCGTTTTGAGCAGCATTGCGTGCCGCCGCCTCGGCAAGCCTGGCTTCATCATCTTTGCGCTCCAACTGCGCACGTAAATTGTCGATCTCGCGCTGAAGCTCGGCATTCTCCTTTTGAGCATCGGAACGGGCCTCAACCGCCGCGCGCTGACTTGCACTCTCGCGCTCTGCGGCAGCGCCTTCGAGCTTGGCGCGCAGCTCGGCAAGCTCAGCGTCGCGCTTGGCAACCTCTTGCGCCAGCTGCTGAGCTGCAGCATTCTTCTGCTCGACAAGCTGAGCGTCGCGCTGAGACTCTGCCTTTTGCAAAGCAGCCGTCGAGCGCGAGCGCTCAAGCTCCAGTGCCTGCTCGCCCTCGCGCTGGACCGCCTTCACGCGCTCATCCAGGTCGCGCGAGAACTCGGCATCGCGCACCTGCTTGACGATATCCGCATAACCGGACGCATCGACCTTAAAAACTTCGCCGCAATGCGGGCACTTGATCTCGTTCATGGCAGCTCCTCGATGGACGCAAATTTCAACCGCCTACACTCTACCGCGCCGCACGGACAAAAAAGACGCCGCCGCCATAATGGCAACGGCGCCAGAACCACCACAAAGGCGACTGTCCCCTTTGTGGTGACTTGGGTCCTTACAGGTCGCGGTAGTCGATCAGGCGAAGATCAGGTTGAGACTCAAGCCAAGTGCGAAGCTCGGGGTCAATCAGCGCATCGACTTCCTTGGTGCGGTCGGTCGTGAGCGAGCTGTTCTCCAAGATAAAACGATCGAGATAGCCCGGATGGCACACAAAGACGACCGTCTCGCCGTCCACCATCTCGCGAACCGTCTGCATGATTGCCTCTTTGGGCTCGTAGCCCGGCTCCATCGAGCGCATCACCATGCGCAGATCAGTATCTCCGCAATGCACCACAGCCGCGGGGTCGAAGCTCGCCTTTTGCTCCTTAAGGCCCAGCTCCTGAGCAACCGCCGAGATCGCTCGGTTAAGGTTTTTGCTCATGACGGCATGGGCCTCAAAGTAATCGGGCTCGCGGCCCACGATCTCGACAAAGCGGTCATGCTGCGCGCGGATCTCGATGCAGGCCTCGTCGAAGTCTATCAACTCCTCGCCGCGCTTAAAATGATCGCGGAAGGTACGGCTGCTATGGAACTCGCCGTTCTCGTTGAGCATGCTCGGAATGAGCGCCGGGTCGGCACACGGCTTGCCCAGGCACACGTTGGTATGCTGACCCACCGCAATGCCGACATCCGCCACGAGCGACCAGCCACGCTCGGCCTCGGGCATATTGGGCATAAGTCCCGCCGAGCGCACCAGGCCCTCATTGATACTGCGGGCAATCCCCAGGTTAACGGCATACGAATAACCGATATCGTCGGCACGAATGAGCAATTGCTTCATATTGACCCCCATCTACGGAAAGGGACACTTGAAGCGCAGCCAAGTGCCCCAGATAATTGTCCTACCGAACGGATGCTTTAGGCTTTGGCGGCAGCAGCGTCTTCGTCGAGCTGCTCCTTGGTAAAGCCAAAGAAGTAGGCGATGGCAGCGGCGGCAACAAATGCAGTGCCCGATGCAACGCAGCCCCATACGAGATTAGCAGTTCCGCCTGCAACATAACCTGTAATACCTAGGATATTAGTTGCGCCCAAAACATACGTGGTCACATTAGTGAGAGCCGCGATCAGGCCGCCGATAGCGCCGCCCGCGACCATGGCACCCAGGCAGCGAGTATACTTAAAGCCGCAGCCATACAGCGCGGGCTCCGTCACGCCACCGACAATGCCGGAGAGCGAGAAACCAAGCATAGCGCCCTTTTCGTCGACCTCCTTAAGGCGCAGGAAGGCACCGAAGGCCATGCCCCACGTGGCGAACTGAGCGATAGCACCCGCGACCATAACGCAGGAGTCAGACCCTGAGGTGAGCACCTGCACAATGCCGAGGGCAATCAGAACCTGGTGCATACCGGTCATAACCAGGAACTCCCAAAGCGCGGCAATGGCGACGAGGGAGAGGATCGTGACGATGCCGCCAGCGTTTCCGAGGCCGAACATAAAGTTGCCGACCAGGTCGCCCAGAATGGAACCAATCGGAGCTAGGGCGCACAGGGAAACGGGGGTCATCACAGCCATGGTGCACACGGGCACAAACACCGTGGAGAGCATGTCGGGGATGATCTTCTTCATGAACTTCTCGACGACCATCAGCACCGGCATAGACAGCAGCATGGGAAGCACGGTCGCAGAATAGTTGTTCAGCTGAGCCGGGAGCACGCCGTAAACCATCGTGGTCGTAGCACCAGAATCCGCAGCGGCGTTGACCAACGTCATGAACTCGGGGGCAATGAGCACGCCGCCGAGCATCATGCCGAGCGGCTGGCTGCAGCCGAGCTGCTTTGCGGCAGCCCAACCCAGATAGACAGGGAGGAAATAATAGCCGGCGTTGTAAATCCAGTTGTAGAAGAAGTTGTAGATGTCAGAATCTGCAGACCAGATACCGAGCATGCCGTCGCCGCAAAGTACGGCAAGTGTGCGGAACATGGCGGCGCCCATGATAATGGGGATCGTCATGCACATTGTCTTGGACAGGTAGTTAAGGGCCTTCTTGCCCGCAGTCTTGACCGTCAGTGGCTCCTTGGTGCCGTCATCGAGGTTCTCGTCAATGGAGCCTTCGCCCTTGACGCCCAGCGCAATGGCGGCGTCATAGACCTTCGGCACGTTCTGGCCAATGATGACCTGATACTGGCCGCCAGACCACTGTGCACCCAGCACGCCCTTGATCTTCTTTACTTCATCGTCATTGGGAATGGACTGATCCTTGAGGTTCAGACGCAGGCGGGTCATGCAGTGCGTCGCGTTCGTCACATTGGAGGCGCCGCCGACGGCAGCAAGCACGTCCTCGGCAATCTTCTTGTTATCGACAGCCATGTCGAATCCCTTCTCTTCCAACTAAAGGCCGTGGGACTTCACGGCACCAAGACGCACAATTCCGCTCGCGCCTGCGCAGCGCGCGACATCAGTTGGCAAGAGATTGATTTGCATGTGATTCCCGGGTGGATCGACATGAAAAAGCCCCGCGCACAACCGACAGAGACCCAATTATGGCCTCGGCAGAATCGGTAGTGCCTCTCGGAGCTGCGCCGTGAGTAACACCCAACACACGGGGAGTATATGCGGCAGATGCGTTCGTTGCGGCTCAGATTACCGACGAACGGTAGCAAACGACCCGCGAACGGTCGCCATGACGGAAAGGAAATACCAGAGAGCCTATTTATCCGAGTGGACAGAAGCCACGCGATTCACATGCATGATCAGATAGACGAGCTCCTCTTGGGCCAATGGCTCGCCAAAGGTCTCTTGAATCAGATCGTCGACACGGTGAGCGCAACGCGATGCCGCCGGATACTGCTCCACGAGCACGTCGTAAAGACCGGAGTTCTCGGTATCGATCGGCTCTTTCTTTGCCACGCGGTCGAGCAGATAGCGCACATGAGTGGCAAAGCGGGCAAAGGCGAACGACGAGCGATCGACCGTCACACCCAACTCTTCTTGAATAATCGCGACCGTCATATCGAGCAGTCGCTCCTCGTGCTGCTCGGCAAGCACGCGCCGCTCGCTCGGCTTAACCGATGCGTTGACAATCGACATGGCAATGCCCGCGGCCTCGCTTCGGGGCATGCGCACATGAAAGCTCTTCTGGATACCGCGAACAGCCAGCTCGCCCAAGCGGTATTCGATGGGATGCAGCTGCTCAAGATCGCGCTCAAGCGGCAACGACACCACCATGTGTTCGCGGGCACGCTTAATGGCAAACTGAATATGGTCTGCCAATGTAATGGGAAGGTTAGGACTCAATTCGTACGAAAGCTGTCCGGTCGCGATATCGGCCAGCTGAGCAGAAAACTCCAGCACCTCGGGGTCGACCTCATCGATAAACGCCAGGTACTTTGAATCGATGCCGTAAAAGGTACGCGTGATGACATCCAGGTCGACCTCATGCGGCATATCGCCAAAGCCGATACCACGACCCAGCGCGATAAGTTGACGCCCCGCGCCATCTTCGCAGATGGCAGCGTTGTGGTTAATGCGCTGGATAGCCCTCATGGAATCATCGCTCCTACTAAAACGCGCCGTGCAGACCATCCGCGCGGCGCGTTCATTCTACCCGCACTTACAGCTAGAGTCCAAAGAAGCCCAGGATCTGGTCGCGGCTAACGGGCTTGTAATCGTTGGCATCGAGACCGACATCATAGCGAAAGATAGGGCGCTCGCGATCGCGGTTGCGCGCGTTGGTGCGGTCTCCCCTGCTGTGGATATGCCCGTGCAGCATGATGGCGCCGCGCGCCTTGCCATTCCAGCTGAGCATGGGGTAATGGCTCATAACTAGACGATGGCCCTTGGCATAGCCGGGAGCAATCTCCAGGTAATCGCGTACCTCATCCCAAATCTGCGGTACGTCGGGATCTTCCCAATCACCGTCATGGTTGCCACGGATGAGCGTTATGTTCTGGCATTCGATTCGTTTACGCAGGCGCACCGCTTCCGCCATGGGCAATCGATACGTAAAGTCCCCCAGGATATAGAGGAGGTCGTTCGCAGCCACGCACTCGTTGATGACATCGATGACCTTGCGGTTCATCTCCTCGACCGAATCAAACGGCCGATCCATATCGTGCAAGATATTCGTATCGCCCAGGTGCAGGTCGGCGGTAAACCACATCATCGTCTCTGTCCTCATTTCGCAACGCGTCTAACACGTGCCTAGTATACAGACGCAGCGATGCGACAGTTACCCAAAGAGCCCGCCGAACAGACCTCGGCGGCGCTTGTCCTTTTTATTCGAACCTTTATCCTGGGTGTTCTTATCCTTTTGCTTTTTGCGATCCTGCTCCAGCTCATCGTCATCGAGCAGCATATCCCACTCAAACGGATCGTCCGTCAAATCGAACAGGTCGTCGTCAAACATGGCAGCCTCCATTGCCGACTAGCGAGCATCCACCACATAGAGCCCAACGCGCACCTGATGCCACGGGCTGCGCTCGGGGGCAACCTGTTGCACACGGGCCTCAAATACGTCCTCGTGGCCGTAATACATCATCAAGGACAGTGGGCCGACCTCGTTTCCTGGAACGTAGCCAAGTTTGGTCTTGCCATAGTAGATCGCAACTGCCTCGGGGTCATGAGGATTATCGCGCTCGGCACACAGCGTCAGTTTATCGCCCGCTTTAAGATCGCCTAGGACCAAAGCGCCGTCGGCATATTGAAATCCTGCGATGTGAAACGACAGAAGAACACGTGAAGGCTCGTACATAGCAACTCCCCTAACGGCCGAATAAACCGGCACTTAACCTTACTGAGAAGCTTACGGGCCCGTGCGGACAAAATTTCACCCGCTCGCACCTTTCGCCCATTTGCCGCAACGCTTGCGAGACAGAGCGCTTGCAGATAAGATAGAGGCACGGATGGCACCCGTTGCAGAGGGTCTTGCCAACTCCAGTGCACGTTTACATCGTGAGAAGTGGCCGTCTTCGCTTACGCGGGGGCGGCTATTTCATTCGGCCGATAAACAGGCCGAGTTCGATAGCCGCGATTAACAACGCCAGTAACGAAATAACATCGCTTACGTTCATACCAATTCCCTTCTAAAGGGAGTTGGCCCATCCGTACCCCATAGCAGTAGTCTAACGTAAATGGCAGGTAATAGGAACATTTGTTCGTATTACCTGCCACTTTCTAATGCACGAACATGCGCACGAACTTGTGCTTCCAGCTCTCATAAGGGGCGTAGCGGAACGGCACGTCCAGCCACGTTGCCTTGTTCACGATGCTCTTCTTGTGGCTAAACGTATCGAAGCTCTCGCGGCCATGGTACTGGCCCATACCGCTCGCACCCATGCCGCCGAAGCCCATATGGCTCGTAGCCAAGTGCATGATCGTGTCGTTAACGCAGCCGCCGCCAAAGGGCACGTAGCGCACAAAGCGTTGCTGAGCCGCATGGTCCTGGCTAAAGATATACAGAGCTAGCGGCGTCGGACGATCTGCAATAAACGCCTCGGCCTCATCCAGGCTCTCAAACGTCAGCACCGGCAAGATGGGACCGAAAATCTCTTCCTGCATCACGGCGTCCTCAGGCGCCACGCCGTCTAGGATCGTCGGCTCAATCTTGAGCGACGACTCGCGCGCCGTGCCTCCCAGCACAACCTTGTCGGGGTCGATCAGCCCGCGCACGCGCGCAAAATGCTTGGCGTTGACGATATGACCGTAATCCTCGTTGTCGAGCGGATGCTCGCCAAACATGCGACGAGTCTCCTCCCTGATGAGGCCCAACAGCTCATCGTGTACGCGCGTATCGACCAGCAGGTAGTCGGGCGCCACGCAGGTCTGCCCCACGTTGAGCCATTTACCAAAGGCGATGCGCCGTGCCGCGACTTTTAAGTTTGCCGTGGCATCCACAATGCAGGGGCTCTTTCCGCCCAGCTCAAGCGTCACGGGCGTCAGGTTTTTACTTGCGCGCTCCATGACGAGCTTGCCGACCGGAACGCTACCGGTAAAGAAAATCTTGTCCCAGCTCTCGTCGAGCAGCGCCTCATTCTCGGCACGCCCGCCTTCGACGACCGTCACCAGGCGCGGATCAAATGCTTCCTCGCAAATCTGCCTGAGCACCGCGCTCGATGCCGGAGCATAGGCACTCGGCTTGATGACCACGGTATTGCCCGCGGCAAGGGCGCCGGCAAGCGGCTCGAGCGTTAGCAAAAACGGGTAGTTCCAGGGCGCCATAATGAGCGTGACGCCATAGGGCACGGCTTGCGTTTTGCACACACTCACGGCGTTGGCGAGGTCACACGGACGCAGGCACGGACGGCTCCATCGAGCCACATGCGCAATCTGATGACGAATCTCGGAAAGCGAGGTGCCGATCTCACACATATAGGCCTCGTCATGCGACTTTCCCAAATCGGTCTTGAGCGCATGGGCAATATCGGTCTCGTGTGCCCGCACCGCCTCGCGCAGGCGCACGAGGGCGCGACGTCGAGCATCGACATCAAACGTGGCGCGCGTCTTAAAGTAGGCGCGCTGTTCGCCGACAATGCGCGCGATTTCCTCGGTGTTCATGGGCCCTCCTAGTTCTCATCCTCAAACATACCACCCGCGACGACCTCGTACATACGCTCGAGCTCCAAACGGTCCATCAAAAGTGGAACGGGGTATAGCGGATTGGCCTCGGCATCGGCATGGGCCGCCATTTGCGGAATATCGGAGCGGCGAATGCCCGTCACATATTTGGGAATGCCCAAGGCGGCATTCATGCGGTCGACCCAATCGATAAAGGCCTCGGCCGCAAGACTGTCCTGCGCGTTAGCCGGCGCGATACCGGCCATGCGAGCAAGATCGGCAAGCTTGGGGGCGGCGGCGTCACCATAAGCGCAAAGCATGTGCGGCAGGATGATCGCGTTGGCCAAACCGTGCGGAATTCCGTATCGGCCGCCCAGACTGTGCGCGATGGCATGCACGTATCCGACATAGGAGCGGGTAAATGCAACACCCGCTTTATACGCCGCCGAAAGCATATTGCGACGAGCGCGCATGTCGTCGCCATGCTCATAAGCCTCGGGCAAATTGTCGTGGATGAGCTGGACCGCCTGACGCGCCATCTTGCGCGTGTAGGGCGTGGTGCTACGGCCGATAAAGGCCTCGACGGCATGCGTCAGGGCATCCATGCCCGTCTGCCCCGTAATGGAGGCGGGCAGGCCGCGTGTAAACTCGGGGTCGTGCACCGCAAAGCGCGGGATAAGCACAAAGTCGTTAATGGGGTACTTGTAGTGCGTCTCGTCATCGGTGATAACCGCCGCGAGTGTGACTTCGCTTCCCGTGCCTGCCGTGGTAGGGACGGCAATGAGCAGCGGCAGGCGACGATGAATCCGCAGCAGGCCGCGCATCTTGTTGATGGGCTTGTTTGGCTGCGCAATACGTGCGCCCACGCCCTTGGCGCAGTCCATGGCTGATCCTCCGCCAAAGCCGATAATGGCCCGGCAGGCGCTCTCTCGGTACAGGGACGCCGCTTCCTCCACGTTTGAGACCGTGGGGTTTGCACGCGTTTCGGCATAGACCGAAACGCCAATCCCCTTGGATGCGAGCGCCGTCTCGAGCGGTGCCGTGAGCCCCAGACGGGCAATGCCGGGATCCGTCACGATAAGGACCTTCTGGATCGAGCGCTTTTGAAGCACCGCGGGCACATCCTCGGCATGCTCTAAAATGCGTGGCTCGGTATAGGGCAGGATTGGCAATGCAATGCGAAAAACCGTCTGATATGTTCGGCACCAGGCACGACGGGCTAGATGCATAAAGGAAACTCCTTCATTTGTTGATAGGTCAACATTTGCTCGCCCGATTGTACTCAGCGGCGTCCGTATATGACTTGCAAACCGTTAATCAATCAACATCTTCATATCTCAAAATTATTTTATTAAAAATCATTCCTAATAGGCTTCACATTTGGTTGCATTTATGGATAATAGAACTCGTCAAGACGCACGTCCGGAGAGGGCCCTTACGGGACCGGACGAGCGCACCATCGCCATCGATCGAAAGGATCGAATCATGAAGTTTGTTTGCCCCGTTTGCGGTTATGTGGAAGAGTTCGACGGCGACCAGCTGCCCGAGGATTTCAAGTGCCCCCAGTGCGGCGTTCCCGGCTCTCGCTTCCTGAAGCAGGAGGAGGGCCAGCTCGAGTGGGCTGCCGAGCACGTCGTGGGCGTCGCCAAGATGGAGGGCGTCTCCGAGGACATCGTTGCCGATCTGCGCGCCAACTTTGAGGGCGAGTGCTCTGAGGTCGGTATGTACCTGGCCATGGCTCGCGTCGCTCATCGCGAGGGCTATCCCGAGATCGGCCTGTACTGGGAGAAGGCTGCCCACGAGGAGGCCGAGCACGCCGCCAAGTTCGCTGAGCTCCTGGGCGAGGTCGTGACCGACTCCACCAAGAAGAACCTCGAAATGCGCGTTGAGGCCGAGAACGGCGCCACCGCCGGCAAGACCGATCTTGCCAAGCGCGCCAAGGCCGCTGGCCTCGATGCCATTCACGACACCGTGCACGAGATGGCTCGCGACGAGGCTCGCCACGGCAAGGCTTTCGCCGGCCTGCTCAAGCGCTACTTTGGCTAAGCCAGCAGCCTGAGAGATAATCTCTAGCTTCATAAGGCCCGGACTGCATGGTTCGGGCCTTTTTTCGTGTCTCGAGAACTCGTAAACGCCCTGAAATAGAGCTATCTTCGGCATCGGTCTCTCGTCAAAAACTAAGTGAGTAGACTTTTCGAAACTTGCCGAGCAGACCATCCGTATTGCTTTATAAAGTCACAGGTAAATGACTTGTTTCAAAACGGCCTGGTCGCCAAAGTGCCAAAAGCCTACTCACTTAGAACCGCAGCCGTCCACGATCGAGCTGTTTTGTGTCTAACGGGCATCTTTCCGTCAATTACTCCCAATTTTGTCCAGTCAACGAATAGTTCAGACCGGAGTAATGTCTCAGCCCTTTGCTCATCTGAGCTTTTATCACGATATTCAGCATCGAGCATCCTGCATATGGCCTTAACGATCGCATGGAATCTATCCTTATCGGATATCTGCCCATGTGTCAGGAGAAGCACATCGTAGCCCATAGCCTGAAGCGCCGTCATGCGATCGGCGTCACGCAAGCCGTCCCCTGCGCGCCCGTGCGAGGCCTTTCCCTGACATTCAATGGCCACCTGTCGCGCTCCGTCCGGCGAAGACAGAAGCAGGTCGATAAAGACGCGGGACTTTCCCGCAATCGCTCGAGCACTTGCACCTAGCCTCACTTCGACATTGAGCTCTATGCCGCAAAAACCTTCGCCTCCCAGGGATCGCGGCAGTGCAAGTAGCAAATACGCCTCGACCTCAAAAGGCGACGCGGCACCCAATGGAACGAGTTGCGATACCGCTATAAATCTATTGCCGTAACGCATCCCGCAAACATCTGAACAAAAACGGTCAAGGTCTCCGCCCAAAACCAAAGCGTCTCGACGCCATAAATTTGAGGCGGTGCCGTCCTCGGACGGGCAGCGCACCCAACCGAACGTTGTCGAAATCGCGCCCGAATCAATTGCACGCGAAAGCTCCGCCTCAAGTGCCGCCGGCAGGGCGCACACCGCAAACAAGCCACACATCTCCGCCAATACCAAAAGAAGCTGAAGATCCGTCAGATGCCGCAACATGATGAATGCCGTCAGTAGAGGAGACGTAATCAAAAACCCATGCTCCGTTTCCAGCACGGATTCCCCGGGAAGCTCACCAAGAAACAGCCGCTGCCTCATGCCGGCAGGGCAAGTCCGCTTGTTTCTCGTTCGAACCAACGTATACAACGGAAAGCCGAGCGCAACCTTAGCCGTCGGGTTGCGGGCGAGATCATATCGCTGCCGGTCTTCTTCCGGTCGTGGAAGAGGCGGACACAAAGCGCGGACTTGAGGAGGCAAACGCCAGTACCTAAAAGCCGATATATCACAAAGTAGATCTTTCATAGGCACAGGAAAACACGGATTTCAACCCAGTCAGTCACGCATTGGCGCGAACGCACCAAAAATGGCGCCGAACGGACTGCCGAGTTTTCAACATCCCTCCCCAACTGGCCAAAAGCTTGCCAAGAGCTGGACGAAGCCCTGTTGAAAACCCCATTTTTTTTCTCATGCAGGAGCTTTGCGCGGCAAGTGAGTAGACTTTTTTGAACATCCCGATCAGGCCGGTCATCCTGCTTTTCAAAACCGCAGGTAGATAGCTTGTTACAAAACTGCCTGGTCGCCAAAGTGCTAAAAGTCTACTCACTTAGGTTGCAGAGTGCCCCCCCATTAGCTGCAATTCCAAGGTAGTTAGTACTTTTGGACTCAGATCGTCATACTGAACAAGAATTTGAGTTGAGTTTTCAGGGACAGATGCGCCATCGGCACACCAAAAACAGCCACCGATATCGATAAAAGGGATGCTCGAGCGCGTGAGGGCCCGTGCAAAAGTGCTTCCGCCCATTCCACGCTCCGCAACCACGATACAGTAAAGGCCCGCGTCTGCATGCTCGATCGAGACTTCCCCTGCCGGAAACGTTTTCCGTACAAGCGCCGCCAGGCCATCACGCGCCCCACGAGCACGAACGCGCACGCGGTTCACATGTCGCTCGTAATCACCCGATTCCAGCAAACGCGCCAAGGCAACCTGATCAACAGAACTTACCGACGAGGCGTAGAAACCAAGGTTGCGTTTAAACCTCTCCATTAGTTCATCGGGCAGCACCATGTACGCCAAACGTAACGCCGATGAAAGGCTCTTCGAAAACGTGTTGGTGTAGATAACCGACTGGGCGGCATCGATCGACGCGAGCGCGGGAATCGGCTTGCCGGCAAGGCGAAACTCACAATCAAAGTCATCTTCGATGAGATACCGACCTGGCCGCTCGGCGGCCCAGCTCAGCAGCGCATAGCGACGCGCAATGCTCGTCACAAGACCGGTCGGATACTGATGAGACGGCATCAGGTGAAGGACATCGGTCCCGGTTTTCTGCAGCGCGCTCAAGTCCACGCCCTCAGCATCCAACGGGACATGCCGCACTTCGCAACCCATGACCTGATAGATGCGCGTCAAGCGCAAATAGCCTGGATCCTCGACGGCATACACCTTGTCCGCGCCAAGCAACTGAACCAACATGGTATCGAGCAGCTGGGCGCCCGCACCGATAACGATGTTGTCGGGGTCGACATTCATGCCCCTTGTCCCGCGCAGATGGTGAGCAATTGCGCGTCGTAGCCGAGCGGTGCCCTGTGCCGGCGCGGTCGAAAAGATTTCGCGTTCGTCTTCGGATGCCAGCGTCGCCCGTAGCGCGCTTTGCCAAAGCCGCGCCGCCTCCAAAGCGGAAGGAGAGAGCGCATCGAATCGCTCGACCTGTCCGTTGACATCATACGCGCTGGGGCCCACGGAGGCGTCATCTCGGTCGATGCCCTCCGCAGCCGAAGCCAAAACCGGTGCATCGGGAAGCTCGCACGCGTAGTAACCACGGCGCGGCTTTGAGCAAATATAGCCCTCGGCAAGCAACTGGCTATATGCATTTTCGATTGTAATGACACTAATTCCCAGATGACTGGCAAAGGCTCGCTTAGACGGCAGATGTTCCCCCGCCGCAATACGTCCAGCAACGATATCATCTCGAATTTGCTGGTAAACATACTCATAAAGCGATGCCTCGCCGCGGTTTTCCAAATTGTAGTCAAGCATGAATTTGTCACCTGACCTTATTAAGTCATTCAATCTGGTATTAGTCTGACCTTGTAATTATCTCGAAAACTGATTATTTCGCCATACCCAGCTCCCCGATAGGATGTTCCGTCAAGCAATGCACATGCCAACCAAGGGAGCAACCATGGCAGAACAGACCAACAAGGCCGATCGCGTCAAGCTCAATCGCGAGCTCGCGCAGATGCTCAAGGGCGGCGTCATCATGGACGTTACCACGCCCGAGCAGGCACGCATCGCCGAGGAGGCAGGCGCCTGCGCCGTCATGGCTCTCGAGCGCATCCCGGCCGACATCCGCGCCGCAGGTGGTGTGTCGCGCATGAGCGACCCCAAGATGATCAAGGGCATCCAAGAGGCCGTCTCCATCCCCGTTATGGCCAAGTGCCGCATCGGTCACATTGTCGAGGCGCAGGTCCTGCAGGCCATCGAGATCGATTACATCGATGAGTCCGAGGTCCTCTCCCCTGCCGACGATGTCTACCACATCGACAAGACCCAGTTTGACGTGCCGTTTGTCTGCGGCGCCCGCGATCTGGGCGAGGCACTGCGCCGTGTTGCCGAGGGCGCCACGATGATTCGCACCAAGGGCGAGCCGGGCACGGGCGACGTCGTTCAGGCCGTGCGCCATATGCGCAAGATCCAAAAGCAGATCCGCGACGTTGTTGCCCTGCGCGACGACGAGCTCTTTGAGGCAGCCAAGCAGCTGCAGGTTCCGGTCGAGCTGGTGCGCGAGGTCCATGCCACGGGCAAGCTCCCCGTCGTAAACTTTGCCGCCGGCGGAGTCGCGACCCCCGCCGACGCCGCGCTGATGATGCAGCTGGGCGCCGAGGGCGTCTTTGTTGGCTCGGGCATCTTTAAGAGCGGCGACCCCGCCAAGCGCGCCGCCGCCATCGTCAAGGCCGTGGCAAACTTCACCGACGCCAAGCTCATCGCCGAGCTTTCGGAGGACCTGGGCGAGGCCATGGTGGGCATCAACGCCGACGAAATCGAGATCATCATGGAGGAGCGCGGGCGCTAGTCCAGCAGAAAGGATCGCACATGAGCGATTATGCAGACCAAACGGTCGCCGTGCTGGCGGTCCAGGGCGCTTTTGCCGAGCACGAGGCAAGACTGTCCGAGCTGGGCGCACGTTGTATCGAGATGAGGCAGGCGGCCGATTTGCAGCAGAACTTTGACCGCCTGGTCCTCCCCGGCGGCGAGTCCACCGTTCAGGGCAAGTTACTTGCCGAGCTTGGTATGCTCGATGAGCTTCGCACCCGCATTGTTGAGGGCATGCCCGTCCTGGGCACCTGCGCCGGCTTGATTCTGTTGGCGCGCGATCTTGCCGCCCACGACGATAAGGGGACGCCGCGCTTGGCAACCATGGATGTGCTCGTTGAGCGCAATGCTTACGGCAGACAGCTCGGCAGCTTTCGAACCAAGGGGCAGGTAGCCGGCATCGACGGTGAGGTGCCGCTGACGTTTATCCGTGCGCCCCGCATCGTCGAGGTCCACGGCGACGCCAAGGCCCTGGCAGAGGTCGATGGCCGCATCGTCGCCGCCCGCCAGGGCAACCAGCTCGGCGTAACCTTCCACCCCGAGCTCGACGACGACGCCTGCCTCCACGAGCTCTTCCTCCAAATGTAGGCAGAGTAGAAACGAGCGTGAATTTTCGGACACAGAACAAATGAGAGTGGATAATCTCCCACTTTGAGCTTGAGTGCAGGCTCAAACCGGGAGATTGTCCACTCTCATGCTATGTAGTCGTTTAAGAACGTCCCCAATGACTACTTTTTGGCAGACCTGGATTAAGGCAACGCCGATGTCTTGGTACCGACAGCGAAAACCCGCCAGAGCGAGCAAGGTGCCTTGAAACGAGGCGGCATTGATCTTTCGATCATGCCGCCGAAGTTGAAAGGCAGATTGCCGCTCTGGCGGGTTTGCAGCGTCAACTAGTTACGCGGTTCGTAGAACCGCGTAACCCCTAAAAGCGGTTGCCGCGGAAGCCGCCGCCGTTGCGGCCGCCACGATCGCCACCGCGACCGCCACGGTCGTTACCACGGTTGCCGCCGAAGCCGCCACGGTTGCCACCGCGATCGCCATAGCCACCACGGTTGCCGCCAAAGCCGCCGCGACCGCCGCGGTCGCCGCCACGGTCACCAAAGCCGCCACGGCCACCGCGATCGCCACCGCGACCGCCACGGTCGCCGCCACGGCCACCGCGATCGCCAAAGCCGCCGCGGCCGCCACGGTCGCCACCACGGCCACCGCGATCGTCACGGCCGCCGCGAGGACCGCGGTCCTCGTCCAGGCCCATGGCGACGAGCGGAGCGATAACCTTATCGAGAGCGGCCATCAGCTCGGTGGCCTCCTCGTAAGAAAGCTCGGGCAGGAGCTTCTCCTTCTTGTTGGCAAGCTCGACCAGGCCCTCGGCGGCATCCTCGGCAGCGAAGACGACGATCTTGCGCATATCGCCCTCGGCGTCGTCGATGCGGCCGACCAGATCGGCAGCCTCGGCCTCGGCCATCAGGCCATCGAGCTCACGAAGGCGCATGCCCAGCAGGTCGGACATTTCCTTCTGCTCCATCTTGGGCTTGAGGTCAAGAAGCTTGATGGCGCGCTCGATGTTCGCCATGCGCTCGGCCTTGGCCTCCTCCTCCTTGGAAATAGCAAAGCGACGGCTACGCAGCAGGCGAGCGGCCTTCTGCATCTTGTCCATCAGCTCTTCGTCATCGTAATCAGCGGCGGCCTCGACAACCTCGGCCTCCTCGGCGGAAACCTCGTCAGCAGCCTCAACCTCGGCAGCTTCGGTCTCCACGGTCTCGACTGCCTCGACCTCGGCAGCCATGGTCTCGTTCTCGGTCTCGTTCATGATCTCTTCGTTCTCAGACATGAGACTCCTTCTTGGCCCTCTCGGGCATCATCGCCCCATTCGCGGGGCCCGTCGCGCACTCTTTGCGCTTTATACATTCATGCCTCTCGGCAAAACGTCCATTAGTTTATGGTGTCGCCATCCAATCTAGCTGCAGAATCTATGTGCACACATTAATGCGACATGTGCGACTCGCGGCGAGCGTACACCAGCGACACCGCGAACCCGACAACGGCAATCACGGCCGCCACGCGCACGGCGGCTGCAAATCCTATCGCCTGGGCAACGTCCGACGCAACGCCTGCGGCGCCAGCAGCCACCGCAGAACTCGAAAGCAGGCCGATAAACAGCGACGGACCAAACGACGCGGCAATCATGTTCCACGTGTTAAGCAATGCCGTTCCGTGAGGATGCTCAGCGGCGGGAAGCGTCTCCAAACCGGCGGTCTGCGAGGGGCTCAGTACCAAACCGACGCCGGCATACACCACAACGGCCAGCAGCACGACAACGCCGATGTTCATGCTTGCCGCGGTCATCGAGATTGCCGTCTGCCCCACAGCGATCAGGGCAAAGCCGACCGGCAGCAGCGGCCACGCACCACGGGCATCCATCACGCGTCCGCCCACAATCGAGGTCACGGCGTTGCAGGCGATCGCCGGCAAAATGAGCAAACCCGCGACAAGTGCGGTCATGCCGTATGCGCCCTCAAAATAGAGCGGCAACAAAACGCTCATCGAGAACGTCGTCATCATCGACACCACCACAAGCAGGCATGCAGGCCAAAAACGAACGCTCGCCATGGGACGCACGTTAAGCACCGGATGCTTGAGCTTGAGCTGACGAACCGCAAACAGGCCGAGCACCACAACAGCGGCGAAAAGCGTCGCGATACCGGCCATCACATTGGTCGAGAACTCGCCTACGGAATACACAAACGCCGTAATGCCGGCGGCGAGCAAAACAACCGACAGAATATCAAGCGTGGTGTTCGAGCGCTCTCCGACATTCCGAACGAGCTTTGCTGCCGCCGCGGCGACCACGACACCGCCCACCAGCGGCACTACGAACACCGCCCTCCAGCCAAACAACGTGCACATAAGACCACTAATCACGGGCCCAAGCGCCGGCCCTAGCGTAATGCAGGCACCGCCCAGGCTCAGATACAGACCGAGCTTCTCGCGCGGAGCACAAGATAGCACCACATTCATCATGAGCGGAAACAAGATGCCCGATCCCGCAGCCTGCAAAATACGACTTGGCAGCAAAACGGTAAACGACGGGGCGACCAGGCACAGGACTTCTCCGGCGACCATGCATCCGCATGCGAAAAACAGCAGCTTGCGCGTCGAGAAACGACCGGACAGAAAGGCCATGATGGCCGTAAAGATCGACGTCACGATCATGTATCCCGAAACGAGCCACTGCGCCGTGGTAGCGCTCACCGAAAAGACCGCCATGATGTCGTGCAACGCCACGTTAATAATGTTCTCGTTAAACGCGGCGACAAAGGCTGCAATATACATTACGACGAGAAACGCCGCAGTGGCCGATGGCGCTACTTGAACTTGTTGCTGAGATTTGCTCCCCATGCATTTCCTTCCTCTTGGAACGACAGTCGCATCGCCCCAGAGGAACAGTCCAGGGCGAAAATGAGCCCTAGACTTACGCCAGACGCCGCACACGACGAATCTGGCAACATGGTCCAACGTCGAAAGATTGTAACGCGGACGCGCAGCTTTCCTTCCGCGCTATTATTAAAAGTCCACGAAAGCATAAGACATGAGGAGCCCGCCATGATTAAGCCCATCATGAAATCCGAGTTCTTTTTGCGCCTGCCTTCCGAAGACGCGGGCCCCGATGACGCCGTGACTGGGCAGGACCTCCTAGATACGCTCCATGAGCATGAGCACGAGTGCGTGGGCCTCGCCGCCAATATGATCGGCGTGCGCAAACGCATCATCTGCGTAAAGGACGGCAACAGGGCGCTGTTGATGTACAACCCTCAAATTCTTGAGCAGGTCAATGCCTATCAGACGAGCGAAGGATGCCTCTCGCTTGCCGGCGAGCGCCCCTGTACCCGTTATCGCCGCATTAAGGTGGAGTATCTGGACGAGAACTTCGTCCACCGCATCAAAAACTTCTCGGGCTACACCGCCGAAATCATCCAACACGAAATCGACCACTGCAACGGGATCGTTATATAGTCTGCCGATTCAAGAAAGCTCCCTGCAGCAAAACAACTGCAGGGAGCTTTTCATAGTGCGGAACTTCTATCCCACTAGCTCTGACGGTAATGGTCGAAGAAGTCGGCGAGGTCTTCGAGGGACTCTTTGAGCACTTCCATGCGCGGCAGGTACACGATACGGAAGTGGTCGGGCTCAGCCCAGTTAAAGCCGCCGCCGCGCGTGATCAGGATCTTCTTCTCGTGCAGCAGGTCAAGGGCGAACTGCTCGTCATCGGTAATGTTGAACTTCTTCACATCCATCTTGGGGAAGATGTAGAACGCCGCACGCGGCTTAACCACCGAGATGCCGTCAATCTTGTTGAGCGCCTCATACACAAAGTTGCGCTGCTCGTAGACACGGCCGCCGGGGCGGATGTAGTCGTTGACGGACTGATGGCCACCGAGCGCCGTCTGAACGATCGACTGAGCCGGCACGTTGGAGCACAGGCGCATGTTGGAGAGCATGTTAATGCCCATGATGAAGTCGCTCATGCAGCGCTGGTTGCCCGAAAGCACCATCCAGCCAATACGATAGCCCGCGATCATGTGCGACTTGGAAAGGCCGCTAAAGGTGACGCAGGGCAGATCAGGAGCGAGCGAGGCAATCGAGACGTGCTCGTAGCCGTCCATGCACAGGCGGTCGTAGATCTCATCGGCAAAGATCATCAGCTGATGCCTGCGTGCAACCTCGACGATGCCCTCGAGCACCTCGCGCGGGTAGACCGAGCCCGTGGGGTTGTTGGGGTTGATGATAACGAGGGCTTTGGTCGCGCTCGTGATCTTGGACTCCATATCCTCCAGGTCGGGATACCAATCCGCCTGCTCATCGCACAGATAGTGCACAGGATGACCGCCGGCAAGGGTTGCGCACGCCGTCCAGAGCGGATAGTCGGGGCTGGGGATCAGAATCTCGTCGCCATTGTCGAGCAGCGCGTTCATCGAAAGCTGAATGAGCTCGGACACGCCGTTGCCCGTGTAGATATGCTCCATCTGAACGTTGGGCAGGCCCTTGATCTGCGAATACTGCATGATCGCCTTGCGCGCGGAGAACAGGCCACGCGAGTTGGAATAGCCTTCGCAGTCGGGCAGCTGCTGGCGCATGTCCTTGATGACCTCATCGGGCGTGCGGAAACCGAAGGGCGCCGGGTTGCCGATATTGAGCTTGAGGATGCGCTCGCCCTCGTCCTCCATACGGGCGGCCTCGTCGACGACGGGACCGCGCACGTCATACAGGACGTTATCGAGCTTGGTGGATTTAGAAAAAGTACGCATGGTGGTGCTCCTTGCAATTTGAGCTGAGGGATGGGGTTCGGGCTTGGAATCGTTGCGGGGTGATGATGCCTCGCCTTGATCGGCGTCGCCGGCAAGCAGCCAGGTAACATCGACCTCCAAAATACGGGCGAGCAGCTCAGCCACATCGCGCCGCGGAATCGTCTTGCCGCTCACATATTGGCTCATCTGACTCTTGCCGAGTTTTTTGCCGAGCATCTCCGATGCGCGGATCACGTCCGACTGGCGAACGTCGCGATCGGACATAGCCTGTCGCAGACGATCGCTAAACGTCTCTTGGGCCACTAGAACCTCCTTGCTGGCAAAGTTCAATTTATACAACACGAATTGAACCTGAGTTCAATTTAGGCAGCAGTATAACGCCGTGCTATTTCGAAAAGTTCAATTTCAAAAATAAAATGAGCAAGACCTCGAGATTTATCCCAAGGCGATAACGACGTGCACGCATTTAGAGGTATTCGAGGAAACGAGCGGCGGCAAGCGAAACATCGGCCGTTCGATATATGGCGTTGATCTGCCGATGGGGATGCCCTTCGAGCGGACGCACAGCAACATCGAACTGGCAGCGACGCAAGATGAGCGCGGGAAGAATGCTCACGCCCAGGCCATCCTCGACCATAGCCATAATCGCATAGTCATCCCAAGTCGACAGTTTTGAGCGCACCGCCAGCCCCGCCCGACGGAATAGCGGCGTAATCTCATCATCGGTACCCCGTTCCAGCAGAATAAACTGCTCTCTTGCCAAATCGGTAAGAGAGACGAACTCCGCCGTGGCAAGCAACGAATCTGTCGGCACCACCGCCATCAGCTCATCACACACTAAAGACCGTGATGCCATGCCGTTTTCTCGGGGCTCACGCGGGATAAAGCCCAGGTCGCAGCGCCCCTCCGCCACCCATTGTTCAATCTCTGAGTAATCGCCCATCAGCAACTCATAATCGACGTCCGGGTGATCGGCGCGAAAACGCGCTATGACCGGTGGCAGCACGTGGGTCGCCACACTCGAAAACGTACCAATGCAGATCTTGCCGCGCATGAGCCCACGCATCTCGTCCACGTGTCGCTGCAGGCGGCCAAACTCCTCGCAGAGCGCCTCAACCGCCGGCATGATCTGCCGCCCATCGGCAGAAAGCACCACACCCTCGCGGCTGCGGTCGAGCACCTTAAAACCCCAATCGGTCTCAAGGTCGCCCACCATGCGGCTCACGCCCGACTGCGAATAGCTCAGCCGCTCGGCGGCGCGCGTAAAACTGCCGGCCCGCACGGTCTCGAGCAGAACCTGCATCTTTTGAATATTCGTTTCCACGGCACCCCTCCACCTTTACATGAGTTTTTGTCATGTTATCCATGCATTATATTCGCTTTTCTTCTAAAGCCAGTTCACCCATAGTGAACATGTTCGGATATAGAGGGGATGTCAGCACATGAACAACGGATTGTTTACGTACTTAGCAGCATTGCTATTGTTTGGCTCCAACGGCATCATCGCCGTTGCCATCGCGCTGCCGAGCTCCGATATCGTACTGTTGCGCACGTTTTTGGGCGCTCTCACCCTTGCCGCCATCCTCTTCATAACCAAGCGCCATAACCTGCAGGCTCCGTCTCGCCCCCGCGAGGCCGCAGCGCTCATCGTCTCGGGCGCCGCGCTGGGCGCCAGCTGGATTTTCCTGTTCCGCGCCTATCAGACGATCGGCGTTGGTATCTCCTCGCTGTTGTATTACTGCGGCCCCATCATCGTTATGGCCCTCTCCCCGCTCATTTTTGGCGAAAAGCTGACCGGCAGCAAAATCGCCGGCTTTATCGCCGTCGCCTGCGGTGCTTTTCTCATTGCAGCGCAAGGTCTAGGCGGCAATATGCCCATTGCGGGCATCGTCTGTGGAATCGCCTCGGCCTTCTGCTATGCATTGATGGTCATCGCCAGCAAGGGTGCGCCTCACATCGAGGGCCTCGAGAACTCCGCACTCCAAGTGAGCGCCGCCTTTGTGACCGCACTGGCCCTCACGCTCATCACGCAGGGCGCTCCCTCGTTCCTGTCCGCCGGCGTCGCCGCCAGCATTGATTGGCGCGCCGTCGCTATGCTCGGCGTCGTCAACACCGGCATTGGTTGCCTGCTCTACTTTAGCGCCGTCGCCAAGCTGCCCGTTCAGACCGTCGCCGTCGTCGGCTACCTCGAGCCGCTTTCGGCGGTCGTGTTCTCAGCCGCCCTTTTGGGTGAAGCCATAACACCGGTCCGCCTGATGGGCGCCGCGCTTATCATCGGCGGCGCGATTTTTTGCGAACTCGCCGGCAAACGCGCAAACGCCAAGGCTGGCATCGCCCAGATAGCACGTGCTTAAAAGCCCCTGCTTTGAAATGCTACCTGCGTAGATAAATAATCCCCAGCTGAGGATTATTGTCTAAAATAACCCGATGTGCCAAACTGCTCTTGTATGTATAAAGACGGCATAAAGTTTTTTGTCCTAGACAGATAACCGGATGTCTAAGGGAGTCCACGTGGCACACAACAAACTGGAGGCAAACCTCCAAGACCAGCACGGACAGAGCGGGCATGGAGCCATTCCCCTTTCTGCTGGTATGTTGCTCGTAACGCTCGGCGTCGTCTATGGCGACATCGGCACGAGCCCTATGTACACCATGAAATCAATCGTCGCCAACAACGGCGGCATCGGTACCGTCAGCGAGGACATGATCCTGGGCGCGCTTTCGCTCGTCATCTGGACCATGACGCTCGTAACCACGGTCAAGTACGTGCTAATCGCCATGAGGGCCGACAACCACAACGAGGGCGGTATCTTCGCCCTGTTCAGTCTCGTACGCAAAGTGGCGCCGTGGCTGATCCTTCCCGCCATGATCGGCGGTGCGGCGCTGCTTGCCGACGGCATCCTCACCCCCGCCGTCACGGTCACCACAGCCATCGAGGGTCTGCGCACCATCGAGTGGGGCCACGCGCTATTGGGCGACGGCCAGACCAACGTCATCATTATTACCATCATCATTATCTGCGGCCTATTTGCCATGCAGCGCGCCGGCACCTCGTCAATCGGCAAGCTCTTCGGCCCGCTCATGACGCTATGGTTCCTGTTCCTGGCGGGCGCCGGCCTGTTCAACATGCTCGGCAACCTGTCCATCTTGCGCGCACTCAACCCCATCCGCGGCATCATGTTCCTGTTCTCGCCCATCAACCACTCGGGCATCATGGTGCTCGGCTTCGTCTTCCTGTCGACGACCGGCGCCGAGGCGCTCTATTCGGACATGGGTCACGTGGGCAAGGCTAACATTTACGCATCCTGGCCGTTCGTAAAGGCGGCCCTCATCCTTAACTATCTGGGTCAGGGCGCTTGGCTGCTCGCCAACAACTCCAATCCCCAGATGCTCGCGATGGACATCGTCAACCCGTTCTACATGATGCTTCCCGAGCCCCTGCGCCCCTTTGCCATCGTGCTATCGGCCGTAGCGGCCATCATCGCCTCGCAGGCGCTTATCACCGGCTCGTTCTCGCTGGTATCCGAGGCCACGCGTCTCAACCTTATGCCGCATCTGCGCATCCACTACCCCAGCGACACCAAGGGTCAACTCTATATTCCGCTCGTCAACAACATCATGTGGGTCGGCTGTATCTTCATCGTGCTGCTGTTCCAAAACTCCGAGCGCATGGAGAGCGCCTACGGCCTCGCCATCACCGTGACTATGCTCATGACCACGACGCTTTTGACGAGCTATATCGCCGGCATCCTCAAGCACAAGCTGGGCGCCTGCGTCTTTGCCCTGCTTTTTGGCGCCATCGAGCTCTGCTTCTTTGCCTCGTGCCTCACCATGTTCTTTGACGGCGGCTATGTGATGATCTTCCTGGCCTCGCTGCTGTTTGGCCTTATGTACGTGTGGCGCCGCGGCACCGCCATCGAGCGCACGCAGACGATCCTGCTGCCCGTCTCCAAGTACATCGATCAGCTCAACCGCCTGCGCAACGACGAGACCTACCCCGTGCTCGCCGACAATCTGGTGTTCCTCACCAACAGCCCCGACCCGCTCACGCTCGACCGCGACGTGCTCTATTCCATCCTGGACAAGCACCCCAAGCGCGCCAAGGCATATTGGTTCATCAACGTGAACGTTACCGACGAGCCCTATACGCACGAGTATTCCGTCGAGACCTTTGGCACGGACTTTTTGTTCCGCGTGCGCCTGGACCTGGGCTTTAAGGTCAACCAGCGCATCAACGCCTATCTGCGTCAGATCGTTGGCGACTTGATGACATCGGGTGAGCTGCCACCGCAGCATCACACCTACTCCATCTACGAGACACGCGGCAACGTGGGCGACTTCCGTTTTTGCATGCTGCGCAAGATGCTTGCCCCCGAAACGGACATCAACCGCAACGACCACCGCGTGATGGCCATCAAGTACGCCGTCCGCCGCGCCTGCGGAAGCCCGGCACGCTGGTACGGTCTTGAGAACTCGGCGATCATCATCGAGTACGTGCCTCTCTTTGCCCGCATGCGTCCGGCGGTCAAACTCGTACGCACCCATGTGCCGCTCGAGGTCCAGATCGAAGAAGCCGAGGAAATGGAAGTCGATATCTTCTCGGACGACCTGGTCAACGGCAACGAGGCCGGTAGGGACATGAACGTCGATCCCACCGAATTGCTCGAGAGCGTCGCCGATACGCCCGAACAGCAACTGCTCGACGGCCTCGAGAGCGCCCAGCTCAACGACGCCAACTTCTAGCGACGTCGCGCATCAACGACAGCGCCCCTGCACCTCACAGGAGATGCAGGGGCGCTTTGCATTTCAGTAAAGCCCTCGGCTACGAACGACGCGGCTCGGGAACCACAAGCCTATCGGGGCTCGCGCCCTCGGCATCCATCAGGCTCACGTAGCGAATCGACGGATCCTCATACATCGCGTAGTAATAATTGCCTGTGCGCGCGCTAAAGCATCCGGTATAGATAGTCTTCTCGAACTTGCCATCGCCCATCCTGGACGCCCCCTCAATCATCACCACGCCCTCGAGTGAACGGAACATGCGGACGACGTTTTCGGTCTCGCTGTCTTTTTGCGGGTAATTGGCGTTGAGGTACGCTGCCTTTACAAAACGGCTCGGCGAATAGCAGTCGCCGGGAATGCCGCGCATGCCGGCACCGGCTCCATAGGGCTTAAGCTCGGCGCCACGCCACGTCGCCGTCTGCGGAAAATCGCTTGTGGCGGTGATATAAGTGCGTAGGTTTTCCATATGCCACGGGAAGGTGGGCTGATTGGCAAGGGTGTCGACCGGATCGTCGTATACATGCAGGCCGTCAGCCATCATCTCGACCACGATGCTACGCTGGCTGTCGCCGATAATCCAATGGAGCAGCGACACGCCCAGCCCCTCTCCGGCAGATTTGGCGACAATCACCGTGTCGCGCAGCGCGGCCTCGACCTCATCGACCGTCGAGAACGTCGCTGCCACCCACAGGGGAAACTCATAGGCCGCGATATTGGTCTTGCCGTCGACAGGGTCCTCGGCATACTCGGCATAACCCGGGAAATTGAGACCCGCCACGGCGAGGCCCGCATCGTTGCCGCAGTCGAAGAACATAGGGTAGTTCTTGTAATCGATGCACATACCGATCACCGCGTGTGCCGCTGTCGTGTCGTCGATAAACGAATACGGAATGTGAAACCCGCGCGGCATCACGCGAACCTGTTGGCCGTAGTCAAAGCTCCAGTCGAGGTTGCGGCCCAGATACATGTTGCCGGAATTATCGGTAAATCGAATGCTCGTACACATAGCGCCTCCTAGCTTCACGTTCTCGCTAAGTTCATTGTCACCAAACAAAAAGGCGCTAAACACAAAAGCCCGGACATGACAACAATGTCACGCCCGGACCAAAAACGACGAAGTGCGGTGCTGTGGTCGCCCTAGACAAGCTTGCCAAGACAGTGATCGATCATATGCTGGATCATCTGCGCCTCGAAGCCCACAAAGTCCTGCTTGCGCTCGCGCATCTTGCCGTCGACGATCTGGTCAAAGGCAACCTTGCACTTGATATAGCGCGTGGACTTGGTGACCTCCTCGTGCGTCAGGCAGCTCTCCTCCATCTTGCTGGCGCCCAGGCCAAACACCAGACGGGGGTTGTAGAGCACGTGGGGCTCGCCGGCGTCGTCCAGGTAGACGCAGACCTTCTTGGTAACGCCAATCTGGTTAGCGGCAAGGCAGCCGGCATCGTCGAGCGACTTGATGGTATCGATCAGGTCCTGAGCAACCGACTCGTCCTCGACGGTCGCAACCTCGCAACGCTGGGACAGGATAGCCTCATCGTGGCAAAGCTCTTTAATCATACGTTCCTCCATAGGGGTCGTTGTAACCGCTTAAGTATACGGTACCCACACATTTTCATGCGATAAATACCGTCCGTCTGTTACAAAGCGCCGAACATCAACATGCGAGGAACAGCAAGGTTGTAAAGACGATATAGTAAGTGAGTTCGTGTCAATCGGCCTAAACTCGGGGCCGAACAAGGAAAGGGTATGCATGGACGAACTTTTTCACGTCAGTGAGCGCAAGTCCACAATCGGGACCGAACTTCGCGCTGGACTGACAACATTCCTGGCGATGGCCTACATCATCGCCGTCAACCCCGCAGTGCTCTCGGGCGCTGGCATCGATGCGGGAGCGCTCGCCTGCGCCACCTGCCTGGGCGCCGGCATCATGACCATCTGCATGGGCATCTTCGCCAACCGCCCGCTCGCCTGCGCGTCGGGTCTGGGCATCAACGCCATGATCGCGGGCATCGCCACCACCATGTGCGGCGGCGACTGGCACGTGGCCATGAGCGTTATCTTCCTCGAGGGTATCGTCATCTTGCTGCTCGTCCTATGCGGCCTGCGCGAGGCCATCATGGACGCCATCCCCGTGGTCCTGCGCCACGCCATCTCGGTGGGTCTGGGCCTGTTTATCGCCATGATCGGCCTGTGCGACGCCGGCATCATCACCGCTGGCGCCGGTACGCTCGTCGGCCTGGGCGACATCGCCTCCCCCACCTTTATCGTCGGCATCATCTCCATCGTCGTGACGGTTGCCCTGGCTTCCCGCAACGTGCCGGGCTCGCTGCTCATCGGCATCATCGTCGCCGTTATCGCCGGAATCCCGCTGGGCGTCACCCATGCGCCCGAGGGCCTCATCGCACCGCTCGACTTCTCGACCTTCGGCGCCCCGTTTGCCAGCACTGCCGACGGCAACCTTGCCATCGTGAAGGTCCTGACCGACCCGATGCTGCTCGTCGTTGCCTTCTCGCTGCTCATGAGCGACTTCTTCGACACCATGGGCACCGCGATGGCCGTCGCCAAGCAGGGCGAGTTCTTGACCGAGGACGGCAATGTCGAGGACATCCGTCCCATCCTGGTCGTCGACTCCGTGGCCGCTGCTGCCGGTGGCTTTATGGGCGTCTCCTCCATCACTACCTTCGTCGAGTCCACCTCTGGCGCTGCCGACGGTGGTCGCACGGGCCTCACCTCCGTCACCACCGGCGTGCTGTTCATTCTCGCCGCGTTCTTCTCCCCCATCGTCACCATCGTTTCCAGCGCCGCCACCTGCGGTGCTCTGGTCTACGTTGGCTACCTCATGATGAGCGAGGCCTCCGAGATCGACTGGTCCGACGTGTCGCAGGGTTTCCCGGCGTTCATGATTGTCGCCGGCGTGCCCTTCACCTACTCCATCTCTGCCGGTATTGGCCTGGGCTTTATCGCCTACGTGATCGTCGCGCTCTTTAAGGGCGAGGCCTCCAAGATCAAGCCGCTCATGTGGATCGCAGCCCTCGCCTTCCTCGTCTACTTCTTCGTGGCGTAACGGCATAGTCTGCTAAAGCAAAACAACAAGGCGCGGAATCGCATCGAGCGGCTCCGCGCCTTTCTTTTAGCGTCTGCCCCCGTGCCAGCGTGCGACAATTGAGGCTGTCAATATCACAACACCGAGAGAAGCCTGCCTTGGAAGCGCATCAGAAGCAGATAACCGTTTATTCAGAGTGTGTGGAAGGCGCGCCCGTCATCTACCTCCCCGTGGTTATGGGCGACGGTAGTGAAGTCTACGAGCGCTGCCGAGAGCTCGACTGTCCGCCATTCACCCTTGTCGCCATCGGAGGACTCGATTGGAATCGCGAGTTGAGCCCCTGGGAATGCGACGGAACTATACGAGATGCCGAGCCCTTTGACGGACAGGCTGCTGGTTTTCTTGACGAGTTGTTGAAGCAGATAATCCCCCAGGCCGAATCATCGCTCCCGCAACCGCCCACCTGGCGCGGCGTTGTCGGCTATTCGTTGGCGGGTCTTTTTGCACTGTGGGCACTTTGGCAAACAGATGTCTTTGAGCGCGCGGCGAGTGCATCGGGGTCGCTGTGGTTCCCCGGCTTTATCGACTACGCGCGTGAGCGCACGATGACAGCCACGCCCGACGCCGCTTATCTGTCGCTCGGTAAAAAGGAAACCAAGACGCCCAACCGCATGATGCGGCACGTACTCGACGACACGCGCGCGATGGAAGAGCTGTTTATAGAGCGTGACATTCCAACAACGCTGGAGCTCAACCCCGGCAATCACTTTGCCCAAACTGACCTGCGCATGGCGCGCGGCATCCACTGGATACTGACGCATTAAAAATGGCGTCCACGCGTACATACGCATGGACGCCATTTTTTGATTTAGCTGAACACAACTACTATTCGACAGTCTCCTCGAGTTCAGATACGGCGGGCGTCGAGGACTGGGACATGGATGTCCTTTCATGATGGAAGGGCGATCAGGCATATCGGATAACCTGCCCGAACGATACGATCCGAACCATTGTGCGTGATACGCCATGTCTCGCGCGCGCCGTCACCTGCAAACGGTAAGGTTACTTCCAAACGCGCTCAGCAATGCGCTTGACCAGCGCGATCTTTGCCCACTGTTCGTCCTCGGTCAGTTTGTTGCCAATCTCACAGCTGGCAAAGCCGCACTGGGGCGACAGGTACAGGTTCTCGAGCGGCACATACTTTGCGGCCTCGTGGATACGTTCGACGATAACGTCCTCGTCCTCAAGCTCAGCCGCCTTTGTAGTGATCAGTCCCAGCACCACCTTCTTGCCGGGGGCAACGTACTTGAGCGGCTCAAAACCACCGGCGCGGGGTGTGTCGAACTCCAGATAGAACGCATCGACGTTCTCATGTGCGAACAGGTACGGTGCAATGGGATCGTAACCACCCTCGAAGGCATACGTGGAGTGATAGTTGCCGCGGCACACGTGCGTGTTGATAACCAGATCGTCGGGCTTGCCCGCGATGGCGGCATTGTTGAGCGCCACGCCCAGCTCGCTCACCTTTTGCAGGTCAACCGGGCTCATGCCGGTTTTGGACACAAAGTCGGTATCGCAATAGATGCCCCAGGTGCAGTCATCAAATTGGATGTTGCGACAGCCCGCGGCATACAGGTCGGCGATCACCGTGCGATAAGCGGCTGCAATGGCGTCGGCAAGTTCCTCATCGGTCTTGTAGACGGCGCGCAGACTCTCCTGCTGTCCATCGCAGCGGTCGAGCGTAACCTCCGAGAACGTCTGGATCGGCGCCGGAATGGTTTGACGCGCGACCTGGCCCTCCCCCTCAAGCGCCTTGACAAACTTAAAATGCTCGACGAACGGGTGGTTCTCGCCGCTAATGGGACCGGTAACCACGGCGGTGTCGGCCGTCGTCTCCTCGTCATGGAACATATAACCCGTGCGTGAGGTACGGCGCTCAATGCCGTTAAGGCCCCACATAAAATCGAGGTGCCAGTAGCTGCGGCGGAACTCGCCATCGGTGATCACCTGCAGGCCGGCGGCCTTCTGCTTGGCCACTAAGTCGCGGATGGCCTCGTCCTCGACGGCCTTAAGGCCGGAAGCGTCGAGTTTACCCGCGACATAGGCGGCACGGGCATCCTTTACAGCCTGCGGACGAAGAAAACTGCCGACGATATCGGCACGAAACGGCGCGTTCGGTTGAATCGAAGTGCTCATAGATATCTCCCTTTGCATTGGTTGCTTTACTGGAACAGAGTATGAGCGCTCATATGGTCATCGTAAAATATACGTTTATAACAGTTTGATATAGATGCTTCCTATATCAGTCTGGACTGTCATAAAGAGACTTGAACCGTGCGGAGCACAGCAGCCTAGATATGCTGACGAATCGCGTCGATATAGGCCCGACCGTAGCGCGTGAGCGTCGTGTTCTTGCGCGTGATGATGCCAATCTCCATGTACTCGTCCACGTCGAGCGGAATCGAGATAATGCCGGGGCCGTTGAGCTCGTGGCTGATCACGCCCGAGCATACCGTGTAGCCGTTGAGGCCCATGGCCAAATTGAACAACGTCGCACGGTCGCGCACGCGGATATTTTTGCGACGCTCGAACGTCGAGGTCAGCTCCTCGGAATAGTAAAACGAGTTGTAGCTGCCCTGCTCGTAGGACAGGAACGGGTAGTCTTCCAGATCCTCGAGCGTCACGCTGGAGCGGCCCGCCAGCGGATGGTCGGCGCAGACGAAGACATGCGGCGTGGCGCAGAAGAGCCCTTCGAACACGAGCTCGTTGGCGGCAAGCATGCGCTCGATGACCTCGCGATTGTGCTCCGACAGATACAGGATGCCCAGCTCGCTTTTCATGTGCGCGACATCCTCGATAATCTCGTGGGTCTGCTCCTCGCGCAGGGTAAAGTCGTAGCGCGCGGCATCGAACTCGCGGATCACATCGACAAACGCATTAACGGCAAAGGAATAATGCTGGCAGCTCACACTAAAGTGCGGCACCTGCTCGGACGTGCCTTTGTACTTGCCCTCGAGCAGGTCGGCCTGGTCGAGTACCTGGCGCGCATAGCCCAAGAAGGTCTCGCCCTCCTCGGACACAATGACGCCCTTGTTGGTGCGCTCAAAGATGTGCACACCCATCTCGTTTTCGAGATCGCGGATCGACGCGGTAATCGAAGGCTGCGACACAAAGAGCCGGCGCGAGGCCTCGGTGATGCTGCCGCATTCGGCAACTTTGACGACATACCTGAGCTGCTGAAGCTTCATAGCTTTCTCCCTAGACGTTCGTGACGTCGAAACCCGTCGCATCCATCTGACGCATAAACGGCGGCATCTCCCCCGTCGCGGCACAGGCGGCAATCTGATGCAGAGCCCCGGCGACCGCATCGTCTGCCGCAGCGCCAATATGCCAGCGCGCGGCAGCCGTGACGGCCTCGTTGGCATTGGCGACTGCAACGGAGTTGGGAACGGCATCGATCATGGGCAAATCGTTATCGGAATCGCCAAATACGGCCACCTCATCGGGCGTCAGACCCAAAGCGCGCGCCAGCTCCAGCGCAGCGCAGCCCTTGTCCCAACCGGCCGGAAGGATGTCAAACAGGCGCACACGGTTGTTGGGAAACACAAGCGAGAGTTCCGGCACCTCAGCGGCAACGCGCTCGCGCAGCTCCGCGAGCTCCTCACGTGAACGGGCACTCCAGATATTCGCCTTGAACACCGGTGCATCATCGACAACAGGACGGCACGGAGCCTCTTCGCCTTTGAGCCACGCATTGCCGCCCGACTCCATAGCGCGACGCACACGCTCGGGATTGCTCGTCACGCAGTAGGCATCGTTGCCCCAAAAGTCATCGCCCAGGCTGTAGACTTTTAGAAATGTATCGTTGGTCTCTTGCTCCAGATAGTCGGCCAAACGCATCAGGGCATCGTTGTCGGTCGCGCGCGAAGCGACCGCCTGACCGTCGACAAACATGACCTGGCCGTTGCAGAACGCGCCGGTCGAAAAGCACTCGGAACGATTTTTGAACATCCAGCCCATCGCGGACGGCTGGCGACCCGAAACCGGGCCAAAGTGCAGACCCGCCGCCTGCATGGCATGAATGCCCTCGATGGCATAGTCGCTGGCGCCGTCATGCCCGGCTGGAATCAGCGTATCGTCCATATCGGTCAGCACAAGTTTGATCATAAGGTCCCCTCGGTCATTCTTAATCCCATCCATTGTAACGACCCGCCAATAAGGGACTGCCAATAAGGGACAGGTTTATTTTGGCAGGTTTTATCTGGGAAAATGCGACGCCCCAGTTGCCACCTACCAAAATAAACCTGTCCCTTATTGGCAGGTGCGTTAGTATAGGGAACAACAGATTCGATGCGGGAGTGCCGGCGGTGCAAACCACAAGGCTGAGAGGGCATGGGGCCCAATCCTTTGAACCTGTCAGTTAATGCTGGCGTAGGGAGCATGCCGCCTTTACAGGGGCGCTGTCTATGCACAGCGCCCCTTTTCTATGCCAAGGAGGCATGTGCAGTGATTGATTCGGAACAGCTTAAGCAGCATATGGTCAAGGCCGTGGAGAAGATTCGCGCCACCAATCCGATGGCGGGCTCCATCACCAACACGGTGACGATTGACTTTGTCGCCAACGCACAGCTCGCCGTGGGCGGATCGGCCGCCATGGTCTATCTGCCCGACGAGGGCGAGGCACTCGTTGCCGGCGGCGGCGCCATCTATCTCAACATGGGAACGCTCTTCCCCATCTACGAGCAGACGATTCCCCGCGCGGCCAAGGCGGCACACGACGCCGGCAAGCCCTGGGTGCTCGATCCGGTGGGCCTGGGCATCGGTAGCCTGCGCACCCAGCTGGTCAACGAACTCAAACAGTACAAGCCCGCCATCGTGCGCGGCAATGCCTCCGAGATTATCGCGCTCGCCGGCCTGTGGGGCCTCGAGGGCGAGGCGGCCGATCTGAGCCGCGTACGCGGCGTCGATACCACCGACACGGTCGACGCCGCCCGCGATGCCGCCGTGGCGCTCGCCCGCTACACCGGCGGCGCCGTGGTCGTCTCGGGCGAAGTCGACCTGATTACCGACGGCACGACCGTGGCCAAGTCCCACGGCGGCAGCCCGCTCATGTCCAAGATCACCGGCTGCGGCTGCTCGCAGGGCGGCGTGCTGGCCGTGTACGCCTGCGCCGCCGACCCGTTTACGGCAGCCGTCTGCGGCACCGCCGTCTACAACGTTGCCGGCACGCGTGCTGCCGCCGTTGCCGATGCCCCGGCAAGCTTTAAGGTCGCCTTTATCGACGAGCTCTACCGCGCAACCGCCCAAGACATCGCCGATAACCGACTCGAGCTCGAGGAGGCATAAGCCATGTCCGAGTCCGTAACCAATGCCGGCATGAACACACTCGTCGCCGTGGCCATCGCCCCGTGCGGCACCGGCGACGAGCTGTCCGCCGAGGTCGCCGAGGTCGTGCGCGTCATTCGCGAGAGCGGCCTCCCCAACCGCACCACCTCGATGTTCACCGAGATCGAGGGCGACTGGGACGAGGTCATGCAGGTCGTGCGAGACGCGACCTTTGTGTTGGCGAGCAAGGGCATCCGCACCGAAGTCGTGCTCAAAGCCGATATTCGACCCGGATTTACCGACACCATGACCGGCAAACTTGAGCGCATGGAAGCGCAGATCAAGAAGCAGGAGGAAGCACGATGAGTATCCGCGACAACCTTGATATCTCGGCCTATCTGGTACTCGGCCCCGAAAACACGCTGGGACGTCCCGTGGGCGATGTGGTGGCCCAGGCGCTCGACGCAGGCTTTACCTGCATCCAGGTGCGCTCCAAGGTGGCAAGCGCCCGCGAGATCATCGCGCTGACCGGCGACGCCGCGCAGGCAATCGCACAGGCCGGCAAGACCGGTCAGGTCGCCCTGTTAATCGATGACCGCCTTGACTGCGTGCTTGCCGCGCGCGAGCAGGGCATCGCTGTCGACGGCGTGCACGTGGGCCAGAGTGATATTCCCGTCGAAGTCTGCCGCAAACTTTTGGGCCCCGATGCCATCGTGGGCCTTTCGGCCCGCTGCGAGGAGATGCTCGAGTACGTCAAAACCGCCGACATGAGCCTGGTCGACTATCTTGGCATCGGCCCGCTCCACGAGACCGAGACCAAGCGCGACTGCGGACGCGCGGCCGACGGCTCTATCATTACCAAGAGCTTTGAGGACCTGGCCGCACTCCACGCAGCAGGCCCCGTGCCCATCGTGGTGGGCGGCGGCGTCAAGACGGCCGACCTGCCGCAGCTCAAGGCCACCGGCGTCGACGGCTTTTTCGTGGTGAGCGCCGTCTGCAGTGCCGACGACCCCCACGCCGCGGCCAAGGAGCTCGTCGACACCTGGCAGCAGGCATAGACATAAGCCGAGCAGCTGATTCGCAGCCTCATATCTTCAAGAGCGGAAAGCGCATCCCAGAATGGACGTCCAAACTGGGATGCGCTTTCCGTATAGAGAGCCAGTGGGAAACTGTATCCCAGTCTGAACGCATATTCCGGGATGAACTTTCCGCCACGGGCCTCTCGCGGAAACCGCATCCCATTCCAAACGCCCATTCCGGGATGCGCTTTCCGCTGCAGCCTCTACCCCGCCAGATACGCTTCCAACGCCGGCAAAGTCGCCTCCGCATCGCGACGGCCGATCTGATAGATGCGCTCGAGCTCATCAGGCTCGCGGCACAGCGACGGCACCTTTACCGATTCACTCGGCCGCACCACAAAGACCTCGCCAGCGGCCTCGCGACGCGCCAGGTCATCGAGCGTGGCATTGTAGACCTCATGCCGATGCTCAAGCGCTGCGACAAACTCCGGGTAGTGACGGAACACACGCCGCAACATGGGCATTACGCTGTTGGGCTGCTTTACAAAGCCCGCCGGTTGCGTCAGCACCACCACGTTGCGGTCATAGCCCTGCGCAAACAGCCATGCGCTGGGAATAGAATCAGCCACGCCACCATCCAAATACTTACGCCCCTCAATGGCGACAGGACGCGTTGCCACGGGAATCGCCGACGAGGCGCGGATCCACTCGATATCGCGCTCGTCGCCATAGGGCAGATCATGGTAGACCGCCTCGCCCGTCTCGATATCGGTACACACGCACGTAAACCGCATGGAGCAGGCACGATATGTCTCCAAATCGATGGGATCGCGCTCGATGGGCACCTCGTGATAGGCAAAATCGGCATTGAACATATCGCCGGTCCGCAGCCAGCTTGCTACACCCGCATAGCGCTTGTCGGCACAATAGGCCTTGTTATAGCGAATGGCGCGGCCGATCTGGCGCGATTTAAAATTGTAGCCAAACGCCGCGCCCGCCGAGACACCCACCATATGGTCGCAGGTCAAACCGTGCTCCATCCAAACGTCGAGCACGCCCGCCGTATACATACCGCGGTAGCCGCCTCCCTCGAGCGCGAGCCCCACCGTGCGCGTCGTATCCGGCTGTGCCATGCGACCATCTCCGTTCCTGCGTTTAAAACCGGGACAAGTATACCCGTCAACATATAGCGTCTCAGTCGCATTTTTATCGAACATCGCATCGTCGCGCTACCGCTTGTCGAATAATAGCCGCCCACAGTATGTGCACCCATATCCCCGCTCTCGAGGAAAGCGGCTTTATGGTGACGCTCGACAAGCACATTTGGCAGATTGCGCCCACCGACCGCGATCAAGGCCGCAGTACGCAAATCATTTCATCGATGCTCGAAATGGCGCAGTCGCTCCATCTGCCCGTCGAGGTCGAAGGCGTCGAGACAAATGAGCAGGCGAACATGCTACGACAAATGGGCGCCCGCTACGCTCAGGGCTTCCTCTACTACCGCCCCATGCCGGCGAAGGATTTTGAGGCATTGCTCGATGGTGGCAATAACAACTGATACGCTCGCGTGCAAAACGCCACCGCCGAAGGAAGCATTTGTCCCCATTGGCTAACTTATATCCCCAATTCAAACCGAATTGGGGATATAATACAAACCGTTGTTCTGCCCAAGGAGGTTATCCATCATGAACGAGTCGTACCGCATGGGCGAGCAATCGATTATTGCCTATCTTCAGCGACTTGCGAATGGCATCTCGACCGCCGAACTCGATGTTGCCGCACTGCCTGCTGAGCTACGCGCCGTTGGTGAGCAACTGCAAAAGACGCATGCCATCCTGCAACAAGAGCGCCAGCTGCTTGAACGCAACGCCTATATCGATCCGCTCACCAACTTGGGCAACCGCAACGGATTCGACCGTCACGTCGAGCAACTCTGGCGCAAAGGCGACCCCTTCACCTGCGCCTATATTGACATCGACCATCTCAAGCATTGCAATGATAGGTTTGGCCACGCCGAAGGCAATCGCTATATTCTGAGCATCTGCCGCACGTTCTCCGAAACCATGGAGCACGATGAGATGCTGTTCCGTATCGGTGGAGACGAGTTTGTGCTCATCTCGCTCTCCGCAAACGAGACTGAACTCGAGCAGCGCTTGGAGCAGGTACGTACCGGGCTGATCGAGGCGAGCTCAGGCGGCAAGGCGCCCATGATCGGCAGCTTTAGCTTTGGCTGCTCGCGCGTCGACCCGCTTGCCGGCGACACGCGTCGCCAGATGACGATGGATGCCGATCGCAAAATGTATCGCTACAAGCTCATGCACCGCGTGCAGCAACCGAAAGACAATGACGCGCCGCAACGCCCAATCGTCGATCAGCTTCCTTGCAACGACCGGGTGTTCCAAGCGATCTCCATGAGCTCCGAGACGCGCTATCCGTTCATCCTTAACCTCGATACGGGCGAATCACAATGGTCGGTTAACGCCGTGCGCGATTTTGACCTGCCCTCCCAGCACCCTTTTAACTCACTCGACATGTGGCTCGCCCGCGTCCACCCCGAGGACCGCGACAACGTACGCGCCGAGCTCGACATGGTGATAAACGGCATGTGGCACTTCCACTACATGCAGTACCGCGTTATGGATGCTACCGGAGCGTACGCGCTTTGCGACTGCACGGGCTACCGCTTGGACGGCACCGATACCGAGCCTAACATGTACGTGGGCATTATCATCAACCGCAGCCTGGCGGATACGACTGACTCGGTAACGGGCCTGGGCGATGTCCACGCCCTGGTCAGCGCCATTGGCGAAATGCGCCGCGTGGCGCGCGAGGCAGGCTTTATTGCCATTAAGGTTGACGATATCGCCGAGGTCAACGCCCGCTTTGGCTTTGATGCGGGCGACCGCGTGCTCGCCGAAAGCGCAGCGTGCCTCATGGATTGTTCGCGCGGCAAGGGTCGCCTGTTCCGCTCGACGGGGCCAACGTTCGTGGCACTCTTCGATGAGCTCGGCCCCGAGGCAATCGACGAGATCGCAAGCGACATCGAACGGTTCCTGGGTTCTCCCGTGCTCATCGGCTCGCTTGAATATCAGCCGCCCATTCGCGTGGCCACGCTCCATCTGGACGCTGTCGATCGACAGCCCGTTTCCATTTTGAACGAGCTCAAAGCGTTGCTTAAAGAGGCAGTACAGGTACCGGGCACCAAGCTGGACTAGCGTCGTGGGGCGCATGATGGTTATTTTCCGATCTCAGGCGAACACATTGAGCAAATAGGTCGTACCCACAGTTAGCCGAACACCCCTGCAGTCCCTCCCGGGGCCCGGGGGCACCGTTTTCGATACTCTTGGTTTCCTTTACCCGATGCAAATAAGTGCTCAACAACATAAAACCTATCCCCCGCCACGGATATGCCGTCGAGTAAATCTGTTAAGCCAACCCTATCAACTTCTTTTGACAATTGGCTGTATTGGTCCATTTTGTCGTCCATCCCGCTTCCGCTGTCTATCGCCTCATAAACACAAACCTAACGAGCCGCACGAACGACAAAGAGGCCAAGCTGAACAGAAGTAGAACCAAAACTTCAAAAACACTGGTATTCCAATCGCGTACCCAGCCCTCTACCGCCCACAAGAAAAACAGCAGCCCCATCCATAACGTCACAGAAGAAATCAACTTTGCGTAAGGGCGTATATCAATCCCGCTCTCCCTTTTTGTGACATCATATCCAGCAATTGAGCTGAGCCATCTTCCTCTTCTGTATTGGATTGAAAGAAGAATCAGGGCAATCGAAGTTATCAAACAGACAGCATCCTCTGTTTCCATAGAACTTCCTTTGCTTTCCGTCCTAGCTGCGCGTTCACAATCGAATCAAACCAAGTGTGAATTACTCGATAGCAACCGCCCTAGTATAAATCATAGCCTCCGCAGCAGCCCGCCTTCCAAGATCTCAAAGCTCGCCATCGAGGGCGACCTTGATTCTCATTTTCATTGCAACAGCCTCAGGACTCAGCGAGGGCGACCCGCCCAGACCCCTTACAATCTGCTCGCACGAGGCCCCGCACTCCAACATCCTCTGGACCGTATCCCGCACGTACCTGGTGGGCGAGCCTGCCGTGGGCCCTCGGGGCCGGCATCGCGCCCCACGCCATCCGCCCGCTCATGCGATAATCCTCTGCATAAGTCATCGACAGCAGAGGGAGTTTGTGATGAAGGTTCTTTTAGTCAACGGTAGCCCCAAGGCAAACGGCAACACCGCTCGCGCGCTTGCCGAAGTCGCCGAGCAATTGCATGCCGAGGGTATCGATACCGAGGTGTTCCAGCTGGGCGCCAAGCCCATTCGCGACTGCATTGGCTGTGGTCAGTGCGGCAAGCTCGATTGCCGCTGCACCTTTGACGACGACGTGGTCAACGAGCTCATTTCCACCGCCGAGCAGGCAGACGGCTTTGTCTTTGGCTCGCCCGTCTATTACGCGCACCCCAGCGGCCGCATCCTCTCGGCCCTCGACCGTGCGTTTTATGCTGGCAGCAAGGCCTTTGCGCACAAGCCGGGCGCCTCTGTCGCCGTTGCCCGCCGCGGCGGCACGTCGACCACGTTCGATGTACTCAACAAGTACTTCACCATCAACCAGATGCCCGTGGTCGCCTCCACCTACTGGAACAACGTCTTTGGCGCTGCGCCGGGCGAGGCTGCCCAGGATGCCGAGGGTCTGGCCACCATGCGAAACATCGGCAAAAACATGGCCTGGCTCCTGCGTTGCATCGAGGCAGGCAAGGCTGCCGGCATCGAAGCCCCCGAGGCCGATCGCGAGCGCACCAACTTCATTCGTTAGAACGGGAGCCGATAAGTGAACGTGCAAATTTTTGGGACCAAAAAGTCCTTCGATACCAAGAAGGCTCAGCGCTTTTTTAAGGAGCGCCGCATTAAGGTGCAGTTTATCGACCTTAAGGAAAAGGAGATGAGCAAGGGCGAGCTCACGAGCGTGATGCAGGCGGTCGGCGGCATCGACAAGCTGCTCAACCCCAAAGCCAAGGACGAGGAGACGCTCGCGCTCATCCAGCACCTCACCCCTAGCCAGCGCTTCGATAAACTGCTCGAGAATCAGCAGGTTCTAGCCGAGCCCATCGTGCGCAACGGCAAAAAGGCCACCGTCGGTTATTGCCCCGATGTGTGGGGAGCCTGGGAGTAGCCTGTGTTATTTGCCGGCGCGTGGGTATAAGAGCAGGCGTTTGGCATAAGATTTAACTGTAAGCCATGTCTAACAAAGGAGGGCACATGCCCAACAAACCCGTGAAGATCATCATGCTTACCGGATACCTCGGTGCCGGCAAGACCACGCTGCTCAACCACATCCTCGCTAACGACGGCGGCATCCGCGCCGCCGTGATCGTCAACGATATCGGCGAGATCAACGTCGACGCCAGCCTCATCGCCGACGGCGGCCTTTCCGAGACCGACGACCTCATCCCGCTCACCAACGGCTGCATCTGCTGCACGCTTTCGGACGACCTTGCTAACCAGCTGCAGGGCATCGCCGATTCGGGCGACTTCGACTACATCATCATCGAGGCTTCGGGCATTTGCGAGCCTATCCCCATCGCCTACACCATCTCGAGCTTCTGCGACGAGGCCAAGGTGGGCGGCGAGCCCAAGCTCGCGCTCGACAACATCGTGGCCGTGGTCGATTGCGCCCGCATGTACGACGAGTTCAACGGCGGTCGCGACCTGCTGGCCGAGGATATCGACGAGGACGACATCGAAAGCCTGCTCATCCAGCAGATCGAGTTCTGCTCCACGCTGATCCTCAACAAGACCGATACCGTGACGCCCGAGCAGATCGCCGAGCTCAAGGCCATCGTGCGCAGCCTGCAGAAGGACGCCGTGATTGTCGAGGCCCAAAACGGTGAGGTTCCCATGGAGGAGCTGCTCGACACCGACCGCTTCGACTTTATGCGCGCCTACAACTCCGCCGCCTGGATCGAGGCCATGGAGCATCCCGAGGAGCACGACGACCCCGAGGTGCTCGAGTACGACATCGAGACCTTTGTGTACTCGCGCCGCAAGCCGTTTGACCTGCAGAAGTTCACCAATTTTGTTGAGCAGGAGTGGCCCGACGAGGTCATCCGCGTCAAGGGTCCGCTGTGGCAGACCGGCGATCCGGACATGTGCTACATGTTTGAGCAGGCCGGCCACCAGATGCGCCTGATGGAGAACGGCCTGTTTGTCGATTCGGCGCCCGAGGGCGAGAAGCAGAAGATCATCGACGAGAACCCCGAGATCATGCAGATTTGGGACGACGAGACGGGCGACCGCATGACGAGCCTGTGCATCATCGGCCGTCACATGGACAAGGATGCGCTCATCGCCTCCCTCGATGCCTGCCTGACCGACTGGCACCGCGCCTAGGTTTATCCAAGCGGGCATTTTTCCGCCTATGTAACCGCCAAACCACCACGAAGGTGCTCTTCGTGGTGGTTTTTCGTTCTGAGCCAAGGAGATTCATGTTCAACATTGTGCTGTATGCGCCCGAGATTCCGGCCAATACGGGCAATATCGGCCGTACCTGCGTGGTCACCGGCGCCCGCCTGCATCTGGTGGAGCCGCTGGGCTTCTCGCTCGACGACAAAACGGTACGTCGCGCCGGCCTGGGCTACTGGCAAAACTTGGACGTGACGACCTATGCCGGCTGGGAGGATTTCCTTGCACGCAACGGTCTCTCCCCTGCCGACGAGCGCCTACATCTGCTGACCAAAAAGGCACGCCGCACCTATGCGCAGAGTACCTACCACGACGGCGACTACTTGGTCTTTGGCAGCGAGAGCTCGGGCATTCCCGAGCCACTGCTCGCCGCGGCGCCCGAGCGCTGCGAGCGCATCCCTATGCTGCGCGATTGCGACTCGCTCGATAACGCCGAGGCTTGGGAAGCCCACGAGGAATCGCTCGGACATACCGAGGACAGCCACGAGGCTATCCTTCAACAGGACATCTGCGGCAACTTCGTCAACCCGGACGACTACCGCATCAGCGCCCTCAACCTCTCCAACAGCGCCGCCATCGTCCTCTACGAAGCCCTGCGCCAAACAGGCTTTCCGGGAATGTGACAAAGGAACTGTCCCTTTGTCACATTCAAGCGCCGCGCCGATGGCGCACACGCCTAATTGATGCTCTAGATAAAAAGCCCTCACTTTTAATCAGAATTAACTAAAGTAAAATGAAGTTAAACGGCGCTGTGAAAGGAGAGCTTTGTGGAATATCTCGAGAACCCGTTTACCCCTAGCTTTGGCGAGGTTCCTGCCCATCTCGCTGGCAGACAACAGATTATTCGGGATTTGGACCGTGCCTTCTTGAGCCAGCGCAGGCGCCCAGAATTGACCTCGATCTTCTCAGGCGCACGTGGAACCGGTAAAACCGCTCTCATGTCGTCGCTCGCGACAAGGGCGGAATCCCACGGCTGGATTGCCGTAAAGACAACCGCGCTCCCGGGAATGCTTGAGGAAATCGAGTTCGGGGCGAAACGTGCTGCCGGCCATCTTATCGACCCGTCTAACAACTTCGAAGTCACCGGTCTCGGAATTGCACCGCTCGGCAGCATCGAGGTCAATCGCGTTCACGATGCCTCAACCTGGCGTTATCGCATGAGCGACATCATCGACCAGCTCAACGAGGCTGGCACCGGTCTGCTCGTTACGGTTGACGAGGTGGACCCGACACTCGACGAGATGATTCAGCTCGCAGCGTCGTATCAGCACTTTGTGACCGATGGAAAACGCGTCGCCCTGCTCATGGCGGGACTTCCCAACAACGTATCGACGCTACTAAACCACAAGACGGTCTCGTTTCTTCGCCGCGCCCAACAATATCATCTGGGTCGCATTGCCGACTATGACGTGCGCGAAGCCTTGATTCGCACAATTCAGGAAAACGATCGCCTGGCAGATGCTGAGGGAATCGATAGAGCCGTTCGCTCGATCTCTGGTTTTCCCTTCCTATTGCAACTCGTAGGCTACCGTGCCTGGGATCTCACAAGCGATTCGAAGGAAATCTCGTCACGCGACTTTGACCTGGGAATCAAAATCGCGCGCGACGAGATGGACGACCGAATTCTCGCGGCAACCTATCGGGAACTCACTGCAGAAGACAAGCGATTCCTCATCGCCATGCTCGATGACGAGGAAGAGTCCACCACCGCCGACCTTGTCGAGCGCCTTAAGCGTTCGCCGCAGCAGGTCTCCCGCTACCGACGCCGCATGATAGACGCCGGCATCATTGGGGAACGTGGGCGCGGAATCGTCGCTTTTGAATTGCCATTCTTCCGCGACTATCTCGCCGCTCAATGCGTGAAATAGAATTCAATGTGACAAAGGGGCAGTCCCTTTGTCACATCGCCTATAGGTAGCGGCCGGTAATGCTCTTGGAGCAGGCCGCGATATCCGCCGGCGTGCCGGCGCAGACGATTTGCCCGCCGGCGTCGCCACCGCCTGGGCCCATGTCAATCACATAATCGGCGTTACGGATAAGGTCGAGATCGTGTTCAATCACGATAACCGTGGCGCCCTTGGCAACAAGGCCGTCGAACACGCTCAGCAACACCTGAACATCGAGCGGATGTAGTCCAATCGTGGGCTCGTCGAACACAAATACGGCATCATCCTGCACGCGGCCCATCTCGCTCGCGAGCTTAAGGCGCTGTGCCTCACCGCCCGAAAGCGCCGGTGTGGGCTCGCCAAGCGTAAGATAACCCAGGCCCAGGTCGTGCAAGGTCTGCAAGCGCGCCTGGACTTTCTTGAGTCCCACCGTGGCGTCGAGGGCCTCGTCCACGCTCATGTCCATGAGCTGCGGCAACGTAAGCAAGCTCCCGTCCTTGCCCTCGCGATGGATATGCGAAGCTGCGTCTGCATAACGTGAGCCGCGACATGCCGGGCAGACGATCTCGACATCGGGCAAAAACTGCACGTCGAGCGATATCGATCCCGTGCCATCACACGTAGGGCAGCGCAAGGCGCCGGTATTGTAGCTAAAGGCACCCGCCTTGTAGCCGGCCGCCTTGGCCTCGAGCGTACGGGCGAAGGCGCGACGCAGCTCGTCATGGATGTCGGCATAGGTCGCTACCGTCGAGCGAACATTGGCGCCGATGGGCGTGGCGTCAATCAGGTTTGCGCGGCCAATGCCCTCGGCATCGACCCAACACACGTGCCCCGGCAAGCGCTCGCCAGCTGCCTGCGCCTTAAGCGCCGGGATGAGCGTCTCGAGCACCAACGTCGTCTTGCCCGAACCCGAAACACCCGTAACCGCGACCAAGCGACCGCGCGGAATATCGACTTCGAGCGGCTTGACGGTATGGATGGTATCGGTCGCCATGCGGATATGGCCCTGGTCGAACATTTCGTCGTCAGTCACCTGCGGACGCAAGCGCTTGGGCTCGGCGCGCAAAAACGGCGCGATACGGCTGTCCTGCGATTGCTCGACCTCGTCCACCGTGCCCGCGGCGATTACACTGCCGCCGCCTGCTCCGGCAACGGGGCCCATCTCGACCAGATAATCAGCCTCCACCAGCACACGTGTATCGTGGTCGACAACAACCACGGTATTGCCGTCATCCACCAGGTCGCGCATTACGCCCACCAAGCCGTCGACATTGGCAGGATGCAAGCCAATTGAGGGCTCGTCCAGCACATAGAGCACGCCTGTCGATCGGTTGCGCACCACGCGGGCGAGTTGCACGCGCTGGCGCTCACCCGTGGAGAGCGTGGCACCGGCGCGATCGAGCGAAAGGTAATCGAGACCCAGGTCGACCAGACGACGAGCCGTGCTCAAAAACGAATCGCAGATATCCGTCGCCATGGGCCGCATCTCGGCCGGCAAGGATGCGGGCACCCCGCGCACCCACTCGATCGCATCACCAAGCGTCATGGCCGCGGCCTGAGCCAGATTGATACCGCGCACCTGGGGCTGGCGCGCAGCCTCGGAGAGACGCGTGCCGGCGCAGTCACGGCATGGTCCCTCGTGCAAAAAGCGAGCCACACGCTTAAGCCCCTTATCGTCCTTAACCTTGGCGAGCGCATTCTCAACGGTATAGACGGCGTTGTAATAGGTAAAGTCGAGCGGCGTGGCGCCCTCGCCGTTTTTGGGAACGTAGAGAATGTGCTTCTTAACCGCCGGGCCGTGAAACACGATGTCGCGCTCTTGAGGCGTGAGCTGGTTAAACGGCACGTCGGTGCGCACGCCCATCTCGCCGGCCACCTGCTTCATCAGGTCCCACATGAGCGTGCCCCAGGGAAGCACCGCACCCTCGTTGATGGTCTTTGACTCGTCGGGCACCAGGCTCGCCTCGTCTACCTCGCGCATGACACCGGTGCCGCCGCAGGTAGGGCACGCACCGCCGCTATTGAAAGCCAAATCCTCGGCACTCGGCGCGTAGAACTCGCGGCCGCATGTCGGACACGTGAGCGACAGGCCCGCAGCCACGTTAAGGCTCGGCTCCACACGCGCCCCGCAATGCGGGCACACGTGATGGGCGCAACGGCTAAAGAGTAGACGCAGGCTATTGTTGAGCTCGGTCATGGTGCCAAAAGTGGAACGCACGCCCGGCACGCTCGGACGCTGGTGCAGCGCGAGCGCCGCCGGCACGTGCAAGACCTCATCCACCTGGGCATGTTCGGCCTGCGTCAGACGACGGCGGGTATAAGTGCTAAGCGCCTCCAGATAGCGGCGCGAGCCCTCGGCATAAAGAACCCCGAGTGCCAGCGAACTCTTGCCCGAGCCCGACACGCCGGCAATACCCACGAGCCTTCCCAGCGGGATATCAATATCGATGTCCTTGAGGTTATGGACACGTGCGCCACGCACCTCGATAGCACTTGGTTGTTGCGACACCGTCATCACTCCCCTTCTGCCCGCCCGCGCCAGTCTTCGCGGGTCAAAAACGTAAAGTACTCGGTACGCACATCGCCCATCAGCTCGCAGGACACGTCGCGTTCAACGTGATGAGGCACGAAGCCGCATTTTTGCTGAACGCGTAGCGACTTGTTATTGCCCTCGTAGTATCCGCACCAAAGCGCCTTGCAGCCAAGCGTTTCGAACGCATAGCGCTGCATGGCTCGTACCGCTTCGGGAGCAAAGCCTCGGCCCCAGAATGGCTTGGCGATCCAATAGCCCACTTCGAGTTCGAGACCGTCATCTCGACGGTTTGACTCGCAGCGAGACGGCATGAGACCGATGCTACCCACGGGCTCATCCGTCGCAGCCAGGCAAACGGCAAAGGTATGGGGTGCCGCAAAAACTGTCCGAATGATCTCCCTGCTCTCCTCAATGCTTCGATGGGGCGGCCAGCCCGCAGCCGGTCCCACGTCCGGGTCGCTCGCATATGTAAACAGGATCGCCGCATCCGTCTCGCGCCACGGACGAAGCGTCAATCGCTCAGTTTGAATCACCATGTTTTGACCTCACATCTATCGATGTGACAAAGGGACCGTCCCTTTTCACATTACTCGTGCCATAAAACGCGTTCGCGGATGTACTCGCCCAGCATGGGCACGGTAAACCGGACGAGGCCGTATCCGGCAGCCTCGATGACGCGCTCGCGAATCAGACTTGCGCGATATTTACTCGCCCAGCTTTGGGTGCGATCGCAACGCTCAATGATATCCGCCATGCGCGTCGGTTTGCCCTCGTCAGCCGCCATGGCCTCGATAAAGAGACGCTGCGGACTGCGCAACCCGTAATACAAGGGAGCGTCGACCGCTTCATAGAACTCAGAGACGGCATCGGCGTAGCCAGCCTCGACATCGCACACTTCAATGGCCTGCGAGCCACGCCGGACAGCAGAGCGCCACATGTAATAGCCCACCAACTGAACCATATAGGGATGCCCCATGCTCTTGCGCGCCGCAAGGTCCGCCGTCTCCGCATCAACGTAAAGACCAGCGTCTTTGACCGTCTGGATATATGAATCGCGCACTTTGGGCAAAGAAATCGCCCCCAGCGTACGCTGCTGGGCGCGGCGCAAAAACGTCACGCTCGGCTCTTCGAGCAGATCGTCAACCATACTGGGTAAGCCGGCAAAAACCAGCGCAAGACCGCGCTGGTCGCTATCGGGCAAGCCCGTGGCGTCCTGGTCTCCCAGCACCTGCTGATAGAGAACGGCGAGAGCCGCCAGTTCCTCGATAGACGCAGATTGAGCCTCGTCAATCGCAAACAGGATGCCCTTACCTGGACCGAGCTTCTTGAGGCGCTCGTTGACCAGTCCTCGCAACGTCTCACCCTTTGCTCGCGCCGCCTCGACCGACATCCGGCCAAACGACGGACCGAGCTCCATTGACGTCACAACGGGTTTATTCGAGCGAAGCGCGTCGGCCAAGCGATCGCATAAGCCAAGCGAAGCGGAATCGGAGACAACCGCCCATCCGCGCTCATTGGCTAGACGTTGCAGCTCCCGCAGGAGAACCGTCTTGCCACAGCCGCGGTTTCCCGTAATGAGCATGAGCCTACCCGGCGCTCCGGCGCCGTTATCGAGTCCTTCCTCGAAATCTTCGATGACCGACTCGCGACCGATGAGTATCGGAGGCCGCTTGCCAGCCGTGGGCTTAAAGGGATTTGGATTCATGTCGGCCTCCTCGGATTGGCAAAGGCTGGCAATAGTTATACCAATTTATACCGAGTTATACCAATAGCATGTGACAAAGGAGTTGTCCCTTTGTCACATGTGGCCAAAAAACTCTGCGTCTGCCGCTCGCCAAGGGCGGAAGGTGGCGGGATCGATCTTTACGTGCGCCGCGGCGGGTACGTCGTACCATTTGACCGTATAGCCGGCGCCGTGGGCGCAAAAGACCGAGTCGGGCGTATTGGGCAGATCGGCCTCGGGCTCGTAGGCGGCCGCCTCGATGACGCGCTCGGCATCATGGCAAGCCGCATAACCGGCAAACTCAAGGTACAAATGCCCGCGGCCGCTCGTGTAGGCAGCCACCTCCAGCGCATAATCCTGTACCTCGGATGCCGGCACACGACCCACAAGCTTCGCCCGATCGCCCGCCATCGCCGGCGGCTCGTACTCGGCGCCCATGCGCGTGACGTCCGAGAGCGCCCTGCCCACGCACTCCCCCGGCACCTCGAGCTCAAAGTGGTACCACGGCTCCAACAGCACCGCCGCACCGGCCTCACGCACCCGCATCAAGCCCTGGCGAATCGCGCGGTACGTTGCCTGGCGAAAGTCGCCGCCCTCGGTATGCTTGGCATGCGCACGGCCGCCCGTGAGCGTAATGCGCACATCGGTGATGGGCGAGCCGGTCAGCACGCCCAGGTGGTCGCGCTCCATGGCATTGGTGAGCGCCAAACGCTGCCAGTTAAGGTCGAGCTCGTCGGTCGAGGCAATGGTACCAAACTGCACGCCCGAGCCCGCCGGTAGCGGCTCCAAGCGCAGGTGCACCTCGGCATAGTGGCGCAGCGGTTCAAAGTGGCCCACGCCCTCGACCGGCTGCGAGATAGTCTCCTTATAGAGAATGCCGCCGGGCTCAAACTCAATCGAAAGGCCAAAGCGATCGGCCAACACCCGCTGCACGACCTCGAGTTGCACGGCGCCCATCAACTGCAAATGAATCTGCTCAAGATGCGTGTTCCAGCTTACGCCGAGCATGGGGTCTTCGTCCGCCAACTCAGTCAATGCTTTGAACACCGTATGGACATCGTGTTCGCCCGGAAGCACCGTATAGGTAAGGACCGGCGCAATGACGGGTGCATCGCACCCGGGCTCCGCACCCAAGGCGTCCCCCGGGCGAACATGCGCAAGACCCGTCACGGCACAAATACCGCCAGCAGCAACTTCCTGGGCAAGCTCGTACTTCTCGCCGTTATAGATGCGTACCTGATCGACCTTCTGTTCCCACGCCTCGGCACTGGAACGCCCGCTGATCATCTGTTTTGCGCGCAGCGTGCCGCCGGTCACTTTAACCCAAGCCAAGCGCTCGCCACGATCCCCGCGGCTGACACGATAGACGCGCGCGGCAAACTCCGGGAGCCACGCCTGCTCACGCATCAGCGCGCATATGCCATCCAGCAGCTCGTCAACGCCTTGGTCCTTGAGCGCCGAGCCGGCAAAGCAGGGAAAGAGCTTGCGCTCGGCAACCATGCGCGACAGCGTTGCGACAGAAAGCTCACCCGCTTCAAGAAACTCCTCGAGCGCTTCCTCGTCTAACGCAGCAGCATACTCCTGAACGGCACCGCCCGCCAACAGTTCGCTGGCATCCAGGCAGCCCTCGGAAAGACGTTGCCCAAGTTGTGCCAGCAAAACCTCGCGGCCGGGATTCTCCAAATCGATTTTGTTGATATAGATGAACGTCGGAATGTCATAGCGCGCAAGCAGGCGCCACAGGGTTTCGGTGTGCCCTTGTACGCCGTCGTTGGCGCCCACAACCAAAATCGCGTAGTCGAGTGCGCGCAATGTGCGCTCCGCCTCGGCCGAAAAATCCACGTGACCGGGGGCGTCCACGAGCATAACGTGGGTTTCACCGTGGTCGAGCACAGCCTGCGACGAGAAAATCGTGATGCCACGCTCGCGTTCGATAGTGTTGGTATCCAGGTGCGAATCGCCGTCGTCCACACGGCCGCGCTTGCGAATACGACCTGCGTTGAACAACATGGCCTCGGCCAGCGTGGTCTTGCCGGCATCGACATGCGCCAAGACTCCAACGACCGCTTGCTTTGACATGGCTCTCCCCTTATTGCAGGTTGATTTCCGATCTCAGCCGAACACATTGAGCAAATAGG
>NZ_CABJDK010000009.1:0-55062 GCF_902364355.1 Collinsella aerofaciens
GATGAATATGGGAGGTGTTCGGATGAAGTTGCCAATCAAGGGAGGTGCAGTGACAGAAAAAATTTATCTTAACAGGGTTGCTTTTGGGAATTTGATATGCTATACTATAAAAATCCAAGCAAAGGAGTTTATCAATATGCGGCAAGGTATTCTTAAATAAAATTTGATAATGGGAACAAAGACAAACGTCCTCAAGGAGAGGGCTTGGTTTTTGTACCCAATTTTAGAATACTTTTGCCTTTTCATTTCATATCGTGATAGACAACGGCCAGCCTTGGCCGCAGTTTTCATGTGTGTCCTACCTATCATCCCCAGCGGTAAAAGTATTTGTCGCTGGGGATTTTTGCGCCCTTCTGGGCCTTGTATGGAGGACAATCATATGAAAATCATCAATATTGGCATTCTTGCTCATGTAGACGCAGGTAAGACGACCTTGACGGAGAGCCTGTTATATACCAGCGGAGCAATCGAGGCGCTCGAGCCGTGGGAACAGCGCGAGATCATGCGCTTGGTCGGTAAGTTCTCCCATGTTCTTAACGAAGAGTGCGAGGCATTTAAACGGCAAGTGGCCGCCGAGAACGAGGCTGACGACAAAGGCGAAGGGGAGACATGCGACTCTTAATGAGATTTATGAGGCCGTATCGCGGGCTGATTGCGGTGACGCTGTTTGTACTGCTGATAGATAACGTCGGCACGCTGCTGGTGCCTACGATGCTGGCGAATATGGTCAATACTGGTATCACGACGGGTGATATCGACTACATCTTGCGCAACGGCGTGTATATGCTCATCGCGACCGGCATGGCCAGCGGTGGTGCGGTGCTGGGCTGTTATCTTTCGGCCCGTCTGGCGGCCAATGTGGCCTGCGACATTCGCAACGCCGTCTACGATAAGTCGCTCGAGCTGTCCGCCAGCGACTTTGAGCGCTTTGGTACGGGTTCGATGATCACGCGCTCGCTCAACGACATCAACGTGATCCAGCAAGCGATCCTGCAGACGATTCAGCTGGTGTTACCGGTACCGTTCTTGGCCGTGGCGGGCATCATCTTTGCCTGGTTTATCGATCCTGCCATGGGCACGCTGCTGGGCGTGGTCGTTGCGATCTTGCTGGTGGCGGCGGTCTTTACCGTTGCCAACGCCGCGCCGATCTTTATGCGCCTGCAGAGCTTTATCGACCGCATGAACGTGGTGCTGCGCGAGAACATCGTGGGCGTGCGCGTCATCCGCGCATTTAACAAGGAGCGCCACGAGGAGCAGCGCCTGGACGAGGTGTTTAGCGATTACGCAGCCAATGCCATCAAGGTCAACCACCTGTTTGTGGGTCTCGACAGCTCCAGCTTCTTTTTGATGAATATCGCCGAGGTGGCGGTGCTGTGGGTGGGCGGCAACCGCGTGGGCGTCCATGCCATGCAAATCGGCAGCATCTCGGCCGTGCTGGAGTACGCGATCCTGATCCTGTTCTTTGTGATGATGGCGCAGGTGGTGGTGCTGACGCTTCCGCGTGCCGCGGCGTGCCTCAGCCGTGCACAGCAGGTGCTCGAAATCGAGCCGAGCATCGTGGACGGTAAGGCTACGCTGGGCGACGGGACACCTGAGTCCGCAGATGGGGCCGACACGGTGGCCGTGTTCGACCACATGTCGTTTCGCTTTGACGATGCCGACGAGGACACCCTGTACAACCTGAGTTTTGCCTGCCGCCGCGGACAGACGACCGCGATCGTGGGCTCGACGGGCTCGGGCAAGTCAACGGTGGCCAAGCTCTTGCTTCGCTTCCACGATGCCACGAAGGGCGCCATTCGCCTGAACGGCGTCGATCTGCGCGACCTTTCGCAAGACGATATCCGCGGGCGTATCGCCTATGTGCCGCAGAAGGCATGGCTGTTCTCGGGTACGTTGGCGAGCAACCTGCGCTTTGGCAACGAAGACGCGACCGAGGCTGACATGCTCCATGCGCTGGAGGTTGCCCAGAGCACCTTTGTGCTCGACCAGCCCCAGGGGCTCGATACGCCGGTGGCCCAGGGCGGCACGAACTTCTCGGGTGGTCAGCGCCAGCGCCTGGCGATTGCCCGCGCACTCATGAAGCACGCTGATCTGTATATCTTCGACGACAGTTTTTCGGCCCTGGACTTTAAGACCGATGCGGCACTGCGCCATGCGCTACAGGACGAGACGCGCGATGCCGCGGTGCTCATCATCGCCCAGCGCATCTCGACTATTTTGCATGCCGATCAGATTGTGGTGCTCAAGGACGGTGAGGTCGTGGGCCTAGGCACGCACGACGAGCTCATGGAAACCTGTGAGGTGTACCGCGCTATCGCGGAATCGCAGATGAAGGGAGGTGAGTAGCATGACCGAGGAGCTCAAGAAGTGGAGCATCGCCGATGACGCCGCGGCTGCAGAAACAGTCGAGGAGACGGGCGCCACGTCCGACCTGGACGAAAACGCCAAGGCAGCGGCGGAGCGCGAGGCTCGCCGCCAGGCACTCTACGAGGAAAACGAGCGCGCCGAGGACGAGCGCGCCCGCGCCGAGGCGGAGCGCATGCGCGACGTTGACGACGAGGACGAGGACGAGACGCCCCGCGACACCTGGGCGACGGTGCGCCGCCTGTGGAGCGAGGCCGCCGGCGACCATTGGCGCTTCTATATCGTGTTCGCGAGTATCGTGTTCTATGCCATCTTTAACACCGCGGCGCCGGCTTACAGCGCCCGCGTGATCGATGAGCTGTGGGGGCACATGAAGCTGGCGTTTGCCAACAACACCACCTTCAGCATTACCTGGGAGAACTGCGGCAGGACCATCTTTATCTACTTTATGATCTGGACTGCCGCCGCCTCGTTCTACGCGCTCCAGAGCTTTTTGATGTCGAGCGTGGCCGAACGCCTCAACCTGCGCCTGCGCAACCGCATCGCACAAAAGCTCAACCGTCTGCCGCTTGCCTACTTTGACGCGCATCGTCCCGGCGAGGTCGTCAGCCGTGCGACCAACGACTTGGACAAGATGTCCGAGAGCATGCAACGCGGCTTGCTGCAGTTGCTGGTGTCGATCGGTACCGTGGTGGGCGCCGTGAGCGTGATGTTCGTGTTTAGCGTGCCGCTCACGCTCGTCTTTTTGTTCTTTACGGCGCTTTCGCTGCTGGTGACGAAGGTCGTGTCGCGCCGCACGCACGATGTGACGGGCGAGCGCCAGGAGTGGGTGTCCAAGATTACGAGCGCGGTCGAGGAGGGCTACTCGGGCCGTCTGGTGATCCGTGCGTTTAACCGCGAGCGCCAGAGCTCTGCCGAGGTGCACGAGGCTTCGAAGGAGCTGGCGCGCGTGAGCACCAAGGCCGACTTTATGATTAACGCCGTCGGCCCCGCGGTGCGCTTTATCGGCCGTTTGGCGCAGATCGTGATCGCGCTGGTGGGCTGCAGCATGCTGGTTGCCGGGCATATGACCGTCGGCGTGTTCCAGGCGTTCTTCCAGTTTATCAACGAGGCGTCCGAGCCCATGACGGAGCTGTCGTTTACCTTTAACTCGCTGCAGAGCGCACTGGCGAGTGCAGAGCGCGTGTTCGACCTGCTCGACGAGCCCGAGATGGAGGCCGATCCGTTGCCGGTGGCCGCCGCCAAGCTGCCGGGCAAAGTGGAAGGCCGTGTCGCTTTTGAGCATGTGCGCTTTGGCTATGCGCCCGACAAGCCGCTTATGCGAGACGTGTCGTTTACCGCCGAGCCGGGTCAGAAGATCGCCGTGGTGGGAACCACGGGTGCGGGCAAAACCACGCTCATCAACTTGCTCATGCGCTTTTACGAGATCGACGGCGGCCGCATTACGCTCGACGGCGTGGACACGAACCGTATGGACCGCGGCGAGCTGCGGCAGCAGTTTGGCATGGTACTGCAGGACGCTTGGCTGTTCGATGGCACGATTGCCGAAAACATCGCCTACGGCTGCCCCGAGGCAACGCGCGACGAGATCGTGGCGGCTGCGCGCGCCGCGCAGGTCGACTTCTTTGTGCGCACCATGCCGCAGGGTTATGACACGCGGGTGGCCAACGATGCCGAGAGCATTAGCCAGGGCCAGCGCCAGCTGCTGACCATCGCGCGCGTGCTGCTCAACAACCCGGCGATTCTCATCCTGGACGAGGCGACGTCGAGCGTGGACACGCGCACCGAGCTCGCCATCGGCCGCGCCATGGACGCGCTCATGCGCGGGCGCACCAGCTTTGTGATCGCGCACCGCCTGTCGACGATCGTCGATGCCGACCTCATCCTGGTCATGGATCGCGGCAATATCATCGAGCAGGGTACGCACAAGGAGCTGCTGGCTGCCGAGGGCGCTTATGCCGACCTCTACCTAAGCCAGTTCGCATAAGGTGACAAAGGGACAGTCCCGCATGTCACATCGAAAAGAAGGCGCGCCGGGGGCGGATTCCCTGGCACGCCTTTTGTGTTGGCGTTCATGCTGTGGCGGTTGCCCGCGGCCCTAGCGCTCGTCCACGAACTTGGCGACGAGGGCCTTGAGCTCGGCCACCTCTTGCTCGAGTTCCTTGACGCGACGGGCGTTTTCGGTGATGCCCTGACGGTTGAGGGCGCTCTGCTCGGCGGCATCGTCGGGCATGTACTCGCGATGCTGCTTGGCGTCGAAGCTCTCCTCGAACACGCGGCAGCCGTTGCGCTTGATGATGCGCCCGGGCACGCCCACGACGGTGCAGTTGTCGGGCACGTCCTTGACGACGACCGAGTTGCCGCCGATCTTGACGTTGTTGCCGATGTGGATGTTGCCAAGCACCTTGGCGCCCGTGCCCACGGTGACATTATTGCCCAGGGTGGGGTGGCGTTTGCCGGTCTCGTTGCCGGTGCCGCCGAGCGTGACGCCCTGGTAGAGCACACAGTTGTCGCCCACGATGGTAGTCTCGCCAATAACGACGCCCATGGCGTGGTCGATAAAGAAGTGCTTGCCGATCTGCGCGGCGGGATGAATCTCGACGCCGGTGATATGGCGGGTTAACTGCGAGAGCACGCGGGCAAGCGATCGATGGCCGTGTTCCCACAGCCAGTGTTCGGGCACATGATTCCACTTGGCGTGCAGGCCGGGGTAGGACAGGAAGATGACCAGGCCATTTTGCGCGGCAGGGTCCTGCGCCTGGACGGTCTTGATGTCCTCGCGAATGGTATTGATAAAGCTCACCGGCCGCCCTCCCTTAGCGCCATGGCAATGCGATTCAATAAAGTATAGCGATTCGCTAGGGATTAGGAAGGGCAATCTTGCTTTGCTTTAGGCGACAGGTGTCAGTTATGCAAACTTGCTGGTAATGAAGTAAGACTTTTGAGGGGTTTGGCCTGTCCTCGCGCCGCAACCGTATACTGGTCAACTTGGACGTGTCCGCGCCCACAACTGAGAGGTTTTACTTCATGGGTTTCATCAATTTTATCGCCGAGCTGCTTAAGGATCCGCGCACTGCGATCGCCAGCTGGATCGCCGCCGGCCCGCTCATGGCCTACGGCTGCGTGTTCCTGATCATCTTTATCGAGACGGGCGTGGTGTTCTTCCCGTTCCTTCCCGGCGACTCACTGCTGTTTGCCTCGGGCTTCTTTGCCCATAACGGCGGCTTTAACATCGTGGCGCTTCTGGCCACCGCATGGGCCGCGGCCATCCTGGGCGATCAATGCAACTTTATGATTGGTCACTTCTTCGGCAAAAAGATCATCGCCTCGGGCAAGGTGAAGGCCATGACGCCCGAGCGCATTAAAAAGTCCGAGGATTTCTTGGACAAGTGGGGTCACCTGGCCATCTTCCTGGGCCGCTTCTTCCCGTTTATTCGCACCTTTGTGCCCTTTATCGCCGGCATGGGCGGCATGCACTGGCGTAACTTTGTCATCTTTAACGTGCTAGGCGGCATTACCTGGTCGACGCTCTTTACGCTGCTGGGCTACTTCTTTGGTGGCATTCCCTTTGTGCAGGAGCACTTTGAGCTGCTAATCGTTGGCATCGTTGCCGTGTCGATCATCCCTACCGTGGTCGGTCTGGTTAAGGCAAAGCTGGGCAAAAAGAACGCGTAGCTCGAGCCGGCGCGCAAACCGTGCAGTCGAGGCCCGTCACCGCTTACGGTGGCGGGCCTTTTTGCTTCGGTCAAATGAAAATACTTTAGTTAGTTAAAGAAAAACGTTTTATCCTACGCGCGTGCGGAGTACAATCTCGTGCATGCGAATCGACGTGCCATCGGCTTCGATGCTGTTCGCGTGTCCCGTCCGGCTCTACGCTCCGGGCGTGCGACGTTGCGACGCGATCGGCCTCGGTCCTTGCGTGCGGGTTCGCGAGTATGCAACTGTGTATGTAAGGAGCGACATATGACTGTCGAGAAGAAGGATATCGATTGGGGTAGCCTCGGCTTTGGCTACATGAAGACCGATTACAGCTACGAGGCTCATTGGAAGGATGGCGAGTGGGACGAGGGCGGCCTGACCACCGACCACACCCTGCATGTCTCCGAGTGCGGTGGCATCTTCCATTACTGCCAGGAGGTCTTTGAGGGCCTGAAGGCCTACACCGCCGAGGACGGCAGCATCGTCTGCTTCCGTCCCGACATGAACGCCGAGCGCATGTATAACTCTGCCCAGCGCCTCGAGATGCCCCCGTTCCCCAAGGACAAGTTCGTTGAGGCCGTCAAGCAGGTCGTTTCTGCCAACGCCGCCTGGGTTCCGCCCTTCGGTTCCGGCGCGACCCTGTACGTGCGTCCGTTTATGATCGGTTCCGGTGACGTGATCGGCGTGGCTCCCGCTCCTGAGTACACGTTCCGCATCCTCGTGACCCCGGTCGGTCCGTACTTTAAGGGTGGCCTTAAGCCCGTTAAGCTGCGCGTTTCCGAGTACGACCGCGCCGCACCGCACGGCACCGGCAACATCAAGGCCGGCCTCAACTACGCTATGTCCCTCAAGCCCACGATGGAGGCTCACCGCGAGGGTTATGCCGAGAACCTGTATCTCGACTCCGAGTCCCGCACCTATGTCGAGGAGACCGGCGGCGCTAACGTGCTGTTCGTGAAGGAGGACGGCACCCTCGTCGTTCCGCAGTCCCACACCGACTCCATCCTGCCCTCCATCACCCGCCGTTCGCTCGTTCAGGTCGCCGAGGATCTGGGCATGACCGTCGACCAGCGTCCCGTCGAGTGGGCCGAGGTCAAGGCCGGCACCTTCGTTGAGTGCGGCCTGTGCGGCACCGCTGCCGTCATCTCCCCGGTGGGCGAGATCGACAACAAGGTTTATGGTGCCGACGAGACCGTGACCTTCCCGGCTGGCTACACCGAGATCGGCCCCGTGATGAAGAAGCTTCGCGAGACCCTGACTGGTATCCAGTCCGGTGCTGTCGAGGATAAGCACAACTGGGTTTACACCGTCGCGTAAGCTGTCTTACCCATCCGGGCGGAGAGCAAGTTCCCTCCCGGCGCGTCCTCGGACATGCAAGAAGCCCTCGCTGCGCACTTCGTGCGGCGAGGGCTTTTTGCGTCCTGCGGAGTGCGCCGGGAGGGAACTTGCTCTCCGCCCTGCGGGCTCGGCGCTGCCGTTACAGGCAATATAGATCTGAATAAAGATGGTGCGCGGCCTTTTGGCCGCGCGTTGTGCGTGGATACGAAAAGGGCCCAAGGTTTGTGCCTTGGGCCCCAAAGGGTTGATGAACTGGCTTAAGACTCGGCCTTGTTGTTTAGAACTTGACGGTCGGGGCCTGGCGGGCTGCTTCGGCGGCCTCGAAGCCCTGGCGCTCCTTAAACTGGAAGATGCCGGCAAAGATGACAGCCGGGAACGTCTGAATGGCGTTATTGTAGCTGAGCACGCAGTCGTTGTAGCTCTGGCGTGCATAGCTAATCTTGTTCTCGGTATCCTCGAGCGATGCCTGCAGCTGCGTAAAGTTGGTGTTTGCCTTAAGGTCGGGGTAGGCCTCGGCCACGGCAAAGAGCTGGCGCAGCGCACCGGTCAGCACGTTGTCGGCTTCCATCTTGGCCTCGGGTGTGGTGGCCTTGACGGCGGTGTTACGCGCGCTGATCACGGCGGAGAGCGTCTCCTGCTCGTGCTTGGCGTAGCCCTTGACGGTCTCGACCAGGTTGGGGATCAGGTCGTTGCGGCGCTGCAACTGCGTATCGATGTTCTGCCAGGCGTTATCGATGCGGTTACGCTTGGTGACCATGTTGTTGTAGATGCCGGCGATGGCGCAGACAATCACAATGACAACAACGATGCCGATGATGACGGTAATCATGATGTCTCCGTTTCGAATGGCCGCGGCGGCATGCGCCAGCTGCCGTTGGTATAACGCTACTAGTATACCCGCAACGTTTTGCCGTGCCGAACTTTCCGGCAAGCGTTGTGTTTTCGGCGGGGTCGGCACCGGGGCAAAGCGCGCGAGGTACAGGTGTAAGATATGCGACAGATTGACGAGTGTTGTCTTTGCCCTGAGGATGGCGATACCAGTGGACCTTCGCATTAAGAAAACCTACCGCGCCCTGTTCGATGCCTTCACCGAGCTTCTCGAGGAGCATCGTTTTGAGGACCTGACGGTTGCCATGCTGTGCGACCGCGCCATGATTCGCCGCACGACGTTCTACAAGCACTTTCGCGACAAGAACGATTACTTTGCCTTTTATATCGATGAGCTTATGTCGGGTTTGCCGCAAAAACAGCCCGATGAGGCCGGTGCAGTGTCTGCCGAGGACGTGCGCGCGCTTCGGCACGCGATTTTGGACGATGCCATGGATTTGATTCTGGCGCACGAGCAGCTCATGGATAACATTTTGGCAAGCAGCATGTCGGGCATGTTGACCAACGTTATTTGCGACCGCATTGCTCGCTCCATCCGCGAGCGTGTGATGAACGTGCTTCCCGAGGATGCCCTGGCCCCCGTGTCGCTCGAGACGACGTCTGAGTTTGTCGCCGGCGGTATTATTCGACTTTTCACGATATGGTGGGAATCGGGCCACAATCTTGAGCGTCGACCTGAGATGGCCGACGTGGTCGATGCACTGTTTGAGCGGACCATGACGCCGGTGCATCACTAAAGTGGCGGAGAGAGGGGGATTCGAACCCCCGGAACGCTCTCGCGCTCAACGGTTTTCAAGACCGCCGCATTCAACCGCTCTGCCATCTCTCCGTGAGTCGTAATGATAGCATCGTTTTGAATTTGCAACAGGGAAGGCGAACGATGACGATCACCGAAATCGACGAGAAGTTCATGCGCGAGGCACTGGCCGAGGCGCGCGCCGCCGCTGCGGTGGGCGAAGTGCCCATTGGCGCTGTGGTGGTGCACGCGGGTGAGATTGTCGCGAGGGCGCATAATCGTCGCGAGCTCGACCAGGACCCTTCGGCGCATGCCGAGTTTGCGGCCGTGTGCGCCGCCGCCCAGGCGCTTGGCCGCTGGCGCCTTTCCGATTGCACGGTCTATGTGACGTTGGAACCCTGCTGCATGTGCGCGGGGCTTATGGTCAACGCGCGCGTGGGGCGCTGCGTGTATGGCGCGGCTGATGCCAAGGCGGGTGCGCTGGGCTCGCTGTATGACCTGAATGCCGATTCGCGCCTGAATCATCGGTTTAACGTGACGGCTGGGGTCTTGGCGGATGAATGCCGCGAGCTGCTGAGTAGCTATTTTGGCGGTCTGCGCGGAGCGGGCGGCGCTGATTGCGGTTGTGGGACCGATCTTGACGCGCACGCCGCTCACGCCGCAGCGCTTGCAGGTGCCGGTGAGGATGCTGGCACGGCGGTTGACTTTGGTCTTGCGCGCCGCCGGCCCCGCCGCGTGCTGCTGGCGATCGATTCCTTTAAGGGCAGCATGTCGAGTGCGCAGGCGGAGGCGGCGGTTGCCGAAGGCGTGCGCCGCGTTTGGTCCGATGCCGAGGTGCACGCATTGCCGCTGGCAGATGGTGGCGAGGGAACGCTCGATGCCGTTGCCGCGTGCGGCGGTGAGATTGTGACCTGCGAGGTGGCAGGTCCCTTTGGCGAGCGTGTGCCTACCCGGATGTTAGTGGACGGCGAGCACGAGTCGGCTGTTATTGAGATGGCCGAATCCGCAGGCATCGGGTACTCACCTTGCACGGAATCGGCGGCGCTTGCGGCTTCGACCTATGGCGTGGGCGAGCTGATGCTCCGTGCGGTTCGCAAGGGCGCAAAGACACTCTATATTGGTCTGGGCGGCAGCGCCACCAACGACGGTGGCGCCGGCATGCTGCAGGCGCTGGGCGCGCGTGTGGTCGATGATCGGGGCTGCGATGTCGCCCCCGGTCTTGCCGGCCTTGAGCAGGTGGCGAGCGTTGATTTGGCGCCAGCGCTGCAGACTTTGGATGACGCTCGTATCGTTGCGCTTTCGGATGTCGAGAATCCGCTCGTGGGGCGTCGGGGCGCATTGGCGGTGTTTGGCGGGCAGAAAGGCTTGCCGACGGGTGACGCCGAGGCACTGAGCAGGTGCGACAGCTGGATGGTCGGTTACGGTCGTCTGCTCGATACGGCAATTGTCGAGGCTCGGGCTCAGGGATTGTTGCGCGTGCCCGAGGGTGCGCGGACATTTTGCTCGGTGCTCGGCGTGCCCGGCGCGGGCGCTGCCGGTGGCCTGGGTGCCGCGCTGCTGGCGCTTGGGGCGGAGCTGCGTTCGGGCGTGGAGACGGTGCTCGATCTCGTGGGGTTTGACGAGCGCGTGCGCGATGTCGACCTGGTCATAACGGGCGAGGGTAATATGGACGAGCAGTCCGCCGCCGGTAAGGCGCCGGTGGGCGTGGCGCGCCGTGCCAAGCGGTGTGGCAAGCCGGTGGTCGCCGTCGTGGGTGGTCGCGCCGACAATCTGGACGCGGTGTATGGGCAGGGCATCGACCTTGTGCTGCCGGTCTGCCGCAAGCCCATGGACCTGGAGCAGGCACTCGATCCGCAAGAAGCCGCAACCAACCTCATCTGCGCCGGCGAGTCTGCCGCGCGAGCCTACGACCTCGGCCGCATCTAGAAAAGTAGTCTTTTTGCACTTCAGGTGCTGACGCTGTCATTCATGTGCCATTAGTAGATTGCTCTTCGTTCAGTTGTTCGCCAATTAATCCTGCCAATTAATTACCATTTCGGGCGAAGACGTGGATTATCTCCATGATGGGCCTCTTTGGGCATAATGTTGTCTTTAACTGTCCTTAATCAATAGATCGCTCTTGGAAAGAGAAGGCGACACCAGAGGGGGAGAAGGGAATTGGAGAGGAAAGTTTTCGGCGGGGGGGGGGCAGAGAGTCGCTGCTCTCTGCCTTGCGCTGGTTCTCGGCTTCGGATGTTTATCCGTTGGCGCGACGGCTGGTGTCGCATATGCGGCCACGGAATCGCGGACTGCGTATACTGCGGAGGAGTTTAAGATCACCCAGGACGGCGTGACCTATTCGTGCGAGACCACGGATAAGGGCACGGCGGAAATCACATGTATTGTTGCCGACGACAGTGTGACCGCGGTGAGTGTACCCAGCTCCATCGCGCATGGTGGCCAGACCTACAAAGTCACCGAACTTTTTTTCTCGTCTGGTATCGTGGCCAAGAACGTTGAGCAGCTGACGCTCCCCGACACGCTCGAAAACGTGCGCGGATGGTATTTCCGGAAGTTCGTAAAGGTCAAGGAGCTCCATATCCCTGGCTCCATCAAGGACTTCAGTTGCACGCTGCAAAACGCCGGCTCGCTCGAAAAACTCTATTTCGATGAGGGCGTCGAGAAGATTAGCGCCAACTCGATGGTCACGGGCTGCAAAAGCCTTTCGGAGATCGATCTCCCCTCCACCCTCAAAATGATTTCGGGCCCGAGCGCCTTCGGGGGGGCTACGGCCCTTACAAGCATCGAGTTTCCAAAAGATGTCGCCTTCGCCGACACCATAACGGGCTTGCTCAAAGGCTGCACGTCTCTGACAAGCGTGTCGTTGCCCGCTTCGGTTACGAAGATCCCCTCGCACATGTTTGACGGATGTACCTCTCTAACGTCCGTCACCGCGCTGAGCGAAATTGAGTCCATCGGGGATGGGGCGTTTCAGAATTGCTCGAGTTTGACCGGCATCGATTTCCCGGGCACATTGACGAGCATCGGATCCTCTGCTTTCCAGGGGTGCGCCAGCCTGGTGAGCGTGCCCAATCTAAGCAAGGTGACAAACATGGGCTGGGGGGCTTTCTACAAGTGCAAAAAGCTACGGGCGTCCGTGGACCTGTCCTCGCTTCAGAGCGTTCCGGGCTATGCGTTCTGCTACGCGCCGGTTAAGATCGTGGGGCTTTGCGACAGCCTGCAGAGTATCGGTGACTGGGCCTTTATCTGGAGCAACGTCGCCGTCCAGCTTCCCGAGACACTTGAGAAAATTGGCAACTACGCCTTCTTTCGCGGCACGTTGCCGGAGCAGCTTTCCATTCCAGATTCCGTGACTTCCGTTGGCACGGCAGCCTTCTCGGGCGTAGATGGCGTGAAGGATGTGACGATCGGGCGCGGCCTCACCAAAATACCCCGGGACATGTTTGACGGCAGCACGGTTCAAAAGATCACGATCGAAAACAGCAGGGACGACATCACCGGCTCGGAGAACCTCCCGTCCTCTGGCGTCGATATCGTCTACACGCGCGAGTCCATCGATGACAGCGTCGGCGATACCGTGAGCGATGGCAGCACCAAGACCCTTCAGGATCTGGTCGACAAGGCCCCCGATGGCAAGGAAACCGTCATCACCCTGAAAAAGCACGTGAAGCTTGACTCCACGCTCACGATTCCTGCCGGGAAGATGATTAAGATCACGTCGGATGAGCCCTATACCATCTTGGCAAAGAAAAGCGGCTTCTCCGTACTGGTCAATGTTGCCGAGAGGGCATCCCTCGAGCTGTCGGGGAAAGTGTCCCTGAGTGGTCGCTACAACAAGGGCGCCATTATTTCTAGCAAGGGAGCAGTTGTGCTCTCTGACGAGGCCGTTGTGTGCGACGGCGCTGCGAGCACCGTCAATACTGGTGTTGTCGACGTGTCGGGAGACAAGGCTTCGCTTACCATGACGGGCGGCGTTATCGAGCAGTGCGAACTTAAGGACGCGTATTGCGGCGCTGTCCACGCGAAGGACGGCGCTCATGTTGTCATGAAGGGCGGCGTTATCCGTAAAAACGGAATCGTCGTTACCGGAGACACTAACGGCTATCACCTCACATCTTCTGGCGTCATGTTGGTGGGCAATGCCCGCTTCGACATGAGCGGAGGCAGCATCGAGGGCAACAGCGGCTATCGAGGCAGCGTGGTCCTTGCGTACAGTGAGAGGGAGGGCGATAGCCAAAGAGCCAAGTTCACGATGACTGGTGGTCAGATTTCCGGCAACAGGAGCAGTAAACTGGAGGCGGGGCCCTTAGATCCCTCTGGAGCAGTTCACATTGAGGGCAACGCCGAGTTCACCATGAAGGGTGGAGAGATTGAGAACAACGTTGCGTCTGGCAACGGCAAAGGCGGCGGAGTGTGTGTGGTCGACCCGGGCTGTCAGGGCGGCGAAACAGGGAATACTGCTTTCACCATGCAAGGCGGGTCCATATCTGGCAACTCCGCTTCCGCCGGCGGAGGCGTCTATGCCTATTCGAATGGCGTCACGCTCAGCGCGGGCAAGATCGAGGGTAATACTGCTCGGAGCATGGGCGGCGGCGTGTATAGCGAAGGCAACGAGGCTCATGGCTATAGCACGCTCCGCATCGAAAACGCCCTCGTTGTTGATAACCATGCGGATAAGCAGGGCGGCGGCATGTGGTTCTGCCCGACCGGAGATGCCAAGGTCTACGTCCAGGACGGCGGCCTGATCGCCAAGAACACGGCTGATGAGGCGGGAGACGACTTCGTCTTCACCGGCGCCAAAGACGCCAAATACAAACTGACCTTGGCCAACCGCGCTCCGGGCGGCGGAAAGGTCAGCTGGTACAGAGACGGTGGGCTGTTTAAGCCCTACGGCACTATTGCGGCAACAAACCCCAAAATCCCGCGATTCTCGCCCGATGGCGACAACGGCGATCCCCTGTCCTTTACCGACGCCACGCCGAACGTCGCGCTTAAATCTGTGATGAGCGAGGATGTGTATAACCTCGGCGGCGGCCAGGCGTCGCTGACGATCTCTGGCAATACGGCGCCGTTGGGAGGCGGCATCGGCGCCAACGGCGGTGTCGTCATCGGTAAGTCCGAGAACATCAGCATTCCCATCAAAAAGGTCTGGGAGAACCCCAGGATCCCCCATCCTAATAAGGTCAAAGTAAATCTCAAGAACGGCGATACCGTCATCGATTCGATCACCCTGAGCGAGTCTGACGGCTGGGAGGGCTCCTTCGAGGGCCTGCCCAAGTACTCCAAGTCCGGCTCCGTGATCGACTACGCCGTGGCCGAGGACCCCGTCGAGGGCTACAGCTCCAAGGTCACCGGCGACGCCGAGCGCGGCTTCACCGTGACCAACACTGTGAAGACGGGCGAGCTCGACGTCTCCAAGACCGTCGTGGCGCGCGAGGGCCTGGCGGTCGACGCGGACAAGATATTTAAGTTTGTGGTTGAGGCCACCGATGCCATGGGCCGCAAAGTATCCGGCACCTACGGTGACGCGACGTTCGAGGACGGCAAGGCGACCCTCAAGCTCAAAGATGGCCAGACGGCGAGGATCACGGGGCTGCCCGCGGGAACTGCCTACACGGTGACCGAACGTGCCGCCGAGGGCTACACGACCGCGGTGAACGGAGCCGAGGGATCCAGGGCCGATGGCTCCATCTCGGCCGATCAGGTCGCCTCCGCCGCCTTCACCAACACCTTCGACCCCGCCCCCGCCACGGCGTCCGTCCCCGAGCTCACCAAGGTGCTCGCTGGAGGCCGCAAGCCCGGCCTCCAGGAGGGGGAATTCACCTTCGAGCTCTCCCTCACCGATGGCGCGGGCAATGTCCTCGAGGGCTACCCAATCGAGGCGAAGAATGACAAGGACGGCAAGGTTTCCTTTGGCGAGCTCAGCTTCACCAATCTGGGCACCTACCACGCGACCGTGACCGAGAAAGCAAGCGGCGATGTCCTGATTGAGGACGATGCGCATGCCTACACCTTCGACATCGCAGTGACTCAGACTGGTGCCGGCCTTAAGGCCGAGATCTTCAACGAGCGGGGCAAGAAGACCTTCACCAACACCTTCACGCCGCACGACAACACCAAGACCGTCACCAAGGCGGACGCCTCGGGTGCCAAGGTCAATGTGGATGGCAGGCTGGTGGGCGTGGGCGATACCCTCACCTATACCATCGGCTGGGCCAATAACAGCGTCGACGACAGGGGCGCCGCGCAGGCGGCCGACGTGACGGTGACCGATGTCCTGCCCAAGGGCGTTAACTATGTTGAGGGTTCTGCCGACGGTGCCGCCTACGACGCCGCGACGCGCACCCTTACCTGGTCGCTCGGCGAGCAGGCTGCGGGCGCCACGGGCACGCTCAGCTTTGACGTGAAGGTCTCCGCCGAAGCCGCCGTGGTCGACGACATCTCCAACACCGCCACGGTCAAGGTGGGGGAGAGCGAATCCCAGACCAACACGACCCACAACAGCGTGTCCCGCGAGGGCAGCCTCACCGTCAAGAAGACGGTCGTCGGCGGCGACAGCCAGCGAGAGTTCGGCTTTACGGTCGCGCTGACCGACGGGGACGGCGAGCCCGTCTCCGGCACCTTCGGCAAGGGCGAGCACGCCGTGACGTTCGCGGACGGCAAGGCGAACTTCACGCTTAAGGATGGCGGGGAGAAGATCATCTCCGGCCTACCCGTGGGCGCGCACTATACCGTGACCGAGGATGCCGCCGAGGGCTACGCGACCACGGCCGAGGGGGCCGAGGGCACCGTGACCGAGGCAGGCGCGACTGCAGCGTTCACCAACACGTACGGAACGGCCACCGAGGGCAGAGACGTCTCCACCGCGGGACTCTTCACCAAGGCGCTCAAGGGCCGCGACTGGGCGGAGGGCGATAGCTTCCAGTTCACGCTCGCGGGCGAGGGCGGCGCTCCCATGCCCGAGGGTGCTGCCGACGGCTCCAAGACCGTCAGCGTGACGGCCGCCGCCGGCACCAAGCCGGGCGATAGGGTCGCCTTCGACTTCGGAGCCATCCGCTACACGCTCGATGACATCAAGGACGCCGAGTTTGCCGAAGTCGGCGGCAAGCGCGTGCGCGCCAAGACCTTCACCTACACGGTGCGCGAGGTCAGGCCCGATGACGGCTCTGCCATCGCCGGCGTGGCCTACGACGACCACGTCGCCACGATGACGGTGACCGTGACCGACGACGGCTCCGGCAACCTCACGGCCTCGACGCCCGCGATCGCGCAGGCGAGCGGCGGCGACTTCGTCAACACCTACACGACCGAGCTCGACTACTCGGCCCGCGTGGGCGTGCGCCTGTCCAAGACGCTCTCCGGCCACGCCATGGAGGCGGGGCAGTTCGCCTTCACCGTGACCGCCGATGCCGAGACGGCCGCCAAGCTCGGCCTCAAGACCGAAAAGGACGCCTACGCCGTGGCCGCGGCCGATGACGGGAAGGCCGACCTAGTCGACCTCATCGGCGGTGCTGCGGGCAGCGACGTGAAGTTTACCGACGCCGACGCGGGCAAGACCTACAGCTTCACCGCCACCGAGACCAAGCTCGGCGGCGATGGCTACGCCAACGACACCGCGCCGCGCACGGTGACCATCGCGCCCAGCTACGATGCCGCGACGGGCAAGCTCACGGTCACGACCACAGTTGCCAAGGACGGTGTCGAGGTCGCCCGCAGCGAGGTCTCCACGGCAGATGACGCCATGGCGACGCCCGCGCCCGTGACGGTCGCGTTCCAGAACTCCTACGAGGCCACCGGAACGCTCGGCGGCGAGGGCGGCGCGGTTATCAACGCTACCAAGACGCTGACGGGCCGCGCCGCGGCGGCGGGCGAGTTCTCGTTCTCCGTCCGCGATGCCCGGGGCAACGTGGTCGCGACCGCGACCAACCAGGCCTCCGGCGACGGCGAGGCCGCGGGACTTGCGTTCTCGCCTATTGCCTACACTACTGACGCGCTCGAGCGGATGGTGGGAGACGGCACCGCTACCAGGGCCGCCGACGGCTCCTGGGTCATTCCCTATACCGTTTCCGAGGACGGTACGGACCGGCTGCCTGCGGGCGTGACGGCGGCCACGTCGAGCTTCGGCATCACGGTCAAGGTGACCGATAACGGCAAGGGCGGGCTGGATGTGGCCGTGACCTACCCCGAGGGCTCCGACGGCACGCTGTCGTTTGTGAATGCCTATAGCGCCGGCGAGGCGACGGTCGACCTCGCGGGCACCAAGACGTTGGCGCTCGGCCAGGCCGGACTCGGCCTCACGCAGGCCGACATCGCGGGCAAGTACACCTTTAAGATTGAGCCGCAGGACGGCGCGCCCGCACCGGTTGACGCTTCGGGCAAGACGGTGGCCGAGGCGACCAACGACGCCACCGGCAACGTCGCGCTGGGCCACGTCACGTTTAAGCAGCCGAGCGACCTTGATGACGTCGAGATCGATGGCGACGGCCTGCGCACCAAGACGTTCGCCTACCGGGTGAGCGAGTCCGGTTCGGTCGACGGCGTGGTCAATGACGCGACGGCGACCAGGACCTTCACGGTCAGGGTGGTCGAGGACACCGCCGCGGGCACGCTTGCCGCGAAGGTCCTGCCCGCAGAGGGCACGCCCGAGGGCAAGGGCGCGTTCGAGTTCACCAACACCTACGGCGTGAATCCGACGCCGAGCTCCGTCACCGACCAGATCAAGGTGAACAAGAAGCTCGAGGGCCGTGATCTGGCCGAGGGCGAGTTTGAGTTCCAGCTGGTCAAGATTGCCGCTGACGGCAGCGAGAGCGTCGCGGCGACGGGTAAGAACGCCGCCGACGGCACGGTCGCGCTCAGCCCCGTCACCTACACCGCGCCCGGCACGCACAGCTACGAACTGCGCGAGGTCGCCGGCACGGCGGGCGGCGTGACGTACGACAAGACGACGTACCGCGTGCGCACGACGGTCACCGATGCCAAAAACGGCACGCTTACCGTCAAGCACGAGCTGACGGATGCCGAGGGCGACACCTCGGTGACCTTCACCAACGGCTACCAGGCCGCACCCGTCACCCTCAAGCTGGGCGCCGCCAAGGTGCTCAAGGGCGCTGAGCTCAAGGCGGGCCAGTTTAGCTTTGAGCTCAGGGGCCGGGACGGCAAGGTCATGTCGACCGCCAAGAATGCCGCCGATGGCAGCGTCGCGTTCGATGCGCTGACCTTCAAGCAGGCCGGCACCTACACATTCACGGTGAGCGAGGTCGACGACGGCCAGGCGCACGTGACCTACGATAAGGCGGTGCATAAGATCGTCGTCACGGTGAGCGACGAGGCGGCAGACGGAACCAAGACGGGCTATCTGTCGGCGAAGGTCTCCTACGAGGGCGACGCCAACCTGCCGCCGGTCTTCACCAACAGCTACGCCGAGAATCCCGGGACCCCCGACACCCCCGAGAACCCCGGCACGCCGGGCGGCGGCTCGGACGGCGGTTCAGATAACGGCTCCGGCAGCGGCTCTAGCGGCGACGGCTCCAAGGGCGGCATGCCCGACACCGGCGACCGCAGCCTGCCGGTCGAGGCGCTCGGCGCCATGGCCGGCATCGGCGCGCTGGCCGCAGCGGGCGGCGCGGTCCTGTACCGCAGGCGTCGCTAGCGATATGGGCAAGTGGGGCGAATCCATCCGATGGGTTCGCCCCACTTGCCCTGCTGGACGGGAGCAGGTAAGATATACCGAGCGCCTAGCGCGTTCGATGGGTTCGGATGACGACATGTTCCGAATCTGGTCAGGTCCGGAAGGAAGCAGCCATAAGGAGCCTCTGTCGGGCATCCGAATCCATCGAGCGCACGGGCGCTTTTTTGGTGCCGCGATGCGGTCCCGGTGCCGGCGGGCTGTTTGGTGTCTCGCTGGTCCTCGGCTTTGCCTGCGGGATCGCTCGACTACCAAACAGCCCGCCGGCACCGGGACCACTTCGTCCAAAAATCACCCGTAAAGGCGCGTTAGCCTAATTAAATCTATCCCTTAAGGAATGCTGCTCGTTGGCGTTGTTTGGAGCGCGGTGGCGATGTGCTTCAAGAGACAGTGGCATTACCATCTGTTTTTACAAGTAAAAGAGGCCCGTTTCCCTGGTTTTGGTTGGGGAAACGGGCCTCTTTGTCTATGGGCTTGTGGATTGGCAAAGACAATAGCCGCTGGCAGCTATTTTGAGTTCTTGATGCGACGTGTGGCTGCGGCGGTTATTCCGAGGCCTGCGGCGGCGACTGCTGCGAGTGCGATTGCGCTCGGCGCTGCGTCGCCCGTGTTCGCGAGCTTGCCGGCGGTCGTATCTGCTTGCTTGCCGTTGCTCGAGTTCGCCTGCTTGGTGGAGCTTGGCGAGGTGTCTTTACCGGTCGCGGACGAGCCGGTGGGCGGTGTCGCCTCGGCGGGTTGCGTTGAGCCGGAGGGAGGCACTGTCTCGGTCGGTTTCGTTATCTCGGGCGAGGTGGCCTTGTCTGCCGCGGCCTTAGCCTCTTCGTATGCCTTGCAGGCGTCGTCATAGGCCGCTTGCGCCTTTTCCAAATCGCCGAGGAGCGCATCTCGCTTGGCTATGTCCTCGTCGATGTGGGCTTTGGCTTCCTGCGCCTCACTTTCGGAATCCTGAACCTGTCTTTCCTGGCTTTCGAGCCGGCGTCGGTAGGAGTGAAGATCATCTTCACAAGATTTCTCTCGCCTTTCTGCCGACATGATCTCACTTCGCAACTGCTTAATAGTTTCGTTAGAAGCTCCGTCGTCGATTGCCTTATTTAATTCTGCCTGAAGGTCGCTTGTCCGGTTGTGGGCCTCATCGTATTTGGCTTGGGCTGCATCGACGTTCGCTTGCATGGCGGGAAGGGGTTCCCTCCGTTTGGCGGCTCCCGTCACCACCATGTCGTAGATCTCTTGAAAAGCGGCAATGTCATCATCGATTTCCGCAAGTTTCTCGGGACTTGCGGCAACTTTTGCGGCCTCGAGGTTTTTGAGCGCTTCCTGCATGGCTGCATACGCTTTTTCTTTTGCGGCGGCCGCATCTTCCGTCTGCAAGGCAACTGCACCGGTGGGGGAGCTGGTTTCTGCCGCTATCGCCGTTGCGGGGGCGATTCCCGCGATAAGTGCCGCGGAAAGGGCGATGCCCAAGGTTGCTCGTCTTGCTCTTCTCGCGAGAATGTCGTTCATCTCGGCACCTCATTTCAAGGGTCGGCGACTAACTTGGTAGCACTAATGTAAGTATACCAAGCGATTGGCCCGCCACTGGCTGGGTGTGCGCGTATGCTCCTCTGAAAACTGAATCCCGTCAGAAATGACGAGTTGTTTACGCTTCTTTTGGGGTGGCGGTACTATCATGGTTCGAATTGAATGTGGATGATGATAGGGAGCGCCTTTTTATGATTAAGCTGCTCAGGCGTTTTGGTGGCAAGTTTCGCCGGTATATGGTGATTGGTCCTGCGTGCAAGCTGATCGAAGTGATTTTTGACCTGCTGACGCCGCTGGTGATTGCCCAGATGATCGATAAAGGTATCGGTGCGCACGACGTGAGTGCCGTCGTCCACTATGGCATGGTACTTGGCGCCATGGCTGTGATCGGTATCTCGTTTACGCTCGTCTGCCAAAAGATGGCGGCGCTGACCTCGCAGGGTATGGGTACCGATATCCGCGGCGCGCTCTACGAGCACATCAACAAGCTGAGCTATGCCGAGCTCGATCGCTTTGGCACGCCGTCGCTCATCACGCGTATCACCAACGACGTCAACCAGGTGCAGCTTGCCGTGGCGCTGGGCGTGCGCATGCTCATCCGCTGGCCTTTCCTGGCGGTGGGCTCCATGGTCGCGGCCCTTGCCATCGACCTTAAGCTTGGCGTGATTTTCTTGATTTGCACGCCCGCCATTGGCCTGGTGTTTTGGTTTGTCATGGCGCACTGCATTCCCTACTACAAGCAGCTGCAGGCAAAGCTCGACCGCATTGCGCTCATTTGCCGCGAGGGCCTTTCGGGCGCCCGCGTGGTTCGCGCCTTTGTGCGCGAGGACCACGAGCGCGAGCGCTTTGCCCAGGCTGCCGATGACCAGGCCAATACTGCCATCGCGGTGGGCAAGCTCTCGTCGATTCTCAACCCCGTCACGTTTCTTGTGATGAACCTAGGCGTGTGCGCCATCCTGTGGGTGGGCGGCATCCAGGTCAACGTGGGCGAGCTCACGCAGGGTCAGGTCATGGCGTTTGTGAACTACATGACGCAGACCCTCACCTCCATCGTCTACGTGGCCAACCTGGTCGTTGTTTTTACCAAGGCGAGCGCCAGCGCGTCGCGTATCAACGAGGTGCTCAATTGCGCGCCGAGCATCACCGACGAGGACAACGAGCCGGTCGCGCTGCCCGAGCCGGGCAATGCCGCCCCGGCCCCCGCGCTGAGCTTGAGCCATGCGAGCTTTTCGTTTGGCGTGGGCGCTGCCAACGCCGTCAACGATGTGACCCTGGAACTCCCGCTGGGCAAAACACTCGGCATTATCGGCGGCACGGGCAGCGGCAAGTCCACGCTCGTTTCGCTTATCCCGCGCCTGTACGATGCGGGCGCCGGCAGCGTGAGCGTGATGGGCGCCGACGTGCGCACCTGGCCGCTCGACCAGCTGCGTCATGTGGTCGCGACCGTTCCGCAGCGCGCGTCGCTGGTGAGCGGCACCATCCGCAGCAACCTGACCTGGCGCGACGAGGCTGCGACCGACGAGGAGCTCTGGGCGGCGCTCGACATGGCGCAGGCGAGCGAGTTTGTGCGCAACAAGCCGCAGGGGCTCGATGCCCCGGTCGAGGCGGGCGGTAAGAACTTCAGCGGTGGCCAACTCCAGCGCCTGACCATCGCGCGCGCCCTGGTGGGCTCGCCACAGGTCCTGATCATGGACGATTCCGCCTCGGCGCTCGACTTTAAGACTGACGCGGCGCTTCGCCACGCCATTCGCGAGCGCAGCGTGCGCGGTGCCGCCGAGGGCGGGCTGCCGCTCACGACGGTGATCGTGAGCCAGCGCGTCTCGACCGTGCGCGACGCCGACATGATCTGCGTGCTCGATCACGGCTCGGTTGCGGGCCTGGGCACGCATGACGAGCTGTATGCAAGCTGCCAACTCTATCGTGAGATTTGCCAGTCGCAGCTGCGCCGCGAGGAGCTCGAGGGCCGGCAGGGGAGCGCGACGCCCGCGTCTGTCCCGGCTGCCCCGGCATCCACTTGCGCAAAGGAGGGCTGCTAAATGAATCCGTACACTTCTTCCGGTTCGGTCGCCACGATGACGGCCAACGTGTCCGGCAACGATAGCCTCAACGACCTGGGCGACGGCCCGCGCCAGCCCGGCGACCCCGAGCGCTATCCCGTGGGCGCGGTGACCCGCCGCCTGATGGGCTACGTCCGTCCGCACCGTATTTCGTTTACGGCGTCGTTTGTGAGCGCCGCTATCTCGGTGATTCTGCAGCTCTACACGCCTATCCTTATCGGCGAGGGTATCGACCTGATCGTTGCCGCGGGCCAGGTGGATTTCGATGCGCTGCTGCCGCTCGTTACCAAACTCGCGATTGTCGTGATGGGTGCTGCGGCCTTTCAGTGGCTGCAGGGCTACTGCGTCAACCGTCTGTCCTACGAGACGGTGCGCGACATGCGCGTGGAGGCGAGCGACAAGCTCAGCCGCATGCCGCTCGGCTTTGTCGACAGCCATGCCCACGGCGACCTTATGAGCCGCGTGGTCAACGACGTCGATCAGGTGGGCGACGGTCTGCTGCAGGGCTTTACCCAGCTCTTTACCGGCGTCATCACCATCGTGGGCACGCTTGCGTTTATGCTCTCCATTAACCTGACCATGACACTCGTGGTGGTGCTCGTCACGCCGCTTTCCATCTTTGCAGCTGGCGCCATCGCCAAGCTCTCCAACAAAAGCTTTACGGCTCAGCAGCGTATTCAAGGGCAGCTCGGCGGTCATATCGAGGAGTATGTGGGTGAGCAAAAGCTGGTGGACGCCTTCGCCTACGGCCCGCACGCTCAGCAGCGCTTCGATGCCCTTAACGCCGAGCTCTATACAGCAGGTGAACGCGCGCAGTTTATGGGTTCGCTCTCCAACCCCGGCACGCGCTTTATCAATAACATCATCTATGCCGTGGTCGCTGTGATCGGCTGCGTGGGCGTGATCACGGGCGTGCCAGCGGCGCTTACGGTGGGCGGCGTGCAGATTTTCCTGTCCTATGCCAACCAGTACACCAAGCCGTTCAACGAGGTCACCAACGTCATCACGCAGATCCAGACCGCGTACGCCTCGGCGCGCCGCATGTTTGCGCTGCTCGATGCGCGCGAGCAGGAGCCCGATGCGACGGATGCCGCGGAGCTTGCCGCCCCGAAGGGCGAGGTCGCCTTTGAGCATGTGGACTTTAGCTACGTACCCGATCGCAAGCTGCTGCAGGACATTTGCATTGACGCCAAACCCGGCATGCGCTTTGCCCTGGTCGGCCCCACGGGCTGCGGCAAGACGACGCTCATCAACCTGCTGCTGCGCTTTTACGATATCGATGCCGGACGCATCATGGTCGATGGCCGGTCTTCGCGTGATTACACGCGCGCAAGCCTGCGCCGTGCCTTTGGTATGGTGCTGCAGGATTCGTGGCTGTTCGAGGGCACGGTGGCGGAAAACATCGCTTACGGTTGCCCGGATGCCACGCGCCAGCAGGTTGTCGAGGCCGCCAAGCGCGCTCATGCGCATAAGTTTATCGTGCAGCTGCCAGGCGGCTACGATACGGTGATTGGCGAGGACGGCGGCACGTTTAGCCAGGGCCAAAAACAGCTGCTGTGCATCGCGCGCGTCATGCTCACCGACCCGGCGATCTTGCTGCTGGACGAGGCGACTTCGAGTATCGATACGCGTACCGAGCTGCAGGTGCAGGCGGCATTCGACGAGCTCATGGCAGGTCGCACAAGCTTTGTCGTGGCGCACCGCCTGAGCACCATCCGCAACGCCGACTGCATCCTGGTCATGCGCGACGGCCAGATTATCGAGCGCGGCACACACGACGAGCTGCTAGCGGCAGGCGGCTTCTACGCCGAACTCTACCGCAGCCAGTTTGCCCAGTAGGGGCCACCGATTGGCGGCAGATGGTTTACATCTGCGTCGTTAGTACTAAGATATTCATCTAATAAATTGCATTAGTGGCTTTAGTTTTGGGGGAAACGAGGCAACGTGACTATGACGTGCTCTTTGGTGGTTAACAGCAAGAGCGGTAATACCAGGATGGTTTCGGGCGCGATTAAGCGCGCTCTGCAGGCTGCGGGCGTTGAGTTTGTCCACGCCGCGGCGTTGAGCGACGATGCGGATGCAGATCAGGTTGCGCTCGAGGCGCAGGGCGCCTGCGCGGCCGACATGGTGCTCGTCGGTTTTTGGTGCGACAAGGGCGCGTGCACGCCTTCGGTCGCGGCGTTGCTCTCCGCCTTGCACGGCAAGCGCGTGTTCCTGTTTGGCACCTGCGGCTTTGGCGCCGATCAGAGCTATTACCAGCAGATTATCGATCGCGTGACCTCCAATTTGGCCAATGATGCCGAGCTTGCGGGCTGGGCGATGTGCCAGGGCAAGATGGGCCCTGCGGTCAAGCAGCGCTACGAGGCCATGCTCGAGCAAGATCCCGACAACGCCCGCGCTAAGATGCTTCTCGACAACTGGGTTGCCGCAAAGGATCACCCCACCAAGGAAGATCTGGATAACATGGCTACAGCCGCCAAAAAGGCCGTGCTGGGGGAGTAGCTCCCATCGCTGACGGCGGTCGGTCCATCTTTCTAAATGAAACGTCCTCCCGGGCGTCGGGGCACGAAGTTCCCTGCTCTACAGTCCTGCGCAAGACGAAGGCCACATTAAGTGGCCTTCTTTGCGTGCGGAACTCGCGATGAACTTCGTGCCCCGCCGTCCGGGAGGACGCCTCTTTATTGATGGGAGGCCTGATAGGTCGATGGTTCCGTGCCCGGATGCGTCCAAAGTGGGACGGGCTTTCCGGATGGGCAGGCTTTCGAAAAATGCGTCCCGGAATTTGCCTTTGGAATGGGACGTAGTTTCCCGTTGAGGTGCTTTGCGGAAAGTGCATCCCACTCTGGGCGGTCGAAGTGGGACACACTTTCCCAAAGGCGCTCCAACGGGAAATTGCGTCCCATTATTCGGTCAAGAAACGGGATGCATTTTCCCAATGAGAGCAAAACCGGAAAATGCATCCCACAATCAGCCCTCAAAGTGGGACGCCGTTTCCCAATGAGGCTCAAGCGGAAAATGCATCCCGGAATTTGCGCTCAAAGTGGGATGCGGTTTCCGGTTGAGGGTCTAAGGGGAAAGTGCGTCCCAGAATCGACGCTTGAAATGGGATGCAGTTTCCCGATGAGGCACTCGACGGAAAATACATCCCAGAAATGGCCTTTGAGCTGGGATAAGATTTCCGCGGCATCTCGGATTCTCAAAAATGAGACACGCCGTTGGCGAAAATGAGACACGTGATATCGGGCATCGGACGTATCATTTGCAAAAATGAGTCCACTCCACTCGAGTAAAGCGAGGTCCCTCATGTACGTTCCACACCCCCGTATCCGTAGGCTGTCGAAAATCCCGCTTGTTGGGACGGCGGCGCTTGCTGCGTTGATCGCCACGAGCGTCGCCTGCTTCACGGCCACGCCCCAGGTTGCCCAGGCGGCAGACGCGCCCGCAATCACCGATATGACCGAGCAGGATTATCAAGCCCTGGGTCTGGGCACGAGCGAGGACATTCCGGCCGATACCGTTGGCCCCTATTCCACTGATACCCCCACGACGTTTGCCACGCGCAGCGAGGTCTATATGGCAGCTAACGGTAGCCATGGCAATCGCTACACTCTGCGCGACAAGCTCGAGAACGTCGAGCGCGGTGACATTGGCGGCAGCAGCAAACTCACCGATGGCTATGGAAGTGTGTGGGGCGCCGCAAAGTTCTGGCAAAACGTCAACAACTTCGATACGAACAGCGGTCTCTACAAGCATAGCGACTACGGTGGCGGCACCTGGTCGTACCTAAGCAACAATGAGTCCTCAACAGTACTCGCCAACGACAACAACGGTTTCTCGGGCATTCACGCCACGAGTGTTGAGTTCTGCAGCGACGCCAGCATGGGCAAAAAGAGCCGCGTTGCCGAGCTCCGTGCCTACGGCGACAGTTCCTCCACGACGATTGACGGCAAGTCATACGCCGGAAAGGTTGAGCTGGTCCTCTACTCGTTTAGCAACGGGCGTACGCGCACTCTCGACACACACCTGCCGGTGACGGTCAACACTAATATGATGTACGAAGGCCGTTTTAAGTACCTGGATGCCGGTTACCTGCAAGAGCACGACGCCGTCTTTGATGTCGAGGCGGGCGATGTCGATGGCGACGGCGTCGACGAGCTTTTTGTCTACGCGGGCTGCTATGTCGACGAGAACGGCGTGCGCAAGGCTGTAGTCGACATGTATGACTTGGAGGGCGGCAACTGGAAGCAAAGCGTCGTCAAGATCGATGCCGGTAACGCCGCGGACTACACCACGCACAACAAGGGCGGGAACGACTCCTGGACGCAGCTTCAGTCAGCTCCTGTCGTTTCGCTAGCGGCCGGCGACCTCGATCGCGATTTTTGCGATGACCTCGCCATCGTGGTCTCGGCACCCTACGGCAAGAAGAATATTGATAAGTCGACGCATTGCGAGCTGTTTTCGTGGGATGCATCCAAGGGTGCGCTCGTCCATGTCGATGCTCTGGGCGACGCGGGCGCAATCTCCCTCTCCGCGAACGGCAAGACCATGGTCGCTGCGAATGCGACGTTCGGCACGTTTGCCGCCTACGATGAAGAAGGAAAGAAGACGGGTGAAACCGTCACGGGCCTTATTCTTGCGGGCTATGACTGGCAACGCAGCGCTTTTGATTACGGCGCTTCTGACGGCAGCAAGGGGCTGTACGGCGCGCTGTACCGCTACGCGTATTATGACTCGGAGTCTGGCGAGTTCAAGCTTTCCGATTGCAAGGAATGCAGAGACGGGCTCCTCGCCTCCTATGGGCTGATGCATGTGCCCAACAGCGCATGGAAGGATAGCGCTCAGGATAAGCGCTATCCGTGCACCTTGGCGCCTATTGCCCTTGCCACTGCCAACCTTGACGGCCTGTCCGAGCAGCTGGCGGTCGACGAGGTGCTCGTGGGCGGCGATGTGTTCCGCGACTTTGCCTGCAACACGGCACAGAGCGGGGCTCAGGGCTTGGGGTCCATGGTCGGAACCATGAGCATGAGCGGTCAGCAATACAACAGCAGCAACAAGCATGACCACAAGGGTATAGAGCAGGTGTGGATCAGCGACGTCAAGGCGGGCAGCGTCTCGGGTTCGGACCGCTATAACGAGAGCTTTATCGCCGTGGTGGGCAAGCACCGCGACGAGGACCTGCGCAAGAACGATGACTACTATTGGATGACCGCCTCGCATTTTTCGCTCGACGAGAACGGAAAGGTGCGCCGCGGCGAGGAGCAGGTGATTAGCGAGAGCAACCGTCGCGGCACTACCTATGGCACATTTATCTCGCTCGCGCTGCCCGATGTCGACAACGACAGCGTCAAGATCACGTACAAGGACCGCTACAAGGTCTATACCAACCCGCGCGTGCTTGCCGTGCTGCAGGATGCGCCCTATGTTGAGGATCTGGAGCAGGCATACGGCTATCTGGTGTTGGGCGGCACGTCATACGGAGAGGAAAAGGGCACGGGGACATCCCAGGGCTATACCATTGGCGCCGAGTTGGGCGTTGCCGTCGAGGTGCAGACCGGTCCGCCCCTGGTCGCGATGAATGCTTCAGTCGATTTTGCCGCCGAGGGATGCTATGACTACCGGAGCGAGCGCACGGTCAGCGCAAGCGTAAGCTATGAGTCGCATGCCGGCGAGGGTGACAAGGCCGTGCTCTACACGATTCCGATGGTCTATTACGAGTATGAGATCGAAAATGAGGAAACTGGTGGCAAGGGCGTGATGGCGGCGCCCGTGTCGCTCGGCGCGCAGACCTCGGTCGTTAATGTCGAGGCCTATGACCGCATTGCCAAACAGCACAATATGACGCCGCTCAGCTACTTTTTGACCAACCGGTCGGGAGAACCCGGAACCTATCAAACGACGCTCAACGGCGAGACTCCCATTGGGGATTCCTTTGGCCTGGGCAAGCCTGGCGTAACGCGCGCCTACACGCACGATGGGTTTAACGGCGCCGCCGCGCAGTCGGGGGCGAGCATTGAGCAGACCATCGAAGTCGAGGAGGGCAAGGAGCAGGAGCTCGAGCTCGGCTTGACGCTGAACGGCAGCGTTGTCATGGGCGCGAAGCTCGCAAAGCACGAGTTGTTTGGCGGCCTGTGCTTTGGTGCCAACGCCGGCTTTACTACGGGTAACTCCTCGAGTGAATCGACCGAATACGGCGGCACCGTCGACAACCTGCCCGAGGCCGCGCAGGGCAAGTACGGTTTTGTGCGGCGTCTGGGCGTCAACGCGGTGGATGTCGACAAGTTCGAGGCAGACTCGGGCGACAAGCTCGGCACCAAGGACACCGACCAGTTCTGGATCGTGGGCTATGACGTTAAGGACGTCGAGATGCCCGAAGCGCCGGCCGTGACGGGCTTTACGGCAAACGCCGTCGATTCGACCAGCGTTACGTTTAGCTGGGACGATGTACTCGCAAACAAGAGTGGCTTTAGCTACGGCGTGGGCATGCTGCAGAGCAATGCGGCGGATGCGGTCGTCAATAGCTGGAAGATTGCCGACAACACGCAGACCTCGCTCAAGTGGGATGGGCTGCAGCCCAATACGGAGTATCGATTCGCCATCGCCGCCGTTAAGAATGGATCCACGACCGAAACAGGTATTCGCTCGGCAATCATCACAGTCAAGACCATGCCCGATGGCATGACGATGACCGTGAGCGGACCTGCGGCGGATACTGCGGAGGGGTCGGATCTTGGATACGACTCTTCGGTTGAGCGCACGGCGGGAAGCCACCTGACGCTCTCGGCGATTGGCCATGTGAAGCAACTCGGTGCCGACGATAGCGAAACAGGGCTGGCACCGACCTATATGTGGTACCGCAAGGGCCGCGGCGAGACAGAGTTTAAGCTCGTGGGTGCCGATGGCAACCTCGCGGCTGGAACGGCCTCAAAGCTCGAGATTGACCTGACCGCAGACGATGACGGTGCGCAGTATTACTGCCACGTGGGATACAGCGACGTGGGCCTCGACACCGGCACGACGCTCGTGAATATCGAGGCCGAGGAGACGGCGCCCACAACGGTGAACGCCACCCCGATCCGCACGCGCCGCCTGTTCTCACAGGCAAGTGCGGGCGCCAAGAAGTTCCTGGACCATACGCTGGTAAACACCGCCGGCCCAACCGATTCCGAAGGCTCAAAGGACCCCGAGACTCCTGAGACCCCGACGAACCCGGACAAGCCCAAGTCCGACAACGGAGCTAAGACCGACACCAAGGTCAAGACTACGACCACAGCGAAGAACCTCGCAAACACCGGCGACCAAACATTCGCCCTAGTCGCCACCGCAGCAGCAGCGGGAGCAACGCTCGTAGTGATAGCCCTCATCATGCTGATCAAGCGCCGCAAGACCCACTAGTAGCCAGTCGAACATATCGACAACCCAAAAACCCGGGTAGCCAAAAAACAGGCCACCCGGGTTTTCTGTTGAGTGGAGACTCCGCAAGCGGAAACTGCATCCCACAATTAGCGCCCGGAACGAGACACATTTTCCGTCAAGCCCTCATCCGGAAAATCCATCCCAGTTTGAGCGCCCAGACCGGGACGCACTTTCCCAAAGGGTCCTCAACGGGAAACTGCGTCCCATAATTAGGCCGAGAAATGGGATGAACTTTCCCAATGAGAGCCAACCGGAAACCACGTCCCAGAATCAGCCCCCAAAGTGGGACGCACTTTCCCAACGAGCCTCAACCGGAAAATACATCCCGGAATCCAGCTGAATAGTGGGACACACTTTCCCAATCGGGTCCCAAGCGGAAACTGCATCCCATTCCGGACGTGAATTCTGGGACACGGTTTCCGGATGCAAAAAAGGCCACAAGACGTGGCCTTCGACTTATATATGTTCAGCGGATACCCCTATGACAAGCCGCGCTCCAACAACATGGCGTCTGTCCGAGCAGGGAACCTTATATGCCTCCGCCCGGACAGACGTTTCAGTTATGAACTCGCAGCTAGCCGTTATTTAATCTTGGTCGTACCCGGCGCCAGGTTGGGGTCGGTCTCGTTGGCCTCGGTCTGGAAATGCTCGGTGTAGACGTTCTTGCCGTCGCGGAACATCTCGTAATACTGCATCTTGGCGTAATCCTCGCGCGCCTTGGTGGCGGCTGCTGCGGCGGCGTCGTCACCGGTGACGTTGGAGGAGAGTGCCCAGCGCAGGCTGGCGTCCTCGTAGCCCACCGAGTTGATGGCGGGCAGCGACTCGCGCAGCGTCATGTGCGCTTTCTGGTAGTCGGTCAGCGGTGCGCCGATCAGCTGCATGAGCTGGGTAGACAGGTAGTTGGTGGACAGGTCGTCGGTCTCACTCGTCTGGTCGCAACCGGCAACGTCGTAGTTAGCCCAAATGATGTAGTCGGTCTGCCACAAGCGCTCCTGATGGGTGGCATCGTCCTCGCCGGTAAACCACTTATCGTTGAACTTAGACGGGAAGAACGGCTGGTGGTCGCCCCAGAACACCACGACCACCTTACGGTCGAGCTTGCTCAGGGCGTTGAGGAAGTAGCGCAGCGCCTGATCGGACTGCTCGATGCACGAGACATACTCGTCGACATCGGAGAGCGTGCCGTCCTCGACGGTCTTGGCGTCCAGGTCGGTCGTGTCGATGTTCAGGTGCATCTGCTTGTCGACCGGCAGCAGGCCCGTGTCGTAGCCCGAGTGGTTCTGCATGGTCACGTCGAAGATGAACTGCGGATCGGCGTTCTGGTCGAGCAGCTCAAGAATCTTGTCGTAGGTTGCCTGGTCGGTCACCATGCCGCGCAGGGTATCGGCGCCTTGGAAATCGTTGATGGACAGGAACTGGTCAAAGCCAAAGTCCTTGTAGACGTTCTCGCGGTTCCAGTTGGTCGCGTGGTTGGGGTGCATGGCCGTGGTGGAATAGCCGAGCGATTTGAACTGCTCTGCCAGATTCCCGGTCGTTTCCATGTTGTAGATGGTGTAGGGGTACACGCCCGAGCCCAGGTTGGCCATGGAGTTGCCGGTCATAAACTCAAACTCGGTATTGGCCGTACCGCCGCCGTAGGCGCTCACATAGAGCTTGCCGCGGCTGAGGCAGTTGGACAGGCTCTTAAAGTACTGCGGACCCTCGTAGCCGGCGCGCATGTTCTGGTAGATCGACAGATCCGAGAACGTCTCGTTCATGATGGCGATGACCGTGGGCTTCTCGCTGTCGAACTGCTCCTGGGCGGCGGCGCGCTCGTCGCTCTTGGCCGCGTCGGACTTGTCGTAGGCCTTGGCGTACTTTTTGAGCGTGGCCTTGGCATCGTCGACGGAGTAGTCGGCGGGTTTGGGCGGCTTGATGGACTGCGCCGCACTAATAAAGGCAGGCAGGTAGCCCTCGCGCCAGTAGCTCTCGAGCGGACGCCAGGTGTAGACGGTGATGCCGAGGGTGTTGTAGTAGTCAATGAGCGTGACATGCGCGGTCACGCCGCCCAGGCATAGCACCGCCACGAGCAGGTTGGTGAGCAGCATGCGCTTGGCGTTGGCGGCGCCCTTCTGGCGGTGCGGTGCCACCAGGCCGGCGTACTCGCACAGCAGCATGGCGATGGCGGTAAAGCCCATGGACAGCACGCAGAACAGCGAGATGGAGAAGGTGTAGCCGTTGCCGGCGACCGCGGCGGCGGTGGAGATGGCCGAAAGGTCGCCCGGCTGGATGGGCATGGATTTAAACGTGATGACGAAGAACTCGGCAATGCCCAGGATAAAGAGGGCAAAGGCCAGGACGGCGGGGGCTGCGCCGTGGCGCTGGAACAGGAAGAACAAGCCGGCCATGAGCGTGGTGATGATGGCCCACTCGAGCAGGATACACAGGGGGTAGACCCAGGTAAAGTCGTGGTTGGACGAGACCTCCATGCCCAGCAGCGCAAAGACGCCGGCGAGCAGCAGGCACAGGACGGCGGCGACGAGCGGTTTGCCCACAAAGGCGCCGCGCAGGCGAGCGAGCTTGCCGGTGGGGGCGGGGGCGTCGGGCTCGGCGAACGCAAAGACGCGCGGGGCGATGCGGTCGCGGGCGATGCTGGCCCAAGCGCATCCGGTGAGGATGGCGTTGGTCAGGATGAGCATCACAAAGGCGAGCGGCTCGTTTTGGGCGACGAGGCCAATGGCACCCCAAATGGTCAAAAAGAGCTGGAACAGGCCGAAGGCGACGCTCCACCCAAGAGCGCTTTTGGCAACGGTGCCCGACTGAGCGCGAATGGCCTTGGCCTCGCGCAAGACAAGGTAGACGGTCGCCGCAAGACCGACGAGCGAGATGGCGGCAGCGAACATGCTGAGACTCCTCACAAACTAAAACCTACGAAAGCGGGGGTTTACCCGATTGTTACCAAGATATGCGCCGCATTTGGTGACTGCGCACAACAACCAGCCATAATAACGCGCGTGCGTGGCGGTGTTGCGCAATGTAGCGGCGACCTGCGCGATAATGGACGGGAATTACACGGAAACGTAAAGGCTTCTTAAAGAATTAGCGAGGATGAGGCGATGAACGAGCAGGTTTGCACCAAGGCTGTGGATACGTGTGGCTATCCGGTCGAGACCACGGGCAACGCGGTGCTGGACACGTTGGAGCACCGTTCCTCCACGCGCGCTTTTGCGCGCGATGACGACGGCCGGCCCGTGGCGGTGACCGACGAGCAGCGGGCGGCGATTCTGCATGCGGCGAGCCGTGCGCCGTCGGCAGGCGCCATGATGATGTATTCCATCGTGAGCATTCGCGAGCAGGCTACGCTGGATCGTCTGGCCGACCTGTGCGATCACCAGCCCATGATCGCCAAGGCGCCCTGGGCACTAATATTTGTGGTCGATTATGCCAAGTGGATCGATCTGTTTGAGCACGTGGGCTGCTTTGAGCCCGAGTTTGTCGAGCGTACGGGCAAGGCGCCCCGCCGCGCGCCGGGTTTGGGCGACTTTGCCATCGCGGCCCAGGACGCCGTGATCGCCGCGCAAAACGCCGTGGTTGCCGCCGAGGCTCTGGGCTTGGGGAGCTGCTATATCGGTGATATCGTCGAGAATGCCGAGGAAGTGGCCGAGCTGCTGGATCTGCCTCCGTATACCATGCCGCTGTCGATGCTCATCATCGGCACGCCCCGCAAGGAGCGCCCGGCGATCGCGCATCCCGTGGTGAACCTGGTACACGAGGAGCGCTACTGCCGTGCGGATGCCGCGACCATGGACGCGCAGGTGGCCGAGATGGATGCGATGTTTCGCCCGCACGCCCGCGAGGTGGGCGAGCGCGTGGTGGATATCTACACCCGCAAGCACACCAGTCCCTTTATGGCCGAGATGAGCCGCTCCATGGAGTGGTGGTTCAAAAACTGGCTCGGAAAATGACGAATGTGACAAGGGGACAGTCCCTTTGTCACATTCCATATCGCCGCGGTGGCCTAAAGACTGTATAAATCTTTATCTAGCTGGGAAAACGGTGCCGTGCAAGCGCAGGCCGATTGCCTATAATCCCTTCGAACATTAAAGTTGGGAGGAAACCGGCTTATGGAACAAAAGGCCAAGGAGGCAGCCTCGCACGCTGCGATTCCTGTGAGCATCTCGGCGATGCTCGTCACGCTGGGCGTGGTGTATGGCGATATCGGCACCAGCCCCATGTATGTAACCAAGGCGCTCGTTGCCGGCAATGGTGGCATCGGAAGCGTTACGCAGGAGTTCGTGCTCGGCGCGCTCTCCCTTGTCGTGTGGACGGTCACGCTGCTGACGACCGTCAAGTACGTGCTGATCTCGCTGCGCGCCGACAACCACGGCGAGGGCGGTATCTTTGCCCTGTACAGCCTGGTCAAGCGTTGCGGCAAGTGGCTCATCATCCCCGCCATGCTGGGCGGCGCCGCGCTGCTTGCCGACGGCATCCTGACGCCTGCCGTTACCGTCACCACGGCCATCGAGGGCTTGCGCACCATCCCGGCAGTCCATGCTGTGTTGGGCGACGATCAGGGCCGCGTCGTGGCCATCACGCTTGCCATCATCATTGTGCTCTTCTTGGTGCAGCGCATCGGTACGGCCAAGATCGGCCGTGCCTTTGGCCCCATCATGACGCTGTGGTTTCTGTTCCTGGGCGGTACGGGCCTGTTCTTTGTCTTCCAGTACCCCGCGGTGCTGCTGTGCCTCAACCCGCTGCGCGGCATCGGCTTTCTGCTGAGCCCCAACAACCATGCGGGCATCATGATTCTGGGCAGCTGCTTCCTCGCCACTACCGGTGCCGAGGCGCTCTACTCCGACATGGGCCATGTGGGCCGCGGCAACATCTACGCCACCTGGCCGTTCGTCAAGTGCTGCTTGCTGCTGTCCTATATGGGCCAGGGCGCTTGGCTTATCAACAACGCCGGCAACCCGGAGCTCATGGGTATCGCCGACCTCAACCCCTTCTACCAGATGCTCGCCCCGGGTCTGCGTCCCTTTGCCGTCGGCCTTTCCACCGTCGCGGCCATCATTGCCTCGCAGGCGCTCATCACCGGCGCATTCTCGCTGGTGTCCGAGGCCAGTCGCCTGGACCTCATGCCGCACATGCAGGTCTTCTATCCTGCCGAGACCAAGGGCCAGCTCTATATTCCCATGGTCAACAACGTCATGCTTGTGGGCTGCGTCGTCGTGGTGCTGCTGTTCCAGAGCTCGGCGCACATGGAGGCCGCCTACGGCTTGGCGATTACCCTGACCATGATGTGCACGACGCTGCTGCTCTTCTTCTACTTGCATGTTGATCGCGGCCTTAAGGTCGTCCCGTATATCTTCGTCGCGTTCTTCCTTATGCTCGAGGGCTTCTTCTTCGTGAGTTCGCTCACCAAGTTCTTCCACGGCGGTTACTTCACCATCCTTATGGCCTTGCTCATCATGGGCGTTATGGTGTGCTGGTACAACGGCACAGCGGTCGAGCGGCGTCAGTTTACGCTGCTGCCGCTGCGCAGCTATCTGCCGCAGCTCAAGCGCCTGCGCGACGACGATCGCTACGAGCCTATGAGCGACAACATCGTGTACCTGACCAAGGACACCAATACCGACTACATCGACCGCGATATCGTCTACTCGATTCTGGACAAGCATCCCAAGCGCGCCCGCGCCTGGTGGTTCGTGAACGTCGAGACCATGGACGAGCCGCATACCTTTGCCTATTCGGTCGAGACGTTTGGCACCGACTATGTTTTCCGCGTGCATCTGTACCTGGGCTACAAGGTTAACCAGCGCGTGAACGCCTACCTGCGCCAGGTTGTTCAGGATCTGGCCGCCACTGGCGAGCTGCCGCCGCAGATGCATGACTACTCGGTCTACAAGGATCCGGGCAACATCGGTACGTTCAAGTTCGTCATGATCCGCAAGCTCCTGGCGCCCGAGAGTGACGTGGAGCCGAGCGAGCGTACGGCCATCACGCTCAAGTACATCATCCGCCGCTTTGCCGGTACGCCGGCGCGCTGGTATGGCCTGGAGAACTCCAACGTGAGCTTTGAGTATGTGCCGCTGTTCACCAAGTTCAAGGCCGTGAACAAGATGCATCGCCTAGCCCCCAACGAGCGCCCGTAAGCGCCGACAGGTTGCATGGAGTTGGTTTTCGATGGACGAGGTTGAGACCGGGGAGGCAAACATGGATGCAAAGATACTTGATGGCCGCGAGGTGGCTGCCGAGATGGTGCGTGAGGCACGCGCCGACGCCGCCGAAGATCGGTTCTTTACGAATCGTACCAACATGGACATGGCCGATCGCGTGATTTCGATCGTGGTGACGGTGTTTGCCGCGGCATGCGTGTGCGCGCTGCTCGCGCACGTGCTGTTTGTCTAGCGACCGCGGGCTGCAAAGGCTATACACTTGAAACCACCACAAGGGAGAACCACCACAAAGGTGCCTGTCCCCTTTGTGGTGGTTTTTGTTTTTGAGAGAGGGGCGGGGCGCTGATGGACGTCCGTACGGACGGCGATATTGCCGATAGCTTTTGGTGGCGGCGCACAACGCTGACGCGCCGCACTCCTCTGTATGACGCCTGCGTGTCGGTGGGGCTACTGGTCGCGGCGACGATTGTGGGCGCGCTGCTCGACCATCCGGGGCTCGCGCCGAGCATCATGATCGTCTATGTGTTCGCCGTGCAGCTGTGCGCTTTCTTTACCTGGAGCCGCCTGTACTGCCTGCTGAGCTCGGCTGCCGCCGTGGCGCTCTACAACTTCTTGTTTGTCGACCCGCGCTACGCGCTGTCGTTTATCGACCGCGTCTATCCCGGCATGTTCTTCATTATGTTTGCGGTCTCGCTCGTGTCGAGCTCAATCGCGCTGGCCCTGCGCCGCGCCTTGGCGCAGGCTGCCGCCAGCGACCGTCGCACGCAGATGGTGCTCGAGACCAACCGCATGCTGCAGCGGTGTGGCGATCAGCAACAGATTGTGCACGCTATGGCAACGCAGCTGGCGCGTCTTTCGGACTGTCCGGTCGTGTGGTATAGCGCCGATGCCGATAACGATGACCTGCTGCCGCGCACGACGTACACGGCCGTGGGCGATGTCGCGCCGGTACACCAGCTGGCGCCGCAGATGCCGCCGCGGCTCTCGGCGTCCGCCTATGTAGGAACGCCGCTCGATGCCACCTATGGCGCCTCGGCGTTCTACGGCATATACCTGACCGTGCGCTCGGGCGACACCATGGTGCGCGCGGGCGATCCCGCCTCGGTGGTGGGGGTGTTCGCCATTGTCGCCGAGCCCGATGCGCTGACGCCCGAGGAGCGGACGCTTGCCGATGCCATCGTGAGCGAAGGCGAGCTGGCGCTCGATCGCGCCCGCGCCATGGAGGCTCGCGAGGAAGCGGCGGTGCTCGCCAAAAACGAACAGCTGCGTGCCAACTTGCTGCGCTCCATCTCGCACGACCTGCGCACGCCGCTTACCAGTATTTCGGGTAATGCCGATGTGCTGCTCGACCAGGGCTCGACCGGCACGGCCGTGCTCGACGACCAGACACGCCGCGGCATGCTCCTATCCATTCGCTCGGACGCGCAATGGCTCAACGCCACTGTCGAGAATCTGCTCGCCATCACCAAGCTCGAGGGCGGCGGCATGCACCTGTCGACCACGCTCGAGCTCATGGACGATATCGTCGAGGAGGCGCTGCGTCATGTAAATCCGGCTGTGCGCGAGCATGACCTTAAGGTAGTGGCGTGCGATGAGCCGGCGCTCGTCAACGTCGACGCGCGCCTGATGGTGCAGCTGGTGGTCAATCTGGTGAACAACGCCATCGCCTATACGCCTGCGGGCTCGCATATCGTAATCTCGATTGGCGTCCATGATGGATGCGTGGCGTGCTCGGTTGCTGATGATGGCCCGGGCATTGCGCCCGAGGACCGCGAGCGAATCTTTGAGTCGTTCTACACCGCCAACCATGGCCTGGCCGACAGCTGCCGCAGTGTGGGCTTGGGGCTTTCGCTCTGCCGCTCCATTGCGCTGGCACATGGCGGTAGCATAGAGGTTACCGCGGCGGACCCTCACGGTTCGGTCTTTACGATTGAGCTTCCCGCCGCCGACGTTTCGTTTGATAAGGAGTAGCGCTGTGCCGAACTCTGCCGTGAAACCGCTCATCTTGGTCGTTGAGGACGATCCCGCCGTCCGCAACCTTATCGTCGCCGCGCTCGAGGCGCACGGTTTGCGCCATATGGCTGTGGAGACCGCCCACGCCGCCATCGCCGCCGCTTCGTCGCAGGCGCCGAGCATTGTGCTGCTCGATCTGGGCCTGCCCGATATGGACGGCGTCAAGGTGGTGGAGTCAGTGCGCGCGTGGTCGGGCATGCCGATCATCGTGGTTTCGGCGCGCAGCGAGGACGCGGACAAGATCCGAGCGCTCGATGCCGGCGCCGATGACTACCTGACTAAGCCGTTTTCGGTCGAGGAGCTGCTCGCGCGCATTCGCACCACGCTCAGGCGCCTTTCGTATGCGCAGGCGGGCGGCGTTGCCTCCGAGGGCTCGTTCGATACCGGTGAGCTGCATATCGATTTTGACGCCGGCATCGCAACGATGGACGGCGAGGAGCTGCACCTGACGCCGATCGAGTACAAGCTGCTGTGCCTGCTGGCGCATAACGCCGACAAGGTGCTGACGCACCAGTTTATCTTGCACGAGATCTGGGGCACGGCGACCAAGAGCGACCTGGCGAGCCTGCGCGTCTTTATGGGCACGTTGCGCAAGAAGATCGAGTCCGACCCCGCGCACCCGCGCTACATCCAGACGCACGTGGGTATCGGCTATCGCCTGGTCACCCAAGGGTAGGACGGCACCCGCCATCCCACTATGAGCTGCGGTGAAATAGTTCCTGTTTGGGCCTTTACCAGGCATTTTTAGGAACTATTCCACCGCAACTTTGTTTATTTGCCCTTGGGCTTGCTGGCGTAGAACTTCTTCTTTTTGGGCTTGCCTGCACCGGCAGACTTGCCGTCGCCGCGCGGTCCTCGGTCGCCGGCCTGCGCGTGCGCGGGCGATGCTGCGCGAGGCTTGCGGGCTTCGGGGTTGCGCAGCTCCTCGGTTCGCTCGGCAATCTCCTCGGCGCTAAAGCCGGCTTCGGCCATGGCGTCCTCGATGGGCAGGCGGCGCACGATATAGCAATGGTGCACCTTCTGATTGCGTGCGAAGTCCTCGGGGATGGTCTGCGCTGTAATGTCCTCCAGCACGACGCCCGCGCGCGCGAGCTTGCGCGTTTCGGGGCGGAAGCCGCGCAGATTGCAGCTAAAGATGGCATGACCGCCCTGTGCGAGCAGGCGCGACACGCCGGCCAAAAGCTCAACATGGTCGCGCTGAACATCCCAGGTGCGACGGCCCATCTTGGACGAGTTCGAGAACGTGGGCGGGTCGACAAAGATCAGGTCCCAGCGGTTGCGCGTCTGGCGCTGGTCGCGAATCCAGGCGAGCACGTCGTCGCGCACAAAATGATGCTGCGGTCCCACAAAGCCGTTCTGGCGCATGTTGCGCTCGGCCCAGTCCAGATAGGTGTTGGAGAGGTCGACCGTCACGGTCTCCTCGACGCCGCCGTCTGCCGCATAGCAGGTGGCAGTGCCGGTGTAGGCAAACAGGTTGAGGAAGCGGCGCGCCTGCTTGGCGTGCTCGCGCACTAGGTTGCGGGTGACGCGGTGGTCCAGGAAGATGCCCACATCCAGATAGTCGTCAAAGTTGACGGCAAAGGTGAGCCCGCCCTCTTCGATGAGCGGGAGGCGACGGCGCGCGATGTTGGCGCGTTCGCCCGATCCGCCCTTGCCGGCACCCTGCTTGCCGTACTGCGAGCCGCCGCGCGAACGCATGCGGGCCTTGGCGTGCACGTGCTCGGCGGGAACATCTAGGATGCGCGGCGCGATGGCCAGAATGTCGAGCATGCGGGCCTGGGCCAGTGCGGGGTCGATGGTCTTGGGCGCGGCGTATTCGGCGATGACGAGCCAGCGGCCCGGCGTCTGCGGACAACCCTCGTACAGATCGATGGCGGCGGAGTAGTCGGGCAGGTCGGCATCGTAGACGCGGTAGCAGCTCACGCCCTCGCGCTTGGCCCACTTGCGGCGCAGACGTGCGTTCTTGCGCAGGCGGTTGGCGAACTGCTCGGACTCGGGGATGAGCACGGGCAGTGGCTTGCCGTCGCCCAGGTCGAGCATGGCGGCAGGCTCGGGCATGGCGGAAACGGCGGCTTCATCGTTGACTTCGTTGGCATCCGCAGCCTCGGCCTCGGCATCCGCACTGGTCGCAGCCTCAAACGCTGCGGCGGCGTGGTCGAGCGAAGGCCAGACTTCGACGGTCGCCTCTTCGTTGTTGGGCATGACGGCGATCGAGCGCTCGGGCTCGGTGTGGAGCGCGCGGGCCAGCAATCCGTCGCGGGTGAGCGCGGCGACCGGCGCCGCGGCAAGCTCGGGCGCGCGGCGCAACTCGCCGATGAGCGTCATGGTGTCATGCATGAGCGAAAGCGGTGTCTCGGTCGTATCCGCGACCACGGCGGCGCCGGCGACAGCGCCCGCGTGGTCCAGTACGGTGGCGGACTTGGCGGCGCAAAAATCGACAAAGCGCTTGTAGCCGGCACATTTAACCATGCGCTCAGCGGTCTTGCGGGCGGCGGGGTCAACATCCACGGCCACGATGCGCGCCTGGCGCTCGCGCGCTGCCGCCTCGCGCTCGCGCGCCTCGGCAAGCAGCTGCTCCCACAGGGCGGCATCGTGCAGCTGCCAGCCCTCAAAGCCCCAGCGCTCGCGTGTGGCGCCCGGGGCGCGGTCGGTCAGAATGTTCACGGCCTCCAGCAGCAGACCGCCGCCGGCGCACGAGGCATCGATCAGCGTGGGAAGGGCTTCGTTCTCGTAATCGTCGGCCGTCAGCTCGCGCTCGCATAGTGCGGTCCAGCCGACCTGCGCCAGCACCAGGGCGGCGTAGTCGGGGCGCAACACGTGTGCGCCCTCGCCGGCACGAGTCGCAGCGGGCGGCAGGCGTTTGAACAGCGGGTCGCCCGAAAGGTCCAGGCTGATGCTCGCGCGGCGCTGACGCAGCGAAAGCAGTAGGTGAACATCGGGGTCGGCGGCATCGACGTCGGCGCGACGGCCCGTGGTCTCGGCAAGACGGTCGCACAGCGCGTCCTTGGCGCGCAGGGCCGAGAAGCGCGTGTTGCGCAGCTGCTCGGTCACGCCGCGGGCGGTGATGGCGATGGTAGCGCCCGGGTGAACGATGCTTTCCCAGGCGATGTCGTAAACGCCGTCGTACAACTCATCGGCATCCTGCGCCTCAAAGCGCCCAAGCACTACAAACACGCGGCTGGCCAGGCGCGACCACAGACAGGCGCGGTAACCTTCTTCGAGCTCGCCCTCAAATGTAGCGCGGCCCTTCAGGCGGCGGACATGCGAAAGCCCGAGGCGTTTAAGCTCATCGGCGAGTGCGGACTCAAAGCCCTCGGGGCAGCTTGCGTAAAATTCCATGGGTGACCTCTCTGGTTGCGTCGCTCCATTATATGATGGATGCTTCGTTTGCCCTTATCCTCGAAAGGAACCCATATGATTGATGCGTGTCCCGAACCCGCTGTGCTCTTTTTTGACGTGGACGGCACGCTGACGTCGTTCGATCCCGACGATATGACCGATAAGGACTTCAATGCAATCCATCCGTCGAAGGCCGTTGTCGATGCATTTGGTCGCCTGCGCAATGCGGGTCACCAGGCATTTATCTGCACGGGCCGCCCCCTGTGGCTGGTTGCCGATGGTCTGCGTGCCCTGAATCCGGCGGGCATCGTTGCCGTGGCGGGCGCCACGCTCGAGGTCGAGGGCCGCGTGGTGCATGAGGACTGTTTTGACGAGGACGTTATCGCGGAGCTTGCGCGCCGCATTGCCGCGGCGGGCGGTGAGGCGTTGTTCGAGACGAACGGTGCCACCTATTCACTTGAGCCAGTTGGTGTCGAACAGTCATTTCTGCTAGGCGCCGGCGTGGTGCATGGCGTTGATCAGATGCGCGTCGATGGCCGCTTGCGCGTAGGCAAGGTGTGCATTAACGCGTGCAACCTGGCTCGCGTTGCCAACGATGACGGCTTTATCGATCGCGAGTTTGAGCTGTGCAACACCGGTGGTCAGAATCGCGAGCTGAGCCCCAAGGGCATCGACAAGGGCGTGGGCGTGGCGCGAGCGCTGGCGTACCTGGGGCGCGAGGGAAATGCGCGCACCTTTGGCTTTGGCGATTCGGGCAACGACCTGGGCATGCTCGCCGCTGTCGAGACGGCTGTCGCCATGGGCAACGCCATGCCCGAGGTCAAGGCGCTCGCCGACTACGTGACCGACGACGTCGCACACGACGGCACCGTCACAGCGATGCGCCACTTTGGGTTGATTTAATAAATGGCCGGGTCGCCCGCAGTGGGGGCGACCCGGCCATTTGAGCTATTTTGCAATATAGAGCTTGGGATGACTGCGACTGCTCTCGATCGCCGCCGTCATGATGCCCTCGTCGTCTCCATCAACGATGATGCCGTCGAGGTCATCGATCTGCGCGGACTGATAAAAACTGGTCTTGTTGAACTTTCCCTGGTCAACCATCATGTAGCCCTGGTTTGAGTTGGTAAGGTACATATGCTTGATCATGGCCGAGAAGTCGTGCTCGACGGTAAAACCGTGGTCGGGGTGGAATCCATCGGCACTGACAAACGCCTTGTCGGCATGTAGTTTGCTCATGCAGTCGAGTGTTAGTGCGCCCGCGAGATAGAGGTGGCCCTTGCGCACGGAGCCGCCCAGCAGCACTACCGAAGCGTTGGGGAGATTGAAGCTGGCGTAGTTCGCGATTGCAAGATCGCCGGTGATAATGGTGATCTCACGCTTGTCCATGAGGGCCTTAGCGAAGTAAAAGCCTGTGGTGCCGATATCAATTACCAGAACATCGCCATCATCAACAAGAGTTGCTGCGGTTGCGGCGATGGCCTCCTTGGCCTCGACTTGGACATTGATGCGCTCCTCGGGATACGAGATTGCGTTGGAGCGAGAAAGCGATACCGCTCCACCGCGTACGCGACGCAGCTTGCCTTCGGATTCCAGCGAGATGAGGTCGTGTCGTGCGGTGACTTCCGAAACCGAAAAACGGCGAACGATGTCGGATACCGAGATATTTGGCTTTTCGGCCAGCCAATTCATGATAAATCGCTGGCGCTCAGCCGGCGAAAGGTCTGAAGTAGATGCCATATGCCGCTCCTTTTGAACAAAAGGTAAAAGATGCGCCTTTCGTAATCGAAATATAACGTATCGATATGAAAAGAACAAGGCAAATTCGAATGAATCAAAAGAACGGAATGGCATGTCACAAATGCATGCGTAGCAGATAGTTCGCACGTAGACGGGCTATAAAGAGTCTCATTCTGAAGGTGCCGCCCAAAAGAAGTACGTTCACACCCGATATTCGACCGTTCACGGAAAGTTGACAATTGAGCTTTCGATGGCTTTTGAAATAGTTTATAAAAGAAAGCCGAAAAGCTTTTGAAACAAAGAAGAAGGCTTTCGATAGCAATAGTGCTAGATGAGAAAGGACCGAACATGGCGATTAAGGTGTTTGCCGACGGCGCTAACCTCGAAGGCATGCTTGACATGCATGACAATGGCAACGTTCAGGGCTTCACGACCAATCCTTCCCTTATGAAGGCCGGTGGCGTGACTGACTACCGCGCTTTTGCCAAGACGGTTCTTGAGCACATTACCGATGTGTCGGTTTCTTTTGAGGTATTCGCCGACGACGAGGCTGGTATGGAAGCCGAGGCTCGCGAGATCGCAACCTGGGCAGACAACGTCTACGTTAAGATCCCGGCGCTCAACACTAAGGGCGAGTCCACTGCCGCGCTGGTCAAGCGCCTTTCTGCCGACGGCATCAAGGTGAATGTCACCACTATCTTCACGCCCGAGCAGGTCGACGAGTTTGTCGATGCCGTCTCTGCTGAGACCCCCTCTATTCTGTCCATCTTTGCCGGTCGCATTGCCGATACCGGCGTCGATCCGCTGCCCCTCATGGCGGAGTCCGTAAAGAAGGCTGCCGTTAAGCCTGCTGCCGAGGTTCTCTGGGCGTCTACGCGCGAGGTCCTCAATATCTTCCAGGCGGAGTCCGTTGGCTGTCAGATCATTACGGTCCCCAATGCCCTTCTTGCCAAGCGCAAGAATTTCGGGAAAGATTTGCTTGAGTACTCGCTTGATACGGTCAAGGGCTTTGCCCGCGACATTCAGGCGCTTGGTTTTCATATCCTGCCCGAGGAGTAGGGGACGAGCATGCTGACCGATCTTCTTAAGCCCGAGCTTGTTGCCTGCCACGTCGAGGCCTCCGACTGGGAGGAAGCGATCAAGGCATGCGGTAAGTTGCTCGTAGACGCTGGCAAATGCGACCAGAGCTATGTTGACGCCATGATTTCATCGGTTCACAAATTCGGCCCCTATATGGTCTTGGAAGAGGGCATCGCCATGCCCCACGCTCAGGCAGATGGCAATGTGAGTGAAGCGGGGATCTGTATCGTCACGCTTGACCCTGCCATTGCGTTTGGACACGAGGATTTCGATCCGGTTCACGTGCTCGTGGGTATTTGCGCACCCGACCCCAAGGCTCATCTTGGCTGCTTGGCGGAGCTTTCGCAGATGTTCGAGGACGAGGACTGCGTTGCCAAGCTCAGCGCATGCGATACGCCCGAGCAGGTTTTGGAGACCATGCGTTCATTCTTTTAGGCCTTAATGGCACGGCGATGCGTCGCCGCTTTTGGATAGACGGAAAACCGTCACGTGTAGGAGAGGAAGGTTGCCATGCATATCATCACCGTATGCGGAAACGGCATCGGGTCCAGCCTGATGCTCGCTGGCAAAGTCGAGGAGCTTTGCGAGGAGGAGGGCATCAAGGCCGACGTTGAGTCTATGGACCTGAACGGTGCTTCTTCCGCAAATCCGGATCTGTTCATCACCGTTAAAGAACTCGCCCCCGAGCTCCACGGCAACGTTGTGATCGTTCGCAGCTATGTGAACAAGAAGAAGATCCGCGAAGACGCCCTCGAGGCAATCAAGGCGGCCGCCGCTAACGCCTAAAGCGGCACAAAAAAGGGCGGTTCCCTGTGGAAGAGGGAAACGCGCCCACGTTAGAGAGAAAGGAAGCGCAGATGCAAGCCATCCTTCCCATACTTGAGTTTATCCAATCGATTCTGACCAAGCCAGCGTGGATTATGGGTCTATTTGCCTTTGTGGGCCTTGTCGCGCTTAAGCGTCCTGCCCACAAGGTGATGACGGGCACCCTGAAGCCCATTCTTGGTTACATCATGCTGTCCGCCGGCGCCGCTGTTGTTCAGGAGAACCTTGCTCCGCTGGGTACCTTCATCGAGACCGGTTTCCACATCACCGGCGTCGTGCCCAACAACGAGGTCGTTGTTTCGATGGCTCAGAGCGTCCTCGGCGTTCAGACCATGATGATCCTGATTCTCGGCTATGTCGTGAACATTATCATTGCCCGCTTTACCAAGTTTAAGTACATCTTCCTGACGGGCCATCACAGCATGTTTATGGCCTGCCTGCTGTCTGCCGTTCTGCAGGCATCTGGCTTCCAGGATGTCCAGCTTGTCATCGTGGGCGGCATGTTCCTGGGCCTCGTGAGCGCTATGCTTCCCGCCGTTGGTCAGCGTTTCACCGAGAAGGTTACCGATGGCGATGAAATCGCCATGGGCCACTTCGGTTCACTCGCCTATTACATCTCCGCTGCAGTCGGTACGCTTTTTGCTAAGGACGCCGAGGAGAACAGCACCGAGAAGATCGAGGTTCCCGAGAAGTTCGCCTTCCTGCGCGACACTACCATCTCCACGGCTCTTACCATGGCCTTCTTCTACCTGGTTACCGCTTTCGCCGCTTACATCGCAGATCCTGCGGTCGTTACCAAGACCGCTGGCGGCGACAACGTGATTGTCTATGCCCTGACCTGTGCCCTGTCCTTTGCCGTTGGTGTCACCATCGTCTATAACGGCGTTCGTATGATCCTTGCCGACCTGGTCCCGGCTTTCCAGGGCATCTCCAACAAGCTGATCCCCGGTGCCATCCCCGCCGTCGACTGCGCCGTCTTCTTCCCCTATGCTCCCACCGCCGTCATCCTCGGCTTTGTCGCTTCCTTTATCGGTGGCGTGGTCGGTATGTTCATCGTGGGCGCTACCCTGGGCATCTTCATCATCCCGGGCATGGTTCCTCACTTCTTCTGCGGTGCTACCGCGGGCATCTACGGCAATGCTACCGGCGGTCGCAAGGGCGCAGCTCTTGGCGCTTTCGTCAACGGCCTGCTCATCACCTTTGCCCCGGCCCTGCTCCTGCCCGTTCTTGACGTCTTTGGCTTCAAGAACACTACGTTCGGCGACTTTGATTTCTCCGTCATTGGCATTACGCTTGGCCGCGCTGCCGAGGCCTTCGGTACCACCGGTGTCTACGCGATTCTTGCTGTCCTTCTGATCGTCGCCTTCGTCCCCAACTTCATCCACACCAAGGGTGCTGTGATCAATCACGTTGAGGAAGAGTAATCCAGGCATACGTTAAGCCCTAATCGGGCGGAGCTCCGATAACCGGCTCCTACACGGAAGCGGTGACGTCTCAAATGAGGCGTCACCGCTTTTTGTTTTGGACTGGTTGTGAAAACGCACCGGTGAAGCGCTGTCTCTGCGCCGCGAACGGAATCAACCGCGATGATCAGCAAAAACGTTTTGCCGCTGGGGTGTCGATATAAAAATGGTAAAACTGCAAAACCGTTCGCCGAGAAGATGAAAACCCGCAGCTCACGCCTTGATAAACGTAGGTAAAGTGTTTAGCAGTTTATCGGCCGTATGCTAACGAAAGGAATCAGGCAGATGGCAATCAAGGTGTTCGCTGACGGTGCAAACCTCGAGGGCATGCTCGACATGTACGAGAACGGCAACGTTCAGGGTTTCACGACCAACCCGTCCCTTATGAAGAAGGGCGGCGTGACGGATTACCGCGCGTTTGCCAAGGAGGTCCTGGCCCACATCACCGATGTGTCCGTCTCGTTTGAGGTCTTTGCCGACGACGTCGAGACCATGGAGGTCGAGGCCCGCGAGATCGCTACCTGGGCCGAGAACGTCTACGTCAAGATTCCGTGCGTGACTACCAAGGGCGAGTCCACGGCCGAGTTGGTGCGCAAGCTTTCCGCCGACGGCATTAAGGTCAACGTCACCACCATCTTTACGCCTGCGCAGGTCGACGAGATGGTCGACGCTGTCGACGCCGAGACGCCGTCCATCATCTCGCTCTTTGCCGGCCGTATCGCCGACACGGGTGTCGATCCCATTCCGTTTATGACGGAGTCGGTCAAGAAGGCCGCCGCCAAGCCCAACTGCGAGGTCCTGTGGGCGTCCACGCGCGAGCTTATCAACATTTACCAGGCGCAGGCCTGCGGCTGTCAGATCATCACGGTGCCCAACAGCATCCTGGCCAAGCGCAAGAACATCGGTCGCGACCCGTATGAGGTTTCGCTCGATACCGTGCGCGGCTTTGCCAAGGATATCGCCGCTTTGGGCTTCCATATCCTGCCGTAACGCGAACACTGGCTGCGCCGCGGGTTGTTCGCCCCGGCCTTTCCTTTCCCTATCGCTCACGCGCTTCGCGAGGGTCGCGCTAGGCAAAGGAAAGGCCGGGGCTGCCGACACGAACCCGTCGGTAGGTCCTGAGCTGAATCGCTACCTTTATTCCGATGGGGGTCGACAGTGCTACCCCGCCAACTGTCTCGGGCAGTAATGGGGCTGGGCTCGGATGGCAACGCCGCGTGCCACTGGCGGCTTCGTTCGCCGGATGACGATTCGTGTTACGCGGCCGGCGTCACCTCGGACGGCGGCGTGGGCTCCGACGGCATCGCGTGGACAACGCGGTTCCGCATTATGGATCAACCTGTAATCTAATGATCTTCTAATCCATATCTATCAAGTATCGAAAACGATCCGGCCCCGAGTTGGCAGTCATCGCCAAGGCAAAGGACCCTGCCGGCTATGTGTTCGGGGCGATGCGCAAGTCGCCCAAGACCCTTCGATTATCCCTTTGTTCCGCGCATGCAAGATCTCATGCTTGACGTGGTTGAACAGCTCTACCGGGCAAACGAGGTCTTTGCGGCTCGTGCCCATAAGTGTCCCACCAACAGAAATCGAGATATTCGGCCTCAGAGTGCCGTCAAGATTGCCAATATGGCTGAAAAACGTCCCGTACCGCACCTCTGCGGGTGCAGATATGGGACGTTTGTGGAATATCTGATGCCTATTTGTTGAGCTTGCACTTTGAAGAAGTGTTATCGCGGCCCAGCGAGGCCGAATATCTCAAAAATTGCAGGTGATGATTAGCGGAAACGGCGTCTCGCACTTCGGGATATCGCCAAATCGTTTTAGAAGGAGAGGCGCTCGGCGGAATGGGACCCGCCGAGCGCCTGCAGCGGCTTATTTGCCCCGCACCATGGTGAGGGAGATCTTTTTGCGGTCGCGATCGACCTTTTCTACCCATACCTTCACCGTGTCGCCGACGCGCACCACGTCGCTGGGGTGCTTGACGAAGCGGCTGGCCAGCTTGGAGATGTGCACGAGGCCGTCCTGGTGCACGCCCACGTCGACGAAGGCGCCAAAGTCGACGACGTTGCGCACCGTGCCCTTGAGCTCCATGCCGGGCTCCAGGTCGTCAATAGAAAGTGCCGAGCGGCTAAAGACCACCTCGGGCGCGTCGTCGCGCGGGTCGCGACCGGGCTTCTTGAGCTCGTTGACAATGTCGATGAGCGTCAGGGTGCCACAGTCCAGGTCGCTTGCCAGTGCCGAAATGCTGCCCAGACGGCGCTCGATGTCGGGCACGCCGCCGCGGCTGAGCTCGCTTGCCGCAACGCCGGCCCGCTCCAGGACGGCCGTGGCCACCTCGTAGCTCTCGGGGTGGACGCTTGTCGCGTCGAGCGGGTTCTTACCGCCGCTGATGCGCAAAAAGCCCGCGGCGTTGAGATATGCCTTGGGTCCAAGTTTGGGGACCTTCTTAAGCTGGCGGCGATCGGTAAAGGCGCCGTTTTCCTCGCGGTACGCCACGATGTTCTTTGCCACGCTCGGCGTGATGCCCGATACGTATCCCAGCAGGCTTGCGCTCGCGGTGTTGACGTCGACGCCCACGCGGTTGACGACGTCCTCCACCACGTGGCCCAGGGTGCGCGAGAGCTCGGCCTGGTCAAGGTCGTGTTGGTACTGGCCCACGCCGATGGACTGGGGCGGAATCTTGACGAGCTCTGCCAGCGGGTCCTGCAGGCGACGGCCCAAGCTCATGGCGCCACGTACGGTGACGTCCAGGTCAGGATATTCCTGGCTGGCGAGCTCGGAGGCGGAGTACACCGACGCGCCGGCCTCGTTAACGATGGTGTAGCGAAGGCTGGACGCCTGCTCGGCAATGAACTCCGAGACGACTTCCTCGGTCTCGCGGCTGGCGGTGCCGTTGCCGATGACGATGGTGTTGACGCCGTCCTTTTTGACGAGGCGGGCGAGCTCGCGCTTGGTGCCGGCGACGTCGTGGCGCGGCTTGGTGGGGTAGACCACGCCGTGGTCGAGCAGCTTGCCGGTCTCGTCCATGACGGCGACCTTGCAGCCGGTGCGGTAGCCCGGGTCGAGCGCGAGTACGCGGGCGCCGCGCACGGGGCGCGCCGAGAGCAGGCCCTCGAGATTCTTGGCAAAGACGTTGATGGCCTCGGTCTGGGCGCGAACGGTGAGTTTGGCGCGGGCCTCGCGCTCCAGCGAGGGAGCCATGAGGCGTTTGTAGCCGTCGGCGATGGCGGCATCGAAGATGGGAGCAAACACGCCCTGGCGTCGGGGCCAACGGCTGCTGAGGCGCGCCGTGGCGGCAACGCCGTCGACGTTCACGCGCACGCGGAGCTTGCCCTCGCGCTCACCGCGGTCGATAGCCAGCACGCGGTGGTTGGGTATACGGCGCAACGGCTCGTCATAGCTGTAGTAGGGCTCGTAGGGGGTCTTCTCGGCGGGGTCGGTTGCCTCGACGACGATGTCGGCGGTGTTTTGCGTAAAGGCGCGCACGTCGGCGACGTTCTCGGGGTCCTCGGCTACCGTCTCGGCCACGATGTCAGCGGCGCCAGCGAGCGCCTTCTCGGGCGTGTCGAAGCCGGCCTCCTCGTTGACGTATGCCGCGGCGGCGTCGAGCGCGCTGCCCTTGGCCGAGGCCTGCATGATGACCATGTTGGCAAGCGGCTCCAGACCTGCCTCGCGGGCCTTCTGCGCGCGGGTCATGCGCTTTTTACGGTAGGGCTTGTAGAGGTCTTCGACGCGCTGGAGCTGTGTGGCCTCGCGAATCTGCTGCTCGAGCTCGGGCGTGAGTTTGCCCTGGGCGTCGATGAGCAGGATGACGTCCTCTTTACGCTGTTCAAGATTGCGCAGGTAGGACAGGCGCTCGTCGAGCGCGCGCAGGGCAACGTCGTCCATGCCGCCCGTTGCTTCCTTGCGGTAGCGCGAGATAAAGGGGATGGTGTTGCCCTCGTCGATGAGCTTGACGGCTGCCTCGACGTTGGCGGCCTTAAGGTTGAGCTCGCGGGCGAGCTGGGCGATAAGATCCATGGAACTTCCTGTCTGTGAGTACGTTACAGGTGCATGAGCCACCCAGTCTACCACCCGCCCGCGCCGCGGCTGCAAAGAAAGCCCCGCGGGCAGGAGGCTGCTCGCGGGGCAAAGAAGAGGGGCTTATTTGTGGCGGACCGAGGGGCTCGGCATGGGGTTTCTGTCGCGGCCGCTCTTAAGGCGTTACAGCTCGACGAGCTGGCCGGTCTCGGCGGCCTCCTTGATGGCGTTAAGCAGCGTGAGCGTCTTGACGTTGTCGGCGGGGGTCACGACGGGCTCGACCTCGCGGCGGACGACCTTCACAAAGTGCTTGAGCTGCATCTTGTGCGGCAGCGCTGGGTCCACAGCCGGGATCTCCATCTGCAGCGGCTTGTGCCAGTTGGAGGCACCGGCGTAGGAGAACTGGTGCAGGCGGGGCAGCGAAAGGGCGCCCTTGGTACCGCCAATAAAGTAGGCATCGGCGTCGAAGGGGCGGTACTGCGGGTCCTCGCGAGCAGTCGCCTCCCAGTTCCAGGGGCTGGCGGTGGCATCGGAGATGGTCATGCTTGCGAGCGCGCCATCGGCAAAACGGACGTTGACCACGGCGGAGTCCTCGGTCTCAAAACCGCGGGCGGCGCTGGACTGCATACCCTGGACGGCGACGGGCTCGCCCAGCAGATAGCGGAGCAGGTCGACGTCGTGAACCAGGTTGACCAGGATCGGGCCGGCACCCTTCTTGCGGCGCCACTCGACATCAAAGTACTCATCGTTCTTATAGATCATGTAGTGGAAGCTCGACACGGTGAGCTTGCCCAACTCGCCGGACTCGATGATCTCCTTGGCCTTGTTCACAAACGGGTTGTGGCGACGGTGCTGACCCACGAGTACGGGCACGCCGGCGGTCTCGGCCTCGGCGGCGAAGGCCTGGGCATCCTCAAGGTCGTTGGAGATCGGCTTTTCGACCAGCGGCACGATGTTACGCTTGATGGCCTCTCGGGCAACGCCCAGGTGCAGGTCGTTGGGGGTGGCGATGATGACGGCCTCGGGCTTGACCTCGTCCATCATCTGGGCGGGATCGGTAAAGAACGGCACGCCGGCGGCCTCGGCCGTGGCGCGGGCGCCCTCAAAGGCGTCGGCGATGGCGACGAGCTCGGCCTCGGGCTCCTCGGTGACAAAGCGGATGTGGTTGCGGCCCATGGCGCCGGCGCCGATAACGGCAATGCGGACGGGGTTGAGCTCAGACATTTCGACTCCTTAATACTGGTGACCGGTGGAATGCGACAAAGGGACTGTCCCTTTGTCGCAGCGGTAAAACTAGGCGGACTTCTTCTTGCTGTCGGAGACCATCATGTAGACGGTGAGCACGACGGCGATGGCGGCGATCACGATGGCGCCGTAGAAGGACTGCTGGTAGGCGGCGCTGCCGGCCTCAGCGTGATACAGCACGGCAGTGATGGGCTGGCTGATCCAGGTAGAGGCGGCGTAGCCCAGGAACATGATGCCGTAGTTGACGCCGATGTTGCTGGTACCGAAGGCGCCACCGGTGAGCGGCGGGTAGATGACGAGCAGGGCGCCAAAGCTAAAGCCGAGCAGGGCGAGCGCCACAAAGAACATGCTCTGCGTAAAGCTCATCGACATGATGACGAGCGCGACGATGGTGACGACCAGGCTGATGAGCAGCGACTTGTAGGCGCCGAGCTTGTCGATGATCTGGCCAAAGGACAGACGGCCGACCAGGTTGGCGCAGGTGTTGACGGAGACCACCACGCCGCCGAGGGCGACGGCCGCGGCGCTCGTGGGGTCAGCGAAGAGCTGGACGGCGGCGATGGAGGCAACCTTGCCCACGAGCAGGGTGCCCGCGGTGGCGGCAAAGGCGAAGGTGACGATGAGGACCCAGAAGCGCGGGGTCTTGACCATCTCGCCCGGGGTGAGGTCGCCGAAGGTGCCGGCATGTGCGCCGCCCTTGGGGGCCTCGAAGCCCTCGGGCAGCCAGCCGGCCTCGGGGGCCTTCAGGAACAGGGCGGAGGCGGCGATCGTCACAAAGAAGATGACGCCGAGTGCCTTGAGGGCGCCAAAGATGCCCAGGCTCGGGATGAGCAGTGAGGCGAGCACCGGGGACAGCACGGCGGGGCCGGCGGTCGAAGCGGCGAGCGTAATGCCGGAGGCGAGGCCCTTCTTGTCGATGAACCACTTTTGGCCCGTGGTGAGCGCGGGGTTGTAGCCCAGGCCGTTGCCGATGGCGGCGACGAGCGAGAACCACAGGTAGAACTGCCACGGCTCGGTGACGGTGCCAGACATGAACCAGCCCAGGCCGTAGCACACGGCGGCGGCGATCACGACGTTGCGGGGGCCGATCTTATCGGAGATGCGGCCGGCGAAGATGCCCGTCACGGCCATGATGGTCTGAAAGACCGGGAAAGCCCAGGTAAGGGCGCTGGACCACTCGGGGTAGACGGCGAGCAGGTTCTTGCTCACGACGGAATACAGCGCGATGGAGCTGATAAAGAACATGGTGACGCACGCGGCGGAAAGCACGACGGCGCGACCCTTGTTGGAGTTGGTGGAAGCCATTGGACTCTTTCTGATCGATGCGGGGGAGGGGCGGACACGTCCGCGGGGCCTCCCTGTCAGGCTGGTTTACTGGTCGGTCGGCTTTGCGACGCCGGACTCGTCAGACCAAAGCTCGACACCCTTGTTCTTAAGGTAGTTGTCGGCAAAGGCTCGGCGGCCGCCGGGCTTGGCGGTGAGGTCGCCCATCATATTGGAGAAACCGCCGTCGACCTTGATGGCGTCGCCGGTGGTAAAGTCCGAGCGCCTGGACGCCAGGAACATGACGGCGTTGGCGATATCGCTGACCTCGCCGATGCGGCGCGTAGCGATAAGGCGGCTGCGGCTCTTCTCGACCTCGGGGTCAGCGTAAAAGCTCGCCGACATGGGGGTCTTGACAAAGCAGGGCTCGACGCAGTTGGAGCGCACGCCGTAGGGGCCCCACTCGGCGGCGAGCATCTTGGACATCATGTTGACGCCGGCCTTAGTGGAGCTGTACACACCCGAGAACGTCTCGGGGGAGTGGCTGGCAACGGTCGAGATGTGCACCAGGCGACCCTGGCCAGCCTTGATCATTTCGCGGCCAAAGCGCTGCGAGGTGATGAAGTAGCCGGTGAGGTTGACGTTGATGACCTCGTTCCAGTCACTCAGCGGCAGGTCTTCCATGGCTGCGAAGCGCAGGATGCCGGCGGTGTTGACGAGGACGTCGACGCGGCCGAAGTCGGCGATGGTGGCATCGACGGCGGCCTGAACCTCGGCCTCGTCGGTGGCGTTCATCTTGTAGCCCTCGGCGTGGATGCCAAACTCGGCGGCGAGGTCGGCGGCTGCGGCCTTGACCTTCTCCTCATCCAGGTCGAGCAGGACGACGTTGGCGCCGTTGCGGGCGAACTCGCGGCAGATCTCGACGCCCATGCCGCCGAGCGCGCCGGTCACGGCGCAGACATCGTCCTCGAGCTTAAGCCAGTTGCTCATAGGAACTTCCCTTCTTGTACCTCCCTGTGGGCCGCTTCCATTACTCGACCCACGCGGTTTTTCTCTGGTTATCGTATGCTTTGAATTTGCGCAGGTGAATTGCATATTTGTTAGAATGGCGTAAACCTGTGGTTTATAGCACGCAAGGCAATTTGTTCTTAGTTGAGTGTGTGACCTGCCAAAACGACCCCCTTCGGCAGCTCATGTCCATACGTCTGGAAACGGGAGATTGACGTGTACGATCGACGACTCGAGGCCATAACGGCCGCCGCGGAGCTGGGAAGCTTCTCGCGCGCGGCGGCAAAACTGCGTGTGTCGACTCCGGCGCTCGTCAAGCAGGTGTCGGGATTCGAGGCCGAGTTTGGCATCACGTTGTTTGAGCGCTCGCATTCGGGCGTCAAGGTGACGCCGGCGGGCGCTCTGCTGGTGGACGACGCGCGCTCGATCATGCGGCAGTCCGAGGACGCGCTGCGCCGTGCCCGACGCGCGGCGGGCGATGGCGGTGCCGTGCGCCTGGGCGTGTCGATGATGTGCCCGGGGCGCCAAACGTTGTCGATGTGGTCGGGCATCCACGATCTAGAACCGTCGCTGCGATTTGAGATCGTGCCGGTAAGCGACCTCTATGACGAGCGCGAGACCGTCATGCGCAGCTTGGGCCGCGAGGTGGATGTAGTGCAGTCGAGTTTTTCGACTCCGCGCTGGGGCGATGCCTGTCAAAAACTCCGTATCGTCAACGTGCCGTTTTATATCGACGTGCCGCGCACGAGCCGGCTCGCGCGCAAAAAGCGCATCACGGTTGCCGACCTCGAGGGCATGCGCCTGCGCGTGCTTCGTCACGGCAACGACGCCATGGACAGTCTGCGTATCGATCTTTTGGCCGACGGCGGCGTGGACGTGATCGACGTGGACAGCTTTGACTTTGCGCTCTTTAACGATGCGGAAGAAAAGGGCGATGCGGTGCTCACCTGCGGATCGTGGTCGGGCGTGCACCCGGCCTTTGTGGGCGTGCCGTTTCTTTGTGGCCGCGAGGTGCCGGTCTTTTTGCACTATCCGTTCGAGCCAACCCTCCAAGTCCAAAAATTCGTCAACGCCATGGCCCAACTCCTCAACTAGCTCATTTGGGACGGGGCTCTTTTAGCTACTTCGAGGATGTTTTTTCTGGGACGGGGATTAAATAATCATTCGGTACACAATGATTATTTAATCCCCGTCCCAGAAAAAACATCCT
>NZ_CABJDK010000009.1:55072-102980 GCF_902364355.1 Collinsella aerofaciens
TCCCCGTCCCAGAAAAAACATCCTTACAAAAAGAGGCCCTGGCCAAACGGCCAGGGCCTCACCAACTTTTATTCTGTTTTAATGACGGGCTGATTGCGCGCAGGAGGACCCCCAGGCGGGCCGGGGTGTAACCTCCGCGCGCAGTTTCGCAGCGAAGCGAGAATGTTTGAGCACGGAGGTTACACCCCGGCCCACCTGGGGGTCCTCCGTGAAACAAACCTACCTACTCGAGCTCAAACGCACCCGTGTACAGCTGGTAGTAATATCCGCGCTTGGCGATCAGCTCGTCGTGGTTGCCGCGCTCGATGATGCGGCCGTGGTCCAGGCAGATGATCGCATCGGAGTTGCGCACGGTAGAGAGGCGGTGCGCGATGACAAACGTCGTGCGACCCTCCATGAGCTTGTCCATGCCTGCCTGCACGATGGCCTCGGTGCGGGTATCGATGCTCGATGTGGCCTCGTCCAGAATCATCGCCGGCGGATCGGCGACGGCGGCGCGCGCGATCGAAATCAGCTGGCGCTGGCCCTGCGACAGCTGGGCGCCGTTGCCGGTGAGCATGGTGTCATAGCCGTCGGGCAGGCGGGTGATAAAGTCGTCCGCGCCGGCGAGCTTGGCGGCCTTGATGCACTCCTCGTCGGTGGCATTCAGGTTACCGTAGCGGATGTTGTCCATCACGGTGCCGGTGAACAGGTTCACATCCTGCAGCACTACGCCCAGCGAACGGCGCAGGTCGGACTTGCGAATCTTGTTGACGTTGATGCCGTCGTAGCGAATCTTGCCGTCGGCGATGTCATAGAAGCGGTTGATGAGGTTGGTGATGGTCGTCTTGCCGGCACCGGTGGCGCCGACAAACGCGACCTTCTGGCCCGGCTTGGCAAATACGGACACGCCGTGCAGCACCTCGTGGTCGGGCGTGTAGCCAAAGTCGACGTTGTCCATGACCAGGTCGCCACGCAGCGGCACGTACTCAATCTCGCCGGTTGCGCGGTGCGGATGCTTCCACGCCCACATGCCGGTGTGGTGGTCGGCTTCCTCGAGCTCCCAGGTCTCGGGGTTCACCTGCGCGTTGACGAGCGTCACGTAGCCCTCGTCGGCCTCGGGCTCCTCGTCGATGAGCTCAAAGATGCGGTCGGCGCCGGCCAGACCCATGACCACGGCGTTGATCTGCTGCGAGATCTGGCCGATCTGCCCGCAGAACTGCCTGGTCATGTTAAGGAACGGCACCACGACGGCAATGGACAGGCCCATGCCCGAGATGCTCAGGTTGGGCACGCCCAGCGCCAAGAAAATGCCGCCGGCCAGTGCGACCAGCACGTAGAGCAGGTTGCCCAGGTTCATAAGGATGGGCATGAGGATGTTGGCGTACATGTTGGCCTTCTGCGAGACTTCGAAGAGTTTCTCGTTGCGCTCATCGAAATCGGCCTCGGCGGCAGATTCGTGGCAGAACGCCTTGACGACTTTCTGGCCGTTCATAACCTCCTCGATGTGGCCCTCGACCACGCCGAGTTCGGTCTGCTGCGCGATAAAGAACCGCGCGGAGTTGGAGCCGAGGAGCTTGGTCATAAAGGTCATAAAGGTGACGCCTGCCACAATGACCAGGCACATCCACACGCTGTAGTACAGCATGATAAAGAACACCGAGCAGATGATGATGACCGTCAAAAGCAGGTTGGGCAGCGACTGGCTGATCATCTGGCGCAGCGTGTCGATATCGTTGGTGTAGTGGCTCATGATGTCGCCGCGCTGATGCGTGTCGAAGTAGCGGATCGGCAGGTCCTGCATACGGTTGAACATCATCTCGCGCAGCTTCTCGAGCGAGCCCTGCGTGATGATGGCCATGGCGCGGTTCCAGAAGAGCGAGGACAGGACGCCGACGCCGTAGATGCAGGCGAGCGTCGTGACGAGCTGTAGGATCTGCGGGCGCGCGGCTTCCCAATCACCCGACTGCCACGATTCGCTAATAATCTGCAGGGCACTTTGAAGGAACATCGGGCCGATGGCGTTGATGATGGCGCAGAGCACCACGCCGGCGGCAACGAGGGGCAAAAGCACGGGATAGAAGCCAAAGAGCGTCTTGATGAGGCGCGGCAGGGTGCCGCCCTTGCGGTTGAGCGCGCGCTCGGCGGTCGTTGCCTTACTCATGTGCCTCGCCTCCTTCCTGGGTCTGAGCTTGCGTTGCGGTCGTGTCGGTGTTGTCTGCCGCCGTGGTCGTATCGCCGGAAACGTCGCCGGCGTCCTCGCCCTCGGCAGACATCTTGTTTTGCGAGGTAAAGGTCTCGCGGTAGATCTCGCTCGTCTGGAGCAGCTCGTCATGGTTGCCGATCTGCGCGATGCGGCCACCCTCCATGACGATGATGCGGTCTGCATCCTGCACCGAGCTGATGCGCTGGGCAATGATGAGCTTGGTCGTGTTGGGCAGGTAGCTTGCCAGTCCTGCGCGAATCTTGGCGTCGGTCTTGGTGTCGACGGCGCTGGTGGAGTCGTCAAGAATCAAGATCCTGGGGCGACGCAGCAGAGCGCGGGCGATGCACAGGCGCTGCTTCTGGCCACCAGAGACGTTGGAACCGCCCTGCTCAATCCAGGTGTCGTAGCCCTTGGGGAAGCCGTCGACAAACTCGTCGGCGCAGGCCAGGTGCGCGGCCTCGCGGACCTCCTCGTCGGTGGCGTTCGGATCGCCCCAGCGCAGGTTCTCGGCGATCGTGCCGCTAAACAGCACGTTTTTCTGCAGCACCATGGCGACCTGGTGGCGCAGCGCGTCCAGGTCGTAATCGCGCACGTCCACGCCGCCCACGCGCACGGTGCCCTCGGTGGCGTCATATAGGCGGGCGATGAGGTTTACCAACGTGGACTTGGCCGAGCCGGTGCCGCCGATGATGCCGATCGTCTCGCCGCTCTTAATGTGCAGGTCGATGTCGTCGAGCGCCTGGCGCTTCGCATGCTCGGAATACTTAAAGCTCACGTGGTCGAAGTCGATGGAGCCGTCGGCCACCTCGTGCACGGGCTCGGCGGGATCGGTGATCGTGGGCTCGGCGGCCAGCACCTCGGTAATACGGTGCGCCGATTCGTCGGCCATGGTCACCATGACAAAGATCATCGACAGCTGCATCAGGCTCATCAGAATCTGGAAGCCGTAGGTAAAGGTCGAGGACAGCTGGCCCACGTCGAACAGCGTGCCTTGGCTCGTGATGATGAGCTTGGAGCCCAAGTAGATGATGACGACGAACGCGCCGTTGACGCAGATGTTCATCATGGGGTTGTTAAAGGCAAGGAGCTTCTCGGCGCGGGTGAAGTCCATCTGTACGTCGTGCGCAGCGGTCGCGAACTTTTCCTTCTCGTAGTCCTGGCGCACATAGCTCTTGACCACGCGCATGCCGGTGACGTTTTCCTCGACGGATTCGTTAAGGGCGTCGTACTTGTGGAACACGCGGGCAAAGATCGGACGTACCTTGTAGATAATAAAGAACAGGCCAAAGCCCAGCAGTGGAATCATGGCCAGGTAGACAAACGAGACGCTGCCGCCCATGGCGTAAGCCATGACGAAGGCGAAGACCAGCACCAGTGGCGAGCGCACGGCGATGCGGATGAGCATCATAAAGGCCTGCTGCACGTTGTTGATGTCGGTGGTGAGGCGGGTGACGAGCGAGGAGCTCGAGAACTCGTCGATGTTCGCAAAGCTGAACGTCTGGATCTTGTAGAACAGATCCTGACGCAGGTTTTTGGCAAAACCGCAGCTTGCGTGGCTACAGGTGACGCCGGCTGCCGCACCAAAGGCGAGCGATATCAACGCGATGAGCACGAGGACGCCCGAAGTGGGAAGTATCTCGGCCACGGTGGCGCCGTCTTTGATGGCGTCGATCAAGTTGGCAGTGATAAACGGGATCATCATCTCGCAGATTACCTCGCCGAGCACCAAAAGCGGCGTGGCGATCGTGACCTTCTTGTAATCGCGGATGCTGCCCATAAGGGTTTTAATCATCCAATCCCTCCCAGGTTTCGCGGATTTTATCGAGCATATCGGCGAGGTTCTTACGCTCATCGGGCGTGAGTGCACTAAATGCCTGCTCCCTAAAATGGATGCGGGCTGCCTGATCGATGCGGGCCTTTTTCCAGCCGATCTCGGTCAGGTGGATGGTGAGCTGTCGCCGATCCTTGGGATTGCGGCTGCGCTCGATAAGACCGTTGACCTCGAGTTTGGATAGGATTTCGGAAAGCGATCCCGGCTTAAGGTCAAAGTGCATGCCGAGCTCTTGCTGCGACATCTCGCCGCCGGGCTGTTTGGCGAGCAGGCAGATGATGGGTGCCTTGCCGGACACACCTCCACCGTGAAAGTGCAAGTGATGGCCGCAAAAGCCCAGATTATTGAGGATGCGCTTGGCAAGCTTGTCTTCGGCGCTGACCGCTTCGGGTATGTCTACCGGTTGCGACGGGTCACCGCCGGGCTCATGCGGAAGGACGAGTGGTTCAACACACATATCTAAGCTTCGCTCCTTTCTTTAGTTAGGTAGTTGAATTGTTTTGTGCCTAACCAATTTAGGAGCACGGTAAATAAATGTCAAGGTACCAAACTTATTATGTTCGAGCGGCACTTAGGGACGTTCCTTATGTGCCGGCATTTGGGGACACTCCTTGTGTCGACTAGTCATTTAAGAACGTCCCCAACGACTAACTTCCTCCTTCCCGTAACCTTTCCGCAACAATTCGTCCTCTGCGGTGCCAGCGCCCGTTCACAACGTCCCCTGCGCTACACTTAGTCGCACTGTGGCGCTGCCGCGCCGCGCCCGAAACAAGGGAGACCCTCATGAAGAATACTCAGCTGCTGCTGATTAACGATATGTGCGGCTACGGCAAGGTCGCGCTTTCCGCCATGCTGCCGGTGCTGTCGCACATGGGTTACCGTATCCACAATCTGCCGACGGCACTTGTGTCCGACACGCTCAACTACCCCAAGTTCTACATCCACGACACCACCGAGTACGTGCGTCAAAGCCTCGCTATCTGGGAGGAGCTCGGCTTTGAGTTCGACGCCATCTCGACCGGCTTTATCGTGACCGAGGAAGAGACGCGCATCATCTCGGACTTTTGCCACCGCCGTGCGCAAAAGGGCACCAAGGTGTTCGTCGATCCCATCATGGGTGACAACGGCAAGCTCTATGCCGGCGTGCCCGAGTCCACGATTGGCCTCATGCGGCACCTGCTGGAGTGCGCAGACTACGCGGTGCCCAACTACACCGAGGCCTGTCTGCTCGCCGATACGCCTATTGCAGAGCAGATCACGCCCGATGAGGCCCGCGCCCTTGTGGACGCCGTGCGCGAGTTGGGTGCCAAGTCGGTGGTCATTACGAGCGCCGTGGTCAATGGCACGAACGCGGTTATCGGTTACGACCATGTAGCGGGGGAGTACTTCACGATTCCCTTTGAGCTCATTCCGGTCTATTTCCCGGGTACGGGCGACACGTTCTCGGCAGTGCTCGTCGGCCGCGTTATGGCAGGTTGGAGTCTGCAGCGCGCGACGTCCGATGCCATGCGCGTGGTGGCTGAGCTTATCGAGCGCAATGCCGATCAAGAGGACAAGTCGGCCGGCCTGCCCATCGAGGCCTGCTTGGACGTGATCGACCATGAGTAATGCTGGCGAGGGCGGCGTCAAGCCTGCGGGCGAGAACAAGCCGCTCGGCGCGCCGCGTGGCAAGCGTCCGCGTATCCGCGTGAGCTGCGTGGACCAGCTAGGTGCGTGCCGCTGCCACCATGGTCACAAGCCGGGCGACGTTTTTGACTTCGACCGAGACCGCGGCAAGATGTGCGCCATGGCCTGCCATGTGGGCTTTCCCTATATCGATATCCTGCGCTATGGCGGAACCGTGCCTGGCAACGAGCCTGGTACGGCAAAGTTCTGCTGCCCCGAGGTCGACACCCTCAACGTCTGGCTTGCCGAGATCGTCGACGAATAGGTGAGCGTGGATTTTCTCCCGCCAAGATAACGAGGGTGGATTATCTCCCGTTTTGGACGCAATTTCGTATTCAAAGTGGGAGATAATCCACCCTCGATTTGCATATGGGAGAAAATCCTCCCTCGATGTATGCCGATGGCGCGGTTCGCGCGCTCGATAGCCTACAGTTGCTCGAGCATAGCAGTGCAACCGTCGAGTACGTCGCGGTAGGTGGCATCGAAGTTGCCGGTGTACCAGGGATCGGCCACGTCGCCGGGGCGCCCGGTCCAATCGAGCAAGCGCGTAATCTTGCCGTCGGGGTCGTCGCCAAAGATGCGACGCAGGCCACGCGTGTTCTCAGCATCCATATAGACAATGTGGTCCCAGTTGCCATACTCTGCTCGATGCGCCTGGCGGGCACGGTGCGCAACGACGGGAATCCCGACTTCGCGCAGCTTGGCGACCGTGCCATGATGCGGCGGGTTGCCGATCTCCTCAGTTGAGGTCGCTGCGGAATCGATGACAAACTCCGCCTCGCGCCCAGCGCGGCGCACGAGCTCGGTAAACACCGACTCAGCCATCGTCGAGCGGCAGATATTCCCATGACAGATAAACAGTACGCGTTGCATATGCGGTTTCCTTTCGATCGCCATCATCGAGCTCGAGTATCGCATCTGTGCTTACGCTCTCGCCCGCTTGCGCTCCCAGCGAGCCAGCTTAATCGTCACCAGCGTGAGCGCCCAGGCCACAAGCGAGAACGCGGCGCCAACCGCGCCAACGTAGGCAATGCCAACGCTGCTTACCACGGCGCCGCCCACTGCGGTGCCAAACGAGATGCCGACGTTAAACGCCATGGGCTCAACCGAACTTGCGAGTACCATCGACTTGGGATGGCGGCTGCGTGCCACGTCCATAAAGTGCGTGATGCACGACACCGAGAACAGGTACATGAGCAACGCCAAGCTAAAGACAAAGACCAGCGCGAGCGGCATGGTGCCGCCCACGGCAAACAGCCCGAGTAACGCCGCAGCCTGCAGTACAAACGTCACAAGCAGTGCCTTCATGCCAAAACGCGCGTCGATCCATCCGCCCAAGATGTTCGAGACCAGGCAGAACACGCCGTAGGCCATAAGCGTGGTGCTCGCCTGAACAGTGCCCATACCCAGCACCTGCTCAAGATAAGGCGTCACGTAGCCGTAGAACACATAGACCGATCCCACGCCAAACAAAAAGATGAGCATGCCGGTGATGATGCTCGGTTCGCGTAGCAGACCCGCCTGCTCGCGGAAGGTAGCGGGTTCGTCGGTCTGTCCGGCGCGCGGCATAAACGCCACGAGCGCTCCGCAGATCAAAACGGCAAAGGTCAGCGTACCGTACATGGCCACGTGCCAGTCGAGCGTGTCGGCCACAAACTTGCCAATCGAGGTCACAAAGACCATCGCCACGGAAAACGCGCCGTACACGACCGAGATGGCAAGCGAAGTTTGCTGCGGGGACAGCAGCTCGGGGATGTACGTCACGCCCACGGCGAGCAGTGCGCCCGAGACGGATCCCAGGACAATGCGCGAGATAAACAGTACCTGGAAGTTGGGCGCCAACGCCATGACCAGATTGCCGAGCACAAAGATAATGCTGTAGCACACGAGCAGCTGGTAACGACGGAAGCGCCCCGTGCTGAGCGCAAGCACCGGCGTCGCGATGGCGTAGACCAGTGCAAAAACGCTGATGAGCTGGCCCGCAGCGGCAAGCGATATGCCGAGTTCCGTCGCCAGGTCACTTTCGATGCCGATGACCACGAACTCGGAGCAGCCGAGCGAGAATCCCAGCAGCACGAGCAGCGCTAGGCAGAGCCTGGTGCGCGCGGGGGAGAGCGCGGCGGCGGTTGACTTACTTTTAGGCGTGGTTGCGGCGGTCAAGGTTGTCACTCCAATGTCGCATGAATAAGCGGGATTCAATCCCTGCAACTCTAACAGAATGTGTCAGGTGCCTGCCTCCTTTGTCGCAGGCTGCGCTTGCCTGTATAGTCGCAATACAGGCGAAGATGGTCTCAGGTACATTGCGGGCGACAGGAGATCCCATGGGTATGCACACGACAAAGGTTGTGGTGGGCGAGGGCAAGTTTGCGCTCGAGGCCCAGTTGACGGTGACGCCGCGAGGCATGGCGGTGTACGCCTGCTCGCCGGAATTTGCGCACCTGGGCGCCACGGCACAGGCCATTCCGCGTCCCGAGCCCGGCCGTACGGCGACGGTGAGCATCCTGGCCGTTCCGTGCCATCGAGACGAGATCCCGGCGCACGATATCGCAGCGGCGCTGGCCACGCGCTTTAGTGTGCCGGTAGTTGCAAGCACGGGTTTTCATGTTGAACAGGCAAGCGGGGACGACCTGAAGCGCATGCTCGATACCACCAAGGAACTCATCGCCGCGCTCGAGGAGGCCGCAGCCCGCATTCTGCGCGCCGGCTGGGATGAGGGCGGCGCAGGCGCCGAGGTCGTGGCGGTCGATGCCGCGACCGGCGAGGCGCTTGGCCCCGTCGACCGCATCGAGGCCCATACCGGCGAGGGAATCCTGCATCAGGCATTTCTGACGCTTCTGGTCGAGGGCCAGGGCGAAGACGCGCGCCTGCTGCTCTGTCGTCGCAGCCCGCTCAAACGCCTGTGGGGCGGGGTGCTGGCCGATGGCTGTGCCGGCCATCCGCTCCCCGGGGAAGACGTCGCGGCCGCCACGGCACGTCGCATCAACGAAGAGCTTGGCATCACGCGCGAGCCCGATCAGCTCAAGCACCTCGGACACGTGGTGTACCGCGAGGACCACGGCGACGGCCGCTGCGAGTGCGAATGGTGCGAGGTGTTCGTAGCCCATGTTGAGCCGGGCGAGCTGCATATCAACCAAGAGGAGATCTCGGAGGTGCGCCGCGTGGTGCCCTCCGAGCTCAAAGGCTATCTGTAGGGTCACCCCGAGCAGCTGGCCCCCTGGCTCCGCGAGGCTCTGGAGGTCCCCTCCATCCGCACAGCCCTTGCTATGTGAAAAAAGACAGTCCCGTTGCCACATCCAAACCGTCGCAACATTCGACGAAAATCTCGAAAACGAGGAAAAGCGTCGAATGTTGTGATGGTTTTTGTCCAGGGGATCGCTTCTCATCCAAAAAAATCCGCTTGACTGTATTGCCACAACACAGCGCAACGTAAGGGGTGTCCGATAACGGGCGCCCCTTTTTAAGTGGCAACGTGGCCGCGAATCCGGAGCGCCCCCAACAAGAAAGGTGGGGAGATGGAAGCGGAAAAGAAGGCGTTTAAGATCACCAAGCGCGAAATTGGCTTTGTGCTGGGTATCGTTGTCTTTTTGCTGGTGAAGTTTCTTCCTTTGGTGGAGCTGAGCTCGACGGTCGAGCTTACGGCCGGCGGTCAGACCTGTCTGGCGTTGACGCTTGCCACGGTGGTGTTCTGGGCGTGTGGCGTGGCACAGCCGGGCTTTGTGGGCCTACTCTATTGCGCGCTGCTCGTTCTGTTCAAGGTGTGCGTGGACGACACGGGTGCCGCGAGCATCTCGGCGACGGTCGCCTCCACGTTTAGCTCGTGGACCAAAGCCACCATGTGGCTCGTCATCGGCGCCTACCTCATCGCCAGCGCGGTCAAGGAGTCGGGCCTGGGCGAGCGCATCGCCTATGCGTTTATGCTCAAGTTCGTGCGCGATGCCAAGTCGCTCATCATCTCAATCTTCGCGCTCACCTTTGTGCTGTCGCTGCTGATCCCGCATCCGTTCCCCCGCGCCTTCCTCATCCTCGCCGTCGTCTCGGTCATTGCCGAGTCCGCCGGCTACGGTGACGACGACCGCGGCAAGCTCGGCTTCCTCGTGTTTGCCGCTGCTGCCCCGGGCTCCATGTTCTTCCTGACGGGCGACTCCACGCTCAACCCGCTCGTCGCGCAGTACAGCGCCGAGGCCGGCGGCATGAGCCCGTCCTTTGTCGACTGGTTCCTGTACATGAGCGTGCCTATGCTGGTCGCGCTGCTGTGCACCCTGTTCCTGGGTCTCTTCCTCTTTAAGCCCAGCAAGGAGCTCGTCTACGATCGCGAGCAGATCGTGGCCAAGCAGGCCGCGCTCGGCAAGCTCTCCGTCAAGGAGATCCGCACCATCGTGTGGCTTGTCATCGCCATCGCGCTGTGGCTTACCGTCTCGGGCGATTACATCGGCTGGGTGACACTTGCCATCGGTGTCGCGCTCGCCATGCCCATCATCGGCGAGGTTCTCACTCCTGCCAGCTGGAACGCTGTCGACATCAAGTCCCTCATGTTCCTGACGGCCGCCATGGCCGTGGGTTCCGTGGGCGGTGCCACCGGCATGAACGCCTGGATCGCCGATGTCGTGCTTCCCAGCTCCGTGCCCGAGAACATCTTCCTGTTCGCCCTGCTTGTCGCCGCGCTTTCCATGATCATCCACATGTTCATGGGCTCGGTCATGGCCGTGCTCGGCGTGTGCGTGCCGGCGTTCATCAGCTTTGCGGCCGGCTCCAGCGTGAGCCCGCTCGCCGTGGCGCTCATCGTCTTTACGTCCATCAACATCCACTACATCCTGCCGTTCCATAACCTGCCGATCCTTATCGGCGAGGGCAAGGACGCTGGCGGCTACACCTCCAAAGAGGCTATGCGCATGGGCATTCCCCTCACTGCGGTCGTCTTTATCGTCGTGCTGGTCGAGGCCGCCTGGTTCCACCTCTTTGGCCTGATGTAAGCAGTCGAGTGCTTGGCTGTAATTAGCCGAGTGCTTGAACTGCGAGTGCCCGAGCGCCCCATCTATGAGCGCTGCGGCCCCATTACGTTACCAAGCCGGCGGCACTCCCGCCGCCGGACACTCTCCCGAAAGGAGCACGCTATGTCCACTACCGATGCTTCCCAGATCCACGATCTGCGCTCCGCGCTCGACTTTTTGCGCGAGATGCCGGGCCAGCTGCTCGAGACCGACACCCAGGTCGACGCGGACGCCGAGGTCTCGGGCGTCTATCGTCGCGTCGGTGCCGGCGGCACCGTTATGCGTCCGACCAAAGAGGGCCCGGCGATGGTCTTCAACAACGTCAAGGGCTTTGACGATGCCAAGGTCTGCATCGGCATGCTTGCCAGCCGCAAGCGCGTTGCCGCCCTGCTCGACCTCGACGAGGAGCACCTGGGCCTCGAGATCGGCAAGCGCTTCGAGAACCTGATCGCGCCCGAGCAGATCGCCGAGGGTGCGCACGTCGACTGCCAAGAGGTCGTGTACAAGGCGACCGACGAGGGCTTTGACCTGCGCAAGATCGTTCCCGCTCCCACCAACACGCCCGTCGACGGCGGCCCCTACATCACCATGGGCCTCGCTTATGGCACGAGCCCCGACGGCTCCCAGTCCGACGTGACCATCCACCGCTTCTCCTGCGTCGACAAGGACAAGCTCGCCATGTGGATCACTCCGGGCAGCCGTCACCTTGGCGCGTTCTTTGACGAGTACTGCCAGCGCGGCGAAGACATGCCCATCTCCATCTCCATCGGTCTGGACCCCGCCGTGTACATGTGCTGTGGCTTCGAGGCGCCCACCACGCCGCTCGGCTTTAACGAGCTGCAGATCGCCGGCGCCCTGCGCGGCCACGCCGTCGAGCTTGCCGACTGCGTCACCGTTCCGCAGAAGTGCATCGCCAATGCCGAGTATGTGCTCGAGGGCTACCTCATGCACGACGAGACCATCAACGAGGACGTCAACGGCCACGGCTACGCCATGCCCGAGTTCCCCGGCTACACCGGTGGCGCCAAGGTCTGCCCGGTGATCAAGATCACCGCCGTCACCACGCGCGTCAATCCCATCATGGAGAGCTGCATCGGTCCCTCGCACGAGCACGTGTCCATGGCCGGCATCCCCACCGAGGCATCCATCTACAAGATGGTCGAGACCGCCATCCCGGGCCGCCTGCTCAACGTCCACGCTGCCCCCTGCGGCGGCGGCAAGTTCGTTGCCATCATGCAGTTCAAGAAGTCGAGCAAAAATGACGAGGGCCGTCAGCGCAACGCCGCCATGCTCGCCTTCTCGGCATTCTCCGAGCTCAAGCACGTCATCCTTGTTGACGAGGATGTCGATATCTTCGATATGAGCGACGTGATGTGGGCCATGACCACGCGCTTCCAGGCCGACGTGGACCTCATCACCATCCCCGGTTGCCACTGCCACGTGCTCGATCCGTCCAACGACCCCGCGTTCGACCCCACGATCCGCGAGCACGGCATCGCCTGCAAGGCCATCTTCGACTGCACGGTTCCGTTCGACCTCAAGAAGAACTTCATCCGCTCGCAGTTCATGGAGATCGACAAGGACAAGTGGGCCAAGGAGATTGCTTTCTAGTAAGTAGCCCTACCAAGTAGTCAAGGAGTTGTCATGCCTGAGTCTTCTGTCCGTCCCCGTCGCATCGTCGTTGGCGTTTCGGGCGCCAGCGGTGCCGCGCTGGGCCTTGAGTGCCTCAAATGCCTGCGCCAGGCCGGTGCCGAGTCGGCGCTTGTCGTCACGCGCGGGGGAGAGATTACCATCGAGCAGGAGCTCGGCATGACGCTCGACGAGTTTGCGTGCCATGCCGATGTGGTCTACGACAACAAGAACATCGGCGCCGCCATCGCAAGCGGCACCTATCCGGTCGACGGCATGATCGTGGCGCCCTGCTCCATGAAGACGCTCGCCGGCATCGCGAGCGGCTACAGCGAAAACCTGTTGCTGCGCGCGGCCGATGTTCAGATGAAAGAGCAGCGCCGCCTGGTGCTCATGGTGCGTGAGACGCCCTTCAGCGCCATTCATGTCGACAACATGGCGCGCCTTGCGCGCGTACCGGGCGTCATGCTCATGCCGCCCATGCTCACGTTTTACAACGGCCCCGCCACGCTCGATGACGCGGTGCACCACATCGCCGCCAAGGCGCTCGAGGCCGTCGGCGTGTCATGCGCAAACTATAAGCGCTGGTCATAGGCGTCTTTAGGGTAGGATACGAGTAGTGTTTGAGCCCGCTGCCCCTGTGGGCGGCGGGCTTTGTGCGCTAAAAGGATGTGTCAGGAGGACTTATGCAGACGGGCATGTATGCGATTAGCGAGATGGCGAGCTTGTTTAATGTTTCGCGCCAAACGCTCATCTACTACGACAAGATCGGCCTGTTTAAGCCCGCCGTGGTCAACGAAAAAGGCTACCGCTTCTATTCGCCCACGCAGATCCCGCTCATGCGTCTGATTTGCATGCTGCGCGACCTGGGGCTCGAACTCGACGAGATCGACCGCCTAACCTCGACGTTCGACATTGGCGAGATGACCGATCACCTGCGCTCGCGGGTGCAGGCGCTCGATGAACAGATCGCTGAGCTCAAAGCCGAGCGCGCGAGCGTACAGGAGCGTCTAAGCTTTTACGACGAGGCGGTTTACTGGCGCGAGCGCGAGGGCAAGCCGGAGCTCAAGCAATTCGAGCGCCGCTACGTGGTCTTTGAGGAGTTTCCGGGCGATATAGAGCGCGGCCGCTCGATGCTTCACCCCACGCTCATGCGGGCAATCCTGCGCATGCGTGCGCTGACGGGCACGCGTCCCATGCGCGGCTGGGGCGCCATGCTGCGTCGCGAGGCGCTGCATTCCGACGACCCCGTCGCCGGCGCCGGCTCCTTTGCCGTGCTACCGCGCGGTGTCGAGGAGCTGCTGCCGAGCGATCCCGCCGAGCTGGCAGAGATCGGCATCGAAGTGCTGCCCGAGGGCACATATCTGTGCATGAGCCGCTGGGGCATGCCGTACGAGCCCGAGGGCATCCGCGCCGTCGTGGCCTGCATGGACAAGCACGCGCTCCAGCCCGTTGGCAACGCCTTCGACTTTTGCTACCTCGATACTACGAGCTACGACGAGTCCCACCAAGAGGACTTTTGCTGCATCCAAATCCCCGTCGCCCTCTAGATGTGACAAGGGGACTGCTCCTTCGTCACATTCGTGGTGTGGCTGCTGCCCAAACCGTCACAACATTCGATGAAAATCTCGAAAACGAGGAAAAGCGTCGAATGTTGTGACGCTTTTCCTGTCTGTGCCGGCGAGCTCCCGTGTCATCTGGGGGTATAAGGCTAGCAAGTGTTTATTTGCGAGGCCAAGGGGGCGCCCCGTATGGATATCGATAACTTTGAATGGTGGTATAGCGAGGGCGAGGCTCCGGACGAGGAGTGGGACGAGCCCGCGCCGCGTGACGTGTCGAGCGACGAGGACGAGACCGGCAGCGATGCTGCTGTCGAGCCTGACGCCGCCTCCGATGCCGCCGAGCCCCTGACCTTCGAGCAGGCCTGGGCCCAGGCCGAGGCCGACGAGGCAAAGGCCGATGCCACGGCCACGCTCGGTGAGCCGGCCGATATGTCCATCTCGCCGGCAAAGACCCCGCAACCTCGCCATAACATCGACCCCGACAGCACGGCATCCTTCAGCATTCTCGACGTGCCCTCGCAGGGTGCTCAGGCGCCCGCGCCCACGCGTCGCCCCAATCTGTCTCGCGAGGAAGATGCGGGACGTCGCTCGCCGCTCGGCCCCATTCTCATCGCCTTTATGGCCGGCGTCATCGCTTGCTCGGCGATCGGAAATGTCTGGAGTCACGTGGAGCAACAGCGCAAAGACGCCGCCAAGGTCGAGATGTCCGTCGAACAATCGCTCAGCCGCACGCGCTCGGTGCATGTGTCGGTCGAGGTTAAGGACGGCGCGACGTGGGATACCGCGCGCGGCGATAGCCAAATGCTCGTCCATATCGTGGGCCGCACACTCAAGGGACAAGCAATCGACGAGTATCAATACGTCAATTCCGAAGGTGACGGCATCGAGCTCAAGCCCGGCGACTACGAGCTCACGGTCGATGAGCCGCCCGTCGCCACCGACGGCACGCGTTACCGTGCCTCAAAGCGCATGGTTCCGGTGAGTTTTAATTCACAGGCGCCCGATACGGTCGATAGCACGCCGCAGGGCGGGTTTGACCTTTACGCTATTGCTCAATAACTGCACCTGTCGCTCAACCCCGCCGCCAAGAGTGGGACAATAGCCCTCGACACTGTTGTTTACTTTTGGAGGAAGTAGCATGTCCACCGTCACTACCATCAAACGCGGCGGCCTCACCGCGGCCATCGATTCCATGGGTGCCCAGCTCACGAGCCTTGCCCTCAACGGCAACGAGTATCTGTGGCAGGGCGACCCCGCCTTTTGGGGCAAGCATGCGCCCATCCTGTTCCCCATTGTGGGCTCGCTGCGCAACAACACGGCGACGTCTGCGGCCGGCACCTGCGAGATGCCGCGCCACGGACTCGCGCGCATCGTCGAACACAAGCTGGTCGAGGTTTCGGAGGACGGCTCCTCGGTAACGTACGAGATCACCGACACGCCCGAGTCGCTCAAGGCGTTCCCGTTCCACTTTAAGCTCAGCATGACCTATGCCTTGACCGGCGACGCCACCCTCACGCAGACCTTTGCCGTCACCAACACCGGCGACGTGGACCTGCCGTTCTCGGTGGGCGGCCACCCCGCGTTTAACGTACCGGCTCCCGGTGCCGAGGACGAGGCGTTCGAGGATTACGAGCTGGCGTTTACCGAGGCCTGGACGAACGAGGCTCCCATCATCACGCCCGACGGTCTTATGACGTTCGAGGGTAGTTACAAGGCTCCCGATAACTCGGACGTGCTGCCCATCACGCACCGCAGTTTCGATAACGATGCCATCATGTTCACCGATACTCCGGGCTCTACGCTCACGCTGCGCGGTCGCAAGTCGGGCCACGGCGTCAAGATCGACTTTGAGGGCTTTAAGTACATCGGCGTGTGGTCTGCCGCCAACGACGCTCCGTTTGTGGCGCTCGAGCCCTGGACCGGCCACACCACCATGGACACCGAGGACGATGTCTTTGAGCACAAGGTCAATACCATTACGCTGGCGCCGGGCGAGACGGACGTCCGCAGCTTTAGCGTCACCCTGCTCTAGAGGTTCCGCCGTTCTGACGAACGGCGGGCCGGTCGACGCTGCGCGCCACCCAGAGCGACAATTTGCCATTCAAAAGGCACGGCATGACCAGAAGGTCTATGCCTTGCCTTTTTCATGCCAAGTGGTACATGGGGGCAGGCTGCTTTGCGCCAATCGTCTTCGTGTGTCTATTATTTTTTCGCGCACATGCCGCGCTGCTGGTTGTTGACGTATATCCTGTCTTATTGTCAGCAAAACGACATAGGGAAGGCATCAGATGCAATCTCGACAACAGCGCGACGCGCATCCACAGCCGGTATGCAGCCGTCGCATCTTTTTGGGTAGCGCTCTCGCTGCGAGCGCTTCTGCCGTCGCCGGCGCACTTGCCGGCTGCCAGCGTCCCTCCACGCTGGAAGTAGTTCAGCCCACGACGGGCGGCGGTCGCGATGACCTGTCCGATTCCGTTATCGGCAAGGATAAGATCCGCATCGGCATGGAGGCGGCCTACGCCCCGTACAACTGGCAGGTTTCCGAGGCCAGCGAGTTCACGATCCCCATCGACAACGTGCAGGGCGCCTATGCCGATGGCTACGACGTGCAGATCGCCAAGATCGTCTGCAAGGCTCTCGGCGGCGAGCCCGTTGCCGTCAAGCAGAGCTTCTCGGGCCTTATCGACTCGCTCAACAACGGCCAGATTGACCTCATCATCGCCGGCATGAGCGCCACGCCCGAGCGCGAGGAGTCCGTCGGTTTTTCCGACCCGTACTTTATCGGCTACTTTGGCCTGTTCGTAAAAGAGGGCTCGCCCTACCAAAACGCGACCAAGCTCAGCGACTTCAGCGGTGCCACGGTGCTCGGCCAAAAGGACACCATGCTCGATACCGTCATCGACGAGATTCCGGGCGTTGTGCACAAGAACCCGGTCGATTCGGTCCCCACGGTGTTCTCGAATCTGCTGCAGGGCACGTGCGACGCCGTGACCTACAACACGGAGAACGAAAAGGGCTATATGGCCCAAAATCCCGGTATCGTCCCCATCCACTTTGCCGAGGGCGAGGGCTTTAAGCAGGAGGTCACGGCAAATGTCGGTTGCCGCAAGGGCTCGGACAAACTGCTTAAGCTCATCGACAAGACACTCAAGGGCATTAGCCAAGAGGAGCGCGACCAAATGTGGGACGCGTGCCTCGACCGTCAGCCGGCATAGGGAGGCAGCATGAAAGGCATCAATCGTCTGGCCTCCTTTATCAAGGCCGACCACCGTTATGTGTACCTGGGCACGAGCGTTATCGCGGCGCTCGGCTTGGCATTTAGCCAGCGCAACCCCACGCCGCTGAGCTTTTTGGCGCCCACCGGCATCTTCCAGGATTGCCTTTGGGCGATTCTTTGGGCCTGGATCGTCGTGTCGGCGGCAGCGCTCGTCACCAAGGTTATGCACTGGAGCGACTATCGCGAAAAGTCACCGTTTGCATCCGAGCGTTTCCGTCGCGGCGCGCGCCTGGGCAGCTATGTCGTGGTCGTCATCGCGGCGATCTTCTTTGTCGACCGCTGCGTCATGTCGTTTATCGATCTGGTGCAGGTGAGCATTGTCTCGGATTCCAACCCCAGCGACTTTTTGTCGAGCTTGGTCTACATGACCTACAAGAGCGGCGACTTCTTCATCCGTGGCATCGAGATCACCATCGCGCTTGCCACCTTCGGCACCGTCATCGCATTCTTCCTGGCGCTGCTCTTTGTGTTCCTGCGTATTCAGACCTTCGACCGCGTAGACAACGACCTGGTGCGCTTCTTTAAGAGCATCGGCCGCGGCTTTGCGACCGTCTACTCCACCATCGTGCGCGGCACGCCCATGATGGTCCAGGGCCTGCTCATCTATTACGCGGGCTTCACCGTTTTGCGCGGCATGGGCTTCGAGACTGCCCAGGCCAACCAGATTTGGAGTACCTTCACCGCCGGCCTCGTCACCATCTCGCTCAACTCCACCGCCTACATGATGGAGGTCCTGCGCGGCGGCATCGAGTCCATCGATGCCGGCCAAGCCGAGGCGGCGCGCTCGCTGGGTCTGTCGCAGTGGCAGGCCATGCGCAAGGTCGTGTTCCCCCAGGGCATTAAAAACGCGATTCCGGCACTCACCAACGAGCTCATCATCAACATCAAGGATTCGTCGGTGCTTTCGGTCATCGGCGTGTTCGACCTCATGTACGCCACCACCACCGTCGCCGGCGTGTACTACCGCCAGATGGAGGTCTACTGCGTGGCGCTCGTGGTTTACCTGATCCTGACGCTCGTGGCGAGCCGCCTGCTCGAGGCCTTTGGCAAAAAGCTCGGCGCCGAGGCCCCGGCAACGCTGCCCAGCTCCAACTAGGCTCAAGACGAGGAGAATCATCATGGCAGATACCGCCACTACCGGCACCGCGGCCGCCGCACAGACCAATGAGCCGCTCATCCGCGTCGAGGGCCTGCGCAAGAGCTTCGGCTTGCTCGAGGTGCTCAAGGGCATCGACCTGTCCGTTAACCCGGGCGAGGTCGTCACCATTATCGGCGCCTCGGGCTCGGGCAAGTCGACCTTCCTGCGCTGCCTCAACCTGCTCGAGACCCCGGACGCGGGCCACATCTGGTTCCACGGCCAGGACCTTACGGCCGAGCGCTGCAATATCAATAAACTCCGCGAGGACATCGGCATGGTGTTCCAGGGCTTTAACCTGTTCAACAACATGGACGTGCTCGACAACTGCACGCTCGCGCCCGTCACGCTCAAAAAGATGAGCAAGGCCGAGGCTGAAAAAATTGCGATGGAGCATCTGGCGAGCGTGGGCCTCGAAAAGTTCGCGCACGCCGCCGTGGGTCGCCTGTCCGGTGGTCAAAAACAGCGCGTGGCCATCGCCCGCGCCCTGTGCATGAATCCGCAGATCATGCTGTTCGACGAGCCGACTTCGGCGCTCGACCCCGAGATCGTGGGCGAGGTGCTCGAGGTCATGCGCAAGCTCGCTGCCGACGGCATGACCATGGTGGTCGTCACGCACGAGATGGCCTTTGCCCGCACGGTGTCCGACCGCGTGGTCTTTATGGACAAGGGCGTGGTGCTCGAGGACGCCGCGCCGGCCGAGCTCTTCGGCAACCCCAAACACCAGCGCACTCGCGAGTTCCTCTCTCGCTATCTCGAGGACAAATAACCGACGCAAACGCTTGCGTTGCAGGGCCGCTCCCGTGGGGCGGCCTTTGTCGTCACAATCGAAAGGATGTCATGGCCGAGGTTTGGCGCTTCTTTGCGCATGAGGACGATTTTGCCGATATAGACGAGGCCGGCGCATGCGAGCGCCTGGGCCGCGTGCTGTCGTTTCCGACCGTCTCGAGCATGGATGCCGAGGCGGTGGACTGGCAACCCTTCAACGACCTGCGCGCCTATATGCAGCAGGCCTGGCCGCGCGTGTTTGCGGCGGGCGAGGTCGAGCTTATCGACCATTCGCTGCTGGTGGCGCTTGCCGGCAGCGATCCGGCCCTTAAGCCCGTTATGCTCATGGGTCACATGGACGTGGTCCCCGTGGTGCCGGGTACCGAGGCCGACTGGACGCACGCCCCCTTTAGCGGGCACGTGGACGACACCTACATCTGGGGCCGCGGCGCGATCGACATGAAGGACCAGGTCTCAGGCATTCTCGAGGCTGTCGAGTATGCGCTGGCGCACGGTTGGCAGCACGAGCGCACGCTGCTCCTGGCCTTTGGCCAGGACGAGGAGACGACGCAGTACGGCGCAGGCGCCATCGGCCGCGCGCTCGAGGAGCGCGGCATTGAGCTTGAGTACCTGATCGACGAGGGCGACTACCGCATCGTTCCGGCTGCCGAGTACAGCGCGGGCGAGGGTTGGCTCATGCACGCCGACCTGGCTGAGAAAGGTTATGCCGACATTGTGCTCAAGACAAAGAGCGCGGGTGGACATTCTTCCAACCCCTACGGTGGCACGTCACTCGAGGTGCTCAGCCGCGCCATCACCGCAATCTGCGATATCGAGTGGCCGACGCGCGTGACCGACTTGCTTGCCGCCCAGCTCGTCGAGTTGGGGCTCTACACGGCCGATAAAATTGCCGATAACGGGGATGCCATTGTCCGCGATTGCCTTGCCAGCAAGAAGCTCTATCCGCTGGTGACGACCACCTGCGCGCCCACGCAGATTGAGGGTGGCAGCACCGGCGCCAACGTAATGCCGCAGGATATGTGGGCCAATATTAACTTCCGCATGCTCGAGGGCACGAGCGTGGCCGACGTTGTGGCGCGCTGCCGTGAGGCGGTTGCCGGGGCGGACCTTGCCGGTCGTGTCGAAGTGGAGCTGGGCCCCGGCAGCTCCGAACCCTCGCCGTCCCCGCGCATCGGTGGTCCCGGCCTCGAGGCGGTTCACTCCATCGCCGCCCGCTATTTCCGCGATCCAAAGGGGGCGGAGGAAAACGGATCATTCGAGCCAGTGGCAATTGTGCCCTCGACCGTGATCGGTGCGACCGACGCTGCCAATTACCAGCACATTTGCCCTGAGTGCATTCGCTTCTCAGCCTTTGTGGTTGATGACGACGAGTGCGATCGCGGCGTCCACGGCACCAACGAGCGCATCACCCGCCGCGCCTACCTCCAGGGCATCCGCTTCCTCGTCGCTCTACTCCAAACGCTCTAGCCAAAAAGCAAGCCCTTGGTGCAATGGGGTCAGGTTTGTCGCTGCCACAATGACAGGATAAGGAACAAGGGCATTTTCCGGGTAGCCGGGTTCGTTACCATTCGTCCCATTCATCAGCATTTTCCTCCAGATATTTTCTTAATTTCTCAAAAGAGCTTGTCCGCCTGTACTGTATCGTGCTTCTCGACGTGTTGAACAGCTCCGCAATCTCGGTATCGTTCATTCCCTCGAAGTAATACAGCAATATGGCTTTGCGCTTTTCTTCCGGCAAAGTACGGATTGCTTCAAGAAGCAGCTTTGGCGTGATTTTCTTCCCGGCTTTCTCAAAGACGGTTTCGGCGGCTTCACGTTTGAAATATTCATCAAACGTATGAAGCTGCCGCGCTTCGTCTAAGGTCATGTCGGAAAAGGTCACTTCCTTTGCCTTGTGTCTGCGAAGTTCTCTATGGGTGTCGCAAGCTTCATTGTGCAATACCGTATTACAAAACTTCTGAAAAGCACACTGTTTGTAAAACTCCCTGCTATTAGGTTCCACATTCTCACCTCCTTTCTCGTTGGAAAGTTGGTGGTGCTTCCCCCCTTTTCGCGGGGCAATACGGCGTTTCTCAAAAACGCCGAAGATTTTTTGAAATTTCTTCAAAAATTTTTTGAACGTACAAAATGCGCCCGTCCGAAAAGCCCGGACGGGCGCATAGGCATTGTAAGCAGTATCCAGATGATTAGACAGTTCATATATATAAGCGTAGTTTCCCCCGGTGGTGGGCGGGCTTTTTTTGATAAGTCAATAACTGTCGGATTTTGTCGATATGCTTTTTGCTTCATGGCGGCTACCTCCTTTAGCCGCCGATTTCAACAGTGATACCGCGTCATTTCATTAGAAGATAAAAAGAAACGGCGGCTTTGATTTTTCAAAGCTGCTGCGGAAATCAAAGAACGACAAGCAACAGTTCTGATTTTGCTCCAATATGGTTATTAGGGGCACAAATTAAAATCAAAAAAGAGCCGATAACAGCAGTATTTCAAACTGCATATTATCGGCTCTGCGTCTGTGCGTCTGGCTCTTTTAATTAAATTATTTCTGTTGTTTTTTGGCTTTATTATATGTATTAGCTAACTGTCCACAAGCTGCTTTAATCTCTCTACCATGAGAAACTCTCATGGTAACTTCAAGTCCTGTTTGCTCTAATTGATGTTTGAACGCAACCATTTCTTGTTTTTGTGGTGCTCTAATTTTTGAATTACTCGTCGGGTTGTATTGCAGCACGTTAATCATAACATTTTTGCCCTTAAACCATTTTGCAAGTTGCCTTATATCTGAGGAACGGTCATTTATACCTGGTAAAAGCAAATACGCAAATACCACTTTTCGATTATGCCTTTGAGAATAGGACAATGCTTGCTTAACAACATCTTCAATAGCGTACATGTGCATATGAGGAATGATACAGTTTCTCGCAGCCTGTGTTGCTGCATGTAAAGATATTGTCAACTGAATTTTTAGATGTTCTTCGCGCAATTTTTTTAATTGATTAACTGGACCAACTGTTGATACGGTAATGCCGTCGGTTGGAAAGTTAAGTCCATTTCTATCTCGAAGAATATGGATTGCTGCAATCAAGTTGTCGTAATTGAATAAAGGTTCTCCCATTCCCATAAAAACGATACGATTTACTTTTTGACGTATCAATACAACCTGCTGCACAATTTCAGACGGTGTTAGATTACGAACAAAACCATTGCGTCCGGACTCACAAAAAATACAGCCAACAGAACAACCAACTTGCGTACTTACGCAAACAGTCCCACCATCTCGCCGTTTAATAAAAACCGTTTCAATATACCTGTTATCTTTCAATTCATAAACATACTTTTCAGTATCGCTACTTTTATAGACTTTTTTTGTTGATATTGATAGATTTTCTTTGTGAAATGGCTGTTTATACAATTCCGTATATAAGGCTCTTGCTTTATCCTCTCCAATTACTTCCGACATTTCTTTGTAAGTAAATCCGTATGGGTCATTCAATATTTCCGTAGGTGTACTTTTAGGTAAGTGTTTCATTTAAATATCCTTCCTTTTCAAAACTAAAAAGTTTGTTTTTCAGAGTTTTTGATTATGATTTCTAGTTTTTCAACATCAACGATCAACGATATGCGTTAATTTACATTTAGGGCAGAAAAGAGGAAAATTTCTTAATACCGTATTATAAAATACTTGAACCCTCGTCTTTCCGTTACAAATTGGACATTTTATCCAATATTTTTCAAGCATAATATTTCTCCTTTTGCGCAAAAAAATGCAGGTCAATTCTCAACATGAGCATTGACCTGCATTTATACATATAATACTACAACAAAATTAAGGCATAGTTTTTATACTATGTCTATACGTCGTTAGTTTTGTTGTATAGCATACGCAAAATAAGCATGACAAAAAAGCCCATATTGAAAATGGGAAAAATCTTTTTTGATTTCAATGCTTATCGAATACGCATGCTATGTAACATAAACATTCCCCCCCTTTTATATAATATTATATACAAAAGCAGCTTGTTGTCAACATATATATATATGAATTATTTTGGCTAACTGATAGAACTACGTAGACATATCCAAGAAGAAAGGGGAACAGTAAAATGTAATAGGGTGAATAACTATGGCAAAAAGACCAGTACCACGATACGACTTTAAGGCTTTTGGGGCAGCGATAAAGGCAGCGCGTGAGGGATGCAAGGAGAGCCGCAAGAAAGTAGGCGACGAAATGTTTATCTCGCCGCGCTACCTTGTGCGGTCTTGCCCGCCGCCAGTTTGTATTTTTTGTACTGCTTGACTGCAAAATGTTCCGGGTCTTTTTCTTCCAGACGTTCAAACATGAGGTCAACCGGGTTCTGGAAATCCTCGTCGTCCTCGCGGGCTTCCGACGCATTTATCATTTCAAGCAGCGTCGTGAAGTTCTTCTCGTCCTCTGGGGCTTCATACCAGATATAGCCGATTAGTGCGGTGTAGTAGAGCTTTTCCGCTTTCACCCAGAAATCCTCGCCGGATTTTTCCCCGTCGCCTTTGGTGTTGGCGATAATGGTATTGACTAATTTCAAAATGTCCTTTTCGCTCCGCAGATAGGCAAAGGGATTGTATTTCATGGATTTTTTGAAGTTAATCGTATTTAGCACTTTGATACGGTATTTGTACCGCTGCAACATTTTCCCGGTTTCCAAAATCAGTGTTCCTTTCGGGTCAGTGACGATATACGACGTTGGAAAATCCTTTGACGTACATTGCATGAGCGACGGTTTCACAAAGAACCGGGTCTTGCCGCTGCCGGAACCGCCGATTACAAGAATATTTTTGTTTCTTGCGTATTTCGGCTGCTTCGGGCGGCTGTTCATGGTGAGCCGTTCCGTCTGCGTTAAGGGGATATTGTTCTCAAATACCGGGTCTGTGTACGGCTTTATGTCGTCAGCCCCGCCCCAACGCGCCGAACCGTATTCTGTCCCGCGGCGGTATTTCTTCGCGTTCTTGCCTTTGGTGTAGATAATCAGCCGGACAATGACCGCCCCCGCAATGCCGATAAGTAAGTCTGCCGGGTGGAAGCTCGGCGCGATACTGGAAAAGGCGGTGGTAAAACCGTCCCCAAGATGTAGCAGCTTTGCGCTTGCGTCCGCGCCGGGGGATAGACGGACAGCCGCGCCCACTTTATCAAAGAGCCAGACAAAGAGCAGATACGGGAGATTTAGGATAAGCAGCTTCTTGATTTCCGGCTTCATAGCGATACCTCCCTGTCCTTGTTCTTGACCTTTGCCCGTTCCGCGTTCTTGCCCTGTGCGGCTTCTTTGAGCGTAGAGAGCAGCTTTCGGATAGAGGGCTTTTTCTCCTGTGTCAGCTTCTTTGCGGAAAACTCCTTAAAGGCTGCGGTCAGCACGTCCGCGTCCCGCCCCTTGAAAAAAACCAGATAGCGGGGCGGGCTTTCCGTTGCGTCCTTTTTCAGCGCAAAGTCGATACCGTACTTTTTCGCCGTACTCTCAAAGGCTTTGATATTGCCCTCGGTAATCTCAATGTTGGAAACGCCCGCGTTCTGCTTCATAAGCTGCTTTAAGCTCTGCTTTCCCTGTGGCGGTTTTGCAAGCTGCTTTTTGCCCTTTGACAGTATGGCTTTCATTGCCTTTTGGAGCGTCTGGGCGGTCAGCTTCCCGGTCTTGATGTAAAGGGCTATGGTCTTTTCGTTTACTTCGTCCTGCAATTCCTCGCGTCCTCCTTTCGCGTTTCTTTATGGGGCGGCGGTCAGATACGCACCCGCAGCCCGTTCAAGTCCTCGGCTCTGATACCCACAAGATACCAGTTGTCGCCGTACTCAATCCGGGTCGGCTTCCACTTGCCCCGCACGAATACGTCAAAGCACTCACCGCAATGCAAGCCCCCGTAGTAGCTGTTTAAGTCAAAGCGAATGTCGTAACGGTCGGTGCGCTCGTCAAATACCAATGCTCCTGTCATTTTCTGTGCCATAATAAAATCCTCCTTTTGTTGTTTTACAGGCTTTCGCCCGGTTTGAATGAATAATAGTCCGGGTCGCCGTACTGCGGCTTCTTCGGTGACAGTGCGCCGCTTGCCATGTCATGGGCGACAAGGGAAGTGTAATAATTGCCGATAGTGGACGGGGCGTTGAAAAGGGCTGCTTTCAGATATTGCTTGATGTTGCGGATTTTCGTTGTGTTCTCCCGCATACAGTCAAGCACAAAGCGGATATGCTCGCCGTCCAGTTTCATAAACTTAGATTTCACAAGCTCTGCCGGGTAGTCGTCCCCCGCAATCCGTACCCGCTTTCTGGCGGTGCATACGGTTTCAAGCATGAGGTCTACAATCTCGTCCAGCCTGTCCCCGTCAAACTTCATGTCCTGTTTGAGAATGTGGTAGTCGATATTGTCCTTGATGATTTCCCGGTATATATCAACTGCGCTCTGTGCTGCCGCTTCCGTTCCTTTCCGTTCCGGCGGCGTAGCCGCTTCTCTGCAAGGAGAGGGGTTAGGGGAAAGGATAGGAATGGAATGGGTACTTGATAAATCTGTATTTGATTTTTCTTTTTTTGGTAAGTCAGTTCTTTGTATATCTTTATTTAATTGCGTTGGATTTTCCAACGTAGGTTTTTCCAATGTTGGTTTTTCCTGCGTTGGATTATCCAATGTTGGATTTTCCAATGTAGGTAAATCCGGCGTAGGCGGCTGCGGCTGCTCGAATATCACATAGTCCGCGCCCCGCAAGCGTCCTTTCTCGTCGCGCTCCCTTGACCGAACGATATACCCGGCGCGTTCAAGCTCCTTAATGGCTTCGCGGATAGCGTCTATCTTCTCCCGGTTGATAAGGGATAAGCCTTTCAAGGTGTAGTCCCAATCTTCGGGGAGTGACAGCATTTGCGACAACAGCCCTTTTGCCTTTAAGGAAAGCTCCTTGTTGCGTAGGTGGTGGTTGCTCATTACGGTGTAGCCCTTGTTCCGTTCCACTCTGAAAACTGCCATAGTAAATCACTCCTTTTGCTGTGGATTTGTTACGCAGTAGAAGCGCGGTTTCGGGGGATAAGGTATAAATCCCTTGCCGCGCCAGATACGCGCCCGCAAAATCGCTTGTAGCAAGGCTTTTTCTGCCCCTACTGCGTAACAAAGGGCATAAAAAAGCGGCGTTCCTGTTCTCCCATGTAGAGAGTAAGAAACGCCGCTTCTGCGTCGTATTCAGTTTTTAGTACAATACCCTGCTTGTCCGTCGCTCGAAAAACCTTGATTTTCCAGTGTTTTCAAAAGTATCGTTATCTAACGTCAGCTTTGTTTGCACCAATCATTCCATGCGGGTTATATGCAGGTTTGCCTGCGCACGCTATCATGTATAGGTTAGACCGCAACTATGTACCCCATACGCGAAGGGATGCGCATGTATCTGAAGATCGACATGTTCTAGCCGGGCTTACCCCCGCAGTGGCGCCGCGTGCCCCATCAACTCTGCCGATTTTCACCTTCACGCATATAAAGGAGTCCCGCCATGCGCGACAAGCTCGAAAAGATTATCAAGGCCTACGAAGAGCTCGAGAAGAAGCTCTCCGACCCGGCCGTCGCCTCCGACATCAAGGAGTTCACGCGTCTCAACAAGGAGTACGCGCACCAGTCCGACCTCATCGCCGCCTCGCGTGAGTACATCGGCGCGCTCGATGACATCGAGGCCGCCAAGGAGATGCTCCGCGACACGACCGACGCGGACGAGAAGGAGATGCTCCAGATGGACATCTCCGAGAATGAGGAGAAGCTTCCCCAGCTCGAGGAAGACATCAAGTACATGCTCATCCCGAGCGATCCCAACGACGACAAGAACACCATCGTCGAGATCCGCTCCGCCGCCGGTGGCGACGAGGCGGCCATCTTCGCCGGCGATCTGTACAAGATGTACCAGCGCTTCTGCGAGTCGCGCGGTTGGAAGACCACCGTGCTTGACTCCAGCCCCAGCGAGGCCGGCGGCTTTAAGTCCATCGAGTTCAAGGTCGAGGGCGACCGCGTCTACTCCGTCATGAAGTACGAGTCCGGCGTGCATCGCGTCCAGCGCGTCCCCAAGACCGAGTCCCAGGGCCGTATCCAGACCTCCACGGCTACCGTCGCCGTACTTCCCGAGGCCGAGGAGATCGACGTTCAGATCAACCAGTCCGACCTGCGCATCGACACCTACTGCGCCTCCGGCCCTGGCGGTCAGTGCGTTAACACCACCTACTCCGCCGTGCGCATCACCCACCTGCCCACCAACACCGTGGTGCAGTCACAGGAACAGCGCTCCCAGATCCAGAACCGCGAAGTCTGCATGCAGATGCTGCGCGCCCGTCTGTACGAGATGGAGCTCGAGAAGCAGCAGGCAGAGCTCGGTGCCGAGCGCCAGAGCCAGATTGGCCACGGCAACCGTTCCGAGAAGATCCGTACCTACAACCAGCCCCAGGACCGCGTGACCGATCACCGCATCGGCTTCAACTCCACCTACAACGGCGTCCTTCTGGGCGATCAGCTCGGCACCGTCATCGAGGCGCTTGCCGCCGCCGAGCGAGCCGAGAAGCTGGCACAGGCCGTTTAGTAGGTTACGCGGTTTTACCAAACCGCGTAACGGCTCGACGCTGCAAACGCCCCTAAGCGGCAATCTGACGTTCAATCGTCGGTCGCGTACCGAAGTACGCTTCCCTCCTCTTCCACATCACCTTGCTCGCTTAGGGGCGTTTTCGCTGACTTATGCTCAACCTGTGGCGGGGCACTCATTGGGGACAGACTTAAATGAGTAGTCGTTGGGGACGTTCTTGAATGACTAGTCGTTTAAGAACGTCCCCAATGACTAGGTTGTGCACATTGCTTTGAGATGTTATTTAATCGGCTTTGATGGCCATTAAGCCAGCTACCTGCTTAAAGCAATTAACGATATGCATCTGCAATTGAAAATATTGCTCAAAAAATCGTCCAACAAGTCGCGGGGCCCTTTTTGGCGCGTCGCGCGTCAAGCGATGTGGCAAGTATTTGGTTAGGTATTGGTCAGTTTTGGGGCAACCTTGCCAAAAGCTTGACGGATGCAGATATGAACGTCGACAAATGAACACTTTGGACGGGGACAAACAAAAATTCTGGGCTGATTCTCGATAATCGCCTTCAATCGTCCCTTGTCGTGCGTCGCCCTCGCGTACAATCTGCTCCGACATTCGCGCGCCGCCCGGCGCATAAGAGGGGAGGACCCCATGGCAAACGAGATCTGGACCATCAAGCGTTGTCTCGAGTGGACCAAGGAGTACCTGGCCGAGCGCGGCGAGGAGCATCCCCGTCTTTCTGCCGAGTGGCTGCTGTGCGCCGCCACGGGCTTGGCGCGCATTGACCTATATATGCGCATGGACGAGACGCTTAACGCGGACCAGCTCGAAACCATGCACGCGGCGGTCGTCCGTCGCGCGAAGGGCGAGCCGCTGCAATACATCACGGGCAGCACGCAGTTTCGCATGATCGACGTCGCGTGCGCCCCCGGTGTGCTCATTCCGCGCCCCGAGACCGAGATGCTCGTCGAGGAAGTCCTGAACTATCTGGATGCCGAGGTGCTGAGTCCCGAGGCCGCCGCCCGTCAGCGCGTGGAACTGCCCTGGAACGATGAGGTCGAGCAGGCCCGCAAAGCCGAGGCGGCGCTGGCCGACGAACGCGCGACCGCCGAGCGCCGTGCTGCCAACCTGACGGCCGCTGATGAGGCGGCGCTAGGCAGCGACGTACTGGGCAGCCGCGCCTATGCCGAGGAGCTGGCCGACCGCGAGGCCGAGGAAGCCGCCGCGCAGGCAGCAGAAGCCGAAGCCGCCGAGCCCGATCTCGACGAATACGGTATCGCCATTGAGGGCAACGACCAACAGACGACTCCCGCGCAAGATGCCGCTGCGCCTGCCCCAGCCGAGCCCCGCATCGCCCGCGTTCTCGAGGTCGGCTGCGGCACCGGCTGCATCTCGCTCTCCCTTGCCTGGGAGCGCCGCGACCACGTCACCTGCACCGCTACCGATATCGAACCGCGCGCCATCGATTTGGCCACCAAAAACCGCGACGCCCTTGGCCTCACGGCAGATGAGGTTGCCTTCAGCCTCACCAACCTGGTGAGCTCCATTCCCCGCGAGGAGTGGGGCACCTTTGATGTGCTCGTCTCCAACCCACCCTATATCCCGACCGACGTCATGCGCTCGCTGCCGCACGAGGTCAAGGACTTTGAGCCCGATCTGGCGCTCGAGGGCGGCGCCGACGGCCTCGATATCTTTCGCCGCCTGCTCAATGCGGCGCCTTACATGCTGCGCGCCGGCGGCCTGTTTGCCTGCGAGCTCTACGAGGGCGCCCTCGATGCCGCGGCCGAGCTCTGCCGTCAAGCGGGTCTGTCGGACGTACGCATCGTCCACGACCTCACCGATCGCCCCCGCATCGTCCGAGCTATCGTCACCGAGCCCAAGCAGCGCCAGTAATATTTATTAACTAGTTAGCAAAAATTATAAATTAGTTTATAATTAGGACGGCTGAAAGAGGTCGGCCCATGCAACCTCCTACCTTTCGGGAAATCATTGCCCTACTCAAGCACGATGGATTCGTGAAGGTCGCGCAAGTCGGTAGTCACGCTAAGTATGTTTCTGGTGACCGTGTCGTCACCGTGAACGGCTCTGGTGGTGATCGACCAAAGAAGGGCACGTGGGCAAGTATTCGACGCCAAGCTGGATGGTAGTTGGAGGCAAAATGAGGCAGCGATTTACCTATGACTGCGTTCTCATAAAAGAAGACGACGGTTACTGCGCCAGCTTCCCGCAGATTCCCGGCGCCTTTGCCGATGGCGATACGCGCGAAGAAGCGATTGCCCATGCCACCGAGGCGCTGATGGCGTTTTTGGCCGACGACCTCAACAACGGTTTGACTCCGGCAGGGTACGAACGCTCGGCCGAGGTCGTGGCCCTTTCAGTCGAAATCGACCACGAGGACGCTCGGGAAGCGGCGTGCCGAACATTTAAAGACGCAGCGCAGGACCTCAAAGTCTCCGCTCCGCGGATTACCGCGCTGGTCAAAGCCGGAAAGCTCGATGTTGAACTCGTCGACGGCCGTCGGATGATAACGATAGACAGCATCGAGCGTTACGCCGCCCAAGAACGCCACGCCGGAAGACCAAAGAACTTCGTGGCCGTCCAATAACCCCCTCACTTTCACCGACTACTAGAGCCGCTCACCAAACCAACATGCGCTTTGGGCAATTAGGTTGAACGTTTCGTGCGAGAATGCCCCACAGTAAACAAACTTGCATCAGAGCGTGAGGGGCTGGCATACACATGCAGACGGTCTATCGGGTATACGAGGGAGCGTGCGAGCCGCATCGGCTTGCAGTCGAGCGCACGGCCGAGCTACTCGGTCGCGGCGGCCTGGCGCTTATTCCAACCGAGACGGTCTACGGTGTCGCCGTGGCGGTCAACGCCTTCTCGGATGCCGTTCCACAAGATACAAGTGAACCTCTGCCGTGGCCGCGCGATCCGCAGGCCACCGTCAACGGCGCCGCGGTCCCCGCACTCGGTACCGGCTATCGTCGTATCTTTACCCTTAAGCAGCGCGAGCTCACCCAAACGGTTGCCTGGCTGGTCGATGATGCCGAGGCGCTCGACCGCTATGGCGTGGATATCCCTAATGAGGCCCGCGCGCTTGCCCGACGATGCTGGCCGGGCGCTCTGACTATCGTGGTCAAGGCGGCCCCCTGCGTGCCGACCTTTATGCGCGCCGCCGACGACACGGTGGCACTTCGCGCTTCGGCCTCGCCCGTGGTGCAAGCGCTCATCCGCGCCTGCGGCAGCCCCCTTGCCTGCACCAGCGCCAACACGCATGGCGCGCCCGCGCCGGCAAGTTTTGCCACGGTGGAGGAGCGCATCCTGGAGGGGGTTGATGTGGCCGTCGACGCCGGCGAGACCCCGTGCCGCGATGCCTCAACCATTGTGTCGTTTCAGCACGGCGAGCTCCAGATCCTGCGCCAAGGCGCGCTTCCCGCATTAGATATCGAACGGGTTCTGTCCGACCCGATGCAATAGAAAGGCGTATGCGATGTCGTTGAATCTAGGTAGCCTGGGTGTGGAAGACGCCTCGTTTAGCTTTGGCTGTTCCTACATCATGGCGCTCGACTGCGGCACTACCTCGGTACTCGCGACCATCGTAGACGAGTACGGCTGCATCGTCGCCCAGGCGCGTCGTAGCGTCAAAACCAGCTTCCCGCGCCCCGGCTGGGTGGAGCAGGATCCCATGGAGGTGCTTGCCAGCCAGATCGGCGTGATGATGGAGGTCCAGTTTAAGAGCGGCATCCATTCTGACCGCATCGCCGCCATCGGTATCTCCAACCAGCGCGAGACCACGGTGGTGTGGGACCGCATAAGCGGCCAACCCATCTATAACGCCATCGTGTGGCAGTGCCGTCGAACCGCACCCCTGATCGACGAGCTGGTCGAGCGGGGCGCAGAAGGGCTGGTGCGCTCCCGCACGGGACTCACGCTCGATCCGTATTTCTCGGCTTCCAAGGTGCAGTGGATCCTCGACAACGTCGACGGTGCGCGTGAGAGCGCGGCGGCGGGCGACCTTATGTTCGGCACCATCGACACCTGGCTCATCTACAACCTCACTGGCTGTCAGGTCTTTGCCACCGACTACACCAATGCCAGCCGCACCGCGCTCTTTAATATCCATGCGCTCGATTGGGACGACGATCTGCTGGCGCTTTTCGACGTCCCGCGTTCCATGATGCCCGAGGTTCGTTGGAGCTCGGGCGACTACGGCCGCGTCGCGAGCGACATCATGACCAACATGCCACCCATCATGGGCGTGGCGGGCGACCAGCAGGCGTCGCTGTTCGGCCACTGCTGTTTCCATCCTGGCCAGACCAAAAACACCTATGGCACGGGTTGCTTCATGCTCATGAACACCGGCGACGAGGTCGTCGAATCCAAGAACGGTCTGGTCTCCACGATCGGCATCGCCGCGGACGGCAAGATCAGCTATGCGCTCGAGGGTTCTATCTTTGCCGCCGGCTCAACCGTGAACTGGCTGCGCAAGAACATGGGCATCATCTCGAGCGTGAGCGAGTCCGCGCAACTCGCCGCTTCGATCAACGACAACGAGGGCTGCTACTTCGTCCCCGCCTTCGCAGGCCTGGGCGCTCCCTGGTGGGACCCGCATGCTCGCGGTATCGTGTGCGGACTGACCGGTGCCTCGAGTCGCGCGACCATTGTGCGTGCGGCCTGCGAGTCCATGGCTTACCAGAGTTATGACGTGCTGCGCGCCATGGAGCAGGACGTGGGACTTTCGATTGAGCGCCTGTCCGTCGATGGCGGTGCCGCGCGCAACGAGTTCATCATGCAATTCCAGGCCGATCTGCTGGATATCCCCGTGCTGCAGTGCGAGACGGTGGAGACCACGGCGATCGGTGTCGCGTACTTGGCGGGTCTTGCCGTCGGCTATTGGGGGGATTTGGAGGAGCTGGAGCAAAACGCTCAGATCGTTAAGACCTTCCTTCCCCATATGTCCGCCGAGCGCCGCGAGCAAAACCTGGCGGGCTGGCGGGATGCCGTCAAACGCTCGCTCAGCACCGTACGGTAGGGCTGCGACGAGCTGCTCGATATAACAGACCGTTACATTTATGCACGGCGCGCGGCAACAACGACGCCATGCGCCTTGTCAGCAAGGCCATCTTCCGGCCGCAACGAAAGGGGCATCAACCCATGACCGTCACCTACGATACGTCCCGTGTGACTCTTGTCGATCACCCACTCGTCCAGCACAAGCTGTCGATCCTGCGCGACAAGAGCACCGGCACCAACCAGTTCCGCCAGCTCGTGCGCGAGCTCGCACTTTTTGACGGCTACGAGGCCATGCGCGACCTGCCCATGGAAGACGTCGAGGTCGAGACCCCTATCACTACCGCAACGTTTAAGCAGCTCGCCGGCAAAAAGCTCGCCATCGTTCCCATCCTGCGTGCAGGCCTCGGCATGGTCGATGGCATCCTCGACCTGGTACCCTCCGCTCGCGTGGGCCACATCGGTATGGAGCGCGACGAGGTTACCCACGAGCCGCATGAGTATTATTGCAAGATGCCCAAGGATATCGACCAGCGCATCTGCCTGGTTGTCGACCCCATGCTCGCCACGGGCGGTTCGGCCGAGATGGCCATCAGCTACCTGCGCGAGCGCGGTGTCAAGGATATCCGCATGCTGTGTATCGTCGCCGCGCCCGAGGGCCTCAAGTCACTGACCGCAAAGGACTCCGACGTACATATTTATACGTGCGCCATCGATGACCATCTCAACGAGGCCGCCTACATCGTTCCTGGCTTGGGCGATGCCGGCGACCGCATCTACGGTACGCTCTAGTCGTTGGGCCTTGTCGGCTACGGTCGCAAATACGAAGAAATGGTGCGCACGGTCAAGCAGAAGGCGACCGCACGCGCTCCTGTTAACGGACGTTTTACCCTGCAGGGTTCGAGAAAAACGTATTACCGTACCTGCGGCATAAAGAAGGTCTTAAGAAAATGAACAGGTGCGTATTAACCGATGTTTTCTCGGTTGTACTTTAGCGATTGGCTCGTACAATAGTCACCAATGTTCGGCTGGAACTGTTCTGTGAAGCGTTAAAAAGGAAAGTGAGGACGCCAGTGTTTCAGATAGCCGATCTGCTCGCTATCGTTGCAGGCGCCATCGCGGGCGCGGTCGCCTTTCTTCCCTTTGTTTTTACGCTCAAGCCGGTTCTTGACGATAAACAGAATGCGGACATGCTCAAGGGCATGGTGAGTCTCGCGGTCTCGGCGATCGCGTTGCTTGCCTTTACCCTGGTCGTGTTCGCGTTGTTCGGAGAGGCGTTTCGCATGTTCCTCCTGGGCGAGGCGATCGGCTTTGTGGCCTTTATGGCCGCCTGCACGGTCCGCGTCGCCAAGGCGCTGCGGGATCCTCATGAGGTCGAAAGGTAAGTCGTGGAAATTTTTGAAAAGCTGCCTGATGAGATTAATCATCTGGTCAGCGAGTTCAGCTCCACCCCTGTCGTGGGCGATCTGAGCTGCGGCATCACGCAGTACTCGTTTTGGCTGATCGTCTCCACGATCGTGCTCCTGATCGTCCTGGCCGTGTTCAAGAAGAAGCAGACCCTGGTCCCCAAGGGCTTCTTCGTCAACGGTTTCGAGTACATCATCGAGTACGTCGAGAACGATATCGGCAAGGGCGTCGTGGGTGAGAACTGGAAGAAGCACTTCCCGTTCCTGTGCTCGCTTTTCCTGTTCATCCTGATCAATAACATGATCGGCCTGATTCCGGGAATGAAGCCCGGCACCGGCGCAATCGGCTCCACCGCCGCGCTCGCCATCTTCGCCTTCGTGTACTTCATCTACTACGGATGCAAGGCTCACGGCGTGATCGGCTACATCAAGAGCCTCGCCCCGCAGGGCGTAAGCTTCCCGATGAACGTGCTTGTGTGGGTCGTCGAGCTTTTCTCGACCTTCCTGCGTCTCATCACGCTCGCCGTCCGTCTGTTCTGCAACATGTTCGCAGGACACGTGGTCATGGGCTCGTTCGCCATCATGGCGAGCATGTTCATGCAGCCGCTGCTTCAGCAGGTTTCCGCGGCCCACGCCGTTGGCGCCCTGCCTTCGCTAGCCTGGCTTGCCATCCTCATCCTGATCTATGCGATCGAGCTTGTGGTCGGCGCCATCCAGGCTTACGTCTTCACGGTCCTTACCGCCGTGTATGTCTCCGAGGCAGAGGAGGTCGCGGAGGAGGAGTAGCCTTCCGCTCGCGCCTTAAAGGTAAGCAATTCGTTAAACCGCCGGTGCCCGTACCCATGGAGCCCGGCAGTTATAAAAAAGGTTATCCTGCGTGAAATAAGACACGCACGACAAAGGAGGAATCGTGGGAGTTATCGGTTACGGTCTCGGTGTTATCGGCGCTGGTCTTGCTATCGGCCTGTCTGCTCTGGGTGCTACGGGTGCTATGGCCCGTCAGCCTGAGGTCCAGGGCCGCGTGTTCACCGTCTTCATCATGGGCTCCGCCTTCGGCGAGGCTCTGGCTCTGATCGGCTTCGTTGTCGCGCTGATCGTTAAATAGCACGGAGCGTCAAGTATGAATCTTTCATCCCAGAAGAGCGCGATCGCACTCTCCGCGTCCGCGGCCGCGCTGCTCATGCCGGTTTCCGCGTTCGCTGAGGACGGCGCTGCCGGTGCGGACATCCTCATCCCTAAGATGGCGGAGTTCATCCCGGCGCTTATCGCCTTCCTGATTATCTGGATCGTGCTGGCCAAGGTCGCCCTGCCGGGCATCATGAAAACCATGGAGGAGCGCGGCAAGAAGATCGAGGAGAGCCTCGACGAGGCCGAGAAGACCAAGCAGGAGGCTATCGCCAAGCGCGCTGAGTCCGACTCGATCGTCACCGACGCCCGTCGTCAGGCTGCCGACATCGTTCTCGAGGCCCGTAAGGACGCCGAGTCCGAGCGCGCCCGTATCATCGAGGCTGCTCACAAGGAGGCCGAGGAGATCATCGCCAAGGCCCATACGACCGTCGAGGACGAGCGCAAGTCCATTTACGCCGGTGCCGCGAGCTCCATCGCCGACCTGTCCGTTGCCGTCGCCACCAAGATCGTAGGCGAGGCACTCGAGGACGATGCCGAGCAGAAGAAGCTCATCGAGCGCTACATCCAGGAAGCAGGTAGCCTGAATGCCGACTAGCCGCTATCAGGACAAGGTGCTCGAGACCTACGCGCGCTCCCTTCTGGAAGCCGCTAAGGCCGAGAACCATGTGTTCGAGGACCTCGAGATGATCGAGCGCTTGGCTTCTGCCAGCCCCGAGATCATCGCCGTGCTCGACACCATGTCCAAGCGCGACCAGCTCGACCTTCTTCCCAAGGTGGCAGCTGCCTTTAAGTATGTTGCCGAGGAAGACGAGGATGTAGTGGGCGTGACCGTCACCACGGCGATCCCGCTCGACGACGAGCTGCGTCAAACCATCACTAAGAAATGCGAGCAGGACTTCGGCCGCAAGGTATTCCTTATCGAGCGGGTCGACCCGTCTATCGTGGGCGGCCTGGTGCTCGAGGCCCGCGGCGAGCGTCGTGATATTTCCGTCAAGACGCAGCTGCGCATCGCGCAGGAGACCCTCGCAAACTCTGCTAATTCGTACGGAGGTGAAGCCTAATGTCCGAAACCCTCAATGCCCAGGATATCGCCAAGAAACTGCAGGAGCAGCTCACGAGCCTCTCCGCGACGGTCGATACGCATGAGGTTTCAACGGTCGACGAGGTAGGCGACGGCATCGCGCGCGTCTCCGGCCTCAAGAGCGCCATGGCAGGCGAGCTTCTGGAGTTCAAGAGCTCCGATACCGGTGAGACCGTCTTCGGCCTTGCCCAGAACCTTGACCGTGACGAGGTCGGCGCCGTTCTGTTCGGTGCCGTCGACTCCATCAAGGAAGGCGACGAGTGCCGCACCACTGGCCGCATTATGGATATCCCCGTGAGCCGTGCCATGCTCGGCCGCGTCGTCAATCCGCTCGGCCAGCCCATCGACGGCCTGGGCGACATCGTCGCCACGCACCGTCGCCCCATCGAGTTCAAGGCTCCCGGCGTCATCGATCGTACCCCGGTGTGCGAGCCGGTTCAGACCGGTCTGCTCGCTATCGACTCCATGGTGCCTATTGGCCGCGGTCAGCGTGAGCTCATTATCGGCGACCGTAAGACCGGTAAGACCGCCATCGCCATCGACGCTATCCTCAACCAGCGCGGCAAGGGCATGGTCTGCATCTATGTCGCCATCGGCCAGAAGGCCTCCACGGTTGCCAACATCCGCGAGACCCTCGCTCAGCACGGTGCGCTCGACTACACCATCATCGTTTCGGCCACCGCTGCCGATTCCGCCCCTATGCAGTACATCGCGCCTATGGCCGGTGCCGCTATCGGCGAGTTCTTCATGTACAACGGCGAGGACGGCAAGCCCGCCAGCGAGACCAACCCCGGCGGCCACGTGCTCGTCATCTACGACGACCTGTCCAAGCAGGCTGTGGCCTACCGTCAGATGTCGCTGACGCTGCATCGTCCGCCCGGACGCGAGGCCTATCCTGGCGACATCTTCTACCTGCACTCTCGTCTGCTCGAGCGTGCCGTCAAGATGTCCAAGAAGAACGGTTACGGCTCCATGACGGCACTGCCGATCATCGAGACCCAGGACGGCGACGTCTCGGCCTACATTCCGACCAACGTCATTTCCATTACCGATGGTCAGATCTACCTGCAGTCCGAGCTCTTCTTCCAGGGTCAGCGCCCGGCAGTCGACGTGGGCATCTCCGTGTCCCGCGTCGGTGGCGATGCGCAGACCAAGGCCATGAAGCAGGTCGCCGGCAACCTCCGTCTGGACCTTGCTTCGTACCAGGAGCTCGCCGGCTTCACGCAGTTCGGCTCCGACCTCGACGAGGCCACGCAAAAGCAGCTGACCCATGGTGCTCGCATGACCGAGCTCCTGAAGCAGCCGCGTTACAAGCCGTTTGAGGTTGGCGAGCAGATCGTTACGCTGTTCGCTGGCAACGAGGGCTTCCTGGATGACCTGGAGATCGCCGACGTGCTGCCCTTCCGTGCCGAGCTCATCGAGTACATGGACAATGGCTTTGGCTCGCTGCTCGACAAGGTTCGCGCCAAGAAGATCGATGATGACACCAAGGCTGAGCTCTTGCGCGTCATCGGCGACTTCAAGCAGCAGTTCATGGCCAAGCACCATTCGGATGTTTCTGGATCAGAGGAGAACTAAGCCCCATGGCTAACCTTCGCGACATTAAGAAGCGAATCTCCTCGGTTACCACGACCAAGCAGATCACGCGCACGATGGAGATGGTCTCTACGGCCAAGATCCGTCGTGCCCTCGATCGCTCCAAGCAGGCCGAGCCCTATAAGGAGGCGCTGACCGACGTCATGTTGACGGTCGCCGGCGACGCCTCCTGTTCGGGCACCGATCCCATGCTGCAGAAGCATGAGAGCGTCAAGCATGGCCTGATTGTCGTTATTGCCTCGGACCGCGGCCTTGCCGGCGGTTTCAATACGACGGTGGAGCGCACGGCCGAAAAGCTCGCCGCTTCTTGGGCGAACGACGGCATCGAGTGCGAGATCATCGCGTGCGGGCGTAAGCCGGCCACGTATTTCCGTGACCGCGCAAACGTTGTCATGCACTTTGAGGGCAACTCCTCTGAGCCCGATTTCAATCAGGCCCGCATGATCTCCTCTCATATCTGCGATGCGTATCGTGCCGGTGAGCTTGACCGTGTCGAGCTTGTCTACCACCACGCCAAGAACCGCGTGGATCAGGAGCTTCGCGTCGAGCATCTGTTGCCGCTCGACCCCGAGATGATCGCTATGGCCCACGGTCCGCGTAAGAACGAGACCGACGCCCCTAAGCGCATCTCGTCCACGTTCGAGTTCGTGCCCTCTCCCGAGCATGTTCTCGGCAAGCTTGTGCCGTCTTACATCCTGACGGTCATCTACCAGGCCCTGATCGATTCGGCGGCTGCCGAGCAGGGTGCACGCCGCAAGGCCATGCACTCCGCGACGGAAAACGCCACCGCGATCATCTCGACCCTTACCCGCACGTATAGTCGCGTGCGCCAGGCTTCGATCACGACCGAGATTAACGAGATCGTCGGCGGAGCCTCAGCATTGGAGGAACAGTAATGGCTAATAACACCGTAAAGCTTGCGGTCGAGGAAGCCACCAAGAAGACGACTGCCGGTGATGGTCGCATCGTGCGAATCATCGGCCCTGTCGTCGACGTCAAGTTTGACGGCGCGGTGCCCCCGATCTACAACGCGCTCACGGTCGAGGCCGAGACCCCGATCGGTCATCTGAGCACGATCCTCGAGGTCGAGAGCCAGCTTCCGGGCGGCGTCGTCCGCACGGTCGCCATGTCCTCGACCGACGGCCTGCAGCGCGGCCTCATCGCCACCGATACCGGTGAGCCCATGAAGATGCCCGTTGGCCCCAAGACGCTCGGCCGAATTTGGAACGTTATGGGCAAGCCCGTCGACGGCAAGCCCATGCCCGAGGTGGAGGAGTTCTACCCCATCCACCATGCAGCGCCCCGTTTCGACGAGCTCACCACCAAGACCGAGATCTTCGAGACCGGCATCAAGGCCGTCGACCTGCTCGAGCCCTACATCCGTGGCGGCAAGACAGGCCTGTTCGGCGGCGCCGGCGTCGGCAAGACCGTTCTGATTCAGGAGCTCATCAACAACCTCGCCCAGGAGCACGGTGGCACCTCGGTGTTCACCGGCGTCGGCGAGCGTACCCGCGAGGGCACCGACCTGTTCCTCGAGATGAGCGAGTCTGGCGTTATCGACAAGACCTGCTTGGTCTATGGTCAGATGAACGAGCCGCCCGGAGCGCGTCTGCGCATCGGTCTGGCCGGCCTTACCACCGCTGAGTACTTCCGCGATGGCGGCCAGGACGTTCTGCTGTTCATCGACAACATCTTCCGCTTCTCCCAGGCAGGTTCCGAGGTTTCCGCACTGCTGGGCCGTATGCCGTCCGCCGTTGGTTACCAGCCCACGCTGGCAACCGAGATGGGCGACCTCCAGGAGCGCATTACCTCGACCAAGACGGGCTCCATTACCTCCGTCCAGGCTGTCTACGTCCCCGCAGACGACCTGACCGACCCGGCGCCTGCCACGACGTTTACGCACCTCGACGCCACCACGGTTCTTTCGCGTAGCATTTCGTCGCTCGGCCTGTTCCCGGCTATCGACCCGCTCGCATCTTCCTCCGACGCTCTCGATCCCTCGATCGTTGGCGAGGAGCACTACCGTGTCGCCGTCAAGGTCCAGGAGCTCCTGCAGGAGTACTCCGACCTTCAGGACATCATCGCCATTCTGGGTATGGACGAGCTGTCCGAGGAGCAGCGCCTTACGGTCAACCGTGCCCGTAAGATTCAGCAGTTCCTCTCGCAGTCCTTCCACGTCGCCGAGAAGTTCACCGGCAACCCCGGTGTCTACGTCCGCGTCGAGGATACCGTCCGCTCTTTCGCCGAGATTGTCGACGGCAAGGCCGATGACCTGCCCGAGCAGGCTTTCCGCTATGCTTCCACGATTGAGGACGTGCGCGAGCGCGCCCGCAAGATGGGGGAGAAGTAGGTTATGCGTATCCGCATCGTGTGCCCCGTGAGCTGCGCCTATGAGGGCGACGCTGCGTTTGTGTCGATTCCGTCCACGGATGGCGAGTTTGGCGTCCTGCCTGCTCACTCCAGCGAGATTTGCACGATCGACCGCGGTTACGTTCGCGTTTCCGATAAGGCCATGGGCACTGTCGACCACACGTTTGCCGTGGCCGGCGGCTATGCCCAGGTTGCGGACGATGTCGTGACCGTTCTCGCCGAGCGCGCTTGCGATTTGGCGACCGTCGATGCCGACAAGCTTAAAGCTGATATTCAAGGTTTTGAAGAGAAGCTGGGTAATTTGTCGGAGGATGATGCACGCCGCGCCTACCTCTATAATGAAATCGCATGGTGTAAGCTCAAGCTTGCCCAATAGTCAAACGATTTAGCGTTCGACCATTTGCGAACACATCATGCCCGGGATGGCCCAGCCACCCCGGGCATGCTTTTTGAAAGGGTAGACCTTGGATATTATCCGCGTTGAGGGTGGCCACGCCATCGGAGGCTCCGTGCCCGTCTCGGGCGCCAAGAACTCCGCGCTCAAACTCATGGCGGCAACGCTTCTGGCGCCGGGCAAGACGACGCTGCAGAACGTGCCCGATATTTCCGATGTCCACGTGATGGGCAAGGTGCTCAAGGGCATGGGCGCTACGATCGATGTTCTCGACGAGCACACGCTCGAGATTGATACCTCTCAGGTCGATTCATGGGAGGCCCCCTACGAGCTCGTTGCCAAGATGCGCGCTTCCACCGCCGTCATGGGGCCCCTGCTGGGCCGCTTCCATCGCGCCAAAATTGCCATGCCGGGCGGCTGCAACCTGGGTGCTCGTAAGATCGATATGCACATTCTTGGTCTTGAGGCCCTGGGCGTTGAGTTCGATACCGCCCACGGTTACATCAACGCTAATGCGCCCCAAGGTCTGCGCGGTACCACCGTCACGCTCGAGTTCGCCAGCGTCGGTGCGACCGAGAACCTCATCATGGCCTCTGTGCGCGCACAGGGCACCACGGTTATCGACAATGCCGCCCGCGAGCCCGAGATCGTCGATCTCGCTAACATGCTCAACGAGATGGGCGCCAAGATTGTTGGCGCCGGTACGCCCGTCGTGACGATCGAAGGCGTGGAAGAGCTCCATCCCGTTACCCATCGCGTGGTGGGCGACCGCATCGAGGCCGGTACCTTTATCGTTGCCGGTGCGTTGATGGCCGACGATCGCGGTGTCGATGTCACGGGCTTTTGCCCCATTCACTTGGGCATGGTGCTCAAGAAGATGGAGCTTATGGGTATCGACTGCGAGCGCGTCGAGGATGGCGTCCATGTGAACCGTGCCGAGCGTATCAAGCCGGTCGACATCCAGACGCTTCCGTTCCCCGGTTTCCCGACCGACATGCAGGCGCAGATTATGGTGCTCTCCGCCCTTGCCGACGGCAGTTCCGTTATTACCGAAAACATCTTCGAGAATCGCTTTATGTTTGCCTCTGAGCTGGTGCGCATGGGTGCCGACATTCGTATCGAGAGCCATCATGCCATGATTCATGGCGTCAAGGGCTTCTCGGGTGCACAGGTTACCTCGCCCGATTTGCGCGGCGGAGCGGCCCTCGTCGTAGCGGGCTTGATCGCCGACGGGACGACCGAGGTTTCGGCTATCCATCACATCAAGCGCGGCTACGAGCAGTTTGTCGAAAAGCTGCAGGCGCTTGGCGCGCATGTCGAGCATGCTACCGTCCCCGATCCCGTCATCTACTAATACAGGTTGCCTATGTTTAATAAAAAGCCCCTCGCGGATACCACCACCCGAAGACCCTCAACTGGTGCGCAGGCCAAGATCTACAGTCGCGATAACGTGGCTCGCTATTCCGAGCGCGCTCGTCAACGCCGCCGTAGCCACACGATTCGTCACGTCGCGCTCATTGTCGTGCTTGGCGTGCTGCTGAGTGCCACTACCGCTGCCGGCCTGTGGTTTGCCACCATTATGGGCAAGCTCGGCGATTCTAATGTCATTACTGACAATCTGCGTCGGGTTCTGGTTGACACCGATGAGGCAAAGGATCCGTTCTACGTGCTGCTTCTTGGCACCGACGGCCGTCCGGGCGAGGATACGTATCGTGCCGACTCGATTATCCTGGCTCGCATCGACCCCACGCAAAAGCAGGCGACGCTCATTTCCGTTCCGCGCGACACCAAGGTCGAGTACAAGGGCGAGACCATGAAGATCAACGCCTGCCATACCGTTGGCGGCGCCGAGGCCATGGTCGAGGCGGTCAACGAGCTGTGCGGTGTTCAGATTTCCCACTATGCCGAGGTCAGCTTCGACGGTATGCAGGCGCTGATTGATTCGGTTGGCGGTATCGACATTAACGCAACCGATGATGTTGACGACCCCGAGCACCTGGATATTAAGATTACCGCTGGCCAACAGCATATGGACGGTGCCACCGCCCTTACCTATGCCCGCTGCCGCTACACCTATGCCGACGGCGATTACACGCGCATGCGCCACCAGCGTCAGGTGCTTGGCGCCCTTGCCAACCAGATTCTCAATAACTTCGATGCCACGAAGATCTTTGGCCTGGTTAATTCGCTGTCCGATATGCTCGTAACCGATATGAGCGTTCAGGATATCGTGGCTACGGTCAATGCCATGCGCGGTATGGATGTCGACGGTATCTACTCGGCCAACCTGCCCTCGTACGCCGACGACAGCACCATGATCGACGGCGTGAGCTATGTCTTTGTCTACGAAGACGAGCTTAAGGAAATGATGGCCCGTGTCGACGCCGGCAAGGACCCCAAGGGCCCCAACACCATGGGTCTTTCCGACGGCTCCAGCTCCACGATCGGTGACCTCAGCAACAACACGTCTGACGACTACGCAAACGGTACCGCAACCTCATCGGTCAGCTCTGACGATTCCGATGACTCAAGCGATTCGAGCGATTCGGACTACTACGAAGAGCCCACCGGCGACGGCAACGGTTACGAGGCCAACTACTAAGTTACGGCGTTTTGCCAAACGCCGTAACGGCTCGACGCTGCGCGGGCCGCATTTGGACAATCTGACGTTCAACTTCAAGGGCGCGACCAGAAGGTCAGCGCCCTTTCGTTTCACGTCACCTTGTCTCAAATGCGGCCCGCTCGCTGTCGTTGCCAAGACATTGGCGTTGCCGTCGCCGGCATTTTGCGGTACTTGGGGACGTTCCTTTTGTGCCGGCAGTTTGGGACACTCCTTGCGTTAAGAGGCTGGCGTGCGTCAACCTGTTCTCATTGCAGCAAAAAATCGCCCCGTTCTCGGTTGAGGACGGGGCGATTCGTCTTTTGGGCTTATGCAGCCAGGCTTATGCGAAACGGGCGACGAGCTCCTGCAGGACGTCGGTCATCTTGACGAGCGAACTGACCGGGACAAACTCGTTGACGCCGTGGTAGCAATAGCCGCCGGTGGAAAGGTTGGGGCAGGGCAGACCGCGGAACGACAGCTGCGCGCCGTCGGTGCCGCCGCGAATCGGCAGCACTTGGGGCTCAACGCCGCAGGCAAGGTAGGCTTCCTTGGCAACATCAATAAGCTCGGGATAGTCACGAACGATCTCGGCCATATTTCGATACTGCTGCTTAATCTCGACCGTCACGCGCTTGTCACCCAAGCGCTGGTTGAGCATCGAGGCGGCGGCATCAATAAGGTCGAGTTTCTGCTGGAACTTGGCTGCGTCATGGTCGCGGACGATATAGCGCGCTGTGGCGTGATCGACGGTCGCAGATACACCCTCAAGGTGATAAAAGCCCTCGTAGCCTTCCGTATACTCCGGGCGCTGCACGTAGGGGAGCAACGCGTTGAAGTCGCAGAACAGATTGCCTGCGTTAACCATACGGCCTTTGGCGTCGCCCGGGTGGATGGACTGGCCCTCAAAGCAGACGGTCGCCTCAGCGGCATTAAAGCACTCCCACTCCAGCTCGCCGATGGGGCCACCGTCGACCGTGTAGGCATACTTGCAGCCAAAGGTATCGATATCCAACAGCTCGGCTCCGTGGCCGATCTCCTCGTCAGGGCAGAAGCAAATGCCGAGTGCGGGATGGGGCAGAGAAGGGTCCTGAGCGATACGCGCGACAAGCGACATGATCTCGGCGACGCCTGCCTTGTCGTCCGCGCCCAGCAGCGTGGTGCCATCGCTGCAGACCAGGTCCTCACCCGCGAGGTCGTTCAGGGCGGGAAGCTTGGCGGTACTCATGGCAACGGGCTTACCGTCAACCGTGCCGCAGACCAGGTCGCCGCCTTCGTAGTGCACGATGTGCGGCTTCACGCCGGCGCCCGGTGCAACTTCGGTGGTGTCGAGATGGGCGATCAGGCCCAGGGCGGGCTTGTCCTCAGCGCCCACACTTGCGGGGATATGCGCGCAGACATAGGCGTGCTCGGTCACGTGGGCATCTTCCGCACCAAGCTCGCGCAGCTCTTCAGCCAGCACGTTGGCAAGGTCAAACTGAACGGCGCTCGAGGGTACCTGGTCGCAGTTTGCATCCTCGGACTGCGTGTTGATCTGGACGTAGCGCAAAAAGCGCTCGAGGACATCGGGGTTCGTGGTGGTGTTTTCCATAAAGACCGCTCCAATCTTGGTCGTCGTGTGCAACAAGAACTCTAGCACGGTATGCCACGGCATGCCGCGACGCTTGGATGGGGTAGAATCAGCCAATGAATGCAGAAGGGACGGAAGATCATGGATACGACAAATAGCTCGCGCGAACTACATCTGACGGTGGCGAACGAAGACTACTTGGAGTGCATGGTTCGCATTGAAAGCGAAGAGGGGGAAACCAACGGCGTGCGATCGGTCGACATCGCGCAGCGCCTTGGCGTCTCCAAGGCATCGGTCAATAAAGCGGTTTCGGCGCTCAAGGCATCCGAACTTGTCGAGCAATCGCACTACGGCAAGGTAGTCCTGACCGCTCGCGGCCGCGAGGTTGGTACGGCTATCTGGTACCGTCATCGCCTCGTCCGCACGTTTTTGGTTCAGGAGCTCGGTGTCGAATTTGAGCGAGCCGATTCCGAGGCCTGCATGATGGAGCATGCGCTATCCGAGGACACGATGAACCGCTGGCTCGCCTATCTCGAAAAGCAGGGAATCAGCGTCGAGGAATAGCGGGATATATATGGATACGAGTTATTACAATCGCTTTGGTGCCGAGGAACTTACGCGCCGCTTGTCGAGCGAGACCTTGTTGGCGCAGGGCCCCATGGGCAGTGTTCTGTTGAGTGAGTACGACGCCGCCGATATTCCACCGGCGTTTTGGAATCTGGCAGAGCCGCAGACCGTTTCTCGTATCCATCGCTTGTATGTCGCCGCCGGCGCGCAGGTACTCATTACCAATACCTTTCAGGCATCAAGCTATGCCCTCAAGCACGACCAGATTGCGCCGTCCGTGGCAGAGGTCAATCGCGGGGCCGTCGACGATGCCCGCCAGGCGCACCCTCAGCTGCTGCTGGGCTCGATGGGTCCGATCGGTATTGAGTGGTTTGCCGAGGACTCGGCCGAGTTTCGTGAGATCCGAGGCATTGCGCGCGAACAGGCGCACGCCTTGCTCAATGCTGGTGTTGACGGTCTGCTGATCGAGACGGTGACGTCTATCCGTAATTTGCAGCCCATGCTTGCCGGCGCCCGAGATGCCGCCGACGGCATGCCTGTTCTGGTGAGTTTTGTCGTTGACGATAAGGGCGACCTGTTGGGCGATGGCCTCAACATCGAGGCAGCCGTTTTGTACGCCGAAAAACACGGCGCAAACTCGGTTGGTGTTAATTGCTGTTCGCTTGCGGCCGCGAACGCGGCGGTGCCCAGGATGGTTGCATCGGCGACTACTCCCGTCACGGTGCGTCCCAACGTGGGCGATCCGGTCCAGACTCAGGATGGCCCCGTATGGCACGAGAACCCCGAAGCTTTCGCGCGCGCATGCATCGAATGGAGACATGCCGGTGCCGCAATGGTGGGCAGTTGCTGTGGAACCACGGCAATCACTACGGCAGCGATGGCCGAGGCGCTCGATATATAAAGGGCAAAACCGCTCCATACGGGGCGGTTTTTTTATTGCCTGCATGTCCTCGGCAGCATTTGCCCAAATGGTGAATGCTGGTGCCGGCAGGTTGCCGAGCGTGTATCGCGGGTATACCTCATGCGTACCATGATCCAAACACTGTGAGGTGTCTGCGCGTGTGCGCGATAATTCATTTTGGAACTGACGGTTGGCGCGCTCGCGTCGATGAGGACTTCACTGCCGATAACGTTGCCCGTATCGCCGATGCCGTCGGCGAGTTGTGGCAAAAGACCAATCCGGGCAAAACGGTATATATAGGGTTCGACACTCGGCCCCTGGCGCGCGAGTTCGCTGAGCTTGCGGCGGGTGTGCTAGCAGCGCACGGGCTAGACGCCGTGCTCGCTTCGCGACCTGTTCCGACCCCTGCCCTTACGTGGGCGGCGGCTTATGACGGTGAGGCGTGCGGCGCGCTCATGGTGACGGGGTCCCATCATCCGCAGGGTTATCTGTGTCTCAAGATTCGCATGGGTGACGGCTCGACCGCCAACCAGGATGTCATCGAAGAGCTCGAAGAGACCATGGCTCCCGAGCCAATGGGGATCGAGGGGCAATATCGCACCGCGGATATCATTCCTGACTATATGCAAGCGGTGGCATCGTTTGTCGATGCCGAAGCCATCCGCGCCGCGCACCTGCGCGTGGTTGTTGACCCCATGGGCGGCGCAGCCCAGGGCTATCTAGCCGACTTGCTGCGCGAGCTTGGCGTTGAGGTGCACGAGATTCACGCCGGGCAGGCGCCTGACCAAGAAGATATCTGCCCCGACCCCGTTGAGCCGTGGGTGGACGCTTGCGAGCATACGGTTATCGAGGACGGAGCTTGCGCTGGCCTGGTGACCGACGGCGACGCCGACCGCATCGGCGCGGTTGACGAGCGCGGCAGATACATACATCCGCATCAGATCATGGCGCTCGTTTTGGGCGACTTGGTTCAATTTCGTAATTTGGAGGGACGCGTCGTCGTCAATCTTTCGTGCTCGACGCTCGTGCGTCGCATTGCCGAGGCGCTTGGCTGCCGCGTGACCGTCAAACCAGTCGGTTTCAAATATATAGCGGCAGAGATGAAGAAGGGTGGCGTCCTCATAGGCGGCGAGGAAGCCGGTGGTATCGGCATCGCCGCGCATATGCCCGAGCGCGATGGAATCCTCGCCTGTCTGATTCTGTGTGAGCTTATGGCAAAGACGGACGCGCCTTTGGGCGTTCTGGTCGACCAACTCGAGGACAGTTTTGGTAAGACGAGTTACGGTCGACGCGATTTGCGCCTTGAGGCCGAAGATGCCGAAACGTTACGAACCCTGCTGCCGGGCGTAAACCCCAAGTCGATTTGTGGCAAGGTGCCGCAAAACGTTAGTCATATGGATGGCTTGCGTTTAGCATTCGAGGATGACACGTGGCTGCTGGTCCGTCCTAGCGGGACCGAACCAGTGGTGCGCGTCTACGCCGAGGGGTTCTCGGTGGAAAAACGTGATGAGTTGCTCGATGCTGGCTGTGCTTTAGCTAGGGGAACGTATCCGCTTTAACCATGAGACTGCCTTATATAAAGAGATGCTCGGTGAGCGGTAGTTAACGGCTGGCAAACGTTAGTCGGATCCCAAATTGTGTAGGAAATGTGTACACCCAGATTCCCGC
>NZ_CABJDK010000010.1 GCF_902364355.1 Collinsella aerofaciens
AATCTCACTGGCCGCGCCCGGCCCCCTGTGGGCGAGCAAGCGGACGACAAACACATCTGTCCAACAATTCGTGCGAAACATAATGAAAAACCGTTTGATGTGAGTTAATATAAACAACGTCGTGAATCTGACTCCTGCCGCATACATGACAGGGGTTAAACACAAAAAGGAGTCAATTATGGTTTCTGAGAAGGCTACCCTCGTCAATCCTCAGGGTCTGCACATGCGTCCGGCCGGCCTCTTCGCCTCCACCATGGGCAAGTACGCCTGCGACGTGACGGTCGTTACCCCCGAGAAGGAGGTCAACGGTAAGTCCCCGATGGCCCTCATGGCTGCTGGTATCCCCTGTGGTACCGAGGTTGAGGTCAAGTGCGACGGCGCTGACGAGGCCGAGGCTCTGGCTGCCGCCATCGAGCTCATCAAGAGCGGTCTTGGCGAGTAGAACTCAAACGGGTCGCATGTTGAACAATTAAGTTCATACTTGGGGGCGCAGTGACCTGTAGCAAGGTAGCTGCGCTCTTTTGTCATGGATATGGCAAAACGCTTTATCACATGACACGGAGAGAGGAATGGGAATGTATCAGGGAGTCAACGCATCCGAGGGTATCGGTATCGGCACCGTCATGGTCGCCGTCGATCCCGACTTGACGTTTGAGCCGCACGAGGTTGCTGATTCGGCAGCAGAGAAGGAGCGCTATCAGACCGCTCTTTCGGTCTTCTGCGATAAGACCCAGGCTCAGGCCGACCACATGAAGGAGACGGTGGGCGAGGCCGAGGCCGAGATCATGAGCGGACACATTGTCCTGGCTCAGGACCCGGGCATGACCGACGCCATTAACGCCGCCATTGACGGCGGCACCTGCGCCGAGCAGGCGCTCATGGACACATCGACCATGTTCGAGAACATGTTCCTGTCCATGGACGACGAGATGTTCCGCCTTCGCGCGGCCGACATCGCCGACATCCGCACCGGTATTCTGGCCGAGCTGCTGGGCAAGGAGGTCGTCGACCTCTCCGTCCTGCCCGAGAACACCGTCGTTGTCGTGCACGACCTTACGCCGTCCATGACTGCCACGATCGATAAGGCCCACGTTGCCGGTATCGTCACCGAGACCGGTGGCCGCACGTCGCACTCCGCGATCATCGCGCGCGCCCTCGAGATCCCGGCCGTCCTTTCGGTCTCTAACAGCTGCACCGCGCTTCGCAACGGTATGACCGTCGTCGTCGACGGTGGCAAGGGTGTTGTCGAGGCCGATCCTAACGAGGAGACGCTCGCTGCCTACACCGCCAAGGCCGAGGCCTTCGCTGCCGAGAAGGCGGCTCTCGAGGCCTTCCGCGGCAAGCCGTCCGTGACTGCCGATGGCATCAAGAAGATCATCGCTTGCAACATCGGTAACCCCGATGACGTGCCCAACGCGCTCGATCACGACGCCGAGGCTATCGGTCTGTTCCGCTCCGAGTTCCTGTTCATGGACTCTGCTGAGCTTCCTTCCGAGGAGGAGCAGTTCAACGCCTACCGCAAGGTCGCCAGCGCGCTCAAGGGCGCTCCGGTCATCATCCGCACGCTTGACGTGGGTGGCGACAAGGAGATTCCGTATCTGCACATGGTCAAGGAAGACAACCCCTTCATGGGCTTCCGCGCCGTGCGTTACTGCCTGGCCAATCCCGACCAGTACAAGGTCCAGCTCCGCGCTCTGCTGCGCGCCAGCGCCTTCGGTGACGTCAAGATCATGATTCCGCTCGTCACCTGCGTCGAGGAGGTCGTGGCCGTCAAGGAGCTCGTCGAGCAGTGCAAGGCCGAGCTGACCGAAGAGGGTCGCAAGTTCAACGAGAACATCGAGGTCGGCATCATGGTCGAGACGCCCGCCGCTTCGCTGCTCGCTGACCGTCTGGCCGAGGTCGCCGACTTCTTCTCCATCGGCACCAACGATCTGATCGGCTACACCATGTGCGCCGACCGTGGCAATGACACCATCTCCAACCTGTACCAGGTTTACTATCCCGCCGTGCTCCGCTCGCTCAAGAACATCATAGAGAGCGGCGTGAAGGCCGGCATCATGGTCGGTATGTGCGGCGAGGCCGCTGCCGATCCGCTGCTCGAGCCGCTGCTGATCAGCTGGGGTCTGGAGGAGTTCTCGATGAGCGCTCCGTCTATCTTGCGCGCCCGCAAGACCATCAGCCAGTGGACCAAGGTCGAGTGCGACGAGCTCGCCGAGAAGGCACTCGCCTGCAACACTGCCGCCGAGGTCAAGGCGCTGCTCGAGTCCGCAGCTCGCTAATTTGGTATCAGAGGTAACCGCGTGGTTGGAATGGGCCGGCCACGCGGCCCTCACATATACAGGGGGTACTGTAAATGTTCTACACGCTAACCGCTAATCCGGCTGTCGACATGACGGTTTCGAGCTCTCCGCTCGAGCCCGACGAGAACGTCCGCACCGGCTCGGCCAGCTACACGGCCAACGGCAAGGGCCTCGACGTGTCCTTCGCCTTTAAGAAGATGGGCGTCGACACCGTCGCGCTCGGCTTCTTCGCCGGCTTCACGGGCAAGTTCATCGTCGAGGAGGTCATGAACCTGGGTTGCCTGTGCCGCCCGGTCTGGACCGACGGCATCACGCGTATCAACACCTACGTCAACGATGGCCAGCACGAGTACGGCATCCTCAACCCCGGCGCCCCGATTACGCCGCAGCACCAGGAGGAGCTCTACAACATCCTGGACACCGCGGGCGATCTTGAGTGCCTGATCGTCTCCGGCTCCGTGCCTCCCAAAGCTACGCCCGACTTCCTGGCTCAGGTCATGGAGCACGCTCAGGCCCGTGGCGCTGACGTCGTCCTGGACCTGTCCTCCGACAAGCTCAAGGAGCTCGCTCACAAGAAGCCGCTGCTCATCAAGCCGAACCATCACGAGATGAAGGCCATCTTCGGCGTGCCGGTCGACACCGACGACGAGGTCCGCGTTGCCATGAAGCTCGCCCACGATGCCGGCGTCCAGAACGTGCTGCTCACCCGTGGTAGCCGCGGCGACGCTTACTTCTCAAACGGCGAGGACATCTGGTACGCCAAGCGTGAGTTCAACATCAAGCTGGTCTCTTCCGTCTGCGCCGGCGACTGCACCCTCGCTGCATTCCTGCACAAGTGGTACAGGGATCGCGACAACGTCGAGGAGGCCATGAAGCTCGCTATGGCCACCGGCGCTAACGTTGCCGAGTCCGTGGGCATTGGCGACTTTGGTCACGTCGATGAGTACAGCAAGCGCGTTGCTGTCCGTAAGCTCGATCGCAAGTAAGCGAAAAGCGACGAATTCGTGCGCATGCGGCGTCCCGGTTTTGATCGGGGCGCCGTTTTTTGTCCCACCCGAACTTCGGCGCCGCACTTCACGCGTTCCACACCGTTCACCGAGCTGATATAGCCTTTTGTCGTTACGTGGAATATACTTTCATCAACACGTTGCTTCGTGAAAGGAACATTCATGATTTACACGCTCACTGCAAATCCCGCCATTGACTACAACATCGCCTGCGACGGCCTTGCTGCCAACACCGTCACGCGTACCCGCAACGCCGTCTACACGCCCAACGGCAAGGGCCTCAACGTCTCGTTTACGCTTGACCACTACGGTGTCGACACCACGATCCTGGGCTTCTTCGCCGGCTTCTCGGGCGAGTTTATCGTTAAGGGCGCCGAGGCCCTGGGCGTGCCCGTCAAACCCGTGTGGACCGACGGCATCACGCGCGTCAACGTGTTCCTCAATGCCGGCCCCGACACCGAGTACAACATGGTCAACGCCGGTGCCGCCATCAACGAGACCAACGAGCAGGAGATGTTTGAGCTCATCGATTCGTTCGATGACATGACCTGCCTGGTCATCAGCGGCTCGCTGCCTCCCAACACTTCCGAGGGCTTCCTGGCCGAGGTCCTGCGCCGTGTCAAGGCCAAGGGGGCCGAGTTCGTCCTTGACATCTCGAGCCATCAGCTGGCAGACCTCATTGCCATGAAGCCGCTGTTGATCAAGCCCAATGACGACGAGCTGCTCGACATCTTTGGCATTAAGGTGAGCGGTGGCGACGATGAGTCCGTCAAGGGCGCTATGGCCGAGCTGCACGCCAAGGGCGCCAAGAACGTGCTGCTGACCCTCGGTGGCGCCGGTGCGTACTTCTCCAACGGCGAGCACATCTGGTTTGCCAACCGCACCTTCGACGTCAAGCTGCTGTCGACGGTGTGCGCCGGCGATTCCTCGCTCGCTGCCTTCCTGTCCGTGTGGCACGACGCCCCCGAGCGTGTCGAGGACGCCCTGCGCCTTTCGATGGCTACCGGCGCCAACGTGGTCGAGTGCCCGGGCCTGGGCGATTTTGCCAAGGTGGACGAATATAAGAAGCACATTGAGGTTCGCCAGGTCTGCTAGTTCCGGCACCTTTCCTGAATAGTTTGATTATTTCGCATCCGTCTTAGACTAGGACGGATGCGTTTTTGTTTATCGGACTTGCGTGTGCAGTGGAGGCTGTTTCTTGCTAGACTTCTTGCAGACGCAATCGATAGCCAATTTGATAGTCGCAGGAGGCCACAGGTATGTGCAATGTTTCGCTCAACGGTACGCAACCGTCCGATGCGTCCCTGCGCGTCCTGCGTGCGCTTGAGGCGGTTGGTCTTGAGGCTTGGTACGTTGGCGGTTGGGTGCGCGACGCCCTGATGGGGTGCCCCAGCCACGATGTTGATATGTGCTGCAGCGGCCTGTGGCAGGAGTCCAAAGCGGCGCTCGAGGCCGCCGGCATCGCGGTTGTGGAGTCGGGCATTAAATTTGGCGGAATCACGGCTGTTTCCGATGGCGAGCGTATCGAGGTCACCACGTACCGTCTGGATGGCTTTTACACCGATGGTCGCCATCCCCAGAGTGTGGAGCGTGCCGCCTCGCTCGAGGACGATCTGGCGCGCCGCGACTTTACCGTCAACGCTATGGCCTGGCATCCCGAGCGCGGGCTTGTCGACCGCTACGACGGCCAGGGTGACTTGGAGCGCAAGCTGATTCGCGCTGTCGGCGATCCCAAGCGTCGTTTTAACGAGGACGCCCTGCGCATGTTGCGTGCGGTGCGCTTTGCCTGCCGCCTGGACTTTATGATTGAGCCCGAGACTAAGCGCGCGCTTGCCGAATGTGCGCCGTCGCTCGATGCTGTGGCGCGCGAGCGTGTGGGTATTGAGCTCGAGGGCATTCTTTCGACCGGTCATGGGGGAGACGCGATGCTCCGCTATCCCGAGCTCATCTGCGCCGCCGTGCCCGAGTTGGCAGCGGGTCGCGGGTTTGATCAACGCAGTGTCTACCATGCGTTTAACGTCTACGAGCACATCGCCCGCGTGCTGACGGTGGCAGGGGAGCTGGCGCTGTGCGACGGCGTCGCGCCCTCGTCGAGCCTTATGTGGGCGGCGTTTTTGCACGATGTGTCCAAGCCCGAGTGCTTTACGGTCGATCACGCCGGCAGCGGACACTTCTACGGTCATCCCGAGCTCGGCGCCAAGAAAGCGCGCGTCATTATGGATCGCCTGGCGCTCTCGCACGACCTGGTGCGCGACGTGTGCCTGCTCATCAAATATCACGACAAGCCGCTGCGCCCCGAGCGCTCCTGCCTGCTCAATATGATGCGCGCGCTTTCGGGCGAGGGCGTCGACACGCCGCGTCTGATGGACGAGCTCATGGACCTCAAGCGTGCCGACACACTTGGCAAGGCCCCGTCGTGCTTCTATTACGTCGAGACGATTGAGGAGATGCGCGCGATGGCGCACGAGCTGCTGAAGGCGGGGGAGCCCTATACGCTCAAGATGCTCGCCATCAACGGCGGCGACCTGATCCGTGCCGGTGTGAAGCCGGGGCCCGAGCTAGGCCAACTACTCAACTCCGCCCTCGACGCCGTGATCGAAGACAACATACCCAATGAGCGCGGAGCTCTTTTGGTCCATCTCAACTTGAATTAGCTACCCAGTTTACCTGCGTGTTCCATAACCTGCCGACATTTTTTCGGCAATTTGGAATTTCTTCTTGCACTGACGTTTTTTGTCCCGTAATATATTTCCTCGCAGCACGGCAGTGCAGATGTCATGTGGCCCGTTCGTCTAGCGGTTTAGGACGCCGCCCTCTCAAGGCGGAGATCACCAGTTCGAATCTGGTACGGGCTACCACTTCTTTTCTGCTGAGCCCTATGGCCCGTTCGTCTAGCGGTTTAGGACGCCGCCCTCTCAAGGCGGAGATCACCAGTTCGAATCTGGTACGGGCTACCACGCATCTGATACCCGGACTTCCCATGGAAGGCCGGGTTTTTTATTTTCAAACAACCGTCTGCAATTCCCGTTTGAACCAGAGCTTTGCGTTCTGCTTATGGTCCTTGCGGGTACAATATCCAAGATATTTTGACTGTTAGAAGGAGTCTCATGACGGAGTCCTCTCAGCATACGTCTAAGCCCCAGGTCGAGGTTGAGGCCTCGGGCGGAGATGACAATAAGAGCGCACGCCGCGGCGCCATCTTTATCGGCGTCGTGCTGGTGGGTTATATCGTCTATCTGGTGGTAACCGGTCAGATGGGACAGTTCTGGGCTGCCATGTCGAGCGTCCAAGCGCCGTGGCTCGCTGCTGCATGCTTTTGCATGTTCCTGTATCTGTTCTTTGGCATTGTGGCCTATGCGATCGCCGTATGGCTCGACCCCAATTCACCCGTCGGCATTCGCGACCTGATTTCGGTCGAGGCGAGTGGCATCTTCTTTGGCAACCTCACACCTATGATGATGGGCTCGACTCCCGCACAGATCTACCGCCTGACCAAGGCGGGCCAAAATGTCGGCGAGGCTGGCGCCACGCAGTTCACACGCTTTATCGTGTACCAGTTTGGCCTCGTTGCCTGGGGCGCTATCCTTCTGCTTGCTCGCATGCCGTTTTTTGCCGAGCGCTATGGCGACATGACGCTGCTGTGCGTCTTTAGCTTTGGTGGGCACTGCTGCATCTTGCTGGGCATCTTCGCCGTCGCGCTCATGCCTAAGACCGTCACGCGCGTTGCCCATTGCATCATCAATTGGCTTGAGCGCATTGGTGTCTCGGCCACTAAGATCGAGGGATGGCGCACGTTTGTCGATGGCGAGATCTACTCCTTCTCCGAGAAGTTCAAGCTTTCGGCCGGACATTTTTCTTCCATGCTGCTCACCGTGTTTATCACCATGCTGCAGCTCGCGTTTTTCTATCTGGTGCCGTATTTCCTGATGCTTGCCTTTGGCCACCACGAGGTCGACTTTTTCTCGGTCATGGCCGCGAGCGCCTTTGTCCAGCTTCTGAGCTCTGCGGTCCCCTTGCCCGGTGGAACTGGTGGCGCTGAGGGTGGCTTTGCATTGTTCTTGGGTCATTTCTTTGGGTCGGCTTCGACCGCCGGCTATCTGCTGTGGCGCCTCATTACGTTCATTGCGCCGACCATTTTGGCTGCGCCCCTGCTGGGCCTTAAGAGCGCCCACAACGAGAGCATCCATGCGCGCTGGGATCGCGTGATGCGCAAACTCGGCCGCACGTCTCAGACGCCCTCTGCGCCCACTAAGCCGCACCCAACTAATGCTGTTACCGTTGATCCTAAGAAGCACGCTCAGAAGGCTTCTGGGGCCGCTAAGCCGGCTCATAAAGCCTATGTGCGCCAGACAGGCGATGGTATTCGCGTATCTCCGTCGGCACTCAATAAGAAGAAGCGCCCTAAGTCGCAGTAGGACAGTCGTGCGTTCTTCATGATGCGGGGCATATTTGTGCTGTATGGGGGATAATCCTCTTACGTAGATTATCTCTCATCTGTTGATGAATGTCCGCATATCGAAGGGACACGCCCATGGCAACCAGCAAACCGCGTCTTGACCGCCGCATTGTTCGCAGCCGTAATGCCATCCTTTCCGCTTTCGAGCGCCTGCTCATGGAAAAGCCGCTGGCAGACATTACGGTGAGTGCCATCGCACGCGAGGCCAATGTCGACCGCAAAACCTTCTACGTGCACTTTGGCACGGTTGACGGCCTGCTCGATGCCATTGCCGTCGATGTGGTGGAGATGATTGTCGACTCGGTCGAGAAAACGCTTGCTTCCATGGACGGCGACACCAACGAGCGCGCCCTGGGCGCGGCGGCGACCTTCTTTAAAACCGTTAACGAGGCACTGTGCAACAACTTGGTGCTCAATCGTCAGCTGATCGAGAACATTCCGCTTGATGATTTTATGGCTCGTCTTCGTGCGCCGCTCGAGCACGAGATTGCCGAGCGCGATCTGCTGCCCCAAGGTCTCAAGGATGAGATGTTCGACTACTATCTGGCGTTTTTGCTGTCAGGCATTATCGGTATCTATCGCACGTGGGCGCTGTCTGACGGCTCGGTTCCTATCGAGCGTGTCTCGGAGGTTGCTAATAATCTGACGTTGAGCGGTCTTTCGAGTTTGGAATCTCGCTTGGATTAGGTCTAGTTGGGCTCGTCGGCGTGGAAATTCCTGTTCACGAGGTTCTCCGGCGCCTTGGAGACCTCGCCGGCGTAGGAGCTATAGCCTGAGGATCCTTAAATGAAAGTCCAGTTTATCCTTCCCACTCCAATTGGGAATCCTCCGATGCGCCTTCGCACGCTCGCATGACCTCGATACCATGCGAGCGTGCGAACTCGACGAGCTCTGCGTTGCGGGCGTTTATGGTGCCGAAGGCGGCGGGGCACACGATAAGGCGCGCGCAGTGGACGAGGAGCTCTTTGGCGCGGGCTATGGTTTTATCCCCGATCGGCTCGAAGGCGCGCTCGGCCACGCATTCCGCCGCCAGGTCGCGCGCGAGCTCGCAGTCGATGTCCCCTTCGTGCAGAACGCCCGCGTAGAACGCCTTGCCCTGCCGAATGAGCTGGCGAAACACAGCCGACCCCGTACCTGCGCCGGCGATGACGAACGTGTGCGCATCGCCGTGCGGGCGCCCAATTTCCACGCTGCCGAAGCGCTCGTTGAAGGTGCCATGTTGAAGGCCGTAGAGCTCGCCAATCGTCTCGCGCGTGAATATGTCCTCGGGTGCGCCGGCGCGGAAGACCCGGCCGTCCTTCACGCAAATCACCTTGTCGGCGCTTTTCTGCGCGAGCTCGAGTTCGTGGATGGACATGATGACAGCCACATTCCGCGATTTCGCAAGGTGGCGAAGTATTCGCAGCAGGTCGATCTGGTAGCGGATATCGAGATACGACGTGGGCTCGTCGAGCACGAGCACACGCGGATCCTGCGCGATGGCGCGTGCGAGCATGACGCGCTGGCGTTGCCCGTCGCTTATCTGCATGAAGTCGCGCTCGGCGAGTTCTTCCACATGTGCGGTTTTCATGGCCTCGTCGACCCGACTATGGTCGTCGGGCGAGAGTGTGCCCATTCGCCCGGTGTAGGGATGCCTTCCCGTCTCTACGATATCGCGGCAGGTGAGGAGCTCGGTCCGGGGGCGATCCGTCAGCATAACGGCAAGGTTCCTTGCGAACTCCGCCGTCTTCCATCGGGAAATCTCCCGCCCGTCGAGCTCGACCGCGCCGGCAAGCGGTGCAAGATGGCGTGTGATGGTTTTCAAGATGGTCGACTTGCCCGAGCCGTTCGGCCCGATGAGCGCCACGACGTCGCCCGCGCGAACCTCCAGATCGACGCCTTCGACTACGACCTTCTTGTCGTAGCCCGCCGACAGGTCGCTTATGCGGAAAAGCGGCGCTCCGTCAGCCTGCGTTTTGGGCCGCGGCACGAATTCCCCCATCTACCTCACCCGCTTCTTCAACATGAGTGCGATAACCACCGGCGCGCCGAAGATGGCGGTGACGGCGCTGATGGAAAGCTCGACGGGGGAGAACAGCGTGCGCGCGATCAAATCGCAGCCCGCGCAGAAGATGGCGCCTCCCAAGAAGCACGCAGGAATCACGCGGATGGGCTTCGACGACTTCAGCGCCGACTTCACGAGATGCGGAACCGCGATGCCTACGAACGACACCGGACCAGCGAACGCGGTCACGCAGGCGGAGAGCATGCTCGCTAGAAGGACGAGCACCACGCGGAAGCGTTCGACGTTCACACCGACGCTTTTCGCGTAGGCTTCTCCCAGCTGGAAGGCGGAAAGGGGCTTCGATATCGCGAATACGCATGCGCTCACGGAGATCACTACGACCGCGATGACCGCGACGTCGTCCCAGCTCGAACCCGAGAAGCTACCCAAAGACCAGTTGTGCAGGTTCACGATGGACTGATCGTCGGCGAAGGCGATGAGGAAGTTCGTCGCCGCCGAGCAGATGTATCCCACCATGACGCCCGCCACGATGAGCATGGCCATGGAACTTATGCGCCGTGCGATGAGGAGCACGAAGCCGATGGTGATAAGCGAGCCAAGAAACGCTGCGGCCACCATGGCCGGCGAGGACATGGCCTGGTTCGCGCCCAGAAGTACGATCATCGTAAGCGCGACGACGAACTTTGCGCCTGAGGAGACGCCCAAGATGAATGGGTCGGCGATGGGGTTGTTGAAAAACGTCTGCAGCAGGAACCCGGAGAGCGAAAGTGCCCCGCCGAGAAGTACGGCTGAAAGCACGCGCGGCAGGCGAATCTCCCAGATGACCTGGCTTTCCATGGAATTGGCCGCGCCGCCCGAAAGGATGCCGGGGATGTGGTCTGCGGGCACGAGCACGCTCCCGATGCACAGGTTGGCCCCGACGAGCACGATGAGGGCAACAGCGAGCAGCGCCGTCACGACGCGACACCGCGCGGCGCGCCCCGATTCGTCGTATGCCATGGAAAGTCGGCTTCTCATGGTGCTAGCCGAGCTTCCTCAGATAATGGAAGTCGCTCGCGTCATCGCCGTTGAACGCCCCGTGCAGCTCGTCGATAATGTCGGCGGTGGAAGTCATCTGCTGGTACATGTCGGCGCTTGTGACCCAGACGTTTCCGTTCTTCACGGCTTTGAACTGCGACAATAGCGCGTTTTTACCTACCAAGTCGTTCAGGGTGGCAACCGATTCGTCGATGGTGCCGTTGTAGACGATGATGTCGGCATCCTTCGCCGTCGCGTAGAAGCGCTCCATTTCGAGCGTTACTGACGAACCTGACGTCGACGCCGTCTGCGCGTCATCGAGCGCGTAGCTGCCGCCTGCAAGCTCGATCATCTGCGCCACGTAGTCGCCCGCCCGTCGCGTGACGGCGGCCCCGTTCGAGTTAATGTAGAAATACGCCACGGTTTTACCTGACGACGCGAGCCCCGACGTTTGCTCGACACGGGCCTTCTGCTCGTTGAACAGGTGCGCGGCCTCGTCTTCCTTGTCGAACAGGACGCCGAAAAGCTTAATCCACTCGACGCGCCCGAGTGCTTCGGGCTCGCTCGACGACTGTTCGGTGAGCACGACGAGCCCGAGCTTCTGCAGCTTTTCCTTCACATCGGGCGCGTGGTTGATCATGGTGTTTTCGATGGCGAGCGTGCAGCCCGAGGCCGATATTCGCTCGTAGTCGGGCGCGCTGTACTTGCCGCCGTAGGCGATCGCCCCACTTTCGAGCGCGCTTTTGAAGCCCGCGACCGAGCAATCGTCGGCCTTCGTGCCCGACATTAAGATATTGTCGTTCGCATCGAGCGCGTCGACCAGGCACATCGTTGCCGACGACACGAGGTACACCTTGTCGGCGGGGCGCCTTATGACCGCGATGTCGGAGCTCAACCCATCAGGTACCTTCGCATCTTGCGGCACCACGAGGAAGCGCTCCCCGTTCGAAATGCAGATAAGCCGCAGGCCGCCTTCGTACTCGTCGACAGTGAAGTGCTTGGCGTATTCAAGCTGAAGCGCCCCCGTCGGCTCCCAGCCGCAGCCCAAATCGGCGTTGTGGAAGTCGGCCGCGGCGCTTGAAGCCGTTCCCGCAGGGGAGCCGCCGCTTGCATCGTCGCCCGATTTCTCCTTCATGGTGGATGAGTCGAAGTGGAGCGTGTAGTCGATGGTGTGCGGCGTCGACATGGCGACGGTCTCGGCCGACACGGCGATGTCCTCGTCGAGTGTGACGGGTATCTCGAACGTGGAGTTGCCGCCGTCGTTTACGGGCGCGTAGTCCACGCCGTCGGCGGTCATCTTGTCGTAGTTCGAACTCGACCAGGTGATGGTCGCGGTGTAGGTGTCGCCATCCTTCACAATTGTGGTTGGTGAGGCGATGCTTGCGCGCCCTGACCCGCCGGAAAGCGAGACGCTCACAGTGTATTCCTGAGAGCCCGCCGTGGCACTGGTCGCGTTCGGGCTCGCACTGCACCCCGCGAAGGGAAGCGCGAGCAGGGCGACGAGAACGCAGGCGATTACGCGCGCCGCGATGCTGCGGCGCTTCCTGTTTTCCCCCTTGGGAAGAATCGACCGCATGGCGTTACTTCAGTGCGTCGGCGCGCAGATCGACGCCGGCGGATTCGAATACGAGCGTGCGGTCGTACCACCGCTCCCTTTTAATGCTCCACGCGGCGCAGGCGGTGTCCTCGTCGAGCGCATCAACGGGCACGTCGTAGGTGTACTTGCCTTCCGCGTTTTCCACATAGGGGATGAAGTCGGCCTCGCTCGCGGCGGCAGCCTCGTCGCCCGTGCCCATGAAGAGCTTGCCGTAGCCCGTGCCGGAAAGTGTCATCACGCAGTGCATGGAGCCGTTTTCCACGATGAGCTGGGCGTCCACAATCCTGAACATGTTCGAGCTGGAATCTACGGTGATTGGATAGGTGCCGTCAGCCACCTTGTCGGCGGTAATGGGGGCAGCGCTTGCGCCCTCGGGCGCATCGGCCGCCTGTTCGGTCTTTTCCTGGGAATCGGCATCGCTTGCCTTTGCGCTGTCGATTGAATTTCCGCCGCAGCCGGCGAGCGAGAACGCGAAAAGCGCCGCTGACAGGGCGAAGACGAGGGTTTTCTTCAACATGGAGGGGTTCCTTTCAATCGCTTCGACCGCCCGCGCCGTGCGGTGGGCGGGCGGGATGCGAATGCAACGGGCATGCGTCGTCAGTCGGGGAAAGGCGCATGCCCGTTGCACGGGGGCGCGACCGGCGCCCCCGTGCGCGGCGAGTTTACAGCTTGGCGATGGCGTCGTCCACGTGCGAGACGTAGATGTCGTCGACCGCGACGTTCTGTCCCAAACCCTGGAGCAGGCACGTCACTTCGAAGCCGGCGGCCACGAACTTCGCAGCCCAGCTGTCGGGGTCGGTCTCGTCTGCCATGTCGTTGTTCGCGTGGTCGCCCGCGACCACCATGAACGGCGCGAGCACGGCCTTCTTGTAGCCTGCGGCGCTCGCGGCGGCGATAACATCCTCGCAGGTCGGTTCAGCCTCGACGGTGCCGACGAAGAACTGCGTCAAGCCCTCGTTCTTGAACACTTCCTGCATCTTGGCATAGTCGGCGTTGGAATCGGCTTCGGTGCCGTGGCCCATGAGGCACAGCGCCGTCTTGCCGTCGTCGAAGGACGCCATGTTCTCCTTAATGGCTGCGGCCACCTTCTTGTAGTCATCGTCGGAGGTGAGCAGCGGGTCGCCGAGCGAGATTTTGTCGAACTTGTCGGCGTACTTGTCGAGCTCGTCTTTCACGTCGGTGTATTCCAGGCCACCCATGAGATGCGTCGGCTGCACGACGATTTCCTTCACGCCGTCTTCCACGCAGCGGTCGAGCGCCTCGGTCATGTTGTCGATCGTGATGCCGTCGCGCTTCTTCAGCTTGTCGATGATGATCTGCGCGGTGAAGGCGCGGCGGATGTCGTAGTCCTGCCAGTACTTCTCGCGGATAGCGTCTTCGATGGCGCCGATGGTGATGTGGCGCGAGTCGTTGTAGCTCGTGCCGAAGCTCGTGACGAGGATGACCGGCTTCGCGGCCTTCTCCTTTTCGCTCGATTTCTCGGAACTCGCGGAGGTGTTGGAGCAGCCCGCGAGCGCGAATCCGGCGAGCGCGACGGCTCCGGTTGCTGCGGCGCCCATGAAGCCGCGGCGTGACATCTGGTCGGACATGGTTTTTCCTTTCCTCGATTTGCCGGTCCCCCGGCGACAGTTGCTTGTCGGCACAAGCGAAAGAAAAGCGCACCCCTCGGGGTTCACAAGGAGCTAACGCCACGGCGATGCCGTGAGGAAAAGGCGAAGCAGTCTGGCTTGGGGCGCGAGGCGGTTCGCCCGCGCGTCCTATACAGTAATGTCCCTTGCCCAGGATTCCCACCTGGTTCCCTCCGCAAGCCAGCGCGGGCTGTGCGGGCGCCGCGCCGGTCATTTCCTTTTATCCGATTGTCATATGCTCGTTGCCGAAACTTTTACTATGATAGTGGGCACTTGTGAACGTGTCAAAGCCAGGGCGGGCTGCATTGCGTCTCCTGCCTGCGTATTTGCGCCGATTGCCGCCGCAGGCGCCGTGTTTTGCCCGCTGCGCGAATGGCGGCGTAAACGGTTGCGATGAGAAACGGGAAGGGAAGGCTCGGATGATTCATATCGTTGGCGCAGGCTCGGGCGCCGCCGACCTTATCACGCTGCGCGGGGCGCGTCTTCTGCGCGCGGCCGACGTGGTCGTTTGGGCGGGGAGCCTTGTGAACCCCGAGCTGCTCGCCGAGTGTAAGGAATCCTGCGTTGTCTACGACAGCGCGCACATGACCTTGGAGGAAGTGCTCGACGTGATGTGCGCGGCGGATGCACGGGGCGAGGAAGTGGTACGCCTGCACACGGGCGACCCGTGCCTGTACGGCGCCATCCAGGAGCAGATGGACGCGCTCGACGCGCGCGGCGTGGACTACGAGGTGGTGCCCGGCGTGTCGAGCTTTTGCGGTGCTGCGGCGGCGCTTCGCCAGGAATACACGCTGCCGGGAATCAGCCAGTCGGTCGTGATCACGCGGCTTTCCGGACGTACCCCCATGCCCGCGGGCGAGGGCATGCGCACCATGGCGAAAAGCGGCTCGACTATGGTCATCTTCCTGAGCTCGGGTATGCTCGCCGAGCTTTCCGCCGAGCTTTTGGCCGTGGGCCGCAGCTCCGACGAGCCGGCGGCGCTCGTGTACAAGGCGACCTGGCCTGAGGAGCGCGTGGTGCGCTGCACAGTGGGCACGCTCGCCGATGCGGGCGCGCGAGAGGGCATCGACCGCACGGCGCTCGTGGTGGTGGGCCGCGTGCTCGGAGCTCGCGGCGGGCTTGCGCACGACGGCGCGCAAGCGGAGTCGTACGAGCGCAGCAAGCTTTACGACCCTTCGTTTGCCACGGGGTATCGGAAGGCGAGCAGCTAGCGTGGCCTTCGAGCACTACATATATACCGGGACGACCCGCCTGCGCTGCGGCTATACCACGGGGAGCTGCGCCACGCTCGCGGCGAAGGCGGCCTGCGAGATGCTCTTGTCACGAAAGCCCGTCGGCCGCGTGTCGATCGTCACCCCCGGCGGGCTGCCTGTCGAGACGGACGTGGTTGACGCATGTATCGGCGAGGGGTGCGCCCAGTGCGCCGTGCGAAAGGACGCAGGCGACGATGCCGATGTGACCGACGGCGTGCTCGTGTACGCGCGCGTGGAACATGCGGGGTCGGGCACGGGCGCTGCGGGCAGCAAGGGCGTGCCCGCGCGCGAATCGGAAGTTTCCGTCGATGGCGGCGTGGGCGTGGGGCGCGTGACGTTGCCCGGGCTCGAGCAGCCGGTGGGGTCGGCCGCTATCAACGCGACGCCGCGCGCGATGATCACTTCGGCGGTGCGCGAGGTGTGCGCCGCGCACGGCTTTTCTGGAAATATTGCTGTGACGATTTCGGTACCCGAGGGTGTTGCCCTTGCCGAAAAGACCTTCAACCCACACCTGGGGATAGAGGACGGCATTTCCATCCTGGGCACGACGGGCATCGTCGAGCCGCGCAGCCTCGCTGCCTTGCGCGACAGTATCGAGCTCGAGATCCGGCAGCATGCGGCTATGGGGCGGCGCGGAGTTGTGCTCACGCCCGGCAACTACGGCGCGCAGTTCATCTCGGGGCATTTTCACCTAAACGGTGCGCCGGTGGTCTTCATCTCCAACTTTGTGGGCGATGCGATTGATTGCTGCGTTCGCGAGGGATTTACCAATGTCCTTCTTGTGGGACACATCGGCAAGCTGGTGAAGGTCGCGGGCGGCATCATGGACACCCATTCGCGTACCGCCGACTGCCGCGCGGAGATTCTGGCCGCCCACGCGGCCTTGGCCGGCGCGGGCGCGAAGACCGTGTGCGAGATCATGTCGTCGGTCACGACCACGGCGGCGCTCGAGGTAATCGAGGCCGCCGGCGTGGGGGACGCTGCGCGCGCCTCGCTCGCTGCGGCAATCGAGGACAGGTTGCGCCGCCGCGCGGCGGGCGCATGCGACATCGCCGCGGTCGTGTTCGACGCCGAGCGCTGCGAGCTTTTCCGCACGTCGGGCGCCGATGCAGTTATCGGGGAATTGGGGGCTACGTATGAGTAGAGGCGTGCTGTACGGGGTGGGCACGGGGCCTGGCGACCCCGAGCTGCTCACGATCAAGGCCGTCCGCACAATCGAATCGTGTCCGGTCATCGCCGCACCGCAGACGGCGGACGGGGTCATGGTCGCGCTCGACATCGTGCGCGGCGCCGTCGACCTTACAGGCAAGACGGTGATCCCCGTGAGATTCTCGATGACGCGCGACGCCGTGCGCCGCGCGACCGAGCATGCCTCGCTTGTTCGCGAGCTTGTCGCGCACCTGGATGCGGTCCGCGACGTCGCGCTGCTGAACCTGGGGGACCCGAGCATCTACGCCACCTTCCAGCGCATAGCGCCCGACGTGCGCGCCCGCGGGTTCGAGGCGCGCGCCATTCCCGGCGTGCCGAGCTTCTGCGCGGTCGCCGCGGCGCTCGAGCGCGACCTCACGCCCGAGATGTCGTCGCCTCTGCACATCGTGCCCGGCGGCTACGACGACGTGCGCCGCGCAATCGGCTGGCCGGGGACGAAGGTGGTCATGAAGGCGCGCCGCTCGCTTGCGGACACGATGCGCATCCTTCGCGAGGAGGGCGCCTTCGACGGTGCCGAGCTCGTAGAGGACTGTGGGCTTCCGGGCGAGCGCGTGTACCGCTCGCTCGACGATGTGCCCGATCGGGGCAGCTACTTCTCGACGATGGTGGTGCGCTAGATGAGGGTTTCCTGCATAGCGTTCACTGAGAGGGGGTATGCGTTGGCGGAGCGCACCGCACGCGCGCTTTCCGATTGCGCGCAGACAGGTGAAGATGACCCTGGCTGGAACGTTTCCGTTTCGCGCGGGTTCGGCGAGGGGAAGGCCGACCTGCGCGCATGGACGGCGCTCGCGTGGGAAGCGTCGGACGCGCTCCTGTTCGTGGGTGCGGCGGGCATCGCCGTGCGGGCGATCGCGCCGCATGCCGCCTCGAAGGCAAACGATTCCGCGGTTGTGGTGATCGACGAGGCAGGTCGCTTTGCCGTCTCGCTTTTGTCGGGGCATTTGGGCGGTGCGAACGAGTTTGCGCAAATTGTGGCACGCGCGGCAGGGGCCACCCCCGTCATCACCACGGCGACCGACGTCCGCGGCGTGTGGGCGGTGGATACGTGGGCTCGCTGTGCGGGGCTCGCCGTTTCGAATCCCGAGGCTATCAAGCGAGTGTCGGCGCGGCTGCTTTCGGGCGGGCGCGTGGCGCTCTATTCCGACATGCCGATTTCGGGACAGCCGCCTGAGGGGGTTGACATTGCGTCCGACCGCGCTCGGGCCGATATCGTCGTGTCGCCGTTCGCTGGCGCGAATGCAGGTGCGTCCGTTCGCGTGGCGGAGACAACGGGCGAGGTCGTACCCGCCGGTGAGACGGGGAAGCCGGCGGGCGTGCGGGCGCAGGCGCCTGCGCCCGAGCCGCTTCGCCTTGTCGTGCCCTGCATCGTTGCGGGCATAGGGTGCCGCCGCGGTGCGTGCGCCGAAGCGATCGGGGAGGCGTTTCTTCTCGCGTGCGGGCAGGCGGGCATCTTGCCTTCGGCCGTGCGCGAGGCGGCGACGATCGACGTGAAGGCGCACGAGGAGGGTCTGCTCGCCTTCTGCCGCGCGCGCAATATCCCGCTTGCGACGTATTCCGCAGAGGAGTTGTCCCAGGTCGAAGGCAGCGTTTCGCCATCTGATTTCGTTCGCGCGACGGTGGGGGTCGACAACGTGTGCGAGCGCGCGGCGCTCGCGGGCGGGGGCAAACTTTTCTTCCCGAAGCTCGCTCACGGCGGCGTGACCGTCGCGTTTTCCAAGGTAACTATCGAACTTTCGTTTAAGGAGCGGTGATGGGAAAGCTCTTCGTGGTGGGGATCGGCCCGGGCGGCCCCGACGGCATGACGATTGCGGCTCGGCGCGCGCTCGAGGCAGCCGACATCGTTGTGGGGTACACGAAATACGTGGAGCTCGCGCTCGCCGCCGTGCCCGACGCGGCGCATTTCGCGACGCCGATGATGCACGAGGTCGAACGGTGCCGTCTGGCGCTTTCGCGCGCGCAGAGCGGAGAAGCCGTGGCGCTCGTGTGCAGCGGTGACGCGGGCGTGTACGGCATGGCGAGCCCCGTGCTGGAGCTTGCGGAGGACTACCCCGATGTAGACGTGGAAGTTATCGCCGGGGCCACCGCGGCTCAGAGCGGGTCGGCGGTGCTCGGCGCCCCGCTTGCCCACGACTTCGCGGTCGTGTCGCTCTCCGACCTGCTCACGCCGTGGAAGGTCATCGAGCGCAGGCTCGCCGCCGTGGCGAGCGCCGACTTCTGCATCTGTTTGTACAACCCGCGCAGCAGAAAGCGCGCCGACAGGCTCTCGCGCGCGGCGAAGATTATGCTCGAATGGAAGGCCCCCGACACGCTCTGCGGTTGGGTACGCAACATCGGGCGCGAGGGGCAGCAGTCGGGCATGTGCAGGCTTTCCGAGCTGGGGGAGTTCGACGCCGACATGTTCACCACCGTGTTCGTCGGCAACGCGGACACGAAGCGCGTAGGCGGCCGTATGGTCACGCCGCGCGGGTATCGGGAGATTCCATGCGAAAGGTAACGATCATCGGGGCGGGGCCCGGAAACCCCGACTTGCTCTCGCGCGCGGCGCTCGACGCGATCGACATCGCCGACGTGGTCATCGGCGCTCATCGCGCGCTTGTCGGCATCGACGTGCCGCCCGACGTGGTGAGATGCGAGCTCGTGAAGACGGCGGACATCGTCGCCGCGCTCACCGATGCGGCGTCGTGGCAGCGCGCCGTGGTCGTGATGACGGGCGATGTGGGGCTGTTCAGCGGCGCGCGCCGCCTGGTGGAGGCGCTCTCCGGCGACGCGCGGGTGGACGTGCGCGTCATTCCCGGCATAAGCTCAGCGTCGTATCTCGCCGCGCGCCTCGCGCGTCCATGGCAGGATTGGCGCTTCGCGAGCGCTCACGGCGTGGCGTGCGACATCGTGGCCGAGGCCGAGCGCGCAGGTGAGCTCTTCCTCGCCACGTCGGGCGGGGAAGACCCCTCGCGGCTTTCGGGCGAGCTTGTGCAGGCGGGCTTCGGGGACGCGCGCGTGACGGTGGCCGAGCGCCTTTCGTACCCCGACGAGCGCATCACCTGCGCGACTGCAAGTGAAATCGCAGGTCAGACGTTCGATGACTTGAACGTGATGCTTATCGAGTTCGCAGGCTGCGCCGGGTCGCCTGCGGGCTCTAGCGCAGCCTCCGAGGCGCCGGCCGGCGCGTCTGCGCCCGCGGCGGCTTCTTTCGCGGCGGACTCTGCGGGCGCATCCCGCGCCGCGAGCCCCCGCTGGCCGTACGCTTCCTCGGGCATTCCCGACGAGCTCTTCATCCGCGGCGACGTTCCCATGACCAAGCAGGAGGTGCGCGCCGTCGCGCTCGCGAAGCTGCGCCTTACCGCGACCGACACCGTGTGGGACGTCGGCGCCGGCACGGGGAGCGTGTCGATCGAGGCGGCGCTCGTCGCGCGAGCGGGGTCGGTATGGGCGGTCGAGCGCAACGCGGCCGGCGTGCAGCTCATCCGAGAGAACGCGGATGCATTCGGGTGCGGCAACGTGCATGCGGTCCCCGGTGTCGCCCCCGAAGCGCTCGCGAAACTGCCCGTCCCCGACGCCGTGTTCGTCGGCGGGAGCGCGGGCGAGCTTTCCTCCATCGTGGAGGCGGCGCTCGAGAAGAACTCGCGGGTTCGCCTGTGCGTGCCATGCGTCACCGTTGAGACGCTCACCGAGGCGTGCGCGCTCCTCTCGGGTTCGCGCTTTAAGGGGTTCGAGGCGTGCCAGGTGTCGGCCGCCCGCGCGGAGGCTGTAGGCTCGCACCATCTTATGAAGGCGCAAAACCCCGTGTTCCTCGTCAGCGCGCGTGGTGCGGGCGCGGATGCCGAGGAGCTTACCGAAGTCGGGGCGCTTGCCGAGTCGCCTGTCGGGGATGACCCCTCTGCCGAGGGGAACCCATCCGTTGAGGTGGTCTCGCTTGCTAACTGCAACGCCGCAGGTGGGGAAGGCGGCGCCCGGTGAGCACGACCATCCCGCGCTTCATGGTCGCTGCGCCCTCGAGCGGGAGCGGCAAGACGGTCGTCACGTGCGCGCTCCTGCGCGCGCTTGCGCGCCGCGGCCTTGCATGCGCGGCCTTTAAATGCGGCCCCGACTACATTGATCCGCTCTTTCATCGCCGCGTCGTGGGTGCGCGCTCGGGCAATTTAGACGGCTTCTTCACCGACGCCCCGACGCTGCGCGCCCTGCTCGCACGCGGCGCCGCGGGCGCGGATGTCGCGGTGCTCGAGGGGGTTATGGGCTTCTACGACGGCATGGCGCCCGGCGTGGCCGACGCGAGCAGCTACCAGGTTGCGCGCGACACGGAAACGCCGGTCGTTTTAGTGGTGAACGGGCGCGGGGCGTCTTTATCGCTCGCCGCCGTAATCCGCGGCATCGCCGAGTTCCTGCCTTGTGCGAACGTGCGCGGCGTCGTGCTGAACAAGACGAGCGCCGCTGCCTGCGCCTACGCGGCGCCTGCGATCGAGAAGCACACGGGCGTCGCGGTTTTGGGGAATATCCCCGCCGACGAGGCGTTCTCGCTCGAAAGCCGGCATCTGGGGCTTGTGACCGCCGACGAGGTCGAGCAGCTCTCCGCGCGCATCGACAAGATGGCCGAGCTGGTGGAAAAGAGCGTCGAGGTCGACCGCTTGCTCGAAATAGCGGCGACGGCACCCGATATCTGCGAGGAACCTTACCGGTTGGAGCCGATCGCGGGAGCGCGGCCCATCGTTGCCGTCGCGCGTGACGAGGCGTTCTCGTTCTACTACGAGGAGAATCTGCGCGCGCTCGAGGACCTGGGTTGCGAGCTGGCCTTTTTCAGCCCCCTGCGTGCTAGCGAGTTGCCCCGGGGGACAAGCGCCCTCTATCTGGGAGGCGGCTACCCGGAACTCCATGCGCGGCAGCTCTCCGAGAACGCGCCGATGCGCGAGGCGGTGCGGCGCGCGGTGGAATCCGGCATGCCGACGGTCGCCGAATGCGGTGGGTTTCTGTACCTGCAGCGCGAAATCGCCGATAGCGAGGGGCGGCGCTGGCCTGTTGCTGGCGCCCTTGAGGGCGCGAGCGAGAACGGGGGAAGGCTGTCCCATTTCGGGTACGTGGAGCTCACTTCCCAACGCGACGGGCTCTACGGGCCGCTCGGCACACGCATCCGCGCGCACGAGTTCCACTACTGGCAGTCCACCTGCCCGGGCGGCGACTTCTGGGCGCAGAAGCCCCGGCGCGATAAGGGCTGGCCGTGCATGACGACTACCCCGTCCCTGGTGGCGGGCTTCCCGCATGTGTACTATCCTGCTAACTCCGACGTTGCGCGCGCGTTCACGTCTGCCGCAGCGTCGTTCGCAGAGAGGAGACGGCATGGCTGAAGCAACCGAAACCGCGCTTGCCTGCATCCGCGAGGAAGTCGAGCGCGCGTTCTCGTCGGCGCCGGGCGCCGTGCTCGAAGCCGCGCTCTCCCGGATCGCGCCCGCAGACGAGTGTGCCCGCGCCGCCGCGTACGCCGCGTGGGACTCCATCGCGCACCCCTTGGGGGGATTGGGCGACTTTGAAGATGCCGTCGCGTGTATCTCCGCAGCTCAGGGGAGCGCCGAGGTGGCCGAGTTCCCCCGTGCGCTCGCGGTATTCTTCTCCGACAACGGGGTCGTTGCCGAAGGCGTGTCGCAAAGCGGGCAAGACGTGACGCGAGCCGTCGCGCGCAACATGTGCGAGGGGGCCACGAGCGCCTGCCGCATGGCGGCGTTCGCGGGTGCCGAGGTCGTGCCCATCGACGTGGGTATGGCCCGGGGCATAGAAGACGCGCGCATGGTGCGCGCGAACGTGCGGCGGGGGAGCGGCAACATCGCGCACGGCCCCGCTATGTCTCGCGATGGGGCCGTGCGCGCGATCGAGGTCGGAATCGCCGTCGCGTGCGGGCTTGCCCGCGCCGGCGTGCGCCTTCTCGCCGCGGGCGAGATGGGCATCGGCAACACGACCACCTCGGCGGCGGTGGCCGCAGTGCTCATCCGGGCGGACGCGCGGAGCCTCGTCGGGCGCGGCGCGGGGCTCTCGGACGCCTCGCTCGCGCGCAAGCGCGACGTGGTCGAGCGCGCTATCGACGTGAACTCGCCCGATCCCGCCGACCCGATCGACGTGCTCTCGAAGGTGGGCGGCTTCGACATCGCGGCGATGTGCGGCTTCTACCTGGGGGCCGCGGCCTCGAAGGCTCCGGCGCTCCTCGACGGGGTCATATCCTGCACGGCGGCCCTGTGCGCGGCGCGCCTGTGCCCCAACGCCTTGGGCTACCTCGTGGGCACCCACGCATCAAGCGAACCCGCAAGCCAGGAGCTCCTTCGCGAGCTCGGCATAAAGGCACCCCTCGACGCAGGCATGCACTTGGGCGAGGGCGCGGGCGCCATGGCGTATCTGCCCCTTTTGGATTCGGCACTGCGCGTGTACCGGGATGGGAAGACGTTCACGGCGACTGGCATGGCTGCTTACGAGCATTTCGAGGCTGGGAAATGACGGTGACACTCGTCATCGGCGCCGCCGCGAGCGGCAAGAGTGCCTACGCCGAGTCCCTGTGCCTCGGGCGCGACGGCCCCCGCGTGTACCTGGCAACGATGGAGCCCTTCGGGGAAGAGGGCGCCCGCCGCATCGCGCGCCATCGGGCGCTGCGCGAGGGCAAGGGGTTTTCTACCCTCGAGTGCACGCGTGACGTGGGCGCCGCAGTGCCCGGGCTTCCGCGCGGCTGCACGCTTCTTTTGGAGGACGTGGGCAACCTGGTTGCGAACGAGCTCTTCGCGGAAGGCGGCTTGTCCCCGCGTGACCCCGACGTTGCGGCGCGCGAGGTGCTCGGAGGCATTGAACGGCTCGCTCAGGCCGCTGCGTATACGGTGGTGGTCACCGTCGACGTGTTCGCCGATGGGATGCGCTACGATGAAGGGACCGAGGCATGGAGGCGCGCGCTCGCGCGCGTGAACGCGGGTGTGGCGGCGCTGGCCGACCGCGCAGTCGAAGTGGTATGCGGGATTCCCGTGTGGATGAAAGGTGAAGGACCTACAAGGTGAAGATAGTAGAGGCAATCGGCGCGGCGTTCGGAACGTTCTCGCGTATCCCCGTTCCGAAATCGGCCTGGACCGATTTCGGGTCAACCCATGCGCTTGCCGCGTTTCCCCTGGTGGGCCTTGCGGAAGGCTTCCTCATGACGGCGTGGGGGTACGTGGCGAACCTGCTCGGCGTGCCCGCGACCATCGTCGCGGCTGTGCTCGTGGCGCTGCCTGTGGCGGTGACGGGAGGCATCCACCTAGACGGGCTCTGCGACACCTCCGATGCGCTTGCAAGTTGGGCCCCGCGCGAGCGAAAGCTCGAGATCATGCACGACCCGCGGGCGGGCGCCTTCGGGGTCATCGGTGTTGTTGTGTACCTTATTCTGCAGTTTTCCCTTTTCACCGCGCTGCCGCTTACGGCGGGGGCGTTCCTCGCGCTTCTGTGCTCGCTCGTGTTCTCCCGCGCGCTTTCGGGACTCGCCGTTGAATGCTGGCCTGCCGCGCGGGCGGACGGCATGGCCGCGGGGCTCTCGCCTGCGAAGAAGCGCGCGGCGATCGTCGTGCCGCTTTGCGCTTTCGCTGCGGCTTCGGCTGCAGGGATGGTCGCGTGCGCTCAGGCCGTCGGCGCCTTTATGGCGGTGGCGGGGCTTTTGGTGCTCGCGTGGTACCGCCATGTTGCCCTGTCCCGCTTCGGCGGGGTGACGGGGGATTTGGCCGGATGGTTTCTGCAATGGGCCGAGCTCGCGATGCTTGCCATGCTGGTGGTGGGGGGCATGCTCCTATGATGCTCGTGGTAGGTGGCGCGCATTCGGGGAAGAGGACCTTCGTGCGCGAAAAACTCGGGTTCGCGGCGGACGATTTCGTCGATGCGGCGCAGCTTGCGGAGGGCGGCGTGCCCGCGGCTTTTGCCGGCCGCGTCGCATACCGTGCTGAGGAACTCGTACGCGCGCTCGACGCTGACCGGGCGCTCGAGCGGCTGATCGGCTTCGACGCAGTGATTCTGCCCTTGGTCGGCTCGGGGGTCGTCCCCATGAGTGCGGAAGACGCCCAATGGCGCGAGCGCGCGGGGCGCCTGGGATGCGCGCTCGCTGCGCGCGCCGACGTCGTCGTGCGCATGACGTGCGGGATTCCCCAGGTCATCAAAGGAAACCTTGCCGATGCACCTCGAGGGACGCAGGGCGCGGGTGCGCCTTTGGAAGTCGTCTTCGTGCGCCATGGTGCCACGGCGGGCACGGAAGACCACCGCTACAGCGGGGCGGGCACCGACGAGCCCCTGTCGAGTGCGGGCGAGCGCGCTTTGCGCGACCTCGCGTGCGATCGTGACGTGTTCCGTGTTATCACGAGCGGCATGGCCCGCACCGACCAGACGGCGCGCATCCTCTTCCCGAACGCGGAGCTTATGGCGTGCCCCGGTCTGCGCGAGATGGATTTCGGCGACTTCGAGGGGCGAAGCGCCGCCGAGCTTAAAGAGGATGCGCGCTATCGCGCCTGGGTAGACTCCTGGTGCGAGACGCGCTGCCCGCATGGCGAGGGCAAGAGCGATTTCACCCGCCGCGTCATCGCGGCGTTTCGGGAGGCGTGCGAATCGGAGCGCGCCCAGGGGAGTGGGCGCGCCGTCTTCGTCGTTCACGCGGGTACCGTGAAAGCGCTGCTCTCCGAGCTAGCTGTCCCGAAAATGGGATACTTCGACGTGCATACCGAGCCGGGCGGCGCATGGGCCGCCACTTGGGATGGGCGCTGCCTTCGCGACGTTCGCCCCGCTTCGGGGGGCGATGCCCGGTGATGACGATTCTTGCCGTCGCCGCCGGGTTCGCGGCCGACCTTGCCTTCGGCGACCCGCGCTGGCTTCCCCATCCCGTCGTCGCCATGGGGCGCGCGATCACGTGGGCCGAAGGCCGCCTGCGGCGCGCATTCCCGCAAACGTCCGCGGGCACGCGCGCCGCAGGGCTTGTGCTCGCCGTGGCGCTTCCGCTTGCGTGTGGGCTTTTGACCTGGGGAATCCTGCATCTTTGCGGCGTGGTTCACTCCGGCCTGCGCTTCGTGGCCGAGGCATGGGCGAGCTATCAGATTCTCGCGGCATGCGAGCTGCGCCGCCAGAGCCTGGCCGTGGCCCGCGCGTTCTCGAAGGGCGGACTTGTCGAGGCGCGCGAAGCCGTCGGGCTCATCGTGGGACGCGACACGTCTGTTCTCGACGAGCAGGGCGTCGCGCGCGCCGCTGTGGAAACGGTGGCGGAGAACGCGAGCGACGGCGTCATCGCGCCGCTTTTCTACCTTATGATCGGGGGTGCGCCCTTGGGCATGGCGTACAAGGCGGTGAACACGCTCGACAGCATGGTGGGCTACAAAAACGAGTGCTACATCGACTTCGGCTGCGCTTCGGCGCGCCTCGACGATGCGCTGAACTGGATTCCCTCGCGCTTATCGGCTCTGCTCATGATCGTCGTGTGCCCGATCGTCGGGCTCGACGCGCGCGGGGCGGCGCGCATCTGGCGCCGCGACAGGCGTCGCCATGCGAGCCCGAACGCGGCGCAGACCGAGTCAGCGTGCGCGGGCGCGCTCGGGCTGCGCCTGGCGGGACCCGCGGTGTATTTCGGCAAGCTCGTTGAGAAACCGACGATAGGAGACGCGTCCCGCGAAATCGAGTGGGGCGACATCGCCCGGGCGACAAGGCTCATGCTCGCTGCGTCCGTATGCGCGCTCGTCGTCTTCGGCGCCGCGCGCGCGGCGGTCGTGCTCGCCGTGGGGGCGATGGCATGAGGGAAGACCACGCCGCGCCCCGGGCTGCCGGGGGAATCCTGCGCGCCCGTACGCATGGGGGCAGCGCGCAATCGCTCGGCATCGCTTGCGATAGGGGCGCCTCCGACCTCATTGACTTCTCGGTGAACGTGAATCCGGCAGGCCCCTCGCCGCGCGCCGTCGCCGCAGCTTGCAAGGCGCTTTCTCGAATCGACGCCTACCCCGATAGGGAAAGCCTCGCCCTCGTTCGCGCCCTAGCGCGCGCCCAGGGCATTCCCGAAGATACTATCGTCTGCGGCGCGGGCGCGTCCGACATCATCTGGCGGCTCGCCGCGGCGGTGCGCCCGAAACGCATCGTCGTGTGCGCGCCGACGTTCTCTGAATATTCGGAGGCGGCATCGTACTACGGCGCATGCGTGCAGGAGTTCCCGCTCTCCGAAGCGGACGACTTCGACGTGCCCGCCTCCTTCGCCCGCGCGATCGAGGGTCCGGGAGATGTGGCGTACCTCTGCAATCCGAACAACCCGACGGGGCGCCTCGTCGACCCCAGCGTGATCGATGCCGCGGCTTGCCGCTGCGAGCAGGTGGGCGCGCTGCTCGTCGTGGACGAGTGCTTCCTCGGATTTGCGCCCGACGCCCGCGAAAGGAGCGTGGCCGCACGTGCCGCGTGTTCGCGCCATGTGGCCGTGCTCTCCGCGTTCACCAAGCTCTACGGAATGGCGGGGTTGCGGTTGGGATATCTGATCAGCGGAAACGCCCAACTCATCGAGGGGATTCGCCGGGCGGGGCAGGCGTGGCCCGTTTCCTCGGTCGCCGAGGCCGCGGGCATCGCCGCCCTGGAAGACGTTGAATACGTCTCGCGCACGCGCGATGTATTGGCGGGCGAGCGAGCGTGGCTTTCCCACGAGCTCTCCTCACTCGGGCTTTCCGTCGTGCCATCGGATGCGAACTTTCTTTTAGTCCGCACTCCGGCGAAAGACATCCCCGAGCGCCTGTATAAACAGGGGGTTTTGGTCCGCACGTGCGACTCGTTTTCGGTACTGTCCCGTTTCTGGTGCCGCGTCGCGGTGCGCACGCGCAAGGAGAATGCCCGGCTTGCGATGGCGTTCGGCCGCGCGCTTCGGGCGGAAGGTGCATCGGGCGAAGGCGAACCCGACGAACGGGGCGGCGTTTCTTGTGGCGGCGCTATGGCGGGCGCGGATGGCCGAGGCTCGGCGAAGGAGGTCGATACCCGTGGGTAGGGCGAAGCCCATCATGATCCAGGGCACAATGTCGAACGCGGGTAAGAGCCTGCTTGCGGCGGGGCTGTGCCGTGTGCTTTCGCAGGACGGCCTGCGCGTGACTCCCTTCAAGAGCCAGAACATGGCGCTCAACAGCGGTGTCACGGCCGACGGGCTCGAGATGGGGCGCGCCCAGATCATGCAGGCTGAGGCGTGCGGCATCGCGCCCGACGTGCGCATGAACCCCATCCTTCTCAAGCCCGAAAGCGACCACCGAAGCCAGCTCATCGTGGCCGGCAAGGCCCAGGGAGCCTTCGCTGCGAGGGACTACTTCGCGCGAAAGAAGGCGCTCATGCCGCAGATTTTGGAGGCGTTCGATTCGCTCGCGGAGGAAAACGACGTCATCGTCATCGAGGGCGCCGGCAGCCCCGCCGAAATCAACCTTTCCGAAAACGACATCGTCAACATGGGGCTCGCGCGCGCCGTGTCCTCCCCCGTGCTGCTCGTGGGCGACATCGACCCAGGCGGGGTGTTTGCCCAGCTCTACGGTACGGTCGCGCTCTTTGCGCCCGAGGATCGCGCGCTTTTGCGGGGGCTTGTGGTGAACAAGTTCCGCGGCGATGTGGAAATCCTGCGCCCGGGTTTGGCCCCGCTCGAGAAGATGTGCGGGGTTCCCGTCGTGGGGGTCGTGCCGTATCTTACGCTCGACCTGGATGACGAGGACTCGCTCGCGCCGCGCCTATCTGCCCGCGAGGCGCGCGGCGTCATCGATGTCGCCGTCGTGCGCCTTCCGCATCTTTCGAACTTCACCGACTTCGACCCGCTTTCGCGCGTGCCAGGCATGGGCGTGCGCTACGTTTCCTCGACGACCGATCTGGGCCGACCCGACCTGGTGGTGCTCCCCGGCTCGAAGACCACGCTCGACGACGCGCGCTGGCTTGCGGCTAGCGGCATCGGAGCCTGTGTACGCGCGCTTTCGGGCGCGGGCACGCCGGTGCTCGGCATATGCGGAGGCTACCAGCTTTTGGGAGACGAGCTTTCCGACCCGCACGGCAGGGAAGGCGCTGGCACCGCGCGCGGGCTCGGGCTCATCCCTGCAAGTACGGTGTTCAAGGAGGAAAAGCGCCTCGCCCAGTCGGAGCTGCGCATCACGGGCGCCCAAGGCGCGTTCTCGGTGTGGAACGGCATGACGGCGCGCGGGTACGAGATTCACGACGGTGAAACGACCGTCTCCTGCGCCCCTGCAGGCAAGATTGGCGGCAAACCAGAAGGCGCGGCCTGCGGAAACGTGTTCGGAACCTATCTCCACGGCCTGTTCGACGAACCGGGGTTGGCGCTCGCCCTCGCGCGCTCGCTCGCGCGCAAGCGCGGCCTGCCCGAGAGCGTGGTGGGTGCTGCGGGCGCAGCGTCCGCAGCCGATCACCGTGCGCGCGAGTTCGACCGCCTGGCCGACGTCGTGCGCGGGGCGCTCGACATGGAGTATGTCTACCGCATTATCGAGGAGGGCGTATGATCCACGTGTATCATGGCGACGGCAAAGGCAAGACCACGGCGGCGATGGGCCTCGCCCTTCGCATGCTCGCTGCAGGCCGCCGCGTCGTCGTCGTGCAGTTCCTGAAAGACGGCGAAAGCGGGGAGGCGCGCCTGCTCGCCGAGCATTTCGGCGTGCCCGTGTTCGCGGGGAAGGTGTCGGACAAGTTTACCTGGTCAATGACGTCGGAAGAACTTGCCGCGACGTGCGAGCTGCACGATGGGAACCTCGCTTCCGCGCTCGCCGAGTTCGAGGGCGCTCAGGAGGGGCTGCTCGTGCTCGACGAGGCGCTCGACGCGCTTTCGAAGGGGCTTGTCGACGAGGCGCTCGTGGACCGCGCGCTCGATATGTCCGCGCGCGGCGTCGAAGTAGCGCTCACTGGGCGCGCGCCTTCCCGCAAGATCGTGGAGAAGGCCGACTACATAACCGAGATGCGGTGCGAGAAACACCCCTACTCTCAGGGGATATGTGCAAGGGAAGGAGTGGAGTACTAGATGGATTCCAAGGAGATGGCGCCCGGCGACATCGAGCGGCGCAGCTTCGAGATCATCACCGAAGAGCTCGGCGGCCGCACGTTCCCGCCGCTCGAAGAGCCCGTCGTGAAGCGCGTCATCCACACTACTGCCGACTTCTCGTACGCCGATTCCCTCGTGTTCACCCATGACGCTGCGCACTGTGCGCTCGACGCACTGCGCGCAGGGGCCACGGTGCTCACCGACACGAACATGGCGCTCGCAGGCATAAGCAAGCCCGCGCTCGCGAAGCTCGGCTGCAAGGCCGTGTGCTACATGGCCGACCCTGATGTCGCCGCGGCTGCGCGCGCCGCGGGCACGACTCGCGCCGTTGCGAGCATGGACAAAGCTTGCGGCATCGAGGGTCCGCTCATCGTGGCCGTCGGCAACGCTCCCACAGCACTTCTGCGCCTCGCCGAGCTCATGGACGCGGGGAAGATCGCGCCCGCGCTCGTCGTTGGGGTGCCGGTCGGGTTTGTGAACGTGGTCGAGGCGAAAGAGGAGCTACTCGCGCGACGCGTGCCGGCCATCGTCGCGAGGGGTCGCAAGGGCGGCTCGACCGTGGCGGCCGCCATTATGAACTCGCTGCTCTACCAGATCACGCGCACGGGTGGCGCGAAGTGACGGCCCCCGCATCCGTGCCAGCGCTGCGCATCTTCGCCGGCACCACCGAGGGCCGCCTTCTGTGCGAATGGGCGAGCGGGGCGGGCATCCCCGCCCGTGCCTACGCGGCAACCGAGTACGGAGGTGAGCTTTTGGGCGAGCTTCCGGGCATCGAGGTGCATGCGAGCAGGCTCGACGAGGCCGACATGGAGCGCGAGCTTTCCGGCGCGCGCATCGTCGTCGACGCCACGCACCCCTTCGCTACGCTCGCAAGCGGCAACATCCGGGCCGCTTCGCTCGCCGTGGGTGCACGATGCCTGCGCCTTGCGCGCCCGGCCGAGGCGCTGCCCAAAGGCGTCGTGTCGGTCGCGTCGATCGCCTGCGCGGCGCGCTTTCTCTCCGAGAACCCGGGTCGCGCGCTTCTCACGACGGGGAGCAAGGAGCTTGCTCCCTACACGCGCGTCGCCGATTTCGCGGAGCGCTTCTTCGTGCGTGTGCTCCCGCTGCCCGGTGCTATAACGAAGTGCATCGACGCGGGGTTTTCGCCGTCGCACGTCATCGGCATGCAGGGGCCCTTCACCCGCGAGCTCAACGAGGCGATGCTTCGGCAGGTGGGCGCCCAGTGGCTTGTGACCAAGGACTCGGGAACCGTAGGCGGCACGGCCGAGAAGCTCGCCGCCGCGCGCGACGTGGGAGCGCGCTGCATCGTGGTCACCCGTCCCGCCGAGGGAGGCGGGGCCCTTTCGCTTCGGGAAGTGGAAGACGCGCTCTTACGGGAGTTCGCGCGCTAGGCGCTCGCCGCGCCTAGCGCGCCCTCCCGCCCGCGAGGAGGATCGCCTCGAGCAAGCTCGACCCGTACAAGCCCGTCATCCGCCAATAGCTCGAGGACGACACCCGGAACTGGCGCAAACAGCCCTTCAATAAGTTGCGGTGAAATAGTGTCTGTTTTTGCTGCTAGATAGCATATTCAGTCCCTAATTTACCGCAACTTGTTGGTGGTGGCTTACTGGTAGCTGGTGGTGGCTTACTGGTAGCGTAGGCACTCCACCGGGTTGAGCTTTGCCGCGCGGCGAGCGGGGTAGAAGCCAAAGATTACGCCGATGCCGACGGAGACGCCGAAGGCCAGCAGCACCGTGGCGATTGAAAAGCTCGGTGTGATCTCCCCACTGGCACCGAGCTCGTTGAGAACCCCTGATCCTGCGGCAAACATCGCGAGGCCCCAGGCCAGCAGATAGCCAATCAGGACACCCAGCAGGCCACCGGTGACGCACAGCGCCGAGGACTCGGCCAAAAACTGCGCGGTGATATCGCGGCGACTGGCGCCCAAGGCACGGCGAATACCGATCTCGCGGATGCGCTCAGTCACGTTGGTAAGCATCATATTCATAATGCCGATTCCGCCGACAAGCAGTGAGATACTGGCGACAGCGCCCATGATGAGCGAGAAGGCGCCCATAAACGAGTTGAGTGCATCGATGGCGCTTTTCATGGAGGTCGCCGATACGCTGTCGTACTCATCATCCTCCGAGATGCCCTTCATCGCGCGCACCTTAGACTCGATGGTCTTGCAGAGCTCGTCCATGTCTGTGCCCTCGGCGGCAAGTGCCGTCACGCTGGGAAATGAAGGATTCTCGTCGCCAAACAGGCCGGAGATGGTTTCGCGTGGCATATACAGCGTGAGCGAGCCCATGGAGTCGCTGCCGCCATCAATCACGCCTACAATCTGCACCTCGCCGTTGGACACCTTGATGGTTTTCCCCAGTGCGTCCTGTTCGTTGCCGTAAAGCTGATCGGCGCCGCCGCGGCTGATGAGTGCCACGCGCGAGCCTGATTGAGACTCTGCCTGTGAATAGACACGTCCCGCAACGAGCTTGCTGGCGCCCACGGCATCGAGCATGTCGCTATCGACGCCGTGTGCCATGACGGTATAGCTTTTATCCCCGACCTTGTACTCGGAATAGGCGCTATCGACGATGCCGATCTGCTCAATCTGCGGCACCAGTTTGCGAAGCTTTTCCACATCCGAATCGGTGAGTTCTTGGGACGAATAGATCTCTATCATGCGGGCTGCATTGAGGCCCAGGCTGTTGACAAGGCTGTTTTGGATGCCGCCGATGAGCGAAGTCATGGCGATGACCGAGGCGATGCCAATGACGATGCCAAGGATGGTGAGCAGGCTGCGTCCCTTGTTGGCCTCGAGCGAGTGAAGGGCTTCTTGGACAAGATCGCGGGTGCTCATGCCTTCGCTCCTTTCGGCTGATTGGTGGTTGCAGAAATCGCGGGCAGGTTTTTGACGGCCCCGCGTAACGTATTCGGTGTATGCGCGACATATGCGCCGTCATGGATTCGCCCGTCACGGATGGTTACGGCTCGATCGGCCTCGGCGGCGATGCCGGGGTCATGCGTGATGAGTACGATGGTCTTGCCGCGTTTCTGGAGCTTGTGGAAGGTTTCCATGACGAGTGCCCCGGTTGTCGAGTCTAGATTTCCCGTTGGCTCGTCGGCCAAAATGATGGGCGGGTCGTTGACGAGGGCGCGCGCGATGGCGACGCGCTGCATCTGTCCGCCCGAGAGTTCCGATATGCGGTGGTCCCAATGGTCGACCGGCAGTGTGACGGCTTGTAGCGCGTGCACGGCGCGCATCTCGCGCTGGCTACGCGGCACATTGGTGTAGGATAGCGGCAGCATGACGTTTTCGATCACCGTCAGACGCGGCAGCAAGTTAAAACTCTGAAAGACAAAGCCGATGCTCAGCGCGCGCACCTCGGTGAGCTCATCATCGTCGAGCTCGGCGACGTTGAGCCCTTGCAGGAAGTAATCGCCCGCCGTCGGTTTGTCCAGGCAGCCCAGGATGTTCATGAGTGTCGACTTGCCCGAGCCCGAGGGGCCGGTGATGGCGACGAACTCACCGGGATCTACTGCCAGGCTTACGTTATGCAGGATGTGGGCGCAACCGGCCTCGCTCTCAAAGATGCGGTGCACGTTGCGGATGTCGATGACGGGACGCATTACTTGCCCTCGTCGGCAGGCATGTTGTCGCCACCGTCTGCCGTCATGCCTGTGCCGGTATCCGTCACGATGGTGTCGCCGTCGCGTAACTTGGTAACCGGGACGTCTGGGTTGATCTCGTTGCCCTGGTCGTCGCGCTTGACCTGCGTCTTACCGACTACAGCCTCGTTGTCGTTTTGCGTCACGACGGTCACCTTCACGCGGCGCGTCTTCTTGCCTTCCGAATCGGTGGCCAGATTGACGTAATAGTGCTCGCCATCTTCGGTCATCAGCGCCATGGTCGGCACCATAACCACGTCGTCGAGCTTCTCGGTCACTACCGAGACCTCGGCAGTCATACCCGGCTTAAGGCGACTGTCGGGTGCTTCGATGAGGATGTCGACGTTAAAGGTCACGCTGCCGCCGCCGGAGTTGGAGTCGGAGTTTGCCACCGAGGCGATGGCCGTGACCGTTCCCTGGCTCACGATATCGGGAAACGCTGGATAGGTCACGTTGGCGCTCTGGCCCACGGCGATCTTGGCGATATCCTTTTCGCCCACCTGCACGGTCACCTTCATCTTGGACAGGTCGGCAATCTGCATGCACTGCTTGCCGCCGCTTGTATCGCTTTCGCCCATGATCATGCCGCCTGTTACCGTGGCGCCCACCTTGGCGTTGAGCTCCACGATGCTACCCGAGCTCGGGGCCGTGACCGTACGGCTGGCGGCCTTGGCGTTCGCCTGGTCGAGGTTTGCCTGGGCCGATGCGAGGCTGCGCTGCGCGGCCGATACGGCGTTCGTGTCCGCTGATGCGGTGGAGACGCCAGCCGCTGCGGAAGCTCCATCGACGTCCGTCGTTGGGGTGGCCTGCGCGACAGCGGCGGCTTTCTGCGCGTTGGTGAGGTCTTCCTGGGCGGCTGCAACTGCACGCTGCGCCTCGGCAACGTTGCGATCGAGCTCGTCGTTTTTAATGGTCATAAGCACGTCGCCCTCGTTGACGGATTGGCCTGCCTGCACGTTGATCGAATCGACCGTACCGTCGACAGAAGGGGAGACCACTGAGGACGAAATGGGTTTGAGCTGGCCTTTCGCCTCGACCGTTGTGGTAAACGTGCCCTCGGTCACCATGTCGGTCACAGGCCCGCTAGCGCCCTGCGGCTGCGCATTGATAACCAGGGTTGCGACAATGGCAATGAGCGCGATGGCACCTACGACGCCGGCGGCAATACCGCGTCGAATCAGCTTTTTGCGTCGACGTTCGGCACGTTTTGCCTTGAGCTTGGCATACGCCTCTTCATCGGAAATTTCGGCCGTATCGTTCGTGCGTTCGCTCTGCTTGTCGGCATGTACGTTTTTAATCAGAGGAATCGTTTCGGTGGCACCTTCGGGCGTGTACTCGGCATCATCCGGGCCTGGGGTGATGGTGGGGACATTCGGCATAGCGTCTCCTTTATAGAAAGTTCCTCAATAAGTATATGCGCTCGTCGCGTAAGGCGGGCGCATATGGCGGATTCTTTCGGAACTGTTAGATTGGTCGCAGCGGCTCCACGTTGTAGGAATGCGCGCGTTGCACTACGAGTGGACAACCACGCACAGGCCGACTTTGATGCAGTCGTGAAGTGCCTTGGCGTCGGCCAGGCGCAGGTTGATGCAACCGTGGCTGCCGCACCACTTGTACGACTCGGCGTTATCGAAGCTCTTGTCGTTTTGCCAGGTGGCATCGTGGAAGCCGATCATGTTGCCCTCAAACGGCATCCAGTAGCTAACCGGGCTTTCGTATTTGGGCTTGCCGGTCTCGGGGTCCTTGGCACCGATGAGCTTGCTGGCGCCATTGTTGCTGTTGATCTGCCAAACGCCTTCGGGCGTGGCGTCCTCTCCCGGCTTGCCGGAGATAAAGTTGGCCTCCCACACGATATTGCCGCTCTCGTCGTAGTAGCGCGCGTGCTGCTCGGACAGATCGACATCGATGTATGCCTTCCAGTCGGGCTCTCCCTTTGCGGTAAAGGTGTCGGCCTTCTGGGAGTACTTGATCTCGATTTCGCCGGTCTGCTTGTTGTTAATGGCGTCTTCGACCTGCTTGGCGAGCGAGCTGCTGTCGATGGACCAACCAAAGTCGCCGCCTTCGACGGCGCACTGCTTGCCATCGGCGCGCGTCCACCAGCGAGTGGAGCCCACGGTATTAAAGCCGTTGGCAAGCTCGGCTGCCCAGCTGCTGATCTGCGACGTATCGAGCGTGGGGTTGGCCGGATCGGCAAAGCTGATCCACTGCAACACGGAGCTGCCATCAACCTTGCCGGCATCCTCGCCGTTGAGCTTGAGGGTCACGTTGACGCCCAAGAAGTTGTTGGCGGCATCGCATGCGGCCTGAATCTGATCATCGGTCAGCGTTCCATTGAGTGGCTCATAGGCAACGTTGCCGAGCTTGGAAAGATCTACGGTCTCGGCCAGCGAGGCAAGCTCGAGCTCGGCATACTTAATGACATGCTCGCGGTTGAGTTTTTCGTTGGAGCGCGCCTTCTCGACGGTAAACTTGCCGGCCTGCTCGTCATAGGAGCTATTGGCCTCGAACGCGCCCGAACGCCCCTCGTTAAACTCGTCGATGGCGGCGCCCAGATCCTTCTCAAACTGCTTTTGGTCAAAGGTGTCGGAGAGCATGGACAGGTCGACGTCTTGATCAAGATCGACTTCGTTGGAGCTAGCGGTTGTTTTGGTCTTGCCGCTTAAGGATTCTACAAGGCGAACCGGCCATACAATGGCTTCGTTGCGGCTGATAATCTCTTTTGCGGCAGCTTCGCCGTCGACAATGGGCTCATCGGACTCGGGCTGATAGGTCCAGCTAAAGTCATCGCCTGTCACGGTGAGCTTATAGTGCTTCCAAGCCGAGTTGACCTTGGTGGCGGCAGACGAAGCGTTGGAGAACGAGACATCGACGCCGGGGATAGTGGTGTTGGGGTAGGCTACCTGCGAAAACGCTACAACGCCTACGATATAGACAATGACGATAAGACCCAGAACGACAAAGAGCGTCGTCTTTTTGCCCGACTTATTGTTCTCGGCGGGTTTGCGTGCGGGGCCGCGATCGCCTCGAGCGTGCGTGGGGGGCTGCTTGGGCGCATTGCCATTTGCCTGGCGCTGCTGATGCTGCTTGTTCGGACGTTGGGAAACGTTTGCCGCACCTCGCTGCTGACCGCGGCTCGGCGCGATAGGACGCGGCGACTGAACGCCGCCGGTGTGCCTGCTCGGCTGCTGCGGATCGGGAATCAGTTGAGTTCGATCGTTTTGCGACATCGTATGCATATCCTTCGGATTTCGCCTTGCGGCTCATCGTGTTTTTACTGGGCTTGCATTATAGCGATTACCCAGTTGTTTGTGGTATGGAAACGGTGGCATTCAAAAGAGGTGGGACATTTGTCCCACCTTCGAGTCTTTCTTTGTCGCTATCCGCACACACCGCATTTTGCACAGGCCGAAAGTGCGGCCGGAGCCTGCGCGATGCCACCCTTTGCCGTCTCGCGCAGCGTGGCCGGCAACGCGTGGCCCACGGAGAGCATGACGTGCGCCATCTGGTCAAACGGCACCAGGCTCTTGATACCGGCAAGTGCAAGCTGCGCCGAGCTAAATGCCGCGGCCACGCCGATGGCATTGCGGTTTTGGCACGGCACCTCCACGAGGCCGCCCACCGGGTCGCAGACCAGGCCCAGCAGGTTGCTCAGGGCGATGGAGCTGGCGTCGAGTGCCTGCTCAGGCGTGCCTCCGAGCATCTGCACCAGCGCGGCGGCGGCCATGGCGGCCGCGCTTCCCACCTCGGCTTGGCATCCGCCCTCGGCGCCGGCGACACAGGCGCTCGTGGTGAGGTTGAGGCCGATGGCGGCGGCGCAGTAGAGGGCGTCCATGACTTGCTCATCGTCCAGTTGCAGATGGTCGGCGAGCGCCAGCACGCAGCCGGGCACGACGCCTGCGGAGCCGGCCGTGGGGGCGGCGACGATCACTCCCATTGTGGCGGAGCGCTCGAGCACGGCCATGGCGCGGGCCACGGCGTCGGTCTGGACGGCGCCCATTAGGCTTATGCTCAGATCGTTTCGGCTGGTGGCATCGACAAGCTTTGCCTCGCCGCCGATGAGGCCGCCGAGCGAGCGCTGTGGATTGGAAATGGGGGCTGTGGTCTCTTCGCGCATGACGTCGAGTACGCGGCGCATGGCGGCGATAGCGTGTGCCTCGCCGGTCAGACGTGCCTCGCGCACGGCCATGACGGCGCCGATGTTGAGCCCCAGTTCCTCGCACGCATCGAGCAGCTGCTCGCCGTCGTCGAAGATTTCCTTTGCCGAGACGCCGGGGGAGAGCGACGAGGCAGAACCGGGGAGCTCGATAAAGGTCGCGTAATCGACATTGTCGAGCTTGCGGAGCATGGGGACGACGGTGTCGTCGGGGGCGCCGTCGGTCTCAAAGACGGAGTAGGCCTGGCCGCCCACTTCGGTGCGGTAGGTGCGGCAGAAGGCGATGTTCACATGGGCGTAGGCGAGCAGGTTGGTGAGCGCTGCGAGCACGCCGGGGACGTCCTGGTGCGCCACGAAGAGCGTGGAATACATGCCCGAGATGTCGACGCCGACGCCGTTAATGCGGCTGATGCGCATCTTGCCGCCGCCCAAGCTCTCGCCGCGGACCTGCGCCGTGGCGCCCGTGGCGTCGACCATATCGATGTCGACGGTGTTGGGGTGGATGGAGGCGTCGTCGCCCTTGATGTCAAAGTGATATTCGAGGCCCTGCTCGCTTGCGAGGTCGAAGGCCTGCTTGATGTTCTCGTTGTCGGTGTCGAGGCCCAGGATGCCCGCGACGAGCGCACGATCGGTGCCGTGGCCGCGGTAGGTGTGGGCGAAGGAGTTCCACAGGCCAAAGGTGACTTTGGTGATGCGGCCTTCCAGCAGGCTGGCGGCAACTTGGGCGCAGCGCAGGGCGCCGGCGGTGTGCGATGAGCTGGGGCCGACCATGACGGGGCCCAAGATCTCGAATGCCGAGGTCGTAGCTAATGTTTGCGGCTTGCCTGCCATATGCGCTCCTGTTCTATCCCGCCGTTCCGAGGGCTTTGGTATTTGGTCGCCTGCTCTACAGTCCTGGCTCGCACGGAGGCCACATTAAGTGGCCTCCGGCTCGTGCGGAACTCGCGATCGACCAAATACCAAAGCCCTCGGAACTTAGGATACATGGTTGGAGTGGCTGGATGTCAAAATTCATCAGCTGGGGACGTGCTGTTCATTGCGCATCGAAATATTCACACCACCGTGTAAATAAAAAGAAGTACCGGTTGGGGCCGGTACTTCTTTTGGTTCTAATGCTTTGCTGTCTGGGCTCTGCGAACCTATTTACAGGCCGCAGGCTGCTTTGAGTTCGTTGACTCGGTCGGTCTTTTCCCAGGTGAAGTCGGCGTCTTCGCGGCCGAAGTGACCGTAGGCTGCCGTCTTTTCGTAGATGGGGCGACGCAGGTCCAGGTCGCGGATGATCGCGCCCGGGCGCAGGTCGAAGGTCTTCTCGACGGCCTCGACGATCTTGTCCTCGGCAACATGCGCGGTACCGAAGGTGTCGACCATGATTGAGAGGGGCTTGGAAACGCCGATGGCGTAGGCAAGCTCGACTTCGCATCGGTCGGCCAGACCGGCGGCGACCACGTTCTTGGCGACCCAGCGCGCGGCATACGCGGCGGAGCGGTCAACCTTGGTGCAGTCCTTGCCGCTAAAGGCGCCGCCGCCGTGACGGCCGTAGCCGCCATAGGTGTCGACGATGATCTTGCGGCCGGTCAGGCCCGTGTCGCCCATGGGGCCGCCTACGACAAAGCGACCGGTGGGGTTCACATAGATGTCCGCGTTGTCCCACGGCATGTTCTCAGCAGCCATAACCGGGGTGATAACGTGCTCGATCAGATCGGCCTTGATCTTGCCCATGTCCTCGATTTCGGCGGCATGCTGCGTGGAGATGACGATGGTCGTGACCTCCACGGGCTTGCCTTCCTCGTAGCGCACGGTGACCTGGGTTTTGCCGTCGGGGCGCAGGTAGGCGAGGGTGCCGTCGTGGCGCACGGCTGCCAGGCGCTCGGCCAGGCGGCTCGCCAGGTAGTGCGGCATGGGCATGAGGGTCTTGGTTTCGTTGGAGGCATAACCGAACATCATGCCCTGGTCGCCGGCGCCGATCAAGTCGATCGGGTCGCTGGTAGCGCCGGTCTGCGTCTCAAACGACTCGTCGACGCCCTGGGCGATGTCGGGTGACTGCTCGTGAATAAGGCTCATGACGCCGCAGGTATCGCAGTCAAAACCGAACTTGGCACGGTTGTAGCCGATGCGGCGGATGACGCCGCGGGCGATTTCCTGCACGTCGACGTAGGCCTGGGTACGGATCTCGCCGGCAACGATGACGGTGCCGGTGGTCACGAGGGTCTCGCAGGCGCAGCGGACGTTCTCCACGTTGGCGGGCACGCCGTTGGGCGCAATATAGCCCTGCTCCTGGAGCTCTATTTCTTTGGCGAGGATTGCGTCGAGTACGGCGTCGCTGATCTGGTCAGCGATCTTATCGGGATGACCCTCGGTCACCGATTCCGACGTAAACACAAACGATCCGTGTTGGGGCGGGATGGAACGAAGCTCTTCTGACATGATTGTCCTTTCAAAAACGTGTCCCGGCGACCGTTACCATTCCGCCGGGCTCTGTATGCAAGGGCACATCATAGCGCGTAAATCAAACATTCACACCCTTTCCGCACCTACTCATTGGGGACAGACTTAAATGATCAGCCTTACCTAAGTGCCGGCAGGTTGCCCAAAGAATGGTCATTTAAGTCTGTCCCCAATGAGTGGGTCGGTGCCCTTTGTGCGGAGGTCGCATTGTTGCTTTATACTAGTGCGGTTAGACATCCATCCTGCAATCGAGGAGATTTCCATGGCATCAGACGTTCGCGTCCGCTTTGCACCCTCACCGACGGGCAAGCTGCACATCGGTGGCGCCCGCACCGCTATCTATAACTGGGCTTTTGCCCGCGCAAACGGTGGCACGTTCATCCTGCGCATCGACGACACCGACCCCACCCGTTCCACCGACGAGAACACGCAGATCATCCTGCGCGCCATGCGTTGGCTTGGCCTGGACTGGGACGAGGGTCCCGAGGTGGGCGGCGACTACGGCCCCTATGCCCAGACCGAGCGCCTGGACCTGTACAAGCAGGCCGCCCAGAAGCTTTGGGACGAGGGCAAGGCCTATCCCTGCTTCTGCACCAAGGAGCAGCTCGACGCCGACCGTAAGGCCGCGCAGGAGCGCAAGGACCCCTTCCAGGGCTATCAGCGTCGCTGCCGCGATCTTGATCCCGAGGAGGCCCGTCGCCGCATCGAGGCCGGCGAGCCCTACGTCTTGCGCATCAAGGTGCCCGAGGACCGCGGCGACGTCGTCATCCACGACGCCGTCCACGGCGAGGTGACCTTCGATGCCAAGGAGCTCGACGACTTTGTCATCTTCCGCTCCGACGGCACGCCCACGTATAACTTCGCGACCGTCGTCGACGATGCCATGATGAAGATCACCCATGTCATCCGCGGCGATGACCACCTGTCCAACACCCCGCGCCAGGTCATGGTCTACGAGGCCCTCGGCGCGCCCGTGCCTACGTTTGCCCACATCTCCATGATCCTGGGCGCCGACGGCAAGAAGCTCTCCAAGCGCCACGGCGCCACCTCGGTGGAGGAGTACCGCGACGCCGGCTACCTGTCCGATGCCTTCGTCAACTATCTGGCGCTGCTCGGCTGGTCGCTCGACGGCGAGACCACGATCATCCCGCGCGATGTCCTGGCCAGAAAGTTCTCGCTCGATCGCATCTCCAAGAACCCGGCGACCTTCGACCCCAAGAAGCTTGATTGGGTCAACGCCGAGTACATCAACGGCATGTCCGACGCTCAGTTTGCCGACGAGATTATGGTCCCCGAGCTGCACGAGGCAGGTCTCATCGAGGGCAACGTCGAGTACGACGAGGACTGGATCGACGCACTTGCCGCCATCGTCAAGCCGCGCACCAAGATGCCGGCCGACGCCGTGACCGTCGCCGCTCCCATCTTTGCTACGGCCGAGACGCTCGAGTATGACGAGAAATCCGTCAACAAGGGCCTGGCCAAGGAAGGCATGGGTGCCATTCTGGACGCCGCCAAGGCCGCTCTCGAGGGTGTGGACGAGTGGACGGCTGACAACATCGACGCCGCGCTTGAGCCGCTGCCCGAGCAAATGGACCTCAAGAAGCGCGTGGTGTTCCAGGCCGTGCGCGTCGCCGTTTGCGGCAACATGGTGAGCCCTCCGTTGGGCGAGACCATGGCGCTCGTCGGCCGCGACGACTGCCTGGCGCGTATCGACCGCGCCCGCACGATGGCGCTGTAATCGCTGCGCAAACGTATGTACCCGAGCCCCGTTCACCCCGAGCGGGGCTCTTATTTCTGTAGACGTATGGGATAGGAGGTGCTGGGGCCATGGCTCAACAACTGTCGCTGTTTGGTACGCCCGAACCGGAGGAGGCTCCGGCGAAGCTCGCACCTGCCGCCGCCTCGGCTCAGCCTAAGCCTGCACCTGAGCCCATCGCTGCCTACGCGAGCGTGGTCCTCGACATCCCGACGCGTGCGCTGTCCGAGCCATTCGCCTATAGCATTCCTCAACCCCTTGCCAACGAGGCGCAGATCGGATCCACGGTCCTGGTCCACTTTGGTAACCGTGCCGCCGCGGGCTATGTCGTCGACATTGCTCCTGAGCTGGGCGATCTGCAGGGCAACAACGCCCTCGACCCTGCGCGCATCAAGCTCATCGAGGCCATCCTCAGCAAACCGCTCTTTACCGCCGAGGCCGCCGGCATTGCGCGCTGGATGAGCCGCGAGTACGTCGCGACGCTTTCCGAGTGCCTGCGCCTATTCTTGCCCCCGGGTGGAAGCCCGCGCGTGGTCAAGGGCGATGACGGCGTGTGGACCGTTGAGCGCCCCGCCGTCAAACCCATCCAAAACCGCTGGGTCATGCTCACGCCCGAGGGCTTCGACTATACGCCGCCCAAGACTGCCGTTCGCCAACGCCAGCTCATCGAGGCGCTCCAGTGCGGCCCGGTCACGACGCGTGACCTCAACTTGCTCTACAACAGCATGTCGGCAACCATCAAGGCGCTCGAAAAACGCGGCGTCGTGGTGGTGGAGGAGCGCCGTGCGTGGCGTGGCTGCAGCGAGCAAACTACGCTGTCCTCCGCGAGCGGCAAAGCGCCGGTCGCACTTACCAACGGCCAGCAGCAGGCGCTCGCGCAGATTGAGCGTGCCCGTCTGGACGCTCATGGCGATGTGGTGCTGGTCGATGGCGTTACCGGATCTGGTAAAACCGAGGTTTATCTCTCTGCCATCGAGCGCGTGCTCGCGGCCGGCCGTTCGGCCTACGTGCTCGTGCCCGAGATCTCGCTGACGGCCCAGACCGTCGGCCGCTTCCGCTCGCGCTTTGGCGAGACGGTCGCTGTGTTCCATTCGCGCCTTTCGGCCGGCGAGCGCCTGGACCAGTGGGATATGGTCGCCAGCGGAGCCGCGCGCGTGGTCGTGGGCGCCCGCTCGGCGCTCTTTTGCCCGCTCAGCGACTTGGGCCTCATCATTATCGACGAGGAGCACGAGACCAGCTACAAGCAGGGTTCCAGTCCACGCTACCATGCGCGCGAGGTGGCGGCCGAGATGGCGCGGCGCTACCGCTGCCCGCTCGTGTTGGGCTCCGCCACGCCTTCTGCTGAGGCTCTCGACCGCTGCCGCCGTGGCACGTATAACGGTGCCACCTGGACGCGCGTCGAGATGCCCGAGCGCCCGGGACACGCCGTGCTGCCTACGGTGCGTATTGCCGACCTGCGTCGTGAGTTCTCGCACGGCAGCCGCTCTATGTTCTCAAAGCCGCTGATGGAAGGCTTGGAACGCGTGGTCGAGCGCCGTGAAAAAGCCGTGCTGCTGCACAACCGCCGTGGTTTTGCGCCGTTTTTGATGTGCCGCGAATGCGGCTGCGTCCCCACCTGCAACCACTGCTCCACCGCGCTTACGTATCACGAGCGCTCGCACACGCTGCAATGCCATACCTGCGGGTCGTCCTGGCGCGTGCAGCCGTATCCCGCGCCCACGAGCCGTTGCCCCAAATGTGGTAGTCGCTACCTGGCAAAAATGGGTTTGGGCACTCAGCAGATCGAGGACGCACTGCACCAGATGCTGCCCGAGGATGTCGCCATTATTCGCATGGATGCCGATTCCACGCGCGGCAAGGATGCGCACAAAAAACTGCTCGAGCAGTTCGATGCGGCCGATTGCGCCGTGTTGCTGGGCACCCAAATGATCGCAAAGGGTCTCGATTTTCCCGAGGTCACGCTCGTGGGCGTGGTCAATGCCGACTTCGCCCTCAAGCTGCCCGATTTTCGCTCAGGGGAGCGCGCCTACGATTTACTGGAGCAGGTCGCCGGCCGTGCCGGTCGCGGTGATCGCCCCGGCGAGGTGATCATCCAGACCTACCTGCCCGAGGATCCGGTCATTCGCGCCGTCGCTGAGCACGACCGTTCGATCTTTACCGACTACGACCTGGACCAGCGCCGCGACGCCCTGTATCCGCCGTTTGTTCGACTGGTCAACATTTTGGTGTGGTCGGCGAATGCAGATGACGCACGAGATTATATTGGGCGCATCGCGAAGTTCCTCAAGCGCCGCTGGCATGCCGCCGCGCCCGACTTTTTGCGGGCGGGGAGTGCCGTGCCGCAGGTGCTGGGCCCGGCTTCGTGTGTAATCGAGAGAGCCAAGGACCGTTATCGCTTCCATCTGCTTGTGAAGTCGCCCGTGGGGTACCATGTCTCTGATGATATCGACGCCTGCCTCAAAGAGGTGGGCTCTGTGCGCGGCGTGAGCGTAAGCGTTGACGTCGACGCCTATGATTTGATGTAACAACTCGAAAGGATGGCCATGGAAGCCAACGGAATCGTACTGTCGCCCGACCCTCGTCTGCGCCAGGAGTGCGCCGTCATCGAGGAAATCACCCCGGCGATCGAGGCGCTTGCCGAGAAGATGAAAAAGATGATGTTCGAGAACAGCGGTTGCGGCCTAGCTGCTCCGCAGATCGGCGAGCTCATTCAGCTCGTCACCATCGACTGCGACTACAGCGACAAGAACGACTACGATCCGTACGTTCTCATCAACCCCGTGATTGTGGAGCAGAGCGACCATATGGTGCCGTTTAGCGAGGGCTGCCTGTCCATCCCTGGCATTAGCTGCGAGATCGAGCGTCCCGACCATGTCGTCGTCGAGGCGTACGACTTGGACGCCAACCTGATTCGCTATGAGGCTTCGGGCGATCTGTTCTGCGTGTGCCTGCAGCACGAGATCGATCACCTGCACGGCAATACCATGTTCGAGCGACTCAAGCCGATGCAGAGGATCAAGGCAGTCAAGGAGTACCAGGACGCCCTGGCCCGCGGCGCTCGACCGGGCGAGACGGAGTAGGTCCCACCGTCCCCGGTGCTGAGCGCCCACATATCATCCCGTGCTCAAACATTCTCGCTTTGCTGCGAAACTGCGCGCGGGACGATATGTGGGCGCTCAGCACCGGGGACTGCGTTGTTCTTGGCTCGGTTCGCCCGGGTGCCGTTGTGCCAGGGAGGGGCGTCTTCGCTGATAATTGCTTTGTTGGAAGAGCTGCTTTTATTGCGGCTCTTTCTTTAGTTTTGGGTATATTTGTTCTTGTTGAAATGTTATTACGGATGGGCTGGGTACTTGGCTTTCCGCTGTTATTTGTAGCCGTCTCGGCTTTGGTTGAGGGGAGATATTCTTTATGCGTATTGTGTTTATGGGCACGCCTGATTTTGCTGTGCCTTCTTTGACTTCGCTTGTTGAGGCTGGGAATGAGATTGCGCTTGTTGTTACTCGTCCTGATGCTGTTCGCGGGCGTGGTAAAAAGTTGGAGCCGTCTCCTATTAAGGCCAAGGCGCTTGAGCTTGGGTTGCCGGTTATTGAGGCTAATCGTATGACGGCCGAGGTTGTTGAGGCGCTCCAAGCTGCGCAAGCCGATATTTTCTGTGTGGCTGCCTATGGTTGCATTTTGCCGGATGAGGTGCTGCATATGGCGCCGCTTGGTATTGTGAATGTTCATGCGTCCTTGCTGCCTCGCTGGCGTGGGGCAGCTCCTATTCAGCGTGCGATTCTCGCTGGTGATGAGGTTGCTGGCGTTTCTATTATGCGCATCGGGCATGGCGTTGATACCGGCGCTTATTGTGCCCAGGCGTCTACGTCGGTTGCCGGTAAGCATGCTGAGGCGCTGACCATGGAGCTTGGTGAGCTTGGCGGTAAACTGCTTGCCGATACGCTTCCTTCTCTTGCCGATGGCACCGCCGTGTGGACTGAACAGGATGAGTCGCTCGTCACTCATGCTGCTAAGATTTCTAAGCAGGAGATGCGCCTGGATCCGCAGATGGCGGCGCTCGATTGCGTGCGTCATGTGCTGGCCTCGTCCGATACCGCGCCTGCTCGTTGCGTGATTGCTGGCAAGACCGTGCGCGTGCTCGATGCTGCGCCAGCTGATGTGTCGCTTGGCGAGGGTCAGGTTCTCGTTAAGGCCAAGCGTGTTTACCTGGGTCTTTCCGATGGCACGGTTGAGTTGCTCGAGGTTAAGCCCGACGGTAAGCGCGCCATGGCTGCTTCTGCTTGGGCTACCGGCCTGCAGGGTGCCGATCTTATCTGGGGTGTTTTGTCATGAGCAAGTTGTCTCCCGCGCGCAAGCTTGCGCTCGATGTGCTAATGGAGGCTGATCGCCGCGGTATGTATGCGCGTGACGTGCTGTCCTCTCGCGCATCGGCCAAGGCTATTGACCAGCGCGATTCCGCTTTTGCCGCCCGCTTGGCACTGGGTGTTGCCGCCACGCAGGGCATTTTGGATGAGTTGCTCGATCAGTTTCTCGATAAGCCTAAAAAGGTTGCGCCGCGTGTTCGCATGGCGCTTCGTATCTCGGCCTTCGAGATGCTCTATCTGCATACGCCGGGCCGCATTGCCGTAAGTCAGGGTGTTGAGCTGGTTCGCAGCGGAGCTAAGTCTGCCGCCGGTTTGGCCAATGCCGTGCTGCATAAGGTCGCGGACAACGTTGAGGACTTTGCTACTGCGTCCGATGTGGATGAGTCTGAGCGACGCTTGGTTCGTCTGTCGCGCCTGATGGGTCTGCCGCGTTGGCTTTGCGCTCGTATTATGGCCTCGTTCGATACACCCGAGGGCGCGCTGAACTTTGCCGGTAATCTTGCGCCTGCGCCGCTGGCCCTTCATGAGAACGCCTTTGCGTCTAAGCCCGATCCGTATATCTCGCAGCTCGTCGCGCCCGTCTTCCCGGGCTGCCACGCCCCGGTTGATGCCCAGGTTACCGTTGCTTCGGGTGTGTTTGAGCGTGCTGCTGCCGTGGCCTCGGATCTTAACGCCCAGCTCATCGCCACAGCTGCCACGCGCCCTGGAAGCTGCCTTGAGATTGGTGCCGGTCGTGGCACCAAGACCTATGTGATGATGTGCCAGGCCAAGCGTGCGGGATATGAGCGTCAGCATACGGCGCTCGATCTTCATGATCGCAAGTGCGATCTGAATCTCGCTCGCCTTCATAAGGCCGGTATTCAGGGCGTTCGTACGGTTGCGGGTGATGCCTGCGAGCTTGATGAAGTACTGACATCGTTTGATGCCATGCTTGGCAAGCCGGTTAAGTTCGACACGGTATTTATCGATGCGCCGTGCTCGGGCACCGGCACCATGCGCCGCCATCCTGAGATCCCGTGGCGTCTGACCGAAAAGGATGTGACGGTTGAGCTGCCCAAACTGCAGCTGACGATGCTCAAGGAAGCCGCCGCGCGCGTGGCCGCCGGCGGCGAGCTCATCTATGCGACGTGCTCGGTCTTCGACGAGGAGAACACGCAGGTCGTAGACGCGTACCTTGCTTCTCCCGAGGGTGCCGGCTTTAGCGTGGCACCGCTTTCCGAGGCACAGATTCTGCAACTCCCCGAGTTCGATCAGGCCAAAAAACTCGTATCCGTACGCCAGAACGATCGAGGCCTCTTCCAAAGCGTACCGGTAAACGCCGACTCCTGCGACGGCCACTTCTGCGCCCGCCTGGTCCGCAAGTAACGACTAAGTTGCGGTGAAATAGGGATTGAATATCGGCTTCTACCCGCCAAACAGTCCTTATTTCACCGCAACTCATAAGGAAACCTGGGCAGCTAAAGACGCGGCCCCGCGATGGGTGTTGATCGCGGGGCCGCGTTGTTTCTAGTGGCTATGCGGGCAGTTGGCGCAGCAGCCGCTGGTGGCGCTGGTGCTGGCGCCGCCGCTTCGCTGGTCGGTGTTGTAGAAACCGCTACCCTCAAATTTAATGCCGCTGGCCGAGAACGTCTTGGCCGCCGGGGCACCGCAGCTGGGGCACACGACCTCGGGAGTCTCAGACATGGGATGCTCAACCTCAAACACGTTGCCGCAGCTCGAGCACTTATAATCGTAGCGCGCCATAATACTTCCTTTTCAGCACAAAGCGGGCAGATTACTCTGCCCGCAAAAATTCAAACGTCTGTAACTGTACCCTATATCGGGGGTTTTATCACGCTTCGCCCCAGAATCTATTGTTGTTGCGCAGGAGCTGTGCGGTTTTGTTCTCGGCGGCTGCAATGTCCGCCTCGTCAGCCTGCCAGGTCCAGTTGCCCGTGGCCACGCCCGGAACGTTCATGCGCGCGTCGTCGCCTAGCCCCAAGACATCTTGCAGCGGCATCATCACCAGGGGAGCGTCGCTTGCCAGCGCGTCGTTCATCAGCTTGGACGCCACCTCAACACCGCTCGGCACGTCGCCACCCGCAAAGGAACGCGTGCACCACCCGGCCAGCGTCGACGTATCGTGCGTCGAGGTGTACAGAATCTTGCCGGGCGTGGGATGCACACCGCAACGAACGTCGTAGTCGCTAAACTCCAGCACGTCCATGCCGGGGAAGCCGCAGGTCGAAGCCATGGCACGAACGCCAGGCGTCAGATAGCCCAAGTCCTCAGCGATAAAGTTGAGCGGACCCAGCTCGTCGTAGGCGGTCTGGAACAGGTCTTTGCCCGGTCCCGCCAGCCAACGACCGTCGGCGCAGGCCTTGCCCGCAGGAATGCTAAAGTAGCTGTGGAATCCCAGGAAGTGATCCAGACGCACGCGGTCGTAGAGCGAGAACGCGCGACGCAGGCGATCCATCCACCAGCCATAGCCATTCTGCTTCATGTGGTCCCAGCGGAACGTCGGGTTGCCCCACACCTGGCCCTCGGGCGCAAAGTTATCGGGCGGCGCACCGGAGATCTCGATTGCCTTGCCGGTATCGGATAGCCAGAAATTCTCGGGTTCGCTCCACGCATCTGCCGAATCGTCGGACACGTACATAGGGATATCGCCGATGACCTCGATGCCCTTCTTGTGCGCATAGTTCATAAGCTCGCACCAAGCCAGGTCAAAGCGATACTGCATGTACGCCTGAAGCTCGGCCTCGTCGTGGAAGCGCTTGTCGTCAATCAGATGCTCGTTGTAGCGCGCAACATCTGCCGGCCAATCGTGGCGCGATTCGCCCTCAAAGTACTTTTTAACGGCCATGTAGACGCAGTATTTCTCGAGCCAATCGGCATTGCGATGTTTAAACGCCGTGTACAGCGGGTCGGCATCCTCGCCGCCGCGGGTCTTCCAGGTGGCAAAGTCCGCAGCTAGCTCCTCGTGGCTCTCGGGCAGCAGGTCGATATTGCCTGCAAAGGCCGAAGGACCGGCATAGGGGGAGCGGAAGAAGTCCGTGGGATTGACGGGCAGAACTTGCCAGTAGCGCATGCCCATGGCGGCCAGGTGGTCAATAAAGCGACGCGTGGGCGCACCGATTGTGCCAGGCTTGCCGTCGTCGGTGGGCACCGAGGTGATGTGGCACACGACGCCCGCGCCGTGATCGAGCGGCTCCTGCAGACGCTGCTCGGCATGGTGATAGATGATCGACGAGCCCAGCGGATACAGATCGAGCGTGACCGTACCGTTGTGGATCTCGCACTCGCGGCCGCTGATCACGTCACTCGCGCATTCGCCGAGCGCCGGAATCGTCACGCAGTGCGAATTGCGCAGACTACGGTTGATGATAACCGTCGCGGACTCGCCATCCTTGCCCGTGCGGTTGTATGCCAGCACCTCGTCGTTGAGTGCGAAGGCCTTGATCTCGCCGTCGATCATAAACGGTAGTGCGCGGCGTACGGCGGAGGCGTTTTTGACAATAGCCAGCGTGTCGAAGTCGTGCAGTTGGTCCTTGGTCGGCAGGGTGCGGCGATTGCCCGGATCGGTGAGACCCTCCAACCCGTACTCGTCACCGTAATAGATTGAGGGAACGCCCGGGAACGTCATTTGCATGAGCGTCGCGAGCCAAAAACGGCTCTTGGCCAGGCCCATTGCGTTCTCGTCCAGACGCCATTTGCTGCGCTCGCACTCGGGCAGCTGCGATTCATCAGGGCCGCCGCCGAGCACCGAGATGATGCGCGGACGGTCGTGGCTCGACAGCAGGTTGAGCGCGCAAGACAGGGCCTCACGCGGATAGTTCTCGCGTAGGGTCTCGATATCCTCGGCAGCTTGGTAGGCGTTTTTGTAGCCCATCAAAAAGCCGATGACCATGTCGCGGAAGGGGTAATCCATGGCGGAGTCGAGTTCCGATCCCTGCAGGTAGCGACGCAGATGGCCATAGCTGATCTTGTTGGAGGCGTCCTCCCAGACTTCGCCGAGCAGCAGTGCGTCGGGTTTTTCCTCGAGCACGGCGGTCTTGATATCGGCTAGGAAGTCATCGGAAAGCTCGTCGGCCACGTCCAAGCGCCAGCCATGGGCACCGGCGCGCAGCCACTTACGGATAACGCCGTCCTTGCCTAGAAGCTTTTCGCGCACCAGCTCGGAATTCTCGTTGATGGCGGGCATGTTGCCCACGCCCCACCAGCAGTCATACGTACCGTCCTCATGGAAGGTAAACGCATCGCGCCACGGCGAGTCCTCGCTCTGCCACGCACCGACGCCGGGATAGTTTCCGTAGCGGTTAAAGTAGATCGAGTCGTCACCCGTGTGGTTAAAGACGCCGTCCAGGATAATAGAAATGCCGAGCTTCTCGGCCGCTTCACACAACTCGGTAAAGTCCTGCTCGGTGCCCAGGATTGGGTCGATCTTGGTGTAGTCAGCCGTGTCGTAGCGGTGGTTGCTCGCGGCCTCAAAGATGGGGTTGAGGTAGATGGCCGTAAAGCCCAGCTCCGCGATGCGGGGCAGGTCATTTTGGATGCCCTTGAGCGAGCCGCCGTAGAAGTCCCAGGTCTTGATGGAGCCGTCCTCGGCGCGCTCGTATACGGGCGACTCGTTCCAGTCCTCGATCATGCGGCGCTGGATTCCGTTGCGCGGTTTTTCGACTTCGGCCAGCGTGCGCTCGCGCCAGTTTTCGTCGCGGGCATAGCGGTCGGGGAAGATCTGGTACACCATGCCACGCTCGTACCACTCGGGACGCACTTCGCGGTGCTTATAGACGGTAATCTGGAAGGACGGCACCTCGGCGTAGTCGTAAGTTACGCCCTCGCCACCGGTGCGACCCTGCGGTGCGCCCAAGCGGACCTCGGGCTGGCCCTCGATATTGCAGATAAAGCTGTACCAGATAAGACAGGACTCGGTACACTCAAGCTCTACGGTATAAATGCCGTCGCCCTCGTGCGTCATGGGATACCGAGACTCACCGATCTCATCGACCCAGGTGCGCAGCGTAAGCGTTGCCTGGTTGGGGTCGGCATCCTCCAGAATCACGGAGAGCGAAAGGGTAGTTCCAGTGGTCACAGCGCCAAACGGAGTGCGAAACTGCGGAAGACGGCTGTTGTGTATCAATCTCATAATACGGTCCAGTTCAATAGAATCACGGCCTGCGGGCCATGGCTTTACGCACAAGTTGTAAGTATATCTGTTGTACACAGGCTGTATAAACAACATCCGTTTACCATCGGCGAACGGTTGTCCTAGAAAATCGTTTTACCACTACCTACAGAGAAGGGGCACCCAGTTGGAGCGCCCCTTGCTTAGGGTTTGATGAGGTTTTGAATCGTCTGCGTACTAGCGGCGCTTGCGGGTGGCCGTTGCCTTGCGGACGGAGGTCTTCTTGGTCGGAGCCTTTTCCTCGGTCGCGGCGGCGGGGGAGACCGGGGCCTTCTTGGCGGGCTCGGGCTTGGCCTTTACCTCGGCCTTGGGCTCCTCTTTGACGGCAGCGGACTTGGCCTCGGATGCCTTCGGTATCGGCTTGGCCTTTACTGCGGGCTTGGCCTCGACCTTAGCCTCCGCCTTGGGAGCAGCGGCCTTGGTTGTGGTCTTCTTGGCCGTCGTCGTAGTGCGCTTGCGCGTGGTGGCCTTGGCGGCCGGCTTGGCCTCGACGGTTGCCTCGGCCTTGGACTCGGCGGACGTCTCCTCGACTTTGGCAGCCGACTTTGCGGCAGCCTTCGTGGTCGTCGATTTCGTAGCCGTGGTCTTCTTGGCTGCCGTTGCCTTCTTGGCGGTCGTGGTCTTGGACGCGGTCGTCTTCTTGGCAGTGGTCTTGGCCGGAGCCTCGACGGCGACCTCGGCCTTTACCTTGGGAGCAGCCTCGGCTTCTGCGGCCTTCTTGGCAGCGGCGGTCGTGCGCTTGCGCGTGGTCGTTGCCTTGGCAGCAGTCGTCTTTGCTGCGGCGGCCTTGGTGGCAGCGGCCTTTGTCGTCGTAGCCTTCTTGGCGGTCGTCTTGCGGGTTGTGGTCTTCTTGGCGGCAGGCTTCGCGGCAGGCTTGACCTCTGCCTTTGCCGCAGGAGCAGTCTCAGCATTCACCTCAGGCTCGGCCTTTGCGGGCTCAGCCTCAACCGGCTTCTCCTCGGCCTTGGCTTTGGGCTCCGGCTCAGCGGCCACCGGCTCAGCAACAGCCTCAGGCTCGTCGACAACAGACGCCGGCCTCTCAATCTCCGGATGCATAAAGAAGTACAGGTCCAGATACTTGTCGGCCGAGCGCGTCCAGCTAAAGTCCTGGCTCATGGCCTGCGTGACCAGCTGGTTCCAGGCGTCACGGTTATCCCAGAATAGACGCGCCGCGCGGAATACCGCATCGCCCATCTCGTCGCCGTTAAAGTTGCTAAACGAGAAGCCCGTGCCCTCGCCGGTAAACTCGTTGTACGGGATCACAGTGTCCTTCAGGCCACCGGTCTCGCGCACGATGGGCAGGGTGCCATAACGCATGGCGATGATCTGCGACAGGCCGCAGGGCTCAAACTTCGAAGGCATCAGGAACATGTCGGCGGCGGCATACATGCGCTGCGACAGCGCCGGGTCAAACTCGATGCGTGCGGCCATGGTGCCGGGGTACTTGTCCTGGAAGTAGCGCAGGCCGTCCTCGTAGTCGCGGTCGCCGGTGCCCAGCACCGCCACCTGCACGCCGCCGGCCAGGATGCGGTCGAGCGCGTACATGACCAGGTCCATGCCCTTCTGGCGCGTCAGACGCGTGACCATGACCATAAGCGGGCGGTCGTCGCGAACCTCGAGCCCCAGCTCTTCCTGCAGCTTGGCCTTGCACACGGCCTTGCCGGAGCGATCCTCTACCGTGTAGTTGGCGGCAATGCGCTTGTCGGTCGCCGGGTCAAAGCCCGCGACGTCGATGCCATTCAAAATGCCCTGCAGCGCGTAGGAGCGCTCGCGTAGAACGCCGTCCAGGCCCTCGCCAAATTCGGGCGTCTGGATCTCGTTGGCATAGGTGGGGCTCACCGTGGTAATGGCGTCGGCATAGCGCAGCGCGCCCAACATGTAGTTGACGCTGCAGGCGTCGCAACGCAGCTGCGAGGCGGCCGCGGGAATATGCGCCACACCCAGGATGTCCTCCATCACGGTGTCGCTAAACTGACCTTGGAACGCCACGTTGTGGATCGAGAACACAGTCTTGACGCGGTCGTACAGCGGCAGGCCCTGGTAGAACTCGCGCAAAAACACGGGCGCCAGTGCCGTCTGCCAGTCGTTGCAGTGCAGGATGTCGCACTCAAAGCCCTCGGGCAGGTGCTGCAGGCTCTCGGTGATGGCCTTGGAGAAGAACGCAAAGCGCTCGCCGTCGTCAAAGAAGCCGTACGGATAGTCGCGCGCAAAGTAGCGCTCGTTGTCGATGAACATATAGGTGACGCCGTCGTGCTCGAGCTTCTCGAGCCCGCAGTACTCGTTGCGCCAGCCCAGACTCACGTAAAAATCGGAGAAGTGCTCCATCTGCGCCTTGTACTCGTCCTTGATGGTGGCGTACTTGGGTACCATCACGATAACTTCGGCGCCGGCGCGCACAAGCGCCGCGGGCAGCGAGCCTGCCACGTCGCCCAGGCCACCGGTCTTCACAAACGGTGCGCACTCGGCCGAGGCAAACACGATCTGCATCTTTTTGCTGGAATCAGCCATATTGTCTCCCATGTTGCAATTCGAGAATAGCCGCCTGGCGCTAACCGGGCGGCTATTCTACATGTTACGAGCGATGTTGCGGTGCCAACGTTAACGTACGATGGTGGTGTCGGAAGTTAACGGAGCCTTGCCCAGCACCAGGATGTTCTCGGGCGTGCCGCGAAGCTCGGTGTTGGTGGGAACCACGTTGTTCTTGTCCAGAATGGCGTTCTCAACACGGGCGCCGCTCTTGATGATGCAGCTCTGGTTGATGATCGAGTTGGTCACCGAGGCGCCCTCCTCGACCACGACGCCGCGCGACAGGATCGAGTTGCGCACGGTGCCCTTGATGATGCAGCCGGCCGAGATGATCGAGTTGCAGGCGTGGCTGCCGGTCGCATAGCGCGAAGGCGGCACGTCGTGAGCCTTGGTCAGGATCGGGCGCTCGGGATCGAAGAGCTGGTCGGCGACGGTCTGGTCGAGCAGGTCCATGCTGCGGCGATACAGCGATTTCTCGCTAAACACGCCCACGACTTCGCCCTTGTACTCGTAGCTGCACACGTCGATGTTGCCAAAGTCGCCCTGGAGTGCCTCGAGCAGGTCCAGATAGTCGGCGGCCTGGTAGTGGTCGATAATCTCGAGCAGCGTCTCGCGGTTGACGATGCAGCAGTCCATGGAGGCGTTGTCGCCGTACACAACGCCGGCACTCACGCCCGTCAGGCGACCGTTCTCGTTAATCTCGAGCTTGGTCTCGTCATCGACGTTGCGCGTGGCCTTGCAGTACACCACGGTCATCTGGGCGCCGGAGTTCTCGTGCGCCTCGATGATGGTGTTGAGGTCCATGTTAAAGATGATGTTGGTGCCCATCATCACGACATAGGGCTTCTCCGAGCGCTGGAACAGCGTCTTGTTGGAGATGATGTCGCGCAGCAGGAAGCGCATGCCGCCCTTGGTGGTGCCATACGCGTTGCCGGGCACCATGAACAGACCGCCCTTCTTGCGGTCCAGGCCCCAGTCCTTGCCCGAGCCCACGTGGTCGATCAGCGAACGGTAGTTACCCGGCATGACGACGCCGACGGTCTTAATGCCGGCATTCATCATGTTGGACAGCGGGAAGTCGATTAGGCGGTAGCGGCCCAAAAACGGAACGGACGCGATGGGACGGTCCTTGAGCAGCACGCTGCCGTAGGTCGAAGAGTAGTTAGCGGTGATGTAACCGATGGCCTTGCGATTGATCATCGGATCATTCCCCCTTCCCGATAACGACGTCATTTCCAACGACGGCCGTATCCTTGGTGGTATCGACAGAGCCGAGCTTCACGCCCTCTTCGACCGTGGAGTTCTCGCCCAAAATAGCGCGGCAGATGTGCGCGCCGCTCTTAACGTGCGCACCCGGCAGCAGCACGGAGTCCTCGACCACGGCGCGCTCCTCGATGATGACATCGGTCGAAAGGATCGAGTGGCGAGCGGTGCCGTAGATCTTGCAGCCGTTGGAGACCAGGCAGTCGTCCAAGCGGCCGTCCGGGCCAATGTAGTGCGGCGGACGCGTGGTGATGTTGGACATGATGGGGAAGTTCTTGTCAAACAGATCAAACTCGGGGTTGTTGCCCAGCAGGTCCATCGAGGTCTCGTGGAAGCTGGCGATGGTGCCGACGTCCTTCCAAAAGCCGTGGAACTCGTAGCTGTACAGGCGCTTGTTCTCGCCGAGCAGCTTGGGGATGATGTCCTTGCCAAAGTCGTGGCTCGAGCGCTGGTCCAGAGCATCCTCCTCGAGCGCCTCGATCAGCACGTCGGCCGAGAAGATGTAGATGCCCATGGAAGCGAGGTTCGAATCGGGCTTCTCGGGCTTCTCGGTGAACTTGGTGATGCGGCCGTCCTCGGGGTCGGTGGTCAGGATGCCAAAGCGGCTGGCCTCCTCCCACGGCACGGGCATAACGCTCACCGTGAGGTCGGCGTTGTTCTCAATGTGCGTCTTGAGCATCTTGCGGTAGTCCATGCGATACAGGTGATCGCCCGAAAGAATCAGGACGTACTTGGGGTCGTTGGCCTTGATGTAGTCGAGGTTCTGCGTAATGGCGTCGGCCGTGCCCGCATACCAGGCGCCGCCGGTCTGCGTCTCGTACGGCGGCAGGATCGACACGCCGCCGTCGCGGCTGTCCAGATCCCACGCCTCGCCGGAACCCACGTAGGCATGCAGCAGGTAGGGGCGATACTGCGTCAGAACGCCCACCGTGTCGATGCCCGAGTTGGAGCAGTTGGAGAGCGAAAAGTCGATAATGCGGAACTTGCCACCAAAGCTAACCGCCGGTTTGGCGATCTTTTGGGTGAGTGCCCCCAATCGGCTGCCCTGTCCTCCTGCGAGGAGCATCGCGATGCATTCTTTCTTACTCATCGATTTCTCCTTCTGTCATCGATGTTCCTAACCCATTGGCGACGGGCGCGGCGCACTGTCACGCCCGTCGAGTAATGCCGTGCGGCAAAGGGAGCTCGCGCGCTTTATGCGTGCCAGATCTCGTCGCGATACTCGCGAATGGTGCGGTCGGACGAGAACCAGCCACTCGAGGCGGTGTTGAGCAGGGCCTTGCGGTTCCAGGTCTCCTGGTCGCCGTAGCTGCCCGTGAGGTTCTCCCATGCATCAACGTAGCTGCGGAAGTCGGCCATGACCAGGTCGGGGTCGTTGTTGTTCATGAGCTCGTTGTAGATGCTCTCGAAGTTGCCCGAAAGACCCGCAAAGGTGTTGTCCTTGAGCTCGTCCATCACGCGGCCCAGACGCTCGCGGTCGCCGTTGAGGGTATCCCACGCAAAGTAGCTGTTGGATGCCCAGAGCTGCTCGACCTCGGGAGCGGTCAGGCCAAAGATGGCCTCGTTCTCGCGGCCGGCCAGGTCGGCGATCTCGATGTTGGCGCCGTCGAGGGTGCCCAGCGTAATGGCGCCGTTCATCATGAGCTTCATGTTGGACGTGCCCGAGGCCTCCTTGCCGGCCGTGGAGATCTGCTCCGAGATCTCGGCGGCCGGGTAGATGAGCTGAGCGTTGCTCACACGGAAGTTGGGGATAAAGCAGACCTTCATGACCTCGTTGACGCGGGCATCGTTGTTGATGACGTCGGCCACGGAGTTAATGAGGCGGATGGTCTCCTTGGCAAAGGTGTAGCTCGAGGCAGCCTTGCCGCTAAAGATGAAGGTCGTCGGCGTCACGTGGAAGTTAGGATCGGCGATGCGACGGTTGTAGATGTCCATCACCTTCATGATGTTCATGAGCTGGCGCTTATAGGCGTGGAAGCGCTTTACCTGGACATCGAAGACGGTGTTGGGGTCGATAACCAGACCGGTCTCAGCCTTGACGTAGGCGGCCAGACGCTCCTTGTTGGCGCGCTTGGAGGCACCCACGGCCTTCAGGAACTCGGTGTCGTCCTTAAACTCCCTGAGTTTCTCAAGCTCAAAGGCGTCTTTGAGCCAGCCATCGCCAATGGCCTCGGTCACGAGCCTGGCGTAGGTGGGGTTGGCCTCGGCAAAGAAGCGACGGTGCGAGATGCCGTTGGTCTTGTTGTTGAACTTCTCGGGCGTCAGGGCATAGAAGTCCTTGAGCACGATGTTCTTGATGATGTCGGAATGGATCTTGGCCACGCCGTTGACGCTGTGGCTGCAGATCACAGACAGGTTGGCCATGCGAATCTCGCCGTCCCACAGGATGGCGGTCTGGCGCAGACGCTCCTGCCAGCCCTCCTGCGTGGTGTCGAAAGACTCGTGCCAACGACGGCTGATCTCGTCGATGATCTGGTACACGCGGGGGAGGAGCTTGGAGAACGTGCCGATGGGCCACTTCTCCAGGGCCTCGGGCAGGATGGTGTGGTTGGTGTAGCTCACGACCTGCGTCACGATGTTCCAGGCGTCATCCCACTCGAGCTTCTTCTCGTCGATGAGGATACGCATGAGCTCGGGGCCGCACATGGCGGGGTGGGTATCGTTGGTGTGGATGGCTACAAACTGCGGCAGCAGCTCCCAGTTCGCGCCGTGCTCCTTCTCAAAGGTGTCGAGCAGGCTGTAGATACCGGCCGAAACAAACAGGTACTCCTGCTTCAGGCGCAGCAGACGGCCGTGCTCGCCGGCGTCGTTGGGGTAGAGGATGGCGCTGATGGCCTCGGCCTCAGCGCGCTCGGCATCGGCCTGGGCATAGTCGCCGCGGTTGAAGGCCTCCAGATCAAAGTGCTCCTCGACCGGCTCGGCGGCCCAGACGCGCAGTTTATTGACGGTCTCGCCGGCATAGCCCACGACGGGGATGTCATAAGGGACGGCCAGGATGTCCTGCGTGTCTACCGTGCGGTAGAACGTGCGGCCGTTCTCCTCAAAGCCCTCGACGCGGCCGCCAAACTTAATGGTCACGGCCTTGTCCTGACGACGGACTTCCCAAGGATAGCCGTGGGTGAGCCACTCGTCGGTGGCCTCGACCTGGCTGCCGTTGACGATCTCCTGCTTAAACAGGCCGTAGCGGTAGCGCATGCCGTTGCCGTAGCCGGCAATGCCCTCGGCTGCCATGGAATCCAAGAAGCACGCGGCCAGACGACCCAGGCCACCGTTGCCCAGGGCCGGATCGGGCTCCTGGTTCTCGATGACGGACAGGTCAAAGCCCATGTCGTCGAGCGCCTCGGCGACCATGTCGCGCACGCCAAAGTTGAGCAGGTAGTTGTCGAGCAGTCGGCCGATCAAAAACTCGATCGAGAAGTAGTACACGCGCTTCTTGCCCTCGGCGGCGACGCGGGCGTCACTCTTGGTGGCAACGGTGCGGGCCTTCTCGGCCACGAGCTTGGCCAGGGCGTTAAAGCGGTCGAGGTCGCTGGCGGCCTCGACGCTCTTGCCGCTGATGCTCATGACGGCATCGCGATAGAGCTCGGTAAACTCCTGCTTGTTGTCGAAGATCTTATTCATACGTTCCTTTCCCCCGGGGATGTTTCTCCCGGAACGGTTATGACTTGTATCCTACGCCTCGTCGGGGCGGGTAATTACAGCTGTAACGGTTTTGTTACGCATCCTTGGCAGACGGCTTAACAGAAGCAGACTTGGTCTTGGTAGCGGCCTTTTTGGCAGCCGGTTTCTTGGCCGTAGTGGCCTTGGCGGCGGGCTTCGCGGCAGCCTTCGCCTTGGTCGTCGTAGTCTTCGCCTTAGCCGGTGCCTTCTTGACCGCAGCAGTCTTGGGCTTCACCGAGGACGTGCGCTTACGCGTAGCCTTCTTCGGCTCCTCGACCACGGGCGGCTTATAGCTGCTGGGACCGCGGCGCTTAAGCACCACACCTGCCAGACCGGGTACCTTAATCTCAATGGAGTCCATCTGCCCGTTCCAGGGATAGGGCTCGCTCGAGCAGGTGTAGGGCTCCTTGCCGGCATAGCCGCTGCCGCCAAACTCAGGACGGTCAGAATCGAAGATGACCTCCCAGTCACCCTCGCGCGGCACGCCCACGCGGAAGCTCTCATAGCTCGCCGGGTCAAAGTTAATCAGGATCACCAGGTCGTCATCGACGTCCTCGCCCTGACGCACAAAGCTCACGATGGACTGCTTGGAGTTATCCGCATCGATCCAGGTAAATCCGTCGTCGGTGTAGCCGCGCTCGTACAGGGCGGGCTCGGCGGTGTACAGGTGGTTGAGCGCCTTGATAAACGCCTGATGATGACGGTGGGTCTCGTACTCCTCGGTCAGGAACCACTGGATGGACTCGTAATAGCGCCACTCAATAAACTGGCCGATCTCGTTGCCCATAAAGTTGAGCTTGGCACCGGGGTGCGTCATCTGGTAGAAGGCGAGCGTGCGCAGGCCGGCAAACTGGCGCCACCAGTCGCCCGGCATGCGGCCGATCAGCGAGCACTTGCCGTGCACGACCTCATCGTGGCTCAGCGGGCAAATAAAGTTCTCGGTAAAGGCGTACATGATGGAGAACGTGAGCAGCCCGTGGTTGCCGGGGCGCCACGGAAAATCGGTCTGCATGTAGTGCAGGGTATCGTTCATCCAGCCCATGTCCCACTTGTAGTGGAAGCCCAGACCGCCGTCCTGCGGCGGGTAGGTCACGAGCGGCCACGCGGTGGACTCCTCGGCCATCATCATCACGTCAGGGAAGTGGGCCTCCACGGCGCAGTTGACCTGGCGGATAAACGCGCTGGCATCCAGGTCCTCCTCGGTTCCGTACTTGTTGAACTTCTTTTGGCCCGGATCGTCGATGCCAAAGTTGAGGTACAGCATGCTGGACACGCCATCCATGCGGATGCCGTCAACGTGGAAGTTCTCGAGCCAGTACAGCACGTTGGAGACCAGAAAGGAGCGGACCTCGCCGCGGGCGAAGTCAAACTTGTGCGTGCCCCAGTTGGGGTGAATCTCGTGCTCAAACAGCATGTGGCCGTTAAAGGTGGCAAGACCGTGGGAGTCGGCGCAAAAACCGCCGGGCACCCAGTCCATGATCACGCCAATGCCCGCCTCGTGGCATGCATCGATAAAGTGCATGAGTTGCTGCGGGTCGCCATAGCGCGAAGTGGCGGCATAATAGCCGGTCGTCTGGTAGCCCCAGGAGCCATCGAAGGGATGCTCCATGAGCGGCATGACCTCGATATGCGTATAGCCCATGTCGCGCACGTAGTCCACGAGCTCCACCGACAGGTCGTCGTAGGTGTAAAACTCGCCGCGCTGCGCGGGGAAGGGATCCATGGGGCCGGGATAGTTGCCATACTCGTCCGGCTCGCCCTGCGGCGCGTCGCCGTGGCGCTTCCACGAGCCAATATGCACCTCGTAGATGTTAAGGGGCTGCGACATGTGGTTGTGGCCGACGCGGCGCTTGAGCCATGCGGCGTCGTTCCATTTGTAGCCATCGAGGGTCCACAGCACGCTAGCGGTACCCGGAGGGCACTCGGCCTTGAAGGCGTACGGATCGGCCTTGTACAGTTTTTCGCCCTCGTTGGTCTCGATTAAATATTTATAGAGCTGGCCTTGTTCTGCGCCAGGAATAAAGCCTTCCCAAATAGCGCTCGTATGCACGGGCACCAGCGGGTTGGCTTCTTCATCCCAGTCGTTAAATTCGCCAATGACATGCACGCTCTTTACATCGGGCGCCCAAACGCAAAAGCGCCAGCCGCGCGTACGGTTCTGCGTGTCGGGGTGCGCGCCCATCTTTTCCCAGCTGCGCTCCCACGTGCCGATGCCAAATAGATAGACATCGTCCTTGGTGAGCTCCGGTGCGTGCGGGGCGGCTTTACGGGTTGCGGGCTTTTTAGCCGTTGGCTTTAGCTTTGTATCGCTCACGTTTGATCCCATCATGACGCGGCAGCGTGTTGCCTTGGTGACTAGATGCGAAAGGTCCAAGGCTGCACGAATCGAAGGGACGGCGATAGTTCTATGATTCGTTCCACCTCGCGTGCTCGGTGGAACTTTCGGCACGAAATACGATAACACCTGTTCGTTACTTTTATGGAGAAAAGTGGATTTGCGGCGGTGTTTAATCGGCGAGCGCCATGTTTAGACCACTGGCAGAATTGCGATGGTAAAACTCTTGACAGTTTTACCAATTAGGGTTTCAAGATTGTTAGTCTGACGTTTGGTAAAACGTTTTTAGCAGGATGTTTACCATTTGACATCGAAAGGTACATTTATGTCCCAGACCGCTGCTCCCAATGTCGCTTTTATTTTCGATTGCGACGGAACACTGGTTAATAGCACCCCCGTTTGGGCCTATGCTCAGCCCGAGTTATTGCACCGCCACGGAGTTGACGTAACGGTCGACGATTTTGCCCAATTTGAGCATTTGTCGCTCGAGGACGAGTGCCAGGCCTACCACGACACCTGGGGCATTGGAGCGAATGGCGAGAAGCTGTATCGCGAGCTGAGCGACATCCTGATCGATGGCTACTCCAAGGTGCCACCGCGCGAGGGGCTCTTGGCATTTTTGGAGCAGGCGAAGGCGGCGGGCATTGCCATGTGCGTTGCCACGTCTACGCCAGCCGAGCTGGTTAAGTCTGCGCTTGCGGGCGCCGGGCTCGATGCCTACATGGAGTTTGTTACCACGACGGGTGAGGCAGGACGCTCCAAACAGTTCCCCGACGTATACGAGTTGGCGCTGCGCCGTCTGGAGGAGCGCCATGGGCATAAGTTTGACCGCGCATGGGTGTTTGAGGACGCCGTCTTTGGCCTTAAGAGCTCTGGCACCGCCGGCTTTAAGCGCGTGGGCATTTATGACCCGCACGGCCGTATGGAGCGCGACGAGGTGCGTGCCAACTGCGACATCTTTATCGACAGCTATGAAGAGCTGGATCTTGACCGTGTGCTTTCGTTTGAGGGCTAGGTGAGGCCCGTGGCTTGCAAGGTATTAGTGGTCTGCGGCTCGCCCGTGGTGGCGAGTGCGGATCTGTTGCGTAGGCTAGCAGGGGAGTGCGATCACGTTGTCGCCGTGGACCGCGGGCTCGATGCGCTGTTGGGCGCGGGACTGGACTGCGACGTGTATGTGGGGGATGCCGACACGGTGAGCGATGCAGGTCGCGCGCTGGTCGATGCTGCCAGCGATTTTGAGGTAGAGCGCCACGACCCGTACAAGGACTATACCGATCTGGCGCTGGCGCTCGATTCCGTCCGACGCCGCTGGCCGGGTGCCGAAGTGGTTGCGACCTGCGCCACGGGCGGCCGCCCGGATATGGCCCTATCCGTGCTGGGCTTGCTTGCAGGCTATGATGACGCCCCAGTCTGGATTGCCGAGGACAAGGTGGTTTCCCGCATCCTTCGCGCAGGCGAGTCGTGGACCATCGAAGGCGCCGAGGGCAAGACGTTCTCCATCATCGCAATTGCCCCCAACACCAAGGTAAGCGAACACGGCCTAGAATGGGAGCTAGACCACAGCCCCCTGGGCCTGTTGGCCGACACGGGCATCAGCAACGTCGTCAGGTCAACAGCCACGATCCAAGTCCACACCGGCACCGCCATCGCTTTCCTATATCAATAGGCATTTAAAGTCTGACTCAAAAAAGTCCTTGCACGCCGCGTCAACTTCCCCTATAGTATCTCCTCGTCACGGGGGCGTAGCTCAGCTGGGAGAGCGCTTGACTGGCAGTCAAGAGGTCAGGGGTTCGATCCCCCTCGTCTCCACCATCGTGAATCCAAAGGCCTTCGGAATACCGAAGGCCTTTTTCATGCCAAAACACCTCGTGCCGCAAACCCACACCAACACCAACAAAAAGTTGCACAATTTATTTCCCATATCTGTACATAGTTTGTTAGCCAAACTCAATTACCAGTGCAGCTCGCTGCTCCATGTGGGTCACAGGAACGTCCCTAACCGCCGCCGGCACCCCAATAACCTGCGCCAACGTGAACAACTTCCCAAAACAACCCCCTTTAGCACGTCAAATGAACGATATGTTGTCCAACGCAGCCCAAATCAGTTTCACTAACAGCTTGTGCTAGGATATCAATCGTTACATGGGTTCAACTGTGCTCACGGCTTCAGCAAGTCACAAAGCGCAGGGTCGATCAGCATCCGGCCGTAACGGCGGTGCCAGAAACACCACGAGCTCCAATAAAGATGTCATGTGACTTCATTTACTTGCATTGGGCTATTTCCGAGATGCAAGTAAATAGTAGTTTACATGCCAAAATGTAGCGGTCTTTCAGCTGTTTGCGTGCGGTCCAGTTTTGAAATCACTCGACCGGCTCGCACGCAGCCAGCTGAGGTTGTAGGCATTCTTGCGATACGTGCCTGTGACCTCAGTGCTGCTTTTATACATACCGTTCACGGTGGGGCAGAGCCACGTGCTTGTCTGACTGGGCTCAGGGTTTGAATATGGAGCGCCTTCGCGCATGAGCGCCCTGGCGAAGCCATACCCAAACCCCGTGAGCCTCACGTAAGACAGCAAGGGGGTGGTGCTCGTGTGGTATGTGATCCAGGTCATTAACGGTCGCGAAGACGTAATGCGCGAGCGCATCGAGCGCATGGTGCCGGCGAGCGCCATGCAGGAGCTCTTTTATCCCCAATTTCAAACCGAGATCAAAGTACACGGCGAATGGGTCAATACGACCAAGCCGCTCTTTCCCGGTTATCTTATCTGCGATACGGCAGATCCCCGTACCGTGCAACAGTATCTGCTGCGTATGGACGACTTTGCCCGTGTGTTATCCCAGGATGGTCAGTTTGTGCCGCTGGCAAAAGAAGAGGTCCAGCTTATTGGCGGCTTTACGCATAGGGGAGACCGCGTAGTGCCCATGAGCGAGGCCCTAAAAGACGGTGACCAGGTCATAGTGACGGCAGGTCCACTGTTGGGCCACGAAGGCCTTATCAAAACCATTAACAGACGCAAGAGCACTGCCTATTTGGAGCTCGACCTTTGCGGCCGATGCGTAACTACGCGCGTTGGCCTTGCCGTGCTTTCGGCCGAGCAGCGCGTCATGCGCAACCTTAAAAAGGCGATCGCCTAGTTGCAGGCGATCGCTACACAGAACAGGGAGGATCCCCGACCCGGGGACGAAGTCTTGGAAGAAAACGTGTCGGATAAAACTCAATTTGCAACGGATGCGCCTGCGGGGGCAGCGCTCATTGCTCAGGCCATGGGCCGACGCGAGGGCGCCGGCCGCTACAAGGCCATGCAGTCCATCTTGGACTGGGATCGTTCGCGCCTGGCCTACCGCACCATCAAGCGCGCCTTCGACGTCGTGTTCAGCGGCTGCGTGCTGGCCGTCATCGCCGTACCCAGCCTTGTGCTCGCCGCGGCCATCCGCCTGGAGAGCGAGGGCAACCCCTTCTACAGCCAGATCCGCGTGGGCCAGACCCGCCCCGACGGCAGCCTGTCCACCTTCCGCATGTGGAAGTTCCGCTCCATGTACAAGGACGCCGACGAGCGCCTGGCAGATCTCAAGGAGCAGAACGAGATCGCCGGCGCCATGTTCAAGATGAGGGAGGACCCCCGCGTCACCAAGATCGGGAAGTTCATCCGCAAGCACTCCATCGACGAGTTCCCGCAGTTTCTCAATGTGTTCCTGGGCCAGATGTCCGTCGTCGGCCCGCGCCCGCCGCTGCCGAACGAGGTGTCGGAGTACACGGAATACGACTTGCAGCGTCTTGCCGTGAAGCCTGGCATCACCGGCTGGTGGCAAGTCACTGAGCGTAACTCGACTGGATTCGACGGGATGGTCCGACGCGATCTGGAATATATAGCCAAACGAGGCATTTTCTTCGATTTCAAAATAATCCTACTCACAGTGATTGAGGTTGCTAGCGGAAATGGCGCTTGCTAAAGAGACTATAGGGAATTACGAAGGCACCGGTTCAACGGTTGATCTTCCCGGACGAGTCGAAGTCCTGGGCGCCCCCGTCGACCCCTGGACGATGGAGCAGACCGTCGAGGCGACCAATGCCCTCATCAAGGAGGGGCGCTTCGCTCATTTGATCGGCGTGAACGCCGACAAGTTGCTTCAGATGCGTGACGATCCCGAGATGGATGCGTGCGTGCGCCGCTGCGAGATCGTAAACGCCGATGGCGCGTCCATGGTCATGGCCGCCAAGAAGCTGGGCGTGGACTTGCCCGAGCGCGTGGCCGGCATCGACCTCATGTGGGAGCTGTGTGGGCTGGCCGAGCGTGAGGGGCACAGCGTCTACCTGCTAGGCGCCAAAGCCGAAGTGGTCGCAAAGACCGCCGAGGTACTGTCCGAGAGGTATCCCAATATGGTCCTTGCGGGCTACCGTGACGGCTACTTCGGCGAAGACGAGTTCGATGCCGTGGTCGCCGAGGTTGAGCAGGCCGAGCCCGACATCGTGTTCGTGGGCATCACCTCGCCCAAGAAGGAACGCCTGATCGAGCGTTTCCGCGAGCTGGGCGCCAAGGGCGCTTTCGTGGGCGTGGGGGGTTCGTTCGACGTGGTCTCCGGCAACATCCCGCGCGCCCCGATGTGGATGCAGCGCGCGAACCTGGAGTGGCTCTTCCGCATGATGCAGGAGCCCAAGCGCCTGGTGAAGCGCTACGTGGTCGGCAACACCCGTTTCTACATGCTTCTCCGCAAGGAGTCAAAGAGGAGCAAGGCCAATGACTAAGAAGAAAGCAATGCTCGTCTTCGGCACCCGCCCGGAGGCAATCAAGATGTGCCCGCTCGTCAACGAGCTGAAGGCGCGTGTGGATGAGTTCGAGACCGTCGTGACAGTGACCGGCCAGCACCGCGAGATGCTCGACCAGGTGCTGCGCGTCTTCGATGTGACTCCCGACCACGACCTGGCGATCATGAAGCCGGGCCAGACGCTGTTCGACGTGACGTGCGACGTGCTGCTCAAGCTCAAGGCCGTCCTCGAGGACGAGACGCCCGACGTGGTCCTGGTCCACGGCGACACCACGACCAGCTTCGCCGCGGCGCTCGCTTGCTTCTACCTGCAGATCCCCGTGGGGCATGTGGAGGCCGGCCTGCGCACGCACGACATCTACAGCCCCTGGCCGGAGGAGTTCAACCGCCAGGCCGTCGACATCGTGAGCGAGTATTACTTCGCCCCCACGGAGGCCAGCAAGAAGAACCTGCTGGACGAGGGCAAGCCGGAGTCGAAGATCTGGGTCACCGGGAACACCGGCATCGACGCCCTGCGCACCACCGTGCGCGGGGGCTACTCGCACCCCGAGCTCGACTGGGCGGAGGGCTCCCGTCTCATCCTCATCACGGCGCACCGCCGCGAGAACCTGGGCGAGCCCATGCACCGCATGTTCCGCGCCATCCGCCGCGTGATGGAGGAGCACCCCGACACCAAGGCGATCTACCCCATCCACATGAACCCACTCGTCCGCAAGGCGGCGCACGAGGAGCTCGACGGCTTCGACAGGCTCCACATCATCGACCCGCTCGAGGTTCTCGACTTCCACAACTTCATGGCCGCGAGCCACCTCATCCTCACCGACTCGGGCGGCATCCAGGAGGAGGCGCCGAGCCTGGGCAAGCCGGTGCTCGTCATGCGCGATACCACCGAACGTCCCGAGGGTGTGGCGGCCGGCACGCTGAAGCTCGTGGGCACCGAGGAGGACGTCATTTACCGTGAGTTCAGCCGCCTGCTCTCTGACGAGTCTGAGTACGAGGCCATGAGCAACGCCTCCAACCCCTACGGAGACGGGCATGCGAGCGAGCGGATTGCGGACGTGCTGGCAGGCCGGTCGCGATGATTCGGGTCCTGCACATCATTCAACAGCTAGGGCCCGGAAGGGGCGGGGTGAGGACCTTCGTCTCCACGATGCTCGATTGCCCGGCTCCCGATATCGAGCAGAGCGTGCTGTCGGTGGGAAGAGTCGAAGGGGACAGGTTCGGAGAGCGATTCTTCGGTCCTTTAATCGATAGCTACAGCCCGCTATTGGTTGGCACTCTGGGTGCGAAGCGCCTTGGCGCTTTTCTGTCGAAGCACCGTTTCGACATCGTTCAGATTCACACGAACAATGCGCTCGGCTTCGTCTTCGCCTCTGAGGCCAAAAAGACCGGAGTTCCCTCGCGCATCGTGCACTGCCATAACAGCGCGCTTGGCAGCACCTCGCGTTTGAAGAATATGGTCAACGTGGCCATGATAGAGAGGTTTCTCCCGTCGGCGAGTGAGCGCTGGGCATGCAGCGAGGTCGCAGGTGAATATCTCTTTCAGGGCGCTGGCTATGCCTTGGTGCACAACGGGGTCGATTCCGATAAATTCCGATTCTCGTCCTCTGACCGGGCTGCCGTTAGACATCGGCTTGGGATCCCGGGCGATGCCACCGTCATAGGGTTTGTTGGGGCGGGTATTCCTGCAAAAAACACACTGCGCGCCCTCGATATCTTCAATCAGCTGCGCTCCAGTGAGGCCGATTCCCGCCTTCTGCTCTTCGGCCAAGCCGAGGAACTTCCCCTTGCGAAGGAGAGGGCGGCTGAATTGGGGCTGGGCGAATCGGCGGTTTTCATCGGTACTGTTGACGATATCTGGAGGTACTACAGCGCCATGGACGCGCTGCTCGCCCCCTCTTTCCACGAGGGGCTCCCGATTGCCTTCATTGAGGCCCAGGCAAATGGACTGCCCATCCTCAGCTCTGACGCGGTTACCCAGGAGGCCGATCTGACGGGCCTTCTCCAGCGAGCAGGGCTTTCGCTTTCCGACAAGGAGTGGGCCGATTTGCTGGAAGCCTGCGCCGGCAAAAGGGAAATTACCGCCAAGGTCGACTACGTTCCGTTTCTCGATAAAGCGGGTTACACCACGCGGTCGCTCTACAAGCAGCTCTCTGATCGCTATAGATATATGACTAAAGGGGCGTAATATGCCGACTGAATATTTATCCATGCAAGAGGTGAAAGATGCCGAACTACGTCTCCTTCGCATTTTCGACTCCTACTGCCGAGAGAACAATCTACGATACTCAATGGGCTCCGGAACTCTGCTCGGTGCGGTTAGGCACAAGGGGTTCATTCCCTGGGATGACGATATCGATGTCGTTATGCCTGTTGAGGATTATAGGAAATTTCTAAAAAGTTTCGGTTCACGTGCTGGAGCAGAGTTATCACATGTCAAGCTTGCCAGCCAGCTGAACTCTAAAGTTTCTGCTGCGATTCCTTTTGAAAAACTGGTTGATACCAGCATTGAAGTAAAGTCTGCATTCATTGCAGAGGGAATCCGCGAATATGTGTGGATCGATATCTTTCCGATTGTTTCTTTCGAAAGTGAAGCCGAAGCCAGCAAGGCCTGGGATGCAGCAGCTCGATATAAGTACCTGTTCCAAGCATCAAGATGGAGCTCGGGACAGCCAGGAGTTGCTGGCTGCTTCAAAACCGTCTTCGGCGCGTTTGCCAGGCACACCCCTCTGCAACAGTGGGCTCTCGGCAAGCTAAGAACGATGACGGATAACGGTTGCTTTTCAACTATCGGCACTGCTGCCAATCTGGCTTGGGCGGTCAGCCAGTCGCTGGAGGTTTTCCCCGCGAGCCTGTTTAACAACTTGGTTGAATACGAATTCGAAAACGAACAGTTCTTTGGCTTTGAGGATGCGGACCGCTATCTCTCGATAATGTACGGGGACTATATGTCACTTCCGCCTGCCGACAAGCGTATTGCGCATGAGTTGAAGGCCTGGCGCGTCAGCGTTTCCAGCGACTTCGACCCTACAAGTAGCGGAAGCACCGATGAACAAGATTGCTAAGGCGCTTAAATGGGGCGCTTCCGCCCTACGGGTTGCCAAGATGTGCGTTGTGGCCGGAAATTGGTTCAAGATCGCCTCAGACAAACCATTGTACCTGGGCAAGGGCGCACGGGTGATATTGGACGAGGGCGCATCCCTCAGCATCGGTGCGGGCGTTTATTTGAGCCCCGAGTGCTTCGTACAGGTCACTAAAGGCGCAACTTTAGTGCTGGAAGACGGCGTCTACATGAACGAGGGCTGCCGCGTGACGGCAGTCCAATCCGCCCTCATCGGTGCAAACACGCTCTTTGGTCCTAATGTCCAGATTTACGACCGCGACCACGAATTCGACTGCAGAGGGGTTAGCTCAAAGTTAACCTACGCGCCGGTTTCGATTGGTCAGCATTGTTGCCTTTGCGCTAATGCGGTCGTTAAGCGCGGTTCCTCGATTGCGTGCCGCCCTCTCGTCTCGGAGAACCCTGTTGTCACGTGCGACCTTACCGAGTCGGGCGCGCTGTACGCCGGTGCGCCCGCTCGATTGGTATAGAGATACGACTAGGAAGCCTTCTTAAACGTGGATCAAAAGCTGAACATAACCCTTATCGTGCCCGTGTACAACGTTAGGCGCTACCTCGAGCAGTGCGTCCGCTCAATTCTTGAACAGTCGTATTCAATTTTCGAGGTGTTGCTCGTCGACGACGGGTCGACCGACGGGTCGGGCGAACTGTGTGATCGACTCTCCTCTGAGAACGATTGCGTGCGGACAGTGCATAAGGAGAACGCGGGGTTGGGTTTCGCGCGCAACACGGGGCTTGACAACCTGTGCCCTGAGTCAACGCACGTAATGTTCGTGGACTCGGATGACTGGCTCGAATCCGACATGGTTGAGACGTTAGCCCGAGCCATTGAGGACACCGGGGCGGATTGTGTTCTGGGCGGTTTCACCAAGAGAGATGATAAAGGAAGTCCCCAGTTTGAGTTCAAACTCGAGGACGCCGTGTGGGAGGGCGACGAGCTAGCAAAGAGGTTTATACCCCGCGTATGCGGCAGCTCCCCCGAGATGTCCGATTCGATTCCAATGTCGGTATGTTCGTCTATTTTCGCAACAAGGAACATAAACGAACATATCCTGCGCTTTCCCTCGGAGCGCGAGGTAATCAGCGAAGACTTCGTCTTTAAATACAAGTACCTCAGGACTAGCAACAAGGTAGTGACGACGAGCAACGTGGGGTATTCGTACCGCACGAACCTTTCGTCACTTACCACTTCGTATAGACCAGATCGCTTCGACGCCAGTCTTTTTTTCTACGACTACGCTCTTCGACTCGTGGCGGACTCGCCCTCGGAATCGGAATGCGTTTTGAGATTAAAAAAGACCTTATTTATCAATATAAAGATGTGCATCTCGCAGGAAGTGCCTCGCGTAAGCGGTAAGAGCCGCCGCGACGCCTGCCGCGCCATTCACAATATGGCGGGCGACGAACGCCTGATGAAAGTGATTAATGACTACCCATGCGAGAGACTCCGCTTTAAGCAGAAGGCCTTCGTGCAGTTGCTGAGGCACCAGGCCGCAAACGTTCTCTACATGGCTGCGGTTAAGGGGGTCATCTAGATTGGAGACGCGAACATGGCTTTGAGAGACGTGGTGAGGAAGGTTTACAACAAGCTCCTCGTGAACAACGAGGGGTACTTGAAGTACCTGCGTTCACGCGGTGTCACTATTGGTGAGGACGTCACGTTCCATTGCCCCGGCGACACGCACGTCGACATCACCGACCCGCACCTTCTGACAATCGGCGACCACGTTAACCTCACGGGGCCCATTACTATCCTGACTCATGACTACGGCTGGTCCGTAGTCAAGGGCAAAACGGGTGAGATCCTGGGCAATGAGAAGCCAGTCACCATTGGCAACAACGTTTTCGTCGGGTGGGGCGCCACTATCCTTTGCGGCACGACCATCGAGGACAATGTGATTATCGGTGCCCATGCCGTGGTGAGCGGTCATATAGAAGGTGATTCTGTCTGGGGAGGGGTGCCCGCTCGGCGAATCTGTTCATTGGAACACTACCGGGAAAAGCGAGCCTCAGCTCAGGTCGAAGAGGCCAAGGAGTACGTGCAGCTCTTCCGTGCGAGGAGGGGCCGCGATCCCAAGCCCGAGGAGATTCGCGAGTACTTTCCGCTATTCGCAGACCCCGAGAATCTCTGCGGCGTGCATGAGTCGCAGACGAGGCTGATGGGGACGTGTGAGGAGAGTTTGAAGTGGATGAAGGGCGCTAAGCAATACGAGGATTTCATCGCCTTCATCGATGACTGCAAATAAAGGGTGCTCGTCCTTGACTTTCAGAAAGGATGGCTGTGTGGGGTATTCGTATCGCACCAGCCCCTCGTCTCTCACCACCTCGTACAGGCCGGATCGCTTTGACGCCAGTCTTTTCTTCAACAACTACGCTCTTCGACTCGTGACGGGCTCGCCCTCGGAAACAGAATGCGTTTTGAGATTAGAAAAGCCCCTATTTATCAATATGAAGACGTGCGTCTCGCAGGAAGTTCCTCGCGTTAGTGACAAAAGCCGACGAGATGCCTGCGATGCCATTCGAAGAATGGCGAGCGATGATTGCATGTTGAAGGTAATTAGCGGCCACCCATGCGAGAGACTCGGCATAACACAAAGAGCTTTTGTGGAACTGCTGAGGCGGCGGACCGTGAGTGTTCTATATTTGGCCGCTTCATATGGTGTTTTCTAGATTGGAGGCGTGAACATGGCTTTAATTAATGGACTTAAGTATTTATACAATTCTATTTTCCTCAATAACGATTTACTGATTAGCCGCTTGAGAAAATTGGGTGTTGCCATTGGGGACGATGTGACTTTTTACTGCCCCAAAGAAATGACGGTTGATATTCAAAATCCACATCTGATCACTATCGGTGACCATGTAAAGATTACGGGCCCATCTACAATCCTGACGCATGATTATTCTTGGGGAGTAATTAAAGGAAAAACTGGGGAGGTTTTAGGCAACCAAAAACATGTGACCATAGGTAACAACATTTTCATTGGTTGGGGTGCCACAATCTTGTGCGGTACGACAATCGAGGACAACGTGATCGTCGGTGCACACTCCGTCGTAAGTAGAAGGCTTGAACACGACTCTGTTTATGCAGGCGTTCCAGCAAAGAAGGTTTGCTCATTAGAGTGCTACCGTGAGAAGCGCGTGTCAGCTCAGCTGGAAGAGGCGAAAGACTACGTAGTCCGTTTTCGTCGCCGTTTCGGGCGCGATCCTCGTGCAGACGAAATGAGGGAGTATTTCTTTTTGTGGGCCACTCCTGATCGACTTAACGACAGCTATGTTTTTCAAATGAGCCTCATGGGGACTTACGATAAAAGCGAAGCGATTTTGGCAACCCCGAGACAATTTAATAGCTTTGAGCAGTTTCTTGCCTACTGCGACAATGCCGAAGTTGAGTAACTATGAATAAAAACAATAATGGCCCCGTTGTAACAGTTGTTGTTCCCGTCTATAACGTCGAAGCGGAGCTAAATAGGTGCGTTGAGAGCCTTGTGGGACAAACGTTCAGCGATCTTCAAATAATTCTTGTTGATGATGGATCAACAGACTTGAGTGGTGAGCTTTGTGATGCCTGGGCAGACAGAGATTCCCGCATCTGCGTTATACATAAGCAGAATGGCGGATTGTCCTCTGCCAGAAATGCCGGAATCGATATCGCTGAGGGTGAATACCTTGGTTTTGTTGATAGCGACGATTTTATCGAGCCCGATATGTACGAAACACTTTTGGCCGGAATGGTCGATGGTGAAGTGTCTATGGTCACTTGTGGTAGGTATGTTCATATGGGAGACACTGTTAGAAATGAATTTTCTACACCCGTAGTGATGAGGCTTACTTCCGCAGACGCTATGAAGGAGGCTTTACTCGGCAACATCATTGATGTGTCTGCGTGTGATAAGCTTTATCGTCGTGAGCTGTTTGATGAAATCCGCTATCCCTATGGACGCATAAGCGAGGATGCAGCCATTATTTTGCAACTGCTCGACCGCTGTAGCGATGTCGTTCATGTAGGGAAGTATCTCTACCACTACGTGTTTCGCACCGGAAGCATTAGCAAGTCAACCTACAGCCATAAACAATTTGATGTTATGTATAACTGTCGGGAGATGACAGCTTGGGTAGAGAAAAACAAGCCTGATTTTTCTATGGACATCAACTCGTATTGCTGCGCACAAATGGCAGGAATGATTGAGTGCATGATTTGCTCCCCGGGAGCGAGAAAAGAATGGGGCGAGGATTACAGCGCCTATTGGGGCCTATTCCGTCATTGTTTCCAAAGCTACGTTACGCTTGGTGGGCACAAAAAAGTTGAAATTGCGCGCGTCTTTGCCACGCGTATGCATCTTTACCGCCTATTCTGGCTAGCCCGTCAGGTTAGAAACGGGGTTAAGCGCTATGTGTAATGATGCTGCAACCGTTTCCATTAAGCGAAAAACTCTTGCTGATGTCACCATCAAGGACATAGACATCGTGTTAGCGACCTTACTCTTTTTCGCTCCTACGGATGGCAGTGGCGGCGGAGCGTACTCGTTGGTTCGCTATGGCTTAATTGCGTATCTTGTCTTAAAGAACATTCTTTGTTGTAAGAGCATTCCAATTGTCATGATACTTCTTAGCGCATTCTCTGCGCTTATGGCGTACTCGACCTGGATTAATACCCATAGTCCGACTTGGTCCTTTTCCGGATTCATGTTTGGAATGGGAATCGTTGCCGTCATTCTCGTCTATGTTGATGCGTGCTGTCGCCTTTCCACCGAGATTGTTCTGAAACGCGTGCTCGTCATCTTTATTGTTGCGATCTTACTCAACGATTTAATGATGGTTGTCTTGCCCTACAATCGCTCTGATTCCAGTACGGTGTACCTAATCGGAAATAAGTTCATAGTATCCTACGCGCATTGTCTTCTTTCTGGTCTTATGCTCGTTTGCTACAGAGATAAGATTACTTTAAATCGCATGATCGTGATCATAGGCGCCTTTATGTCGTATTTTTCTGGCTCAAGCACAGGTGCCATGATGATGGTCGCTATGTTTGCTTTGACGTTTGTTCCCGCTAAAACTCGATTTGTTATCGCGAACCCTTTGTTTCTTGCAGCCTCTGTTGCTGTTTTGAATATTCTCATTTGGGGACAAGCAAATCTATTCCAAATGCCTGAGTTTCAGAATTTTGTAGTCAATGTTTTGCATAAGAATCCAAATATGACTGGACGTGAGCAGCTATACGCCGTCACTTTTGATCTGGTTGCAATGAAGCCTGTTTTCGGGTGGGGATACCTTACCGATATTTACCGAATCACTTTTGGCTACGGTAACGCGCAAAACGGATTGTTTCACCTTATAACCCAGTGTGGAATCTTGGGCACTACGGTCTATTTCGCAGGTTTGTTTACATCTCTTCTCGGAAAACCGGTTCAGAACAAAAGCCTTTTCGGCATTTACGCCTTTTTGCTTTGCATGGTTCTCGGTTCATCTGTGGAGATTAACCTTTCCTTCCAATTCGCTTTTGGCATTGCTTTGGTTTGCGGAGCTTTGCACGGTTTTGATGCTACGGAGAAATAATATGCTCGTTGGAATTATGACAATGCACCGAGTTCCCAATTACGGGTCTTTCTTGCAAGCCTATTCACTAAAAAGAATGATTGAATCCTTGGGTCATCAGGTGGTTTTCGTCGACTATCACATTGAGCCCGATATCTTGCATAAAGGGGACATAAAGGAAACCCTTCGATGCGAGATGAGACAAGTTGGACAGTGGTTTAAATCCTCATCATTGGGTCATTCAATAAAAAAGGCACTCAAGGGGGATGCTGTCTCATCGCGTTCCGTAATGTTTAGTTGCGATGATATGCTAGGAATCACAGATAGACGACACTACAACACGAAATGCGACGTCCTGGTCATAGGCAGCGATGAAGTGTTTAATTGCCTCCAGCTTGGTTCCAATATTGGTTACTCCCTTGAATTGTTTGGGAGGCGCGCCAATGCAGGTAAAGTAATAAGCTATGCCGCTTCGTTCGGCAATACGACGTATGAAAAACTTGACCACTATGGGGTGGCTAGGGAAATAGGGGATTGCCTTAATTGTTTCGAGGGGGTTTCAGTTCGTGACACGAATTCCGTTGACACTGTAAGTAGGCTTACGGGAAAAGCCCCAATCATGCATCTTGATCCTGTACTCGTCGGTGGAGTGGAGAACGAAGACTGGTCTCCCTGCAACGAGAGTGGATTCATGATTCTTTACGGCTACAGCTTCCGATTTACCGAGGATGAATGCAGAGAGGCTCTCGAATTTGCTCATTCCCACGGACTTGAACTCATCGCATTAGGTGAGGACCAGCCCGTGCGCGATCGCCATATTCGATGCCGCCCTGACCAGGTTTTACCATATTTTCGAGCAGCTGATTATGTGTTAACCGATACCTTTCATGGAAGCATATTTTCTATCGTTACCCATACGCCTTTTGTGACGATTCCCCGTGGAGACCGAAACGGCCAAGGAGGCAATGTCCAGAAACTAACGTCGCTTCTGGACGGACTCAACCTTTCTGATCGGCGACTTAGCTCAATTGATAAATTGGGCAAGGTTCTCGAAATCAAACCAGATTTCGAATCTTCAGACAAGATTCGAAGCTCTGAGTCGCTACGCTCGCTCAACTACCTGAGATCATATCTCTCAAATGGAGGCGTTGCCGAGTGATGAATAAGCAGATCAAACCGCTTCCAATATTACAGGGCAAGACCGCTTTTGCGATAAACCTTATCTCGCAAGTGTCTGTCATTGTTGCCCAGATGGTCATCAGCTTATTTTTGACCCCAATTGTCCTAGATAAAATGGGGGCAGAAGCCTATGGCTTTGTTGGTCTTGTTAACAACTTTGTAAGCTATGTGGCTGTAATTACTACTGCCTTAAATTCGCTAGCAGGTCGTTATATCACGATTGCGCACCATAGCGGGGACCAAGAGAGTGCGGAGTCCTATTATTCCTCCGTGTTTTTCGCAAACTGCGTAATGGCCGTCGCCGTGTTGGCTGGATCCGTTCTGCTTGCAGCAAATATCGAATCGGTCGTGTCGGTTTCGCCTGGGCTAGTTGAAGATCTCCAGCTTATGATTTTGTTGGCGTTTTTCAATTGTGCGCTTAGTCTTGTCGTTGTTGTTTTTGGAATTGCCGCATTTATCAAGAACCAGCTATACCTCAACTCCATTGCCCAGCTTGTGTCCTCCGTCATAAGGGCAATGTTGCTGTGTATTCTTTTTTTGACTGTAGCTCCACATATGTGGTATTACAGCGCCGCTGCAGTTGTCGCATCGGTTGCATTCCTTGCATTGCAGATTTGGACTACGAGACGTATTGCTCCAGAATACCGGGTGAAAGCGACCTGCTTTTCAATTCAAAGAGTGCTTGAAATTCTCAAAAGCGGCTTATGGGTCAGCATCGAGTCAATAAACAAGCTTTTGCTTACCGGTCTTGATTTGTGGATTTCGAATCTCTTTGTCGGTGCCTACCAGATGGGGATTTTATCAGTTGCTAAGACGATCCCCAATGCCTTGTTATCCGTTTCAAATAGTCTTTCCAGCCTTTTCTATCCCAAATGTGCCGAGCTTTATGCCAAAAAGAAAACTGACGAGCTTGTTAAACAGTTTGGCTTTGCAATGAGATTCACAGCCGCGGTCATGATTGTGCCGCTCGCGGGCTTTGTTGCATATGGTCTTCATTTTTATGAACTATGGCTTCCTGGACGAGACGTGTCAGAGCTCCTTCTGATTCAAAGACTATCTGTTCTGACTGTTGTCTCGTTACTCGCGAGCGCGCTCGTTGAGCCTCTTTACTATGCCAATACCCTTACTAATAAGATAAAGGGGTCGGTTCTTATTACTTTAGGCTTCAGCTTACTCGTCTTCGCAATTGAATTGTCCCTTCTGCTATTTACAGAGCTTGAAGGCCTCTTTGTAATCGCTTCCGTCAGTTCCGTTGTCATGACGTTTAGACATTGTTTTGTACAGCCCGTTTATGCTGCTCATGTGTTGGGTCTGCGTGGATCGAGTTTCTATAAACCACTTGGTAAAGAAGCTGTAGGGCTTTTCGTTGTTCTCGCAACATTTGCAATTCTTTCGAAAGCGTTGCCGTTTTCTTCCTGGGCGTGCTTTCTGATTTCTTGTCTTATTTCTGCAGCAATCGGTTATACGGAGCTATCCCTCCTTCTACTCGATAGGGAAGAGCGACGTAAGGCTTTTGGAATGTTATTGGTTAGGAGGCGTTAGGTTGCAAGACGAACTTCCATCGAACTCTTTCGATGCGCTGTTCGCAAAAGCACGTTGTGCTGTGGCACTTCAGGACTCTGATTCGAAAAGCCTTGAGCTTTCCGCTTCTGGTGGCGCTTTTGCTTTGTTTGCTCGCTCTGTTCTTCGTGTTGGTGGTGCCGTTTTTGGAGCTTCCCTTATCGACAACGGCACTGTCCGTCATATTTGCATAAAGCGGATCGATGACTTGTATAAACTGCAAGGATCTAAATACGTTAAGAGCAACGTTGCAGATACATATGAAGAGTGTGCCCACCTTCTTTGCAAGAATACCGTAGTGCTATATTCCGGTACGCCATGCCAGATAGCGGGACTTCGAAAATATCTTGAAAAAACAGTTCCAAAGCAAGTCATTGCAAATAACTTGCTTTGCGTCGATCTCATCTGTCACGGAACACCTAAGCAGGAGATTTTTGCTGCATATCTTGAATGGCTTGCCACGAAGAGCAAAACCGATGACGGCATCCATGGCTATTCTTTTAGAAGCAAAAAGATGGGGTGGGGACTAAATTATTATTACTACTTCTATCGTCGAGGTAGAAAACACGAGGTGCTGGGGCCCGCCCGTGATGACCCATATTTCGCAGCCTTTACGAAAGGGGTCATCTATCGGAGGTGTTGTTACAAATGTCCCTTTGCAAGACTTGAACGCGTTGGAGACATCACGATAGGAGATTATTGGGGCATCGACTCCGTTCATCCCGGTTTTTCTGACGGAAGAGGCGTTTCCGCGGTCCTGATAAACACTAGTAATGGCGAGCGCTTCTTTAATGAGTGCTGTGCCGATGAATGTAAGTGGATTAAATCAACCGTTGAAAGCATTGCTGCCAATAACTCAAATCTCGTCAAGCCAGCCTCTCGTTCTGCTGATGATGAGAGGCTGGCCGATGAGGTCGAAAGAGCGATTTCTACTGGTGACCACAAGCTGGCATTCGAAAGGCTGCTGGCTCCAAAGATTAGCTTGATGGCAAGAATTAGGCGAATGCTTCCCTGGAAGCTTGTTCGTTTGGTTTGCGGGCATGGACGGTAACTGCTTTTCATTTAGACGCTTGTAGTGCAAAGCCCACTCATACAACTAACCCTAAGTGGAAATATCGACAGGCAGCTCATTCGTTACTGTCCTTAACAATTTTTAATCGAAGGCGAAAGGTATTTATTCATGTATTACATCAACGAGAGGCTAGTTAACCTCCACCGCATTTTTGACCAGAACAAGCGCGAGGGTTACCTCAGACTTGACCTGAACGAGAACCCCGAGGGGCTATCTCAAGAGTTCATCGACGGAGTTCTTTCGGGTGTGACACCCGAAATGGTAGCCCAGTACCCGGAGACACTTGAGTTTACCGAATTCCTCGCTGAAAGACTTGGTACGGACATCGAGCACCTTTCGCTTGTTAACGGGTCTTCCGAGGGCATTCGTAACATCATTGAGGCCTTCACTGCGCCCAGCGGCGAGATCGTTTGTGTATCACCATCTTACGCGATGTTCGAGGTCTACTCGAAGATGTATGGGCGCAATTTTGTGCCGGTCCCTTATAGGGATGACCTAACTATCACGGTGGATGATGTGATCTCCAAAATCAGCGATGACACGCAGCTGTTAATTCTTGTTAATCCGAATAACCCCATGGGCAATGCCTGGAGCGAGACCGAGATGACGCGCTTTTTCGAGGAAGCGGAACGCCGTCAGATTACCGTCCTCGTTGATGAGGCATACCATTATTTCTGCCCCGAGACTTCCATCGGATACGCCCTCACTCATGATCACGTATTTGTAACCCGCACCTTTTCCAAGCTATTCTCGCTTGCTGGAGCTCGTTTAGGCTATGTAGCAGGATGGCCTGAGGGAGTTGCTCTCGTACAGAAGCTGAATACTCCCCACAATGTAAATATGTTTGCCATGCTCTTTGCAAAGAAAATCATGGAAACCGAAGGCATGCTCGATTCCATGATCGAGAATCAGCTTGCCGGCAAACAGTGGCTCGTTGAGCAACTTGACCGTAATGGCTATGAATATCGAAGCAGCGAAGGCAATTTCATGTTCATTAAGCCGTTTAGCGACGCTTCTGAAATCGTTCGCCGCATGAAGGCCGAGAAGGGCATCCTCATTAAAGAGTATGACGGTATTGGCACTTTCGGCAGCTGCCTGAGGGTTACCACTGGCCCTAAGCTTTCGATGGAGCGATTCATGGAAGCGCTGATTGAGCTGGATAAGGCCTAAACATGACTAAGGTCATAACCTACGGCACCTACGACCATCTCCATCGCGGGCATGTCCGCCTGTTGGAGCGCGCCAAGGCCTTAGGCGACTATCTAATCGTTGGCGTTACGTCGGATGACTTTGACAAACAACGCGGCAAGATTAACGTTCAACAATCGCTTGAAGAACGCATCGCAGCAGTGCGTTCAACCGGGCTTGCGAACAAGATTGTTGTCGAAGAGTACGAAGGCCAGAAAATCGACGACATCAAGCGCTATGGGGTCGATATCTTTACTGTGGGATCGGATTGGGAGGGCCAATTCGATTATCTGAATGAGTACTGCAAGGTTGTGTACCTCGAGCGAACCAGTGGTGTATCTTCTACGGAAATCCGAAGTTCGGTTAAACTTCGCTGCGGTTTAGTTGGATATACCGACTATATGAATCGCGTTTTTGCTGAATGCGGTTTGGTAAATGGTCTCGAGGTTGTCGGTATTTGTGTTGAAGATCGCAGCTTGCTAGATGAGGGTCCACTTGGAGCCAAGCTTGTAACGGATGATTACGGTAAGTTACTGAATGCGGTCGACATTGTGTATATTCACTCGCATCCTGATCGGCATTATGAACAGGTGAAACGAGCCTTAAATGCCGGCAAGCATGTGATGTGCGAAGCGCCTATCGCAAAGAGCGCTAAGGAATGCAGCGAGCTTTTCGCATTAGCCGACGAGCGAGGCCTTGTGTTGATGGACTCGCTGCGCACGGCATATTCAACCGCCTACGCACGCATGCTGTTGTTGGTTACCGGTGGACGTATTGGCGAGGTCGTTTCAGTCGATGCTACTATAACCAATCTTAAGACCAATCGTGCTCCTTTTGATACGCATCGCGACACTGCTTGGAGCAGCATGACGGCATGGGGCCCGACGGCATTATTGCCAATCTTCCAGATACTAGGTACTAAACCTAACTCGGTACGCATTTCGTCCTTGTGCGAAAAAAACGACAAGACTTTTGATGAGTTCTCGAGGCTTGACGTTGAGTTTCCAAACGCCGTGGCAACAGCAAAGGTTGGCTCAGGCGCTAAGTCTGAGGGCAGTCTAGTTGTATCGGGCACAAAGGGCTACATATATGTTCCTGCGCCCTGGTGGAAGACTGATTATTTCGAAATCCGCTACGAGGACCCAGCCGATAACAGACGCTATTTCTATCAGCTAGACGGTGAAGGTATTCGCTTTGAATGGGTTTCTTTCCTAAGAATGATCGCCGATGTCGAAAAGGGCACCACAGGTGAAGAGGCACTTCGCCGCGAAGGCGGCATTGATCGCGATATCACCAAAGCCACCTGTGAAGTTATAGGTGAATTCGAACGCGGCGAGAGCGTAAAGTATCTAGAAGTTGCATGATAGCTTTCGCCTTTAGTAATTATTTTACTGATTAAAATAATACAGAGCACAATGACGTTCGTTGGCATTTTCCATAATGTCATGCGATGGCAGATAGTGTCGATGACCTGAACCTAATTCAAGATGCTTCAGCTGTCATTCAGTAGGGGTGTCTCGGCAAAAGCTGAGGCACCCCTACCTCTATTGAAAGATCTCTTCCTATCATTCTATGCTCTATGATATTTCCGATTTATCATCGCCTAGTCATCAACTGGGAAAGCGGTCATTCCCCCTTCTAGAAGGTATCCCATAGTTCGCCGCAAGCGCTGCATAACTCTTGTCATAGTGAAAGGACTGATTCGACAGCGATAGTTCACGAGTATCTGCACTGTTTTTAACGTAACTAACAATCTGAATTTCCTTATATCAAGAGCAAAATCTATTGGCAGGTCCATCAGTTTTTCAGCAGAGACGGTAGTGTCGCGAAAGTTGGTGTAGCGCCCGATCAGAAGCGAGTCGGCTCGGCGTCCTGGAACCTGGAACACGGTTGATATCCTATGCCGCCTCGATCCTGTCCGCAAGCTCGAGGCCCGATTCGACCATCTTCCTGGCCTCCGCCTCCAGCCGCGCCCAGTCGACCGTCCCGTCGATCCCGCGCGTGCGGCCCTCGTCGTAGAGCCCGCCCATCTTTGCCTCCGAGAAGTACCTCGACTCCTGCCACATCTCGTCCTGCTCGCACATGACCGCGCCGGCCAGACGCGCCAGCGATGCCGTCGAGGGGAACGCCTGCACCACCCTCGATCTGCGCTTTATCTCGCGGTTCGTCCGTTCCTGGACGTTGTTGGCGCGCAGGCGCTTCCAGTGCGACGGCGGAAAGTCGAGCTATGCCAGGGCGTCCGGCTCGGCCTCCTCGAGGATCGCCGCCACCCTCGGGCAGCACCCTTCCAGCATGTCGCACACCGCGTGGTACATGGCGGTCACGGTGGCGGCGCCGCGCCCGCGGAACACCTGCGAGACGATCCTGCCCACGCGGCGCCTCGGCCGCCGGGAGCCCGCCTCACGCATGCAGCCGCGCATGAGGTGGACGGCGCAGCGCTGCCATGCGGCGCCCTGGAAGACCTCGCCGAGCGCGCGGACGAGACCCGGGTGGGCGTCCGAGACGACGAGCTCCACGCCGCCAACGCCGCGGTCGCGGAGCTTCCTGAGGAAGGCGGGCCACGAGACGTATGACTCGGTGTCCACCACGTCGACGCCCAGGACGCGCCTCCAGCCGTCCGCATCGCAGCCGATGGCGGTGACCACGGCGGTGGAGGCGATGCGCCCCTCGCGGCGGCACTTGACGTAGGTCGCATCGAGCCAGACGTAGGGCACCGGCGAGCCGTCGAGGGGCCTTGCGCGGAGCTCCTCGATGTCTGCGTCCAGGCTCGAGGCGATGGCGCTCACCTGGTCCTTCGAGAGTCTGGAGACGCCCATCTTCTCGGCCACCCTCTGCACCTTGCGGGTGCTCGTGCCGGTGGCGTACATCTCGGCGACGGCGGCGACGAGGGCGCGGTCCACGCGCTGGTAGCGCTCGAGCGCGTCGTCCGGGAAGAAGCTGCCGGTGCGGAGCTTCGGGATGCGCAGCGTCAGCGTGCCGACGCAGGTGGCGAGGACCCTCTCCCGGTAGCCGTTTCGGCTGTTCGCCCCGCCACCGCACAGCTGGTCGGCCTCGGCGTCCATCACGGCGTTCACGACCTGCTCGGCGAGCCTGCGAAGCAGCTCCTGCATGTCGATGGCGCCGTCATCGAAACGGGGCATGACGAGCATGTCCGGCGTCGGGTCTGATAAGATTTCCATAGCGGTCATCGTCCTTTCCCAGAACCTGTTGTTGTGGTGATTTCAGATTCTAGGACGAAGGCCGTTCTTCGTTAAACGGGCGCTGGGGTGCCGCCCTTACACCAACATTTCCGACGCGATCAGAATAAGGATGACAGCATGATTTCGAGAATGTTCGCGGGAGATACGAGGAGATTTAGTAATTCTCTTCTATAGCCTTTGCATCAGATTTAACATCGGATGATTAATTCTGATTCGCGCGATCAGCGAGGTTGAATAGGGGTCTTTGTGGTTAAGAACTTCTTTGTCACTTGCGGAGTATGTGGATGCGTGCATCGTGTGCGCGTCCAGGCTGGATTTGTTAATGACTATCCGGTTAGATACTTGTGTCCGCAGTGCCGGAACCGCATCGACGGAGCGGTTCACCTTGACCAGAGCTGCGCTTTGATTGATTTTAATCTCGACCCTGGCACGGTAGCCTCCATGGGTGGAGATTTAGATTGCGCCAGAGTTATGGTGGAGTTATCTGGTGAGCTTCCGTCATATAAATTATCTGTAGAAAATTGTGCCTGCATGACAAGCCCCTTTATCAGAGCCTCTGGGCTGATTCCGTTTGATGAACTCAGCGAGTACGTGAGCGATATGGTTTATTGTCTTCATTATTACCGCGAAGACTGGCCTACCCTGAGGACCGCTCTTCAACTGTATTGCGATGGGCATGACGATTATGCGGATAAGGTTCTTTCGGAATTCGAGCGCAAACTGTTAGGCGAGGACAATCGGCACTTTTCCTTGCTGAGCCGAATCGCGAGAATGTCTTGGCTCGGTCTCCCCATGATTGCAGGGAGCGACGCGCATGAGCGCGCTGTTGAATGCGAAAAACTCGTTTCTGGTCTAGAGGCAGAGGCGCTTTCCGGCCTAGCAGGTTACTACCTTAAAACCAATATGACTGCCAAGTCGCTGCTTGCTGAAATCAACGAAGTTCTTGATTCCGTAGCCGAATCTTATCCGGTTCTCCTCAACGGTTTTACTTTTCTTATGGCGGGAGACGCCTATGACTTGGAAAAGTACGGTACGTTCTGCTGCACTCCTAGTGATATTGAGAAGCTTTATTGTCGGGAATATGAGCTTATTGGCAGCCTGCTTGTTCTGTTTATCGGGCTCGACAACATCGAATGTAACGGGGCGTTCGATGTCATGCCCAAAGGCGTAGACCTAGGTGCAAAGTCGTTCGACAAACTTTCTGTAGCCCCTAAGGTAAAGCGATTCAACGCTGTCGGTACGGGCTCATTTACTGGCCTTATCAAGCAGTGTTGGAATCCCGTTCTGCGCAATGCATTTAGTCATAATCGGACGGATTTCGACTGCGCGACTCAAGTCATTCGCACTTTGCGTGAGGATGGGACCAACGATTCTCGAGGCAACACCTATTTGCTTGAAATGGTTCGCGATTGCATTTTGATGGCTCGGGAAATTATGGTATTTCGTAGTGTCTTATTCCATTTCATTGGAAGTGGGCTGTGGTAACGATTGGGCTTAACGCTGATGTGCATGCACGGCGTAAATCGTGGTGCACATGTGCGTCAATCATCGAGCTGTGGGTGTGAAAGCGATATGCCAGCGACGGTCATCTCTGGCCATCTCCGCGTTTGCACTCGCAAGGCAAGGATTAAGGTGCGCCGCCTTAATTGGCATTGGAGCGTCGACGATCGCGTCTATAAATTTTGATGAACAGTGATATGGACTCATTGTTATAGCTAGGAGCCAAACATGGAAGCACCCGCCGTTCTCTATCATTATGCAAGCCTAGATACGCTGGCCTTGATTCTGCATAATCGAACTATCAGGTTCAGCCGGTTAGATAAGGTTGACGACCCACAAGAACAGCGTTCAGCAGACTCTCAAAATCTTGGAAAAATGAAACTCGTCAGTTGTTGGACCTCTTCTGATGAGGAGAGCATCCCCATGTGGCGCGAGTATGCTGGAGCTGAATGTGGAGTAAGAATCCAGATGAAGAGCTATCCGTTTAAGCAGTATTCTGTTTCAAATGAGAGCCTCCATATGTTATCAAGTGAAGCGGTTTTGAACGCCCCTGGTGGTTCATTTGATGGCCTTCATCTGCCCCTCGAGGATTTTTGGGATAAGAATTACCACTTTTTTGAAACGGCTCGTGATCGTGAGATTCTTCATGAGGTTGAATACACAAATGATGAGTCTCTTTTGTTTCCAAAGGTAATTAACGTATTTGAAAACGGCGGACTCGTAGCTGATTTAAATGCACTTGGAGTTCACAAAACAACTGCATGGTCGTATCAGAAAGAATGGCGCTATATCTTGACGGCTGTTCCCATAGGTATCGATTCCGTAATAAACGTTCGGTTAGATCAGATTCTCAGAGCAACTGATGTCGTGCTCGATAAATGCGACCCCGGAATCCCGCCCTTTTACGATCTTGCTATCTCCGATGAAGCTTTTTCATCAATGAAGATCGTTTCTTCTCCAAAAATGACACCTGGCAACCGCGTGATTCTGAACGCGTTGATAGAGAAATACGCACCCGGTATTGAGGTTGCAGAGAGCTCGATTGAACTTTCTTGAGTCGACAACCACGCGTAACCCAAAGATATCCCCGCGTTTGTCTATGGCAAGATACGCCGGCTTTCATTACCGATTGTTAGTAACCGTGGCAACAAGAATAGGGCCAATACTGAAATTAGACTCGAAAGCTGTTCCAGATGAACTTCAAGGATGAAGGTGTAAGTGGACAACTGTTTAACTGGAGACATCATCCACTGCAGTACGTGTCAAGGGAGGAGGAGACAATGGACCTAAGGAATCTACCTGAGTACATCTCAGCGATTGTGGCAATCATCGCATTGCTCATTTCTTGTTACCAAGCTCGTCTCAGTAATAAACAGTCTCTATTCAATCGACGTTTAAATATATGGATAACCGTCGATAAACTCATAAGTGTTTACGCAAAAAACGCGAAGAACTTGGAACATGATGACGAACCGCAAATGGCTATCGACCTACTATTTGTATGGCTGACTAACACCACGTACCTGCAATCAATTTCAGCCTCAATTAATAAGGTGTTAGATGCCGACCTTCAACTCAAATTGCATTTAAAACTTGATGAAATGAGATCGCTCGCCATGGAGGCGAGATTTTGCTTCAAGGGAAAGAGTGGAGAGGCAATTGCCGAATTCATAGAAGCTTATCAATCCCTTTTGTTTTCAATGTATCAGTATCAGATTCTATTTACTAAGATGCTCCAGAATGCAAGGGAATATCAATGGACGCTTGAACAGTCTTCTGAAAAGTTACATGAGCCCGATCAACGGAAAGATCTCTTTGAGAAAGAGAATGCTCTTGCCGATTCATACAAGACTCTATGTCAGCAAAACATACGAGGTGCGATTCAGCACCAAATAAAACTAACGGGCTCTATATGGCGCTGAGCTAATAATTGGGTGCCTAAGACGGTCGATGCCGCATCTAATCTCAATGCTATTAGTCCATTGATCAAAAACTCTTAAGCTCTAAAGAAACGCAAGACCCGCCAGCTTTCATTGCTGCGAGTTTGAAAACGTTACCAATTAGAATAGAACCCTGTGCCGGAATTAGATTTGGAAGCTGACTCAGGTGAACTTTAAGGACGAATACATAAATAGTCAGATGTTCAGCTGGAGACATCATCCACTGCGGTACGTGGCAAGGGAGGATGAGCTCGCTTACAGTCGTCTTTATGGCTGCGTAGGACAATTGGCGGAATCCGTTAGTGGTTTAGTCTCTACGCCATCTTTCAACCAGTTTTTACTTGAATCCTGTCAGCTTTTGGCTAACTCGCTAGATCTAATTCATCAAGGTTACTTCGACGCTGCCTTTTATTCAGTTAGACAAGCTGGAGAGATCATCCTTGTCGGTACGTTGTTTTCGAATCTAGAAGAATCTGAGCGCAAGGCTAAATATGAGAAATGGGTCTCGCTCGACAGGTTCCCCTCATTTAGCGAACTGTCCAAAATGCTGCGTTCAAAAGATATTGAATATCGAGACCTTCTTGAACAAATGCCCGAAATTGATGAGCTAATCAGCAAGCTCAATAAGAGGGCGAACAAGTATATTCACAAACAAGGCCACGAATCCTTTTATACCAAGCCTTACGAGGTGGTTCCCGAAAGCGCGAAGCATATTCGAGAGGATTTCACCGATTATTTCACGACTACTGTAAAGGTCTGTGCAATTTTTCGACTTGCCGTCGATCCTTTCCCCATATTACTGAGCGATCCCGAATGCGGATACAGATTCCCTGATTGTATGACAATCGAATTCGGACAATACTTTATTGATAATTGTTTGGGAAGCGATTTTGTTGAGCATTACATCAAGACGGATTTCTACCGCAATTGGGTGAATGCGATTAAGTCAACATTTCCTCAGTTGAAGGAGGCAACATATTATGTCTCAAACCTGCACTATATTGATTTGTCTAACATCAAAGACATTCTTGATGAGCTAGATAAGTTAACGTTATACGAGGCAACTGCTGTTTTATTCACTGCACTATTCTCAGAAAAAGTAATTGCCATTCATATAACTGGCATGCTTGATGCATTTAGCAACTCGGCTAGACCGTCAGGCGGTCTGTACCTTTCAGATATGGGTGACTACGCGAGACAACTTGGCGGAGTCAACGTTCCGCTCGCGGACATCTGCCGTCTTGCTAGTTTTGATACATCACATGAGTTCTCTCCCGTTAGTTCATTCATTACCTCTTTTCCTATTGCGTCAGATTATGTTTGCGTTGAGACCGATAAGCATCTTGACGACAATGAAGTCGAGCTAGGCCAAAATGCGGCAGAAGAGCTTGATTGGCTTTGGAGCCGGATCAAAACAGGCCAATGTGCCATGTTTGAATTAAAGGAAACGGAACTGTTCAAGCGAATCAAACAGAACGCGTAAATATTTGTTGTCGCGTCTACGACGGCAAATGGAATCGGACGTGGGCGTGTACAGCCTGACAACGACCGGCTTCGACAACTTCCGCGCAAGCTCCATCCAAGGTGTCATGATGCGCGTGAAGGCCAAGGATTGCCGGTTCCGTTCCTCTGATGTGTGGCATGAGGGCTCGTGTTGCTCGTTTATACCGGGGCGGCAGAGCGACTGCATGACGCCGAGTCGCGCCGTCTGAGGCCATCACAATGGTTATCAAGGTGCCTGACGGGAATTCGCCATGGAGAAACGGAAAGGCTTTCCGATTCTGATCAAGCAGGTTCGGAACTACCGTCATTGGAACTATTCTGACTCAGCATTACAGACAGCTTCATGCTTCTTTGCGATTAACTTCTTTGCGAGTTCGAAGACGCTTTTGTCGTAATATGGCCAATCTACGAAGTTCTCGAGGTACCCGCGGCCCGTTGCGGCCGACAGCTCATCGTTTATCTTGAGTGTAATCGCGACGAGCAAGGTCAGCATGCGATAGTAATCGGATCGAATGTTCACCGCATCAGGGTCGGCGATCGGTGAATGCGCATGGTCGTATCTGTTCCTGAGACCCTGTGAGTTAGGGAAAGAGGCGTCGTTGAACATGTAATCGAGATATGCAGCCTCGTCGGGTGTGAACAGCTTGCCGCAGTACGACAGCATTTCGTCTGAGACAAGGCCATCGATGAGCGCTAAATCACCGTCTCCGCATCCCCCAAGCGCAATTGCGCCATTATCCCAAACGGCCTTCAGGCAAATTGATCGAGGTGTTGGGGAGAGAGCGCCTGTTTCTTCGCACGCACTTACTAGCTGTCGGTCGACTAATTGCTGGAGCACCTCGACGTATGCAGCATCAAAATCGTCGAAGGTGACCATAACATTCGAAATCAAATCGAAAAAGCAGCGAGCATGGTCGTTATGGCCTCTTCTGTATGTCAGCATGCACTGGTCGGAGAACAGATAGAATCCCCATCTGTTAAAGCAGGCTCCGTCGATTGCGTACTTTTTCTCAGAGAGCGCGTTGAGGGTTCCAAAAGTTTTAAAGCTCTCATAAGGGAAATAGTCTCCGTCGATTTTTCCAATCCTCGAATATATTGAATAGGACTTAACGGCGCGCTCGATCTCTGGCCCTATCGACTTGCATTTGTCGAGCCACGAAGCTCCGCTTGACGGCAGCGCCAAGCTGAAATTACTGATTGAGTACTCCTCTGCAAAGTAAACGTTGTACGTCCATTCGAGTGCATCTTCGAACCTTATACCGCGGCTTTCGAGGAAATTTGCGTATGCGACAACTTCGACATTGGCTAGTGATTCCCGCACCTTGGAGATCGTATTCATTCGGTATTCCCCCAGCACGTGGGAACCCAGCATCGCAAGCAGACCTCTCTCTTCGTGGGAGTGAGCAGGTGCGGCCATGAGACCGCTTTGGTCTACTACGTCCAGTAGATATCTGCAATTGTTCATGATGCTTGCATTATCGGTGTATTTGGCGAGCCACGTTTCGCTAAAACTGTAGGTCAAGGTTAGGCCTTCGAACTTTACGCCCTTGCAAGCAATCTGTTCAGGGTCGATCAGCACCCCGGCTCCGTACTCAAATCCAGTACCTTGCCGGAATAGCTCATCCATGGCTTTATCGTGGGCCCGATTTGCGCGCACTTTGACGTCCGGCGACGGAGAGAACCTGCATTTTGTTGCGCCGGAAGGCCAATTGAAAAGGGCCTCCATGCAATTCGGGTTGGCGCGCTGGTCGTCGAGGTAGCCGGTCATTATCGAATCGAAGTCGCCTTGGGAAAGGCATTTGGGGAGGTAGATTGCGTTCTGGCTCCTTGATTCCGTAGCGAACTCGTGGATGATCAGCTCAGCGGAATAATACGGATTCTCGATCAGTGATTTTCCTAGCTCTGTATCGAATAATTTGACGAGTTTGTCGTTCTCCAAGATAGGAGCTAGGCATTCGATGTGCCGCGAGAGAAGTTCGGAGATTCCTTCGCTGGAGATCAGCGTCTCTGCGCCGCAAGCGTGCAGCAGGCTCCAGAACTGAGTGGCGTACTGCATCTCGAGTCCCTCGTAAATACCAAGGATTCCCGAAGACGCGAGCGTCTCCCTCGTATACTTGCAAGCATTCGCGAAGAGCGTAGCGACGGCACTTGCGATATCGCCGACTTCAGCTTCCTTGAACAGTTCGGGGACCGTTTCGAAAGTGAGCTTAAGCTGATGAGCTTCTATCGCGTCGTTAATCGTCGCGATTTGAATGCGAGGACCCTCCTTCAGGATATGAAGACAACGGTCCATGAAAGCTCCTACAGCCCAGTCATTGCGGCCATAGGAAACAATCCTAGTGTGGTTGAAGTCACGCAACGCTAGCCTTTCTCGCGTAATGCCAACTGCATAAGAATACCGCTGGTTCGGCCTCGTCGGTGGTCAACGAAGACGCCTAGTGGAGTCCTTGATGAAAAGCGAATAGGCCTTGAGATCCCTGCCGCACACCGCTCCTTCCCTCATGATGTCAGACTTGATGAGTATGCGTTGATGGTCAGAGAGGGCCCTGCCGATTAGGCTGCTGCCTTCAAAGGCCACCGAAGCGCACGCCAGCGTCACCACTAGAAGTTCAACTCCAACAACTTCCGTGCGCTCAATCCAGGGCGTCATTAAGTTCGTGAAGGCCAAGGGCGTGCCCGTGGTGGTCTACGAGCCCACGCTGGACGCACCAGAGTTCTTCGGCTCCGAGGTCACACACGACCTGGAGGTCTTTAAGGCCGGCTGCGACGGGATCGTTGCCAACCGCTGGAGCGACGAGCTCGCGGACGTGACGGACAAGGCGTTTACGAGGGACCTGTTTAAGAGGGATTTTGGGTAAATAAGCTCTATCAACGTTTAATATGCTTCGATATATAGCACGATTACCTTAAATGCATAAGGAGTTCATTCAAGTGAGGCAATTGTTTCAACCCGAGAGAGTAAAGTTTAAAAATAGAATCTACGATCTGTTTAAGATAATGGGTCTATCTGATGAGAAACAATCAATTGGCCTTGGTGTATTTAAGTCAAACGACGTAATGATGATTTGTGGTTACGATCCTTCGACAAATCAATTTGGAAAACTGGATAAAGACAAGCTGGCATTTGCTTCTACGGTGCTTAATCTTCTGAAAGATCCCTTAGGACCGCATTTGCACAATAGATTAATAGCAATTAATCCTATCACCGATTTAATGGAGACCGATAAATCGACAATTGACGTTCTCGTGGGAGACAACAGCCTTGATTGGCAACTTCATCCGAACACCTCCCATATTCATC
>NZ_CABJDK010000011.1 GCF_902364355.1 Collinsella aerofaciens
GCTGGGGTAGAGGTGGTAGAAGCCGTCGAAAAGGCTCTTGAAGCCAAAGGCTTGCTGCCAGTCCGTCATTCCGGCGCGCGCCATGCCTGCGCGGTTGTAATGGTTGAACCCGGCGGCGCTTGACATGCCCGAGCCGATGCCGACGATGATGGCGTCGGCATCGTCGATAAGGCTTCGAAGCCTATACGCTTCCCTCTCTAGAGACGGCATTGGGCAATCTCCTCGAAAGCCGGGGCCATATCGCCGTCAACGAGAATCGTCTCGCACGATGCATCGGGCGCCATAGCCTGGCTGTAGTTGAACACGATGTAGGTGGCGTGCTCGCAGACGTTCGCGATCTGGGCGAGCATGTGCTTTATGATGCCGTTGCGCAGTCCCACGCCAAGTTCGAGGATGGTGACCCTGCCGTTGCGATGGGCTTGCACAAGGCGCTCGAGCTCCTCGAGCTGGGTCATGGCGAGGGCGTCTGGATGGGCGAGGCGCCGCTCGTCAACCGACGTGCGCGTGCTCCCCTCAGTCTCGAGCACGCGCTCCTCGTCGAACCCGGCGCGCGCGAAGTGCCCGTCGATGTTGCATGTGACCACGAAGGTGTCGGCGTGCTCCGTAAGACGCCGCAGCCCGTTCATGAGCGAGCCGGGCTCATATTCGAGATACTCCTTTTGATGGAACCGCTCGGCCCATCGGCGTCGCACGCTGGCATCCGGGGAAGCGAGCCCCTGCAGTATGCAGCCGATGCCGTCTGCCTGAGCGAGGTCGCCGTACGCCTCTTGGAAATGAGCATCGGCGCAGAAAAGGTTGAGCCCCTCCGCCATGTCGAGTCCGTTGCTAGCGCCGATGATGACAAGATCCGCTTCGGCTAGCGCCCTGCCTATGCGAACTGCTTTCGCCGTCTCCATGCGCTACCTCCCCAGCGTCTTGCGCACGTCGGCGAGCACGTCGGCGATGTCGGCGCGAACGGCGAGCCCCCGATCCTCGATCGCGCGGGGGAGAAACTGCGTCTTGTTGTTTACGGCGATGTAGCTGGCCTGCGGTAACTGCGCCGTGAGGGCCCAGAACGGCTCCTGGATAAACGCGGGCGTCATGCGGCCCACACCCAGCTCGAGGAAGAGGATCCTCTGCCGTGCGTGCGCGTCGAGCCAGTCGGACACCTTGCGGTACTGCTCCTCGTAGAGTTCGCCCTGCAGGAAGTTGCCGTAGCCGCGAACCCAGGGGAACGCCTCTGCTCCGCAGTGCGGGCAGCGCGGCACGAGCTCTGTCGGAACCTCCAGACCGTCTCCCATGGCCTCTACCATGTGGGAGACCGGCTCGACCGCGTTCCACACCTCGTCGGTGCAACAGTGGGAGCACTGAAAGAAGCGGTGGTCGCCTTGGATCTCTGCCACTTTCTCCCAGGGATAGAGCTTCACAAACTGCGTGTCCTGGTTGGTGGTGAGCACGAAGAAATCCTTCTCGGCGAGAATGGTGTCGAGGTCCCTGTAGGGCTTGCGCAGCGGGGCGTTGAGCGTGGTGTCGAGGAAGGTGGCGAGGTATCCCCAGCGCGCCTCGGCGGTGGGCCAGCGGTAGAACGACCCCTCGAAAGCGCCCTTGAAACCGTAGCGCTCGGCGAATTTGCCGAAATGCCTGCGATAGGTTGCGTTGTCCTCGTAATAGAAGTCGCCGCCGCCCGCCGCGGAGAGCCCAGAGGCCCCGCCCACCAGCACGCAATCGGCTTCCTCGATCATGCGGGCGAAGTCCCTGATTTGCTGGTCGTAGGGCTCGGGCTCGCGGTCACTCAGCTCATAGGGCGTGCCGCCGCTGCGGTAGGCGGCCTGAAGGGAAAACGATTGGTTGGTGAGCTCGATAACGAGCTGCTCGTACAGGGTCACTGGATACCTTCTTTCAGCTATTATAAACAGGTGTCTATAAAAAGTATCCATGTCGATTTGCTTAAGAGCAATGAACAGCTTCGGCCTGCTGTCGATAAACGAGCGTTTGCCGGGCATTGTCGAGCGTTGCAATTGGAGGGGTAATGGAAGCGGGGAAGATCGATCGTCGCCGACGCTATACACTCTCGGTCATACGGGAGGCGTTCTTCGCGCTGCTGGCCGAGGTCGGCTTCGCGAAGATGACGGTAGCGGATATCTGCCGCCGCGCCGATATCAACCGTGGCACGTTCTATCTGCACTACGAGGACAAGTTCGCCCTGCTCGACGCGCTTATCGACGAGGCCTTGGCGGCGGTGCCGCCGCTCGAGGGAACGGAGGCGGGTGCCCTCTGCCAGCGTCCGCCGGCAAACGATGACTATTATCTGCTCTACTCGGATGACGACGCGTACGCCCGGGTGGCACAGCGCGTCGTCGAGCGCGGCGCCGAGCAGATGATTCCCTCGATCATGGAGGAGACTGGGCTTTCGCGCGAGGACGCCTATCTGCTCTTCGTCCACAACGTCCAGGGAAATCTCGCGGTCAACCGCCTGCTCGGTTGGAGGCGAGGGCCCGAGTTTGCCCACGCTCAGGAGCTGCTCAGCGCCTATTCCGAAGGGGGCATGCGGGCGGTGTCTGCCCGCTATGATTCTCGTAGTTCATCTTGACCACGGGTTCATTTCAAGTAAGCAGTGCAGCTATGAGCTGAGGATAAAGCGCCACAGTGTGCCCCGCGTTCTCGACTTCCCGGCAGAAACGTGAGTCCTTTGGTTAACGCATCTCAAGATTGAGCGTTGGTTCCGCTTTTGATTTGGTGGCATGACGGAGTGGACGGCATGGCATTGTCGCATCGCCGTGCTGTCGCAGCGCCAGACGTCTTCGTGGCTGCCGTTCAGCCCTCGTCGAGCTCCTTCAGCCGGGAGAGGCAGCGGTCCAGAAACCCGCTCCTAGCTTGCGCGGCAAGGAGTCCGTCGCAAAAGCGGTCGCCACGAACGCACCACGTGATGCATGCACGTATCAGGTCAATGTCCCCATGGTCGATGTCGCAGCTGTCTATACCTTCCGAGGTGTCGATGCTATGGCGTTCAAGCGTCTCGAAGTAGCTGGTGTCCGCGAACCCGTCCAGTCCATAGAAATCGTCGACGAAATCCTCGAGTCCGAACGTCCCGCCCCCAAACTCGACATTCATGTTTCTGTCCGCCAGCTTGCCAGCGTACTTGGTTAGTCTTTCGAACATGTTCGCTCCTTAGCTCAAAAGTCCGTTGTCGCCCAGGTAGTCCACGAAGGCATCGATGATCCGTGCCGTGCGAGTCGCGATGTCTATTTCGGTGAAGTCTCCCATGACTTGTGCCAGGCGCTTGAGTTCCGTGATCTTTGTTCCGGCTTTGCGCTTGCCATTGCCGTCGGTGTATCCCTCATAGTATTTGCGTTTATCGCAGAATCTGTAGTCGGCCGCGCGGATGTTTACACGCTTCTCGAGCAGCGCCTTGTTACCCAGCGCCTCCAGGCTGGATTGATCGACGAGCGGGTCTATCTCGTTGCGCTTCTTGGCATAGATGTGCTCAATTTCGAGCGTGGTGTCTAGGTCCATGAGTGGTTGATCTGGGTCTGCGTACGCCCACCAAGTGAGTATGGACTTTGTTACAGGCCTGCCGTTGGTGAACACGTAGGTTCGGAATCGCTCAGCAATATTTGCGCGATTGAAGTGGTGGTTAGGAAACTCCACCGGGCGGTGCTCCACGATGTTGATCATCTCGGGATACACTGGCGAACGCAGCGCGTTCACGCCGGGTCGCTCAATGGCGTAGGCGAAAATGAATGCCGTGATCTTGTTTAGAAAGCCGTAGAGTGCCTCGTCATCGAGGACACCTTTGCTGTCGCTGTTGGCAAGGAACCAGACGCTTAGCAGATAGGTCCACATGCCGTTGGGGGCGTAGTTCAGCACGAAGAGCCTGCGGAGCACGCGCTCGCTGAACCCTTCCTGCGCGTCGACGCGTTTCCAGAAGCCGAGCAGCGCCTCGAGATCGGCGAGCGTGGCGTCCTCCTTGAGCATGGCGTAACCATCGGCACCGAAGAAGTCGCGCAACGATGCGGTGGTCGTGTCGCGGATGCCTTTCTTCGCGCGGCGGTAGTACATGTAGCGCGTAAATAGCTCATCGGTTGGTGTGCCGCGCATGGGCCGGAAGATAGCGTTCGCTCCCTCCTCGAGTCCCTTCCAGCGACGGATGAACTCGTCCTTGCGCCCCGTGTCGGAATAATGCTTGTAGAACTGGCTCTTGAAGATGTCGGCATCCGAGAGAGGCAACCCTCGGTCGTTTAGAGTCGAGAAGATGCGTAGCGCGGTGTCCTGCGATTCCGCTTCAATGGGCAACAGTATCACATTGTTGATGACGCGTGTGGCCATGTAGACGGTGTAGGTGGGCCACTCGCTCACCAGTTGCTCAATTTTCCTCTGGAAGAAAGCGAAGTTGCGGGCATAGGCGCTCTTCCAGCCATCGCCTACATTGCCCTCTCGTAAAATCTCGAGGAATTCATTCTTGTCGTTGTCCGATGCAACCTCGGAGTCGATCTTGAGGCGTTCCATGTCGGGCTCGTCGAACTCGTCGGTTTTCCATACACAACGGGCGATTGCCTCGCGCATCTTCACAGACTGCTTATCCTTCATGTTGGTGAACTTGTCGTAGAACGCGCGGAGCAGCAGCATGATGGTGGTGAGGCGCTGCTGGCCGTCAATGATTTCGAGTTGGCCAGAGAGGTTCTTAAAGGTGACGATGGGTCCTAGGAAGTATTCGTCGTTCTCGCTGTCGAAGCGCTCGTAGTCATCGCCCGGAAAAGCGAACGCGAATAGGTCATCCCACAGCGTTGCGCATTCGTCCTCGCCCCAGGCGTAGGGCCTCTGGTAGTCGGGGATGAGGAAGTCTGATCGCTTATCGGTGAGAAGATCGCGAATCGATCGCTAGTCGATGTTGAGCTTGGACATGAGCTGTACCTTCCGCGCGGGAACAATCAAGATGACACGGATTATATCGCCGAAGTCGTCATTCGCTCTATTGCTGCGAGCTACTGAATCTGGCAACCTCTGGCCAACCCTTACGGTTTCATGTCGTGATCCATATCGGCGCTGATTAATGTCCGTGATGCTTCTGCTTGCACCTTCTTTGGAGAGCGCGAGCGAGAGATGCGATCTACAGACGTCTGAATAGCTCCATCCGTTTTGGTTACAACAAAATGTGTGCCGCGCGCCTGCGGCATGAAGAAGGGAGATTCTTGTGAATATCGTTGTATTGAGCGGTAGCCCGCGTAAGGGCGCCAATACAGATACCATGGTCGAGGCGTTTGCCGAGACCGCGCGTGAGGGCGGCAATACGGTCGAGGTCGTCCGCGTTGCCAGCAAGAAGATCGCCGGCTGCTTGGGATGCCAGTACTGCTTCGCTCATGAGGGCGTCTGCGTGCAGAAGGATGACATGGTCAACGTGATCGAGTCGCTGAAAGACGCAGATATGGTCGTCTTTGCCTCGCCTATCTACTGGTTCGATATCACTGCGCAGGAGAAGGCTGTCATCGACCGCCTGTACGCCTTCGGTGCTACGGGCTTCCCGTTCACCAAGACGGCCCTTTTGCTCGATAGCCACAGCGAGGGCGTCTATGATGCGGCGATCGCCATGTACAAGTCCACGTGCGCATACTGCAAGTGGGAGGACCAGGGCATTGTCACCATCAGCGGTATGACCGAGCGCGACAGCATGGCCTCCTCGCCCAAGCTGGAAGAGGTGCGAGAGCTCGCTCGCAAGCTCGCCTAAGGGCAAGAAGAGCGCATGGCAATCGGTGTTGGTGGAAATGCTTGCTGTCCTTACCGAGAGATAGGGGCGCATTCCCTCAAGCGCCGTATAGAACAATTTTTAAACGCAGAAAAATAACTGAAAACAAATTAATCCGCGTTAAAATATTGTCAAACAGAAGTTAATGAGGGAAGGTTGCGTATGCGTCGCAAGGCAGACGAGCTACTTAGGGAATGGCGAGACAGAGCTGATAGAAAACCTTTGCTGGTCAAAGGCGTGCGCCAGTGTGGCAAGACCTATTTGCTCAGAACGTACGCCCAGGATCTTTTCGAATCGGTTGTCTACGTTAATCTTGAGAACGACCGGTCGGCGCGAGCGGATTTTTCGGGCGGTCTTGACCCTCATTCGATTGTGCGCGCGATCGAGGCTCGTACGGGACAGCGTATCGTGCCTGGCAAAACCTTACTGTTCATTGACGAGATCCAGGCATGCGAGGAAGCGCTCACTTCCCTTAAATACTTTTGCGAAGATGCTCCCGAGTATTACGTTGCGGCTGCCGGGTCGCTTCTTGGGGTTGCCATTAACCATCAGTCGTATTCGTTCCCCGTCGGAAAGACCGACTTGATCGAGATGACTCCACTCGATTTCGAGGAGTTTCTCTGGGCAATGGGGCACGATCAGCTGGTCGATGAGATACGCTCGTCATTCGAGTTAATGGGTCCTCTTGCGCCAAGCCTTCATGAAAAGGCGCTTAGGCTCTATCGACAGTATCTTGTTGTTGGCGGAATGCCCGAGGCGGTCCAAACGTATATCGATGATCAGTCAATCATTGATGTGGCCGAAAAGCATCGGATTATTCTCGACGGATATTCCGCCGACACCAATAAATATGCTGATGAACGCTTGAGCGCAAAGACGCGTGCGTGCTTCGATTCCATTCCACAGCAGCTTGCCAAAGAGAATCGCAAATTTCAATACAAGGTAGTGCGAGCGGGGGGCAATGCGTCTCTCTTTGGAGATGCTCTCGACTGGCTTGTATTGTCGGGTACGGTGGCGCGCTGCAGCCTAGTCGGGCAGATCGAAAGCCCTTTAGAGGCCTTCGTTAACCCTTCTGCTTTTAAAATCTATCAGGCGGATACAGGGCTGCTCGTCTCCAAGGCCGGTGCTCAACGCGCCGATATTCTTGCCGGCATCGGCGGCACATTCATGGGTGCACTTACCGAAAACTACGTCGCCCAACAGCTTTCAGCCATGGGCTATCCGCTGCATTATTGGGCGCGAGATAATCGTGCGGAAATCGACTTTGTAGTAGAGAAGCAGGGATGCTTGTCTGCGATTGAAGTCAAGGCGGGAGAGAACACAAGATCTCGAAGCCTGTCCTCACTTAAAAAGACCCATCCGGGCGTACGCCTTATCAGGCTATCGACTAAGCCCTTTGGAATGAATGATGGGCTTATGTCTGTTCCACTTTATGCGGCATTTTGTCTATAGGGATGATGCTGGTGTAATGCATGGGGCCCAGGGCGCAGCGTTTACTGCGCTCCGGGCCCCGCTGCTTAGTTAAACCATGACGGTTTGGTCGCCGTCGTCCTAGTCAAACAAACTCGGCATGTCGTTTTCCTTCATGAGGGCACCGGCAGAGGGCAGGCTCTGCGCGGTGAACTTCTCGGCCGAGACGCCGGCGCCAAGAATCTCCTCGGTCGTGCCGACAGTGGTGACCGAGCGGCCCTTCTTGGCCGTGAAAGCCTGGACGCCCTGCGTGTTGGTGGTCGTCTTGGTCTTGAGCAGCGACGTGTTGAAGTTCATCAGGCGGTAGTCGCTCGAGACCAGCGCGATGTCGCGATCTTCCTTGAGCACCTGGGCATACAGCAGCTTGCTGCCACCATAGATGGCGTTTTTGAGGCGCTTGCGGTTGGTCTTGGTAACGTATCCGGCAAGCGCGACACGCACCACGCGGCCGTTCTCAAAGACGAACAGCACGTCGGCCTTGTAGTCCTCGGGGTCGATGACCCAGATGACGTTCTCGTCGGGTTCCATCTCAAGATCGGTCGGCAGGTACGAGCCCAGCTGTGCCGACTTGGTGTCCTCAAACGCCGTGACCTTGCACTTGTACACCTGGCTCTTGTTGGTAAAGACCAGCAGCTCGTGGGTGTTGGAGGACGGGAACTCGATAAAGGGTTTGTCGCCGTCCTTGTACTTGAGCGTGGTCGCCTTCTTGAGCACGCGGTCCGTCATCTTCTTGAGGTAGCCATCGCGCGAGAGCATGATCGTAACCGGGTACTCCTCGACCTCGGGCTCCAAGCTTACCTCGATAACCTCATGGGGCTCGATCCTGCCCGTGCGGCGCGGCATCACGTACTTCTTGTTGACCGCGGCCAGCTCGTCGCTGATGACCTTCTTGATGTTCTCTTCGCTCGAAAGGATCTCCTCAAGCTCGGCAATCTCACCCTCGAGCTTGGCGATGTCCTTGGTGCGGTTGAGGATGTACTCCTCGTTGATGTTGCGGAGCTTGAGCTCCGCGACAAACTCGGCCTGGGTCTCGTCGATGTCGAAACCCTTCATAAGGTTGGGCACAACCTCGGCTTCGAGCTTGGTGCCACGGATGATGGCGATGGCCTTGTCGATGTCGAGCAGGATCGCCTCAAGGCCGTGCAGCAGGTGCAGGCGCTCGGACTTTTTGCCCAGGTCAAAGTTAATGCGGCGACGCGTGGACTCAATACGCCACTTGACCCACTCGTGCAGAATCTGGCGCACGCCCATAACACGGGGATAGCCGTCGACGAGCACGTTGAAGTTGCACGAGAACGAATCCTGCAGCGTGGTCGAGCGATAGAGCTTGGCCATGAGCTTGTCGGGGTCGACACCGCGCTTAAGGTCGATGGCGATACGCAGACCCGAAAGGTCGGTTTCATCGCGGATGTCTGCGATCTCCTTGACCTTGCCCTCCTTGGAGAGCTTGACGATGCGCTCGATGATGACATCGGTCTTGGTGGTGTAGGGGATCTCGTAGACCTCGATGATGCGCTCTTCGGGAATCCAGCGCCAGCGGGAGCGAATCTGGAAGCTGCCCAGGCCAGTCTCGACGATCTTCTCCATCTCCTCGCGGCGGTAGATAATTTCGCCGCCGGTCGAGAAGTCGGGCATGGGCATGTACTCGAGCAGGTCGCAGTCGGGATCCTGCAGGTAGTGCATCGTGGCGGTGCAGACCTCGTTGAGGTTGAAACCGCAGATGTCGGACGCCATGGCGACGCCGATGCCCTTGTTGGCCGAGACGAGGATGTTGGGGAACGTGGTGGGCAGCAGGCGCGGCTCCTTCATGGCGCCGTCGTAGCTGTCGACGAAGTCGACCGGGTCCTTGTCGATGTCCTTGAAGATCTCGGCGCTGATGGGGGAGAGCTTGGCCTCGGTATAACGAGAGGCGGCGTAGCTCAGGTCGCCCGAATAGTACTTGCCAAAGTTGCCCTTCGACTCCACGAAGGGGGCAAGCAGCGCTTCGTTACCCGTCGCCAGGCGCACCATCGTCTCGTAGATCGCGGCGTCGCCGTGCGGGTTGAGCTTCATGGTCTGACCCACGATGTTGGCGCTCTTCTGGCGCTCGCCCTTGAGCAGACCCATCTTGTACATAGTGTAGAGCAGCTTGCGATGCGAGGGCTTAAAGCCATCAATCTCGGGGAATGCGCGCGAGACGTTGACGCTCATGGCGTAGGGCATGTAGTTGACCTCGAGCGTCTGCGTGATCGGCTGGTCGGTGACCTCGGAGTGCAGGCCGATGACGTTCTCGGCGTTGACCTGCTTTTTCTTTGGCTGGTTCTTCGTCTTCTTCTTTGCCACGATTTCCTCTTGAACTTCTTATAGGCCGTCGTTATCGATTTGCTGCTACTGCAGGTCCAGCTGGTCCAGGTATTCCTTGCCGTGCTCGGAGATATGGCGCTTGCGGCCCGCCTCGTCGTTGCCCAGCAAAAGGTTGAACATGGTTTCCATCTTGGTGACGTCCTCGGGCTCCACCTTGATCAGGCGGCGCGTCTCGGGATTCATAGTGGTGAGCCACATCATGTCCGGGTCGTTCTCACCAAGACCCTTGGAGCGGTTGATGGAGCACTTTTGGTCGCCGACTTCTTTGAGGATGCCGTTCTTCTCGAGCTCGGTGTAGGCAAAGTAGGTCTTCTCTTTGCAGTTGATCTCGTAGAGCGGCGACTCGGCGATATACACGTAGCCTTCGTCGATAAGCGTGGGCACCAGGCGATAGAGCATGGTGAGCACGAGCGTGCGGATGTGATAGCCGTCGACGTCGGCGTCTGTACAGATGATGACCTTGTTCCAGTTGAGGTTGTCCAGGTCGAAGGCACCGAGGTTCTTGATCCGCTTGTCCTTGATCTCCACGCCGCAGCCCAGCACGCGCATAAGGTCCATGATGATGTCGGACTTAAAGATGCGCGGATAATCCTCCTTTAGGCAGTTGAGGATTTTGCCTCGGACGGGCATAACGCCCTGGAACTCGGCATCGCGCGAGGTACGAATGGCGCCTGCTGCCGAGTCGCCCTCTACGATGTAGATCTCGCGGCGGCTCTTGTCCTTGGAGCGGCAGTCGATGAACTTCTGCACGCGGTTGGCCATGTCGGTCTTCTGCTGCAGGTTGGTTTTGATGCTCTGGCGCGTCTTTTCGGCGTTCTCGCGCGAACGCTTATTGATGAGCACCTGCTCCATGATCTTGTTGGCGGCATCTTTGTTCTCGATCAAGTAGGTCGAGAGGCGCTCCTTAAAGAATGCCGTCATGGCCTGCTGGATAAAGCGGTTATTGATGGCCTTTTTGGTCTGGTTCTCGTAGGACGTCTGGGTGGAGAAGCAGTTGGTCACCAGTACCAGGCAGTCCTGGACGTCTTGCCACTTAATGCCAGTCTCGTTTTTGTTGTACTTGCCCTGTTGCTTAATGTAGGCATCGATGGCGCTGGTCAGAGCGCTGCGGGCGGCCTTCTCGGGCGAGCCGCCGTTCTCGAGCCACGATGAGTTGTGGTAGTACTCCTGCATCGTAAGGGTGCGCGAGAAGCACATGCACGCGGTGATCTTTACGTTGTAATCGGGCAGGTCCTCGCGATCGCGACCGCGACGGTCGGCCTCGATAAAGAAGGGCTCGGTAAGGTAGTCGGCACCGACCTTCTCGAGCACGTAGTCCTCGATGCCCTTGGGGTAGCAAAAATCCTCTTCGGAAAACTCGCCGTCGTCGCCTTCGATGCGCAGACGGAAGGTCACGTTGGCGTTGACCACGGCCTGGCGGCGCATGGTCTCGCGATACCAGTCGTGGGGAATGCTGATCGAGGTAAAGACCTCAAGATCGGGGCGCCACTTGATGGTGGTGCCGGTGCGGTTCTCATCGCTGGGCTCAATCTCGAGCGCCTTCTTTTTGGTGCCGACGACCTTGCCCTTCTTAAAGTGCAGGGAGTACTTGTTGCCGTCGCGCCAGACGGTGACGTCCATGTACTCGGAAGCGTACTGGGTCGCGCACGAGCCCAGGCCGTTGGTGCCGAGCGAGAAGTCGTAGTCGCCGCCCTGGTTGTTGTTGTACTTGCCGCCGGCGTAGAGCTCGCAGAAGACGAGCTCCCAGTTAAAGCGCTTCTCGGAAGGGTTCCAGTCGAGCGGGCAGCCACGGCCATTGTCCTCTACCTGAATAGAGCCATCGCGAAAGGCGGTGAGGGTGATGAGCTTGCCGTAGCCCTGGCGCGCCTCGTCAACGGCGTTGGACAGGATCTCGAAGGCGGCATGCGCGCAACCGTCGAGTCCGTCCGAGCCAAAGATGACGGCGGGGCGCAGGCGTACGCGCTCCTCGTCCTTGAGCTGGCGGATACTGTCGTTACCATAGTTTGCGGTGTTTTTTGCCATACTCGCTCTCTCGGTGCTCCTTTGCTGCGTTTTAGTCATATAGATAGTCAAGGTAGCATAGCCCAGGCCTTGGGCGATTCCAACCAACACGAATTCCATCGAACAATCGTTCGGATTAACGGGTAAAACGTGTCGTGCGGATTGTTGTTCCGAATCGAACATTGGGACAAGCGTCTCGTTTTATGGGCCACGGGCGTGCGTGTGCGAGTCCCTTTGGCCCATAAGGAACGCTGGCGGGTCGTTATTTGGGCCGTGGGTCACTTCGCCGGCGTCGTGTTTCGTCATACGCTCATAGTGGAAGCCGATGCCACGGGGTCGACTTGGGACTCGGGCAACGGATGAGCTGCAAGCCGAAAGGAGCGGTGAGGATGATGAAGCCCATGACGAAGAAGCTGCTGTTAGGAATTCCCACCGTGACGCTTTCGGCCGTGCTGGCATGTACGGTGGCCGGCTGCGGCGGTAATGCGCCGAGTGGCTCGGGCGGGAGCGCACCTGTGCAGGAGAAGGCCGAGAAGCCCAAGGCCTATGAGTCGCAGACGGTCGAGGTGGCAGGCATTACCTATGAGTCGGTGGCTCACGGTACGTTCTATCGCGGTGATGCCAAGAAGCAGGACGGCTTTTACCTGCACATCAAGATTACCAACAACAACACAAAGAACAGGACGTTCAGTTCCTTTAACGTGCATGCTGCCCAGGGCGATCTTGAGGCAGGCGACCCGTTGTTTACTTCCGGCAAGGCGGCCGTGCTCGACTACGTTGCAAGTGAGGCTCCCGATGAGCTTCACGAGGGCATCGATCTTTCCAAGAGGCCAGATATCGGCCCGGGCGAGACCGTTGAGTACGTGTATTTCTGGGCGCCCAAGACGGCGTACTACGGGCCCATCACTGTCGAGTTCGTAGACGCTTACGCCCCCGCCAAGAATCATGAGGCCATGCACTTTGACACCACGGGATGCGAGACCAAGGAGTTCAAGGCGGCCGGCGGCGTGGCCGATTCTGGCGAGAAGGCAGATTTAACGGGCATCGACTGCGCATCGTACAGCATCGAGGCCGCCGATGGGTACACGCTGGATTCGTCCGACGAAGAGCACGAAAAGGCAAACTTCTTCCACGACGAGACTGGAGGACGCCTGAACATCAGCATCTTCCTACGCTCGCCGGAGGAAGAGGTTGCAAGCCTAGAGCAGGTCTACGAAGGTAAGGAGACAACAACCGACCAGGTCGAGTACAACGGCATAACGTGGCTGCGCTTTACCGGTCCCGACAACGGCCATACACTGTTTGCGACGGCTCCCGCAACGGGTGAAACCGTCCGCGTGTCGATTGGCTGGAAGATCGATTGGGACGCCGCCGTGCCCATGATGGAGGCGCTGAAGCTCAAGTAACGCCGCAATTCTTACGTCAGGCGACTCAGGGCTGGCTCCGAGTTATCGGGGCCAGTCCTTTTTGGTGCTCGATGAGCCGAGCCGGCGTCTCTCACAAAAATAACTAGGAGCTAGCGAGACTTATCCGAATTGACCTCATTGGCGGTGTCTTTTTCGAGCGCCGTGCGGCGGGCGCTGTAGGCGATGAGGCCCGCGCCTGCCGCGGCGAGTGCTGCAGCGGCTGCTGTAAGGGGAGCGTTGACATCGCCCGTGCCCGCAAGCGCGCCCGCTTTTCCGGAGCGCTTGTTATTGCCGTGGTTCTTGCCGCTGCCGGAGCTGCTTCCGCCGGAGCCGCCGCCCTCGTCAGTACCGCTGCCACTCGAGCCACCATCGCCGTCTGCTGTCATCGGGGCGTCGTGAAGTCCTGTCGTATCCGCGCTGCCGCATACGCCGACCTGAACTTCTGAGCGCTCGCATGCCGCGTCGGGCACATGAAGCTCGTGCAGCACGGCACCCAGCGCCGAGTTTGCACCCGGTCGAATTTCCTCGAGCGTTACGGGATCGAGCGCCACCAGATTACGCGCCTTCGCATACAGCGTTACGCGTTTGCCCACTTCGTCGCTCCAACTCTCGGGGATGGCGAAGCTCATGCGAAACTGTGCCGTGCAACCCGGTGCCAGCACGGCGTTGCCGTTGTCGGCTACCAGCGGGTGCATTGCAAAACGTGCGCCCAGCGTCTCGAGCGCGTACTTCACGTGTGCCATGTCGTTGGCCGAAGCGTCCTCGGCAAGCTCTGGATCGTAGATCGAAACCATGCGTGCGTTCACTCCGAATCCGATGGATGCGCTGGAGAACGGCTGGTTGGAGCCCTCTCGGTACAGATCGATCGTGCCGGCGGTGAGCAGCGTGTTGCCGTCGTTTCGCACCGTGACCATGAAGGATTCGCCTGCTGCTCCGGGCACCACCGCGCCCGAGGTAGCAACGGCGCCCGTCGGAGTGGCACACGCCACCAAGGGCACTTCGATGCCGTGTAGTTCTGCCTCGCTCTTCTCCGCGCTCACAATGTGCGTGGCGAGCGCGGAGAGCATGCCCCCCGACGTCAAAAATGTCGTTATCTGATCGACGGGATGGTCCAGCTCGCACATCACGAACGGCTCCGTAAACAGATCACCTGCCAAGGTGCTGGCGAAGATGCGGAAGTGCTTGCCCATCACTGCTACTGGGTTGCCTTCTTCGTCGTAGGTTTGCCCCACCTTGCCATCGGTGTTCTCTACATAGAGCACGCACCTGCCGTTGTTGCTTACGCTAAACGATGCCGGGCCACAGCCCGCGGCGCCCACGGGCTGCGTTGCAAATGCCGATGCGCCTCGTGCCCAAGTAATATGCTGCAGTTGCTCGTTGACGGTTGCCAAAAAGCCCGAATGTTGTGGCCACGGCACCGCGTGGGGCACCGCGGCGTCCGGCGGCATAACGCCCCAGCCCGCGATAGACTGGCCAATCACGGCGTACGAAGCGCAGCCGCAACCGTCTGCGGTCTCGTATGCAACGGGCACCACCATTTTGCCGTTGATATTCTCGGGCTCGCCCAGCTCGATACTCGACGGTGCCTGCGGAAAGCGGAGAACTTGGCGGAACGTCAGGCTGTCGCCCAAATCATCCGACCACAGGGCAAAGCACTCCAGCGCAACCTTAGCCTCGCTGCCGAGCGCCTTTTCTGCGGTGGTTCCGCGGCGGTGGAGGTAGGCGCCCGACAGACGTCCGTCGACAAGTGTCTTGCCCACCGTGATGCGTGGGCACTGCAGGCAATGGTAGCCATCCTCCTGAAGGCGGCCGCGCGAGATGCTGCGCCATGACGTATGCGATATCACGCGAACTCCGTCGTTGCTTATGCGCAGGCGCACAACGGACAGTATGCCGGATGTGCTCGCCGTATCGAAAAGGGTGTTGTCACCGGCGGGGCGCTCGCCCGAGACCAGCAGCACGTAGGCGTCCTGGTTTCTCCTCCCGTCTGTATATTCCACCACGTCGAAGTCGTAATCGTATATGCCGTCGCGCTCCACGTCGCCCTCGCCAAACCCAAGGGGGAAGTCCACGGGTGTGGGAGCGGACCACGTGCCGTTCGTCTTTGTATGCGCCACCAGGCGCGAGCGGCCATTGTCGCCGTAGCGCACCGAGGCGATACGGAACAAGCACTCCACGCCGGCGATTATCGCCAGCTTCATGTGGGCTTCGCTGAGCACGCCAGCAAACAGCACGTTGTCGCTCGAGGGCCTGATGCCGCCACGCTCGTCCTCCGACACGCCGGCAGAATTGGCGTTGGGGTCCGCAACGGCGTTCGTCGCCTGCCCGATATAGGTGTACTTATACATTGGCGCGGCGTTTTCGTCGTTCTCTATCAGTGCATGGACGAAATGCTCGATCTGTCCCGTGTCGTCGCTTTCTGCATCCGCCTCGAGCTCAATGCGCGTGACCGCTTGATCCCAATCGCGCACGACAGGCGCGGCGTTTACGGCAGTGGCCTTAACCTCGGCGCGTGCGAGCAGCTCGGCGTTGGTGACGATGGTGGCCGATGCGATAAATTGCGGCACACCACCTACCTCGATGTTGCCGGGCGTGCCGAAGCGGGCATCCAGCGTATAAGGTGTATCTCCACCCAAGGCCAGCTCAGAGCGCTGGAGCACATACTGGTCGCCGTTGTTCACCGACATATTCCACGAATCGGCGAGTGTGGGCCACGATCCCGACCAAGCCTTGGTGGTCCACTTGAACATGACGAACTGGAGTATCACATCGACATCGACGTCTGCACCTACGCGCAGTCGCGGAAGCTGGTGTCCATCCGCCTTCTCGTACCCAATGAACAACGTGAGGGATGCGGCGCCGCGCACGGCAGACGAGGCGACGCCTGCAACGCCGGCTCCAAAGGTGACGGCAAGCCCGATCTGGATGGTGAAAGAGCCCGACGTGTTGGAATAGTCGAGCGAAATGTTCTTGAAAAACGCCGCGCCGCTACCGTGCGTGTGGGCGCCCACGGCGAGCGCCAGTTTTGCCAGCACCCAGGGGTTGACGTTTAGGAAAAACGGCACCGGTCCCAGGGTAAACTGCTCAGTCCAATTGAGGTCGGTTCTTACTTGGAAGAGGGCCTTGATATTGCCGAATGCGGGATCGTTGTTGTCACCCCAGGTTTTGCCCACCCAGTCGTAGGCGAGCGAGCCGTACAGCTGTGTGGCGATATCCATCGTGAACAGCAGCGTGCAATGGTGGCGAAGGAGTTTGGTGTTTCTTGGGTCGGTGCCCGAACCGGCACTCATGCGCTTGTACTGATTCCACTTCCCCTCCATTTCGTCGAGGTAGCGGTTTGCCTGCTTGGCGCCCGACTCGCGCGGCGATTTCTTCCAGTATTCCGGATCAGGGTTGCCCGAATCGTTCATATAGCCGACTGGTTTGTATCCTCCGCCAAATAGTACGTACCCGGCAAACGAGAAATCGAAGAGGATCGGAAATGTGGGCATCCAACACGTGAACTTATTACCACCGATGCCGGGAAACGCCGCTGGGAAATCAAACGGAGTAATCTCTTGGTCCATGGTGGTGGGGACGATAGTGGTCGATCCGGATTCCGCCTTTGCCGCCGGCGCGGTAACAACGGCCATGGAGGAGGAGAGTGTATAGGTTTTTCCCTGATAGTCGAGGACAAAGCGCAGCTTGCACCCTTCTTCCAGAAGGCCCGATGCCGCATCGAGGAACTTGTCTTCGAGTGTGAACGTCGCCAGATTATCCGCGCCCGATGCGCTGGCCTTGACTTGGCCAATCTGCGTGACGGTTTCGGATGAGCTGCCCGCGGCGGGCGTCACTTTGTTGATGCGCAGCGTTGCCTGTCCACCCTGTGGCAGATACGCCTGCACGGTAAAGGCGTGCGTATCGGGCTGTTCGCTTGCTGCTTCGTCCGCTGGCAGTGCCATAAACGTGGCGTCGGCGTATTGGATGTCCCATTCGTCGAATGTGAGCTGGCGGAAGTACGGCTCGCCGTCGGAAAGCGGACGCGTGGGCGCGGTTATGGCGGTGCCGCCCTGGATACGCGCAAGGGGAATCTCGACATCACGGTAGCCCGCCATGCTAATGGAGATGCCGCCGTTAAAGTCGTACGCGTCGAGAAGCGTTGCCTCGTCCACGTAGCCTTCCGAAAGCGGCGCGACCTCAAAGATGGCCGTGCCTTCTTCATCGGTCGTGGCGGCGAGCTGCTTGCCTGCGGCGTAGCGCGACGTGAGCGTGACCTTGGCGCCTGCGATAGGCGTATTCTTGTTGGCGACGTCGACCACCACCACGCCGAACATGGTGCGCGAGAGCACCAGGACCTTGAAGGGGTCTTCTTCGTCGGCATAGGCCACGGTGGGCGCGAACGGCAGCAGGAAGGCATTTTCGCTTCCCGGCACGCGAGGCAACATAATGCTCGCTAGCGAGGACGCTCCGGCAACAAGTAACGAACGGCGATCAAGCATCTTGGGCTCCCATCCCGCAAATATCGGTGGAAATAATCCAATTTTGCGAGAAGGCGCCCCGTGGCGGTAGTGCCATTCAAGGGTCAAAATGTCCAAATTGATCGAGCGAAGCGCTGGGTTCCGGAACGCGTTCGATGCGCTTGGCAGCCCGGTCGCTAACGCAACATATGCGCGACCAGCTCGGCGCGTGTGCCGATGCCAAGCTTTGCGTATACGCCGGATAGGCGGTTTTTGACGGTGCCCGGCGATACTCCCATATGGCGTGCGATTTCGGCGTTGGTCCACCCACGACAGGCGAGCATGGCCATGGTGAATTCCGTGGTCGTTAAATCGTCGGCCACGTCCTCGCCCGAATCGGGGTTGTGGATGCGCCGCCAGCCGTAGCTGAAGCGGTACGTGATCTCGATGATGCGCGCGAAGTCGTCAGGGTATTGCGTTTTTAGGCACGCCTCGATGAGCCCCTGTAAAAGGCCGTGGTGCTCGCCAATGAGCTCGATAAGGCCGTCGGGACGCGCAATGTTCCAAGCGGTTCCGAAGTGTGCCTTTGCGGCGTCGATGTCCTTGAGGCTCATGCATGCCATGGAAGCTGCCAGGTGCAGGAACAGTTCCGAGATGGGATAACTTTCCTGTTTCATAATCAGGGCGTTTTCCGCCATGCCCAGACTGCGGCCGTATTCGCCGCGCAGATACAAGGCGTGCGCCATCACGTAGCTGGCGAACAGGCGCAGGCCTTCGGGCAGATGCGCCGCAAGTGGATAAAACTCTTCGGCAGAATACGGGGAAGGCAAGTGCAGCAGGACGCTCGCGGCCGAGGCGAACAGGATATGCGTGGCGTGGACGGCGGGCGATTCCTCGTCAGTTGGCGTATCGAGGATGCCCGCAAGGCAACGGCGGGCATCGGCGATACGGTTGAGCGACAGGCTGGCATATCCGCAGATAAAGCATGCGGAATAGCGTAGCGCGGGATCGGTGGCGTCAAGATAGGGGCGCGCCGTCTTGGCAGCGAGGGCGGCTTGTCCGCGAAAGTACAGCGCTTCTGCCGTGGCAATGGCGCGCGAATCGGGGTCGGAAATGCCTGCAACCGCAGCGTCAATCTGCCCCGGCACAAAGGCGGTGCACATCAATGGCATGGGAACGCATGGGTAGCCATCGCAGTCCATCTTCCATCTCCCAACAGCTGGCAACAATAGCAGCAATTGTACTCCTGTTGCTCGGGACCCCTTTCGTTTTACTGTTCGGTTAACGCTGCGGATCGTTTTGGAAGGCTTACGAGCATGGTGGTCCCGTTCTCGGAACTTGCTTCGACCTCTACAGCGCCACCGTGAAGCGCTGCAATCTCCCAAACGAGCGCTAGCCCGAGTCCTGCGCCGCCGTATGCCCTGCTGCGGGATTTGTCTAGACGAAAGAATGGCTGGAAGATGCTCTCTCGGTACTGCTTGGGTATTCCCGGGCCCTGGTCCTCGACTCGCAGGAACACGTGGTTGTCGCTGTCGCTGATGGAGACGTTGACAGTCGAGCCGGGGTGGCTGTAACGGATGGCATTTTCGACCAGGTTAAACACCAGCCGATAGAGGAGCGTGTCGCTCCCGATTACTAAAGCGTCTCCAGCACAATTGAGGGCTATGCCCTTATTTTCGGCAAGTGGCGCAAGGTCGGTGAGGACCTCTTCGGACAAGGGGCCAAGTTCCACATCGTCCTCGCAAGGAACGCTGCGGAGCTCGCTCATCTCGAGCAATACCTTGGCCATTCGAGACATGCGCTCGGTTTGTTCTTGTAGCAGGCCGAGCAGCTCGGCTGTTTCGGGTTGCAAACCGGAGTGCTCGGAGATGAATAGTTCAATCTGTGCTTGCATAAGGGCGAGCGGGGTGCGCAGCTCGTGTGCGGCGTTGCCGGTAAACTGACGCTGTGCAGAGAACCCTTCGCCAAGACGAGCGATCATGTCGTTGAAAGAGGCGCTGCATCGTTGTAGCTCGGTGGGCACATCTTCATTGAGTCTGATTTCGCTTAGGTTGTCAGGCTGCACACGCTCAACCTGGGCTGCAAAAGCCCGTAGCGGTTTGAGTGCACGGCCGCTCACAAAGTATGCCAGCGCGCCGCCAAGGAGTGTAACTCCAGCCGTGATGTACCAGGCTGTCGTGCCAAAAGACTCCTGTGCGTCGTTTACGACGATCGTGACCTCGTCATCGAGGCTTCCCTTCGTTGGGTCAAACGCTTGAGGTGCATCTACGCCGGCTGCGCTAAGGGCCGAGATGTCGCTGCCGATGGCATCCATGTAGCGCATGCCCGTATAGCCGACCAGACAGTTCGTCAGCACGCACGCCGCACACGTCAGCAGTGCCGTCATGATCGTTATGCGCCATTGCAGCGAAAGCCCTTTCATTCGCCATCCTCCATAACGTAGCCCTCTCCAATCCGATTGCGAATCGGGTCGTATCCCAAAGCGCTGCGCAACTTTTTGCGGAGTGACGAAATATGAACGCGGGTTGCGTTGCTAAAGCTGTTCACGCTGCTATCCCAAACGTGCTCGATAAGCTCCTCTTGGCTTACCGGACGCCCCTGATTAAACATCAGGTATTCCAAGATTCCCGTTTCCTTGCGCGTAAGAGATAAAGCCTCGCTGTCCACGGAAGCGATGCGCGCCTTGGTGTCAAAGCGGAGCTTTCCGCAGGCTAAAACTATGTCGCTTTGTGTAAAGCGTCTGAGGGTAAGGCTACGAATCCTTGCCGCAAGCTCGTCCAGATGAAACGGCTTGGTGAGGTAATCGTTGGCGCCGGCATCGAGTCCGGCGACTTTATCGGATACTTCGCCACGTGCGGACAGAATCAGTACCTTAGTCTCGCAGTCAGTTTTCCTAAGTTCCCTGAGTACGGTCATGCCGTCGATGCGGGGAAGGTTGAGGTCGAGTACCACGAGGTCGAAGGCCTCAACGTCCAGTAGGTCGAGCGCCTCCTGTCCGTCGTGACAGCAGTCGACGCTGTACGCCAGGTTTCGCAAGCTGCGCGCGATTGCGTCACACAGCGCCCGCTCGTCCTCGACGATCAAAATACGCATAACAGTCTCCTTGCACATTTCAAATCGCGCTTAACACGGATTTTATAGCCGATATGGTCCAATGGTCGCGTAACGAAAGGAGTGGTCAGGTTGTTCAAAGCGGTAAAACCCGTGGTACAGGTCGCTTTGTTGATCGTCGGAATTGCCATGGTGTGCTTTGGCGTTATGCGTGGCGAGGCGGATGCCGTGCTGGCCAAAGCGATTAGGCTGTGCTTGGAGTGTATCGGAATTGGATAAAAGAGAAAACACTGCGTCGCATGTTTTGGCTCGATTTCGCGGATTCATTCAGGCGGCGGCGACGCTCGTCACCAACATTCACCTGCCAAACTTTGCCAAAGGCGGCATCTATCAGGGCGCGGGAAAAACGGTCTGCGTACCTGGACTTAACTGCTATTCGTGCCCCGCGGCATCGGGTGCGTGCCCCATCGGGTCGTTCCAGTCGGTGATAGGTTCATCCAAGTTCAACTTTTCTTATTACGTCACCGGTACGCTCATTTTGCTCGGCGTGCTGCTGGGACGCTTTGTATGCGGCTTTCTGTGCCCGTTTGGCTGGCTGCAGGAGCTGCTTCATAAGATTCCCGGAAAAAAGTTCTCCACGAAAAAGCTCAAGCCGCTCACGTACATCAAGTACGTCGTGCTGCTGTTTGCCGTGGTGCTGCTGCCCGTCTTGGTGATTAACGACGTGGGCATGGGCGACCCGTTCTTTTGTAAGTACATCTGTCCGCAGGGCGTGCTCGAGGGCGCCATTCCGCTGGCCATTGCCAACGCCGGCATTCGATCTGCGCTGGGGCAGCTCTTTACCTGGAAACTTTTCGTTCTTATTGCCGTGGTGGTGCTGAGCGTTTTGTTCTATCGCCCCTTCTGCAAATGGATTTGTCCACTCGGCGCATTCTATGCGCTCATGAATAAGGTGTCCCTACTGGGGATTCGGGTCGATGCATGTAAGTGCGTCTCGTGCGGCAAGTGTTCAAAGGTTTGTCAGATGGACGTTGATGTGGTCCGCGCGCCCAATCATGCCGAATGTATCCGGTGCGGAAAGTGCATCGGGGCCTGTCCCGTCGATGCCATCAGCTATCGCTATGGCCTGGATGTGTCGGCGAAAAGCTTCCCTTGACTGCCGATAAAAAGTAAACAAGCTTCGACAAAACGGAGGAATGACCATGAAGCTTTCTAAGATTGCGGCCCTGTTTATGGTGCCGGTATTGGCCTTGTGCCTTGTGGCATGTTCGGCGCCCGGTGGCAATGCGAGCGAATCTGCGAGCTCCGATCCTAAGATTGCAGAACTCACTGCGCAGGAGCCGACCAATGCCGACGAGGCCGCCGAGCTGTATGCGAAGCTCATGGAAAAGGAGAACGATATCCTTTCGAGTGATAACGCGCTGTGGGAAAAGGTATTCAATGCGGCAAATAAAGACTCGGCAATGATTGAGGACGGCAGCAATTACGGCGATTTCCTGCTCAAGACCATCGACGGCGCCAAGGATGAGTTCACGGCGGATGAGCTTAAGACGCTCAAGGCCGGTGCGCAGCAGATCAAGGAGATCGAGGACAAGCTCGAGAGCTTGGAGAAGGAGTTCCCCGGCTGTGGAAACACGCCGAGCGAAGGCGAGAGCGTCGACGCTTCGGCCGCTGGCATGACGGCTGGTGCCAATGCTTCGAGCGAGGCGACGAAGTTCCCCAGCTTTACGGGCAAGGACCTGGATGGCAACGACGTGAGCAGCGACGAGCTGTTCTCTAAGAACAAGGTCACCGTCATGAACTTCTGGTTCACCACGTGCAAGCCGTGCGTGGGCGAGCTGGGCGATCTTGAGAAACTGAATAAGGAGCTTGCCGAGAAGGGCGGCCAGGTCGTGGGCGTCAACTCCTTTACGCTCGATGGCAACAAGGGCGAGATTGCAGATGCCAAGGACGTGCTGAGCAAGAAGGGCGTGACATATAAGAACATCTGGTTCAAGTCGGATAGCGAGGCCGGTAAGTTTACGTCAAATCTATTCTCGTTCCCGACAACGTATGTCATAGATCAGAATGGCAACATCGTAGGGGATCCAATCGTGGGAGCCATCAGCTCCGCTGAGCAGCGCGCAGCGCTCGACAAGCTTATTGACCAGGCGATTGCGAATAGCGAGCAGTAGAAAACGCGTAAAGCATAGCGATGATCGTGCGCCGCTGTGCGAAGTAGTCCGCTACCTTTCAAGATAAGCTCCACCATATAGAGGTCCCGCTCGGGACCTCTTCTTTTGGGCGCCGCCCCGTTCGTTTTTTGATGCGGTTCCCTACATTCCTCACTGGCGTCGGTGAAAAATGGGGATAGAGTAGGACAAACGCGTCGAATACGAACGGCGGGGGAGAGCGGGCGAGTGCGCCCGCGTGGGAGAGGTTGCCGTCCATGCTGGAGCTCAAAGGAATTTGCAAAAGGTACGTTGCGCAGTCGTTTACGCAGGTGGCGCTCGACAACGTAAGCCTGTCTTTTCGCGATAACGAGTTCGTGGCCATCCTGGGTCCTTCGGGCTCGGGTAAAACTACGATGCTCAACGTCATTGGTGGACTCGACCATTTCGATTCCGGCGACCTGCTGATCGATGGCATCTCGACCAAGGACTTCAGCGACCGCGATTGGGATGCCTACAGAAACAATCGCATTGGCTTTGTGTTTCAGAGCTACAACCTCATTCCGCATCAGACCATTTTGGAAAACGTGGAATTGGCGCTTACACTCACGGGCGTGGGACATGCCGAGCGCCGCCAGCGTGCGCGTAAGGCGCTCGAGGCGGTTGGTCTGGGCGAGCACGTTGACAAACGCCCGAACCAGCTTTCGGGCGGGCAGATGCAGCGCGTAGCCATTGCCCGCGCCTTGATCAACGACCCCGAAATCGTGCTGGCTGACGAGCCGACCGGCGCCTTGGACTCAACGACATCCGTGCAGGTTATGGATTTGCTCAAGGACGTTGCGCGCGATCGTCTGGTCATCATGGTCACGCACAATCCCGAGTTGGCATACAGGTACGCCACGCGCATCGTCACCCTGGCGGACGGCAAGATCACCGACGATTCAGATCCCTTTGATGCTGCCGAGGCCGCGCGTCGCGAGGCCAAGCCCACGCGCAAAACCTCGATGAGCTTTGTGACGGCGCTGGGGCTTTCTGCCCGAAACCTCATGACCAAGAAGGGCCGTACGGCCATGACTGCCTTTGCAGGTTCGATTGGCATTATTGGCATCGCAGCGATTCTGGCGCTGTCCAACGGCGTAAACGGCTACATCAAAAAGGTCGAGGAGGACACGCTCTCGAGCTACCCGCTCACGATTTCCAAACAAGATTACGACCTGTCATCCATGATGGGCGGGCATGGGGCTACCGATGAGGAGGCGTCCAAGGGCGAGGGCTCGTCCGATGACGCTACCGGTGGCAAAGCTAAGGGAACCGACAAGATCCCTGTGGTCACGGCCGTAAAGGATATGTTCGCAAGCGTTAAATCTAACGATATGACGAGCTTTAAGACATGGCTTGACGACGGTGGCGACGGTATCGACAAAGAGGTCAACGCTATCCAGTACGGCTATGGCGTGACGCCGGTTGTCTATCGTGCGGGCAAGGGCGACGAGAAGCCCGTCCGGCTTGTCCCCAACGCTATGACCGAGGCCATGAGCGGAGGCGCGAGCTCGGCGGCAACGGTGAGCATGGAATCCATGGGAACCTCGGTCTTTAACGAGATGATTGACGACCAGAGTCTGCTCGACAGCCAGTACGATGTCGTTGCCGGCCATTGGCCTACGTCTGCCAACGAGGCCGTGATGGTGCTTTCGAGCCGCGGAACAGTGGGCGACTACACGCTCTACAGTATCGGCGCGCTGGATATCGATGAGCTCAACGACCTGGTTAACAGTGCCATGACGGCCGACGGCAAGGTCAAGACGCCCAAGACCGGCAGCGACTTTACCTACGACGATGCACTGTCCACGACGTTTAAGGTGTTGTCGCCGGCCGATGCCTATCGCAAAAACGAAGAGACCGGCATGTGGACTGACATGTCTGGCGACGCCGACTTTATGAAAGCCAAGGTTGCCGACGGTATTGACGTGCGCATTGTGGGCGTGGTGCGACCCAACGAGACGGCAAACGCGAGCGCGTTATCGCCGGGCATTGTCTATACGCATGCGCTGACTCGCCAGCTTATGGAGCGTGCTGCCGATTCGCAGATTGTGCAGGAGCAGCTTGCCCACCCCGAGACGGATGTCTTTACGGGCAAAACCTTCGACGAGCTGCAGGGCGAAGCCAAGCAGGGCGTGGATTTGGGCAGTATGTTCAGCGTAGACGAGGCGGCACTGAAGAGCGCGTTCTCACTCGATACGTCTGCGCTCTCGGGCGCGGCAGGTGGCATGGACCTTTCTGGTCTCGATTTGTCCGGGTTGGACATTGACCTTTCGGGTGTTGGGCGAGACATCGATTTCAGCGACATCATGGCCAAAGCGCCGGCTCCAGATTTCTTGGGTATCTTCGATGGGTTGGAGCTTGCGCCCGAGCAGATGCGGCAAGTGGGGGTGCTCGCCAACCAGCTGTTTGAGGGCTTTCTGCGGTCTGATCAGTTTAAGGCGCTGTCGCCCGAAGATCTTAAGGACGCGTCAAAGCTCGCTGCCGCATTCTCGGCGTATCTTGAGCATGATGCCGCAGCCCAGCAAATCCTGGCCCAGCTCAAAGCGCTCGGCGGCGATGCCCTGGCCGAGCGCCTGCAGCAGGCGATGACCGACTATGTACAAAAGCAGCTGGCTCCGTATCTGCAGCAGGCTATGGATCAGGTGATGAAGACAATTAGCGAACAGATTGCGACGACCGTATCGTCCCAGCTCAAGTCGGGCGCGGCAGGACTCATGGACCAAATGGCGACGCAGATGTCTTCGAGTTTTGCCAACTTGGCGAGCGCGATGCGCGTGGATGCGAGCGCCTTTGCTCGTGCCATCCACTTCAACATGGATGCCGAGGACCTGAGCTCGCTCATGATGAGCTATGCCAAAGCGTCAAAGCTCACCTACGACAATAATCTGACCACGTTGGGCTATGCGGACGAGGCGGACCCCATCTCGGTCAAGATTTTCCCGCGCGACTTTGAGGCCAAGGAGCGCGTACTCGATCACATCGATGCGTACAACAAGCAGGTCAAAGCCGTTGGCCACGATGAACAGGCGATCTCGTACACCGACTACATGGGCATCATCATGGGTTCGGTGACCGACATCGTGAACACCATCAGCTTGGTGCTCATCGCATTCGTGAGTATCAGTTTGGTGGTGAGCTCCATCATGATCGGCATCATCACCTACATCAGCGTGCTGGAGCGCAAAAAGGAGATTGGCATCCTGCGCGCGATTGGCGCGTCAAAGCGCAACGTGGCCAACGTATTTAATGCCGAGACCTTTATCGAAGGCCTCATTGCCGGCGTCTTTGCCATTGTCGTCGTGGTGGCCGTGAGCTTTCCGGTTAATGCCTGGGCGCTTGCGGCCAAGCAGGTGCCCAACCTGATGAGCCTGCCCGTTCAAGACGCGCTGATGCTCATTGTAATTTCGGTGCTGCTGACGGTCGTTGCCGGCCTGCTGCCGGCTCGCAGCGCATCCAAGAAAGACCCTGTGGAAGCCCTGCGTTCCGAATAATGCGACAAAGGGACAGTCCCTTTGTCGCATTGGGGGACCAATTACCGTTCGGCACGTTAAGGGTCCCCGCTCCCCGCTTAACACTTGACGAAGGATCTCCATCTTTATATACCTATCGGTAGGCATATAGGTTGCATTGCCGATAGAAACGGAGTAACCATGACTCTCATCGCACCAGCCGAAAAGGACCGCCCCCGTGAGAGCGGCGCATTTGCTTGGATTGTCGTTATTGCGCTCGGTTTAATGTCTGCGGGAACAACCGGCACCTACAGCATCATTGCCGGCTCATTCATCGCTCCTGTATGTGAAGACCTGGGCTTTGACTACACTTCTTTCTCTTTCTATTTCACCGCGATTCTTCTTGGCCTTGCGCTTGGGCTTCCGCTTTTGAGTCGTTTCATTCCAAAAGTAATCGGCAAACCATGGCATATTTGCGTTGAACTCGTCCTTATTGCCGCCGGCGCCGCAATGGCGTTCTACACCGAGGTCTGGATGTTCATCGTCTCCGCCGCAGTGATCGGCATCTGCTTTTCGTTCACAACGGGTGTCTGCATGTCCGATGTCATTGACCAATGGTTCAGTAAATCGTCTGGTCTTGCTATCGGCCTTGCGTGGGGCGTTAATTCTCTCTGCACGCTGCTATTGAGTCCTGTCATTACACTGGTCATCGAGCAGCAAGGCTGGCGTACGGGTTACATCGTACTTGCGGCCGTTTCTGCAGCCATGATATTGCCCACAAGCGCATTTATCATTCGCCTTAAGCCTTCTGATCGCAATATGCTTCCGTACGGAGAGACTACCTCCGAAACCCATGAGAGCCACAGCGCCGATGAAAAGGAAGATGTCTCTTCGGGCATGGCGCTCCGCGATGCCGCGAAAACGCCATCTTTTATTCTCTGCGCCTTTCTGCTCTGCGTGGCGCAACTCACCTGCTGCATGAACCAGCTGTTCCCGACCTATGCAAGCGAGGTCGGCTTCAATCCCATCGTGGGAAGCCTAATGGTTTCGGCGGCTTCGCTCTCCGATATTTTCCTAAATCCCTTCGTAGGCAAAACATGCGACAAGCTCGGTGCTATTAAAGCAACGGTCGCATGGACGGGAGTCAGCATTCTTTCATTCCTACTTCTCATCTTTGGCGGAAGCAACGAGACCGTTTCCATCATCGCGGCCGGCGTAAACGACGTCATGTTCGCCATCGTTGGAACTGCAATGCCGATGATTCTCCTCTCGCTCTTCGGATCACGCGATTTTGGAAGGATCTATTCGATTATTTGCTCAGCGGGCTATGTTGTCGGAGCTTTCGGAATGCCAGTCATGATGAAGGTTTACGGTATGGCAGGGTCTTTCCAAGGAGTATTCGTTTTCTGTATCATCTGCAACCTTCTGATTGCGACATTTGCTTTAGTTTCCGGTCTCCTCAATAAGACTACCGCGAAATAACCTGACCAACGAACTGCCCTTCAGCCCTGTCATTTGTCTCCGCAAGTTAAAACGAAATTGGGGCCGATTCCAACATAGCTGGAATCGGCCCCAATTTCTATTCAACAACTTTTGCAATCATCGCGAACACGGGTTTCGGACCATTCCGCGACCCCGCAAGTCGTCGCATCGCGCTTGTCAAGGTGCCTCTGTTATTACGCGCCTATTTAAACATGAGTTCGACGATTCCTGCCCAAACAGCCTTTTCATCGATGTCTTCATCTTGGGCAACGGTATTGCTCGCTCCCTCAAGTACGGTGTAAAGAATCTGCACGTACAGCATGACGTCTGTTTCATCGGAAAACGCGCCAATTTCTAGGCCATGGAGAAGGATGTCTTTAAGCGCGTCCATAGTTCGGTTGATCGCCGTTGCCTGACGTTCCTGAACTGCAGGGATTCGATTTGCCTGAATACTGACCTCGGCCAGCACGCGACGGCGCTTTTCATCACTACGATAGCCACCTATAACCGAATTGCCGAGCTCGATAAGCGCCGCCTTGAATCCGTCCCTATCGACTATTAGCGAGTAGTCGCGCTGATAGTCGATAGTCGGAAACATACTATCTAAGAGCGTGGTAAAAATATCCTCTTTAGAGGGAAAGTAGTAGTACACCGATGGCTTGGATATACCGACACGGTCGCAGATTTTTCCAATGGACGCCTTGTCGTAACCGACTTCTGCCACAAGATCATACATTGCGTCCAATATTTTTCCCTTTGTGCTCACGCTTCACTTCTCCATTGCAAATCACTTCCGCATTGCCAACATTATTAAGAATGGCAACGGAACATCAATTCGTGTCCAAACACGACCACTATAAACGGTGAACGGTAGGTATCGACAGGCGAATGGCAATTATACAAAAACACCTACCGAACGGTAGGTATAGTAGTACTATAGCTGGTGTAACCCCGCTATTGTCGCGGCCGGACAGCATTGCGGGAAACCCGACGGAAGGACCAACCATGTACGAGAACTATCGTATGCCGGGCGAGTTTGAGAAGCGCTCCAACGTCTATGTGACATGGCTTCCCGATTACATTCGCGCAGAGGGCTTCGATAATCGCCAGCCCTGCGTTGACGTAATTAAAGCTTTGCTTGAGTATGGCGACGTTACGGTCAACCTCAACTGTGGCACCCCCGGCTCCTACGAGGAAGCCTGCTCGCGCCTTAAAGAAGAAGGGGTGGATTTCGACCGTATCCAGATTACGCAGTTCGAAGACTCCAACTTCTACGTTCGCGACAACGGCCCCAGCATCATGGTCGACGACGAAGGCCATTCCTATATGGTCAACCCCGCTTGGACCTATTATGGCGTGTGGGACAAGAACTCCCCAGAGTGCCAGTCCGCACGCAGGGCAGCTGTTCACATGGCGGTTGCGCTCGGGTGCTTCGATATCGTCAATTCCGAAATGGTTTCGGAGGGCGGCGACCGCGAGTTTGACGGTCACGGCACCCTGATCGCCATCGAGGACACGGAATGCCGCAAGCGCAATCCCGAGTTCTCAAAAGAGGAAGTGGAGGCCGAGTACAAGCGCATCTACAACCTCAACAAGGTTATCTGGCTGCCGCAGCCTATGCTTGAGGACGACGACTATCGACTGGGCATCCTCGACGAGAAGGAAGATGGAACTCCTGTCTTCGGCATGAGCTTCGCCGCCCACATCGATGAGATGTGCCGCTTTATCACCCCGAACAAGATTCTTCTTGCCGAGGTATCCGATGAGGAGGCCGCCTCGAGCAAGGCGGGCGCGGAATCGCGTCGTCGCATCGACGCCGCCTACGAGATTCTACGCGCCGAGACGGACTGGGAGGGCAAGCCCTTCGAAATCGTTCGCATACCCACTGCCGAGCCGATCGAGGTTGTCATCGCCCCCGGCGACGAGGACTACGAGCTGTATAAGGGCTTCATCGACGAAATGTGCGGCAAGTTCATGGATGGCACCCCTTGGCCCGAAGGCCCCGTTCACTTTTATGCCGCAGCAAGCTACTGCAACTTCCTCATCTGCAACGGCGTCGTTCTTGGCCAGCGTTATTACCACGAAGGCATGAGCGAAGTCGTGAAGGAGAAGGACGAGCAGGCCAAGGCGGTTCTTGAGAGCTGCTTCCCCGATCGCAAGGTCATCATGATCGACTCTCTCGCGCTTAACCTGTCCGGCGGCGGCGTGCACTGCTGGACCAAGGACGTGGCCGCCAGCTGCTAGCAAGTTCTTAAACTTGCGCTGCCTGATCCAAGCGCCACATTTACAGTCCCCGAGGGATATCCGTGTTTCCCTCGGGGGCGCATTCGACACTTACCCATCAAACAATTGAAAGGAAATAGGCATGAACAACAGCCTTCGCGGTCGCGACTACCTTAACATCCACGATCTTTCCTCTGAGGATTTCCGTTACCTCATCGATCTTGCCTGGAACCTCAAGGCCCAGAAAAAGTCCGGTGTCGACCAGCGCTACTTCCCCGGCAAGAACGTTCTCGCCAACTTTGAGTGGGGCTCGACCCGCACTCGTTGCGCCTTTGAGACCTCTTGCAACGACCTGGGCATGGGCTTCACCTATCTGACCAACTCCCACATGGGCGATTGCGAGACCATCGAGGATGCCATGCGCGTCTTCAACGGCATGTATGATCTCATTGTCTATCGTGCACAAAAGGACGAGCAGTTCCTCTATGATGTCGCCGACTTGGTCGATATTCCAGTCATCAATGCCCTCACCCTCGGCGATCACCCGACCCAGATGCTCGCTGACGCTCTCACGATGGAGGAGCAGTGGGGTGGTCTGCGCACGAGCCGTGGCAAGAAGATGGCCTTCGTTGGCAACTGCGCCGGCGCCCCCGTGTGGTATGGCCGTCTGTGCGCGATGCTCGACATGGACTTCCTCGCCATCGGCCCCGACGACCTCCGTCACCAGATGTGCAAGGAAATGATCGAGGAGGTTGAGGCCTGCTACGCCAAGTACGCGCCTAACAGGACCTTCACCATCACCTCTGACCTTGATGCTCTGGACGGTGTCGACGTAATCGTTACCGAGGAGTGGCGCTACATCAACCCCGAGTGCGGCGACGAGGTTCTGGACCCTGACGACTACAACTCTTGGCTTGGCGACGCCGAGTCCCTGTACCCCTATCGCGTCACCAGTGAGCTGTGCAAGCGCACCAACAACCCCGACATCTTCTGCATGCACGAGCTCCCCTCTGTTCACAACGCAAATCACCGCGTTGGCAAGATGTTGCTCGCCCAGTGCAAGAACGACCTGCATCGTGAAATCATCACCGAGGGCTTTGAGATTGCGGACGAGTGCTTTGAGGCCAACGCGTCGGTCATCTTCCGTGAGGCAGAGAACCGTCAGCACACCATTAAGGCCGTTATGTGCGCCCTTCTGGGTCTCTAGGAGCTGTATCAATGGAAAATGCAAAGTTAAAGAGCAGCAAGGTTTACGCATGGGTTCTCGTGATCGCGCTCGGCCTCATGTCTGCCGGTACGACCGGATCCTATAGCGTAATCGCTGGCTCCTTCGTCGCGCCCGTGTGCGAGGAGTTCGGATTTGACTACTCCATCTTCTCGTATTACTTCACTGCAACGCTCATTGGTCTTGCAGCGGCTCTTCCGTTTGTCGGAAAACTCATCCCCAAGGTTGTTGGCAAGTTTTGGCTCCCCGTCGTTGAGCTTATTCTGCTCGCCGCTGGCGCAGGCATGGCCTTCTACACCGAAGTCTGGATGTTCATCGCAGCTGGTGCTTTGATTGGCGTTTGCTTCGCCTTCACTACCGGCGTCGCCATGTCCGATGTTATTGACCAGTGGTTCAAAAAATCTGGCGGCCTGGCAATTGGTCTCGCTTGGGCAGTGAACTCGATTTACATGCTCATCATGAGTCCCGTCATCACCTCTGTCATTGAGGCTGCTGGCTGGAGGACTGGTTATCTGGTGCTCGCTGGCGTCTCCGCCGTGCTCATTCTTCCCGCTTCCATCCTGATTATCCGCTATAAGCCCCAGGACAAGGGCATGCTGCCCTATGGCTATGTCGAAGGCGAGACGGTCGCCGAGACCGAGGAGACGACCGAGGATAGTGCACGTGGCGTTAGCTACGCACGCGCTATTAAGTCGCCTGCATTCTTTTTCTGCATCGGCTTCCTCTGCCTCGTTCAGCTTACTTGCTGCATGAACCAGCTGTTCCCCACCTATGCCGCCGAGGTCGGCTTTAGCCCCATGGTGGGTGGCTTCATGGTTTCCGCCGCATCGCTGTTCGACCTGTTCCTCAACCCGATCGTCGGTACCACTTGCGATAAGTTTGGCAGCACCAAGGCCATTCTGAGCTGGCTCGCCGTCTCGATTCTCTCCTTTGTCATGCTCATGATGAGCAGCGGCAACTCGACGCTCAGCATTCTTGCTGCCGGTGTTAACGACGTCATGTACGTCATCGCCGGCACCGCTCTGACCGTTTTGGTGATGGACGTCTTTGGCTCCCGTGACTTTGGTCGCATCTTCGCGCTCATCTGCTCCGTGGGCTATATCGTCGGCGCCTTTGGCATGCCCGTCATGATGAAGGTATACGAGCTTGTCGGCTCCTTCCAGGGCGTTTTCATCTTCTGTATTGCATGCAACGTCATCATCGGTCTGTTCTTGCTGCTGGCAAAGAAGACTGGTAAGAGCCTCTCTTGGGACGAATAGTTCGATTCGTCTTAGTCATACGCTGTAGGAGTTAATCTGCAGCAGCTTTAGGGCATCGGCTAACGCCGGTGCCCTTTTTCATGGAATGTGACAAAGGGACAGTCCCTTTGTCACATTGGGCGCCTAGCTCGTTTTGCCCACCAACGTGATACGGATGCTTGGATGGGTGTACTCGTCAAATTCATCCTCGGGATCCGTGTCAAACGAATAGTACGTTTTGATGGGGTTGTCACTCGTCCTGATGGAGATTCTCTCGTAGAGCGAACCGTTCAAAAAAGCCTGCCTAAACTCTTCGGGGAGCTTTTGCGGTGCTAGGAGCTCGGGACTCACGGTCTTGACGTCTACGGTTTGGACGACAGAGGAAAGTTCGTCCAAGTCGAGCTCGATGCGGGCGAGGTTGTCCTCAAGGCTCGCGTCGGGGTCGATCTCTGCTATGTAACTCACTTCCTTGAGCGTTCCCTTGTTGTCGAAATCCAGGTACGTATAGGTCTTCTGGGTATCGGAGTCGCCGTCGTGAAGGTAGCCGCGGACGTGATAGCCGTAATCTTGATATCGCTCGTAAGGGTCATCGGCGGACACGTACTCGCATGCGGGTTCTAGCGTCTTGCGGGCGATGGCGATCTGCTCGGCCGCGGCCGCGGCGTTCTGTTGCATCTCGATGTTTCCCTGCGCCAGCTGCGGGATATAGGCACCGCACACGATTGCGAGGGGCAGTGCCACAAGCGCGACGATCCACTTTTTTGCACGGGGGATAGGCACGCCACAGGCCTCTGCCATGGCCTTTGCGTTGGCAAAGCTTTCGGCAAGCACGTCTGCCGCGGTGGCGACGGCGCCTACGGCAGCGGCGACTTCTGCCGCGCCACCCAGGTTGCGCGCGGTCTCGTTGTCGCTGTTCTTGAGCAGGCGCGCGGCGGCCTGCGTGCCAATAACGCCCGCGATTTGTGCCGAGCGGTCTTTCTCGGACTGCTCGACGGCGAGTCGGCGCTGCATTTCTTTCCACTGCTTGCCGCGCATGCCAAAGCGCGGCGCGAGCGCGCAATAGCAGAAGATGATGAGCTCGATGGCGGTGAGCGCCAGGGCGGCCATCATGCCCGTCTCCTGGAAGCCTTCGTGATGGAAGACGATGTCGTCAATCATTTCGAAGGGAATGATCGAAAATGGCAGCACGAACGCCATGACAAGCGCCGCACCGGCAACTTTGGGGCAGATGCAGTATCGCTGGATGCGCTTGCGTTCTTGTTCGGTGAGCTGCTGCATGGGGTCCTCGACTCTCATCGTTTTTCGGGGGCGATGCGCACACGCTCTTGAGTATAAATGAGTAGAGGGTGTGCGCTGTTCAGACATAGTGATCAACAGCGCGTTATTGGCAATCGTTGCGCAGCGACTGCTGGAGGGGTAGTTAACGCCAAGTAACCGCCTCCGCCTTGTGGGTGGCCTCAAGGACAAGGCATAATGCATGTGACAAAGGGACTGTCTCTTTGTCACATTGATGTGAAAGTGGATGTCGATGATTCTATCGCTGGCCCCTATGGAGGGGATTACCGGACATGTGTTCCGCCGCGTGCATGCGGAGTGCTTTGGTGCGCTCGACTGCTACTACACGCCGTTTTTGCCGCCGCCGCGGGTGGGAAACCGCTTTGGGGGCAAGGCGTTTAAGGAGATCGATCCTGCCAACAACCAGGGGCTCAATGTAGTGCCTCAGCTGATGTCAAAGAACGCGGACGAGTTTGTGTGGGCGGCGCAAGTGCTCGCCGACATGGGCTACCGCGAGGTCAATCTCAACCTTGGCTGCCCCTCGGGTACGGTTGTCGCCAAGGGCAAGGGATCGGGCTTTTTGCGCAACTTGGACGAGCTCGAGGCGTTCTTGAGCGATGTGTGCGAACACTCGCCGTTGCCGGTGTCGGTAAAAACCAGGCTGGGGCTGGAGAGCGACGACGAATACGAGCGCGTGCTCAACCTGTACTGTCGCATGCCGCTGGCAGAACTGATCGTGCATCCGCGCGTACAAAAGGACCGCTATACGGGCTCGCCGCGCAAGGAGTTCTATGGCGAGACGCTGGAGCGTGCGCCGTTTCCGGTCGCCTACAACGGCGACATTTTTGATCTTGAGGATATGGATTCGCTGGTGGAGGCCTATCCCGGGACACGCCATGTGATGCTGGGGCGTGGCTTGCTCGCGAATCCCGCGCTCGCTCGTATGGTCAAGGGCGGCCCTGCTGCAACGGCTGCTGAGCTGCAGCGCTTCCACGACACGCTGTTTGCGGCCTATGCGGACGAGATCGGCGGTAACGCGGTTTTTCGCATGAAGGAGTGGTGGTTCTACGCCAAGTGCGCTTTCGCCGATCCTGCTACTGTTCACAAGCTCGTACGCAAGACCAAAAAGGTCGACGAATACCGCGCTGCCGTCGATCGCGTCTTTCGCGAGCAGCCACTTGCGCCTATAGCCCGCTTTCACGGCTAGTTGATCGTTGGGGACGTTCTTTAAAGACTAGTCATTTAAGAACGTCCCCAACGACTAGCCGCAAAAAGCTGTACGCCAGCATCCAAAGATGTCGAAAAATGTCGACTTTGGATGCTGACGTACATGTTTGGGTCGTATGGGTTGGGGCGAGTCGGTCGCAACGCGAGTGTTAGAGCAGGTTCTTCTGTGCCCACGCGATGATGTCGTTCGATTCGTAGAGCGGTTCTCCGTCGATGAACAGGCAGGGAACCTGGCGTTTTCCGCCGACGGCGATGAGCGTCTGCTCGGCATCGGAATCGGTCGAGATATTACGCTCGGGGATGGTCACGCCGTTATCGGCCAGGAAGCGCTTGACCTTTATGCAATACGGGCAGCCGGTCATAACGTAGAGCGCGAGTTCGTGATCAGTAGCCATAGGTCTCCAATCGGTTGAGGTTTCGATTGAAATACCCAAAGCCGCCGCGGTCTATGCACGCGTCAACGACGACTCGATTGCCTGTACCAGAAACGCCGTGGCTCCGGTGCCGCAGGGGTTGTCGTAGTAGTCAACAAAGCGCTGGTCGGCAAGATAACCATTGGCGAGGCCCAGGTATGCTTCGTCCTGGGGCTCGTGTCCCCAGTTAAGGCCAATCCATCGGCGGTGCATTGCGACAAGCTTGCGGGCTTCGTTACTCTTTGGATCGCCGTCGCCCATGGCAATCGAGAGCTGGCCCAGAATAGCGCGTTCAAGTTCCTTCATGTCGTTCCATGTCTCGGGATCCATATCCAGCAGTGCTTCGTTTGCGGCGTCGATCGCCTCGTCGCCATAGCGCGCTCGCGCCTCGGCACCGTAGCGCTCCTCGTTTTCGTGCACGGAGCGCCAGCGTTCCAGTTGCGGCAGGACGGCGCCCATGAGCGAGACGGCTTCGTCGAGCGACATGCCGGTGTTTTGCGCCAGCCGCGGGGCACAGTCTTCGATCATTGCCTCCATGGTGGTGTCGTAGGTGTACTTGCCGTGGTCGTAGCACCACTTGCAGTAATGGTCGGTCGTGGCGCCCGCAGCATCGGTGCCGCAGTCGTCGGGCGTGAGTATCATGCCGCAGCTCTGGCAATAGTGCTCGGGCATTTCGAGCAGATGAGACAGCGGCTTGCCGGTCACGGCGGCGATGAGCTTCATCATGTCGATGCCCGGTGTGACCTCGCCACGCTCCCAACGGCTGACGGCTTGGCGTGTGACGAAGAGCTTGGCGGCGAGCTGCTCTTGGGTAAGGTGATGGGCGCGACGGACGGCGATGAGCTTTTCTGCAAAGGCCATAGCGGCTCCTTTCTGCTGCTTGATGGCTTAAGCATACGCGGCAGCAGGTGCCTTTCCAAGCAACCGTTGGTTGCACGACGGGGGACCGCGGCGAAGAATTGCGCGCAACGCCTCACATCTCCATGCCGTACAATGACCGGTATGGAACCTATCGCACACATACATACCGACCTGCCGCAGAAGTTCGGCATTCCGCGCAACAGCTTTTTGGCGCCCCATCTGCAGGGGCGCATCGTCTTTGAGCCGGAATTTGCCTCCAACGCAGCAGTTGAGGGTCTGGATTCCTTCTCTCACCTATGGCTGCTGTGGCGTTTTGAAAACGGCACGCCCGGCGGCACGGCTAAGGACATAGCTGCCGATGCCAAGTCGCAGGACAGGTCCGGCACCAACGCAAAATGGTCGAAAACCGTGCGCCCGCCGCGTCTGGGCGGAGCCGAGCGCGTGGGTGTATTTGCCACACGCAGTCCGTTTCGCCCTAATCCCATCGGTCTTACCTGTGTCAAGCTCGATCGTGTCGAGCTCACCGATGATGGCCCGATCATCCATGTGCTGGGGGCCGATCTGCGCGACGGCACGCCCATCTACGACATTAAGCCCTACATTCCGTTTGCGGATTGCCATCCAGATGCGACCGGCGGCTGGATTGAGGATGCTCCGTGGCAAGAGCTCGATATCGAGTTCCCGCAAGCGCTGCAGGATATGATTCCGCCCGCAAAGCTCCCCGGCTTGATAGAGGTCCTTCGCCAAGATCCGCGCCGCGCGGGTAGCAAACACGAGCCAAACCGCGTCTACCATCTGGCTTACGCTGGGCTCGACATATCCTTTACGGTTGATGGAACCAGGTTGGCGGTAATCGCCGTCAACGACGCGCGGGACTAGCCGGCCATTCGCCGGCGCCCGCCAAATTCAACGCCAAACCCTCATGACAAAATCGCCCACGCTGGTGGACAATAACGCCTACCAAAACAATCCGCTTTGCACGGGAGCTCAGCATGAAATACGACTTTACTTCGCTTATCGACCGCCACGGCATGGACGCCATCGCCGTTGACTCCTGGGGTGAAATCCCCGGCATGGCTCCGAACGCGCCCGACGAGGGCTTCGACCGCATCCCCATGTGGGTGGCGGACATGAACTTTGCCACGGTGCCCACGGTCCAGGAGCACATCATTCAGCGCGCCCAGCATCCCATGTTTGGCTATTTCGATCCTCGCCCCGAGTACTTCGACCGCATCATCGAATGGCAGAGCCGCCGTAATGGCGTTAAGGGCCTGCTCCCGGAGCATATCGGCTACGAGAACGGCGTGCTGGGCGGCGTCGTGTCGACCCTGCGCGCGTATGTCCAGCCGGGCGATGCGGTGCTGGTCCACAGCCCGACCTACATCGGCTTTACCAAGTCCATCGAAGCCGCGGGCTATCGCATTGTCCACAGCCCGCTTAAGCTCGACGACCAGGGCGTGTGGCGTATGGACTTTGAGGACATGGAGCGCAAGCTCGCCCAAAACCACATCCATGCTGCGGTGTTCTGCTCGCCGCACAATCCCTGCGGCCGCGTATGGGAGCGCGACGAGATCGAACGTGCCATGGACATCTATCGCCAGCACGATTGTGTGGTGATCTCGGATGAGATTTGGTCCGATATCATCCTGCCGGGCCACAAGCATATCCCGACGCAGTCGGTGAGCGAGGATGCCCGCATGCGCACGGTCGCCCTCTATGCGCCGAGCAAGACGTTTAACCTGGCGGGCCTGGTCGGCAGCTACCACATCATCTATAACGAGACGCTGCGCGATCGCGTGTGCGCCGTGTCCAATAAGACCCACTACAACGAGATGAATGTCCTTTCGATGCACGCGCTTATCGGCGCCTACCAGCCGCAGGGCTACGAGTGGCTCGATGAGCTTAACGAGGTCATCGAGGGCAACATTGACTACTTCTGCGATTACGTGGACGAGCATTTTGAGGGCGTGTCCTATTCGCGCCCGCAGGGCACCTATATGGTGTTCCTGGATTGCACGGAGTGGTGCCGCGAGCATGGCCGCGATATTCAGTGGCTGCTCGATGAGGGCGCGCGTGTGGGCGTGGGCTATCAGGACGGCCGTCCGTTCCACGGACCCTGCCACATTCGCGTGAATCTGGCACTGCCGCTTTCGCGTGTAAGGGAGGCGTGCGAGCGCTTGGACCGCTACGTTTTTAATGCACAGTAAGTGAGCGCTGCATGCGGGGCCGTCTGCCAGATTGGCTGGAAGGCCCCGTATGGTAAAGCATCTGTAACCATTGAGCGCACGCGCGGTTTTGTCTGCTAATATCTTTGCCCTTGAGTCTGTAAACAGGATTGTCTGGAGCTCGATGAAAAGACCTCGTCGCTCGGCCGCCATATCGTTGTTTGTTGCGCTTGCAGTGGTGAGCGCCTTTGTCGTGGCGATAGCTGGCTGTTCCGAGTCGAATGACGGGGCCGCGGCGTCTGCATCAGAAGGCGCGGCCGCCTCGCAGGTCAAAGATGACGGCCTTAAGACGCTCAACGTCGGTAGCGATCTCTATCCGCCGTTTGTGTATAGCGACGAGTACGGCAATATCGTCGGCCTGGATGTCGAGATTTTGACCGAGGCTTTGGCCCGCATTGGCTACAAGCCAAAATACCAGCTGATCGACTGGGAAAAGAAGAAAGAGCTGCTGGCAAGCGGCGAGCTCGACTGCGTCATGGGCAGCTTTACTATGACGGGCCGCGAAAACGAGTATCGTTGGGCCGGACCGTACCTTGCAAGCCGACAGGTGGTTGCTGTCGATCCCGAAAGCGATATCTACACGCTTGCCGATCTTGAGGGTAGGGTCGTGGCGGTCCAGTCCACCACCAAGCCCGAATCGATTCTGCTCAATCGTACCAATGAAAACGTTCCGCAGATCAAGGAGCTCTACAGCTTTTCGGACCGCTCGTACTTGAACCCGGCGCTTGTTGAGGGCCTGGTCGACGCCATCGCCGCACACGAGTCCTCGCTGCTCACCTACGAAAAAGACTATGGCGTGACGTATCGCATTTTGTCTGAGCCGCTGCTAGAGGTTGGTTTGGGCACCGCCTTCGATATCAATGACACGCGCGGCATCGACGTTAAGCTCACCCATGCCTACCAAGAAATGCTTGCCGATGGCACCATGGAGCGCCTGGTGTCAAAGTATTTTGATGACCCTTCGCCCTTTTTGAATATGGAGGGCCTGTCGTGATCGATGCACCCGACCACACTACAGAGAAGCGGGGCGACCGTTCGGCCCTGGCATGGCTCCTTGTCGCCCTGTTGGGGATAGCGCTCTCGGCTGCTGCCGGCGCGATGAGCTACGGTTACACGACGGCCCAAGCCGAGCAGCGCTTTTCCGACGTTGTCGATTACGTGGCGACACAGAGCCTTTCCTACGATGCGTTCAACAGCGCCTATGCGACTAAAAATCTGATTCGCGTTATGGAGATTGCCGGAGAGGTAGCGCGCGATATGGAGCGTGATGCCTCGGCGGATAACGCCACACTGAAGCAATATGCCGATCAGTTCAACGTGACGGCGCTGATTGTGACGGACGCATCGGGTAACTTGGTGTCCGAGTCATCGACGGATAACGTGGGCTACGAGTCGCTTGCTGCATATCTTAAAGAGACGCCCGTGCTGGAAGTGGCGACCCATCCGCTTAAGTCCTATACCGCTCGCATTACGCTTGCGGATGATTCGGTCGCAGACATTGGCTGCGTGGCCCGGCGGGACGGCGAGGGCATCGTTGTCGCGGTGAGGCACCAGAGCGCCAAGGCGGTCGCGAGCAATACGCTCAAGTTGCAGAGCTTGCTCGATGGTTACGAGACCATCGATAGCGGCAATATCGTGATCGAAAACGATGGCAAGGTCGTTGCGACCAACGCTGTCGAGCCCACCATGTCGGGCGTGTTCGATTTGCCTGCGACGGATGCCGTCATTGTCGACGGTATCAAGGAGCGTTGCCTGGCTGGTAGGGTCAGATTGGTCAACGCCAACGGCGAGTGGTATCTGGGCACATTTGGTAAAGCGCGCAACTTCTACGTGTACACCTATGCCCCCGCGCGGCGTTACTTCGAGACCGTCGCTGCTGTTGTTGCCAGTGTGTTGGCGCTCTACGGCGGCGCCATGGCCGCTGTTGTGATGATGCGCCGCCGTGCCGAGCACCAACACTTGACCGACCTGTTGCAGCAGGAGCGCAACTATGGCGACAAGCTGGCAAAGGCAGCGCGCGAGGCGTCGTCTGCCAACTCTGCAAAGGCGGAGTTTCTGCGCCGCATGAGTCACGATCTACGCACGCCCATCAACGGTATTCGCGGTATGGTCGAGGTGGGCGATGCCAACGCGGACAACTTGCAAAAACAGACCGAGTGCCGCTCAAAGATTTGGACGGCGTCGGGGCTGCTACTCGACCTTGCGAACGAGGCGCTCGATATGAGTCGCCTGGAGAGCGGGCAGGTCGATCTGGAGCTCGTGCCCACAAATTTGGTGGTTCTCACCCGTGAGGTGCGCGATATTCTGGAGCGCCAGGCCGAGGAGCGTCTGGTGACAATTATCTGCGACCAACAGGCCCTTGACCATCCCTATGCACGGGCGAGCGTGACGCACCTCAAGCGCTTGTTGGTCAATATTGCCGGCAATGCCGTCAAGTACAACCGCCGGGGCGGCTATGTTCGCCTGACGTGCCGCGAGGTGGAGCCGGTGGACGGCGTCCCCGTCTATGAATACACGATCGCCGATAACGGTATTGGTATGAGCGAGGAGTTCCAGCAGCACCTCTACGAGCCGTTTACTCGCGAGGAACAACAGGTGGAAGGCGCTTCATCGGGAACTGGCCTGGGCGCGTCTATTGCCAAGCAGCTGGTCGAGCTTATGGGCGGAACCATGAGCTTTACGAGCGCCTTGGGGCAGGGGACGGCGTTTACCATCCGCCTGCCGCTTGAGAAGTGCGAGCGCTCCGAGATTCCCCAGGCAGCTCGCGTGGGTGCGGGCGACAGCGACGCGCTCCAGGGCCTGCGTGTTTTGCTCGTAGAGGATAACGACCTGAATGCCGAAATCGCACAGTTTGCGCTCGACCGTGCCGGTGCCATCGCGACGCATGTGAAGGATGGCGAGTCTGCCGTCGAGACGTTTGCCGCGAGTGCGCCGCACGAGTACGATGTGGTGTTGATGGACATCATGATGCCTGGCATCGATGGCCTTGAGGCCACGCGTCGGATTCGAGCACTCGATCGCGAGGATGCCGCGACCACGCCGATCATCGCCGTGAGCGCCAACGCCTTTGCCGACGACCGTAGGCTCTCGCGCGAGGCGGGCATGAACGCGCATCTGAGTAAGCCCGTGAGCTCGCAGGAACTCATTGAGGCGCTTGCGCACATAGCCGCCGACGCTTCATAAGCATATGGCCCGGTTCCAATGTTGGTTGGAACCGGGCCATATCGCTATTTGCAAGACCTGCTTTTAGGCTTACTTTTCATGAATCTGTTTGCCGCAAAGATGCTCAATCGAAATCTCGTAGAGTTGGACGCCCTTGATATCTTTGGCGATTTCTTCCTCGACTTCTTCGGCAGAAGGGTAGTACTTAAGCGCGAGCTGACGGACTTTGTCCTCGATAAACGCGGGGGCCTCATCTACCAGGCGGCAACGGCCAAAGACCACGGTACTCATAACGTAGGGAGCCCAGTCGTCGTCCTTGTACCACTCGTTGCCGTACACGGTAAAGCAGACTTTGTCGTCACGCTTGAGTGAATCGACCTTGTGGCCAGCCTTGGCGCCATGGAAATAAATCTTGTCGTGCTCGGTGTCAAAGAAGTAGTTGACGGGAATGGCATAAGGGTAGCCATCGTCGCCGTTGACGGCAAAGACGCCGCGCTTGCAGGCGGCAAGCAATTTGCGCGCTTCCTCGTCAGTGATGGCGCGTTTCTTTCGACGCAGGGGCCTAAACACTGTTGGCTTCCTTTCTAGCTGTGTATGGTGGTAGAGCACAAACTATAGCGAAACAGTTCCGTTTTTCTTGATGCGGGCGAGGATGTTTTTGAGCTTGTTAAAGTCGAGCGGTTTGGGCAGATGGGCGTTCATGCCGGCATCGTGTGCCGCCTTGGCGTCCTCGACAAAGGCGTTGGCGGTGAGCGCGATGATGGGGGTGTCGTCCGCATCGGCCTTCTCGCTCAGGCGAATCGCACGAGTCGCCTCGTAGCCATCCATGCCCGGCATCATGATGTCCATCAGGATCGCATCGAAGCTGCCGGCGGGGCGACTAGTGTATAGATCGACCGCTTCGTTGCCGTCGGCGGCGCGAGTTACGACGATGCCTTCGCTTTCGAGCAGCGCCTGGGCAATTTCGGCATTGAGCTCGTTGTCTTCGGCCAAAAGAACGTTCATGCCGGCAAGCGAGCAGCTGATCGCCTGCTCGTCCGCACCTTCTCTTGCCTGAGGGTTCTTGTCGATATCGAGCGGAATCTGGACGTTGAACGTACTTCCCACGCCAACCTCGCTCGAAATCTCAATCGTGCCGCCCATCATGTCGATGAGCGATTTGACGATCGGCATGCCCATGCCAGTTCCCTGAAATTTACTGCGAGCATCGTTGCCTTCTTGGGCAAACGGTTCGTAGATGTGCTTAAGAAACTCGGGCGACATGCCGATGCCGGTGTCCGAGACGTTAAAGCAAAACACTGCGTGCTCGTCATCGAGCGGTTTGACAGTCGACGAGAATGTGACGGTGCCACCGCGCTTGTTGTACTTGATGCTGTTGTCGAGCAGGTTGACGAGGATTTGTCGAATATGGGTGGGGCTGCCGATCATGTATTGGTCGACAGCGTAGGGCTCGCTGGTGTCGAGCATTGTTATGCCACGATCAGATGCGCGGAGCTTGCACAGTACGAGCGCATCGTCGCACAGCTCTTTGAGGTTGAATGATTCGTGCTCGAGCGTCACTTTGCACTCCTCGATCCTGCCCATCTCGAGGATGTCGTTAATCAACGACAGTAGGTGGTTGGCGGCAACACGCGCCTTGGCGCGGCTTTCCCTGGCGACCTGCATGTCGCCTTCTTTCAATTCCTCAATTTCGATAAGGCCCAGCATGCCGTTGAGCGGTGTGCGGATATCGTGGCTCATGCGCGTGAGGAAAGCGGTTTTGGCGGCGTTGGCGGCGTCGGCTTTCTGGCGTTCTTTCTGCGCGCGATGAAGCGACCAGATAAGGACGACGATGCCGGCGAGCAATACGCAGATGATAACGGTCGCAACGGCGATGCGGTTGCGGTAGATAAACCGGAACGTGTCCGATTCTTGCGCGGAGTACGATGCAGGCGAATAGCTGCTTGCAGAGAGCGATTCGCCTGCATTGATGATGCCCTTATTAATGATTCCCAACAGCTCGGGTTTGCCGCGCGAAATCAAGCACGATAGTTGCGCCGTGTTGGTGAGTTCCTGTGTTTCGAAGTCCTCGATGTTGTGGGCGTCAAGGATGGTTTGCAGACGCGTGCTGGGGACAATGATGCAACTTGCCGTCCCCTTATTGAGGGCTTTGAGCGCCTCGTCGGCATTCGGAAATTCGGTTACCGTTGCATCGGGGAATAAGCTCTCGAGCTCAAAACGGTTGACGATCGCATTCGCTGTACAAGCGATATTCTTAAGGTCGCCGTCCAGGTTGTTGCTGCTGTGAATGGCGGTCAGGGAGACCGTTCCCATCGGGTTCGACTGGACGGCTCCCCCTTGCTCGGCAAGCCAGTAGTCGCGAAACAGCGGCAGCGCGACATCGATGGTTCCTTTGGAAAGGGCTTTGACCATTTGCTTGTTGCTCGAGACCGCGACTGTTTTAACCGTAATGCCAAACTTGTCGTGCAATGTCGTTGCAAGCGAGGCGAGCGACCCTTCCATCTCGCCGTCGTCGTTTTGCGTGCAGTAGGGAAGTTCGTTTTTAAGATAGCCGAGCGTAATGGTGTTGCCGTTTGCTTTGAGCCAGGAACGCTCGGGGCCAGTGAGTGATGATGAGCCGCTGTTTTGGGCCGAGTAGTTCGATTTGACTTCGTCGTTATAGCGCGGGTTGGTGCGGTTGATTGCCGCCATGGCCGAGTTGATGTCGTTCATCAGATCGGGGCGGCTTTTGGGGACGGCAAAATAGTAGTCGCTCGAGCCTACGTAGAACATGGGCGACGCGTCGGGCGACGAAATGGTGTCGTTCATGATAATGGCGTCGACCTCGCCGTCTGAAAGTGCCTCAAAGAGGGCGCTTCCGGTGTCGATTTCTTTATAAGTACAGGCGATGCCCTCGTTGGCGAGCCACTGCTGGCCGACGACGGTTTGCATAACGCCAGAATTGCAGCCGATGGTGAGGCCTTGAAGCGCTTGGGGGTCACCCTTGGTCAGATCGTCGCGATCGGGCCTGGCGTAGATGTAGTAGCGCTCGGTGCCCTCGGGGTTCGAGGAAAAGAGCAGCTTCTGCTCGCGCTCTGCCGAATACGAGATGTTGGGCATGAGGTCGATTTCGCCCGCCTCGAGCATGTCCAAAAGCTCGGTGAAAGTGCCAGGAACGTATTCGTATTGCCAACCCTTTGTGTAGTACGAGAGGGTCTGGAGGTACTCATAACCCCATCCCGAGAGGCGCTCGCCCGGCGTGCCTTCCTGGAAGCCTGCGTTGTTGACGAGCCAGCCGACGCGGACCGTCTTGACCTGCTGGTCGGAGTCGGCGGCAAAGGCCGGGGTGGGCATGACGGTGCTCAGTATGGCGAGCGCGGCAAGCGCGACGGCTAGGGTGCGATATAGAGCTAAGCGAAGGACGGCGGAAGGTTTCACATGCAATCCTATCGAGTCGAGACGGTACCGCATTAGGATACCAGCTCAGCTGGCCAGCTGCCGGACGCGCCGCTAAGTGGTCGCGCCCGGCACTGGCGACTAGTCATTGGGGACGTTCTTAAACGACTAGTCATCGGGGACGTTCTTGTTTGACTAGTCATTTAAGAACGTCCCCAATGACTACTTTCTGCCGGCACAAAAGGAACGTCCCCAAGTGCCGGATGTGGGACAATACCGAGCGAATGTGATTGGGCGTCTGGGAAAAGGGGTCGCGATGAACAAGTTGAGGACGCTTGCCGACCTGTCGCGCCGCGTGCGCGAATATCGCCGACGCCAGCGCTAGAGGGGGCTAAATGAATATCACGGTATACCTGGGCGCGAACGTCGGCAACGACCCGGCGTTTCTGCCCGCGGTGCAGGAGCTGGGCGACTGGATTGGCGCCAACGGCCACGCGCTGGTATACGGCGGGTCCAAGTCGGGGCTGATGGGCGCGCTCGCCGATAGCGTGCTCGAGGCAGGTGGACACGTGACGGGTGTTGAGCCGAGCTTTTTTATCGAGGCCGAGTTTCAACATGACGGTATCGACGATCTCATCGTGACGAGCGATATGGCCGAGCGCAAGGCCAAGATGATCGAGCTCGGCGATGCATTCATTGCCTTTCCCGGTGGGACGGGCACGCTCGAGGAGATCGCCGAGGTCATGTCTGCTGTGTCGTTGGGGCATCTGGGCGCACCATGCATCTTGTACAACCTGGATGGGTACTACAGCGACCTCAAGGCGCTACTCGGGCACATGATCGATAAGGGCTTATCGAGCCCGCAGCGCCAGATTGGCATTTACTTTGCCGACGATTTGCGCGAGATTGCCTCGATTATCAACGGATAAGTCTTGAGCCTGCCCCACTATGACTCCCAATGGTGCCGTTTGCGGCGCAGATGGTTGGCTCGTTCGGGCAACGCTCGCTCTACAATTAAACGTATCTATGTCGACTTTGACCGCGGGAGGACTCGATGGATAACCTTGCCAAGCCCACAAACCGCGCGCTGTTTTTGGTCAACGTTGCCGTGACCGGTGCGTTTGCGGGTGCTGCGGTCTGGTTGTTCTTCTTTGCGATGGAGCGCGGTATCGACTATCTATGGACCGAGATTCCGCACGCGCTGGGCGTCGCTTCGCCCGAGCTTGCCAGCGGTCCGTTCGGTTTTTTGCCGTACCCGTTTTTCGTCTGCCTGTTGGGCGGCCTGCTGATCGGTCTGTACGAAAAGATGACGGGCACCAAGACCGATGACCTCAACCAGGTGATGGCCAAGGTAAAGCGCGACGGCCGCTACCCGTACGACAACCTGGGCAAGCTTTCGCTTGCGGCGTTGCTGCCGCTGCTGTTTGGCGGAAGCATTGGACCAGAAGCCGGCCTGACCGGCGTCATCGCGGGTCTGTGCAGCTGGGTCGGCGACCGCATGCGCCGCTTTGGCGCCGAGTTTAGGGAGCTCACGCTGTTGGGCATCCAGGCCGCCCTGACGGCGCTCTTTACCGCGCCCGTCTTTGGCTTTGTGGCGCCGCTCGCCGGTAGCGCCGACGGCCAGGGCGCCAACGGCGATGGGGACTCAGCGTCCGACGAGATCACCATCAAGCTTCCCAAGGCGCAAAAGACCGTGGTCTACGGCATTGCGATTGCCGGCGGTCTGGGTACCTACCTGCTGCTCGGCCAGCTTATGGGCGGCGGCATGGGCATGCCCAGGTTCGAGGCCGCCGTGGTGGGCAACCTGGAGCTTACCTGGCTCATTCCTCTGTCGTTGATCGGAACAATCTGCGGCTGGCTGTACTTTGTTTCTGAGCACGCGAGCGAGGCGTTGGCCCACGCCATAGGGGAGCGCCCTGTCGTCAAAGCCATGCTGGCCGGTCTGGCGCTCGCCATCTGCGGCACGGTTTTGCCCTACACCATGTTTGCCGGCGAGACACAAGCCGATGTGCTCATGGAGACCTATATGACCATTCCCGCTGGTGTGCTTATTGCAACCGGTCTTGTCAAGGCCATGCTGACGCCCGCCCTCATCAACATGGGCTGGCGCGGCGGCCACTTCTTCCCGGTTATCTTCTCGGGCGTGAGCCTGGGCTACGGTCTTGCCGTCCTCACCGGCGCTGATCCGGTCTTTTGCGTCGCTGTCTGCACCGCCTCGACGATGGGTGCGGTCATGCGTCAGCCAGTCATGGTCGTGGGCCTGCTGCTCATGTGCTTCCCACTCAAGGGTATCGTCTGCATGATCATCGCCGCCGTTATCGCCGCCGGCATTCCGCTGCCCAAGCCGCTGCGCAAGTAACATGGTGGTGCGCGGCCAATACAGGCATTCCAGGCCCGGCGTGAGAATGTAGCGTCTGCTGGGCTGCTGTTCCAACAGTCATTAATAAAATATGCCAGATGACGGAGGTGGAACGGCGCAACAAACCACGGCCAGCGCCTAGATCTCGCTCGGCATCGGCGCTATTTCCAAATCGCGAGCGCCGCAGTGCCCAAGATGATGAGGGCGAGACCGATGGCGTTGCGTCGCGAGACTTTTTCGTTGAATGCCAGGCGCGCAAATAGTACCGATACGAGAATCGATAGTTTGTCGATCTGCACCACGACGCTCACCTGGCCTGCGGCGATGGCATAGTAATAGAGCAGCCACGATGCTCCGGTCGCGATGCCCGATGCCGCGAGAAATACGAGTTCGCAGCGGTCTACGTGCACGGCTTGGCCCATCTTGCCTTTAGCTGCCACGATTGCCCATGCCATAACCAGTACCACACAGGTACGGATTGCCGTGGTCAGGTTTGACTCGACGCCTTCGATGCCGATCTTGGCGAGGACGGAGGTGAGTGCTGCGAACACGGCGGCGCCGAGGGCGTAAGCGAGCCAGGTCCGGTCTTGCTGCTGCTCGGGTCCGGCAGACTGCTGCTTCTCGATCATTAAAAACGTGCCGAGGGTGATGACGGCGGTTCCCACGAGCTTAACCGCAAGGTTGCTCGTCTCACCAAAAAGCGCGATGGCGATCAGCGCGGCGAGCACGGTGCTCATCTTGTCAACCGGTACGACCTTATTTACGTCTCCGATGCTCAGCGCCTTAAAGTAACAGATCCACGAAGCTCCGGTAGCGAGTCCCGAGAGGATGAGAAAGAGCCAGGATCTGGGTTCGATGATGCCAATGGTTCCAATGGATCCAGAAATACCCGCCATTGCCCAGGCGAAAACGAGCACCACGCAGGTGCGAATGGCCGTCGCGACATCGGAGTCGGTCTGCTTGATGCCGCATTTGGCCAAGATGGATGTGATGCCGGCAAAGAATGCTGACGCAAATGCTGCGACGACCCACGACACGGGCGCGGTGCCTCCTTGGTTAATGGGTTTATCCTGCGAGTTTTATGGACATGAGGATACCGCCCCGCCATGAAGGTTTGATATGGCCGCGGCGAGACGGGGGTCATGTTGCGGGGAGCCATTTGGTTAAGGATCGAATTGAAGGTGAATGTTTTTCCGAGAAGTGAACGAGTCAATATGGACCCCTGGAGCATGCACACTTTTTTCGAATAAAACCGCTGGATTTCTAGGCAAAAAGCGCAGGAACTAAGCCCATAAAAATGTCGATGATACAGGGTACTGATTTTACTCGTTCACTTCTCGGAAAAACATTCACCCTCGATATGCTGTCGGCTTCTCTTTGGTTGCCAAGATCTAAACGGTACGCCGTGAAGGGTGGTAGCGACGTTGTTGCTGCTTCTCTTATCTAGTAAATGAGGTGGGGCGCCGCCCAAGTCCTTTAGCTGTCGATCACAGGTCGCGTGCCCGGTAGACCTTGGTGCTGATGGCACAGCTGACAACGCCAAGGACGACCGTTGCCAGCGCGACGGCACCACACAGGCAACCGAGGACGGCAAGATCGGGATTCGTCCCTGCAATCGACATGAGCTGGTTGCTGATGGGGTTGAATGAGTTTAGCGTGACCATGATAAGGCACATGAATAGGGCGTACAGACCAACGGATAGGCGTTGCGCCTTCATGTATTCAAATCGAAAGAACAGAGGCAGTACCAAAAACACCGCCATGAGGGAGAAAAGCATCGATATTGCCGAGGCGATTGCGGTCTCAAAGACGGTCTCTCCCGTGGAGGGGATACCCACGCTGTTTAAGATCGGGATGGCGACGATACTCAACAGCACGGCCGCGCACGCCATGATGACCGAGAAAATAGTGATGCACAGGTAGCGTGCGCTGACGATGTCTTTGCGTGAGATGGGCAGCGTTGCCCGATAGCGCTCCCATCCGTTTTGGTTGTCGAGCCCGGCCAGCGACGTCATGGCCATGATAGGCGACATGGCACTGATCGCGAAGGCGCCGGCGGCGCTCATGTCGGAATCACCATTCGATGCCCTGACGGCGGTCAGCACGACGAAGATGAACAGGCCGACACCTGCGATGCTCGGGACGAGCGTGCGAACGATGGGAAGCTCGGACATAATGGCGCGTTTCATTTCAAAGCCCCTTTCAGCATGAAGCGAAGATAGTCATCAATGGTTGCCCGATCGCAGGGAATCTCGGGGAAGGCCTCGAGCACTTCGCGGTGGTTGGGCACGAGCACGTCCACGCTGTAGGCGTGGCGGGCGGCGCGGGTGCCTTCGACGCAAGCCATGAGCTCGGCGGCCTGTGCCTGGGTGCAGTGGGCGATGCCGGCGCGGTCGGTAATGTCCTCGCGTGGCAGGTCAAACACAATCGAGCCGTTATCGATGCAGATGACGCGGTCGGCAGCACGATCGAGATCAGACGTAATGTGGCTCGAGAGCAGCACGCTGCGCTGGCCGTCGGCGACAAAGGCGAGCAGCTCATCGAGCAGTTCCTCGCGTGCCATGGGATCGAGGCCCGCGGTGCCTTCGTCCAAAACGAGCAGCTTGGCATTGTGGCTGAGCGCGCAGGCGAGCTGCAGCTTCATACCCATGCCGCGGGAGAGGTCCTTGACCTTTGTCTTGGGATCGAGGCCAAATCGGTTGATGAATCCGGCGAACGTTTCGCGGTCCCACGTGGGGTACGCCGGGCCTACGAGCGCCTCGATCTGGCCGACCTTGAGCGTGGAGGGGAAGGGGCATGTGTCCAGCACGAGGCCGATGCGAGAGCGCAGGTGGCGTTGCGACTCATCGGGCGCGTCGGTGCCACAGCGCTGCCCAAACAGGTGCACCTCGCCGGCATCGAGCTTTATAAGCCCAAGCGTGGCGCGAATGGTCGTCGTCTTGCCGGCGCCGTTTGCGCCCACAAAGCCAACAATTTGGCCGGGCTCCACGGCCAACGAGACGCCACGTAGCGAAAAGCGGTCGCTCACGCGGCGTGAGATGCTTTTGAGTTCTAGCAAGTTTTGCATGGCATAGCCTTTCTTGCAGATGGTTACTGCATGGTTTCGGGGGCTACCAGGTCGAGCATCTCGTGCAGTTTATCGCGCGTGACGCCCACGGCTTCGGCTTGCGTTGCTGCCTGTGCGAGCAGCTCTTCGATATGGCAGAGCTGATTTTCGCGCAAGAGTTCTTGGTTGCCCTCGGCGACAAAACAGCCCTTGCCCTGCACAGTGCAGATAAAGCCGAGTTGCTCCAGGTCGGCGTAGGCGCGCTTGGTGGTGATGACACTCACGCCAAGATCGCTCGCGAGTGCACGGATGCTGGGGAGTTTGGCTCCCGCAGCAAGCGTGCCCGAAAGGATCTGAGCTTTGACCTGCGAAGTTATCTGCTCGTAGATGGGCTTGTCGCTCGAATTGGATAGGATGATGTCCACAGCGGCTCCTTAGCTGATGGGCTACACGTGTATATAACCGGTAAGCACAGTATATACACACTATGTACAGTTGAGCAAGAGGAAATTACGGGGCTGTCCGTCCCTCTACTCATTCATCTCAATCTGTAACAGTAAGACCCGTTTTGGATGACTAACTGTTACAGATTGAGATCTTTCTGAGACGTCCGACCGTTTGTCTCAATTTGTAACATCTGGAGTTGTTTTTGGCAGCTAACTGTTACAGATTGAGATTTTGTCGACAGGTCCATTCATTTGTCTTGATCTGTAACATCTAGATCCGTTTTTGCTGGCTAACTGTTACAGATCAAGATATTGGCTGCCCGCCCTGTGCGTTCATCTCAATCTGTAACATCTGGAGGTCAAAAACCCTTCTAGGTGTTACAGATTGAGACAAACCGTCGCGGAACACCGCTGACATTCCACCGTCCGAGTCCCAACTGATGAATTTGTCCTGATAGGTGCCCTATGGCGGGATTTCGCGGCTACAATAGTACGGTTTCAACGACGTAATGCACTCAATGCAAGAAAGGATCCGCATGGCAAGCCTGTCGGATGAAATCTCGTCGCGCCGCACATTCGCGATCATCAGCCACCCGGATGCCGGTAAGACCACACTTACCGAGAAGCTGCTGCTCTATACCGGCAGCATCCAGACCGCCGGTTCGGTCAAGGGCAAGAGCTCGGCCAAGCATGCCGTCTCGGACTGGATGGACATCGAGAAGGAGCGCGGTATTTCCGTTACCTCCTCGGTACTGCAGTTCACCTATAACGGCGCCTGCGTCAACATCCTCGATACTCCCGGCCACCAGGACTTCTCGGAGGACACCTACCGTACCCTTATGGCCGCCGACGCCGCGGTCATGGTCATCGACGGCGCCAAGGGCGTCGAGGCCCAGACCAAAAAGCTCTTTAAGGTCTGTACGCTGCGCCATATTCCCATCTTCACCTTTGTGAACAAGCTCGACCACGAGGCTCGCGACCCCTTTGAGCTCATGGAAGAGATCGAGAACGTTCTGGGTATCAATACGTATCCCATGAACTGGCCGATCGGCAGTGGCCGCAACTTCCGTGGCGTGTTCGATCGTCAGACCCGTCGCGTCATTGCCTTTGAGGGCGACGGCCACGCCAACGCCACCAAGAAGGTCGCCGAGGTCGAGGCCGAGCTAGGCGATCCGGCCATGGATGAGCTTATTGGCGAGGAGAACCATAAGAACCTGATGGACGACATCGAGCTGCTCGATGGCGCCGGCGACGAGCTCGACTTGGATGCCGTGGCGTGCGGCAAGCTGAGCCCGGCGTTCTTTGGCTCGGCGCTCACCAACTTTGGTGTGGAGCCCTTCCTTAAGGAATTCCTGCGCCTTGCCCCGACGCCGCGCGCCTACACCGATACGCTCACCAGCGAACCGGTCGCGCCCGCCGAGAACGACTTTAGCGGCTTTGTCTTTAAGATCCAGGCCAACATGGACAAGAACCACCGTGACCGCATTGCCTTTGTGCGCATTTGCTCGGGCAAGTTCGAGCGCGGCATGGATGCCTTCCATATGCAGGGCAACCGCAAGCTCAAGCTGGCTACGGGCACCTCGATGATGGCCGACGACCGCGCCATCGTGGACGAGGCGTACGCTGGCGATATCGTGGGCCTGTTCGATCCGGGTATCTTTAGCATCGGCGACACCGTGTGCTCCGGTAAGCGCCACGTGCAGTATCCGCAGATCCCGACGTTCGCCCCCGAGATGTTCGCCCGCATCACGCAGGTCGACACGCTCAAGCGCAAGCAGTTCGTCAAGGGCATGGAGGAGCTTGCCCAGGAGGGCGCCATCCAGATCTTCCGCGAGCTGGGTGCCGGCATGGAAAGCGTCATTGTGGGCGTGGTCGGCGTGCTGCAGTTTGAGGTGCTCGAGCGCCGCCTCAAGGCCGAGTACCGTGTTGAGGTTCGTCGCCAGCCACTGCCCTATACGGACATCCGCTGGATCCAGAACGACCCCGACACCATCGATATCCCGGGCCTTTCGCTCACGCGCGATACCCTGCGCGTCGAGGACATGCGCGGCGGTAAGCTGCTGCTGTTCACGAGCCCGTGGAACGTGGACTGGGCAACCGACCACAACCCCGACCTTGTCCTGTCGGAGTTTGGCAACGTAACGTTTTAGTGCGCCGGCGCGGTGGTCCTGCGGGGCTGCCGCGCCGTTTGCTTGCCTGCCGCCGCGTGAGCGGCTATCATACCCACCGTCGCCTCAAGACCGTGGCGGCCGAGCAGTTCGGGTCCGATATCCTGCTCGTTAAACCTAAAACCAAAGGAGTACATAATGATCAAGAAGGTCATGGAGGACTACAAGGTCCTGTTGCGGAGCATTCCCGCGGCAACGGTTTCGCTGTTTTTCGTGAGCGTCATCATGATGAACCTGCTGGCCAACAAAGAGCTCATCAGCCTGCCGTATCTGGCACTCGATTGCGGCTTTGTGGTGAGCTGGGTTTCGTTTTTGTGCCAGGACATGATCTGCAAGCGCTTTGGCGCCAAGGCATCCATCAAAATCTCTATCCTCGCGCTGGCGGTCAACCTGGCCGTAAGCCTGTGCTTTTGGCTGTGCTCGCTCACGCCCGGCATGTGGGGCGCCTACTATGACACGGGCATGATCGAGGTCAACACCGCCCTTAACGCCACCATCGGCGGCACCTGGTACGTGGTGTTGGGCTCTTCGCTGGCAATGCTCGTTTCTGCCGTGGTGAACTCCACGCTCAACCAGTCGCTCGGCCGTATGCTCAAAAAGAATAACTTTGCGAGCTTTGCCTTCCGTTCCTATGTGTCCACGGGTGTTGGCCAGTTTATCGACAACCTGGTCTTTGCCATTGTGGTGAGCCACACGTTCTTTGGCTGGACCTGGGTGCAGGTTCTTATGTGCTCGCTGACGGGTGCCGTCGCCGAGCTGCTGTGCGAGGTCTTCCTGAGCCCCGTGGGCTACAAGGTCGTGCGCGGCTGGGAGCGCGAGAATGTGGGTGCTGAGTACCTCGAGCGCCACGCAACCGCCTAAGGAGCAGATATGCGGGTTTTGATCACGGGCGCTTCGGGCGGCATCGGGGCCGCGTGCGTGCAACGCTTTTTGGACGACGGCCACGAAGTCGTGGGCTTTGATCTGCTGCCGGCGGCGATCGAACACGAGCGCTACCGCCATCTGATCGTTGATGTCCGCGAGCCGGACTCGTTTCCAGTTAACCTTGAACCCCAGGTAATCGTAAACGTCGCCGGTACACAGGATTCGGCCGACGACATTGCCGCCAACCTGCGTGGCACCATCAGCGTGACCGAGCGCTATGCCTTTGTGGGGGAGGGGCTTGCCGCCAAGCCGGCGCCGGCCATTACATCCGTGGTCAATGTGGGGTCGGCGAGCGGGCATACGGGATCGGAGTTTCCCGCCTATGCCGCCAGCAAGGGCGGCGTTATCGCCTACACCAAGAACCTTGCAAACCGCCTGGCGCCGCAGGCCATCGCCAACAGCGTGGACCCGGGCGGCGTTATCACGCCGCTCAACCGTTGCGTGATGGAAGACGAACACCTGTGGAACCAGATTATGGAGCTCACGCCGCTTAAACGCTGGGCCACCGCCCAAGAGATCGCCGAGTGGATCTACTTTGTGGGCGTGACCAACCGGTTTATGACCGGGCAGAGCCTGCTGATCGATGGCGGAGAGGCCGGCCGCACACAGTTTATTTGGCCCGAATAGGAAACGCGCCCGATGGCAAGATCGCTGTCGGGCGCGTTTTTGATGTATCGATTTTTAGCCGAGGCAAGTCCAGTTGACGGGGGTCGAGCCGTACTGTTCGAGTAGCCGATTGGCTGCTGAGAAGGGGCGCGATCCCATAAAAGCGGGGAGTTCTGCCGTGGCGCGGTTTGCCGAAAGCGGCGAAGGGTGTGTGGAGGCCAGGCAGAACTTGCTGCTTTCCCTGTCCGCGCCGGTCGCGGCGAGCTTGCCCTCGACCATCTGCTGGGCAAAGCGGCCCCATGCCAAAAAGACGACCGGCTGGGGCAGCTGGCAGCAGCGCTGAATAACGTAGTCGGTGAGCGTGCTCCAGCCCAGCTTGGCGTGCGAGTTCGCGGCATGTTCGCGCACGGTGAGCGTCGTGTTGAGAAGCAGGACGCCCTGTTGTGCCCAGGGGGTTAGGTCTCCCGTGGCGGGAATGGGGCAGCCCAGATCGGCGTTGAGTTCCTTATAGATGTTGCGCAGGCTCGGCGGCAACTTGGTTTGCGTCGCAGGCACCGAGAAAGACAGACCCATGGCCTGGTTGGGTCCGTGATAGGGGTCTTGACCCAAGATGACTACCTTGACCAGGTCGGCCGGGGTGTAGGCGAGGGCATTGAGGATGTCGTCTTGTGCCGGGTAGATGGTCTGCTCGGCACGCAGGAGGGCGATGCGCTCGAGCAGCTGGTTCGTAGTGTCACGTACCGGCTGCGGCGCATCGCCCAACCAAGTTGCTATGTTGCGGTCGCGAGTTACAGCGTCCATAGAACTCCTTTAGGGCAGATGCTATGTTGGCATCTATTGTAAAGGCGTCCAGAGACCTTTATGCCACGGCTGCATGAGGAGTGGGCCTACGAGACGTGCTCGGGCGCTCCTGCCATACGAGCGTGCCCATGTGCGCGAAGGCGCGGAAGCTCGACGGTTGCCACCATGACGCCGGTGAGGATGAGGGCGGCGCCAAAGAAGGCGATGGGGCTCAGGACCTCGCCGACCAGGAAGAACGAGAAGACGGCGGAGCAGACCGGCTCGAGCGAGAAGGCGAAGCCGGTGGTCTCGGCAGGTACGTGGGGCTGCACGAGCGTCTGGGTGATAAAGCCGTAGGCAGAGCAGATGAGTGCAAGCGCAACGACAACGACGATCTCGTTCGGCGTGCTGGGAAGCGTGAAGCCGCCAAAGGTACATGCGGCGATGCCCGAGAACAAGCCACCGAAGCCCAGCTGCCAAACGCCCAGAGCCAGCGGATCGACTTCCTCGACAAAGCGCTTGGCTACGATAATGTGGCCGGCATAGATAAAGGCCGAGAGCAGCATGATGATCGCACCGGGATTCAGGCTGGTAAAGTCGGCGCCCGAGAGCAAAAGCATGCCGCAGGTGACAATGGCGGTGCCGATGAGCACCTTGCGCTCGGGGGCGCGACGCAGCAGGGCCGCGTTGGCAAACGGTACGATCACGACCGTCAGGCTCTGCAAAAAGCCGGCGGTGGAGGCAGAAGTGAGGCTGGAGCCCAGGCACATGCAGGTGAGCTCGGTTGCCATGATGGCGCCGATGATGGCGGAACGAATCATCACGTCGCGGTTGATGCGCAGCGCGTGCTTGTGGAAGAGCAGCAGACAAGCTACAAAGGCGATGATGCAGCGCAGCGCGACGATGCTCGTGGCATTCATGCTGTCCATGCCGATCTTCATGAGGGGGTACGAAAAGCCCCATGCGACGGGAACGGAAAATGAGAGCGCGATTGCTTTTTTGCGATCCATGGGACTCCTTTTGTTACAGAACGGTTTCGCAAAAAGGATTCTGCTCCCAGATATGGATGTAGTAAAGCGAATGTATCTTCAGTATGATTAAGAAATACTAATGTTGGAAGAAAAAGCCCTGGCAAAACGTTTTACGGCTACATCGATGTGGAGGCACGATGGCATCGCGGTATCAGATTGTATGTATGGTGGTCGATTGCGGCAGCCTGAAACGTGCCGCCGACGAGCTGGGCTATACGCAAAGCGCGGTGAGCCAGGCCGTCAAGGCGCTCGAGCGCGAGCTGGGCACCACGATTATCGAGCGTGGCAAGCAGGGCGTCTCACTGACGCGCGACGGCAAACAGTATCTGCCGTATCTGCGCCAGATCGTTACGGCCGAGGCCGAGCTTGAGGGCAAGCGCCAGGAGTTGCTGGGGCTTTCGTCGACCGACATTCGCATTGCGACGTTTACCAACGTGAGTCGTACTGTGTTGCCGCGTGTGATCCGCGACTTTGGGGCCCTGCATCCGGGCGTGCGCTTTACCCTCAAGCAGGGCGATTACACGCGCAATGCCCAGTGGGTGCACGATGGCATGGTCGACTTTTGCTTTACAGCGCGTGGATTTACCGAGGGGCTCGAGAAACGCGTGGTCTATCACGACGAGCTGGTGGCGCTGTTGCCAGCCGTCCATCCACTGGCGGCAAAGGAAAAGGTGACGCTTGCCGACCTGGCGTCCGAACCGTTTGTGCTGCTGGATGAGGGCGAACAGAGTCTGGTGCTCGATGCGTTTGCCGCGCACGGGCTATCGCCGCATGTGACGAGTGAGGTCACCGATGACTACACCATTATGGCGATGGTGGAGGAGGGCCTCGGTGTGAGCATGCTCTACCGCCGTACCGTCGAGGGCATGCGGGCCGATATTTGTGTGCGCCCCATCGTGCATGCTCCCTCGCGTGACGTAGTGGCAGCCTGGCGCAGCTGGGACACCATGCCTATCGCCACGAGGCACTTTATCGACTATATGAGCTCACATATTGTCAATTAATGACTGGCATGGCGTTGAGTGCGGTGTTTAGCGGGCTGTCGCTTTGGCTTGGGCGGCGCGATAGGTGCGTGCCGGGTGGCAGAGTAGTACCGCCACGACCATAAAGAACGCCGTGGTGCCCAGGCTGATGGGGTAGACCATCATGATGTTCGCAAAGGTGCGGAAGTGCGGGAACACGCAGAATACCCAGTAGAAGCGGATGCCGCAGACGCAAATCATGGTGATGAGGGCGGGCATGAGCGAGATGCCAAAGCCGCGCAGATAACCGGACATGTTTTCGTAGAACATGCTAAAGGCGTACGCCGGGAAGATCGAACACACGCGGATATAGCCGATCGAGACGATGTTGGGATCGCTGTTGAACAACGCCAGGATCTCGCGCCCCAGACCGACGATGACGATAATCGTGGTGAGTGCAACGATGCCGCCTTCGACCAGGCAGACCTTGAGCGTCTTGGTGCAGCGGTCGATCTGGCGCGCGCCGTGGTTTTGTCCCACAAAGGTGGTGCAAGCCTGGCTAAAGCTGTTGAGCAGGTTGTAGCACACATACTCCAGGCTCATGGCAGCGCTGGATGCCGCCATGACCTCGGTGCCCAAGCTGTTGATGGCGGACTGGATGATGATGTTGGCGACGGCAAAGACGGCGCTTTGGATACCGGCGGGCAGGCCGATCTTAACGATGCGCTTGAGGGCGACGGGGTCGATAGCCAGATCGCGCAGGGTGACGCGGACGACGGAATCGGTCTTGAGCAGACGGATAAAGAGCGTGACGGCGCTGACGGTATAGGCGATGGCGGTGGCGATGGCGACACCTGCGACGCCCCAGTGGAGCACGGGGACAAAGATGAGGTCCAGGCCAATGTTGAGGACGGTGGACACGGCAAGCGCCTGCAGCGGCATGCGGGTGATGCCGACGGAGCGGAAGATCGCGGCCTCAAAGTTGTAGAGCAAGATCGAGGGCATGCTCAGCAAAAAGACGCGCAGGTAGAGCGAAGCGAGAGGCATGGTTTCGGCAGGAACGTTGAGCGCGGCGAGCATGGGCTCGGCAAAGATCTCGCCCAGCGCGATGACGACAAAGCCCACGAGCGCCATTAAAATCGAGGTATGGACGGCGCGTTTGACCATGTTCTGATCGTTGCGACCGATAGCGTTGGCGATGACCACGTTGGAGCCAAGCGACATGCCAATAAAAAGGTTGAGCATAAGACTGGTAAGCGGAACATTGGAGCCGACCGCCGCCATGGCGAGGGTTCCCTGGTCGCCCGAGAAGTTACCGATGATGACCGTGGCGATGAGGTTCGACAGCTGCTCCAAGATGCTCGTGGCGGCCACGGGGAAGGCGAACAGGGGAATATTGCGCCATAGCGAGCCGGTGGTCATGTCAATGTGCTTAGATGCGGTGTCTGTCATACGCTCTCAATCTCTAATATGCTCTTTCGTGCTTATTTGCGCAGACGATGATACTCCTAATGCAGCCAGCCGGCACTTAGGGACGTTCCTTTTAATATGAGCAGGACATTGTCAAGAGGCAAAATCGGGCCTGGCCCCAACGATATGGGGTCAGGCCCTCTCCCTATATCAACCCGTCCGCGGCGACCTCGGCGTGTCTTACCGACGCTCGTCTTTGCAGTTTAATATCCGCCCGTGGCGATCTCTCGCTGGGCAATCCGTTGCTACGGCTGAGGCTTCTACGTCGAACCGACAGTCTGTGCACGCGTGTGGCGCCCTGGGCGCTCGCAGAAAAGGGACCTGAGGTTCGCCTCAACGGCTTCGGATCGAACCGCTTCCGGGGTGACTGGCTTATGTGCGGGGGACCGCCCCCTACGCCTCCTCGGCCATGAGGCCGACCGCCCACACCCAGCAGGCGAGCTCGCGCGCCGTGGCGACGTTCGCCTTGTTGCCGTGGACCCCGCGCGCGAGCAGCGCCTCCCGCCTCTCGACCAGCCTCCGCACGCCCTTGGCGGCATGCCTCCGGGCGCCCCGGTCCGGGGCCTGGCCCTTGGCGAGGTCCTTCGGCCGCCCCGAGCACGTCAGGTAGTGCCACGCGGCCTCGACCAGCGTCTTCCTCAGGTGCTTGTTGCCGGCCTTGGTGATCGCGCCCCTGCGGTCGCTCTCCCCGCTGGAGTGCTCGGAGGGCGTCAGGCCGACCCACGCGGCGAACGAGCGGGCGTTCCTGAACCTGGAGAACTCGCCGGCCTCGAACACGAGGTCGGCGGCGGAAGCGGTGTCGACGCCCTTGAGGCAGCGCAGGGAGTCGACCCTCTTCCGCCACCTGGGCTTGCGGGCCTCGGCCTCGACGAGCCCCTCGAGCCTCGCCTTCTCCTCCGCCGCCCGCCTGACCGCGTCGACGTAGTAGGCGAGCGCGTCGTTGTCGGCCCCCTCCGCGAACCTAATCGACTCGATCCAGGACCAGTGCGCCCGGGTCCAGTTGCCCTTCCTGCGGCCGGTGGGCGTCCTCTCGTCGAAGACGAGCCCGTGCCTTAGCAGGAACTTGGAGAGCCGCTGCTTCGAGCGCGAGAGGTCGTCCCTCGCGTCCTCGAGCGCCCTGGTCAGGTCGCGGGCGGCCTCGCACTCGTCGTCGGGGACCCACACCTCGACCACGTTGCCGACCGACAGCATGCGGGCGAGGAGCTCGGCGTCGTTGCGGTCGTTCTTCCTGCGCCTGTCCGCGCTGGGCTTGATCATCTTCGAGACGGCGCCGACCACGCAGTCGACCCCCAGGCCGGAGAGCCTCTTCTGCAGGTCGAAGCCCGTGACCCCGGACTCGTACACGCACCTGGCCCCGGGGTCCACGGAGCGGACCCACTCCGCGACGGCGCCGGCGTCGTAGCCGAAGGTCGCGCAGCGCACCTCCCCGGTCATGACGTCGAGGGAGACGGCCTTTATCGAGCGGGCGTGGACGTCGAGGCCGACGAAGGTGGTAGTATCGAGCATGGGAGCCCCTTCCATGAATGCGGCGTGGCCGCCGCGGCTGAATTAGACACTCACCATTGTCGGCCTAATCCGCGGTCTTTCATGCAGCAGGGGCTCTCAATGTTTTATGTCCTGCTCATATCGTCTCTGTCGGCAGCTGGGGACACTCCTTGTCTCTTCTATGACTAGGTGGGGAAGGCGTGCGACAATGGTGGGCGTTGTGTTGTCCGCGCTAAGGAGTTGCCATGTTGTTGTGTCCCGTTTGCCATGAGCCGTTGGTGGACGATGAGCGCGGTGCTGCATGCGCGGGCGGACATCGGTTTGACCGTGCGCGCGAGGGCTATCTGTATCTGCTGCGCTCGTCCAAGAGCGGCGACTCCATGGGCGATCCCAAGTCGCAGGCGCGCAGCCGTCGTGACTTTCTAAACCGCGGCTACTATGCGCCGTTGCGTGATGCGATGGTCGAGCTGGTGCGCGATCGGGTGTCTGGGCATGCGGCGTCTGCGGGCGGTCCCATGACCTTGCTCGATATCTGCTGTGGCGAGGGCTACTACACCAGCGCCATGGGTGCGGTGCCGGGCGTGGATGCTTACGGATTCGACTTGGGCAAAGAGATGGTGCGCCTGGCTGCCAAGCGCGGCGATGCGACCTACTTCGTGGCCAACATGAAGGACATCCCCGTGGCCGATGGCACCTTCGATATGGTGACCGAGCTCTTTGCCCCCTTTAACGAGCGCGAGTTTGCCCGCGTGCTGGCGCCCGAGGGCTCGCTCTACACCGTGGTGCCGGGTGCTCGGCATCTGTTTGGGCTCAAGGAGGTGCTCTACGACACGCCATATCTCAACGATGAGAAGCTGCCGAAGACGACCGAGCTGGAGTTGGTGGGAACGCAACGGGTGTCTGCGAACATTACGCTCCAGATGCAGGCCGATATCGAGGCGGTGTTCCAGATGACGCCGTACTACTACCGCACGCGCCCTGCCGACAAAGAGCGCCTGGCAAACCTGGACACCCTTCAGACCGATATCGACTTCATCATTGCCGAGTACCGTCACAGCTAACAACCTGCCAAAAAGGGACAGGTTTATTTTGGCAGGTTTTATCTGGGCAAACGTAAAGGGCCGACCGCGGAGATGCGCGATCGGCCCTTTTTAGTTGCTTGGCTACAAAGGTTATGAGAAGCGAGCGCTTACAGGCGGTCCTTGTTCTCGGCCTTAATGTCGTGTGCCTGCTGAATAAAGAACAGGTCGTACACCACGATGACAAAGGCGCCAAAGTTGATGGCGTCGCCGCCAAACGCGGGAAGCGTGAGCACGGCCTGCGCAATCGTGGCGATTGCGGCGACGATGCCGAGCTTAAACGCACCATCCACCTGCGAAGGCTTGTTGGCGCCCTTGATGCCCGCAACACCTGCGGCAAGATCGACAAGACCCTTGATGACAAGTACGGCCGCGGCGAGCATGGCGTTCGACCCGTACGTGGAATCGAGGCTGCCCTTGGCGATGCCGACGCCGGCGATGACGAGGCTGGCGATGCCCAAAACAAAGTAAATGAGGGCAAGGACTTTGAGTGTCTTGCGAGTGTAGCTCATGGCTGGTCCTTTCGAAGTGGACATGACGTATTTGATGCGCACGCAAAACGCATGTCGCGAAGCATATTGTAATTCAACAAGGCGCTGCATACGTTCATCCAATAGTTGAACGCTCCGTTCGCGACGGGGCTGGCACTTGCGTTGTGCTAGGTTTTTGTTTAACTGGATCATACTGTGCATTTATTTGAGGTGAATGGTGAATATCAAGCAGGTCGGCTATTTTGTCGCCGTATTTGAGACGAAGAGTTTTACCGCCGCGGCACACCAGCGCAACGTGACCGTCCAGGCCATTTCCAAGTCAATTAGCGAGCTCGAGCAGTTGTTTAACGTTCAGTTTTTTGAGCGTGGAAATAGTGGCGTAAAGCCGACTCGGGCCGCCCGTAGCTTTTATGCCAAGGCTCGCAACGCCGTCGAGGCGTATCGTGAGGTTGAAAACTTTGATCCGTTTGGATGCGACCTGACCGTCCCGTCGGCCTCTGGGGCGCAAGCGATGCCGGAACTCTCGATTGGCCTGTGCGTTCCCGCACTCGATAACGACGATAAGCTATATAAGGGGTTGTCTGCGCTTATCATGCGTGGTGCCCGCGTGCGCGTGAAGTTTTGTACCGTGCATCCCGGGATCGCTCAGCAGGAGCTCGAGCAGGGCGACCTCGACGCCTTGCTTACGGTGGGCACATATGACAATACCAATGATGATTGCGAGCAGCTGGGAACCCTGCCCACGGGTATTGTCGTCGCCGCCGGCCATCCGTTCGCTAAGAGGCCTTTTGTGACTGTGGCTGATTTGAGCTCATATCCGGCAGGGCAGTCGGCTGCGTTTGATAACTTTAATAATTCGATTTTTTGGCAGTACGAAAGCCGCGGTGTCCTTGGTGAGACGCGCATTATCGATGGCCCCGCTCAATTTGGGTCGTTTTTGGTGGCAGAGCACGGCTTTTTCTTAAATGCGATTCTTCCCGTTCCCGGTCAGATTGCTAGCGGGTTTGAGGTTGTCCCCATTGCGGGTAAAGGGGCCCTGACAGTTCCGGTGTGCCTAGTTTCCCTTAAAGATGAAAAACCCCAAGCTTATCATGTCGTAGAAAACTACTTGATTCGCATGGTGGGTTGCGCCAACGGGTCCGCCGCTCGCTAGCACATCCGTCGATGCGCTCGCCGCTGTCGGCTTTGCTGCCTGACGACATACTGTCGATTGTGCCGTGTGTCGCAATCGAATGAACGCAAAGGCCATTCATAGCAGACCGCCCTCCGTTTCTCGTCTGTCTGAGAAACGGAGGGCGGTTTTTATGCGTGGCGCTTTGTACAGTTGAGCCCGATGCCTAGCTCAGGCGCTCCTGGCTTTCCTTTTTAACGCGGTTGGCGAAAACGAAGTACACGGCACTTACGACCACGGCGGTGACATCGGTGGCGCTGGTGCCGACTCCGCCCAAGAAGGGCTCGGAGAGCAGCAGGCTCACAACGGCGCATGCTAGGCAAATGATAGCCCAGACCCAAACGATGCCAATCTTGCTGGGGTTATTTGAGGCACGGATGCCCAACACGGCGGCGATGATTTCGACGATGCCCATCACGATGACGACAACGCTGTAAACCGAGAGGTCGCCGCTGGCGTCGCCCGAAGCCGACGTGAGCGCCAACGCGCCTGCAGCGATGCTGAAAACACCTCCCAATAAATAGACGATGGACATGACCTTTAGGACTTTACGGTTGTTGCTCATGTTCAGTTCCTTTCCCTTGAGCCGTTATGGCACCGTGCACGTATTGCCTGGCGCCATGAATTACTGATTGAGGGGTTCGTTGCCCAGATCTTGCGAGGCGAGTTCCTGTTCTTCGTTAAACTCGTCCGCTTCGGCGAGTTCCTCGGCGGTAGCTGCCTTTGGAGCGGACTCAACGGCATCGCAATGATCGAAAACGAGTTGATAGGGGGCGATGTCACGGCGGGACAGCATAAGCTTTACCTCGCGGCGCAAAGAGCGCATGACGCTGCCGCGGTCTGTCTCCTTGCAGGTGGCGACAACGCGAATGGTCATAGCGGTGCTGCTAAGGTCGACCACGCCCTTGTAGAAGGGGCCTTCGATAATGGCGGGAACGCGGTCATGCACGCTTTTGAGCTCGTCTTTAAGCACCTTTTCGACATAGGGTAGAGATTCCCCCACCGGTATGGTGATGTCTATGCTGGCGTAAGAATTAAGTTTGGTCATGTTGGTGACATTCGAAATCGAGCTATTGCGCAGCAGTAGAACATTGCCGTTGCCGTCATTGATCTTTGTGGTTCGCACGCCAATTTCCATAACGGTGCCGGTATTGCCGCCAACCGAGATGACGTCTCCAACGCGGAACTCGCCTTCAAAGATAATAAAGAGCCCGCACAAGATATCCGTGATGAGGTCTTTGGCTCCAAAGGAGACCGCGAGTGTAATGATGCCTGCCGAGGCCAAAAGCGTTGCGGTGTCGACACCCAAAACGCCTAGGCACCAATAGAGCATGGCGATGAGGGTTCCGTATTTTGTCAGGCTCGAGAGAAGTCGGCATATCGTCTCGCCGCGCGCGCCAAGCACGTTGGACAACATGCGAAGAAGCGACTGTGCGATTGCGCACACTGTGAGCGCCACACAGGCGTACATGATTGAAGCGGTGAGCGCGAATATGTTGAGACCGTGCTGCCAGTCGTTACCCAGTATGTAGGTGAATACCGAACGCGGGCCAAATAGAGTGTCTTTAAACAAGACGGCCAAAAAGACGATAAACACTCCGATACCGGTAAACCATCTAAGGACCGTGCCGAGTTTTTGCTCGGGGGTTTTGTCTTCCCATTTAAAGGAAATGTTGAGCCATCGGCCAATGGCACTTTCGCTGTGCTTGATACGGCCGTCGGATGTCGTGACTGTGATGTTGTGCCGTCTTGCCGTGAAATCGTTTTCGCGCTTCGAACGTTTTTCTTCGACTCTTATAGTGTCGAGCGTCAGCAGAGGGTAGATGAGGACAAAGCATATAGCGGCGATGATTCCGGTTGCGATGGTGAGCGGAACGCGCTGGTGCATAAAAGAGTCTTCGGGTGCCGCGACGTAAACGTAGTAGTCGTCAGTCTCTAGGCAGGAGGCGTAGAGTTTCTGGTTGTCGATGTAAATGAAATCGCTAAAGCCGTCTGCAAGGTGCTCGTCAGCCAGTCCTATTTCGGACGCCTTTTTCCCCATAAGAAGATTGTTGGGATGATATGCAACGGTGCCGTCTTTTTTCTCGATTGCAAAGGCGAAGCCTCCGGCGCCCGCCTTGATGCCGTCGAGCACCACGCCGATCTTGGTGCTCTTGAGCATTTCTTCTAAGCGCATAGGGCGCACGGCAATCTGAGCGATTCCGTCTGCAATGCCATCTTGATCGTAGAGTGCGACGCCGATGTACTGATATGTCTCGCCAGTGGTTCTGTTGATAGAGAGGGGCTGTATATACTCATCCTTGCCGCCCAAAAGCGAGCGGAACTCGTAGGAGGAGTCGCCGTACTTGGTCGAAAGACTATAGGATCGTTGTGACGTGCTCGAGCTCGTCATATTGCCGTCGCCGTCGTAGAGGTAAATTGACTCGACGCCAAGCGTTTCTGCCAAGCTGTGCAGATCGGCTCGCGTGGCGAGCTCTGGATTGTGCTCAACGATGTAGGCGATAATATGGCAGGTAGTGGCGTAGTGGTCACTATATTGCCTCGTAAGTTCATCCTCGCGCATTGCATTGTTTTTGAGCGTTTGATCAATCTGCTCTACGCGCTCTCGATTGACCGTCGCTTGGCTCGAAAGGGCAAAGAGCGTTTGCATATAGAAGGTTACCGCCAGGAGCAAGACGAGTCCTGCAACGGACAAGGCTGTTGCGCGCCTGCCCACGGCGGGGTTAAACCTAAGGTTGCGACCGATCTTGACGTATTCGTGATCGCCTTGGTCGCTATGCTCGTCATCCGCAAGGACAAACAGGTCATAGAGCGCCACGGCGGCGACGATTGCGATGAAGGCAAAGAGGATGACGCCCACGGTGATGTTGCGTGCGGTGGCGGTGTCGCTTTCGGGAATGGCGAGAATGTAATAGGTGTCATCGACCAACTTGACGCGACAGTACAGGCTTGTGTTCTTGACGGAAGTGAAGAATGTTTTGCCGTCCTCAAGATTGCTAATATCGATGCCGTTGTCGAGTGCATCGGTACCTATCATGTTCTGGTCGGGATGGTAGGTGATCAGATGCGTTTTTGCCGATACGGCGAGGACAAATCCGTGGCTGCCGAGTGAGATGTTCTTGAGCATGCTCTCGGTCGATCCGGTGTCCTTGACAAGGGCGTGCAGCTCTCGGGGATTTTGTTCTACGATGGCCATGGCGTCGTCATCGATTTTGGCGGCATAGTATCGCATGAGCCAGTCTTGATCGGGAAGATCGACCTCAACCGGATCGGAGGGCTTGCCGGTCTCGAAGCACTGACGTAGCTGGTTGAAGCGGGCGCGGCTAAAATCGGCTTTGGTGTCAGCTGCCTTGGCGATGATAGAGCCGTCGCGTCGGGCGACGAGAACGTTATCGACCTTGAGCAGGTCCTTGAGTTCGGCCATTTTGACATCGGTCGCTTCGTAACCGGCATCGTTAGCCGCCATAAATGCGATGCTTGCGGCGCGCGTGCGATACAGGTCATCAAATGTTTGGGCGTTGTCTTTCGTTTCCGCCCGAGCCGTTTTAACGAGATCGGGGAGTTCGGCGGCAACGCGATCAAATTCCAGAGCGTATTCCTCTTGCGATAGACGCGTTTGCATCGAGGCGAGTAGGAGTCCCATCGCCAATGCGCAGACGGTTACGGCAACGGCAAGCGCCACAGACTTCTTTTTTAATCGCTTGGACATGGGTAGGCTCCCTTAGTTCCATTTATTGATGAGCTTATCGACTGTTTTGTCTTTGAGCATTGAGCGCACTTCGGCGGCAATCTTAGGCGAAAGCTCAGAGCCCTTCTTCGTTGCGACGGCATAACGCTGTGGGTTGATGCCAAAATCGGGCAGGACGGTGCGCTCGCCATCGAGATAGGTTTTGGCAATTGCGCCGTCCGTCGCCATGGCGTCGACGTCGCCGGCTTCCAATGCTTGGGAAAGCTCGGCGTAGCTCGCGTATTGGCTTAGATGCCATGTGTCGTAGTCGATGCTGCCGCTCTCGGCATCCTGTTGCCGGGGTATGCCGTCCGAAAGCCCCAGTTCCAAAAACTTCGCGGCAAGTTGAGGTGCGGCGTTCGTTCCGGCTACCGTGCCAATTGTTCCGCCTTCAAGCTGGGAAAAGGATTGAATGAGCGATGTGTTTTCGACAACAAGAATTACCGAATCGGTGTAATAGGCGGGAGAGAAGTCAAACAGCTTTTTGCGTTCGTCGCTTATCGAGTAGCAAGCAATCAGACAATCGACTTTTCCCGACGAGAGCATTTCTTCGCGCGTCTCGGGCGTTACGGTTATAAACGAACAGTCTCCATAACCGAGACGGTTTGCCAGCTCGTTGGCGAGGTCGATTTCGAATCCGTAGTACTTGCCGTTGTTGGGGTTACGTTCGCTAAACCCGACGATATCCGAGCGGACGCCTACACTCAGCTTGCCCTTGCCAGGCATGCCGGAATTGCCGTTTGAGCAGGCTGGTAGCAACATGGCTGCAAGTGCGGCTCCGGTTGCCGAGATTGCCAGCCGGCAGGCATTTCGGCGTGTGACTGAATGGTCCATTTGCATTCCTCACGACGATTGTTCAGTTCTTTAATGATATGGACGGGTAACTGTGGAATAGTCGTGAAGCGGCAGGTAAACAAAGGGTTGAGGCGGAGGATAAAATCTGTCGGCATCGGGCACTTTATTGCTAAATAGATGTCAGCATGCTGCGATGGGCGTTAGGTCCTGGACACCCTTCAGACCGATACCGACTTCATCATCGCCGAGTACCGCCACAGCTAACAACCTGCCAAAAAGGGACAGGTTTGTTTTGGCAGGTTTTATCTGGGCAAACGTAAAGGGCCGATCGCGCAGTAACGCGATCGGCCCTTTTTAGTTGCTTGATTGCAGGGGGCTGTGGGAGATGGGTGCCTACAGGCGATCCTTGTTCTCGGCCTTAACGGCGTGAGCCTGCTGAACAAAGAACGGCTCGTACACCACGATGACAAAGGTACCGGTGTTAACGACGCTGCCGCCGAGAGCGGGAAGGGTAAGCATGCGCCTGAAAGCGCTTGGGGCCTGCACGGTCCAACCTTTCAAAAAGGAAAGCTGGGCGTAAGTCAAATCGATGGCAGCTCATGTGCGGCGCTGCGATGATGAGGATGTAACAAGGAGTTGGTCTAAGGAGGAGCCATGATGTACGGAACAGGGCAGGCGCGCGAGCCGCAATCGTTGGGAAGGCGCATGAGCGATTCTGTGATCGCTGCCGTGTGCACGGGATTGATGGCGGTGCTTTGCATTGGGATGCTGTGGGCCATGTCGCATGTGGGACAATAGCGGACGATTGGGTGCCGACACATGCGGCGCTCACGTATCCGCTTTGCTTGCTAAGGAGTACCCATGGGCGTCGTCGATCCCTTTTCTGTTGCTCGGGCCGCGGGGCTTGAGCTGATTGGGAAGCCCGAGGGCCTCACGCTCACCGACGGCGCGATGGAGCTGCGTGCCGATTTTGGCCGCATGCTTCCACGGCTCAAGCAGGGCCGTCTGCAGCAAGAGCTGCTGGTGAAGGCCGCGCGCACAAAAGGCATCGAGCAGCCATGGGCGATTGACGCCACGGCAGGCTTTGGCGAGGATTCGCTGCTGCTGGCGGCAGCGGGCTTTACCGTCGATCTGTATGAACAGGATTGCGTGATCGCGGCACTGCTGCAGGATGCCTTGGACCGCGCGGCGGATGATTCGGCGCTTGCGGCTGCCGTGGCGCGCATGCGCTTACATGCGGGTGAGGACAGCATTGCCGGCCTTCGCCATACGGCTGAGCTGATTGATCGCGGTGAGCTCGCGGCTCCCGATGTGGTGTATCTGGACCCCATGTTTCCCGAGCGCACCAAGAGCGCGGCGGTCAAAAAGAAGTTCCAGCTCTTGCACCATTTGGAGCAGCCGTGTGCCGATGAGGAGGCGCTGGTCGAGGCTGCCCTTGCGCCGCGCCCGCGCAAGGTTGTTATCAAGCGGCCGATGAAGGGGCCGCTGCTTGCCGGCGTTAAGCCGAGCTATCAGCTTGCGGGCAAGGCTGTCCGCTACGATGTCTTGGTGCCGCCGCGCCCGTAGCTTGCGTGCGATGGCTGGCGCTCCGTCAGTGCCGTGCCGATGCAGTGCTTATTTCCAAGGATGCGACGTCAGGTGCCACCCGCCGCAGTATTCGCATTTGTAGCAGGCTAAACCGCGCCGTCCGCGGTTTTCGCAGTCGGCCATAACAGCCTCGGCCTCGGCGCGTGTGTCGTAACGGTTTTTACGCTCGCACGACTTGTAGCGCCAGGCTTCATCGCGCTCGGCGTCTAGTGCGTCGCAGCGCTCGTCTTCGCGTGCAAACAGGTCGCTCATATCGCCGCCCGTGGCAGCGCCCAAAAACTCGCTTTTGGCTTTTGACCAGGCGGCTCGCTTTTTGCTCCCCATCTGCTTCGCACCCTCTCCAAACGTTGGTATTATTGCTCAATCAAAGTGATACCAATAAACGTGAGGTCGCCGCGTGATGATCAGAAAAACCCTCGAGACCGACATTCCTGCCGTCATGGCCATCTATGATGCCGCCCGCGCCTATATGCGCGCACATGGCAACGCCACGCAGTGGCCCGAGGGCACGCCTTCGGCCGAGCAGCTGGCTGCCGATATTGCCGCTGGTGGCAGTTACGTGTGCGAAGTCGACGGCCGCGTGGTGGCGACGTTTGCCTTTTTACCGGGTCCGGACGAGTGCTATGACGTGATTGAGGACGGTCGGTGGCGCAGCGACACTCCGTACGCCGTGCTGCACCGCGTGGCGTCCGACGGCACCGTGCACGGTATCGCGGCCGCGATGTTTGCCTTTGCCAAGGATCGCGCCGACCATCTGCGCATTGACACGCACGCGGACAACCTGCCCATGCAGGGTGCGAGCATGAAAGCGGGGTTCGAGCGCGCCGGCGTCGTGTATGTGTCGGACGGCACGCCGCGCGTTGCGTTCGACTGGCTGCGCGAGGCATAAGAGCGGGGACGCGTATCAGCAATCCATATACATGAAAATGGCCCCGGGTGGGCCATTTTTGATCGCTGGGCTGTTAAGGGGAGGTGCCGGCTTTCGCAAGGCGCGAACCTACGAAAATCGCCGCGCGGCAACGCAGGGCGATGAGCTCGGTCGGGGGATAGGGCCCGCTTCGCCCGCCGGCCCGTAAATTGTATCATCCAGTGTGGAACGAGGATGCCCGTTGCCGCGTGCGATGGGCTTGCAATAAGGGGACCTTGATTGGCAACTTCATCCGAACACCTCCCATATTCATC
>NZ_CABJDK010000012.1 GCF_902364355.1 Collinsella aerofaciens
CCGGGGGCGGGAATCGCGCACTCCATATTTTGTTCACAAATGAATAGGTCCCTCAGTCACGTCACTGAGGTTATAACTGAAGCATCAGCTTCTGATATTGGCGGTGACCAGCTGGTTTATAGATGTTGAGGCATCGGTCATCTCTGGAGCGCCACTTTACTCCAAAAGCATCGGTTATTTGTTTCCCGTCGGTAAAAGGCAGGTTTTGTTCGCCAAGCGTTCCTATATATAGAAGTTCGGGTTCGAACCGTGCATCGGTAACAAAAAAGCGACCAGCCGGAGCCGATCGCTTTCTATTCTATGCTGGAGCATCCAGAGGGGTTCTTCCGAACTCATTTTCTCGCTGCCATTCATGCTTTCGAAGCATCTTTCTACAGCCCTCGTTGTCTATCCTCGTATCTCACAGGTCTTCCGGAAATTCACAAGCAGTCTTAGGGTCAATTTAGTTCTGCTTTCAGAGACTTGTTTGAGAGTTTTTAAAGACAGTTCAAAACAATAAGTGAGACACCATAAAGCAGAGCAAGATGAGCCGGATAGAAAATGTAGAAGAAATATTTGAGCTTCAGCCCTCGCTTGCCATTATAAAGATTGATAAGCAGCAACGAAACGACCGCGGCAGCAACATCAGGATTAAATATATTAGCTGTAGCAAACTCAAATCCGCCGCCAACTATATGGCATGACGAAAGGAGCACTGCGCATACTGCAGCAAAGAACATCTTGGCCTTGCTGTCGTGGAATAAATAGAATGCAGCCACAAGCAGAATGCCATACACACCGCCATCTAGTTTAGTGTATTCAGCTGCCAGTGCTGTCAAAACAATCAGAGCAGTTTCTGCGATGTACCTCTTCCATTTTGAAAGGCTTTGTATCTTTTCCAGAATTATCAAGAAGACCAAGCAAAGCAGGAGCTCACACATAACATTTTGTTGCCGAAGGTCAAATAGTTGCCCGGTTTGAACGAAATCGTATATGGGCTCCGCAATGATTGCGAAGACAAGCATATTTCGCAGGTACCTCTTTATGTCATGAGTATGCAAAAATCCCTCAACTATCAAAAAGCAAAATAAGGGAAATGCAATTCTGCCAAGAACATGAAGCACATCCGAAGCCTCGCTTAGAATCGCCCACTGTTCGTCTGATATCTGATTGTACGATGCGTGAGTCATGATTCCATTGGTCAGGACGATCCTGCTTACATGATCGAGAACCATCGAAATGGCCGCTATTATCTTTAATGTGCTGCCGCTAATTCCGTATCTATCTGTTTTCATTTCGTTTTCCTTTCTTTGGGTGGGCCGTCAGAGGTTCGGCCTGCTCTGCAGACGGCCGCTGCGGCGCTTCGCGCCTTGCGCGCTGCGCTGGCAAACGCTCACGCGTTTACTCAGCTCCGCGCCCTTTCGGGTTCGAACCCATGTCGCGGCAACAAAAAAGCGGCCGGCATCCGCCAGTCGCTTTTCTATTCTATGGTGGGCCGTCAGGGGTTCGAACCCTGGACCTTGGGATTAAAAGTCCCCTGCTCTGCCAGCTGAGCTAACGGCCCGCGGGTGGCATTGTACCACGGTCTGGGGCTATTCCCAACTCCATTGGCCGTTCTGGAAAATCACAACTTCACGTCCATCAGGCGTAATGCCCGTAATATCGATATCGTCCGTGCCGATCATAAAATCGACGTGCGTGCTCGAGACGTTAACGCCATGCTCCAGGAGCTCCTCCTTGGACATGTCATACCCACCCTCGATGCATTCGGGGAAACCGACACCCAGCGCGAGATGGCAGCTAGCGTTCTCATCATAGAGCGTGTCATAGAATAGAACGCCACTTTCACGGATCGGCGTGTTCTTGGAGATAAGCGCGACCTCACCCAGATGAGCGGCACCTTCATCGGTGTCAATAATGCTCGCAAGCGTCGCCTTACCCACGCGGGCATCGTAGTCCACTACGCGGCCCGCCTCGAACTTAATCCAAAAATCGTCAACCTTGTTACCGTGGTGAATGAGCGGCATAGCCGAATACACGATACCGTCGGCACGCATACGATCAGGCGAGGTGAAGACTTCCTCGGTGGGAATGTTGGGGAAGAAGGGGTGCCCATCGGGCGTCTTGCCCTTGCCGCCGGCCCACTCGTGACCTTTCGTCATGCCAATCGTCAGATCGGTTCCATTTGCCGAGGTGTAATGCAGGTAGTCGAAACGATTGTCGTTCAGGAAACGCAGGTTCTTTTCGAATGCGGCGTCATGGAGTTCCCAGTCGCTCTCCGGGTCCTGGCCATCGGCGCGAGCGGTATGCAGAATCGCATTCCACAGCTTATAGATTGCAACCTCATCGGCGTCTCCCGGGAACACCTCGCGCGCCCAGGCAACGACCGGAGCGCCGGCGATGCACCACGGATTGATGTTGTAATCCAGTCCACGGCGGAAAACTTTGCACTGCGTATTCCTCGCCTTGGATGCCGCGGCCGGCTTGGCTGGATCGATGCCCTTGAGGGCTGCAGGATCCGCACCCTCAATAAAGATAAAGCAGGCGCCATCCTGGGCCAGGGAATCCAACTGCAGGCGCTTCCACTCGGGCGTCTGCTCAAAATAGCTTTTATCGACATGCTCGTACGTAAGCCTTGTCACGGCGTCATCGGCCCAAATGACTGTCACGTGGCCAGCGCCGGCGGCATAAGCCTCCGCGACCACCACGCGGGCAAAAGGCGCGCACTCGACCGGAGACTGAACGACAACCTCCTGGCCGGGCTTGACGTTTACGCCCTTGCGGACAACCAGACGCGCATAGTTTTTAATCTTGGGCTCCAGGGCCTTCATGCCCTCCAGGGCTTCTTCGACCGTCAGGGCAGCTCGAATCATGTGCCACTCCATCTATCTATAGAACAGTAAAAAGGCGCGCCGCAAAAACGACGCGCCTTATATCTTAGCGATAAGTATGCATGCAAACGCTACTTCTTCTTGGAGTCCTTTTTGTCCTCCTCGGCAGCTGCGCGCTCGATAAGAGCGGTGAGCTTATTCTCGGACATGCCTTCGGCCTGCGCGCGGTACATGTTGCGCAAGGGACGAATACGAGCGAAGTCATAGATAAAGTCACCCAGGATGATGACATAGGACACAACGATGCCAACCATCTGAACAGGACTGGACACCGTGCCGCCGGGAACGAAGTAGAACGAAACCCAAATTGCCACGATGAACACCATGCCGATAGCGAGCACGGCCCACCAAATACGGCGGCGCTTGGTGTAGTCCTCATCCTGCTTGAGAAGGATATTCGACACCGTGTAGATGCGATCCTCGCGGGCGCGCTGCTTGGCCTTGCGGGCGCGCTTCTCCTCTTTAGAGAGGCCCTCGAGGTTCTCGCCCTTCTCGAGCTCTTTGCGGCGAGCTTTAGACGAAGCTGGCACGACGCGGACAGAGCTCGCTGCCTGACGGGCGGGCTTAGCAGATGCGGCGGACTTGCGCGCAACCCCGGTAACTTCGTGGGATTGCGTGCGCTTGTTCGTGGCGCTACGGGTACTCACTTATGCGTTCTCCTTCATACTTGTGAACTGGGAGCCCGTGATAATCTGGAAGGCCTCGCGATAGCGCTCGGACGTGCCATCGATGACCTCGGCGGGCAGGTGCGGGGTCTCCCCCGTCATATCCCAGTTGGCTTTGAGCCAATTGCGGACGAATTGTTTGTCGTAGCTGGGCTGAATCTTGCCCTCCTCGTAGCTGGCGGCAGGCCAGAAACGGCTGGAGTCGGGCGTGAGGCACTCGTCGATCAGCGTGACCTTGCCATCGATGACACCAAACTCAAACTTAGTGTCGGCGATGATGATGCCACGGGTCGCTGCATACTCGGCGGCAGCCTTGTAGATCTTGAGGGAAAGGTCGCGAATCTGCGTGGCGATGTCCTCGCCCACGATCTCGCAGCAACGCTCGAACGAGATGTTCTCGTCGTGGTCACCGATCTCGGCCTTCGTGGACGGCGTGAACAGCGGCTCGGGGAGCTTGGAGGCCTCGGTTAGACCCTCAGGCAGCTGGATGCCGCAGACGGTGCCGTTCTCGTCATAGGTCTTCTTGCCCGAACCGGTCAGATAGCCGCGGACGATGCACTCGATAGGAATCGTCTGGGCCTTCTTGACCAGCATGGCGCGGCCTGCGAGGTAGTCACGATACTCGGCAAACTCCTCGGGGAAATCCGCCGGGTCGATGGAAACGAGGTGGTTGGGAACGATGCCGGCAAACTTATCGAACCAGAATGCCGAGATGCGGTTGAGCACCTCTCCCTTAAACGGAATCTCGTCGGGAAGAATGAAGTCGAACGCAGAAATGCGGTCGGTGGCGACCATCAGCAGGTTTTCACCGGCATCGTAGATATCACGAACCTTGCCACGGGAATCCGGACGACGCTCCATCGTTGTCACGTGAGTCACTCCTTACCAAAATACGACAGTAATGCGGGTTCTTTCCCGCACGTTTTCGCAAACTCGGAGCGGCAGGGACGAAACCCCTCCTTCACCGAATAGCGAAAAGCTAGTGCTCCATTGTAGTAGATGCCGCGTCCGCCGTGTGCTCGCGAGGCAGATGAATCGTAAAAGTCGTACCCTTTCCAAGCTCCGACTCCACGGATATGTAGCCGTGATGGCGCTCGACGATCTGTTTAGTCACGGCGAGGCCCACGCCCAGACCGCCCGCCTCACGGGCACGGCTGGCATCGGCGCGCCAAAAACGGCCGAAGATGCGCGACAAGTCATCCTTGGCAATACCGATGCCGGTATCAGAAACGGCAATGCTGACGTGTTTGCGGTCACTGAGCACCGACACCACGACCCAACCGCCCTCGGGGGTGTAGCGCATGGCGTTGCTCATGAGATTGATGACGCATTGTGTGATCATGTCGGGATCGGCTTCGACGACATCGTCGTGACCTTGGGTCTCGTCAGCAAAGCGCAAGCGCAGATCGCGGTCGACAAACAGGCGCTCCTGGGCATTGACGATGGAACGCACGAAAGGAACCATGTCCACCGGCTCAAGGTTGAGCGGAGCCGTGCTGTTTTCCATGCGCGACAGGTCGAGCATCTGCTGCACCAGACGAGCCAGGCGACGCGTCTCGGAAGCAACAGTCTCCAAGTGCTCATCGTCGGTAGGATATACGCCATCCTGCATGGCCTCGACCGTTGCGAGCATGGCCATAAGCGGAGTACGAAGTTCGTGAGCCACGTCCGAGGTCAAACGTTTCTCGTGTTTCATATCCTTCTCGAGCGAAGTGGCCATCTCATCGAACGTCTCGCCCAGTTGATCGATCTCGTCATCGCCGCGCAAGCCCGTACGAGCAGACAGATCGCCATCGCGAATTTGCTTGGCCGTGCTGGTAATACGGTGAATCGGCTTGGTGAGCATGCGCGACACGAGTGATCCGATAACGACCGAAATGCAAACTGCAACAACCGCAGCAAGGGCCATGGCGTTAAAGGTCTTCTCCCTAAACGCAGAATCTGCCTTGGTGAGCAAGGCATCGGAGCCGATGGCCCACAGCTTTACTTGTCCGACATGCTCGCCGGAAGACGTTATGATTTCGACGTTTGCAACGCTATCGGAGCCGGTGGGAGCCGACGAGACCGGACTATGCGATGCTTTTTTCCCGCTCGAGCTGCTCGACGGCGATTCGTTCTCGCGCACATCGGCGGTCGCGCTTGCCGAAGGCCATGAGTCGTCATAAACGACAACGCCTTTCTTGTTGACGACCTGCATACCCAAATCGTCGGACACCAAACTCGATGTCGCGACCGTACGTAGCTCGCCCGCAGTCCAATTGCCGTTTTCCTCATACGACGTCGCAAGCTTTTCGGCAGCGGAATTTGCGATTTCGACGATATTGGAGCGCGTGTAATCCGAAAAGACCGTGCCCCACACAACAGAGACCACGCCCACCAGCACCAATACCGTCATGAGCGATGTCAGAGCAAAAGCAAGTGCCATGCGCGAGGGATAGCTCATCGTTGGCCGTGAATCGGAGCGAGGCGTGTTCCAACTAGCCTTGGAACACGCCTCGCTCTCCTGCTTGTGCTTTTGTCCGATTTCAAAGCGCGCAGGTGTCATATGTGATTTCCCTATTTCTCGTCCGACTTATCGGTCTTGGCCGGAGCCTCGAAGCGATAGCCGACACCGTGGACGGTGTAGAGCCACTTGGGCTTCTTGGGATCATCGCCCAGCTTGGCGCGAAGGTTCTTCACGTGGCTATCGATGGTGCGCTCATAGCCCTCAAAGTCGTAGCCGAGCACCTTCTCGACCAGCTCCATGCGGTTGTAGACGCGACCGGGGTGACGGGCAAGCGTGGTGAGCAGCTTAAACTCGGAAGCCGTCAGGTCGACTTCCTTGCCCTCGACCAAAATCTTGTGGCCCGAGATATCGATGACCAGATCGCCGAAGTCGAGTACCTCGACGGCTGGCTCGTCGGCCTGATGGGCACGGCGGAACAGAGCGCGAACGCGCGCGACAAGCTCGCGCGGCGAGAACGGCTTAATCAGATAGTCGTCGGCGCCGAGCTCAAGACCGATAATACGGTCCTCGATCTCGCCCTTGGCAGTCAGCATGATGATGGGGACATCCGAGGTATCGCGAATGGTGCGGCAAACGCGCTCGCCGGGGATCTTGGGGAGCATAAGGTCGAGCACGACCAGGTCAAACTGATGCTTCTCGAACTCCTCGATCGCGGACTGGCCGTCGCCGACACCCACAACCCAGTAGCTTTCGCGCTCGAGATAGGCAGCGACGGCGTCACGGATTGCCTTCTCATCCTCGACCAGCAGAATCTTTTTTGCATCTGAAGCCATAACACGGCCCCCCTGTCTCAATTAGCTAAGAACAAGCCCATTTTAACGCACCTGAGCCCGCCGGATGCCGCTATGACGCGGCAGCTCGGCGGGCGGTACTCACAATTACAACGCGTTTATTCCCCTGTTGGCGCCTTTTTAACCCCTCTAAGCTTAAAGAGAGAATAGGCGTGCCGTGACCGTCTCTGGTATACCCTGGCTGTTGCGCACCGTGGCGTACGTAAGGAATGAGTCCGATTTTCCCGCCGTAGCTGGATAATCGCCATACTCCAAAGCGCGGTCGGGCGACAGCAGCGAGCCATAGGTCTTGGCAGAGGTGTCGATCAGGAAATGCGATGCCTGCACCTTAACAAGGTATTTATTCTTCTTGCCAGCCGCACATGCGAGCGGCTCGCGTGACAGGAAGAGGTACGGCCCTCCCTCATTACCGATATACGTGCCCATGTTGCCCAAGCTGCCCACGCCACTATACGTCGCCTCAATGGAGAACACGAAGGTGTCGCCCATATACACGGCCTCGAAAGGCGAAACCGACGAAGGAAGCACCAGCTGAGCTCGCTTCGTGTTGTTGCCGTCAGTCAGGTCGATCGCCGTCATACCGTAATAGACGCCCTCATCATTGTGCACGCGGGGCGAGATGGTCAGGATGCCGTCGCTCACACGCGGGGCGGATGCGAAGCGCCCCGTCGACTTCCAAATAGTCTCAGGCTTGGACTCGCTGGGCGACTGACGGTAGCAGTACGAATCGTTACTCGTCTTGCTGCCGCCGGACGAGGGCATCTTATACCAGATGACCGACGACCCATACGCTGTGAAGAGCGGCGGATCATAGTCCTTGCCACCCCGATCGAGCTCAACCACGTCGCCAGAGAGCGAAGCGCCCGACAGATTTTGAGCGTAGAGCTTCCACGATGAATTGGCAAAGTTCATCTCAACCCACGCAAACACGCCATCGCCGGCACGGACATCGTAAAATGCATATCCCGTGCCCTCGATAGGATCCTCGATTAATGTGGTAAGCGAGCCGTCGCCCAAGTTGAGCACGCCAAGCGTGTTGGCATGTAACGCAGACGCCGGGGCCATCATCGCCGCGGCGTAATCGCCGTCGCAGTAGTACAGCAGCGTACCCAAGGGCAATGTCCATGTCGCCATGGGCTCAAGATCGATATCGACGGCCTCATACTCATCCGTGATCGAGACAATCTTTGAGTCGTCTTTGATAACCTGCGGCTCGCCGGCGGCGTCGTCGCTGGTACCCGTTTTCTTTGAGCATCCGGCAAGCACCGTGGCAGCGCCCGCGGCAGCCCCTCCGAGCACAAAGCCGCGGCGCGATATTCCGTTCTTGATCTGGTCGGCGATACTCATTAGGCGATCTCGGCGCGAGCGGCCTCGATAGCGCGCGTGAGCTGATCGGCGCAAGAGGTCTTTTTCATACCGCAGGTATTACCGGCGAGAACCTCGATTACGCGATCGGCAGGAGCACCCTCGACTAACTTGGAGATTGCCTTGAGATTGCCGTCACAGCCGCCGGTAAACTCAACGCCCAGCACCTTGCTGCCATCGTCAGAGAGATTGAGGTGAATATTGCGAGAGCATACACCCTGCGGCTTGTAGTCAAAACTAATCATTGAGATCCCCTCTCAGAAAGAAATTTCAGACGTCTATTATCCCCGCCTGGGCCGACTTATTATCGCAAGCACCGATTCAACATCCTACGATGCATGGACTCGCGGGGGCAAGATTAGCAGTCCGCACCCTGCGCGTGGACCGTGCGCTTCTCCCGATACATATTGTGGTCGGCGACACGATATACATCGGCCAGCGTATTTCCAGCCGTCTCGACGGTCGCCACGCCAATCGATGCGCTGACCGTCAGGGCCTCATCGCTTACCGCGGCAAGACCGAGACGAAGATCCTGTTCCAGCCCGAGCGCAGACTCGTTGTCAGTATGGGGGCAAACCAGCAAAAACTCGTCGCCGCCAAGGCGCATCGGCAGATAATCCGCACCAGCCACCCGCCGCAGCAGTTCATCCCCCATCTCGTGACCATAGATGTCGTTGGTCCGCTTGAGATAATTGCAGTCCAACATAATCACGCTCACGGGCAAGTCCTCGTTTACCAGGCTATCTCCGCGCGATTCAAGATAGTTGCGGTTGCGAAGCCCCGTCAGTTTGTCTTGATATGACAGCTCCTCGGCATGCTTGACCATCGATATGTTGTGCGTCGCCACGACGACCGACTCCAGCCGGCCTTGCTCATCGCGATGCTGGGGGACAACCTGTAGCGAGTACCAAGCGCCTCGACAATCTCGCACCTCGGCAGCCAAGTACGGTACGCCCTCCATACGTTCACGAATCGAACTTATATCTACGAGTCCCACAACCGCTTCGCGGCTTTCGGGGCTCACGATATCCCGGCAGACCGTGTCCATAAAGTCATATGCCTCGCTGTGCTCGGCAAATATCTTCGCTATCGCCGGCGACATATTGATCCCCTCGATCTCGAGGGTGTCGAGATGCAAAAGGAAGGTCGAATCGTAGATGGCGCTTATGGCATTGATAATGCCGAGCTGTTTATCCTTTTCGACCAAATTGCGGTGGTCAACGATATTTCGAGCCAACAGCACCACGACCCAAAACGCAAGACACACCAAGACGCCGACGGCGACAAATGAAATCCTGTCAGACATGACCTCAGATTTGGGATATAGCGCAAACAGGCGGTAGTCCTTATATGCCGCACGCACGGCACACCATTCGTCTCCTCGATATTCGATGCGCGTCAGGCCGTCGTCTTTCCACTCAACTCCTACGCTGGTGAGGAGTCGGGCGAGCGACACGTCAGCATCGGCACTGTTGGATGAGACAATCTCCGCATCCTCCATAACAAGCACCGTGGGACCCTGGTGGAAGGTACTGTTCGAAAGCACGTCGGCTATGGCATATGAATAGTCGTCCGCCGTATCGGAAACAAGTGAGCGGTATGCCAGGGCAACGCCGTCGCCATACGGAACAGCACAGACGGCAAAAACGACACCACGGCGCTCATCGACAGTTGAGTAGGTCACTTTGGAACCTTGATACATCGATGCGACCGGCGAACAGGCCAACTCATCTCGCCACAACATGAGCGGATCGCGACCATCGATGTCGTAGTGGGCAGCCATATGGCCATCGGAGTCCATGACCATCAGCCCCGAAAGGTTCTCGGCATGGACAAATTGCTCGATAAGATCGTCGTTAACCTCAACGCGATCAGAGGACAGGAACGTCACAAACGATTCGACCGCGGCGAGCAAATCGTGCGTCGCCTCGGTTTTTCTCCCCTGTTCGTAGCGGTCATATTTTTCGCAAGCGTTCTCCAAAAACACCATGGTTTCTTGGCCAAACCCAAGCGTTTTTTCGAGGCAGCGATGGGTTCCAACCGTATACAACAGGCCTAACAAGACGGCGCTGACAATAACGCTGGCAGCTATGACGTTCAGAGTCTTTCGACTCAAGCGGTGCTCATCAGTTGTCATGAATTTCCTCCTTGCCCGCCCGTCGTCGCTCCTGTCTTGTAATTGCCCACAATACGGTCAATCGTGCCATCTCGATCCATGTCGAACAGCGCGGTATTGAGATCCTTTACGACCGATCCTTCATAGCTGTCATCAAACGCGACGCCCAGGTCAACCGTCATAACATTGTCGGCAAACACACGGTAAACGCCGGGATACTGAGCAACGAGTCGGTCAAGCGACTGGACATCCGCCATCCAGCAGTCAACGTACCCTTTGACTAGAGCGGCTTTGCAGAGTTCGGCAGAGCCATATGATTTGATTTGAACGTCCGACGAGACCCCCAAATCCCCCGCAAGCAATCGGCGTTCACTCACCGAACCCGCAATCACCGCAATGGTCTTACTTCCATCGAGATGTGCCAAGGACTTGATGCCACTCGTTTTCTTGGCGGCAACCGAGACCGTCACGGTTAGATACGGCTCGGTCCAGTAATACTTATCCTCGCGATAACAGGGAGAATAGTCACACCACAGGCAATCGATATCACCGTTTTTGAGCAGCCGGTCGCGATCGTTCCAGTCAATATCGACAAACTGTGGCTTGAGCCCCGCACGCTTGCAGGCCTCGCGGGCGATGTCGATATCGATACCGGCGTAATCGCCCGTGGTATCGACATACACATAGGGGTCGTTATCCGTAACGCCGATTTTGAGCACCGGGAGATCTCTATCGGCTTCATTCGAGGAGGAAGAACTGCTTCGAACGGTATACGTCAGGGCGCCCGCACAGACGGCAACAAGGAGTATGAGCGTAAACGAGACGATGGTGGCCCGCTTGATGCGTCTGGGCACGTGCCCCCTTTCATCGAAACAGCAGTCGGAGTTCATTTTATTACCCGGGCGCATATGCGACAGTAAAAAAAGCGCCTCGCCCAAGACGGGCAAGGCGCCAAAGGTTGAAATGCATCCGCAAGCGGTCGAATTAGGTTAACCCTACTCGAAGCTCAGCTGCTCCAGGCGATCGAAGACCGTATCGATGCGGGTGAGGAAGTCCCACGGATCAAAGATCTCGTCGAGCTTCTCCTGGCTGACGGTGCAGCGCGGATCAGCCTCGAGACGCTCCTTAAAGGTGGGACCGGAGACGCAATCCTGCACCTCGTGCCAGGTAGCCATGGCGTTTTCCTGCACGATCGCATAGGCATCTTCGCGGGTGATGCCCGTATCGACGAGGGCGAGCAGCACTTTGGAGGAGAAGATGAGCCCGCGGGTCTTATTGAGGTTGGCCATCATGCGGGCAGGGTACAGCTGCAGGCCGTCGATAACGCGGATGAGGCACTGGAACATGTGGTCGAGGGCGATGAAGCTGTCGGCCTGGGCAACGCGCTCGGCAGAGGAGTGCGAAATGTCACGCTCGTGCCACAGGGCGACGTTGTCGAAGGCAACCTGCGCGTTGGCCTTCACGACGCGCGACAGGCCGCAGACCTTCTCCATGGTGATGGGGTTGCGCTTGTGCGGCATGGCGGAGCTGCCCTTTTGGCCCTTACGGAACGGCTCCTCGGCCTCGAGCGTATCGGTCTTCTGCAGATTGCGGACCTCGGTAGCGATGCGCTCGCAGGTGGCTGCCGTGGTGGCGAGCACGCCGGCAAGGTAGGCGTGATGATCGCGGCTGATGACCTGCGTAGATAGCGGGTCGTGAACCAGACCCAAGTGCTCACAGACATACTCCTCGACAAACGGCTCGATGGAGCTGTACGTGCCGACAGCGCCCGAGATGGCACCGAAGGCAACGTTCTTGCGAGCATCCTCAAGACGATCGAGGTCGCGCTTGAGTTCCCAGGCCCAAGAGCCAAACTTCATGCCGAAGGTCATCGGTTCGGCGTGGATGCCATGAGTGCGGCCGGCGCACAGCGTGTTGCGCTCCTCGAAAGCGCGGCGCTTGCAGATCTCGCCGAGCTTCTTGACGTCCTCGATGATCAAATCGCAGGCCTGGGTGAGCTGGTAGCACAGGGCCGTATCGCCCAAGTCGGAGCTGGTCATGCCATAGTGAACCCAGCGGCTGGGCTTGGGGTCGCCCTCGGGCACATCGGCGTCGATGTACTCCTTCATGTTGGTCAGGAAGGCAATGACGTCGTGGCGCGTGACTTCCTCGATCTCGTCGACCTTTGCCTTCTCAAAGTTGGCGTGGTCGCGGATCCACTGGGCTTCGTCTTTAGAAATGCCGATCTTACCGAGCTCCGCCTGGGCCTCGCAGGCCAGGACCTCGATCTCCTGCCAAATGGCGTACTTGTTCTCGAGGGAGAAGATGTGTCCCATCTCCGGGCGGGTATAGCGATCGATCATAGCGGCTCCTTTTTGGTTATTGGCACGTTGGTCGTAACCCAACCATTGTACCGTGCGCGGGTGCGAGTATGGGCAGCAGGCATTAACCTAACATTTTGGAATTGGAGCGGGCATGGGGACATCCGCGTATTTGCTTCGCAAATCCGCACCGGCTGCGGTCGCCTATCGGCGACCTTGCCTGCTCGCTATAAACGCTTCGCGTTTATTTAACGCTCGCACCCTGTCGGGTTCGAGTCCCGGCACTTTATTGAAAAAGGCACAGTAACGAAACGTTACCGTGCCTGAAATTCGAATGGAGCGGGCAACGGGACTCGAACCCGCGAGTGTCAGCTTGGGAAGCTGATGCCTTACCACTTGGCGATGCCCGCTTGTGTGTTGGCTAGTATAACGCGGTTGTCTTGTTCGATACAAGGGTGGTGATGCTTGTTTTAGCTGTGGAGATTCGTTTGAAAATCGCGTCAATTGTGGAGATGAGGACCTTTGACCTCCTGTTCTCCCTATCTTCTACCTGCGCTTTTGCTTGATTGTTGTATTTGAGCTCAATTTGTCAGGAATTGGGCAAGCTTTTGGTCAGGCTCCGGTACTTACCCGCATGAACCTCGGGGGTAGCCTCATCCCAAGCGCCGCGGCCTCCCCGTGCGGCGCACGAGGGATAAGGAGCAGCCATGTCCAACGCACCCACGCACTCTGTCCACAGCGCAATCGCAACAGGTCCGCTGCTCCTGCTCCTCTTCCTGCTGTTCGGCTGCCTGGCACCGGGAGCCGCATTTGCCGTCGATGGCTATGACCAGCTCGGCTTCCGTACTATTAGCGATGATTGTGGGCCCTTCTTCATCGGCAAATATGAAGCTCAAGACGCCTCGATTGCCTACTGCATGAACCAGGAACGCCCCGGACCCACCAAACCGGGCGGCCCATGGCTCAACTTTGATCAAGGCTGGGTGTGGCTCGACGACGAGTTCGCGGCAATCGTTTGTCGCGGATATCCTACCGCCACGTCGTTTGGCGGTTACCATCTTTCACCCGATCGCGCCCGCGCCGCCACCCAGCTTGCCGTATGGATGCTCAACGGCACTACCCATGTCGACGGCACCTACTCCTACACGACCGCTCAGGGCAAAACCAAGAGTGGGCACTTTACCGCCGACAATGAAGTCGTGGCGGCTGCGCGATGGCTCCACGACAGCGCAAAATCAGGAAGCATCAAAGCCGCTCCGCACCGCGCGCGACGCTATCTAGGGGCCGTATCGGGCGGCAGCAAACGTCAAGACATGCTCTATGTACTGCCGGCGGTCTCTGTTTCCTTCCAAAAGCAGTCTGCTAACACCGTTATTACCAGCGGAAACAATACCTATCAGTTTACCGGGGCAACATTCGATATTTTTGAGAGCGCCAGCGGCGCGCGTGTCGGCACCATCCAGATGGACAGCAACGGTCAAGCGCAAGCAACACTTCTGCCCAACACGGCATACTACCTAGTTGAAACGAAGGCGCCGGCCGGCTATGCCCCCCGCCACGATCGTATTGCCTTTACCACGGGGAATGACGGCGGGCGGGTCGCCATTGATGAACAACCTGGCACCATTACCCTGCGCATCGCAAAGCTCGATGCCGCAACGAATGCAGGCCCCCAAGTTGGAGCTTCGCTCGCAGGAGCAGAATTCGTGTGCGTATCGCAATCAACCCCTGGATGGACACAAACTCTCAGGACCGATGAAAGCGGTCGAGCTACCCTCACCGATGTCCCCCTGGGAACCTTTACCATCTATGAATCGAAGGCGCCCGAGGGCTATTTGCCCTCCGGTGACAGTTGGTCTTACACCGTTGGAGCCGACCAACTCGGCGATTCAGGCGTGGTCGAGATCGAATCTCGCGTTTCCAATATCCCCATTGCGTTTGACCTTGAGATTTCCAAATTCAAGGACTACGGCAATAGCGATCAATCCGGCCTGGAGCAGCCGGCAGGAGATGTTGTCTTTGAGGTTGTCAGTAACAGCTCTCAGCAGGTTGTTGGCACACTGACTACAAACATCTATGGCTTTGCCTCCACCAAAGACCAGCCCGAAGCATGGTTCGGCACAGGCAAGCGACCAGCCGGTGTCCACGGAGCCGTCCCATACGACCGCGCCGGCTACACGGTTCGTGAGGTTCCGGAAACCGTCCCCGAGGGTTTTAAACGTGCGGGGGAATGGACCGTCGAGGCCAATCAGATTTCCGACGGCGCCGAGCTTCAATATATCGTGGACAACCACGCTCTGTCGACGCATCTCCAGATTGTAAAACGCGATGCCCAAACAGGCGCTTCTGTTTCCCTAGCCGGATTCACCTTCCAACTCCTCGACAGCAATCACAAACCTGTCTCACAAACATGCTGGTATCCAGCACATAACGTAATGGACACCTTTACGACTGACGCGACCGGCACCGTCACACTGCCCGAATCGCTCGTGCCGGGCACCTATTATGTATGCGAAACCTCGGCCAAAGAGCCCTATCTTGTCGGCGGAGAGACCGAGGTAAACATACCCGCCGATATAAACCTAACGCCCGTTGCAATCGTCTCGTATTATGACCACGCCGCGACCGGAAACATCAGGATCGTTAAAACCGATGCCGTAGACGGCAGCAGCCTCGCGGGCGCCATCTTTGAGATCCGTGCCTCCGGTGATATCGTGCGCCCCGACGGTAGCATTGCCGCGCTCGACGGCGAGGCTGTCGCTACCGTCACGACGGATGAAACTGGAGAAGCACGCGCGGACGACCTCCCGCTGGGATCTGGCACCGCACGCTACGAGGTTGTCGAGACTCAAGCGCCGACCGGCTTCTTACTCGACCGGACGCATCATATCATCGACCTTACCTATGCCGACCAGAAAACACCCGTTGTGGAAGCACGGCTTAACGTATCCGACGATTACACCAAGGTTGATATCTCCAAGGTCGATGCAAGCGGAGAGCAGGAAGTGAAAGGCGCACAGCTCACCTTATATGGTCCCGATAAAACCGAAATAGACTCCTGGACCTCATCCGACAAGCCGCACCGCATCGAACATCTTGCACCCGGCACCTACTCGTTGCGCGAAACGATGTCTCCGCGGACCTATGACCTTGCCGAGGAGATAACGTTTGAAATAAAGGATACGGGAGAAGTCCAATCCGTCGCGATGAAGGATGCGCCCATCGAGATCAAAGGACAGGTCGACAAGCGTCAGGAACTTGTCCAACCTATCGGGAAGGGTCTGTTGGCTAACGGCGATGGAAAAAACCGCGCCGCGATGCAAACCAATACGGATGGGCTTTTCTCCTATACCATCGATGCTCGAAACGATTCCGCTACTTGGGTTGATGAGTTTACGATTACCGATGATCTTGAGTGCGCCAAAGACGGCACGGCGAGATTCGTCTCAATCGAAACCCCCGTCGCCATCGGCGACCTCAACGGTCTGTGCAACGTGTGGTATCGCACGACGCCGTTGGACTCGACAGACGTCGATGAGCCGGCAAACGCGACGCTTGACGATGGGCACGAAAATCCTTGGCTTGAGTCCGACGAAGTAAAAGAGAGTCTGGGTGAAGATTGCCGCCTCGTCGATTACGACGGCTGGCACCTCTGGAAGGCGGATGTCTCGACCACGGAATCCGCCACACTCGAGGCGAAAGAACTCGACCTTGCATCCAATACCGTCGTGACGGGCATTCGCATTGAATACGGTGCGGTAGCCGCCGACTTTACGACTCGAAGCGATACGGATTCTTGGACCCGTGATGATCTCAAAGATGAGCACGACGACCTTGACGATGCCAAAGCAATCCTTGGCACAGATGCTCGGGGCGCAGTCGTGCACATGCAGGCAACGTCGGCTTACACACCCCAAACTGCACTCACCAACAGCGCACGCGTCGATCTTTGCCGCAACGGCGGCGGCGATAAACTTGAGTCACATGACGAGGACAGTGTCATTCAACGCTGTACCCTACCGCAGGACCTACCGGCAACAGGATCAGCTCCCATCGCCGCTTGCATCACCGCGCTCCTGACCTCGGGTGCCGCAGCCCTATGGTTCGCTCGCCTTAGGTCAATCCCAAAGAAGCGCTAGCGCGATGAAAAAGCGGGCGAGCCAGTCCCCGGCTCGCCCGCTTTCAATCATTTAAATCGCCGCATCTACTCTGCAGACGAAGATCCACCATCAACGATTGCTTGCTCGGACTCAGGAATCCCATCGGCACCCGTGCTCTGTTCTTGCTCCACCTCTTCGCTGATTGCGGAGGCGGGGGTCGAGCCCTTCGCGCCCACGATGTAGGCAGCTCCAAACCCTAACGCAATGGCAATCAAGGTCAAAATCACGTAGACAGGCCAATGGCGCTTAATATACGAAAACACGTTGACTCCTTAGAGCTCCGTCTACGAACGGCGGATAACCTCGGTCACGACCTCGGATACCGTGGCAATGTTCGTCGGGTTGACATTGTGGGGCAGGTCGTCCTCGGTACGAGCGCAAGCCAGACGCGTGCCGTCCACGCCGGCGATGGTGAGGGCTCGGCGGCTCGCCTCGAGGGCGGCGTAGGCATCGGTCTTGGCATAGGGCATCTCGAGCGCGCCACAATCGACATGGAACGACTTGCACACCTTGCTGACCAGGTTCATGATGCGGCGATCGCCCTTGAGCAGCTGCTGTTCGCCCTCAACCGTCACCACCGAAAGCCTACCGGCGCCGACGGATTCAAGATTGATGAAGAAGACGCCGCGGAGCTTATCGCGATGCGAAGCCAAGAAGGCCTTCATACCGGCGCCATCACAATCCGAGGCGCCCGTTGCCACCAACCAGATATCGTGACCGAGCAGCTCATCGTCGCCCATAGAGGCGACAGCCGAGAGCATATCTTCGGAAGAAGCGCCGTCGGAAGACGTAGCGCCGCCCTTCCAGCCATCGTTATCGTCCTCGAAATTATCCCACGAACCGATGCCGCGACCGGACTTCTTGGCATCGTAATCGTCTTCGACGCCCAGCCAATCACTCATGCTGTCCTGTTCGTTTTTCTTTTTACGACCGAACAGGCCGCCCAGGCCGCGCTTGCGAGACTTGGGCGCCGCCGGGGCGGGAGCCGAAATGGTCTCGATCGGCTGAGCGCCCGACGCAACGGGCCTAGGAGGCGCAACGGGTGCCGATGTTGGTTCGGAACCCTGAGCGGTAGCAAAGGGGTCGTTGACCTGTGCGGAGGGGTCGGGAAGGTCGAACAGCGACGTGCGAGACGCAACGTTTGCCTGCTTCATCGACGGCAGCGACGGATCGGGGACCGAAGCCAGCGGAGACGAGGAAGGTGCAGGCGACGGAGCCGACGCCGGATCGGGAACATTCACCTGCGGACGCGGTGATGCCTGGGAGGAAATCTGGGCCATAAGGGAATCGACCGTTTCGTCCTGGGTGGGAGCAACATCGGCAACCGTGGCACCGGAACCACTCGGGGTCGGCATGGTGAAAATCTGCGTGGAGTAAGGCCTCGACTCATCCGTCTCGGGAGTCTCGGAAACCGCAGGCACTTCCTCCTGCTCGACCTCGGCCGAATCACCTTGATCGGCTGCCGCGTATTGCTCTTCGTCAGAGTTGGCCTCGACGGACTCGTCCTCGGCAGCATCCTGAATTTCGGCAGCATCAATGGGCTCGTCATCGTCTGCCGCGTCGCCCTGCTCATCGGAAACAGGAAGGGGCTCGGCAATCGCGGTGCCTTGCTTTTCAAACGTTATCGTGGAATCGAACTGCGCGGCATCAAACGACATGGTGCTATCGACGTGCTGCTGAGCCTCGAAAGACGTCGTCGCCTCAACAACATCCGCGGACGCCGGTTGCTGGGACTCAAAGGACGTTGTGGCTTCGGCAGCGTCGACGGGCACGGACTGCATAGCCTCGTTCTGCTCGAGCTCTTGCGCCGCGCGCTCACGTGCCGCCTCGGCTGCCTGCTGCTGAGCGATAGCCTCCTGCTCGGCAGCCTCGCGTGCGGCAGCGCGCTTCTCCTCGAAATCGTCGACAAATTTCTTGCCCTTTGCAAGCGCACCCTTAAAGAAGTTGGAAGCACTGGCGCCAATCGAAGAGAACGCGGATGCAATATCGGCATGGGGCGTTGCCGCGGGAATCTCGGCCGAAAAATCAGTATCGCTCTCGTAAGACACGCGCCTCGGCTGTTCAACGTAATCGTCGTCAGGCTCGTCCGCAACGTCTTGCGCCGGCGCGGCGGGGGCCAAAATGTCCAGTCCTGCCGCGGGATCGATCGCGGACACCGCCTCGGGCTCGGCAACGGCAGCGGTAACCGCGGCAGACTCATCATCCACGGTGACGGCGGGCGCAGGTGCAGTCACGACGGGGGCAGGCTCGGGCTCAAACGTCGGCTCCTCGCCCTCCTCGTAATCGAGCGTGCAGGACTCGGGAAGCATCCCGAGCGCACGGATGGCATCCGAACCAAAGCGGATGTTGCCGGCGGCATTGCGATAGAGCTTGGGCTCGGGCTCGGCCGCGACAGGCTCCTCCGCCGGCTCGGCAGCGGAAACCTCGTCATTGAACTCTTCGGCCTGGACAGCCTGATTCTGATCCTCGGGCACGATGGCGCCAATCAGCGTCTCGTCGGCAGACGCACCCTCAAAGCCCTCGATCTGCTCGTCGAAAGCCTCGCCCTGTTCGGGCTCGGTCTGAGCGTCGGGAGCAATCGGCTGACCGAACTCGTCCTCGGCGTAGGTAGGCTCTTCATACTCGATGGTGTTGCCGTAGTCGTTTTGCTGTTGGGCCGCGGCATACTCCGCTGCTGCGCGCGCCATCTCCTCGGCACGACGCTTCTGCTCCCCAAAATAGGTATCGAACGGAACATCGTCGGGAAACTCGTTTTCGCCCTGGAAGGGAGCAACGTTGTCCATAACGCCGAGCATAGCGGCGACAGAAGACTTGTTGCACACTGCGCCGGACGTATAGGGAAGCACAAAACGGTTAGAAATGATGTTTGCCGCGTTGGCGAGCGCAACGAGGGAAGCGAGGATCGCGACAATCCACAGCAGAACCTTGAGCGCGCCGGGGAGCGGCAGGATACGCAAGATGGCAACGGCAGCAGGGGCAACCGTGGCAACGGGCAACAGCTTGGCGATGAGCGCACGATACGAAGCATAGGGCTCGCGGGCGAGCAGCTCAGCACGGGGAGAGTCGTAGTGTGCGACAACGACCACCGGGCGGTTGCGCGGAGACGCGAGCGGGCCCGAGGCCTTGTGGTAGGCGATGACATTTTGGCTCACGCCCGTCTTGCCCAGGCGCGAAACCACGGGATGGCCCGTGCGCTCGAGCACGTAAAGAACGGCACCGACAATGGCCAGCAAGGTGCCGACCAAGCCGATGCCGCCGCCGATGCCCATCAGCAGGGCGCCGGCAAACGCAAGAATACCGGTAACGGCAAATGCCAACCTGCTGGGCGCCGGGGCATTGAACTCCTGAACCTCGGGATCAAAGCCGTGGTTGCGGAAGATCTGAGCGATATCCTCGGCAGCCAAGCGCTCTTCTTCGCTGCATGCCGGCGTAATGCCGGTGTTCTGCAGCAGGTGGTTAATATAGTTCTGGGTGTTCGCCATGTGCGCTCCACATCCATAATCCGACAAATAGGCCCAATGCATGCACATTAGAACCGTATATAGTCGAAAGTATACCCCGAGCGAGCGCAAACGACCGAATTCGGGCCATCTTAACGCCCCGAGCGGACAAGGATATAGCCTAATCTCCATATCGGACTAAAATCATGGCAGCAAACCACCTTCTCATGCGAGGACTCTATGACGGCAAGCGACGCGACCGCGACAATTAAAAAGGGGAATTCGGAGCCCAGTTTCGATAAAACGGCTCAGCGCATCCTCAATCTTTTCTTTGTGCTCAACAGCTCCCCCGAACCGCTGACGACCGAGCAGATCGTCTTGGATTCTGACCTGGGATATGGCTCGGGCAATATCGACTCGGATAAGCGCAAGTTTCGGCGCGATCGTGACAAACTGCTCGAACGCGGCATCTTAATCAAGGAGGTTCGCCCCGCCGGCGCGCAGGAGACCGAGGAAAGCTCATGGACAATCGACCGCGAGCACACGTTTGCGGCAGGCGGCCTCATCACCGCAGACGACGCCGATATCCTGCTCAACGCTATCGACCAGACAATAGCGGCCGGCTCATCCACTTTTGCCGCGCCGCTTGCCGATATTCGTTCCAAGATTGCCTACCTCACCGGCAGGACGACGGCGGACGAAGCACCGATCCGCCGCTCTCCCACCGTCGATGCGGTATGGAGCGCCTTTGCCGAGCGATGCGCACTGCGATTTTTATATCAGAACGGACGCGGTGAGCAGAAAGAGCGTACCGTCTGCGTCTACGGCATGTTCGAGCGCGAGGGCGTTGCGTACTTCTGCGGCCTCGACAATGCCACCGACGACATCAGGACATTCCGCTGCGACCGTATCGTTCGCGCTTGGCGTCCTTCGAAGGCCTACGCCATCCCTGCAGACTTCAATCTCAACGACTACCTGTTCTTTGAATTCGATTTTGCCGACCGCCCGCCCGTTGCGGCTACGTTCTCGTTCGCCCCGCAGACGCAGATCGATATGATCAACGGCCTCACGCGCGGGCGAGGTGAGCTCGCACACACCGATTCGGGATGGACTTGGACCGTTGACGTGCGCGATCTTGAAGCCGCCGCCTCATTTTGCATGGCCCACGCCATGGACGGCATGAGGCCCATGGCCCCCAAATCGCTCAAGCAGGCGTGGAACCACCTCATTGAAAGGACGGTGCACGAGCATGCCCGTGCGTAAACTCACCAGCGAGCAGAGGCTCTCGCGCGCCATCGACATCATGGAGGCCCTCTACGCCGCCGGCGAGAGCGGCATGACACGAACCGAGATTTGCAGTCGCTTTGACATCACGGGGGCGTCGCTCGACGAGATTCTCGAGATCGTCTCGACGCTCGCGGACCGAGAATCGGGTGTGCGTATCATCTGCGAATGCCACGGCGAGCGCGTGGTCCTCACCGGTGACGCCGGGCGTGTACTACCGCTGCGCCTGAGTGCCGCCGAGGGCGCTGTGCTCAACCACGAACTTGAATCGTTGGGGATCGAGCCCCAGGCGGCGGCTCGAATTCGACATGCTCTTCTACCCGAAGAGCTCGGCTATAACCAGCACGTCTTTGACACCGTCAACCACGGGTCGCACTGGCAGCAGCTGAGCTGCGCCATTCAGGACGGCGTTCGCTGTCGTATCTCGTATCGCTCGATGGACGATGCGCGGCCACGCGAGCGTCTGGTCGACCCCTTGCGCATTACAGCAAACGGCGACCAAACATATCTGATTGCCTGGGACATCGCGGTCGATGAGCAGCGCACCTATCGCATGGATAAAATCGAGGGACTCGCCTTGACGGAAGACTCCGTCGTGCCTCACGCACCGGACGTCGCATCCCTCCACGATTCCCTTGCCCGGACGCAGCGTAGCGCAAAGCTCTTGATGCCATTCGATATGGCGGAGCATCTGGACTGGGCCGGCATCACCCTCATCGAGCGCAGCGGGGCAGACATGGCAACGGTAACCGTGCATTACGGCTCCGAGCGTTGGCTACTGAGCCAGATAATCGCAGCGGGCGGAGCCATCCGCATCTTGGATGACCCCACCCTGTCAAAGCGTCTGTGCGATATGGCAAAAACTCTCGTCTGTCCGCTTTAGCGCCGCCGCTCGTGGCGTGCGCGCCACAGCTGTAGATAGTGCCCGATCTGCGCCGATTCGATGCGCTGGTAGGAGCTCGTGGGCAGCGACGTTAAGAACTTCTTGCCATAGCCCTTCGTCACCAGGCGAGGATCCGCCAAGATCAGCACGCCGCTATCGGTCGACGAGCGAATCAAACGCCCCGCGGCCTGCTTAACCTCGAGCACCGCCTCGGGCAGCGAATAGCGCGCCCATGCGCGGTCTTCGCGCAGGTTGCGCTCGCACGAGAGCGGGTCCGTGGGGCTCGAGAACGGCAACTTGGGAATGATGACGCAGCGCAGCGTCTCGCCGCTGGCATCAAACCCCTCCCAGAAGGCCTTGAGCGCAAAAAGCGACGAGGTCGGTTCGTTGATAAACCGGTCGCGCAGGCGACGAGGAGATGAGTTGCGCTGCTGGCAGTTGAGCTCCAGACCCGCACGGGCCATCTTGGGCTCAACGCGGGCGTATAGGTCCTCCATGTCGCGCCGATTGGTGAACAACGTGAGCACCGATCCGCCCATGGCAAGATGGGCGTCGACCAGTACGCGCTCGAGCGCCGTAAGATAGCTCTCACGATCGCGCGGATCGGGGATATCGCCCGCAACGACTACAGCCATGTTCGAATCAAAGTCGTAGCTCGAGTCCAAGTGCAGCGATGAGGATGTTGAAGCACCGATGCGATCGAGGCCAACCGCGTGGTTAAAGTGTTCAAAGCTTTTGGACACCGTCATGGTCGCCGAGGCAAAGATAGCCGTGTGAACCTCGGGCAGCCACTCGGTTGCCAAGGCCTCGCCAATATCGATGCGCTCTGCGGTCATCGACTCTCCGCCGGCACGCAGCCTGCGATTGACCTGCAGCGAATACACGTAGTGTTCATCGGTGCCATCAATGATGAGTTTGAGGTTCTCGGCCAGCTCGTGCAGGCGGCGCGAGATATCGCCCAGGTCGACGACGACCTCGGGCTTATCGGCAGCGACGGCTTGCACCAGAGCGTCGACGCTCTTGTCAGCTTGCTCCAATGCGTCGATGGCAGCGTAGGCCGACTGTAAGAAATCATGCCAGTCGTCAGATTCGCGCAGCTCGGGGCCAATCCATAGATTGGCATTGTCATAACCCCCACGGGCACGGCGGCCGAGCTCGCGAACGCCATCGAACACGTCGGCGATCGCCATGCTCGCACGCGCAACCGTCGAGGTCGCCTTGGCAGTAAGGCCCAGATAGAGCGTAGAGCCCTCGGAGGTTGCCAAATCACGGGAAACCTGGCTTAGCGCGCCGGTGCTCGAGCCACCCAGGCGCTCAAACAGAACGCGCGATTCGTCCGCCGACACCACGCGCGCCCACTGGCGGCGCGCCTCGCGCTCGATGGAATGGGCCTCGTCGATTACCCAATGACGAATCGGAGGTAAAATCCTGCCCTCGGCCGCGACATTGCGGAACAGCAGGGAATGGTTGGTGACCACCACATCGGCATGTGCCGCACGACGGCGAGCACCGTGGACCAAACATTTATCAGGGAAAAACGGGCAGAGGCGACGGGCACACTCGCGCGAGGCCGTCGTAAAGTCGGGGCGGTTGACGCTGCGCCACCGAATGCCGAGCGAGTCGAGGTCGCCATCGGCTGATTGGCAGACGTACGCCATAATGACCGCGACCGCCGTGAGCGTGTCCGCCGGATCGCGCTTGGTGGTGATCTCGACCTGGCCGCGGCTCATGCGCTCGAGCTTGCGCAGGCACGGATAGTGGTCATACCCCTTGAGAGCGCAAAATGACAGACCACCGTTCAGTTGCTCGGCAAGTTTTGGCAGCTCATGGTACATGAGCTGGTCGGCAAGATTGTTCGATTTGGTCGCAATACCAACCGTGATGTTGTTACGGCGTGCTGCCTCGGCAAAAGGCACCAGATAGGCCATCGATTTGCCGACGCCTGTGCCCGCCTCAATTACACGATGAGTGCCCGTGACCAGCGCATCGCGGACCTCGAGCGCCATCGCGATCTGCTCATCACGCGGCTCGTAGGTGGGATACATGCGATTGACCAGGCCACCCGGCGCATAGTCTGCCTCAATCTCCTCACGACTCGGCATCTTGAGGACCGGCAGTTCGTCGGCGTCCACCCGATCGTCGGCGCGATCGGCCTTGAGAACGTCAGCACGAGCGGCGCTGAGAGAGAAGATAGAACCAGGGTTCTGTCCCGCCAAGAATGAGAATATAGGACGATAGGACCAAGGCACATCCGGGTGCATGTCGGCTAGGCGCGCCATGAGGCCCTGGGGCAAGTCGGTGAGCGCCACGAGCAACACGCGCCATACGCCACACAGGGCGTCGACGTCGGCATTGGCACGGTGTGACACCGAGTCACAGCCAAACAGATCGGCCATAAAAGACAGCTTGTGCGAGGCCAGGCGCGGAAGCGCGATGCGCGACAGCGCCAGCGAATCGATCCAAATATCGCTCACGTTGACGCCGCCTTTGACCGACTCGATAAACGAGCGGTCGAACGTGGCGTTGTGTGCGATCACCGGGCAGCCACCGACAAAATCGGCGAGAGCGGCGACGGCCTCAACCGCCGACGGGGCATCTGCCACATCGGCATTTGTAATGCTCGTGAGCTCGGTAATCTCGGCGGGAATCAGCTGTTTGGGATGCACGAAGGTATCGAAGCGGTCGATGACCTCGCGGCCCGAAAGACGGGCCGCCGAGATCTCGATCAGCTCGTTGTCCTGCACCGAAAGACCCGTGGTCTCGGTATCGAGGACAATCACATCTTCCTCGATAAGGCCGAAGGACTGCGTTTTGGCGCGGTCGGCAAGCGTGGCATAGGAGTCGATGACAAACTGCGGCGTTCCTGACGAAACCGCGTCCTCGATTAGCATGCAATGCCCGCTCGACGAAGGCCCATACGGATCAGACTGTCACAGACCTGCGGGAACGTCATGTCATCGGTGTGGCGGATCTCATCCGGATACAGCGACGTATCGGTCATGCCGGGAATGGTATTGGTCTCGAGGATAACGGGGCCGTCCTCGCTCACAATAAAGTCGCTGCGCGAGATGCCCAGGCAACCGAGCGCCTTGTGAGCGGCACAGGCAAGCTCCTGGGCACGAGCGTAATTCTCGGGTGAAATCTGCGCCGGAATGCGATGGATATCCGTAGGGTCGACATACTTCACGTCCAGATCGTAGAACTCGCAGTCCTCGGGCTTACGAATCTCGACAATCGGCAGGGCGCGCACGTCATCTTCGCCGTATACGCCGACGGTGATCTCGGTACCCTCGATGCACTTCTCGACCAGCACTTTGTCGCCGTACTCAAACGCCTTGGCGATTGCCGAGGGCAGCTCGGAGGGCTCATGGACCAGGGAAATGCCATAGCTGGAACCGTTGACGGCCGGCTTCACAAAGCAGCGCTCGCCACAAACCTCGACGATATGATCGATATCGACTTCATCGCCCACCTCGAGCGCAAGGCCGGGGGCAATGGGAATGCCCGCCTTGGCGTATAGGAGCTTAGAGACCTCCTTGTCGGCACCGCAGGCGCTGGCAAGTACGCCCGAGGCCGTGTAGGGGATACCCAGGGTCTCCATGGCACCCTGCATGGCGCCATCCTCACCGCCGGCGCCGTGCATGGCGATAAATGCCACATCGAAACCGCCGGTCGCCATGGTTACCATAAAATCATCGGCAGCCGTGTCGATCAGCTCCACCGAAGTGTAGCCGGCCTCCTTCAAGGCAGCCACGACGTTCTTTCCCGAATTGAGCGAGATCTCGCGCTCAGCGGAATGACCGCCCGCCAAGACCGCTACGTGCATGTTCTCTAGGCTTTTACCCGGCATGGGCAGACTCCTCCTCTATAATTTCTGCAGCTGATACCATATTGTAGCGATACCCTCTACGTTTCCCCAAAATCGAAAGGCTTCCATGAATCCCAGGACTAAATCTCAGGACATTCGCGACTTGAGCCAAAACGATATTCGCGAGCTCGTGACCGAACTTGGCCAGCCTGCCTTCCGCGCGAAGCAGCTCATCGAATGGGTCTTCGAGAAGAACGTTTGTTCGTTTGACGATATGACCAACCTCCCCAAGGCTTTCCGTGAGCAGCTTAAAGAGGCTTTTGCCTTTGATACGCCGACTGAACTCACCAAGCAGGTTTCCAAAGATGGCTCGCGCAAGTATCTGCTCGAGTACCACGATGGCATTTCCGTCGAGACTGTCGGCATGCCCCGTCGTAACAAGCTTTCCGTCTGCGTTTCCACTCAGGCAGGCTGCGGCATGGGCTGTGCCTTTTGCGCTACCGGTCTCAACGGCCTCAAGCGCTCTCTGACTGCTCAAGAGATCGTCGACCAGGTGCTTCATGTATCCAACGACTTTGGCGAGCGTGCCACAAGCGTTGTCTTCATGGGCCAGGGCGAGCCGTTTGCCAACTACGACGAGGTTCTCAAGGCATTGCGTATCCTCAACGACCCCGATGGCATCGGTATCGGCGCTCGTCACCTCACCGTCTCTACCAGCGGCGTTATTCCCGGTATTCGCAAATTTGCCGATATCCCCGAGCAGTTCACGCTTGCCGTTTCCCTGCATTCCGCCATCCAGTCGACGCGCAATAAGCTCATGCCCGGTGTTAAGAAGTACACGCTGCTTTGCCTTCACGAGGCGCTTCAGCTCTACACCGAGAAGACTGGCCGCCGCCCGACCTATGAGTATGCCATGATCGAAGGCGTCAACGATACGAATCCCGAGATGCAGGCACTCTGCGACTTCTGCGAGGGAACGCTGTGCCACGTTAACCTGATTCAACTTAACGACATCGAGGGCAGCCCGCTCAAGCCGTCGCCGATTCATAAGGTTGAGGATCTTCAGCGTCGTCTTGAGTCCCGTGGCATCGAGACCACGATTCGTAACTCCCGTGGTAACGATATTGACGCCGCTTGCGGACAGCTGAAACAGCGCTTTAAAGTTCAGAAGAACGCATAGGGGAGTCGCACTCCAAAACGTTTCATGTGAAACATCGAACGGCCCCGGTTGCAGGATATGCAACCGGGGCCGTTTCATTTATTGACCTCAATTTTGGAGCAGCTGCTACCTTTCCCATTTTTTACGGACAAAATAAAGGGCCCTTGTCTCATGAATCAGACAAGGACCCCTCAAAATTTACTGAGTAATTATTAGGTACCTAATAGCCCACATTTTCCCATTGGTTGCTAACCCAACCTTGATTAATCTTGGGATTCTTCGTTACCTGAGCAGTACGCATGGCAACATCTTCTGTCATAACATCCATTTTCTTCTTTGAAGTATCGACGATATCTTGCGCGCCACGAAGCAAACGACCTCGAAGTTCATCGTCCGTCGCGATCTTATAGCCAGCGAAGGCACCAGCCGCGACAGTCGTCGCCAATGCAATCGCAGTTAAAATCTTATTCCTCATCTTGGCCTCCTTGATCAAACTGAATCATTTCGCCAAGAATACGAGAGAGCTCTTCCTCGTCTTTAAACTCAATCTCGATCTTATTCTTTCCACGCGAGCTCTTCACACGCACGTTGGTATTAAAAACCTGACGAAGCACGCGGGCAGCCTTTTTAAAAGACTGAGGCGTTGCAGGCCTCGGTGTCTTAGGTGTCTCTCCGGCAGAAAACAACGGAGCAAGATTTTCTGTCGCTCTAACGGAAAGGCCTTCTGCAACAACCTTCTCAGCAAGTCGAATCCTTGCATCTTCATATGGAACTGCAAGAATCGCTCTCGCATGGCCAGCAGTAAGCTTGCCCTCGAAAATCATCTGCTGTACGACTTCGGGAAGATCTAGCAAACGAAGTGAATTTGTAATTGCAGAACGAGACTTACTGACAGCCTTTGATAACGCCTCTTGTGTCATACCGCTAGCATCAATGAGCTGACGATAACCCTTCGCCTCTTCGACGGGATTCAAATCAGAACGCTGAAGATTCTCGATAAGAGCAAGAGCGAGCATCTCCTCATCATTAACTTCCTTAATGATGACAGGCAGTTCCTCAAGACCAGCAAGCTTTGACGCTTGGTAACGACGTTCACCAGCAATGATCTCATAGCCGTTTCCGTGCTTGCGAACCAAAAGCGGCTGCAAAACACCATGCTCTTGGATTGACTCACTCAACTCGCGAAGTTCAGTTTCGTTAAAGTGAATTCGCGGCTGATTAGGGTTGGGAACGATATCCTCAATAGGGAGTTTTGTTTCAGATGCGGCATTTGAAGCAGATGCAGCCGAACCACCGGTCTCATATTCGGCCTCTGAGACCAAAGCATTGAGACCACGTCCTAATCCGCCACGTTTCTTTGCACTAGGCACGCTTGATCACCTCTTTTGCAAGGTTCATATACGCTTTTGCACCCTTATTTTGAGGTGCATAGGTAATTACCGGTTCTCCAAAAGACGGAGCTTCGGAGATTTTAACTGTACGGGGGATCAGCGTCTTAAACGCCTTATCACCAAAGTACGATTGAACCTCCTCAACAACCTGATTCGATAGAGAGGTACGCGAGTCATACATGGTCATAAGCACACCATAGGTGTCTAAGCCCTTGTTCAGACGTGATTTGACCATTTTCATTGACTCAAGCAGCTTTGTAACGCCCTCGAGTGCATAATACTCGCACTGGATCGGAATCAAAACGCTTTCTGCTGCTGTCAAGGCGTTGATAGTAAGCAGGCCGAGCGAAGGGGGACAGTCAATGAAAATAAAATCGAACTCGTCTTGAATCGGCTCAAGCAAATCTTTGAGGCGGGTTTCACGAGCGATTGCGCTTACGAGCTCAATTTCCGCGCCTGCAAGCTGAATTGTAGCCGGAATTACGAATACCTTTTTGCAATTTGTATCAAGAACAAGCGATTCTGCCGGCACATCATTCAACAATGCATCATAGATGCAGTGATCAAGGTCTTCTTTTTCAATTCCGAATCCACTAGTGCTGTTTCCCTGCGGATCAAAATCGACAATCAGTGTCTTACGACCCTGCTCACCCAGTGCTGCTGCAAGGTTTACAGCCGTCGTTGACTTACCAACGCCGCCTTTTTGATTGATGATTGCAATGATACGCGTGTCTTTTGCGCTCTTAGAACGTTTAACGTCGCGAAATCCCACGGTCCCTCCTGGTGTGTATTAAAGCTGTCAAACGGAGGATGTTTCACGTGAAACATTCCGATTCGATATCAACCGCCATGTTTCACGTGAAACACTGCAAGTTGTTAGTATCCATTATGTTTCACGTGAAACATCTAGGCAAGCGGATTCTTCTTTGCCATGCCATTTGCACGAGGCAATGAGACAGATGCTGGATGACTCTTCTTAAGAACAATGAACTCCCTGTGGCCCAAGCCCTCAGGCAAATCGATTGCGTCATTCAGAAGCAAAGTAAAGCCGCAAATCTTAGCTGCTGACATGCCGGAAGCAAGCTCCTCATCCGAAGGATTGCCCTTGGTGATAACAAATAGCCCTCCATCCTTGAGGAACGGAGCCGCATACTCAACAAGAATCGGTAGAGGGGCCAGTGCGCGGGCGGTTACGACAGAGAACTGCTTCTTATGGTTTCGAGCATATTCTTCAAGACGATCATGGACCGCATGAGCATGTTTCAATCCAAGAGCATGGACAAAGGAATTGACAGCATCAACCTTCTTGCCAACAGAGTCAATATAAGTAGCTTTACGATGCGTGGCTATGGTTAACGGAATACCAGGGAAGCCCGCACCTGTACCCATATCGAGCAAAGCTCCCTCAGGAGCCTTATTGATATAGGGGAGTAAAACAAGTGAGTCGAGGATATGAAGTACTGCAGCATCTTCTACGTTGAGAATACGGGTGAGATTGGTTGTCTTATTTGATTCCAGAACCAAATCCAAATGCTGAATACATTTCCTCAGCTCAACATCAGTTGCGCTCAAGGAATACTCTTTGCAATAGGAAGTTAGACGACTCAACATCTTGTCAGCCTGCTGATCAGTAAGTACTAACAACGAAAGCTCCTTTCTGACAAAAATCAGTGTATCGAGAACTTTTGACAAAAAAAGGGGACGTGGAAACCACGTCCCCTTAGCATAAGCTCGAGCAGATTATCGAGCAACAATCACCACATGGCGATCGGGGTCAGAACCCTCAGAATGAGTATCGACGGCATCATTGCCACGAAGTGCAATGTGAACCAGTCGACGCTCATAGGCATTCATGGGCGGAAGCGAAACACTCTTATGAGTGCGGATGGCACGCTCGGCTGCAGACTGAGCCATGGAGGCAACCTTGTCCTGACGGCGGCTCTTGTATCCCTCGACGTCCACTACAACCGGATACCTAAAGCCAAGCTTGCGGCTCACTAGCAAAGAGAACATAACCTGAAGGGCATCAAGGGTGCGACCATGACGGCCAATGAGAACAGCAAGATCAGGAGCGGTAACATCCAAAATCAGCTCGCCCTCGTCGCCCTCGTACTCATCAATAGGAGAGTTGGCGGCATCGAAGTGCGAAAGGATGGAACGCAGGATGGAAATCGCGACATCGGCAATGGTGTCGAGCTCCTCGTCGGTCAGCTCTTCACCAGCCTTGTAGCGCTGTGCAATCTCGGGATAATCGCCCGCGACCTGCGGGGCAACCTCCTCAAGCATATCCTCGATGATCTCTTCAGACATAACGTACTCCAAAAGTTAGGTACCTAAATAAGATTGATATCCCACTACTTCTTCTTGTGCGGGCGCGGCTTCTTCTCGCGACGAGTGACCTCAACCTGCAGCGGCGCGTTCTTAAGGCGCTCCTCCTCATCGGCCTTCGCCTTGTCGATGACCTTCTGCGTCACAAAAATCTGCTGGATAACCTGCCAAGCAGACGAGACGTCGTAGTACAGCAGAACACCAACGGGAAGGCTCCAGCCCATCCAAAGCATCATGACCGTCATGACAACGGCCATCATACGCATGCTCTGAGCCTGCTGGCCGGTCTGGTTGCGCGACATATAGAGCTGCGGAATCAGGGTCAGGACAGCGAACAGGATCAGGCAGACCAGCGCAGGCAGCGCGACCATAAAGCCATCGGCAAAGGAGGCACTCGGCGTGGTGGTCAGGTCGGGCAGAATATTAAAGAACGAGAACGTGCCGTCGTTAAAGTAGTCCGGCAGGTTACGCAGCAGCGTAAATAGGGCGAACAGGACAGGCATCTGAATCAACAGCGGCAGACAACCAGCCATCGGGTTGAACTTGTTCTCGCTGTAGAACTTCTGCATTTCCTCGGCCTGACGCTGGGGATCGTCAGCATAGCGCTCCTGGATCTCGAGCATCTTGGGCTGCAGCACCTGCATGCGTGCCGTCGACTTAGTCGACTTGAGCATAAGCGGCGTCAGCAGCAGACGGATGATGACCACCAGGATGATAATGGACAGGCCCCAGTCGACCGCAAAGGTCTGGATGAGCTTGAGCAGCTCGAAAAGGATGTTAACGATCCAATCCCACATGTAAGTTTTCCTCCGATAGCGAGTGCCCGCTAGGGCACAGGGTCATAACCGCCGACGTGCAGGGGATTGCAGCGAGCGATGCGCCTCACGGCAAGCCAGCAGCCTCTCAAAACACCGTACTTCTCAATCGCCTGGACGGCGTATTGCGAGCACGTTGGGTAATAAATGCAGGCGTCAGGCAATAAGGGCGAAATAACCTGTTGATATATGCGAATAGGAGCGATGGCAACACGTCGCAAAACGTGATTGCTCATCGCTCCTCCCCGGCAACGCCGGCGCGTTTCATAAGCGAACGCAATGCATTGTCCATCTCCTGCGGCGAGGAAACCCTCGTCTTGGGAGTTGCGAACAAGATGATGTCATAACCCGCAACGGGAAATCCACAGCTGCGGGCGGCCTCGCGCATCACACGCTTAGAACGGTTGCGCACGACAGCACAACCGAGCCGTTTAGCACCAACGAAGGCGACCCTTCCGGAGTCGCCTTCGCCAACCGATTCACATATGGTCATTCGAATCAGAGGGTGATTGAAACGACGCCCCTGACTGAACACATGCTCGAAATCTTGCCGAGACTTAATAGTCTTCATGCGAGATGTGTGTATCGCTGCTAGACAGTGAGACGCTTGCGGCCCTTGGCGCGACGACGGGCGAGCACGGCACGACCACCCTTAGTGGCCATACGGGCACGGAAGCCATGGGTCTTGGCACGCTTACGCTTATTAGGCTGATACGTACGCTTCATCTTAAGTTCCTCCTGCTGCATTTCGAGTGTCCGCGGGGGCGCGGACGCAGATATAGACACGTGAGCTTGAAGATTGTAGGGAAATCAATGTTCAAATGTCAAGAAATCAAAGGTAAAAGGTTGCGCAGTTCACACGGTTCCCCCATAAGCCGAGCTCGATTTAGCGGTGCATGGCAACTTTTCACGATATTTCATCGAGTTTTCAACAGTTCATGTTGGCAATGTTGAGAACTTTTCGTCCGTTTTCCAAAGTTTTCAACAGGTTTTGAAAAGTTGTCGAAAGATGAGAAACATTGCACGGTGAGCTACTATTTGTTCGAAACCTTTTGAAAGATTGCGAGCGGCATGTCTGACGACTTTTACACCATGGTCGATTCCGGAGACCCGGCACCCGACAACGAGCACATCACCGGCGTGCGCGAAGAGCGTGAGGAAGGCGAGCAGACGACCACGCAGGCGCCAAAAGCCATGTACGCCGCGCGCATCGCCGTCTATGACGACATGCTGTCGACACCGCGTGTGATCGTCATTGATCCGCAAGATGTCCGCACGTATTTGGAAGAGACGACCAACACCGTCTACCAGTGCATGAAAGAACAAGGTGGCCATATCTCGCTCATGGTCATCCGCGAGATTGTCGAAAACTTTATCCACGCACACTTTGCCGAGCCCATCATCTCGATTCTGGACGGCGGAGACACCATCCGCTTTGCTGATCAAGGACCCGGCATCGACGACAAGGAGCGCGCTTTCGACTTTGGCGTTACCAGCGCAAACAGCAAGATGAAGCGCTATATCCGTGGAACCGGAGCAGGGTTTCCCATGGTGCAGGAGTATTTGGAAAACGCCGGCGGGGCCGTGTCCATCGAGGACAATATGGGCAACGGCACCGTGGTTACAGTAAGCCTGGACCCTAAACGCGTGCAGGAAATCGAACGCGCCGGCGGGCGCGGTGCTGCCGTGCGGCCCGAGACGGAGCAGCCCGCATATCCCCTGCCGGGAGCTTTTGCGCAGCAGCCCATGGCAACGCAACAGATGCAGCCCCGCGTGGGACAGATGCAGCAGCCCGGAATGCTTCCTACACAAGAGCCCCAGGCGGCGTCGATGTCGATGCCGCCAAACGTGCCACAGGCCATGCCGCTGGCGGATCAGGATACAGCAGCAATGCAGCAGGCGACGGGGGCACCGGGTAGCCAGCAAATGGGCTATCAGCCGTACCAACAGGGATATCCATATCAGCAGATGCAGCCACTGGGGTATGGCCAGCAGTTCCCGCAGCAGTACCAGCAGGGATATCAGCAGCCGTACCAGCAGATGCCGCAGCAGCAGTACAACCCCTGGGCCCAGCAGATGCCTCCGCAGCCTTACCAACAGTGGCCTCAAAGTTTTCAACAGCAAATGCCGCCGATGCAGAGTTCTCAACAACCAGCAGCTCAAATGATGTATCCTAATGCAGCAAATCAGTATGCGCAGCCACAACCGGACGTGTTCGTAAGCGATCGCGGCAACGCCGCGCTGGGCTATCTGGCGCAAAATCAAGCGTGCGGTGCTACCGATCTGGCGAGGGCGTTTGGAAACTCGGCCCCCACTTGGTCACGCACGCTCAATGACTTGGCGCAGGCCGGCTTGGTCATCAAGCATGGCCAGAAATACCATCTGACCGAACTCGGCGCCGCTCGCGTGCGAGCTCAGAGCTAAAGAACGGGAGAGATAGTGGACGAGGAAGCAAGCATCATCCTGGGGGATGCCATCGCCTTTTGCCAGCGCGACGGCCAAGATGCACGCCTCATCAACATGCTGGGGCAATCGCGCGCCATAAGCCTGACCGAAGATACGCTCACGATCGAGGCCCCCTCGCGCTTTGCCATCGCGCAGCTCAAAAAGCATCAGCCGACCATTGAGGCCTATCTGGAAGAAATCGCCTTTGCACCGATTGCGCTCGACATCGTGGCACCGCAAGGCGCCGCGACGGAATCCGCCACGGCTCCCGCTGCTTCCCCGGCGGCGCCGGCCTCCGCAGGCGACGTGCCGACAATCGAGCACCAGCACAGCGATGTTTCCCGTGAAACCATGGCACCGTTGCCGACCGCGGCGGCGACGTCAACGAACGCACCCGTCACGCACATGCCCATCGCTCACGACGCAACGACGGGCGCGGATTCGGGCATTGCAATCAAGAACACGCTCTCGGCCGATGATTTTCGTCGCATGATGAACCAGATGAAGGGCGGAGCGCCAACTAAATCCGCGCAAGCTGCGACCCCCGCTTCACCCATGCCAGCACCGACCGTACCGGCCGAGCAGAATACGGATGGAGCCCCACTCGCCGCGAACTCAAAATTTACCTTTGAGAACTTTGTCTACGGCCCCGAGAACAGCCATGCCTATCGCTCGGCACTCAAGTTTGCCGCCCTCGCGGACGAGCGGGGCACGTGCACATCACTGTTCATCTACGGCAAATCGGGCCTGGGCAAGACGCACCTGCTGCTTGCCATCAAAAACGAGCTCGCCGAAAAGTCGCCCGAGATCAAGGTCAAGTATGCCAACTCCCAGGCATATCTGGACGACCTGATGACCGAGTTCGACCGCCAAAAGAAGAGCAACGCCCCCATCATGCAGGCGTACCACGGCGTGGACGTGCTCATCATCGACGACATCCAAAACATCATCGGCAAGCGCGCGAGCGTGGACTACTTTTTCCAGCTCATGGACGAGTTCATCCGCAACAACAAGAAGGTCGTCATCGCGGCAGACCGCGCCCCCAAGGACCTGAGCATGGACGAGCGTCTAACCAGCCGCTTCAACGCCGGCATGCTCTGCCTGGTCGCAGAGCCCAGCTACGAAATGAAATACAAGATCTTGCAGCGCTATTACGAGAGCACCATCGTCGCCGCTCCCGAGGCAGGCGACGACTCGCTGCTGGCGGCCTATGGGGGCGACGGCGGGCACCTAACCGACGAGCACTTTAAACACATGGCCGAGGTCTCGGGCACCAACATCCGCGAACTCGAGAGCTTTTGCGAGCGCTGCGCCGGCGAGGCGGGCGACCGCGAGCGCGAGGGCGGGGAGCTCACCTTTGACGATATCGACGCCATCGCCAGCCAGTACTTTGACACATCGGCCAAAAAGATCAACGTCCAGACGGTTCAGTCCGTCATCGAAGAGCAGTACGGCGTGACGCACGAGGAGCTCATCGGCCCGCGTCGCAACGCCAATATCGCCAAAGCACGCCATATCGCTATCTACCTGGCCATCGAGATGTGCGAGATGACGACCACGGCGGTGGGCGCCGAATTTGGCAACCGCAACCACTCGACCGTCAGCACGAGTTACAAAAAGGTCCAGAAGATGATCCAGGAAGACCGCACCGTCACCGAAGACCTCAAGTCGCTGCGCGATAAAATTACACTGCGCTCGTAGGGAAATAGAGACACCTGTTGAAAACTTGTCGAAACCACGGGCATAAGGTGTCTAAAACCCAACCCGCGGTGATGAAAAGTTTTGCGCAGGTTTTGAACGTGGAAAACCACCCCTGTTGCACACAGGTTGCTGTCGATTCTCTTTCTTGGTCTGACCTGCGTCTTTGGGAGTAATCAACAGTTTCGTCAGTGCTATTACTATTATTAAGATATTTATATCTATAGAAAGGTATTAAAAGATGAAGTTCACCGTCAGCCAGAGCTCGCTTACACAAGCCATCGGCGTCGTTATGAAGGGTGTCGCTTCGGCATCCACCCTTCCCATCCTGTCGGGCGTGCTCGTTAAGGCCCAAGACGGCATCTTGGAATTCCAGACCTCTAACTACACTATCTCGATCCGTCATCGCATCGCGGCGCATGTCGAAGAAGAGGGCGAGATGGTTATCCCCTGTAAGATGCTCTCCAATATCACCAAGACCCTCCCCGATGCCCCGGTTACCTTTGAGCTGTCCGAGCGCCAGGTGCTGATTGGTTGCGAGAAGAGCTCTTTCCGCCTGAACACGCTCGATGCCAATGACTTCCCCGAGTTTCCGGCCTATGCCATCGAGAGTGCCGTGGAGCTGCCGACCGATGTCTTGTCCGAAATGGTCGGCCGCGTGTGGCGCGTCACCTCGACCGACAAGGCTCGCCCCATCCTGGGCGGCGTGCACATGAAGGTCGAGAACAACACCGTACGCCTGGTAGCGACCGATTCCTTCCGCTTGGCCGTGTGCGATACGCAGGTCGAGACCTCGACCCTCGAGGGCTCCTTTGAGCTCAACGTTCCGGCTGACGCCTTTAACGATGCGCTGAACATCATGGCCAGCCAAGCGACCATCATGATCGGGGCTACCGACACCCAGGTCGTCTTCGAGGCCGGCAACACCACCTACGTGTCGCGTCGCATCGAGGGCGTGTACCCCAACTACAAGCAGCTCATCCCCGATTCGTGCGTGACGAGCGTCAAGATCGACGTCGCCGCCTTTAACGCCGCCCTCAAGCGCGTGGCCGTTATCGCGAGCGCCAACCCCGCCGTCAAGTTCGAGATCGATGTCGAGAACGGGCAGATGGGCCTGTCCTCCATTTCCAATGACCAGGACCTTGCGCAGGAGACGATCGATGTCGCGGCCGAGGGCGAGTCGGGTACCATCGCCTTCAACTACCACTACATCTTCGGCTGCCTCAATGCCCTGTCCAAGGAGAAGGAGATCACGCTGGAGCTCAAGAGCTACTCGCAGGCGGGCATCTTTAAGTCCTACGACAAGATCAACTACCTGTACCTGGTCATGCCGGTCCGCATCTAGCGCTGCGCCATGACCATGTTCGCCCGCGATCTTTCCGTCGCGCACTACCGCAGCTTCGATAGCTATCGCCTTGCCCTGGACGAGGGCGTGACGATACTTGCGGGACCCAACGCGGCGGGAAAGACCAATCTCATAGAGGCGCTGCAGCTGCTGACGAGCGGCGCCTCGTTTAGGCATCCGACCGCAGCCGAGCTCGTCCATGACGGCGTGGGCTCGTGCAAGATCGAGCTGAGGCTCGAGGGCGACGGCCGCGTGCTTGATATGGGATTGAGCGCGGAGGACGGTAAGCGCTCGTTTAGCCGCAACGGCAAGAGATGCTCTGCCGCCGGTGTGCGCGGGGTTCTTCCGAGCGTGCTGTTTTGCCCCGACCATCTGGACATGGTTAAGCGTGGCGCCAGTGTGCGCCGCGCCGCCCTTGATGACTTTGGCATGCAACTGAGCGCACGCTATGCCGATCTTGCGAGCACCTATGGGCGCTGCGTGACCCAGCGTAACGCCTTGCTCAAGGAGACCTGGTGCTGCCGCGAGATGCTCGGCGCGTGGAACGATTCGATTGCCCGCGCGGGCTCGGCCCTGCTCGTGCACCGGTTGGCTCTGCTCGACCGGCTGGCGGGCCATGTGCACACTGCCTACGGGCAAGTAGCGTCAGGTGAGGCCGCCAACGTGACCTATGCGTCCACGCTGGGGGCTTTGCCCCAGGTCGAGGATCGCGAAGAGCTGAAGGGTTGGGCGTACGAGCGCATGCTGGCCGCCCTTGACGAGCATGCCGACGAGGAAATTCGCCGCGGCGTGACGTTGGTGGGACCGCATCGCGACGAGATTGAGTTTACCGTGGCGGGTCGCTCCGCCCGTTCATTTGCCAGCCAAGGACAGCAGCGCACGCTGGTGCTGTCCTGGAAGGTGGCCGAGGTTGCCGTGGCTCGCGATGTCCTGGGCACCGCCCCACTGCTGCTTTTGGACGACGTGATGAGCGAGCTCGACGGCGAGCGTCGCGGCGCTTTCCTGCGGCTGATCGGCGATGATATCCAGACGGTCATAACTACGACCAACCTGGGGTACTTTACCGATGACCTGCTTGATCGAGCCAAGGTGGTGAGCATGGGTGAGACGTGCTAATTACGAGCGCGAGAGCGAGACAGTCGCCTTCAGCGGGTTTTTGAACGCAGAGCGCCAGCGCATCCTGGCGGCTGCAACGCCTAAGCGCCGTGCGCAGATGGAGGCCGCCGAGGAGTCGCGCACGGTCTATCGCGCATGGAACGCGGTGTGCTCGGGCACGCGCGAGGGGCGGCATGTGACGGGACTGCGCTACCTGCCCGAGTCCAATGAGCTGCTGGTGTATCTCGACTCGCCCTCGTGGACGCAGGAAATGACGTTGTTGCGCGAGATCATCCGCGTGCGCATGGAGCGCGCCGGTGCGCATGTGGACGGCCTGGTGTTCAAAACCACCGCGCCCGGTCACACGCCGCCCGCCGCCAAGGAGCGCCTGCGCCCGGCGACGACCGAGCGCCCGCCGGCCCCGCACGCCGAACTAAGTGAGGCCGAGTGCACCGAGATCGAGCGCCAGGTGGCGCCCATCGAAGACCAAAAACTGCGCGAGGCCCTCGAGAATGCCATGAGAGCCAGTGCCGAGTGGGCCAAGGGCGTGCAAAGCAAAAAAGAGCCTTAAATCGCATCTGGTGGCCTTGTAGAGCCAAATACCCTCGGTCCCGAGGGTATTTTTTTACGATAAACTAGTAAGGCTGTACACATTTTCTTGACTGAAGGAGGACGTGTGGCAAACGAAAACGATTACGATGGCGGCGAGATTAAGATTCTCGAAGGTCTCGAGGCCGTTCGTAAGCGCCCGGGCATGTATATCGGCTCGACGAGCGCCAGCGGTCTGCATCACCTGGTGTGGGAGATCGTTGACAACTCCGTCGACGAGGCCATGGCCGGTTTCTGCACCGAGATCCAGGTGACGGTCCACGCCGACAACTCCATCACGGTCGTCGACAACGGGCGCGGCATCCCCGTCGACGAGCACCCTGTTAAAAAGATCCCGACGCTCGAGGTCGTCATGACGATCCTGCACGCCGGCGGTAAGTTCGATAACTCGGCCTATAAGGTCTCGGGCGGCCTGCACGGCGTGGGCATCTCCGTCGTCAACGCACTGTCCAAGCGCGTGGTCGTTCAGGTTCGTCGCGATGGCAACACCTACGAGATGGAGTTCTCGCGCGGCAAGACCGTCAAGAAGATGGAGGTCGTAGGCACCTCGGATTCGACGGGCACCACCGTCACCTTCTGGCCCGACGACGAGATCTTCGAGACCTGCATCTACGATTTCGATACGCTGCACAACCGTCTGCAGGAGACGGCGTTCCTCAATAAGAACCTCAAAATCGTGCTGACCGACGAGCGCGAGGCGACTCCCCACGTGGAGGAGTTTTGCTACGAGGGTGGCATCATCGACTTCGTCAAGTTCCTCAACGAGGGCAAGGACGTCCCCGAGGCCTTTAAGGAGCCCATCTACATCGAGGGCAAGTCGGACCCGGACGCGCCTGTGGCCAAGATGGGCGAGGTCGAGGTTTCCCTGCAGTGGAATAGCGGCTACGGCGAGAACGTCATGTCGTTTGCCAACGACATCTACACTCCCGAGGGCGGCATGCACCTTGAGGGCTTCCGCACCGCGCTCACCCGTGTGATCAACGATTACGCGCGCAAGCAGAACCTGCTCAAGGAAAAAGACGCCAACCTGACCGGCGACGATGTGCGCGAGGGCCTTTCGGCCGTTATCTCGGTCAAGCTGCCCGATCCGCAGTTTGAGGGCCAGACCAAGGCCAAGCTCGGCAGCTCCTATATGCGCGCGCTCACGCTCAAGATCGTGACCGACGGCCTTACCGATTACCTCGAGGAGCATCCCAAGCCCGCTCGTGAGATCGTCAAGAAGGCGCAACAGGCCTGCAAAGCGCGCAACGCCGCCCGCAAGGCGCGCGAGGCGACCCGCCGCAAGAGCCTGCTCGAGACGGCGTCCCTGCCCGGTAAGCTCGCCGACTGCTCGGTGCGCGATGCCGAGCTGACCGAGCTCTTCATCGTAGAGGGCGACTCGGCAGGCGGCTCGGCCAAGGACGGCCGCCGCCGAGACATCCAGGCGATTCTGCCCCTGCGCGGCAAGATTCTGAACGTCGAGCGCGTGGGCGACCACCGCGCGTTTTCGAGTGACACCATCCAGTCGCTCATTACCGCGATAGGCTGCGGCGTCACGACGAGCGCCGGTGACGGCGGCGACTTTGATATCACCAAGGCCCGCTACCACAAGATCATCATCATGACCGATGCAGATGTCGACGGCGCGCATATCCGTATCCTGCTGCTGACGTTCTTCTACAAGTACATGCGCCCGCTGATTGACGCCGGCTACGTGTACGTCGCGTGCCCGCCCATCTTTGGTATCAAAGTGCGCAACAAGATCCACTACGTGTATCCCAATGGTCGCCAGCCCGAAGACGAGATCTTGCGCGATACCATCCAGAGCCTGGGGCTGAATCCCGATGACAACGACGAGGACGGCAAGGCCAAGGACGGCAAGATCACCAAGAAGCGCAAGGGTTACACCGTTCAGCGCTACAAGGGCCTGGGCGAGATGGACCCCAAACAGCTTGCCTCGACGACGATGGACCCCAAGACCCGCATTCTGCAGCGCGTGTCGATCGAGGACGCCGTGGTGGCGGACCGCGCCGTGCGCGAGCTCATGGGTTCCGAGGTCGGCTATCGCCGCGAGTACATCGAGAAGCACGCGCACGACGCGCGCTTCTTAGACGCCTAACCTGTTCGGCTTTCCCAGCCACCGCACCTTCGCCCTCAATCGTCGGTCGCGTACCCAAGTACGCTTCCCTCCTCTTTCGAGCGAATCTGCGGCACCTGGAAAAGCCGTCTCCGTGGCAGGGAACTAATGGACCACGCAAACCATGAGGAGGTAACGTGGCAGACGATATCAACAACAACGAGGGCATGGACGAGGCCGGGGACGCTGGTATGCCCGATGATCTGAAACGCCTGCTTGCCCGTGCTGAGCAGGGCGAGGACGGCGATCCTGACGCCTATAACCCCGATGCCGATGATGAGGAAGAAGAAGACGACGCCGAGCTCGAGGAGAGCTTTGGCGAAGTCGACCGTGGCGCCTCGGCCGGCGAGGATATCAACGGCGGCCAGCTCCAGATTTCGGAGTTCGGTCGCGAGATGAAGCAGTCGTTTATCGAGTATTCGATGTCGGTTATCACGGCGCGTGCCCTGCCGGACGTGCGCGACGGCTTAAAGCCGGTACACCGCCGTATCCTGTATGCGATGAACGAGAGCGGCATCTACCCCAACCGCCCACATAAGAAGTCGGCCTGGACGGTCGGCGAAGTTATCGGTAAGTACCACCCGCATGGCGACTTCGCGGTCTATGAGGCCATGGTCCGCCTGGCGCAGTGGTTCTCCATGCGCACGCCGCTCATCGACGGCCACGGCAACTTCGGCAACATCGACGGCGACGGCGCGGCGGCCATGCGTTACACCGAGAGCCGCCTGGCAAAGCCCGCCATGGAGCTGCTGCGTGACCTGCAGAAGGATACCGTCGACTGGCAGCCCAACTACGACGAATCGCTCGCCGAGCCCGTGGCACTGCCTGCGCGCTTCCCCAACCTGCTGGTCAACGGCAGCCAGGGCATCGCCGTCGGCATGGCCACCAATATCGCCCCGCACAACCTCACCGAGGCGATCGAGGCAACCTGCTACCTGATCGATAATCCCGACGCCACTGTCGACGAGCTCATGCAGATCATGCCCGGTCCGGACTTCCCCACCGGCGCCATCATCATGGGCAGTGCCGGTATTAAGCAGAGCTACGAGACCGGCCGCGGCTCCATTACCGTGCGCGCCAAGGCTCACGTGGAGTCCACCAAGACCGGCCGCAGCCGCCTGGTCTTTACCGAGATTCCCTACATGGTCAACAAGGGCACCCTGCAGGAGAAAATCGCCCAGCTCGTCAACGACAAGCGCATCGAGGGCATCTCGGATATGCGCGATGAGTCCAACCAGAAGGGCATTCGTCTGGTCATCGAGCTCAAGAAGGGCGTCATTCCGCAGGTCGTGCTCAACAACCTGTATAAGTACACCTCGCTGCAGACGACCTTCGGCGCCAACAACCTGGCGCTCGTCAACGGCGTTCCCAAATGCCTGAGCCTGCGCGAGATGCTGCAACACTACATCGACCACCAGGTCGACGTCGTCACTCGCCGCACCCGCTTCGACCTTAAGAAGGCTCAGGCCCGCGCGCATATCCTCGAGGGTTACCTGATGGCCCTTGACCATATCGACGAGGTCATCAGCATCATCCGTTCCTCGCAGACCGATTCCGAGGCCAGCAGCCGCCTGATCGAGCGCTTTGGCTTTACACCCGAGCAGACCACGGCCATCCTCGAGATGAAGCTGCGCCGCCTGACCGGCCTGGAGCGCGACAAGATCCAGGAAGAGCTGGACGGCCTGCGCCGCGCCATCGCCTACTACGAGGACCTGCTGGCGCACGAGGAGAAGATCCTGGGCGTCATTAAGGAAGAGATGCGCGAGATCTCCAAGAAGTTTGGCGATAAGCGCCGCACCGAGATCAGCCAGGTCGAGAAGGACCTGGACGTCGAGGACCTCATTGCCGACGAGGACATGGTCGTGACCATCACCCACACCGGCTATGTCAAGCGCATCCCGGTGGCCGCCTACCGCGCCCAGAAACGCGGCGGCAAGGGCGTGTCGGGCGTCAACCTCAAAGAGGACGATGTCATCGACGAGATGTTCATCGCGTCCACGCACGAGTACGTGCTGTTCTTCTCGAGCAAGGGCAAGGTCTATCGCCTGAAGGTGCACGAGCTGCCGGTGGGTACGCGCCAGGCGCGCGGTACCGCGATCGTCAACCTGCTGCCCTTCGAGGAGGGCGAGAAGATCGCGAGCGTCATCAGCTGCCGCGAGTTCCCTGCTGACGAGTACCTGATGTTTGCCACCAAGAGCGGCATGGTCAAGAAGACCGTGATGAGCGCATATGACCGCAGCCGTCGCGACGGCCTGATCGCTATCAACCTGCGTGACGGCGACGCGCTGCTGAACGTGCGCCGCGTGCGCGAGGGCGACAAGATTATCCTGGCCACCACCGCGGGCAAGGCGATCATGTTCTCCGAGGAGCAGGTGCGCGCCACCGGCCGCGATACCAGCGGCGTTCGCGGTATCGGTATGAAGGACGGCGTGAGCGTTCTGGGCATGGAAGTCACTAACGGCAACGGCGATCTGTTCGTCATCACCGAGCGCGGCTACGGCAAGCGCACGCCGGTTGCGGACTACCCGGAGCAGAATCGCGGCGGCCAGGGTGTCTACACCATCCAAATGACCGAGCGTAAGGGTAACCTCGCGGCCATGAAGACGGTGGGCCCGCAGCACGAGCTGTTCATCGTGACAGAGGGCGCGACGGTCATTCGTGTCAAGACCGACGAGATCAGCCAGACCGGCCGCGCCACCCAGGGCGTCAAGATGATGGCCGTCGACGACAACGACCGCATCTGCGCCGTAGCCCGCATGACGGCCGCCAAGGAGAAGCCCGAAGACGAAGGCGCCGAGGCCGCAACCGACGCCGAAGAGGCCCCAGTCGACCTAGGCGACGGCAACGACATACCAGAGGATCTCCTGGACGAGTAAGAGGCCCTAGCTGGTAGAAAATATCAGGCCCCATATATCGGCGGTCGGCGCACTGCGCGCCGACCGCTTTTTGAAAATCTTTGAACCCCACGTCGGCCCCGGCTGCCCGGCGGCATGCGAAGTCGATCGCGAGTTCCGCACGAGCCGGAGAGCACTTAATGT
>NZ_CABJDK010000013.1:0-13007 GCF_902364355.1 Collinsella aerofaciens
TATTTGCTCAATGTGTTCGGCTGAGATCGGAAATCAACCGTCACTGCACCTCCGAGTTTTGACTATCGTCAAGGGCGGCCGTGCAAGACGTGCGACCCATAACAACATATCGACAAAAAAGACCGCCGGCGCGGGGCGGCGCCGGCGGTTGCGAGAGAATATCGATTGTTGGCTGTTACGCAGCGACGGCCTCGTAGACCGTGGCGCCCGAGAAGCTGTCGTGCAGGCTCTTGCCACAGATCCACGGCAGTTCGACGACCTCGCAGACCGTGTTGACCAGCTCGGAGCAGTCAGTAAAGTGGCCCTTATCGTTGAGGGCCTCGCAATCCTGAACACGCCAATAGCCATCGGTGTGCGTGATGTAGTACTCGTGATCGTTGATCGACACGAAAGCGCGCGTCTTGGAACGCAGCAGCTTCAGAAATCCTTCGAAGTCGGTCTCGACGACATCTCCAGCCTGGAACATGATGTTACCTCCTGGCCCGGCGCCACCATGGCGCGTTGATAAACGTTGGCACTCCTTTAGTAAAACCTTTATCAGAGCTTATGCGCGCATCATTTAGGCAAGTGGTAAAAAACCGCAGGGTAGACGGGATAAAACGTTTAATCATCCCACCGGTTTGTCACATTCTGGCTGAAGTTTTATGCAAACCAACTTTTCCACTTGGTAGCTTGCGTTGTTTGGGGCCGGCTGCGCGATTACGATTTTGGTTCGGCGGGTAAGAACGAGGCATCGAAACCAACGTCAGGAGGACACATGGAGACCATCGAGGCGCTCATCCACCGCCGCAGCTGCCGCAAATACAGCGATCGCCCCGTCGAGGCAGAAAAGCTCGCACGCATTATCGAGGCAGGCCAGTACGCGCCCAGCGGCATGGGACGCCAGCCGGTGACGTTTGTCGCCGTTACCGACCCCGCAACCGTCGAGCGCCTCTCGCAGCTCAACGCCCAAGTTATGGGCAGCGAGGGAGATCCCTTCTACGGCGCCAAAACCGTTGTGGTGGTGCTCGTCGACCGCAGTGTGCCCACGCACCTGGAAGACGGCTCGCTCGCCATGGGCAACCTGCTCAACGCAGCCTATGCGCTGGGCGTCGATTCGTGTTGGATCCACCGCGCGCACGAGGTCTTTGACTCACCCGAGGGACTGGAACTGCTGGCCAAGTGGGGTCTGCCCGCCGACGGAAGCCTGCGCGGTGTGGGCAACTGCACTCTGGGCTATGCCGAAGACGCACTCCCCGAGGCAAAGCCGCGCCGCGACAACGTCGTGTACGTCAGGTAATTAGTTCCGCCGTTCTAACGAACGGCGGCCCCGCTGACGCTGCGCGAGCCGCATTCACGCCAATCTGACGTTCAATTTCGAGGGCGCGACCAAAAGGTCAGCGCCCTCTCATTTCACGTCACCTTGGCGCAAATGCGGTTCGCTCGCTGTTGGTGACTGACATCGGGTGCACCACTGTTGACATTCGACACTTGGGCAGTTTAAAAAGGCCCCGTCCCAAATTTGCTGCCCCACTCGCAACTTATCTTGCCGATGGAGTTGTCGTCGTTTCGTTCGTGTGAGTCGTTTCGGCTTCGCTGCCTTGTTCGTCCTCGTCCTTTTGCGCATCGGCGATAGTGGAGGCCGCCGCAACGATACCACGCTGAGGCGCCACGCCCGTCTGGGCCTGAGCGCCCTCGACAAGCTCCGTGCCGGCATGCGCGAGCTCGGGAGACTTAAACATTGCGTCCAGATTGGCCCCGCCGCCGGCGTAACCAAGCGCCGCGAGCGCGATGACAACCACCGCAACAACGACCGCGATCGGAACATAGCGATGCCAGCCTGCGGGATTGAGGCCGCTACGGCGAGCAGCGCCGCGGCCGATGTAGCCCAGTGTTCCGTCGTGCTTGAGCTTAGAGCCCACCACGCGCTTGCGCCCCCACAGCGACGATTCGGCCTGTATGGCCAAGCGAGCGCTTGCCGAAGGGTAGCCGTATTTGGTGCGCTTGAACGAACCGTCGAACCCCGACGCGTGCTTGCCCCACGTCCGCGAAGTCGTGCGACGGTTGACCGGCACCGTGGGCTTTCGAGCCCGATTTGGTTTTGAAGTCTCCGCCATACGCCCCCGCACGCCGTAACGCAATCGAAACATTACTGCTTTGGACTGTATCACACGCGCCGCACGCGGTCACGAGCGCCTCGCTCAGCGGTCGTCGTCCTTCAGCAAGCGCCACAGGGTCGTGCGGCTTATTCCCAGCACCTCGGCAGCGCGGGTCCGGTTGCCCTGAAGGTAGCCTACGACCAGCCGCGCGATGTCGCGTTCGGTATCGGTCAATGGACGCAGGATATACAGGTCGCTGTCGAGCGTCGGAGTGCCAAAGGTTGCGGTTTTGATGACATCCTCCTGGGCGAGCACCTCCTCCGCCACCGCGCGCTCCGCCACACCCGACCCTACTAATATATAGAGTCGTTCCGAGACCTCGCGAAGCTGCAGATAGTTGCGTGGCCAGCGATAGCCGTTGAGCGTCGAGGCAGCCTCCTCAGACATACTCGGAGCGGTAGTTCCAAAGACATCTGACAGATACGACAAATACTGCGCAACCTTTTTCGATGCGCCACCCTGCTCGGCAATCGCAGGCGCCACACTCACTGCGCACGCCAAGCGCTCGGTTACAAAAGCGGCCTGATCGCTTTCGCCACCGCCCGGCATATCGTTTGCCGTCAGAACCACATGGCAACGCGCGGCCAGCGCCGTGTCGGTCATCGTAGAGACAAGCTCGCGCAGACGCTGCGGCGAAAGTGCATGCCAGCCGCCAATACAAAGGGTCAGCCTTGCCTGGAACAGCGGCGATTCCGAGCTTTTGAGGAGATGGCGCCAGCCGCGATCTGTGAGCTCGTCAAGTGCCACGGACACAAAGGGTTCGTCAGCATAAGGCCCATCCAGATAGAGGCGTTTTGCAATCTCTGCCTGGCCAGCACCCAGCTCGCCCTCCAACATGAGGGGCACGCCGCGAGCATAGCTTTCGCAGACGGGGCCAGAGACCGCAGCGGCACCCTCGACAATGCCGTACGCGCTTGCCTCGTAGCGCGCCTCGACCTCATCTGCGTTAAGCCACTCAATGCCCGCGTGTGCCGCCACACCGCGCACCTCGCGGATCACGACCACCCAAAGCGCGCCGTCTTCCTTGGCGACCGGACGCACCGTGAGGCTCAAGCGCCCTCCCGCATGCCCCATCACCAGACGCGTGCCGTTGCCCACGCGCCCCAGGCGCTCGGCGACAAATGCCGCGACATCTTGCTCGAGCGCGACATCATCCATGGTCGAAATCGCCACGTGTCCATGCCCATCGATTGCCAACGCCGAGGCCCCGGCAGCAGCCAAGGCCTCGATCAAGATTTGTAGCTTGGCGTCACTGTTCATATTGCGTCCCGTCCTCGACGCCACGCCGCCACCGACGGCCGCGCGGGCGAGTGTTTCAAAATTGAACGATATTGCTCACCAAACACTATAGGGCAGAGGCCGCCGTCCTGCGAGTATATGAGTTGCCCCGCATCGCCATCCTGGCGGGGCGATAAGAGCTCTTCGGGACCTATAAACCTGCGGACAAGCCATACCCGCAAGAGCTCCTATCGCTCCACCGCGGACATGCGCTCACCAGCATGCAGCACGCAAATAAGCTACTTCTCTACCAGATTCCCAGCACGTGCTGCATTCCCAAACTCATGCACGCAATGCCAATCCAGCAGCAAAAGCCCAATGCGATGGGCTTACCGCCCTTTTTGACCAGCTCGACGATATCGGTATTAAAGCCAATAGCCGCCATGGCCATCACGATAAAGAACTTCGAAAGCTCCTTGATGGGCGCCGTAATGGACGCGGGAAGCTGAAGCACCGTGGTGATTACGCTCGCCAGCACAAAGAACAGCACAAACATGGGAAACGCGCGTTTAAGCGAGAACGTGCTTTTGGCGTCGCCGCCGGCCTTGCGCGCCAGATGCATCTGCCAGCATGCGAGAACCAACGTAATGGGAATAATGGCCAGCGTCCTGGTGAGCTTGACCACCGTGGCGCTCTCGAGCACATTGGCACCGGGATGCATGCTGTCCCAAGCGCTCGCCGCAGCCGTTACGGACGAAGTGTCGTTGATGGCGGTGCCGGCAAACAGACCAAAGCCCTCGTTGGTCAGCCCGAGCATGCCGCCGAGCGTCGGAAACACGAGCGCCGCGATAACGTTAAACAGGAAGATGACCGAAATAGCCTGGGCAATCTCACGATCGTCGGCATCGATGACGGGCGCGGTCGCGGCGATGGCAGAACCGCCGCAAATCGACGAGCCCACACCCACGAGCGTCGCAATCTTGCCCGGCACGCGCATAACGCGGCAGAGCACGAAGGCGATGACAAGCGAGGTCGAGATCGTCGCCACGATAATCGGCAGCGACTGAGCGCCTTTGGACAGAATCTGCGAGAGGTTCATGCCAAAGCCAAGCAGGATTACCGCGTACTGCAAGACTTTTTTAGACGTATAGGTGACACCGGCGGCGAGCTGTTCGCGACGATTCTTGGGAAAGACGAGCGCCAGGACCATGCCAAAGAGGATGGCAAACACCGGCCCGCCGACCACCTCAATCTGTTTGCCGAGCAACGTCGCGGGGATGGCGACGATCAGGCAGAACAAGACGCCCTTCCAGCGCTCGCGTACGATATTCGCCAGTTGCATATGGGGTTCCTTCTTTCTATTTCACGTTTGCAACGGCTTATGATACGGCAACATTGAGCACAGCCCTGCGCAAACAAAGACTAAGATGCCGCAATAGTTCTTGGGCAACAGTCGAATTACCCACCGCGGAGAGCTGATTCGCGGCATAATTAACAACTGACATATGAGTTTGATAGAACAGTTGCGAGGCGCTATGGAAGAATCGATGCACGTCGGCGAGCAGGAAACGAGCCTACAGGACCAGTCCTACCACACCATTCGACGCAAAATCGTCTACCTGGACTACAAGCCGGGCGAAAAGCTGGGCGTCAAGCAACTTTGCGACGACCTGGATATGGGGCGCACCCCTGTGCGCGAGGCACTGGTGCGTCTGGCGCAAGAGGGCCTGGTGCGCACCGTGCCCCAGAGCGGTACCTACGTCTCACCCATCAACCTCACCCTTGCCGAGAGTGCCTGTTACATCCGCGAGCATCTGGAAAAGCAGGTGATTGTGGAGTGCTGTGCGCGCGCCACGTCGACCGGCATCGAGCAGCTCGACCGCGCCATCGCGCTGCAGGAAAAGGCCATGGCCGAAGAGGATCGCATCGGCTTCTTTTTGAGCGACAACCTCATGCATCACATGATTTTTAGCATCGCATGTCGCAGCACCGTGTGGTCGTGGCTCGAAGAGACCAATGCCGACCTGGAGCGCTTCCGCTGGCTGCGCGCCGCCACACAGGTTCTCGACAATCAGGACATCGTGAACGAGCACAAGCAGATTCGCCGCGCTATCGCCGGTCGCGACCCCATCGAAGCGAGCTTTTTGGTGAGCAAGCACCTGCATATGATGTTCCGCAACCAGACCGAGGTCCTGGACCAATATCCCAAGTACTTCGAGACCAGCAAGCTCCGCTAACCTGCCAAAAAGGGACAGGTTTATTTTGGCAGGTTTTATCTGGGCAAATGAAACAAGGCCCGACTCCGCCACAACGGAGCCGGGCCTTGTTCGCTAGAACGGCGGAACCAACTATTCCACGGTCACGCTCTTAGCGAGGTTTCGAGGTTGGTCAACGTCGCAGCCGCGCAGGATGGCGACCTCGCGGGCGAGCAGCTGCAGCGGGACGCTCGCCGTGATGGGACTGAATACGTCGCGGACGGCCGGCACGCGGATGATACAGTCGGCAATCTTGTTGATCTCCTCGTCGCCCTCGGTGGCAACGACGATGACCTTGGCACCGCGCGCCTTGCACTCCATAAGGTTCGATACGGTCTTGTCGTAAGTGGCGCTCTTGGTGGCCACGGCGATGACGGGGAAGCCCGGATCGATCAGCGCGATGGGGCCGTGCTTCATCTCGCCGGCGGCATACGCCTCGGCGTGCAGGTAGCTGACCTCCTTGAGCTTGAGTGCGCCCTCGTAGGAGATGGCAGCGCCCATACCGCGGCCCACGAACAGCGCCGACTGCGCGTCCTTGCACAGCAGGGCGGCCTCGTGCACGGCCTCGGTCTGCGTATCCAAAATCCACTGGATTTGTTCGGCCGTATCGGAAAGCTCGCGAAACATCATGCGCGTCTGCTTGGTGGTCAGACGGTACTTGACCTGCGCCAGCAGCAGAGCAAGCAGCGTCAGGCTCACAACCTGGCCGATGAAGCTCTTGGTCGAGGCGACCGCGATCTCCTTGTTGGCCTTGGTATAGATGACGCCGTCGCTCTCGCGCGCCACAGGGCTGCCCACCACGTTGGTGATGCCAAAGACCTTGGCGCCCTTGATGCGCGCATCGCGAATGGCGGCGAGGGTATCGGCCGTCTCGCCCGACTGGGACACAGCAACGACGAGCGTCGTCGGCGTGATGATGGGGTTGCGATAGCGGAACTCGCTGGCAGCCTCAACCTCGGTGGGAATGCGAGCCCAGCCCTCAATAAGGTTCTTTGCGATGAGTCCGGCATGGTAGCTGGTGCCGCAGGCGATCACGTAGACGCGATCGATGTCGTTGAGCTCCTCGAGCGAAAGGCCCAGCTCATCGATGTCGAGCTCGCCGGCCGGCGTCATACGACCGACCAGTGTGTCGCGCACGACGCGCGGCTGCTCGTGGATTTCCTTGAGCATAAAGTCGGGATAACCGCCCTTTTCTGCCATGTCCAGGTCCCAGTCGATGTGAGTGACCTTGGGCTCGATAACGTTGCCGGCCTCGTCGGTGTACTCGACGCCTGCGGGCGTGAGCTTGGCAAACTGACCGTCCTCGAGCACCACGACATCGCGGGTGGCGTCGATGAGCGCGATGACATCGGAGGCGACATAGGCGCCGGTCTCGCCCGCGCCGACCACGATCGGGGAATCCTTGCGGGCCACGGCGATCACGCCGGGCTCGTCAGCGCACACGGCGGCCAGACCATAGGCACCGACCACGTGGGTGCACGCCTCGCGCACGGAGGCCATCAGGTCGTGCGTCTCGGCATAAGCCTCTTCGATCAGATGCGCGAAGACCTCGGTATCAGTCTCGCTCTTAAAGTGGTGGCCGCGGCCCTCCAGCTCTTCGCGCAGCTCGGCGAAGTTCTCGATGATGCCGTTGTGGACGATGGCGATACGACCGTCGCAGCTGGTGTGGGGATGGGCGTTAACGACGGAGGGCTTGCCGTGGGTGGCCCAGCGGGTGTGGCCGATACCGCAGGTAGCGTCACTGTCGATGTTGGAAAGCTCGCTCTCCAGGCCCGCGACCTTGCCCACGCGGCGGATGACGTCGAGGTGCGCCGCGGCGCCCTCGCCCACCTCGAGCGCGACGCCCGAGGAGTCATAGCCGCGATACTCCATGCGCTTGAGGCCCGTGACCAGGATGTTCTTTGCAATATCAGAGCCGGTGTAGCCGACGATTCCGCACATAGGATAAATCCCTTCGTTCGCGTGACTGCAAGACGTCCACGCACAGGGGGCGCTGAGACGTATAACGTTCGAGTATTGTACTCACGCAAGCGCAAGCTGATATACCAGAAGTGGTATCTCAACTTAGATACCACCCGATGCACACATGCCCAACCGGTCCAAACCACCACAAAGGTGCCTGTCCCCTTCGTGGTGGTCGCGTTGGCAACAGCGTTTCCCCAGATAAAACCTGCCAAAATAAACCTGTCCCTTTTTGGTAGGTTTGGGATGCTACAATCTGGTTTGTACTTGAAACGCATCAAAGGGGCCGCTATGGCAAAGGTTAAAATCAGCGACGTCGCGCGCGAGGCCGGGGTTTCGCTGGGCACGGTTTCCAACGCGCTCAACCATCCCGAGAAGTTGCGCCCCGAGACCCTCAGGCTCATCAACGAGACCATCAATCGCCTGGGCTACCTGCCCAACCAAAGCGCTCGTCAGCTCGCGGGCGGCGCCACCAAGTCCTTTGGCCTGGTGCTCCCCCGTCTCGATCACGGCTTTTCGCTCCAAATCGCCAGCGGTGCCCACAACGAGGCACGCAAGCACGGCTATGACTTGCTCATCGCCAATGCCGATAACGACGATATTCTCGAGGATCATTACCTGCGCTACTTTATGGGCACGCAGATGTCCGGCGTCATGGTTCAGCCCATGGCATCCCCCGACTGGCACCCGGCCATGACTAAAATGCCCGTGCCGATCGTCCATCTGGACGTCCATTGTTCAGAACCCGGTTACTACGTGGCCGCCGACAACGAGGCACAGGGGCGCATTATCGCCGAGCTCGCCATCGCCCGCGGCGCACGCCATATTGTCGTTGTGGGTCGAGCAGCATTCATGCAGCTCACTCTGCGCGTCCTTGGCATCCACAAGGCACTTGCCCTGCATCCCGATATCAAGATCGAAGTCATCGACGCCGGCGAATGGAATACCGCTGCCGACGGCTACAGCATCGGCGCCCAGATTGCCGAGCGTCCTACTGACGAACGCCCCGATTTTGTCATCGGCCTTACCGATGTATTGGCCTCGGGCGTTATCTCGGCATTGACCGACAAAGGCATCACCGTCCCCGAACAGGTTCGCGTGGCCGGCTGCGACGGCAACCCGCTTGCATGGAGCGGGTCGGTCCCCCTCACCACGGTGGCACCCCCGGGCTACGAGATTGGCCGCAAGGGCGTTCAATTGCTCATAGAGCAAATCGAGGATAAACCTGCCGCCAAGACCAAACGAGTCCGCATCGGCTCCGCCGCGCGTACCGTCACCACGGCCACGGCCACGGCCACCGAGGACATTAACCGTCAGGAGCTCGTGCGCCCCTTCTTGCTCGAACGTGTGAGCACCCAAAAGGCCGAGCAGCACCCGACGGGCCCATCCGCGGCCCCAATAACCGACATCAACCTGGGCGCCTACCTGTAACAAAAAACGCCGCAACGGGAACAGTCCCGCTGCGGCGTTTTGCTGGCCCCATGTTCCCTCCCCGTTTAGCCGGACCTGCGACTACGGATATTTATGGAATGTAATCCATTTTTTCATTAACTTTTTTGTTAAAATAGACTCAATTCCATATTTTTAGATATTTCCTATAAGTATTGATTTTGCTCCAGTTTTTTCTCGCCAAGAAAGGGGTTTCATGAATCTGATTGATCGCAAACAATACCTCGACTGGCTCATTTCGTGGAAAGACTCGCACGTCATCAAGGTCGTTTCGGGCGTGCGAAGGTCCGGCAAATCAAAGCTATTCGAAATCTACCGTAGCTACCTGCGCGATCATGGAATCACAGGCGACCAGGTTATATCCCTCAACTTTGAAGACCTGGAGTTCGAGTCGCTTACGTCATATAGAGCACTCTACGACTACATTTCCGCCAGACTCGTCCCCGATAAGATGAACTACGTTTTTCTGGACGAGATACAGCACGTCGAGCATTTCGAAAAAGCCGTCGACAGTCTTTTTATCAAGGACAATGTCGACCTCTACATAACCGGTTCCAACGCTTATCTGCTCTCGAGCGAGCTGGCAACTTTGCTCTCCGGCCGCTACGTAGAGCTCAAGATGCTGCCCCTATCCTTTAAAGAGTTTTGCTCGGCAAAAACCAATGACGGAAAGGCTCCCGCGCAGTTGTTTGACGAGTACATAACCAGGGGCTCTTTTCCCTTTATCGCCGAGACGGGTATTCAGGGACCCCAGGCGCGCGATTATCTTATGAGCCTCTACGATACCATCGTCATACGCGACGTTATCGAACGCCTGAAGGTCTCGGACGTCCCGACCCTGCGCGATATCACCAAGTTCCTACTCCATAGCATTGGAAACCGGATCTCGATTAAAAAAATCTCCGACACGCTCTCGTCCAACGGCAACAAAACCGACCAGAAAACCGTAGCCAAATACCTCAAAGGCTTAACAGACAGCCTTGTGCTGTACTTTGCTCCGCGCTATAACGTGCGCGGTCGGCAGCTTCTTTCAACAAACGGCAAATACTACGCCGTTGACCTTGGACTTAGAGGCGCTCTCGTCAAAACCCAAAGCAGCGATATCGGTCATATCCTCGAAAATGTTGTTTATCTCGAGCTCCTACGCCGTGGATACGACGTCTACGTGGGCGATATCGACGGCGGGGAAATCGATTTTGTTGCCCTAAAGTCAGACGAGACAGCCTATTTTCAGGTTTCAGCCACAACGCTCGACGAAACTACCCTCAATCGAGAGTTGGCCCCCTTTAAGAAGGTCCGAGACAACTACCCCAAGACGCTTCTTACGCTCGACACGCTGTTTGCGGACGCGAACTACGAAGGAGTCCGCAAGCGCAACGTGATCGACTGGCTCCTGGAGTAACTTGTAACGTCATAACCCTCCGCCAGCTCCTTACCAAGGCCGCAGCCCCAGTCGCTTAAAGCACAATGCCCCTCTTATCGGCCAAAACAGCAATCTTGGCGTGATAAGAGGGGCTGACTGTGTCAGCCCCTCCACGCAGGCGCCGTTGCCGCCACCGTCCTGCGAGATCGGGCGCGGGGCATGGCGACTCGCGTGCAAACGCTAGCGCACGGCCTTGACCGCCGCCGGCAGATCGAACAGCGTATCGAGCACGGCCTCGCAGCCATCCACCACGTCCTGCGGCAGCGGCACGATATCGGGGACGGCGAAGACATGGCATCCAGCCGTGATGCCCGAGACGCAACCGTTGCGCGAATCCTCGACCACGGCACATTCCTCGGGAGCAAAGCCCGCGCGCTCGCAGGCGAGCAGATACATCTCGGGATCGGGCTTGCCGTGCACGACGTCATCGCCGCAGGTCACCGTTTCAAACTTGTCAAAAAGACCGACCATCTTAAGGTTGCGCTCGGCCGTAACGAGGCGCGACGACGTCGCAAGCCCCACGTGATAGCCCGCAGTCAGCAGCTCGTCTAGGCACTCGGCAGCGCCGGCCTTAAGCTCCAGATCGGTCTTGACCATCTCGTCGCGAATCTCCTTGTGGCGATGATAGATCGCCTCGGTGGTTTCGTGGCTACCGTAATGCTTATCAAGGATGTCCATAACATCGGGCAGCGTGCGGCCGATAAACTGATGGATCAGTGCTTCATCAATCGCGAGCCCCAGCTCGGCAGCGCCTGCCTTCCAGGCCTTAATCCCCAAACGCTCGGTATCGACCAGCGTTCCATCCATGTCAAAAATAACAGCCTTGATCATATCGGTCCCCCTCACCGGATTGCGTTACTGACACTCTACCGCACTTTACAAACTTGTATATAACGTATATAGCATATTGCACTTTCGTTACATAGGTAGAAGTCTTATGGCAAGTAACGCATTAGGATTATAGTTTTCGACCGAGTACTCAACGATAAGGAACGTTTCATGATTTTAGACACCACGGCGCCCGCAGAGGAGCTTCAAGACAAGCTATCGGCGCTCGAACAGCTGCTTTTGGCATACGGGCGCGTGGCTATCGGGTTTTCCGGTGGCGTCGACAGTAGCTTTTTGGCCGCCGTATGCGCCCGCATCATGCCTACCAATACCCTCCTCGTCCATCTCACCACGCCGCTCATCGGCACGCCCGAACAGGCTTCGTTTGAGCAGTCCGTTGATGGGCAGGCCAATGAGGGGCCGCATTTTAAGCTCCCCGTGCTCAATCTTTCGGTGGATCAGCTGCAGCTCCCCCAAGTAGCCTGCAACGATGCTAATCGCTGCTACCACTGCAAGCACGCCGGCTTTACCGCTATCGTCAACCACGCCAAGTCGCTCGGCTTTCCCACCGTCATCGATGGCAGCAATGCAAGCGATCGCGGTGACTACCGCCCCGGCATGCGTGCGGCAGAAGAGCTCGGCGTACGCTCACCCCTTATGGAGGTCGGCTTTACCAAGGACGAAGAGCGCGAGCTGCTACGCGCCTGGGGATACCCCGTCTGGAACCTGCCGGCGGGAGCATGTCTTGCCACGCGCGTCCCCACGGGCGAGGAGCTTACGTGCGAGAAGGTCTCCCTGATTCGCGCCTGCGAGGATTACCTGCACGATCTTGATCTGGCACAGGTACGCGCGCGCTTGGTCGGCGGCTGCATGCATATCGAGGCCGCACCCGCAGATGTTGCCAAGATTGCCGCCCTCGGCGGTGCCGCCGTCGACGACAAAGGCAAAACCCCGCTGCCCGCCGCCATCGAGTCCGCGCTGCGCGAGCTGGGCTGCGACCACATCTCCCCCGAGGTCACCCCCTACATCCATGGCAACATGAATCAATAGCGCATCCCAAATAAGTTGCGGTGGAATAGTTCCTGTTTTGCGGCCTATCGGGCCCAAACAGGAACTATTCCACCGCAACTTCGTTTGATGGGCATTGACCCGCAGACCTGCCAAAAAGGGACAGGTTTATTTTGGCAGGTTTTATCTGGGAAAATGTCGCAAGACAACTGCCTCTCTAGCACCCCTCTAACTTCGAGAGGCACTTGAGAGGCGTCTCGGCCGCACCTACTTTTTCCGATAGCGGCGGTTACAGCTCGTCGATGAACCCATTACTTCAATGAGTCCTTTATCCGGCAGCATTGGCATTCCGTCTCTCTAAACCAATAGATTTATCTCTCTAACTTTAGAGAGATAAGCACCTTGTTTTAGAGAGACATTTAGAGAGATGTATCGAATTCACTGCTAGATTACCTAAGACTATCTCTCTAGCCTACTTTCTCTTTAGAGAGACATTTAGAGAGACGAGCGTAATCTCTCTAACCATGGGTCCTGCTCTCAAAACGCATACACCCCAACCGCACCCTAAGTTGCAGTGGAATAGTTCCTGTTTTGCAGCCTATCGGGCATAAACAGGAACTATTCCACCGCAACTTCGTTTGACGGGCATTGACCCGCATCTTGCCAAAAAGGGACAGGTTTATTTGGGCAGGTTTTATCTGGGGAAACGCAAACAGGGCCGCGACG
>NZ_CABJDK010000013.1:13017-37290 GCF_902364355.1 Collinsella aerofaciens
AGGGCCGCGACGCCTATATGGCGTCGCGGCCCTTTTCCTTGGAGAAGGATCGATTGATTGAACGGGATGACCGTTCTAGTCTTCGAGTCCGCTATTGATGAGTTCCGCAATCTCAACGGGATCGGTGCTTTCGCGCACCTTGCCACGGAAGCCGGCATCCATCAGCATCACGGCAGCCTTGGAGAGCAGACGCAGGTGCGTGGTTCCCGCTTCGCCGGCGGGCACGTACAGCGCGAGCGCCACATCGACGGGCACGCCATCAAAGCTCGGCCACTCAACAGGCTCGGACAGCTTGAGCACGGCCACGCCCGGCGTATGGATCGCATCGCTCTTGGCATGCGGAACGGCAAAACCGGCGACGAGGCCAGTCTCGGCCTCGTTTTCGCGAGCAATAAAAGCCGCCTCTACAGCAGATGCGTCATCGGCAAAACCAAGCTCAACAGCCTGCTCGGACAGATAATGCAGCGCGTCCTCGCGCGAGGCGGCGGCGTAGCCAATCGTCACTTGGTTGGCAGATACAAACCCCATGGAAAACCTTCCTTACAACACGGACCTGACCGCGGCTTCGATGCCGTCGGCGTCCAAACCATACTTGTGCAGCAAATCAACCGCAGGGCCAGACTCGCCGTACACATCGCGCACGCCGACGCGTCGCATCGGCACCGGATGCTGCTCTGCGAGCACCGAGGCCACGGCCTCGCCAAGACCACCGATAATCGAATGTTCCTCGGCGGTGACCACGCGACCGGTCTTCTTGGCGCTGAAAACAACCAGGCGCTCGTCGAGCGGCTTAATGGTGTGCATATTGATAACCTCGGCATCAATGCCATCGGCGGCAAGAGCCTCGGCAGCCTCGAGCGCCTCGGCAACCATAAGGCCACAGGCGACGATTGTGACATCGGAGCCCTCGCGCACGACCACGCCGCGACCAATCTTGAACTCATAGTCCTCGCGGTCGTTGATAACCGGTGTTGCCAGGCGGCCGAAGCGCATGTAGACCGGTCCCTCAAACTCATAGGCGGCGCGCACGCAAGCGCGAGCCTCGATGTCATCGGCGGGGACGATCACCGTCATGCCCGGAATCGTGCGCATGAGCGCGATATCCTCGCAGCACTGATGCGTAGCGCCGTCTTCACCGACCGAGATGCCCGCATGCGTAGCGCCAATTTTGACGTTGAGGTGCGGATAGCCGATGGAATTACGCACTTGCTCGTACGCGCGGCCGGCGGCGAACATGGCAAAGGTGCTCGCAAAGGCGACGTGGCCCGTGGTCGCAATGCCGGCGGCGAGCCCCATCAAGTTGCTCTCGGCAATGCCGGCATCGTAGAAGCGCTCGGGGTGCGCAGCCTTAAACTTACCGGTCTGCGTGGCGGCGGCCAGGTCGGCATCGAGAACCACAAAGTCATCGCGCTCATTGCCCAGCTCGACAAGTGCCTCGCCATAGCTAACGCGCGTGGCGACTTTCTTGACGTCTGCCATTAGAGCTCCTCCCCTGCTGCTGCGAGCTCGGCCATGGCCTGCTCAAACTGTTCATCGTTGGGCGCCTTGCCATGCCAGCCCACCTGGTTTTCCATAAAGGAGACGCCCTTGCCCTTCACCGTCTCGGCGATAATAGCCACGGGCGAGTCGCTCACTTTGCGAGCCTCGGCAAAGGCGGCGGCAATCTGCGCCATGTCGTTACCATCGGCGAGCTCGATCACATGCCACTTAAAGGCGCGGAACTTGTCGGCAAGCGGCATAGCCGAGTTAACTGCGTCGATACTGCCGTCAATTTGCAGGCCATTGTGATCGACGATAGCGACGAGGTTATCCAAGTCGTGGTTGCCGGCAAACATGGCCGCCTCCCACACCTGGCCTTCCTCGCACTCACCGTCGCCCAGCAACGTGTAGACACGGTAGCCGTCGTCCCAGTGCTTAGCGGCAAGCGCCATTCCAACCGCGGCGGAGATACCCTGGCCGAGCGATCCGGTGGACATATCGATGCCCGGGGTGTCGTTCATGTTGGGATGGCCCTGCAGGCGACTGCCAATATGGCGGAGCGTCTCGAGCTCTTCGCCGGGAAAATAGCCGCGATTTGCCAACACCGAATACAGGCCCGGCGCCGCGTGACCCTTGGAGAGCACAAAGCGATCGCGATCGGCCTTGTGAGGGTCGGCAGGATCGATATTCATTTCCTCAAAGTACAGATACGTCATGATGTCGGCAGCACCGAGCGATCCACCCGGGTGTCCCGACTTGGCCGCGTGAACCGCAGTCACGACACCCTTCCTGACCTCATTGGCGACCTTCGCCAGCTCCTGGTTGGTCATACGAATTCCTCTCTTGAGAACAACCCCGGCACCGGATGACGCGATGCCGGGGCAATCCACTCGTTAAGCCTGAGCGACGACCTTCTGCCAGTCAGCCTCGAACGAGGCAAGGCCCTGGTCGGTCAGCGGATGATGCAGGCATTTCTTAAGAGCAGCCATGGGGACGGTCGCAATATCGGCACCGAGCAGTGCCGCCTGGGTCACGTGATTAGGCGTGCGGACGGATGCAGTGATGATCTCGACGGTGTCATCGACGTTCTTACCAGTCCAGTCATAGTTCTTGATGCAGGTCACAACGTTGTCGAGCTGCGAGATACCGTCCTCGGCGATGTCATCGAAGCGTCCCACAAACGGACTGATGTAGCGAGCGCCGGCGTTGGCGGCCATCAAGGCCTGGGTCGGCGAGAAGACGAGCGTCATGTTGACGCGCACGCCTGCGTCGGCCAGGGCGCGGCAGGCGGCGAGGCCGGCCTCGCAGACGGGGAGCTTGACCACAATGTTGGGGGCGAGGGCGGCAAGACGCTTGCCCTCCTCGATCATGCCCTCGGCCGTGGTGGCGGTAGACTCGGCAGACACGGGCAGACCTTCGCAGAGCTCGGCAATCTTGAGCATATGGGGCTCAAAGTCGGCGAGCTTACCGCCGGTCTTGGCATACAGGGACGGATTGGTGGTAACACCGGCCAGGCAGCCCCAGCTCTTTGCCTCGGCGATCTCGTCAAGGTTGGCGGTATCGATAAAGAACTTCATGGTACAAACTCCTTCAAATGAATAGCTAGCAATCTAAGGACAGCGGCTCAATCACTGGTCGGACCAACGTCAGCGAGCGGGCAGCTGCCGTGGCAAGGTGGTGCGAAAGAGGAGCGAAGCGTACTTTGGTACGCGAGCGACGGCTTGAGCGCCAGATTGCCCGGCAGATGCCCGCGCAGCGTCGACCGGTCCGGCGTTTGTCAAAACGCCGGAACTACTTAGTCCTCGAGAGCCTTCTCGATGCGGCTCGTGACGCCCTTGAGGTTAAGGCCGACGACGTACTGCTTGATCGGGCGCTTGATGTGCTCGATCACAAAGCGCTTGCCGTCGATGTCCTGGGCAGCGAGGTTGCGATAGAGTTTCTCGACCTGCTCCTTGACCTCGGGATCGTTAAAGGCGTAGTGGCCGGAGACATCCAGAATCTTCAGGCTGAGCTCGTCGTCGGCCAGAATGTCGTCAACCTGCAGGTTGACATCGTCGCCGGTCATCCACTTGCGCCAGCGCTCGGTCTTGATAGCCTTGACCAGCAGCGTGTGATACAGGTCGGAGGGATCGTCGCACAGGCCGTTGTCGACCAGAATCTGCTCGGTAGCGCAGAGCTTGAGGTAAGCGCGAGTCTCCTCGGTGCCATACTGAGGGGCGACATTGGAAGCGGTCACGTGAGCCGGGATGTGCTCGAGCAGCGTCGCGTCATCCAGGTAGTCGGCGTTGTGCTCCTTCAGGCCCACGCCGTAGCGCTTAGCCATGTCGGCGAGCTCACGGGCGTTCTTGAAGTTGTAATGACCGACCTGCTCGGTCCAACGGGTGAGCGTACCGGTCTGGCCGACGATAAAGGTGGGCATGGGGCAGCCACGCTTCTCGAGCTCGGGCTGCAGCTGAGAAATGAACTCCTCGTACTTATCGGTAGAGGTCAAGCCGCCATTGGTCTCCTCGGTACCAACCTCATAGGCAACCTCGGGCAGGTTATGCTCGCGACGGTACTGCTCAAGGTAGTCGATAAGATCGATCGTGCGGCGAAGCACCACGTCGAGCGGAATAACCTTGCCAATCTGATAGGGGTCCTTGGTGGGGTCGACCATCAGCAGGTCAAAGCCTGCCTCCATGTCGGCGACGAAGGACTTGCGGGCGAGCTCCATGGCCTCGTCCTCGGGCAGGTGGGCGTTACGCTCCTCGTCGCGCTGCCACGGACCGCCGTGATCGCGGCACAGGTAGTACGGGCCGGTGTAACCCACCTCGTCGGCGACCTTCTTGATGTCGGCGGCAAAGCGCGTCTGGTCCCAACCGTTGACGTAGCCGGCGCCCATCTCGTCCATATCGACCTGGTTGCGGCTGGCGATAAACATGGGCGGGAAATCCTCGTCCTTGGCAAGCTCGAACACGGCCTGAATCAGGTTGGGGCTCATGGGGCCAATGCCGACCATGGTTGCGTGATCGCCGCTATCCTGCAGCTTGAGCATGCCCTGAACGGCCTGGCGGATGGTGAGGTTGGACATTTTGTTCTCCTTCTCCAGAGGATTTTTGACAAAAGTTCCCTGGGACCCAGATGCGGGCCCTATCAGTACGGATGGATTTGTTGTGTAGGGGCGGTTGTGCGGAGTCAAATCCATCCCTCCGCACAACCGGAGTCCTTAAAGGTTTACTTGGCCTGCTTATCGAGCGTGGGCTTCATGGCAATCAGGATTGCAGCGGCGACCACGGAGCCAATCACGATGTCCAGGCAGAACAGCGCGACGTTGTTGGTGGCAAGGGCGACGATAAAGCCACCGTGCGGGACGTAGCAGTCGATACCCTGGAAGGCGGCGAGTGCCGCACCCACGGCAGATCCGATGCAGATGCCGGGCAGGGTGTGGCCAAGGTCCTTGACCGCGAAGGGGATAGCGCCCTCGGTGATGCCGATGCAGCCCATGAACAGTGCGGAGATACCCATCTGGCGATCGGCGTCATCGAACTTGTTCTTGGCAATGAGCGCTGCAAGACCGCAGGCAATCGGGGGAATGGCGACGGCGACGCGGAACATACCGTTGGGGCCATAGATGCCGGAGGCCATGATGGCCATAGTAAAGGTCGAAGCGGTCTTATTGATGGGGCCACCCATATCGAAGGCGGTCATAACACCAATGACCAGGCCCAGGACGACGGCGGAGCCGCCCTGCAGGCTACCGAGCACGCTGGTGAGCCAATCCATCACAAAGCCAAGCGGCGTGGCCAGGATGTAGATGTAGGCCATGCCCAGGACGAGCGAGGTCAGAATCGGGATGATCAGGATCGGCATGATGGTCTGGATGGTGTTGTTGACCTTCCAGGTCTTCATCCAGCGGACAAAGTAACCGCAGATGACAGCCATGATCATGGCACCCAAGAAGCCAGTCGAAACACTGTTGCCGCTCGGGGTGACGACGGCGTTGTTGACCAAGTAGCCCAGGACGAAGCCAGGGGCAAGTGCGGGCTTGCCGGCCATCGAGTAAGCGATGTATGCCGCAAGCACCGGAATCATCATAGAGATGCCGGCCATGCCGATGGTGTTAAGGCTCACCATCAACGGGTTGGTGACCTCCATGCCGCTAGCACCGGCAGTACCGGATGCCAACGAGAAGGCGAGGAACACGCCGCCGATAACGACGATGGGGATAAAATAGGAAACGCCGGTATTGAATGCATTGAGCAGCGTCTTGCCAGGATCGGCAAAGATGGACTGCTTGGACGCCGGTGTCGGGGCCTGCGGGGCAGCGGAGACGGCCTTCTTCTCTGCCTTGGCCTCGGCCTTGGGCGCGTCAACGGCGCCACCCGTCGCCTTGATGATCTCAACGGCCTGGTCAATGATCTTCACCGGATCGGCGATTACATCCGAGGTACCGACCTTGAGGAACTTGCCCTCGGCCACCTTCTGCTCAAAACGGTCCTCGTTCTCGACACCCACGTCGACGGACTCCAGGACCAGGTCGGCGGAGTCCACGTCTTCCTGCGTGAGCTCATTCTCGATACCCAGGCCACCCTGAGCCTCGACCTTGCACTCGATGCCACGGGCGGCGCATTCATCTTGAATCGCCTTCTGGGCCATATACGTGTGGGCGATACCCACGGTACAGGCGGCAACGCCTACGATCTTCATTGCTTCCCTCTTTTCATAGAGTTGCGTGCGCAAGACACCGTTTGCGGAGGCCTCCGGAGCATCCCCTGCCGTTTGGACTTGCTGTCTTTTCGACAAGACCAATATAGGTGCTCAATTTTCTTAATGCCAGCTTATTTCGGTAAACGCGCAGGTCAGAGCGTTGGTTACGCTATTTAGTTATGCGTTTAACCAAAAATGAATCCTGCGATTTTACCCTCGATTTCAAAAGTCAAGAAGTATTTGATTTTCTCGGTAGACGGCAGATACGCATGCCGGTCACAAATTTCGACCCCACCCGTATACCGCATTTGTTGCATACTCATATGAAAGGAAAAGGTCGCTCACCGAAGCGCATCCCTCACCAAGACTCAAAGTCATCATGTTGGAAAATGCTCATCTGTCGGAAGGAGTCGCTGTGGCAAAACAGCGCGTTACGATTGCAGACGTCGCTCGAGAGGCGGGAACCTCGACGGCAAGCGTCTCGTATTACCTCAACGACAAACGAGACAAACTCAGCGACAAGACGCAGGCAAAGATCGCGCGTGTTATAAAGGAGCTGGGATACGTCCCCAACGCCCAGGCACAAACACTCACCGGTAAACAGACCCACGTCATCGCCATCATTATCTTGGATAACACCAACAAATGGGCGGGCCTCGTCCTCAACGGCATGGAGCAGGTCATGCTCCCCGCGGGCTACCAGACGGTCGTTTGCACGAGCAACTTTAACCCCGAGACCGAGCTCATGTATGTCGACAAAATGCTCTCGCTGGGCGTCGATGGCTTTATCATCCAGCCCACGGCAAACTTCAAAGCCGTGCACGACCGCATCAAGCGCGCCGGCAAGCCGGTCGTCTTTTTCGATGCGGCCATCTATAGCCCAGGCACCAGCTGGATCAAAACCAATCTTTACGACGGTGTGTACAACGCCACGCAGGCACTCCTCGACGCCGGTTACGAAGACTTCTTTTCCATTGCCGCCAACATGACCGAAATGCGCACCCGCATGGAGCGTTTTCAGGGGTATGCCGAGGCACTGGCAGCGAACGGACAGCTCTACAAAGCGATTCCCATCGACCACAACAAGCCGTCGGTCAGCGAGCTGACCGAGTACTTTAAATACAAGCTCAACCCCGCCAAGCGAACCCTCATCTTCGTGCAAAATCAGTGGGCACTTCCCCGTGTCTACAAGGCTCTCCAGCCCATGGCCCATCTACTTCCGCAGCAAATCGGTCTTTTGGGACTCAACTGCGAAGACTGGACCAACCTCACCACGCCGACCGTCTCCACGATCATCGAGCCCGTCGACCAGGAAGGCAGAGAGGCGGCCGAGATGCTCCTCGCGCTACTCGATGGCAGCAGCACGCCAGGTGAGCAGCGCATTCTCGAATGTAAACTCAATTGGCTCGGTTCCACCTCGATCTAGCCATACGTCAAATATGAGGCAATTGAATCCGTAGCGTTTGTCCCAAATCTTAAGTATTTGTTCGACAGAACGGCCCCTGCCGGCTCCTGCTAGACTGGTAGATTCCCAACCGTCCATCCAGGAGCCTCCATGTCGCGCAAGTCCGCCTACAAGCAAGCACTTTCCATCGGCACCGCCGTGGTGCTGGGGTTTGCGTTGTTCACAGGGTCGCTCGACGGGGCGCCCAGACTACTCTCGCCGCAAAGTGATGAGCAGGCGGTAGCCCTGGCCGAGAAGCAAGACGAGAGTCCCAGCCGCACTGACGACGAGGCAGACCTGGTTGCCCGGCTCGAATCGGGAACAGCGAGCTCCTCGGACTCTCAAAATAGCCAAGACTCTGGCGATGGCTCCGATTCCGCCGCAACCGGCACCGGTGACGACGCATCCGCAAACAGCGCCACCCCCATCGACGAGGTCGAAAACCCCGACCTCGACCGCGCCCGTGGCGTATACCTCAGCAGCATTCCTGACTACGCGGGTAACCCCTATGTTGCCCTGCGCGCCGATAGCACGCACCCGCTCGGCACGCCGTCATTCACGCTCGATGAATACGAGCGCGCTACAGAAGAGGGTTGCTTTAAGAAGTTCTCCAAGCTCGACAGCCTGGGCCGCACCCGCAAAGCGCTCGCCTGCGTGGGCCCCGAATTACTCGGTCAAGGCGAGCGCGGCGATATCTCGCGTATCCATCCCGCTGGATGGCGCCAGCAGCGCTACGACTTTATTCCGGGCCAGAGTCTCTACAACCGCTGCCACCTTATCGCCTGGTCGCTTTGCGGCGAAAACGCCAACCGCAAAAATCTCCTCACCGGCACGCGCTATCTCAACGAGACAGGCATGCTGCCGTTTGAGGAGCAGATTCTCGGCTACATCCGCGACACGGGCAACCACGTGCTCTATCGCGTCACGCCTATGTATAACGAAGAGGAACTTGTCTGCCGCGGCGTGCGCCTTGAGGCGCAATCGGTCGAGGACCACGGCAAGACCCTCTGCTTCCACGTATATTGCTACAACCTGCAGCCGCATGTGCAGATCGACTACACCACCGGCCGCAACCAGGCCTCGGGAGACTAGGGCCGATCAAGCTGCCCCAAAACCTAACATGATCCGTTTTCCTCCGTCCCCCAGGGATCAAAAAGGGCCGCTCTGGATTGCCCAGAGCGGCCCTTGCATCGACATGTATGTTGCAGGCAAAATCACACGCTACTTGGCGCGACCCTCCTCATAGCGCTCGACCAGCTTGGTCTGAACGTCATAGGGCACCTGCTCGTAGCCGGCGGGCTTCATGGTAAAGTCGCCCGTGCCGCGCGTGATAGAGCGCAGACGAGTCGAGTAATCCGTCAACTCGGCGAGAGGCGCCTGTGCGATGACCACGGTGTCGCCGCGCTCATCGGTCTCCATGCCCGTCACGCGACCGCGCGATGCCGAGATGTCGCCCATCACGGCGCCGGCGTAGCTCTCGGGGATAGTCACCGTGATTTCCTCGATGGGCTCCAGCACCACCGGGTCGGCATCGGCGCATGCCTTGCGCAGGCCGATGCGAGCCGCCGCGCGAAACGCCATCTCGTTGGAGTCGACGCTGTGATACGAGCCGTCGTACACAGCCACGCGAATGCCCGTGAGCGGATAGCCGGCAATAATACCGTCCTTCATGGTCTCCTGGACACCCTTGTCCACGGCGGGGATCAGCGAGCGCGGAATGCGGCCGCCCACGACCTCGTCCACAAACTCATAGCCATCGCTCGTGCCGTCGGGCCCAATGAGCGGCTCCACGCGCAGCCAGCAGTCGCCGTACTGACCGGCGCCACCGGTTTGCTTCTTGTGGCGACCCTGGGCGCTCGCCGTGCGGCGGATGGTCTCGCGATATGGAATGCGGATCGGCACGCTCTTGGCTACGACCTTGGTGCGATCCTCCAAACGATTGAGCAGCACCGAAACCTGCGCCTCACCAACGGCGGAGATAATGGTCTGGCCGGTCTCCTCGTCGCGGTCGATGCTCATGGTCGGATCGGCCTTGCAGGCCTTCTCGATAAACGTGTAGAGCTTCTCTTCGTCGCCGCGATTCTCGGCCTCGATGGCAATGCGGTACTGCGAGTTGGGGAACTTAAACGCCGCAGCCTCGACCTTGCCGGTAATCGAGAGCGTATCGCCCGTCTCGGCCGCCAGCTTGGGTGCCACGATAATGTCGCCGGCATAGGCGTGACCGACCTCGGTCATATCGCGGCCGCACATCACATACAGGTGAGCCAGACGGTCGCCCTTGCGGGTACGCGCGTTGATCAGCTCAAGACCCGGCTCAAGCGTACCCGTCAGCACCTTGATAAAGCTGATGCGACCCTGCTGCGGATCGGCCAGGGTCTTAAACACAAACGCCACCGGACGGTCATCGTCGCTCGAAATCTTGAGCGAATCGCCGTCGATAAGCGGCATCTCGCCGTAGTCGGTCGGCGCCGGGAAGTACGTCGCGATGTCGTCCATCAGCGAGTTGACGCCCTGCTCCTTAATGCAATCGCCCGCAAAGACCGGCACAAAGATGCGCTCGGCAATCGCCTTCGACAGCAAGCCCTCAAGCTCCTCCTGCGTCAGTGTCTCCTCGCCTTCCAGGTACTTCATCATCAGCTCATCGTCGGCCTCGGCCACCAACTCGCACAGATGGTCATGGGCCTCCTCGGCCTGGGCACGATACTCCTCGGGAATCTCCGACTCAACGGCTTCGGTGCCGTTGCAATGGCGCGCCTTCATGCGCACCAGGTCGATGATGCCGTCAAAGTCCTCGCCCTCGCCCCAGGGAAGGGTCACGGCGCCCAGGCGCGTGCCAAAGCGCTCCTGCAGCAGGTCCATCGTGGTCGCAAAGCTGGCCTCGGAGCGCGACAGGCGGTTTACGAACACCGCACGCGCCAGGCGCAGGTCCTCGGCGGCATACCAGAGCTTAACCGTCGTAGGCTGCGGGCCGGCCTCGGCGTCGACCACAAACAGAGCCGTCTCGCAGACGCTCATCGCGGCAAAGGCGTCGCCGATAAAATCGGGGTAGCACGGGGCATCGAGCACATTGATGCGCGCGCCCTTCCAGTCGATCGGCGCGATGGTCGTCGAGATGGAAAACGCACGCTTGACCTCTTCGGGGTCATAGTCGAGCGTGGGCTTGGTGCCGTCGTGGCCGCCCAGGCGGGCGGTCTTGCCGGAAAGGTGGAGCATGGCTTCGGCGAGTGAAGTCTTGCCCACCCCGCCTTGGCCTACGAGCACCACGTTCCTTACGTTACCGGTCTTGGGAGCACCCATGATGACCTCCTTGCAGGGCCGCGCGCAATGCGCGACGCCAACGGGGAGAGTTCGCGGTCGGTGCCATCCCGGGAGCAGCATGGTCGGCAGCCGAGCCGACTCACCCTCCAAATGTCCTATGCCACCACCCTACCCTCACGGGCGACCGTCCATGCACACCTTTCGGCACACGTATGAATACAGGCGGCGAGAGGAAGAGACAAGCTTGTGAGGCGATTATTGAACCCCGTCGATGCAAACAAAAAGCCGCCACAGACCGTAAGACCTGCGGCGGCTTCGCCTCAATTAATAGTTGAGTAAATACCTGAGCCTATCCCTCGATACGGCTCAAGAACTCACGGGTGCGCTGCTCGCGCGGATGGTCGATGACCTGCTCGGCAGGACCCTCCTCGACAATACGACCGCCATCCATAAAGACCACGCGGTCGGCAACATCGCGCGCAAACTGCATTGCGTGGGTCACGATCACCATCGTCATATTCTGCGCGGCAAGGTCCTTAATGACACGCAGCACCTCGGCCGTCAGCTCGGGATCGAGTGCCGAGGTCGGCTCGTCAAAGAACAGGATCTCCGGATCGAGCGCCAAGGCGCGGGCGATACTCACACGCTGTTGCTGGCCGCCCGAAAGCTCACATGGCACCTTGTTCTCGTTGCCCGTAAGCCCCATTTGCGCAATCAGCTCGTGAGCGCGGGCTTCCGCCTGCTCGCGCGGACGCTTAAGCACACGAATCGGCGCATCGATGATGTTTTTCATCACGGTATAGTGCGGGAACAGATTGTAGTTCTGAAACACCAGGCCAAACCGCGAGCGCGCTTGCTTGGGCACATCGCCCTTCGCATAGACCGCGCCCGAACCCGCATCCGTCGCAACGGCAAGGTCTCCAAACGAGAGCGAGCCTCCGTCGAGTGTCTCGAGCAGCGTGGCACACCGCAGCAGCGTGGACTTGCCGCCACCCGAAGGTCCGATAATCGCCACGACCTCGCCACGCTTCACCTCAAGCGAGATATCCTTGAGCACCTCATTGCCGCCAAACGCCTTACGCGCGTTCGATATATTCATTACCGAATTAATCATGGTAGTAATCCAATTTTTTCTCGGCAGCGCCCAGCAGCATCTCGACGACGAAGTTAAAGACCCAGTAGATCAGCGCCGCGATTGCAAACGGCACCATGCTCACCTGCGAGGCGACCAGCGCCTTGGCCGTCGAGAACATCTCACCCACGCCAATGGCAAACGCCAGCGACGTGTCCTTGACCAGTGTGATGATCTCGTTGCCCATCGCCGGCAGAATACGCTTGGCGACCTGCGGCATCACGATATACAGAAACGTCTGCATGCGCGAGTAGCCCAGCACCTCGGCTGCCTCGTATTGACCGCGAGGAATGGACTGCAGGCCCGAGCGATAGATCTCGGCAAAGTAACCGGCGTAGTTGATGATGAACGCCACAACGCACGCCGTCCACTTGGAATCGGGTGTGAGCGAAATGCCGAACACGTAATACGGGGCAAAGTAAATGGCAAACATCTGCAGCATGAGCGGCGTACCGCGCATGACCGAGATATAGATGCGCGCAATCCAGCGGAGCGGCGCAATTTTGCTCATGCGCATAAACGCCACGGGGATTCCCAGCGGAATCGATCCCAACAGCGTCAGCACAAACAACTGCAAACTGACCAAGAAACCCTGGCCAAGCATCTGCATCATGACCTGAATAGACATTACTTGAGCACCCAATTATCGAAAGATAGACCATAGCTTGAATACTTGTCGCACAGGTCCTTAACCGTGCCGTCCTCGTAGAGCGCCTTGAGCGACTCGGTCACGGCGTCGGCCGACTTGGTGTCGCCCTTCTTAAAGCCGACGGCGTAGTGCTCGCTGGACAGCGGCTCATCAAGCTGCGTATAAGCATCGGGCTTGGCGGCAAGCTGATACTGGGCAATCGAAAGGTCGCAAGCCACGGCATCGACCGCGCCGCTCTCGAGCTGCATAAAGGCCGTGTTGTACTCGCCGATCGTGTCGAGCGTGGCAAACGTCGCCGCCAGATCCTTCTGGTCACCCTCAAGCACGTCCTGCGCAGCGGAATCAGTCTGGGTAATCACAGTCTTGCCGGCAAGATCGTCCCAGCCCTTGATGCCCGCATCCTTCTTGACCACCAGCACCTGCTCGTTGAGCATGTACGGCTCGGAGAACGTGTAGTCGTCCTCACGGCCCTCCATGGTAAAGCCGTTCCAGATGCAGTTGATGGCGCCAGAGTTGAGCAGCGTGTCCTTGGCATCCCAATCGATGGCCTCGTATTTGACCTCCCAGCCCTGCTTATCGGCAACAGCCTTGGCCAGATCGAGATCAAAGCCGGTGTACTCGCCGTCGTCGCCCACAAAACCGTACGGAGGATAGGACTTATCAAAGCCCACCACGAGCTTCTTGGACTCCGCAGCGCCCTTCACATCCTTGGCCGCGGCAGAGCCAGCAGCGGAGCCCTTGCCGGCACCACCGCCGCAACCGACAAGACCAAGGCCAAGCACCGTGGCGAGCGAGCCGGCTAGACCAACAAACTGACGACGAGACATATCGGTATTCATGGTATTCCCCCTTGATGGCACTTTAGTTAGGTAAAGTGAGTCATGTAACGTTCAGAATCATACACTTTAGTGAGATGGAGTACAAGGGAAGGTTTGCCCGCCGGGCGCCGGGGCAGGGGTTAAGTTTGCTGCTCTACAGTCCTGCTCACGACGGAGAGCACATTAAGTGCTCTCCTGTTCGTGCGGAACTCGCGACAAACTTAACCCCTGCCCCGGCGCCCGGCGGGCAAACGTCGTTGGACTTATCACTGACATGAAATGGGCGCTTGCATATCGTCTGCTAGCTTGGCACGGTACAATGCTTTCAGATTTCAATTTGCAAATTAGTGGGGTTAATTCATGGCAGAATCTCGTGCGGAGCGTAAGGCTCGTCGTGCTTTGATCGAGGCGGCTGAGGGGTCGAAGGAGGAGAAATCTTCTAAGAGATCCAAGTCTTCTAAAGCTGCAAAAAGCAAAGCTAAGACCAAGCGTTCTGACTCTCGTCGGGGCGGGGACAAAGCGCCTCGGACTCGTTCCAAGCGTCCGCATAATGATTCGGTTCCGTCTGCGCATAAGGCTGTGGATCCCAAGTCTCCTTGTTCCATCATGAAAGCTTGCGGTGGGTGCACGGCACTCAATCGTCCTTATAAAAAGCAGTTGGCAGCTAAGCAGGCTGCTATGGAGGAGCTTTTTGCTGCTCTTTGCGGGCGCGAGGGTATTAGCGTCGACCCCATTCGCGGTATGGGAGTCACCCTGGGCGACCCGGGCAAATATCCTGCGCCGCGTGGCTTTCGTCATAAGGCTGCCACTCCCTTTGCTCCCGGTAAGGAGGGCGCCGTCCGTTGCGGTTTCTTTGAGCGCGGCACGCACAAGATCGTTGCCGTACCCGAATGCCCCGTCGAGGCACCGGGCGCCCGTCAGATTCTCAACGGCATCGCACGCGAAGCTGAGCGGCTGCATATTCCCGCCTTTAATGAGGACAAGCATCTTGGTTTGCTTCGCTATGCCGTCGTCCGCTGCGGTTGGCATACCGACCAGGTCATGGTCACGCTCGTGACCGCTCAGCGCGACTTGCCGCATGCGCAGGAGTTCTTTGAGGCTGTCGCCGCACTCAATCCGCACATCGTCACCGTCGCCCAAAACATCAACGGACGTCCCGGCAACGCCATCCTCGGCGAGGAAACCCGCATTGTATATGGCGCCGAGTGCATGCGCGACCAGCTGCTCGGCTGCGAGTTCGATATCTCCCCCACCGCGTTCTACCAGACCAACCCGCAGCAGACCGAGCTGCTCTATCAGCTCGCGATTGACGGCATGGACCTGCAGCAGGGCGACGTACTCATGGATGCCTATTGCGGTAGCGGAACTATCGGTCTGTGCGCCGCGAAGGATGCCCAGGACAGAGGCGTCGGCATTATGCTGCTCGGCGTGGAGCGCAACCCGGCGAGCGTTGCCGACGCACGCCGCAATGCCGAGCTCAACGGCCTCACCCGCAGCGCCTGGTTTATGGCCGACGATGCGACCGACTATATCCTCGATGCCGCCGACAACAACGAACGCGTCGACATTCTTTCCATCGACCCGCCGCGCGCCGGCTCCACGCCCGAGTTCCTCGAAGCTGCCTGCGCACTTAAACCGCGCCGCATCACCTATATCAGCTGCAACCCCGTGACTCAAGAGCGCGACCTGCATCAGCTCCTCGACGGAGGCTATCGCCTGCTCAAGATCACGCCTGTCGACATGTTCCCCCATACCGACCACACCGAAACCGTAGCGGTCCTCGAGCGCCGCTAATCCACCCCGGTAGATTTTCGAGACAAGAAAGGGGGCGGCCCGTCTGGACCGCCCCCTTCGCTTGGTTTATGAACTCCGCTACATCCCCTTGCGCAGGTCACACACGCCGGCTGCCGCCATCTCGCGCAGCAGCGTCTCGCGGTCGCGCGTCACGATCAAATCCAGCGGGAAGTGAATCTCGTCGAGCATCTTGCGCGCGTGATCGAGCTTGCCAATGGCCATGCCAATGTGGGCATCGGTCGACACGCCAATACCCACGCCCAGCTCGGCGCAGCGCTCGGCGATCTTGCGGCATACGGCCCAATGCTCAGTGTCGACACCGTGTTCAAGACTATGGTTGTTGATCTCGATGATCTTGTGCTTGGCCTTGGCCGCCAACAGCACCTCATCGATATCGAACGGCACGCCCGAACGACCCGCATGCCCAAGCATGAACACCTTGGGGTGCTCCAGGGCATTGATGTACATCTGGGTCGTTTGGGCGAGCGTCGCGCCTTCGGCAAACTGCGGGTTATGCACGCTTGCCACCAAATAATCCAAATTACGCGTCACCAAATCGAACAGCGAATGCTCACGACTATACGAATCGCCGGCGATATCGAGCGAAACGGGAATGTCTTCGCCAAACAAGCTGCCGTCCAGCGAAACGATATCAGCCTCGGCACCACGCAGCACCAGCACGCCGCTCCAAATGCGCGGCCAGATATCCTGGTTAATAAAGAATTGGAAACTGCGCAGGTCATTGGGACAAGGCGTAACCATCGAGCTTAAATGATCGGCGGAACCGAGCACCTGAAGGCCGCGCTCCGCCGCCCAATAGATGTTCTCCTCGATGGTTGAGTACGCATGCGCAGAGAACATCGTATGAGTATGAATATCACAAGAAAGAAGGTAGGGCATCGGGTCTCCTTGTCCAGTATGGCCGTCGCGTATATTCATTGTACGCATAGCTTTCGGCAGTCGTAAAACTGCTTCATCCCAATCACACAACGGCATAGACAACGGGGTCTGGCTTAAAACCAAACCCCGTTTCACGTAAAACATTGTAAGCAGAGCGCTTTACTTTCGACGATATTCGTCGGCCAGCTGCTTCCAGGCAGGCAGAGAGTTGACGATTGTCTCATAGCTCACGCAGTAGCCCAGGCGGAACCAGCCCGGCATGCCAAAGCTATCCGAAGGCACCGCGAGCAGTTCGTACTTCTTCGCGCGCTCACAGAACGCATTCGCATCGGACTCCAGCGCTTTCACCCATAGGTAGAACGCGCCATCCGGCTCAACATAGGTGTAGCCGTACTCCGCTAGTGCATCGGTAAGCGCGGTGCGGTTGCGAGCATAGGCCTCGACATCGCTCGGTTCATCAATGCAGTCGATGATTACACGCTGGAAGAGCGCCGGTGCACACACGAAGCCCAGCGTACGGGCGGCACCGGCAACGGCGGGCATTAGACGAGCTGCCTGAGGATTCGTATTGGGAACCAGGATCCACCCGACGCGCTCGCCCGGTAGCGAAAGCGACTTGGAATACGAGTAGCACACGATGGTGTGCTCGTAGATCGAAGGCACCCAAGGCACCTCGGCGCCATAGACAATCTCGCGATACGGCTCATCAGAGATGAGCATAATCGGATTCTCGGGATCGCGCTGAGCGTTGGCCTCGCGCAGAACATTGGCCAGTCGCGTCAGCGTGTCGCGTGTATATACGGCACCGGTCGGATTGTTGGGCGAGTCGATGATGACGGCAGCCGTCTTATCGGTAATCGCCTTGAGCACGTTACTCACGCTCAGCTGGAACGTATCTTCATCGGCGAGCGCCTCAACACACGTGCAGCCGGCCTTCTCAATCCACACGCGATACTCCGGAAAGTACGGGGCGATAACAACAACCTCATCGCCCGGGTTCGTAACGGCGTTGAGCGTGCAGGTGAGCGAAGCCGCGGCACCCACCGTCATAAAGACGTCCTTGCCCTCATAGCTCGTGCCAAAGCGACGGTTGAGCGAGTCGGCGACGGCCGCTCGACATTGCGGCAGACCCGGCGCAGGCGTGTATCCATGCAGCTGGTCGCTCGGCAGCTCCAACGCCTTCTTAATGGACTCAGCAACAGCAGCGGGCGCCGGAACACTCGGGTTGCCCAGCGAAAAATCGAATACGTTCTCCGCACCGATCTGTGCCTTGCGCTCAAGGCCATAGCTAAAAATCTCACGGATGATGGAGCTTTCCGCACCGCGAGCATACATAGTTTCGTTGATCATCTGTTCCCCTTTCGCATAGGCGCTATTGTACGCTTTAGCCAACTAGAGCGCCACAATGTTGATTGGGGACAGACTTAAATGCGTGAAAACGCTCATTTAAGTCTGTCCCCAATCAACATATCGCTCAAAAGAAAAAGCCTCCACAGGTTTCCCCGCAGAGGCTTTCGCTACAAGAACTATTTGTCGGCGTCGGTGTTGCCGTCAGCGTTGACAGCATTGCCATCACCGGCATCATCGGATGCGGCTTCGGCATCCTCCTGCATGGCCGCCTGCGCAAAGGCCGCAGCATCAGCCGCCAGCTCCTCCTCGCTCATGCGAGGCGAGCACTTCTTGGTCGGCATGCCGGCCGCCTTGGCGTTGCGCTCCTCCTTGGCCGCCAGGATATCGCCCTCGCGCTCAAGGTAAGCATCCCACTCGTTGTCGAGCAGGGCGTTCACGGCGTCGCCTTCGACGGTCTCGCGCTCAAGCAGCACCTTCGCCATCAGATCGAGCTGATCGCGACGGGCATCCAAAATCTCGACCGCACGGCGATGGGCTTCGCGCATGATGCGCTGAACCTCGATATCGATGCGGCGCGCCGTCTCCTCGGAATAATCCTGGTGATCGGCGTAATCGCGGCCCAGGAACACCTGATGCTGCGCCTCGCCAAACACCTGCGTGCCCAGTTCCTCGCTCATGCCCAGACGCGTGACCATCTCGCGCGCCATCTTGGTCGCGCGCTCCAGGTCGTTGCTCGCGCCCGACGTGATGTCGTCGCACATGAGCTCCTCGGCAACGCGACCGCCCAAGAACACGGCAAGCTCATCGAGCATCTCGTTCTTGGTCTTGAGGAAGTGATCCTCCTGCGGAAGCTGCAGTGTGTAGCCCAGGGCCTGGCCACGGCTGACGATCGAGATCTTGTGAACCGGATCGGAGTGCTCCAGGATATGACCCACCAGGGCATGACCGCTCTCGTGGTAGGCAATCGTGGTGCGCTCGGCTTCGGTCATCACGCGACCCTTGCGCTGCGGTCCGGCAATCACGCGCTCCATCGACTCCTCGACCTCGTCCATCGAGATCACGGAACGATGGCGGCGAGCAGCCAAAAGCGCAGACTCATTGAGCAGGTTCGCCAGATCGGCGCCGGTAAAGCCAACGGTCATCTGGGCGAGCTTCTCAAACTTAACGTCCTCGTCCATCGGCTTGTTCTCGGCATGCACGCGCAAGATCTGCTCGCGGCCCTTCACGTCCGGACGGTCGACCGTAACCTGACGGTCAAAACGGCCGGGACGCAGCAGCGCCGGGTCCAAAATATCGGGGCGGTTGGTCGCGGCGATCAGGATGACCGACTCGCTTTCCTCAAAACCGTCCATCTCGACCAGCAGCTGGTTGAGCGTCTGCTCGCGCTCGTCGTGGCCGCCGCCCAAACCGGCTCCGCGCTGACGTCCCACGGCATCGATCTCGTCAATAAAGATGATCGACGGAGCCTGAGACTTGGCCTCCTTAAAAAGGTCGCGCACGCGGCTGGCGCCGACACCCACGAACATCTCGACAAAATCAGAGCCCGAGATACTAAAGAACGGCACGCCCGCCTCGCCGGCAACGGCCTTGGCCAGCAGGGTTTTACCGGTACCCGGAGGGCCCACCAGCAAAACGCCGCGCGGAATCTTGGCACCCAACTTGCGATAGCGGTCCGGATCGCTCAAAAAGTCGCGGATCTCCTCGAGCTCTTCGACTGCCTCGTCCACGCCGGCAACGTCCTCGAACTTGACCTTGGGGCGCGTGGCCTCGTTGGTCTTGGCGTTGGTCTTGCCAAACTGCATGTTCCTATTATTGGCGCCCATCATCTGGCGCATAAAGTAGAACATGATGGCGATCAGAGCAATCGTCGGAAGCACACTCATCGCCAAGTCGCCCCAAAAATCGGGATCGTTGGTGTTGACGATGTACTTGGTATCGGGGTGCTCCGCCATGAGCTCGGCAAGCGAATCGGAACCGACATAGGTCGAGGAAAAGCTCTTGAGCTCGCTCGTGTCGCCCTTGTCCTTTTTCGTCTTCCAGTAATGACCCGTCACGCTTCCGTCCTGAACCGTATAGGTCAGATCTTCGACGCGATCCTGCTTGATGGCGCTGACCATCTCACTCGTCGCGAGCTTTACGGTATTGCTGGAGTTGGCAAAGCCGGAGCCCATGTTAAAGAAGGCGTAACCCAGGAGCGCGCAAGCCAAAAGAAAATACAGCCAGCCCGTACGCGTGGGCTTCTTGCCTCCGGGCATCCCCGGGATCTTTGGGTCCCGGGGAGTCTGGGAATTGTTGTCGTTACGGTCGTCGGGCATCTTACGAATAAACCTCCGGTTTCAAAATGCCCAGATACGGAAGGTTGCGATAGCGCTCGGCATAGTCGAGGCCGTAGCCCACCACAAAGGCATCGGGGCAATGGGTTCCAACATACTTGGGCGTGACGGCCGAGACGCGGTCCTCAACGTCCTTCCACAGGAAGGCAGCGACCTCCAGCGAGGCGGGCTTACGGCTCTCGAGATTCTTCATCAGGTACTTGAGGGTCAGGCCCGAGTCCAGAATGTCCTCGACGATCAGCACGTCGCGACCACGGATGTCGATATCCAGGTCCTTAATGATACGCACGATGCCCGAAGACTTCACACCGTCGCCATAGCTCGAAACAGCCATGAAATCGATGTTGGTCGGCAGCTCGATCTTGCGCATCAGGTCGCCCATAAAGACCACGGCGCCGCGCAGGACCGCAATCAGCACCAGATCCTTACCCGCGTAGTCGCGAGTAATCTGCTCGCCTAGGCGAGAGACGATACCGTCGATATCCTCCTGCGTAAACAGAACCTTCTCGATATCCGGATGTTGAGAAGCCATGACAACCCTTTCTTGTGCTTATCGCCCACGCACCGCCGCATGGACGCGAACTACACATTCTAGCAGCGCACGGGGTATATTTACCAGCCCGTGCGCCATCAGCGCGGGAATACCGTCAACGTCGCACAGAATAGCTGGCGCGAAGCGCTATTCCGCATCGACCACACGAAGCAGATATGCCACGCGCGTTGCGGCCGTGCATTTAAAACGCTCGTCCGCGCGAACGCCCGCGACCCATACTACGGCACCTCCCGGAGCCGTTCTTACCACGGGTACGCCAGAGCGGTCTGAAACAGGAATGCGCGCCTCGTTTAACAGGTCTGACACTTTCTTGCTTCGGCCGTTCATCCCCAACGGGCACATCACGTCTCCCGGCACAGGGCTATCCACCCACAGGCGCGCCGATCGTGCCTCGGTGGGGATCTCCCCGCGCGAGCCGGCTAACATCCGCTCGCCATCGCGGTCGGCAAACCCCAGGGCCGCCGCATCCACCAAGGCCGCAACCTTTCCGGCAGCAGCAAGCTCGCGGGCACGGTGCACGATATCGCACCCCGGCTCCACAGCCATCGGCTCCGCTGTCAGCATATGCCCCGCCCCCAGCGGCAGACAACCGGGAACGGAGATCCAATCGGCCACTAAACCCTCGCGCGCCGCCGGGGCCTTGAACGCCAGCATGCCAAACTCCACACGGGCATCAATTCCCGCAGGAAGCGTAACCGAGCCCGAGCCCGCAGCGACGCAGGCGAGCACGCGCTCCACGTGCCGCATCTCCGGTCGCGCGTCGGGATCGATGCGCTTAATCGCCAACCGCACGATACGCCGTGCAATCACAACCTCAGCGGCGGCAAGACGGCGCGCATCGAGCACCAGTGCGCCCGCCGCTTCCTTGCGCAGGCAGCTTCGAAACGCCTGTGCCGAAAGCTGGGAAAGAAAGGCGTCTTCGTCGCCCAGAATTTCGCAAGCGGCGCCAATCGTCTTACAGACGCTCGCGTTGCGCCGTGCCACCACCGGCATCACCCGATGGCGTACATAGTTGCGCAGGTACGAAACGTCCTCGTTGCTTTCATCTTCCCGCCATGGCTGACCGTGCACCTGCAGATAGCTCACGAGCTCATCGTGCGTGAGGTCGAGCAAGGGGCGAACCACAATGTTCCGACGGCGCGGAATGCTCGATAGGCCAGCGGGCCCCGAACCCTTAATCGCGTTCATCAAAAATGTTTCCGCGCGGTCCGAAGACGTGTGCGCGGTACAGATACGAGCCGCCGTCCGCGGTGCGCCCGATTCAGCACAAAGTTCGCGAACATATCTCCGTGCCGCGGCATAGCGCACCTCGCGAGCCGCAGCCTCGATATTGCCCGATTCGTCATCAAAATAAGCGTGCTCCACGCACAGCGGCAAGCCGTATTGCGCGCACAGGTCACGTACAAAGGCCTCGTCGCCATCGGACGCCTTGCCGCGCAGATGATGGTTTACATGCAGCACGTGCAATCGCTCGCGCGCAATGGGAGCGACGCCGCGCCCGTCCTGGATATCCAGCTTTGATGTGCAAGCCATAAGGAGCAGCGCCGTCGAGTCCGCACCGCCTGATACCATGAGCACTACGGGGGCAGCGGCCCGCCGCGTTGCCAGGGCGCTCTTATCCGTCCTCGGCGCGGCATGATGTCCATAGTGCTGAGATACCGTTGGCATTCGCTTCCTCCTCTATTCGTCCGCACTCATTGTATCCTTTGGAATCTTATGTCTCGCCTGCACCTTCATATCCTCGGCAGCGGCTCAAAAGGCAACTGCGCACTCGTCGAGGGGCCTCAGGGGCTCATCATGATCGACAACGGCCTGTCCCGCCGCGAGACACTTAAACGCATGGCGGAGCTTGGCCTCTCGGCAGACGACGTCGCCTCTCTTGTAATCACCCATGAGCATGGTGACCATATCAAGGGGCTCGATGTATGGTGCAAGCACTGGCATGGTCCCCTCTTTGCCAGTAGGGACACCCTTTCATGCAAAGAAAACCTCGCGCACCTGCCCGTAGAGGAATTTGACCCCGGCGACACGCTCCCCATTGCCGGCATCCACGTGCAAACCTACTCAACATCGCACGATGTCATCAATCCTGTCGGCTATCGATTTAATGCTCTCGATGATTCCATTGGGTTTGCCACCGACACCGGAGAGCTATCGAGCCAAGCCATGAACACCCTCAAAGATTGTCGAGTCCTCGCGCTCGAAAGCAACCATGATGTGACCATGCTGCGCGAGGGAGAATATCCCCGCTTTCTTCAGGAGCGCATCCTGTCTGCAAGGGGACACCTCTCCAACAACCAGGCCGCCGAAGCCGCGCGCGAACTTGTTACCGATCGCACCGAACAGCTCATCGCCATGCATATCAGCCAGGACAATAATCGTCCAAGCCTTACCGTCAAAAGCTATGCCAACGCGCTTGATGCAAGTCTCGATGATGAACTCGGCAGTTCTGCCACCCGTCTTCAAGGGCCACGGAAGCTCTCGATACGCCCTGCAAGCCAGTATCAACCGACAACCATTCAATAGCCCCTCAAGACAACAAAAGGGGGCTGGGAATCACTTCCCAGCCCCCTTAACTCATACTCTCGATTGAAGCAGAGCCATCGTTAGTCGATAGAGATCTTCGTGACGTTCTTCTTCTCGACAATCTTGGGAACCGTAACGGTCAGGATGCCGTCAGCATACTTAGCCGAAAGGCCCTCGCTCGAAGCGTCCTTCAGATACACGCCGCGCGTCGCACTGTACGAGCCGAACTCCTTCTGGAGGAAGTTCTTACCCTCGTTTTCGGCGCTCTCCTCGACGTTCACGCTGATGGACAGGCGACCCTCATTGAGCTCAACGTCGATGTCATCCTTGGCGACACCGGTCAGATACGCCTTGACCTCGTAGCCATCGCCCTTGTCCTCAACGTCAACGGGGAACGCCTTGGAGGCAATCGAGTTGTTTGCAAGGTCGGTCATATCATCAAACAGATCGAACAGCGAGCTAGCAGAAGGACGAACGCCAAAAACCGAACGATAAGGAACCATGCTTGCCATGTTTACCACTCCTTTTAAGGACTGCCGAGCCATCTTCTAGGTGACTGGGACTTCTTTTGACGCTCTTATATATGCCCACCCAGTGCTCATATATACATCGACTATAAAGTTTTTTGAGTCCAGTACTATAAGCATATCTAAGTGTGTATGACTCAGGTCTTAGTAAGGTTAAGGTTCTTTGAACCAGAGCTTAAATAAGAAGTATGTTCGCAGCTACAAATAACAAGGGGCTTACAATGAGCGCGTACACGTTGTTGGTAACGAGCTAAAGGGCATCATGGACGACCAAAACCAGAACAATATGTTTATGCCGACGCAGGGCGAAGATACTTCTACGCAGCCGCCACGGTTCCATCGCCCCCACATCTCGCAAGAGCCCATTAATGATCCTGAGCCCGATTATGTGACGAGAAATCGATATCAAACGCTCGAGGATGCCCAAACGGGACGTAAACATATGGGCGTTGCCTCGGGAGACCCTGTATATCTGAAAGACGCGCCATTATCTAAAAACAGCGCAGCTAGCGATGAGCCGATGAAAGCATCCGCCGCTCATCAACAAAGAGGGCCTCGACCCAAGCAAACCTTGACGCATTCGGCTCGCTATCTCGAAACGCCAAAACAGGGAAAATCAATCTTCGTTTCGTCAAGTAAACGACGCAAGCAGCATCAGCTGACAATTCTGCTTTTGATCATTGCGGCCATAGCAGTTGCCCTTGTTATACGATTTATTTTCTTTAAATAAAGGCTCAATACCAAAAACAACAAGATCGTCTGGTGTAATTGAGTCATTTACACCCCGTAAACGCAAAAAAGGGGGAGGCCGCGAGGCCTCCCCC
>NZ_CABJDK010000014.1 GCF_902364355.1 Collinsella aerofaciens
TAATGTGCTTTCCGTCTTGCGCAGGACTGTAGAGCAGGAAAGTTCATATGCGCCGCCCGGCTCCCGCGGCTCCCGAGGGGTATCTCCCATGCAAAAACTTTTGTTGGGTAAAGTCCGAGGTCAGTGGCGTTTTATAACGAGAAATTCAAAAAAGTTGAAAATCCATTACAAATTTGCGTTGACTTTAGGTAACTAAAGTTTCATACTCCTTTTCAACCACTGGGGGATGTGAACACGCACGGATCGTTCACATCATGATTGAAGAGGATTTCTTAGACATGTTCACGCATCAGCTAAACATTATCAGTGTAGTAATTATCTGATGCGGGTTAGCACATACAGCTAGCCCGTACGATAACGGGCGGCTGATGAAGATGAGGGCCGTCGAGCGCAACCGACGGCCCTCATTTTTTATGTCTAGGAAGTTCTTTTTAGAGGAGGAAATGTAATGAACGGAGTTTTGCTCATGGTTGTGGCCGCGGCGGTGCTCGCCTGTGGCTATCTGGGCTACGGCCGCTGGCTGGCCAACAAGTGGGGCGTTGACAAAGAGGCCCTCACGCCGGCCAAGCGCATGAAGGACGGCAAGAGCTTCTCGCCCGTCTCCGCCTTTACCGCGTTCTCGCACCAGTTCAGCTCGATCTGCGGTGCTGGCCCTGTCACGGGTACGATCGTCGCCATGGCCTTTGGCTGGCTGCCCGTCGTGCTCTGGGTCCTCGTCGGCGGCATCTTCTTTGGCGCCGTCCACGACTTTGGTGCTCTGTACGCTTCGATGAAGAACAACGGCAAGTCCCTGGCCCAGCTCATCGAGAAATACATCGGCAAGACCGGCCGTCGCCTGTTCCTGCTGTTCTGCTGGTTGTTCTGCATCATCGTCATCGCCGCTTTCACCGACATGGTCTGCAAGACGTTCATGTTCACCTCGGTCGTTGACGCTTCTGGCGCTGCCACCGGTGCTATCGACTTCACCAAGTCCTATGCCGCCGGCTGCGCTGGTACCATCTCCATCCTGTTCACCTTCGTCGCTATCGCCTTTGGTTGGGCCCAGAAGAAGTTCAACCTCACCGGCGCTGCCGAGTTTGTCACTGGCGTGGTGCTCATGGTTCTCATGTTCGCCGTCGGTATGCAGTTCCCGGTCTACCTGGATAAGTTCCAGTGGTTCGCCGTCGTCATGGTCTACCTGGTCTTCGCTGGCGCTATGCCCATCCAGATGCTCAAGACCCCTCGCGACTACCTCACTTCCATCATGATGATCGTCATGATCGCCTGCGCTGTCCTCGGTATCGTCGTCCTGGGTGTTAACGGCCAGGCCACCATCACCGCTCCGGCCTTTACCGGCTTCTCCAGCGCTTCTGGCATGATGTTCCCGGTCCTGTTTGTTTCCGTTGCCTGCGGTGCCCTCTCCGGCTTCCACAGCCTCGTTTCTTCTGGTACCTCCTCCAAGCAGGTCGAGAAGGAGCAGGACGCCGTCAAGGTCGGTTATGGCGCCATGATCGTCGAGTCCTTCGTCGGCATCCTTGCCATCATCGTCGCCGGCATCATGTTCTCCGATATGAACACCGCCGGTACCGGCGCCCTCAACGCTGGTGTCGCTTCCACCCCGTTCCAGATCTTCGCCGCTGGCATCTCCCGCGGTATGCAGGCCTTCGGTGTTGACGGCACGCTCGCTACCGTCTTCATGACTATGAACGTCTCCGCTCTGGCCCTGACCTCGCTCGACGCCGTCGCCCGCATCGCCCGCACCTCGTTCTCCGAGTTCTTTGCCCAGACCAACGATGCTCTGGCCATCGAGTCCAAGGCCGGCTACATGAAGGTTCTCGGCAACCCCTGGTTCGCCACGGTCGTCACCCTGCTTCCCGGTCTCGCCCTCGCCTTTGGCGGCTATGCCAACATCTGGCCGCTCTTTGGTGCTTCCAACCAGCTGCTCGGCGGCATGACCATGATCACCCTCGCCGTGTTCTGCAAGTGCACCGGCCGCAAGGGCTGGATGCTCTACGTGCCCGTCGCCTTCCTGCTCTGCTGCACCTTCACCTCGCTGGTCCAGAGCGCCATGGGCTGCATGACCGCTGTCCAGGCTTACGGCTTCTTCGGCACCATCCCGGCTACCGCCACCACGGCCGCCGTCTCCGTCGCCGCCACCAAGGGCCTGCAGCTCGTTTTCGCCGTCCTGCTGATGGTCCTGGGCCTCATCGTTGCCGTCAACTGTCTCAAGGAGTTCTTCGGCAAGGAGGCCGGCTCCATGCCCGACGAGGAGCCCGAGTGGTCCGAGATGGGCAAGGCCGAGTACGGTCGCGCCGCTGCCGCTGAGGCTCCTGCCGACGCCGAGGCCGCTAAGGCCTAGTCGGTCGGACGGGTTGAATCTCCCATCTATTTGACTCGGAAAGACCGGGTCCGCAATCAAGCGGACCCGGTCTTTTTTCTTGTGATAACAGGTGGTGCAAGGGCGTTCTCGCAGATGTTTTGCGTGGATAGGCTCGTGCGTTGTACCATATGGACGTATATGTGTGCATATGAAAGGGGCCCCGTGGCCAAGACGGTATATTCCGATAATCAAAACAATGTCGATGCTCTGGCTGAGCGTCTGAGCAGCCAGACGTCGCTTTCTGCCGAGCGCGCCAAGCTGGTTGCCTACGACCTGCTCTGCCGCAAGGCGCTCAAGATTAAGTCGAGCGCGCTGGCGCAGATTTTCCGCTCCGTCGATAAGGAATGCGATACCAAGGCGATGCGCGATGAGCTTATCGCGGCAAATATCGTGACCAAGATCGAGGGCAGCGGCATTAACGGGCGCCCGGCGTTCTATACCATCAATGTCGAGATCCGCGATGCCCAGGAGCAGCCTGCCGAGTCCGTCGAAGATTTTGTCGTCGAGGATTCCGCTGACGTGCCTGCTGTGGAAGAAGTTGCTCCGCGTGAGCATGTTGATACCGATGAGTTGCTCGATGAGAACGTCGTGCGTGCCTTTACGGCCAAGGCAGGGCGCGGCGGTTTTGGCGGGGGTGGCAAGCGCGATGCGCAGCGTCGCGCCCAGCAGGAGCGCTTCCGTCGCGCCGTTGCTCGAAAGGGTGAGACGGATGCCGAGGCTGTTGAGAACGAGGTTGCTGCCGAGTCGCAGAGGCCCGCGAAGGAGCAAAAGCCCGTGGAGGCCCAGGAGCCCCAGCGTCGCCGTGGTGCCCACTTTAAGGCTGCGCAGCAGGATGTCGCGCATGAGGTTGAAGAGCTTTCCGAGGCCGCAGACGATGTTGAGGAGTCTGCCAAGAAGGCCCCGGGCTCATGTCGTCCCGGACGTGGTTTTGCGAGGCGCGCGTATCCCGTAAGGCGTCAGGAGAAGGGCGAGCCGGCTCCGACCGCTCAGGCCGAGAAGGCCGAACAAACCGAGAAAACCGTTGAGCCGGCGGCTCGCGAGCAGCAACCTTCCGAGTCGCAGCCTGCGGCTGACACTGAGGTCAAAGCTCAACAGACCGCTGATAAGCAGGCGGGGGAGAGCGCCTCAGGCAAGCCCCGCCGTCGTCGTCACCGCGGCGGTCGTGGCTCAAATGCCGAGGCCGCGGCCGAGAAGACAGCGACACAAAACGGAGATGAGAAGGCCGAGACTCCGGTGGATCAGGTCAAGCGCCAGCCGGCGAAGGAGGCCAAGTCCGATCGTCCGCAAAAGCGCTCGTCTGCGCCCAAGCAGGAACGTAATACCCGGGCAGATTCCAAGCGTAAGCCTCATGCACAGGCTGAGCCTGCCGCGGCTGATAGTGCTACCCAGCAGCCCGAGTCGGCCGTCCACGGCGAGGTATCGGCGTTTGCCCTTGCCCGCGTTTTGGGCAGGCAGCTGCTCAAAGTTGTCCCTACGCCTACGGCGCTCTCTAAGATCAAGGAACAGCAGACTCAAATTGTTAAGGTCGAGGGCAAGGACGGCAAAAAGGCGCCGCAGCGCACTCAGCACAACGAGATGTCCAACCGCAAGATTGCCGAGGAAATCGCAATCATCCAGGCTTGGATCGAGCAAAACCGAGGTGCCGATACGCCGGTTGCCTCGCGCCGCCAGCGTGCCTACCAGATTTTTAACGACGAGAAGGCTTTTGACGGCAAGCACGGTGAGCGCCTGATAAGGCGCATGACCGAAAAGGGCATCAGCATGCAGGCGATCAAGGTCGCCCCCAACCGCCCCGTGCACTTTACGGGTTTCTTTACGCTGGGCGCCGATAAGCCGTTCATTATGGTCGAGAACCTGGACACCTACGACGAGATCGTCAGGCTGCTGCGTGGCCGCAAGCACGCCAAGCTCTTTGGCATCAAGGTGGGCGGCGTGATTTTTGGCGGCGGATGCAAGGCGAGCGTCTCGCATGCCCTGGACGATTATCTGGCCGAGATCGGCTATCGCTTTAACTACGTCTACTACGTGGGCGATATCGACCGCGAGGGCGCGCGCATCGTCGAGCAGGCTCGCAATGCCAATGTGGTTGAGATTCGCCTGCATGCCGGTATGTACCGCGCCATGCTCGCCGAGCATAAGCGTCGCGTGAAGGCCGGCGGCGAGTGCGAGCGCGCGGCTGCCAACCAGGGCGTGCCGCAGAACTTGGCGGCGACGATCAAGGATCTGCCCATGGTCACGCGCGTGCAGTTCCGCAATGTGCTACGTGAAGGCGGGCGCATTCCGCAGGAGATTCTGATGACCGCCGACTATCGGGATGGCGACTCGGGAAGCTTCGACCGCATGCTGAACAACTAAATTCCGCCGGCCCCGGGAGAGCGGGGACACCGGCTTAGGTTTCCTGCTCTACAGTCCTGCTCACGACGGAGGCCACATTAAGTGGCCTCCTGTTCGTGCGGAACTCGCGATAAACCTAAGCCGGTGTCCCCGCTCTCCCGGGGCCTGTCGTGGCTTGGCCGTTGCATGCGGCTCGCTTTTCGGAACGGGGCTGACGGACACGTTCCGAAATCTACCACCGTCGCTGTACAGGGTGTCTATAAAGAGCCGTGGCCAAAAAACGGCAAATATGAGTACTGATACTCTTTTAGTAGCAGTAATTTTGACCACATTTAAGGTGATTTGACGTGTCGATCGAGCAGATAAGCTGCCGTATCTCCTCAAGTGTTCATTAAAGGAAGACCTTGATGCGAATAAATCTCATTAAGATCTTCTTTTATTAACGAAAATAATGTAGCTACAACGGTAACAGTACTCATATTTGCCGTTTTTTGGCCACAGTCCTTCGGAGGGTCCTCGAAAATAGTCCCGAGCCGGCACTTGGGGACGTTCCTATAATGCCGGCACTTAGGAGCGTCCCCAAGTGCCGACACCGCGTCTGCCTGCGGCGGCCGCGCCCCGCTGCGTCGCTCCGCACCCTTGCGGGTTCGAATCCCTCCGCTTGGCGGCGTTGGCTCGATTTGCTTGACGTGAGGGGCTCTTGGCTGGTGTGGGACGGAGGGATTCCGCGTCCGCCTGGTCGGCGGCCGCGCCCCGCTGCGTCGCTTCGCTCCTTGCGTGCTGCGCTGGAAAACGCTTCGCGTTTCCTCAGCTCCGCACCCTTGCGGGTTCGAATTCCTCCGCTTGCCCACAAGAAAGCGCCCTGGGCCGTTATGGGCTTAGGGCGCTCAGTTTTAATGGCTGGGACGGAGGGATTCGAACCCCCAACAGCCGGCACCAAAAACCGGAGTTCTACCGTTGAACTACGTCCCAATGTGTGGTGTTGCCCAAAAGCAACTCGTCTAGTTTACCTAATCTGCGAGGGCATCGCAAACGCCGTCGAGTAGGCGTACGGCGAGCGTCTGCGCGTCGCTGGCCGTGAAGGTGCCGTTGTAGCGCGTCATGCCCGTGAGCTCAATGCGAATGCGAGCCGGCTTCTGCTGCGCGGCGACATTGGCGGTGCGGATGCGCTGGGCCAGGTTGTGGCACTCGGCGAGGGCAATCGTGGCGCGTGGCGCGGCGTCGGCGGGCAGCTCGTCGCTTGCGATCTCGAGCACCAGGTCAACGTCGGTTGGGACCTCGGAGTCGCAGAGCATCATGCCGCTGTTGTCGGTCGTTGCCGTGGCGATGTTCCACATGCGCGAAGCAACGCTGCGTGCGATGGGGTCCTCACCGATAACGGCGATCTGGAAGCGCTCGAGCACGTTGGCGGCGCGAGCAAAACCGATGCGGGACTCGGCTTCGGTGACCGAGGGCTTGCCCTCCCACACATGGTGCAGGCGGTTGATGTAGGCGTAGGTGTCCTGGAAGGCCATGCCGTCGGCAAACAGGCCGACATTTTCCTGGAACTGCTGCAGGGCGGCCTCGGTATGCGGACCAAAGTAGCCGTCGTCTTCGCCACAGGCAAAGCCCAAAACGTTGAGAGCGCGCTGCAGGGCCTGCACATCGGCGCCATGGAAATTGGGCATGCGCAGATACAGGGTGCGGTCGCCCAGCTTATACGAGGCGTCGACCAGGGCGCTCCAACAGGGGATATCGACGGCATGACCGGCAGCAAGGCCGCTGTCGAGCCTGAAGGTGCTGACGGCCTGCTCGGTGGTGGTGCCAAAGCGCTTGTCGACAACCTCGGCGTCATCGATTGTATAGCCGAGCTGCAGAAGGCGGGACTGAACATCCTCGACGGCTGCTCCCTGCATGCCCGTGGTAATAGGTTCCATGAACGAACCCCTTTCGGCGTACCATTCGTACTATTTTGAGCGTGTGTCGGATAGACAACGCGAGACAATTTATAAACATGCACTCAATAGTGTAGCAACTTGTACCCAAACTCGCTGCCCACAGGTTTTATGACCCCCGCTAGTTAAGACGCTCCACAAAGAAATCTGCCATTGAGAGGAAGAGCTCGCGCGCATGCGGGTCGAGCTCGACGCCTTCGATAGCGGCCTTGGCCTTAGCGGTCAGGTCGAGCGCATAGGTGTGGGCGTAATCGATGGAGCCGGTCTCCTGGAAGATCTCCACGGCGCGTGCGAGCTGCGCAGGGTCCTCGGTGCCCGAGGAAAGGATTGCCTCGATCTCGTCGTGATAGCGCTCGTCTGACAGGGCATGCACGGCAACGAGGGTGCGCTTGCCCTCGGTGATATCGGTGCGGAAGTCCTTGTTGGCGGCCTCCTTGGTGCCGATCAAGTTGAGCAGGTCGTCTTGAATCTGGAAGGCAAGGCCCGTGTGCAGCCCAAAGGCGCGCAGTGCCTCAATCTGCTCTTCGCTGCCGCCGCCGATAATGGCTCCGGCGGCAAGTGGCGTCGCTCCGCTGTAGTACGCGGTCTTGTGCGTCGCCATGTCCAGATAATCGTCGACCGAAATGTCAAAGCGCCCGTCGCGGACCCAGCCCAGGTCGAGCGCCTGGCCCTCGATGGTACGGACGATCATCTCGGTAAGCTCGTGGAGCACGCGAAGCTTCACGTCTGCGTTGAGTGTGGGGTCGTCGAGAACCGTCTTGGTGACCATGGTGAGCGCCAGGTCACCGCAGTTGATGGCAAGACCGGTGCCCTCGGTAAGGTGCATGCAGGGCTTGCCGCGACGAATCTGCCCGTTGTCGGCGATGTCGTCGTGGATGAGTGCGCCCGACTGAAAGTGCTCGATGGCCGCCGCTGCGCTGCGGGCGCTCTCAAAGCTGCCGCCTACCGCAGTGGCGGCGAGCATGCAGATGAGCGGGCGGTGGCGCTTGCCAGCGTTTGCCGTAAATGCCGAGAGCGGGGTATACAGGTAGCGCTCGATATCGGCGGAAGTCGCCTGTCCGTCAAAGAACGTGGCCAGATAGTCGTTAATCTGGTCAAAGTGCTGGGCTAAAAAGCTGGTAAACGGACTGGACACGGGTTCTCGCATTCTTTGATAGGTTGCATCGTTGCATTATGCAGACAACATATTGCCACATTAGGGCGTCGAGCGCGGCGGTTGAAGACGATTGGTCCATGCGGCCGCAAGTGCGGTAGGGGCTTGGCTAGATAAGCCCAAAGTGTTCGAGCGCGGTGACGACGCCGTCGTGGTCGATGCTGTCGGTGACATAGTCGGCCTTTTCCTTGAGGAAGTCCGGCGCGTTGCCCATGGCGATACCGACATCGACGGCGTTCATCAGCGAGACGTCATTGCTGGCGTCGCCGATGCCGTATACGGTTCCGTGGTGGGGATCGAGGGCGTCGAGTACGGACTGGATACCCTCGCGCTTGGTGCATTCGCGAGGCGAAATCTCGGTCACTTCGAGCTCGAGTTCGTTAAAGCAGAGCAGCGGCTCAAACGCTTGATCCTGAGCGATGCGGTTGGCAAGCGACGTGGACATTAAGATCTTGTAGGCGCTGTAATGTTGCAGCTGCGTAATTGCATCGCCCACGGTGCGGGCGTATCCCGGGGCGTCGGGCGCATCGGCACTCATGCGAACGACGCCATTGAGTCCCTCAAAACGAATCACTTCGTCCGATTGCTCAAGAATGGGAGCAAGGCGCTGCAGCATGCCGGGCGTCATCGCCAAATCGCGAATCACGTGTCCCTCAAGTTCGACATAGCCACCCGCGAGGCAGACGATGCCGGTCCAGGGCAGCTCGAGCAGCTTTGGATGGATGCAGCTCAGCGTGCGCCCTGTGCAGATAAACGCCATATTGCCCTTGGCGACAAAATCACGGATGGCTTGCGAGACCGCTTCATTGGGATAGGGGGAGAGGTCTCGCTCGCTCTCGGGAAGCTCTTGTGCCACTCGAGGGTCTTGCCAGGCGAGTGTTCCGTCGATATCGAAGAAGCAGATATCGCCGCGCTTATGGGCTGCGCTGGCGGCAGGGGAGGCCGAGGTGGTGGGCACAAATCCCGGCTCGAGGCCCATGATCTGGTCAAAATGCTCTTTAACGCGGGGAACGGAGATGCCAATAATCACCTGGGCGGTCTTGCCCGTAATGATGAGGCCCTTGGCGCCCGCCGCGACGAAGGCTGCGTTGTCTGCGACAACGGAAGGTTCTGCGACCTCAACGCGCAGACGCGTGGCGCAATTGGTCGCTCCTACAATATTGCTAACGCCACCCAAGAGCGCAACGACTTGCTCAGCAAGCAGATGATCTTGGGATGATTGGTTGTCGGTGCCGTTTTGGGCCGCGCCTTCTTTGGCAGAGCTTTTTCCCGTCAGACGTGCGAGCGCCGCATCGCTGGCGATATGATCCTCGCGGCCTGGGGTTTTTAGGTCGAAAGCCAGAATGAGGCCCCGGAAGACCAGAAAAAAGACAGCGCTAAACATCAGACCGATACCGAGCGCCAAAAGGTAGGAGCCGGCATGCATTCGCATGAGTGGGATGAAGTTGAAGGCCGTCATTTCCATGAGACCGCCCGAGAAGATGCCGACGATGCCAAAGAAGTTCATGGTCATGGCAAGGCAGGAGGACAGGACGGCGTAGAGCAAAAAGAGTCCGGGATAGGTGAACATAAAGAGAAACTCTAGCGGCTCGGTGACGCCGCAGACCACCGAGGCGACGATGGCGGGCAAAAGGATGACCTTAAGGCCGGCGCGGCGTTCGGGTTTGGCGGTGAAATAGAATGCTGCCGCGATGGCGGGAAGGCCAAAGAGCTTGCCCCAGCCGGTGGCGGTAAAACCTGCCCAGGGCGCAAGTTCATTTAAAGGGCGCGTGCTATGGGAGAGAATGGGGAGCAGGTTGGTCCACGTGGCGTAAATACCGTCGTGAATGACCAGATTGTCGTAATAGATGGGCATATAGAGCAGATGGTGCAGCCCCATGGGCTCGAGCGCTCGCTCCAAAAACACAAAGATGCCCACGCCGAAGGGGCCGACGCCCGCAAGTGCGTGGCGCAGCGTTTCGGTCACAGCGTATGCGAAAGGCACGATGGCGGCCGAGATGGCGGCAAGGGCAAACACGGCAAAAAAGCTGATGAGGTAGACCAGCGAGGAACCCGAGAAGGTGCCGAGCCAATCGGGAACCTTGGCATCGTAGAAGCGGTCATGGATCGCGACGACGGTTGCCGACACCGCCAGCGGGCCGATAATGCCGGTGTCGAGCGTCTTGATGCCGTCGATGACGGTGATGCCGCTAGCGGAGGTCAAAAACGACGGGTACTTAAGCCCAAGGTTGTCTCCGCTCAGCTTAATGATCTCGCTCAAAAAGAAACAGTAGGAAAAATAGGCTACGAGCGCCTCGAGGCAGCAGCGTGCCGGTTGCTTTTGGGCAAGGCCGATAGGCAGCGCTACGGCAAAAAGGAGTGGAAGGCGCTTAAAGACCGTCCACGAGCCGCGCTGAATGATAGTCCAGAAAACGTACCAGGGGGTTCCGTATACGGCGAGGTCGCCGACGATATCCACGGTCGTTGCGAGGGCGGAGATGCCGACCATGAGGCCTGATATAGAAAACAGCATGGCGGGCGCGAACATGGCTCCGCCAAAACGTTGGATTTTCTGCAGCATAATATGCCTTTCGGATGCAACATGCTGTGCGAGCAAGAACGTTTAAACAATGAACTCATTGTAGAGGACTGGCTGCTTGCCGCATTGACGGTTTTGATTCGGTCCGATTTGGGTTTCGGGGGAACCGTCGACGGTAAATAATCCGTGCTTTACCGATAATCGGTTTAAACAACTTTAAGAAATGCTATCGTGCCTAGCCATACATATTCATTAGAGGTGAAATCATGCCAAAAGCGATTTACGAAGGAATCTACCGCGAGATCCGTTCGCGCATCATCAACGGGACCTATGCGTTTCAGGAGATGCTGCCAACCGAAGCCGAGCTGACCGCGGAGTTTGGCTGCACGCGCAATACCGTTCGACGCGCCTTGAGCATGCTGGCCGACCAGATGTTTGTGCAGCCTATACACGGTAAGGGCGTGCGCGTTATTTGGCTTAAGGGCGAAACCGACATGCTGGGCGCACTCGAAGAGGTTGAGTCGTTTGGCGAGTTCGCAAAACGCAACAATGCCGTCGCATCGACCGAGGTCAAGTCTTTTGAACATTTGATTTGCACTGAGCAACTCTCACGTCGCCTGGGCTTTAAGGTGGGCGAGGAGCTGATTCGCGTCGTGCGTGTCCGAAGCCTCAACGGCAGCGCGCGCCAAGTGGACCATGGCTACTTTTTGGCGTCGATCGCCAAGGGCCTGACCCCCGAGATCGCGGCGGATTCTATCTACGGCTATCTGGAGCACAAGCGCGGCGTCAAAGTGATGGCGAGCCGTCGTACGGTGAGTGTCGAGCTCGCCAACGATGAAGACTGCAGCTATCTGGACCTCGGCAAGTACAACTGCGTCGCCGTTATGGAGAGCCAGTCGTACACCTCGGACGGCATCTTGTTCGAGGTCACGCATGCCCGCACACACCCCGAGATCTTCCATTACCGCGTCAATTCCAAGCGATAGCCGGCTAGCTCGCAGCCTGACGAGACTCATGCCCTCAAAGAGAAAACGCCCGGTCAAACCGACGATGCATCGGCTTGACCGGGCGTTTTCTCTGCATTCGATAACGAATAATTGTTTATACAAAACTTGTCAAGTATCAAGTCGAAATTACCGTTCACCGAAGTTTTTCTACCGCTCTAGTAATACTTGTTCAAACAACTAGCCAAATAGCGTATTGTACAAGTCAGCAAAAGGGGCAAAGTCCCCGAGCCAATCTCCGAAGGCGGCGGCAAAGGGTGCCGCCACGGTGTGAAAGGGTGGATTGTAATGAAGAACGAAATGAGCAGAAGGCAGTTCCTGGGCTTTGCTGGTTCCGCGGCTGCGGTTCTTGGTCTGGGCCTCGTGGGCTGCGGTGGTTCTGCCGGCTCTGGCTCCTCTGCTTCTGGTGACGCTGCCGAGGTCTACTTCCTCCAGTTCAAGCCCGAGGTCGACAAGGAGTGGAAGGAGATCGCCAAGGCGTACAAGAAGGAGAAGGGCGTCGAGGTCAAGATCGTGACCGCCGCCTCCAACACCTACGAGGAGAAGCTCAAGTCCGAGATGTCCAAGAGCTCCGCTCCGACGCTGTTCCAGGTCAACGGCCCCACCGGCCTTAAGAACTGGAAGGACTACTGCGCCGATCTTTCCGACACCAAGCTCCGCGGCGAGCTCATCGACGACTCCCTGGCGCTGCAGTCCGACGGCAAGGATCTGGGTATCGACTGGGTTCAGGAGAGCTACGGCATCATTTACAACAAGGAGCTCCTCGAGAAGGCCGGCTACAAGGCCGAGGACATCAACTCCTTCGACAAGCTGAAGGCTTGCGCCGATGACATCCAGGCCCGCAAGGACGAGCTCGGCGTTGACGGTGCCTTCACTTCCGCCGGTATGGATGACTCCTCCAGCTGGCGCTACACCACGCACCTCGCCAACCTCCCGCTCTACTACGAGTTCGAGAAGGAGCACAATCAGGAGGACGACGAGATCAAGGGCGAGTATCTCGACAACTTTAAGCAGATCTTCGACCTGTACATCACCGACTCCACCTGCGATCCTTCGCAGCTCGCCTCCAAGACCGGTGACGACGCCACCAACGAGTTCGCAACCGGCAAGGCCGTCTTCTATCAGAACGGCTCTTGGGCCTACGCCGACCTCACCAAGGCCGGTATGACCGACGACCAGCTCGGCATGCTGCCGATCTACATCGGCGTCGACGGCGAGGAGAACCAGGGCCTGTGCTCCGGCGGCGAGAACTACTGGTGCGTCAGCTCCCAGGCTTCCGAGGATGCCCAGAAGGCCACCGAGGACTTCATGTATTGGTGCGTCACTTCTGACACCGCCACCAGCATCATCGCTGACAAGATGGGTCTGACCGCCCCGTTCAAGAGCGCTAAGGAGACCACCAACGTCTTCTCTCAGCAGGCCGTTGCTATGGCCAAGGACGGCAAGAAGACCGTTGCTTGGGACTTCGTTTACATCCCCTCCGAGGAGTGGAAGAAGAACCTCAAGCAGGCTCTCATCGCTTATGCTGCCGACAACACCAAGTGGGACGGCGTCAAGAACGCCTTCGTCGATGGCTGGAAGACCGAGAAGGCTGCTTCCGAGTAAGCAGTTGCTGCCCAAGCTATCTGATTAGCGACAGGGGGCGGGCAGACGTAGGTTTGCCCGCCCCCTGCATATTGAAAGGACCCTTCTATGGGCAAAGCACTCAAGCGCTGGTGGCCGCTCTTTATGCTGCCCACGTGCCTGGCGTTTATGATCGGGTTCGTGATTCCCTTTATCCAGGGTTTCTATCTCTCGTTCTGCCAGTTTATTACCATCAATAACGCGCACTTTGTCGGTATCGAGAACTACGTGCGCGCGCTGTCCGATCCGCAGTTCTCCACGTCGTTCTTCTTTACCGTGGCGTTTGCCTTCCTGTCGACGGTGCTCATCAACGTGATCGCGCTGGCCATTGCGCAGGCGCTCACTCGCAAGGCGCTCAAGGGCACCAACATCTTCCGTACGATTTTCTTTATGCCTAACCTGATTGGCGGCATTGTACTGGGTTACATTTGGCAGATTCTGATCAACTGCCTGCTCTCCAACGTGGGTGCCCAGCTTATCGCCCTCAACTCCGCCGCTGGCTTCTGGGGCCTTATCATCCTGACCCTGTGGCAACAGGTCGGCTACATGATGATCATCTACATCGCCGGTCTGCAGTCCATTCCGTCTGACTACATCGAGGCCGCCAAGGTCGATGGCGCTACGGCATGGCAGACGTTTTGGAAGGTTAAGATCCCCAACCTGATGCCGACCATCACCATCTGCCTGTTCCTGTCCATCACCAACGGCTTTAAGCTGTTCGACCAGAACCTCGCCCTTACCGGTGGCGCCCCGGCGCACTCCACCGAGATGCTCGCCCTGAACATCTACAACACGTTCTATTCGCGTGCTGGCATCGCATGGCAGGGCATCGGTCAGGCCAAGGCAGTTATCTTCTGCATCCTGGTTGTCGCTATTTCTATGATCCAGCTTAAGGCCACGAGGTCCAAGGAGGTGCAGCAGTAATGAAACGCGATAAGGCTATCAACCGCGCGCTCTCGATCTTCTTTACGATTCTGTCGCTCGCATGGATCTACCCCGTGTTCATGATTGCGCTCAATTCCTTTAAGAAAGCGACCGCAATCAGCACCACCACGGCGTTCGATCTGCTCACGCCCGAGACGTTCAACGGCCTCGCAAACTACGTGCACGCTCTGAACGAGCAGGGCTTTGCCTCGGCGTTTATGTACTCGCTCATCATCACGGTCACGTCGGTCGTGCTGATTCTGGTGTGCTGCTCCATGTGCGCTTGGTACGTGGTGCGCGTCAACAGCAAGATCTCGAACTTCTTCTATTACCTGTTCGTCTTCTCGATGGTCGTACCGTTCCAGATGCTCATGTTCACGCTGTCCAACCTCGCGGACCGCATCGGCTTTAACACGCCGTTTAACATCTGCTTCATCTACCTTGGTTTTGGCGCGGGTCTCGCGGTCTTTATGTTCGCCGGCTTCGTCAAGAACATCCCGCTCGAGATTGAGGAAGCGGCCATGATCGACGGCTGCAACCCGGTCCAGGTGTTCTTTAAGATCGTCCTTCCCATTATGAAGCCCACCTATCTTTCGGTCGGCATCCTTGAGACCATGTGGGTCTGGAACGACTATCTGCTGCCCTACCTTACGCTCGACTCCACCAAGTACAAGACCATTCCTATCTTGATCCAGTACTTCCGTGGCGGCTATGGCCACGTCGAGCTCGGCCCCATGATGGCATGCATCATGATGGTCGTCATCCCCATCGTCATCATGTACATCTTCTGCCAGAAGTACATCATTGACGGCGTTGTGGCAGGTGCCGTCAAGGGCTGATGCCGTAACTGTTTTGCAAGTTTTGGCGGCGCCTCTCAGCGCGGCGCCGCGTATCGAAAGGTAAAGACATGGCCGAGATCGTTCTCAAACATGTTCAGAAGGTGTATCCCAACAACGAGTCAAAAAAGAAGGGCTTCTTTGGCAAAAAGAAGAAAACCGAGGAGAAGAAGCACAACCTCAAGGTTACCGAGGACGGTGTGCTCGCTGTAGAGGACTTCAACCTCACCGTTCACGACCAGGAGTTCATCGTCCTCGTTGGCCCTTCTGGCTGCGGTAAGTCCACGACGATGCGCATGGTCGCCGGCCTGGAGGATATCACCTCGGGCGACGTGCTCATCGACGGCAAGCGCGTCAACGACGTCGCTCCCAAGGACCGCGACATCGCCATGGTGTTCCAGAGCTATGCTCTGTACCCCAATATGACGGTGTACGAGAACATGGCGTTTACGCTCGAGCTCAAGAAGGTCCCCAAGGACGAGATCGACCGCAAGGTTCGCTCCGCTGCCGAGATCCTGGGTATTACCGAGTATCTTGACCGTAAGCCCAAGGCACTCTCCGGCGGCCAGCGTCAGCGTGTCGCCATCGGCCGCGCCATCGTACGTGACCCCAAGGTCTTTCTGATGGACGAGCCCCTGTCCAACCTGGATGCTAAGCTTCGTAACCAGATGCGCGCCGAGCTCATTAAGCTGCGTCATGAGATCAAGGGCACGTTCATTTATGTTACTCACGACCAGACCGAGGCTATGACCCTCGGTGACCGTATCGTGGTCATGAAGGATGGCGTCGTCCAGCAGATCGCCACCCCGCAGGAGGTCTTCAACCATCCCGCGAACATCTTCGTCGCCGGCTTTATCGGCGTGCCGCAGATGAACTTCTTCGATGCCCAGCTGGTGCGCTCGGGCAACGGCTTTACCGTCAAGACCGAGGATATGAACGTGGCGCTCGCCCCCGAGACCTGCGCTCAGCTTGCTCTCAACTGGGACGGCGGCGACGTGAAGGAGATCACGGCCGGCGTGCGTCCCGAGCAGATTCTGCTTGCCGACAAGGGCGAGGAGGGTGCGCTCCAGGGCACCGTCGAGGTGACCGAGCTCATGGGCTCGACCGAGCATGTCCACGTGACCGCTCCCGACGGCCAGTTTGTCCTGATTATCCCCGTCGTCGACCTCGAGGCCAAGGGCGCGCTCAAGGCTGGCGACCCCATCTGGTTCAAGTTCGAGAAGAACGCGACTCATCTCTTCGATAAGGTGTCTGGCAAGAACCTTATCTAGGCCCGGTGCATCCAGGCCCTCCCTTTGGGCGACTGCGGCTTTGCCATCCTTTTGCCGCGGTCACATATAAGGCTCCCCTCCCGTCCACTGGGCGAGAGGGGAGCCTTTCTTTGTGTTGGGACTGTCTGACCGGTCGTTTGTCTCGATCTGTAACGGATAGGGCCGATTTCGGACGTTAGATGTTACAGATCGAGACGGTTCCGCTGAGCTAACCATTTCATCTAAATCTGTAACACCAAAGGCGAATTTCACCTGCTAGATGTTACAGATTGAGATAAACCCGAGGGGAGGGGCCGGTATGTCTCAATCTGTAACGGCTGGGACCGTTTTGGTTGAGTAATTGCTACGGATCGAGATTGTTTGGCCGAGTCGGATCACAGGGTAACGTGCGGGCACAAAAAACGGAGCCGTGTTGCCACGACTCCGTTTCTCAAGAGGATGGGTAAGGGGAATGAGCTAGCTCAGGTGCCAAATCTCGTCGTTGTACTGGGAGATCGTACGGTCGGACGAGAAGGTGCCGGCGTTGGCGATATTGATGAGCGCCTTGCGCATCCAGGCGTCCTGGTCCTCGTAGTCGGCCAGCACGCGCTCCTTGGTCTGGATGTACTCCTCAATGTCGAGCAGGGCCATAAACCAGTCCTTGCCCTTAATGTCGTCGTGCAGGCGCTGCAGGCGCTCGGCGTTGCCGGTTGCCATAAAGGCCGGGTTGGTGATGAAGTCCACCAGCAGTTTAATGCCGGGCTTGCGGTAGAGCGCACCGGCGTTGTAGGTGCCGTCGGCGTAGAGCTGCTCGACCTGTTTGGACGAGGCACCAAAGGTATAGATGTTCTCGTCGCCCACGAGCTCGGCAATCTCCACGTTGGCACCGTCGAGCGTGCACAGGGTTAGGGCGCCGTTGAGCATGAACTTCATGTTGGAGGTGCCGCTCGCCTCCTTGGAGGCCAGGCTGATCTGCTCGGAGATGTCAGCGGCGGGGATCACGCGCTCGGCGGCGGTGACGTTGTAGTTCTCAATCATGACAACCTGCAGGTAGGGAGCCACGTCGGGGTCGTTTGCAATCCACTGCGACAGCGTCAGGATCAGATGGATGATGTCCTGCGCGATAGTGTAGGCAGGCGCCGCCTTGCCGCCAAAGATGATGGTGACAGGGTGCTTAGGCCTGTTGCCGTTCTTGATATCGAAGTACTTCCAGATGATGTAGAGCGCGAGCATCTGCTGACGCTTGTACTCGTGGATGCGCTTGACCTGGACGTCGATGATGGCGTTGGAGGGAATGGTCACGCCCCGCTCGAGCGCCATGAACTGGCGCATGATGGCCTTGGCCTCGACCTTGGTGGCGGCCAGGCGCTCAAGAACGTCCTTGTCGTCGGCGAACTTGGCGAGTTTGCTCAGATCGCCGGTGCTGCGCCAGTCGGTGCCGATTACATCGTCGAGCAGGCTGGCGAGCGCGGGGTTGGCTCCATGGATCCAACGGCGGAAGGTGATGCCGTTGGTCTTGTTGGAGAACTTCTCGGGATAGATCTCGTAGAACGGATGAAGCTCGGTGTCCTCCAGGATCTTGGTGTGGAGGGCGGCTACGCCGTTGATGGAGAAGCCAAAGTGGATGTCCATGTGGGCCATGTGGACGGTGTCGTGCTCGTCGATGATGGCGACGCGCGGGTCATCGTGCTCGGCTTTCGCGATCTCATCGAGCTTGACGATAATGTCGGCGATGGCAGGGGAGACCTTCTGCAGGCTGACGAGCGGCCACTTCTCGAGCGCCTCGGCAAGAATCGTGTGGTTAGTGTAGGCGACCATGGAGCGTACGATGGTCACGGCCTCGTCAAACTCGATGCCATGCTCGGTGGTGAGCAAGCGAATGAGCTCGGGGATGACCATGGTGGGGTGCGTGTCGTTAATTTGGACCACGGCGTAGTCGGCCAGATCGTGCAGGTTGCTGCCGCGCTCGATGGCCTCGTCGATCAGGAGCTGGGCGGCGTTGCTCACCATGAAGTATTCCTGGTAGATGCGAAGCAGGCGGCCCTGCTCGTCGGAATCGTCGGGGTAGAGGAACAAGGTGAGGTTCTTGGCGATCTCTGTCTTGTCGAAGTCGATGGAGCTGCCGGGGACCAGGCCGTCGTCGACGCTCGCCAGGTCGAACAGGCGCAGACGGTTCTTGGTGGGCTGGCCGTAACCGGGCACGTCGATGTTGACGAGCTTGGAGGTAACGGCAAAATCACCGAACTCGACGGTGTAGGAGCGGTCGTCGTCGACTAGGATGTCCTGCTCACCGAGCCACTCGTCGGGGACGGCCTTCTGCTGGTTGTCGACAAAGCGCTGACGGAACAGGCCGTAGTGATAGTTGAGGCCCACGCCATCGCCGGTCAAGCCCAGCGTGGCGATGGAATCCAGGAAGCATGCGGCCAGGCGGCCCAGGCCGCCGTTGCCGAGCGACGGCTCGACCTCGAACTCCTCGATCTTGTTGAGGTCGTGGCCTGTGGCGGTGAGCTGGTCCTTAACCTCGTCGTAGATGCCGAGGTCGATCATGTTGTTGATGAGCAGCTTGCCGATCAAAAATTCGGCGGAAATGTAATAGAGCTTTTTCTTGCCGTTGTTGAGCGGGCAGGCGGCGGAGCGCTCCTGCACGAGTTTGACCAGCAGCTTGTAAATGCGACGGTCGTCGAGCTGCTCGAGCGAGGTGCCAAAAGACTGCTCGGCGAGTTCCATGAGGTTAATTTGGGGCATGTTTCCTCCTGTAATGGGTTGATTACATGTCTGCAATTCATAAGAATCCCGCGCGAGGGGATTGGGGTGGCCTCGCGCGGGTAAGCAAGCGCGTCCGCACGGTGGGGAGGGGTCGGGCGCGGTAGCTCCTATTGAGGAAGCTCGATTTCGGCTTCCGACGGGATGCGGAAGTAGGTCTCGGTCCAGTCGGTGAGTTTGTGCTCGAGCTCGCGGGTGATGGCGCCGTCGAGCATGCGCCAGGTCCAGTTGCCGCCCAGCGTGGCAGGGGTGTTGATGCGCGCCTCGTTGCCCAAGTTGAGCAGGTCCTGCATGGTGTAGACGCACGTGTCGCTCACGCTGGCTGCGATGGTTCGGTTGAGCGCGTCGGCGATGGGTTCGCCGGCCTGCTGATGGGTGTACAGGGCTGTCTGCTCGCGCTGACGCGGGGTAGCCGTTCCTTCAAACCAGCCGCGTGCCGTCTCGTTGTCGTGAGTGCCCACGTAGGCGACGGTGTTGGCAATGTAGTTGTGCGGCAGGTAGTACGAGTTGGTGCCCTCAAAGGCAAACTGCAGGATCTTCATGCCGGGGAAGCCCGAGTTGTCGCGCATATCGATGACGCCGGGGGTGAGGAAGCCCAGATCCTCGGCGATGATGGGCAGCGTGCCGAGCTTTTCCTCGAGTGTCTTGAAGAGCTTGAGGCCGGGACCCTGCGTCCACGAACCGTAGGACGAATCAGGCGAGGAGAACGGCACCTCCCAATAGGCCTCGAAGCCGCGGAAGTGATCCAGGCGGATGACGTCGTACATGTCGAGGGCGGCGCGAATGCGGCCCTCCCACCAGGAGAAGCCGTCGGCCTCCATGGCGTCCCAGTCGTAGATGGGGTTGCCCCAGTACTGGCCGGTAGCCGAGAACTGGTCGGGCGGCGTGCCGGCGACGCTCACGGGATTGCCGGCGGCGTCGATCTTAAAGAGCTCAGGTGTCGCCCACATCTCGACGGAGTCACGCGAGACATAGATGGGCAGGTCGCCGATGATGAGAATGTCGCGCTCGTTGGCATAGGCCTTGAGGCGGCTCCACTGGCGATCGAAGAAGTACTGCGTCATCTGGTGGTAGAGCATACGCGCCGGATGGTCGGCGCAGACCTTGGCGGAAGCCTCGCCGCGGGTGCGGAGCTCCGCGGGCCACTCCCAAAACGCCTTGAGACCGCACTCCTCTTTGACGGTCATGAACTCACAGTAGGGGATGAGCCAGTCCTCGTTGGCCTGGATAAAGTCATCGAAATCGGCCAGCTTGTCGGCAGCAAAGCGCTCGGCGGCGCGGTCGAGAATCTGACGGCGGCCGCCAAAGATAGCACCGTAGTCGACATTGCTGGGGTCGGATCCCAGATACACGCCATCGATATCGCGCTGCTCCAGATACCCTGCCTCGATAAGCTCGGCAAAGTCGATAAAGTTGGGGTTGCCCGCGCGGGCCGAGAACGACTGATAAGGCGAATCGCCATAGCTGGTCGTCGTAAGGGGCAGAATCTGCCAGTAATGTTGTTTGCACGAGGCGAGAAAATCGACGAAGTCGTAGGCATTCCAGCCAAAGCCGCCGATTCCGTATGGTCCGGGCAGAGATGAGACGGGCATGAGGACGCCGCTTGCACGCTCCATGAATGCGCTCACCAACCTTCTTGTTGTGGGGTCGGCCTGCCGATGGGTGTGCAGTCCGCCTCCGATGTTCTGATTCGATACGCCTATTGTAAAACATGTTGTTTAAACATGTACAGGCAAGATAAAAAAGTTGGTCGATTTTCGGCGAATGGCTACATGCCATGAAAAAAGCCCCGACCTCACAACGTGAGATCGGGGCAAGAACGGTATGTAGGTTTTTGCTACTCGGCGTCGGCGAAGCCGTTGGGGTTGTGGCTCTGCCAGTTCCAGCTATCGCGGCACATGTCCGCGATGTCGTACTGGGCCTTCCAGCCCATCATGCGCTCGGCCTTGGAGGCATCGCACCAGTTGGCAGCGATGTCGCCGGCGCGGCGCTCGCGGATCACGTAGGGCAGCTCCTTGCCACAAGCCTTGGAGAAGGCGGCGACGACCTCGAGTACCGAGGTGCCGGTGCCGGTGCCCAGGTTAAAGATCTCGACGCCGGTCTTGCCGTTCATCCAGTTAAGGGCGGCAACGTGACCAGAGGCCAGATCGCACACGTGGATGTAGTCGCGCACGCCGGTGCCGTCGGGGGTGGGGTAGTCGTTGCCAAAGACCTGAACGGCCTCGAGCTTGCCCACGGCGACCTGGGCGACATAGGGCACCAGGTTGTTGGGGATGCCCTTGGGGTCCTCGCCGATCAGGCCCGACGGATGAGCGCCGATGGGGTTGAAGTAACGGAGCAGCACGACGTCCCACTCGGGGTCGGCGGTGTGGACGTCCATAAGGATCTGCTCGATCATCCACTTGGTCCAGCCATAGGGGTTGGTTGCGGGCTTCTTGGGGTCTTCCTCGGTGACGGGCGGGTTGTCCGGGTCGCCGTAGACGGTCGAGGAGCTCGAGAAGATGATGGACTTGCAACCATGGTTGCGCATGACGTCGATGAGCACCAAGGTGTTCTCGATGTTGTTGTGGTAGTACTCGACGGGCTTGCTCACCGACTCGCCGACGGCCTTAAAGCCGGCAAAGTGGATGACGCGGTCGATCTGATGGGTATCGAAGATCTTGTTCATCGCATCGCGGTCGAGCACGTTGGCCTCGTAGAAGGTGAGGTTCTTGGCGGCTTCGTCGCCCACGATGGTCTTGACGCGGTCGACGGCGACGGCGCTGGAGTTGGAGAGATCATCGACGATGACGACCTGGTAGCCACCCTCGAGCAGCTGAACGACGGTGTGCGAGCCGATAAAGCCGGCGCCACCGGTAACGAGGACGCAGGTGTCTTTGGGGTCGAGTGCTTTGGACATGTAGTCTCCTATCGAATCAGGAACACTTCTAGAGGGGAGTATAGCGCAGGCGGGGACGCCCAAATCGTGCGCTGAGGAAAAGCAGAGGATTATGTTAACGTACTCATATAAGAGCTTGCCCAATTGTTACCTCAAATTAAACAATTGCTTACGAGCCGCCGACCTTGCAGTTTCCTGCCGTTCGTGGAAATCGTTGGGACGCGCCATATGTACGCTAGTATGTATGAGTTGAGCGACATATAAATAAGCATGTAACGGAGTACATATGTCACCAAACAGCGATTCCATCCTTTCCCAGGAGCTTTCGCGCCGCACTGCCCTTAAGGCCCTGTTCGGCGCCGCTTCTGCGGCAGTTCTTTTTGGCCTGCCCGCTCGCGCCCATGCGGCGGAGGCTTCCAAAGAAACCACCGATAAATTGAATGCCGCCCAGGCCCAGCTCGACGAGGTCCAGGCCCAGCTCGACGGCATCGCAAATGAGTATGCGGCGCTGGCCAACAAGAATGCCCAGACCCTCAACGACATTGAGAATGTCCAGGGCAAGATTGACGACACACAGGCCCAGATCGATGAAAAGAAGGCCGAGCTCAAGAAGAAGCGTAACGACCTTTCCGATCGCGTGGCCGCCAGCTACAAGTCCGGCGGCACGAACATCCTGTCGCTGCTGCTGGCCTCTGGCTCGTTTGAGGAGCTCGTTGCCAACGCGCATTACGTTGAGAAGATCAACAAGAGCGACCGCGATGCCATCGAGGACATCCAGACGATTCAGGCCGAGCTCGACGCACAGAAGACCGAGCTCGAAGCACAAAAGGCCAACCTGGAGAAACTCAAGGATCAGCAGACGGCTCAGATGCAGGATATGCAGGCCAAGCAACAAGAGGTCCAGACCGTGCTGAACGGTCTTTCCGACGACGTCAAGGAGCTCATGGCTCAGCGTGATTCCGAGATTCTCGCTGCCGCCCAGGCCGAGGAGGCTGCCAGGAAGGCCGCCGCTGCCGCGGCCGCCGCGAACAAGAACAATTCCTACTCGGGTGGTTCGAGCTCGGGCGGTGGATCGTATGCGCCCGGAACTCCGCAGCAGAATGCCGGCTCGGGCAAGCAGCAGGCTGTCGTCAACGCGTGCTACTCCACGCCTTCGCCGGGTCAGAACTGGTGCGCGGCGTGGGTTACCAATGTCTTCCGTAACGCCGGCGTTGGCTACTTTGGCGGCAACGCCTGCGACATGTTCAACGCCTGGTGCTATAGCTCCGATCGCTCGGCGCTGCAGGTGGGCATGATCGTGGCCGATTCCTCGCACAGCGGCACGGGTGCTCCGGGCCTTATCTACGGTCATGTGGGTATCTACGTTGGCGGCGGCATCGTTATGAGCAACGAGGGTGCCATTACATCGAAGTCGCTCGATTCGTTCATTAGCTTTTATGGTACTGGCTCTGGCGTGCGTTGGGGCTGGCTTGGCGGTATTGCGCTGTCGTAAAGCCGACTGGGCCGCGTGCCCGCCCGCAATATATTTGATTGTCTGCTCGGGCAGTCCTGCGCAAGACGAAGGCCACATTAAGTGGCCTTCTTTGCGTGCGGAACTCGCGATCAATCAAATATATTGCGGGCGGGCACGCGGCCCTCTCGGGTTCGGGGCGCTACGCACCGGATTGGTTGTCTGAATAAAAGAAAGTGAAGGCCCCTTTCGGGGCCTTCTTTTTTAGAGGAATTCGCCGACTCGGTGGACTTCGGGTTCGAGGTCCACGTCGAATTGGTCTTTGACGGTTGTTTGGATGTGGCGGATGAGTTCGTCGACATCGGCGGCGGTGGCGTGGTCGGCGTTGACGATGAAGCCGCAGTGCTTTTCGCTCACCTGCGCGCCGCCAATGGCGTGTCCTCGCAGGCCGGCGTCCATGATGAGCTTGCCGGCAAAGTGGCCCTCGGGGCGCTTGAAGGTGGAGCCGGCACTCGGCATGTCGAGTGGCTGCTTGTCCTCGCGGCGCTGGCGGTAGTCGTCCATGTCGGCCTTGATCATCGCGGCGTTGCCCGGGGCGAGATTGAAAGTGGCCGAAAGCACGATGAAACCGTCGTCGGCAATGCGGCTCTTGCGATAGCCCAGGTTGAGCTCATCGACATCGAACTCGATAATGCTGCCGCTACCGCGGGTGCCGTCGTCGAGCATGCGGGCGGGCTTGTAGACGCGCACGGACTCCAGCACATCGGCCATGCAGGCGCCGTATGCTCCGGCGTTCATGTAGCAGGCACCGCCGACCGATCCGGGAATGCCCGAGATGGGCTCCATGCCGGTAAGGCCGGCCTCGGCTGCCGCGGCTGCGACATCGGAAAGCAAGGCGCCGGCTGCCGCCGTGACGTGCGTGCCGTCGACCGTAATGTCGGAGAGGCCCTCGCCCAGCGCTACGACGACGCCGCGGATGCCCTTGTCGCCGACGAGCAAGTCGGAGCCGTTGCCCACGATGGTGAGTGGTAGATTGCAGCGATAGCAGGTATCGAGCGTGGCGACGAGGCCTTGCTCAGTATCGGGCGTGACAAAGACGTCGGCCGGACCGCCGATCTTAAACGTGGTGTGCTCGCGCATGGGCTCGCTCATCAGCACGTTGTCCTCGCCGGCAACGCCAGCGAGCGCGCACAGCAGGTCCTCGTTAAAAAAATCGTTCTCGTGCATACGAATATCCGCCTTTTGGTGGTCGTTGTCATCAATCGATTGCAATATACCCCACCCGGACGGATTTGGTGCGCTGGCGGCGATAAAACAGCCGTCCACCGGATTGGTAAAGTGTTTATCACCGAGGTAGAGGGGTAGTCGCTATACTTTCAAGAGATTGCGCGTAAACCCGGAAGGAGCGAGATGGCCAACAAAGTCACCCTCAAGCAGATCGCCCAGGAGGTGGGGCTTTCCCCCTCGTCGGTCTCGCTTGTTCTCAATAATCGGCCCTGTCGCATCTCGGAAGAAAACCGCAAGCTCATCAAAGAGGTCGCGGCGCGCAACCACTATGTTCCCAACCAGATTGCGCGCAGCCTGGTCATGCGCGAGTCGCGCACGCTGGGCCTTATCGTCCCTAACATCGAGAGCCGCTTTTTTGCCTCGCTCGCCGGTAGCCTGGAAAAGCGCTGCCGCGAGGACGGCTATGCGCTCTTCATTACCAGTTCGGGCGGAAGCGCCGATGACGATCTGGAGCTGCTGCGCCAGCTGGTGACGCGCGGCGTTGATGGTGTCTTCCTGGTTGTGGGCGACGAGTTCTCCGACGACCGCGCCCTGCGCGAAGAAGTCAGCCATCTGCCTATCCCTGCCGTGATGGTCGACCGTGCCATTGAGGGGCTCGAGTGCGACAAAGTGATGTTCGACCACGAGATGGGTGGCTACATGGCCACTCGCTATCTGATCGAGCAGGGCCACCGTCGCATTGCCTGCTTGGTTAACGCGCGCCGTTCCAATACGGGGCGTAAGCGACTTGCCGGCTATGAGCGCGCGCTGCGCGAGGTTGGCCTGCCTATCGACGCACGTTTGGAGTTTGAGAGCGAGTACTACATTCCGAGTGCCTACGAGGCTTCGGAGGCGGTACTCGCAACCGATGCCACCGCTGTGTTCGCAAGTTCGGATAACATCGCCCTCGGTCTGCTCAAGCGCTTGCACGAGATGGGGAAGAGCATCCCGGGCGATATTTCGGTCGTAAGCTATGACAACTCGGCGGCCGACGTTCTCTTTGAGCCGGCGCTGACCGCCATTGAGCAGGATCCTGGTGTCCTTGCGGAGCATGCTTTTGGCTGCATGTCCAAGCGTCTTGCCGGTAGGGGCGGTAGGCGTGCCGAAGAGGTCGTTCTGGAGCCGGCGCTTATCGTGAAGGGCAGTGTGCTCGAGCTTACTAAACACAACTAAACACGTTTACCAATTCATGCAGATTGAATATGGAGTACCTGTGACAGATAATGCCGCAGGTGAATGTCGCGTTTTGCCAATCGATGGGATCGATAAAGATGCTAAAACGTTTTTTCACCATGATAAAACGTTTTAGCAAATATACTAGTCCCAACGAATGGTTGCCGTATCGAAAGGCAACCGCGCAGCGAAGGGACATAAACAATGGCTAAAACACTGGGAACGCCGTGGCAAAAACTGGGACATGAGGTCCCCGCTTCCGAGCTCGAGGGTGTCGACCTGTACTGGCGCGCCTCGAACTACCTGTCCGTCGGCCAGATTTACCTTCGCTCCAACCCGCTGATGCGCAGCGACTTTGTCGACGAGAAGACCGGCGAGACGCGCGACTTTGGTCGTCCGGACGTCAAGCATCGCCTGGTTGGTCACTGGGGCACCACGCCCGGCATCAACTTCCTGTTCGGCCACGTCAACCGTCTCATCGCCGACCACAACCAGAACGCCATCTTCCTGATGGGCCCGGGTCACGGTGGCCCCGCCGGCACCGCCCAGTCGCTGCTCGATGGCACCTACCGCGAGATTCGTCCCGACATCACCAATGACGAGGCCGGCCTGCAGAAGTTCTTCCGCCAGTTCTCCTACCCCGGCGGCATCCCGAGCCACTTTGCGCCCGAGACGCCCGGCTCCATCCACGAGGGCGGCGAGCTTGGCTACACGCTCAGCCACGCCTACGGCGCCGTCATGGACAACCCGAGCCTGCTGGCCGTGGCCGTGGTGGGCGACGGCGAGTCCGAGACCGGTCCGCTTGCCACCTCTTGGCAGTCCAACAAGCTCGTGAACCCGGCAACCGATGGCATCGTCCTGCCGATCCTGCACCTCAACGGTTACAAGATCGCCAACCCCACCATCCTCGCTCGCGTGTCCGACGAGGAGCTGGCCAAGTTCTTTGAGGGCATGGGCTACAAGCCGCACTTCTTTGTCGCCGGCTTTGACGACGAGAGCCACGCGAGGATCCACGAGCGTTTTGCCGCCCTGTTTGAGCAGGTCTTTGACGAGATCTGCGACATTAAGGCCACCGCTCAGGCCCGGGCAGCCGCGGGCGAGACCGTGGTCCGCCCGGCCTATCCCATGATCGTGTTCCGTACGCCCAAGGGCTGGACCTGCCCCAAGCACATCGATGGCAAGAAGACCGAGGACTCCTGGCGCGCGCATCAGGTGCCGCTGGCGAGTGCCAAGGACACCCACGAGCACTTCCGCGTGCTACGCGAGTGGCTGCGCTCCTACAAGCCTGAGGAGCTCTTTACGCCCGAGGGTCAGGTGCGTCCCGAGGTGACGGCCTTTATGCCGACCGGCGAGCTGCGCATCGGCGCCAACCCCAACGCGAACGGCGGCAAGGTGCGCCGCGAGCTCGAACTGCCCGATATTCATGCCCACGAGATTCCCGTCGCAAGTAAGGGCCACGGCTGGGGTTCCACCGAGGCCGCCCGCGTCTTTGGTGAGTACACTGCCGACGTTCTGGCCAAGAACATGGACGATTTCCGCATCTTCGGTCCCGACGAGACCGCGTCTAACCGCCTGCAGGCTGCCTACAAGGTGACCAAGAAGCAGTGGGATGCCGGCTTCTACGAGGACGAGGCCAACGACGAGCTGCTGGCAGGCTCCGGTAAGGTTGTCGAGCAGCTTTCCGAGCACCAGTGCGAGGGCTTCCTCGAGGCCTACGTGCTCACTGGCCGTTCCGGCGTGTGGAGCTCCTACGAGAGCTTTGTCCATGTGGTCGACTCCATGGTCAACCAGCACTGCAAGTGGCTCGAGGCTACCAAGCGCGAGATTCCGTGGCGTGCCCCCATCAGCGGCCTCAACATTTTGCTGTCGAGCCATGTCTGGCGTCAGGACCACAACGGCTTCTCGCACCAGGACCCCGGCTTTATCGACCTGCTGCTCAATAAGACCAACGATACGCATATCGTGAACGCCTACTATCCGGCCGACGCCAACATGGCGCTCGCCGTGGCCGAGCGCGTCTACCAGTCCACCGACTGCGTCAACGCCATCTTCTGCGGCAAGCAGCCCGCCCCGACCTTCCAGACGGTCGACGAGGCCAAGTCCGAACTCGCCGAGGGCGTCGCGACTTGGGAGTGGGCATCGACTGCCAGCTCGCTTGCCGAGGCCGACATCGTGGTTGCGACCTGCGGTGACGTGCCGACGCTCGAGGCCCTGGCTGCAACCGATATGCTGCGCAAACTGGGCATTAAGGTGTGGTTCGTCAACGTGGTCGATCTGCTCAAGATTCAGAACGTCTGCGAGAACGACCAGGCCATCAGCGACGAGCGCTGGGCTGAGCTGTTCGGCTGCGGCGAGAAGCCCGTCCTCTTCGCATTCCACGCCTATGCCGGCACGATCCGCCGTCTGATTTGGAACCGCCCCGGCCACGATGCCTTTCGCGTCCACGGCTACGAGGAGAAAGGCTCCACGACCACGCCGTTCGACATGCTGCGTCTGAACAACATGGACCGCTGGGCGCTTGCCGCCGACGTGCTGCACATGGTCGACGCCGATAAGTTTGCCGAGCAGATCGATAAGTGGGAGGCCTTCCGCACCGAGGCCTTTGAGTTCGCGTGCGACGAGGGCTTCGATCACCCGGCCTTTACCGACTGGGTCTGGCCCGATGCCGCTGCCGCAACTGCTGCCGACGGCGCACTCTCCGCAACGCAGATGACCGCGGGCGACAACGAATAACATCCGGGACGGTCTCGCCCGGAGGCGGCCATCTCGACCGTTTCGATCTGCGGCGCTGATATTTTTTAATGTGATGGGAACTTGGCTGTTGCTGCCTTGTGGATCGTGCATCCAACTAGGGTCAGCCAAGATTACATCGCCGGGGCCGGGGTGCCTGCTTTGTTTTGAGAAGTTCGCGAAGCCCACTTCTCAAAACAAAGCAGGCACCCTGGCCCTCGTCCATGAACTTTTCCGCTGAGCGAGCCATAGGCGCCACGCACCGATGCGATAAGGCGGCGGCTTGAAATTGGTGCTATATTCAGCTTGAGTTGTTTAATGCTAGTACGGGAGGCTGATATGGGGCTATTCAAGAAGAAAAACCCGCAGGATGCCTTTGATCCCGATGTGTTTACCATCACGGATACGATTTTGGACCCGCCGCGGTTTACGTTTTTGCCGGCTATCTACCAGGATGCCACGCGCCGCAAGTGGGCTGTGCATCAGCGCGGTGCAGAGCCAAAGATATTTGACTACGCGGACGTGCTGCAGTGCGAAGTGGCCGAGGCGGGCGATCCGGAGGCCGAGGAAGCGGTCTCAAAACAGGAATTTGCCCAGCGTATTCTGGCAAATCCCGCTAAGGCGGCAAAAATGAACGCTGCCAAGCGTAATATGTGTCTTGGTATGGGCGTTGTTGTGGCGGTTCAGACGGGAAAAGACGAGGTTTCCAAATTAGAGATTCCTGTTATGACCGACGAAGTCAAACGCGATTCAAGTCTATATAAGTCGTATCGGAATGTCGCCGAGAAGATTAAGGCCGAATTTGATGCCATGGGAGGGCTGGCCTAATTTTGGCGACATACGTTTCTGAATGAGGAGTCTGTGCAATGGCAGGCGAATCTTATGCAATTCCCCCCAAAGATCGTGCTGTTGAGGGAATTCTTTGGTATATCCAGCACCATCAGCTTGCCGGCGGCGATCGCCTGCCGGCCGAGCGCGTGCTGTGCGAAGACATCGGCGTTTCGCGTACGGCGTTGCGCGCCGGTATCATGCGGCTCATCTCGTGCGGAACGCTCGAGAGCCGTCGCGGATCGGGTACGTATTTGTGTCCTCCTAAGCCGCTGAACATCTTCCAGGAAACGTATAACTTTTCCGATGCTGTGCGGACTGCCGGCCTGCATCCCTCTTCTCGTCTGGTTTCCACCGGGACCATCGAGGCGGATGAAGCGCTTGCCGACAAGCTTGGGGTGTCTGTAGGCGCTCCTTTACTCCGCATGCAACGCGTTCGACTTATCGAGGGCGAGCCGGCGTCAATCGAGACGGCTCACGTCAATCTGTCCCTGTGCCCGTCACTTCCCAATCACGACTATACGCAAGAAAGCCTGTACGATGTTTTGCTTCAAGAAGGCGGCGTACGCGTGGAGCATGGGTGTGAACATGTTTCGATTTCGCGCCTGAATGCCGAAGAGGCCGAACTGCTTCAGCAGGACGAGGGGACGCCTGTTTTCTATCAGAGCTCGATTGAGTTCGATAAGGACATGCGTTTTGTGGAGCATTGCAAATCGGTGATTTTGCCCACAAAGTTCCGCTTTGCCGATAACGGCGAAAAGAACGGCAAGAAGAGCGCGGCAGGTGAACAATGGCTGAAACAGTAGATGCCACCCCGGTTTATATGCGCATACGACGTCGAATTGAAGAGTGTATCGAGCGCGGTATATATCCCACGGGTTCCATGATTCCGTCCGAAAATGAACTTGCCGAGGAGTTTGGCACGACACGCCTGACTATCCGGAGTGCTGTGGACGAGTTAGTTCGGCGCGGGCAGATTCGCCGCGTCCGCGGAAAGGGCGCGTTTGTGGCACAGAAAGTGCCTGTTGCTTACGAGCGAACAGGAGGCTTTCGCGAGTCGGTTCGTGCTTCGGGCGGCGAGCCGTCCGTCCGCATCCTCGCGCGTTCCAAGCGTTATGCGGGTCCATATTATGCCAACCTGTTTGGCATTGTCGAGGACGATTTGCTGTATTCGATTCGGCGTTTGAACTGCGTCAACGGCAATCCCGTATCGATTGAGATGGCGTTCATCCCGTGCCTGCTGTTTCCCACAATTGAAGATATTGACGTGTCGGTCTTCAGTTTGTACGAGACCTATGAGATGCTGGGCCGAAAGCCGGTCATGGCACAGGAAAAGCTCGATATCGAAGCGCTGGGCGCGCGAGATGCCGGTCTGCTTGGACTGGAGCAGGGCGATCTTGCCTTGACGCTGGAGTGCGTGAGCTTCGATGCGAGCGGCCAGGCGATCGAGTACGTCAAGTCGTTTAACCGCGGTGATGCGGGTGGATATACCTATACGTATTAGCTGGTGTTTTGTGAATAACAGCTGGTAAGCTAACCAGTTTTGATCGTTGGGTCAGCCGTATATACAACCTTACATGGCTCAAAATCGACCGTTCGCCGATGGGGATAAATTAATCGACAAAGAGGTATCAAAAAGCCGTAACCTGTAACTGTGATTGGTATCAAATACTAATGATTTGTTACGAGGTGAGACGATGAAGATGCTCGATTACGTTCAGCTTGCCCATGTGCGTATGGGAGAGAACCTCGAGCGTTCGTCTGAGCTGGTAGCGCAGCTCGTTGATATTTTCCAGTCCGGTTCTTTTGACGCGCTGCGCATCGTTGCTTCGGGTTCGTCGCGCCATGCCGCCGATTGCGCCCGCGATTACCTGCAAGATGCGCTGCAGATGCAGGTGCCCGTTGTGACGCCCGAGGCTTTTGTCGATTTTGAGCACACCTATCCGCAGCATGCGCTCAACATCGCCGTCTCGCAGAGTGGCTATTCGACCAATACGATTGCGGCGCTCGATTACATGTGCGCGCACGATATGCCTGCAGTTGCGCTCACAGCAAACGTCGAGGCTCCCATTAAGGAGCATGCCGATATCGTTCTCGACTACGGCGTGGGCGTCGAGTCGGTGGACTTTGTAACTCTGGGCGTCCAGACGCTCATCGAGTATCTGGTGCTCTTTGGTGTTTACGGCGGTCAGGCGCGTGGAACGATTGATGCCGAGGGCGTTGCCCAGCGTCTTGACGACCTGCGCGAGACTATTCATGCTAATGCCGCCATGTGCAAGACGGCCGAGACTTACGTGCAAGATCACATGCTCGAGCTGTCGGAACATGCGCCGGCGATGGTTGTGGGCAATGGCCCCAACTATGGCGTTGCCGAAGAGGCAGCACTCAAGCTGAGCGAGACCATCAAGATTCCGGCTATGCATCACGAGGGCGAGGAGTTCGTCCACGGTCCCGAGATGCAGATCGTTCCGGGTTATCTGGTGTTTATTGTCGACGATCCGCAGGGGTCGGAGCGTCTTGCGAATATCGCCGATGCGCTATCGAACGTTACGAAAAAAACGGTGCTGCTCACGGCCCATCCCAGGGGTGGAGCTCACGAGGTTGTGGTGCCTCAGGTGACTCCGCTGCTCAGCGCAATTCCCAATCTCGTGTTCTTCCAGACGGTTGCGGCAATGATCGCCGAGCGTCTGAAGTCATGGGACGTGCACCCGTATCTCGATGCCGTCTCCAAACAAATGGAAGTCAAGGCAGGGGGCTACGAAGAGTCAGTCAATGCGCTTAAGGCCAAAGCGGCCGAGTGTTACGGAATGTAAGCGGGTTTTGATGCCCGTTGGCATGGGGGATGTGGAGACAACCCCAGAAAGGAGAGACAAATGAAGGAAACCGAGAAGATCGAGATCATGCATTTCGACCAGGAGGGCTACCTCGAGGACGGCAAGGCGCTCTACGAGACCGGCAAGAAGATGACCGCGCTCGCCGACAAG
>NZ_CABJDK010000015.1 GCF_902364355.1 Collinsella aerofaciens
GCAGGGTGCGGCCTGGCGCGAGAGCCTCGGACGATACGAGCGCTTTGTGTGCGAGCACAGCGATCGCCGCGTGCTGTTGCTGGAGCTCGGCGTAGGCGAGATGACCCCCGGCATCATCACGCTCCCGTTCTGGAGCATGACCGCGAAGCTGCCGGATGCGCACCTTTTGAGCGTAAACATCTCGGGCGGCTCGGCTCCGTTGCAGCTTGGAAGCAAGGCAGGGGCGATCCAGGCCGATTTGGGCGCCCTGCTCTCGGCGGCGCGGACGGCGAAGGTATTTAAGCCTCCTTGTCAGTCGCTTTGAGATAATCCTCATCGTTCACAGGTTCCAACCACTCGTTGGAGGCTTCCTCGCCCGGAACCTCCAACGCGAGATGTGAGAACCAGCTGTCGGGTGCGGCTCCGTGCCAGTGCTTCACCCCTGGGGCAATGTTGACCACGTCGCCAGGGTGCAGTTTCTGCGCCGGCTTACCCCATTCCTGGTAAAACCCTCGACCAGCCACGCAGATGAGAATCTGTCCGCCGCCGTTTTTGGCGTGGTGCACGTGCCAGTTGTTGCGGCAGCCGGGCTCGAACGTCACGTTGTAGACGCCAACCTGCTCGGTTGATAGAGGCGCGAGGTAGCTTTGCCCGATAAAGTACTTCTCGAATGCGTCGTTGGGGGCACCGATGGGAAAGGCCATCTCGTTTTGGTGCTCGGCTTTTGCATCAGCGGCATCGTCATCCGCCCAGACCTCCTTTGCCATGCGGAAGGCCGCCCACGCCTTGGGCCATCCCGCATAAAACGCCGCGTGCGTAAGGATTTCCGCTATCTCCGCCCTGGTCACCCCGTTGTTCTTTGCGGACATCAGATGATATTTAAACGAAGAGTCCGTCAGTCCCTGCGCCATCAGGGCCACAACCGTCACCACGCTGCGGTCTCGAAGGGAAAGCCCGTCTTCTCGACTCCACACCTCGCCAAACAGCACATCGTCATTGAGCTGTGCGAACTTGGGGGCGAACTCCCCCAGGGCATCCCTGCCTGCCGTCTGTTTAATTGCCATGATCGATCTCCCCCTGTCGATGGTTTAGGTGCAAATCTGTTTCCTCATTACGGAACACCCTTTGCAATCCCTGTTCTAATGACGAGAATGAAGGTAATACCTAAACCTGACTTTAGGTCAAGGAATGAATTCGAGATTGATTCGGAGGAGCCATGTACACAATCGGACAGGTTTCGGAGATGTTCGGTTTGCCCGCCTCAACGCTGCGCTATTACGACAAGCAGGGATTGTTCCCGGCATTGGAGCGGACGTCCGGCATTCGGCAATTCGGCGATACGGAACTCGAGGCGCTTCGGGTCATCGAATGCTTCAAGAAAGCGGGGATGGAGATCAAGGACATCCGGCTGTTCATGGAATGGTGCGCGGAGGGTCCATCGACATACCCCAAACGCAAGGCCATGTTCGAGGAGCGGAAGGCCCACATGGAGCTAGAGATCGCGAACATGAACCGCGCGCTGGACATGCTGAAGTACAAATGCTGGTTCTACGGGCAGCTGAATCAGGGCGAGAATGAGACTGAGCTGAGGGCCATGATTCCCGACGGTTTGCCAGAAGATATCAAAGAGGCCTACGAGAACGCTCACGCTCGGTAGTACCAAAAACGCCCCTTCTGAAACTCAACCATTGTTTAAGATGTCACAACTTAGGCAACAAGACTGGTTGCCCCGGTACGCAACGGGAGGGTCGACGCGACTGGAATCGACCCTCCCGTTTCCCAAACGGCATGAAGCTACTTGCTCACAACCGAGATGCGCTGGGCGACGTGGTCACCGGACTCGATCTCATCGACCATGGCGATCGCATAGTCAGCGTACGAGAGCGTTGACTCGCCGCGGCTGTTGAGTGTGAACTCCTCGCCCGCCAAGATATACTCACCGGTGCGCTCGCCGTCGGCCTGGAAGTCAGCAGCAGGGGAAACGAAGGTCCATTTGAGGCCGTCCGTTTCGCGAAGGTGAGCAAGGACTTTGCCGGCCGCGGCGGACAGCGGCTTCCAGTCATCGGGGAAGTCCGGGCCCATATCGACGGTGACCGTATGCTCGGGGTTGACGAACAGCGAGCCCGCGCCACCCACTATGAGCAGGCGCACATCGGTGCCGACCAGCACATTAGCCAAGTGGATGCCCGCGTCGGTGATACCGGGGATGGTCTCGGGCGTCCAGCCGCCCACGGCGTCCACCACGGCGTCGAATCCTTCGAGGTCTTCCGTCGTGAGCTCGAGTGCGTCTTTGATGACGGAGTTCTGAGCGGCGGTCCTATTCTCGCCGCGTACGATGGCGGTCACGTCGAATCCGCGACGCACGGCCTCCTCAACGATGAGGCTGCCGGCCCTGCCGTTCGCTGCTACAACTGCGATTTTCTTGGTCATCATGCTTTCCTTTCGACCTGCGGCACTCGACGCCGCTTTCCTTGCAGCTCATACGATACGCGTCAAAGGTATATAATGGAAAGTAGGCACATAAAAGTGCTGTAAGCACCAAAAGGAAACTAATGTAAATGACGTGCATGATTGCAGACGGAGGTTTCGCGAACATGACAACACCGACTTTGGAGAACCTGCCTGCCTGCCCAGTGGAGACAACGCTTTTGCTCATCGGCAACAAGTGGCAGGTGCTCATCCTGCGCGAACTCTCGCTCAAAGGCACGATGCGCTTTAAGGAGCTGCAACGCTCGATCGGCAAGATTTCGCAGAAAGTTCTGACCAGCAACCTACGAACCATGGAGGAAACGGGGCTCGTTCATCGTGAAGCGTTCGCAGAGGTGCCCCCACGGGTGGAGTACTCGCTCACCGACCTGGGACAGACACTCAGACCCGTTCTTGACGCAATGAGAGCTTGGGGCGAGAACTACAAGGAGCAGCTCCGCGGCGGCGGGCTTCGATAAGTAGCTCCTACTGGTTACACGCCTACAGAAACCCCTCCGTCCTATCGCCATCACGGGAAACCCTCCTCCTTGGTTCTCGCCGCAAACGGCTTCGAGGCCGCGCTGGCGGTCCCGGCACGGCTGGAGTCGGCCCGCGCGAGCAGCGGAAAGGGATACACGCCCTTTACCAAGGTAGATTGCTGCTTTCATTTTCCGTTCCTTTCGCAGTATTCTCAATGCAGGTGCGCGGCCTGCGCGCATGGCGCCTAGGGGGCGTCGCCGTCACATCGTTTCATTCGCGCCTCTCTTTAGCGTTGGCAAGACGTCGGTTCGTGCCGTTCGGATGCACGCAGGTTTTGATAATGCGCACCATCTCATCGATAGGCGTTTCGCAGCCGCTCCGAATCCAGTCCTGTACCACGGCGGAGAGCCCATGCACATAAAAACTGATGACGAAGGCCCGCTGCTCGCTGGGATAGCCAAAGCGCTCCAACACTGGGTCGATGATGTGCTTCGCTAGGGCCTCGAATCGCTCCTGAGCTTGCAGCGTATGCCCGTTTGCGAGCATCGCGCGATAGATGGAGCAGTTGTCTTGGACGAACTCGAGGTAGGGCCTCAGATACTCGTCGGTTACGAAAACGAGCTCATCGAGGGAAGCCGTACGGATAGCCCCGATCGTGTCTGCGGCGCTTTGTTCAAAGCGCTCGAAGAACTTGGTGTTCACATGCTCCGAACACTCCTTCACGAGGTCAGGGACACCCTGGTAGTGAAGGTAGAACGTAGAGCGCCCCACCCCGGCCTTCTTGCAAATCTCCTTAACGGTTATGAACTCCGCGCCCTTGTTCTGCAGCAAGTCGAGCAAAGCCTCGTCCATAAGCTGCGCCGTCGTAAAGTATCTGCTCTGCCGCCTGTTCACCCAAGCCTGCCTCTCCCTGATGCCAAAAGCTATTCGCCGGCAATTCCCTTGGCAAGCTCCATTATCTCAAAGGCGTATTTCTTCTTAGAGGTTTCCAGAATCCAGCGATACAGAACAAGGTTCACGCTTGCGCCTGCGATACCCAAGATACCAAGGACGATTCCGAGCACAAACAACGTGCCCTCGCCAGGTCCCAGCACACCCATGGTCAGGCACATGCCCACACCCAACAACAGCGAGGAAGCGATGCCAAAGCTGTAGGCGAAGACGTTCGCGGGGCGCTTTGCTTTGGCATCGAGCTTCTTGAGCGCGGTGAGCTTGGAGGCGCTTTTGGGCGCGTATTGCTTGGCGATCGATTCCGCGCAGGTCTTGTCGGTGTCCATGTTTTCTTCCTTTTCTCTATGGCTTGTTCGACAACCCAAGAATAGGAAGAACGTGCAGGCGATTGAAGAACACAAACGGGACGTTGTGTCCATGTTATATCGGCGAATGTCGACACTCACCGCAACTGCTCGGAATGATGATTGCGCTGTATTTCGTTATCAAATGGGCAGTGAAAAACGGCATAAAAGAGGCCTACGGTGCTGTCACTGGCAAGAATACCGCCGAAGATATCCAAAACGAAAAAGAGTTGAAAGAACTTGGATTGGATCAAGAGGATCGATAAATCCAGTTTCACTGCCCCTAAAACGGCCTCGCTTTGTCCTCGGGGACAATGATGCTCACTCATTCATTTGAATTCGTCTTGAGGAGCGCCTTAACGTGCAGGTCGTAACGTGTGGCATAGAGAGGTCGTCCCCTGCGCTTTGTCCTTCGCGCGCCCGTGCTTACCCTGATAAGGTCGGCATCACGAAAGAGCATCGCTTCCTCGAGGTATCTATTACGGCGTTTCAGTCTATCGCCTTTCAAGAGCTGCTCCTAAAACTCGAATCTGATTACACTTTTGGGAGTTTCATAACTCTGCGCCACAAGATGAGCAAAGAACGCACCTCGAGATGAATCGACTAAAGGAATTACGCACCTGCCGGGAGGCAGGCAGCCTGCTCGATCATCGCGGACTGCCAATTGATAAACCCCAAAAGCCGGACCGCACGGCGGCGCTCGTTTCGCTAAATCGGCTTGATGGAATGGCGGATCACGGTCTTGAGCTTCAATAGCTGGATGCGTTCAGAAATAGACACGAAGGCCCTCGGGTGTCATTCAAATCCAGTCTGCATCTTGGTTCCTCGACTGCGCAGCTTGGTTAAACGCCGAAGGTTCAGCTATCTTCGTCAGCTAGCATGAGAGCAACCCGAAGGGAGGACGCATGAAGATCACAATCGAAGAGCGAGAAGCAGCTCAAGATATAGAAGTCACGATCGTCTGCGTAAGGGTCGATCGCCGCGTGCTTGATATAGCGGCTCGGCTGCGCATGCTTGACAGGAAGGTGACGGGCACGGCCGACGGCTGCACGCGTGTGCTGAGCGCAGAAGACGTCCTGTTCATCGAGTCGGTCGACAAGCACACGTTCATTTATACGGCCGACACGGTTCTCGAGACGGGCCTGCGCCTTTACGAGATGGAGGAGCGCCTGGCGGACTGCGACTTCCTGCGCATCGCGAAAGGTTGCATCGTCAACTTCCGCGCGATCACCGCCCTCAAGCCCGACGTCAACGGCAGGATCATCGCCACCTTGGAAAACGGTGAGCAGGTCGTTATCTCGCGCCAGTATGCGCCCGACGTCAAATCGAAGCTCGGTCTGAAGCAGTCGAAACGAAGGAAGGGAGACCGAAATGATTAACAGGGACATTATCGACACCGATAAAAAGACGCCCGTGGAAAACCTCAGGCAACTCGTGAAAAGCACCTGTATCGGCTTCACTGTTGCCATGATAGCCTTCTTGGCATTAGGGACTTGTTTCGCTGATGACACCGCCAAGCAGGGCATTAACTATTGCTGGTCGATTCTCGCCGCGTGCGTCACCGTCCCCGCGCTGCAGTTCGTGTTCTTCACGCCCGCGGTGATCAGACAGATGGCGTATCCCGCGCGCCTGGCGCTGTTCGACGTTTGCCTCTACGCAGCCCTCTGTGCATTGGCGTTTGTCTTTGCTTGGGTTCCCGTGAACAACCCCGGGGCGTGGGTTACCTTCACGGTTGTCTTTCTCGCCATCCTGGCGGTCCTCACTCTTGCTTTCAACGCCAAGCTGAGCCGCGAGACCCGCGAATTGAACGACAGGCTCGCGGAATACCGCAAGAGCAGGGAGACGGAATAAGGGTATAGCTGAGCATTATCGATGCTGGGCAAATCCTTACTCCCGATCCTCGGATTACCGCCCAGCGCGAGGACCTGATACCAAGGCCGGCGCAGGGCGATGCTCGGCCCCGTTCGCTACCTCAAGCGCTTCCTGCGCGGTCATGCCCTTGTAGCCCCCCGTTCGCGCGCATAAGCGGGTTCATGTGCAGGGGAATGTCGATCCAGGTGCTGATTGCTCGGTCAGCCTGATCGGATTGGAGGAAGACGACCTCATGTTCAGCATAGGCGATGGCGAAACTTCCTACGTATTGCGGTCTACCCAAGCCATCATTCGGTCCTCCTCGGTTTCGAAACTCGAATTTTTTTAAAGTTTCGAAACCGGGGGGGGGGGCAATATGCACAGGGATGCATCGAGGAGCAATTCCCAGTCGCGCCATGTCAGCAGCGATGCCGGGCGCATTCACGCGTGCTACAATGCGGACATCAGAGATGAAAACACAGTCCCCGTCGGGTAGTCGTGGGCGTGCGCTAGTCCGCATCAGTAACCTACCTCCTTGGTTGTCCCTTCTCTGCATGGTCATCTACATAAAGGAGGAACCAGCCATGCAGATCAGTGTGTCGTCCACCCTGACCGTATATCACGACGGGCAATTCTGGGTCGGGCTGGCGGAGCACGTCGAGGACGGAAGGTACGGCGTCGCCCGCATCGTCTTCGGCGCAGAACCGTCCGATGAGGAAATCCTGCGATTCGCTACAAGCAAATGGGCGGAGCTCGCGTTCTTCGGTGACGAGGCCACGGAAACAAGCAAGCCCGCGAAGAACCCCAAGCGGCGCGCTCGCGAGGCGGCGAAAGCCCTCAAGCAGCCAGCGATGAGCACCAAGGCACAACAGGCGCTCACAGCACAGCGGGAAGCGATGAAGCGGGAGTCGGCTCAAGTAAGAAGCCAGCGTCGCGCGGATGAGGCGGAGGCGCGCTTCGAGCAGCGAAAGCTGAAGCGCAAGCAGAAGCATCGTGGGCATTGATCGCCATTTGCAGCGAGCCTTAAACCCGTATACAGAAGCGGTGTCAGTTTCACTTGAAACCGACACCGCCGTCTATTGCGCCGCTCGTCAACAGCCAATCTCCGCCTTATTCGTATTCGATATATGCATCTCGAATTCGGTGCAGCGCTCGGTTAGCTTCGTAGTCAGTTCGCCCGAAGGTAGAAGCCGCGGATCTTCTTCAGATAGTTTTCACGAGGTAATCAAAACCACCCCTAAAAGGGGTGGTTTGCTCTTAGGGTATAACCCTTGGATTTCCGGCACGCGTCTAAAGGCGCCGGCCCTCACGGGGTTCGGGCCGCACTGCAGATTGACCCGTGGCAGGCCGGTCAAACCGGCGCTATTTACGCCCCGGCCCCCTATCGAAGGGGTCCTCGTACTCCTTGACGCTCAGCCGGTCGAGCGCGATGTCGGCCCTCTCCTGCTCCCGGATGTACTTCGCGATCGGCGCCTCGTTCAGGCCGACGGTGGACACGTAGTAGCCCTCGGCCCAGAACTTCCTGTTGCCGAACTTGTACTTCATGTTCGCGTGCCTGTCGAATACCATCAGCGAGCTCTTCCCCCTTCAGGTAGCCCATCACGCTCGACACGCTGTACTTCGGCGGTATCGCCAGCAGCATGTGGACGTGGTCGGGCATCAGGTGCCCCTCGATGATCTCTATCCCCTTGTACCGGCAGAGCTTCCTGAAGATCTCCCCAAGGTCGGACCTTATTTGGTTGTAGATGACTTTGCGCCTATACTTCGGCGTGAACACGACGTGGTACTTGCACATCCACTTCGTGTGCGACAGGCTGTAGGCCTTCTGGGCCATACGCCACCACCGCCCTCTCGACTCGGATTCCTTGCGGCCTGAACAATCGCAAGTGTCCGGCGAGGGGGCGGCTTTGTAAAGCCGTTTGGCCCCACCCGCATAGCGGGTGGTTTCTGATGCGGCGCGCTACGCGCCCCGCACAGGGTAAAGCCTGTAAACCACGAGAGAGGGCCGGGGCCTATGGCTCCGTCCCTCCTTCTGGGCGTTTCCCTCGCTCGCACTACCCGGCCGACGGCGCGGTGAACGACAGCTTGTCGTATGCGAAACTGTAGTTCTTCTTGATCGCATAGAAGGCGACCGACGCCATCAGCGCGGCGACCGCAATGGCGGCCTGCTCCTTCGTTGGGTTGACCTCGAGCGCGTACCCGATGGCTTCCCTGACGGTCTTCAGCGCACCCTCGGGCGAGTCGACGAGCTCGGTGGCGGCCTTTGCGATGTTCTTGCTGTCCATGGTCGTTCCTTTCGTGGGGTTAGTCTAGGCGAGCAGCTTGAACGTGAGGGCGATGTGGCATGCCATTCCAGCGAGGAGCGCCACGGTCATGCACGTCACGGCGGCAGCCATCAACCTGAAGAACCACGTGTCCATGTCGCGGCCACTTCCCGCCTTTTCGAAGTGTTTATCTTCCAAACGGCTCTTGTCGGTCATCAGTTCCTCCTCCTCTACGGGTTTTACTGAGGACAGTTTCTCGAATAAGAGCCCTGCCGTTCGAATGCAGACGCTCTAATGACCTACAATATTTAATGTCATTCAATAGAAACGAGGAAACCATGTCGAGGAAGCTGACGGACATTGAGATAGCGGCTTTTCTCGAGAGATGCGGCGCGATTGAGAGCGGAACGCGACAGCGCTTGCTGGCAGTCGCGCGCCTGCTATGCGATTTCACCGACGAGAACGAGGGACTCACCTCGCAGGAAATAGCTCGGGTTCTCTCGCGACTGTCGGGGAGCAATGTGGCCGAAAACTCCGTCCGCGCCGATCTCGACGCTTTGGCATCATGCAGCCCCTTCGGAGCCGAAGTCATAAAGCCTGGGCGGGGCGAGAAAACCGGGTACCGCTGCGCGGCAAAGCCCTTTTCATCGCATGACTCTTCGCTCCTGATGGGCATGGTGAGAACGAGCAAGTTCGTCAATGAGGAGCAGCGCGCTCGCCTTTGCGCGAAGCTCGAGGAAATCATGTCCGACCGCGAGCTGGAAGAGATGGTCGAATCGATCTTTGTCGATGAGCGCGAAACCCATGAGGGCATGAACGCACTTGCGGCGATGGCCGCCGCCTCCTCCGCGATTCGCAACAACGAACAGCTCTGCTTCCGTTATCGCCGCCACTTGATGAACGGGGATGAGCTGATTGACCGCCAGATCTCGTCCGAAGACCCCGTTTGCCTCGTCTACAGCTTCGGACACTACTATCTTGAGACCTGCGTGACAACTGACGAGGTTCCCGAGGGCGAATCCTTTTTCCGCAGGCTGGACCATATGACGAACGCGATGGTATCGGGGAAGAAGCTCCGCAACCCCGGCAGGGTTGACGAGCTTAGGAGAAGGGTGGCCGCCGACGTCCGAGAGCGGATTGACATGTACGGCGACGGGACCAGCAGGACGCTTTTCCTCAAAGTCGAGGGGCGTTGCGCCCAATATGCCTACGACAGGTTCGGTCACGACTTGGTTTTTTCGCACGTCTCCGAGGACGATGCCGGCAATCCCCATGGCTACGCCTGCGTGAGGACGCAGCTGTCTCCAACCCTCTACCGTTGGCTTTTCGGTATGGGAGGAGGCGTTTTCCTTGCAAAGCCGAAAGGCCTCACCTGGGCCAGGACCTTTCGGGGCCTTTCGTCATGCAGCGCCGATACGCTTCGGCAGTTCGTCGAAGATTACGAGGCGGCGCACGAGGGCTATATCTCCATGCTTGAAAGCGCTCTGGGAGCCGAGCGAGATGCTATTGCAAGGGGACATGAAACGGCTCGGATTTAACGCTAAAGACGACGTACTCGGTCAGAACCTCTGCAAGGGCATCAGAGGCGCACCTTTCCGAGCGGTACCTTCTGAATAGGCGATCAATGTTTTCCAGCTCTTCATCCTGCGACAGCCCGCGCAGCGGAGAGTAGTAGTAGGAGTTATGGCTGTCGATCCCGTCACCCATTATCGACAGAGCGATGGACCAGAGGTGGGTGTCGTCATGATGCTCTATAGCGATGAGATGCGCGCTCTCGATTGAGCTGACGGTTAAACCATCGAGTCCCTCATTGAGGGCCTTTGCCATCTCCGCGAGGTCGTCGGGACTCGATTCGCCCTGGGCTCTCATGCCGTCAAGATACTTGAGCTGTTCTTCGTCAAGCCGTAGGCCGCCGAGCAGCATGAACATGATGTCAAGAACCTCGTCCCTGATTTCCCTAACCTTGCCTAGGTCGTAGAAGTTGGACTTATGGAGCTTCCCGTTGCGGGTGTTGTCCATGAACGACCGCAGCCGCCCGAACAGGAGCTCGCGAAAGGACTTGTAATCAATCTCAGGATCGTAGATGCGCGCGTTGAAATATTCGTGCTGGTAGCTTGCAAATAGATAGGCAAGCGGGCCCAACGTTGCCTCTTTGTCCTTCTCCGCCAGGAGGGCTGGGGTGAGCGGGACGGCAGGGTTCCGGGCCTTTACGGCGCCAAACGCCACCTTGTAGTCCCTGTTCGCCCAAAGCGGAAGAAGGTCGAACATCATCTGCTCTATCGCCTTGATGTAGCCAGCGACCGTTCCGGTCTGCTCGACATTCTCGGAGAGGGTGTTGAGCCTGTAGCGCCACTCTGACGACAGAAAGCTGACGGCGAAGCTGGCTTGCCCGAAGAGTATTTCGAACAGATCTTTGCGCTGAATGTTGCGCGACAAGATATCGATGTCGCGCTCCGACATCCCTCTTCCCATCAGACGGTACCTGATAAGAGGAAGCTCGATCGCCTCGTAGTCGCGAAGGCGCTCTTGTCTGAAGGAGCCGAGCTCATGCTCGGTGGGCAGGGCAACAACCGTGAACCCCTGGACAAGTCGGCCCTCCGTTCTCACCCTGCCAGCCACGTCGGTCAAACGGTCGGCCTCTTCCTTTCCGAAAGTCCTCTCGAACCAATCTGTTGCAGAGACGTGCTTGACGCCGCGCGGAGAGGAAGACTCGTACCAGCAGCCAAGCCTCTCGCGAAGCTTGACGTTGGCCTTATCCGCAAGCCATACAAGGTAGACGTCGTCAACCTCCCCGTTCTCCACCAACTCGAACGCCCAGAACATGGAGTTGCTCTTAGTGTGGTTAAGCGGGCTATGGTCGATGCTTGGCCATAGCATGACGCATGCATGCTTCCCCCCGTCCGCAATGTAACCGAAGCCGGCGTTCTTCCATCTTGACGTGGATGGCAGGTCGAAGGTTTCGATGGAATGCCCAGATGCCAGCTTCCTTGCAAAGTCAGCGAATAGGCCAGGCGCCGCGTCAGCCCAGTTTCGCTGCATCTGCTTCATGCTTGCGCAATTGCAATCATCGGTTCCAAAAAGGAATCCGCTGTTGAACTCATTGGCGCCTGCGAACTTCTTCGATAGCTTGATGTCCGCCAACGCCTTGTCCGCGAACTCGTCGTACAGAGACTGGTAATCCATTTCCCACCCACTTTCTCGATAGTGCCATTATCCCAGAAAGACTATGGAGTCCCGGCACATCCAAAAAGTCGAAAAACTCGCGTTACTCCCAGTGGCCGCCGGTGACGACGGTCTCCCAGTGGCCAACCTCGTCGTGGGTCACGGTCCTTGTGCCCACCTGCACCTGCTGCACCTCGCTGTGGTAACCAGATCCCTCGCCAGCGAGTATGTGCTGCTTGCTGTGTGGGAAGGTAGCGCCCGTGATGTCGGCACCGCAGATGCTGCAGATGGACCGCTCGCGCATCTCGTAGACGGGCAGCTGTTCGCTCCACGCCTCCTGGTCGACTATCCAGACGCGCCGCGTCTCCTCGACCCAGCGCCTCGCGGGTTCCGCCTCCGCCTCGTTAGTCGTGCCGGCCGTCTCGGTCGTTACGGGCGTAGCGTTCGAGCCGGCTTCCGCTGCTCTCGGCGGGAAAGCCATCGCGTTGCCCGCTCCGCCTCTTCGATTCTGGCAGGCGCCCGGAATTGGGACAGCCTTGATCAGCTTAGCCCGTTGATGGTCTCCTCGAGCTCCACCATGTAGGCGACTATCTCATCGATGCTCGGGTAGCCGCCGAACAGCATCGGCCTCATCGAGGCGTAATCGGCCGCCAACTCGTCGAGCCTGTCCTTTGGAGGGGCGAGCCTGAGTGTGCCGGGCCTCGCATCGGCCAGCTTGGCCCACGGCGTGCGGTAGAACTTCTCCTTGAACCTGACGACCTGTTCGAGGAGGCCGGGCTGCGCTACGGCGCGGCCGAGCACGAACGAGTGGCCAAGGCGGTACATGTCGTAGTAATGGCGGGAGTAGCGCCTGGGCATAGCCTTGCCCTCGGGCCTGTTGGCCTCCTGGTGCAGGATGGTGGCCTTCTCCCAAAACGTGCGCTCGGGACTCGCGGTGCGCACCGTGGTCGACAGCTCGGGCCCGAACGGAACCACGTCCGCCGCGTACGGGGTTATCGCCGCCTCCTCGGAAGGCGACCATGCCGCCATGGGTCCTATCTCCAGCTTGATGGTGTCGAGCGTGCCCGCCGACTCGTAGGAGCGCGGGTAGTCGAAGTACACGGTCTCCTCCTCGGCCCCGCACCTAACGGACGCTTCGGTGCCGAGGGACTCGGAGAGCGTAGCCCAGAGCTTCGGGGCAAAGGCGTCGGCCAGGAAGGCGTTCGTGCGCTCGATGCTGTCGGCCTTGAACCGCTCCTGCGCCGAGTTGCTGCGCGGCTCCCACGGTTCGTCCTCGCCGTAGCCCAGGAGTCGCCAATCGAGTATGAGGTCGATGTCCTCCGAGAAGCGCTCGATGAGCCCGAAAGCCTTCGACAGGCTCGTGCCGCCCTTGAACACCATGGACTCGGCGAAGCCGCTTCTGTGGAAAAGGTGGTCCAAGGTGTAGCACACCCAGAAGTCCTTCTCGACGATGGCCGGCGCAAGCGCCATCCTCTGCGCGGCGGCCTCGAAGACCAGTCTGCGCTCGCCGGTCGAGGCCCTAGCGATCCTGTCCATGCTTCGCCTCCCATATCTTCTTCGCGGCGTCGGCAACCCAGGATGTGAGCCCCGCCGACTCTTCCAGGAACGCGCTGGCCTGCTCCTCCGTGAGGTTGCGCGCGAGCGTTCTGATTTCCTCGTCGCCCATGTTCTCGCGTCCGAGCGCCTTGAGGGCCTGCACGATGGTGCAGGTGATTTGCGAGCAGTCGAGCAGGTCGCGGTTGGCGCGGTGCCGGAGCTCGATATCGTACGGCCCGTACTCGTAGCGCTTGTACGGGCCGCTGCTGACGTAGACGAGCTTCGCGGGCACCTGCGTGTCGAGGCCCAGCGCGTTGAGCGCCGCGTCGCCGGACGGCGCAACGATCCACTTGTTGGCACGGGCGACGGCGCGCACGACCTCGTCGGCGCTGGCCGGCACCTCGGTGCCCATGAGCGCGCTGCGCTCCGGCACATAGTAGACGCCGCGGACGGCGCGGGCGATCTCCCCCTTTGCATGCAAGCGCCCGAGCGCGTTGGCAGCGTTGCGTCGGCCTGCGACGTCGGAGAAGTCGGCGGCCGTGAAGGCCCTACCGGAGCCGAAGCTCTCTATGCGCTTAGCGATGGCCTCTGCTTCTGTCATGGCGTTCCTCCTTTTTGATGAAAATAGTATATACTTTTTTCATCAAATTGCCTCTGATTGCCTTGGCCGCCCACGCATCGCGCCTGCGGTCCCTCGCCGCGCCGGCACGCGCGCGTGCGCCCGGGAGCGGTTGCGTCTCCCAATCGCGGCCTGGGGTTAGCATCGAGACATCCCGAAGAGATCGTCGCTGGGCCCTTTCTCGCGCTTTGCGCGCCTTCCGACCGACGGGGCCTCGCCGAGCCCGTTGAAGAACTCCATGACCAGGGCGAGCTGCTTCTGGAGGTCCGCATCGAGCTCGTCGGCTTCTCACACGGCGAGGAGCCGCTCCGCCAGACTCCTCACGGAGTCGCGCGGCGCTCGCTGGACCCGCGACGACGGCCTCACCGCTATCTCGGTGCCGACAAGCTGCGCCATGATGTAGTCCTGCCTGCTCATGATGCGCTCGCGGCGCTGTTCTCGCGCGGTCAGCTCGCAACAGGCTAAAGAACCCCTTTTTTGGTTTATGGCGTCAGGCGTTGTGATGAAGATCATTGTCGTGGAAATCGCGAGGGTTTTGCGCTGTAAGCCCGAGCTTTTCAATCATGCTCGACCCGCATCGTCTTCGGTGCGGAACTGTCCGATGAGGAGATTCTGCAATTCGCTACAAGCAAATGGGCGCAGCTCGCGTTCTTCGGCGACGAACCCGCAGAGACGAGAAATCTTGCGAAATCCCCCAAGTGCCCCGCCCGCGAGGCATCGAAGGCCCTTAAGCACCCGGCGATGGGCGCCAAGGCGCAGCAGGCGCTCGCGCGTCAGCGGGAGACAATGAAACGGGAGTCGGCCCACACAAGAAGCCAACGCCGCGCTGACGAGGCGGAGGTACGCTTCGAGCAGCGGAAGCTGAAGCATCGCGGGCATTAATCGCCATTTGCGGCAAGCCTTATGCAGAAGCGGCACCGGTTCCACTCGAAACCGACGCGGCTATCCATTCATAACTCGTCGACAGTCGTTCTCCATCCAACTCGCATTCGATATATGCATCTTGAATACGAGGCTGCCAAATCATAACGGCGAATGCCGGTTTTCAGTGCAGCTGCTCAGGGCCAATGACTGCGATTGTCCCAGGCAGGGTTCAAGTTATAATCGAAGACTACAAATAAGCAGCAAATTGAAATTAGGAGAATTGAATCATGTGGAATGAACTGGGCATAAGCGGAGGAACGGCTATCATTATTTTGATTGCGCTGTATTTCGTTATCAAATGGGCAGTGAAAAACGGCATAAAAGAAGCCTACGGTGCTATCACTGGCAAGAAAACCACTGAAGATATCCAAAACGAAAAAGACTTGAAAGAACTTGGATTGGATCAAGAGGATCAATAAATCCAGTTTCACTGCCCATGAAACGGTCTCACATCGTCCTCAGGGATAATGACGCTCACTCATTGATTTGGATTCGTCTTGAGGAGCGCCTTGCCGTGCAGGTCGTAATGTGTGGCATAGAGAGAGATCGGCCACTGCGCTTCGACCTTCGCGCGCCCGCGATTAAATTGGAGAAGCCGGCGTTACGAAAGAGCGTCGCCTCCTCGAGACATCTATTGTGGCGCTTCGACCTATCGCCTTTCAAGAAATACTCCTAAAACTCGAATCTAATTACACTTTTGGGAGTGTCAAAACTCCACGCCGCAGAGACCCAAGAGCTAATCTCATTAACTCGGCCAGGCTACTCAACATATCTACCGCTCTGGCAGCATCATGTACAATGTAATTCACATATCAATCGAAAGACGATCCATAGCTAAATGTTCGACTGCAGCGATTAGGATTGGCCCAGAAGTAAAAGATTGGTCCAGTGAAATCTTCGACGAACTCGGGTTGTCTCTATCCACAGCGGCTAACATCTTCCTTCGAGCCGTGGCAAGGCGCGACGGTTTGCCGCTTGACGTAGCAATCATGGATAACGAGGAAGACGGGATGTAGATGACCCACGCCACAGAAATAACCTCCATACCGCCCATTGCCGAACTTGCACCATATGCTTCGAAAATTCTCCGTACAGCTCAGGCAGCGCAGAACGAGGAACAACTTAAGATTGAAGTCGAAGACATCCTAAGGACGATTTGCAGCTCCTGCGGTATCTTCTGGAATCCATATACGTATGAACATTCATTTCGCTCTGGAAGCTTCCGCCTAGATGCGGTACATGGATCAACGATCATAGAGTATGAGCCCCCTAGGTCTTTCAATCATATGGCAGGCGCTCAGCTTCGGCATGCGCGGCAGCAGTCAGAAGATTATTGCAATCTCCTGGCAGAGGAAGAAGGCAGGCGCAACGGCGCTTATTCCCTTGTTGTCTGGGATGGAGAGACCATATCATTTGGCGACGTGCGTGATGGCGACTTCTTTTGGAACGACCCCGAGTCATTCGATGCGGTTTGCCTCCACAGGCTGCTCACCCTCATCGACCGCGGAGGCAAACCACTCGTTAGCCCTATGGCACTCAAACAGTTTATTGGACCGGAAACAGAGGTCGGCAAGAACGTCATTCCTTCGCTATACCAAGCAATTGTCGGTGCGATAAACAATTCGAGAACGACGCGAACAAAATTGATATTCACGGAGTGGGCTCGCCTCTTTGGCCAGGTGGATGGTACTGGCTCGGAGCGATTGCAGACCTATCTCTCGAGTGCCTCAGCGATGCACGGGGTCAACTACCAAGAGTACCCCCAGGCATATGTCTTTGCTCTCAACACCTACATCGCAATCGTCGCTAAAGTGTGTGCAGTTCACGCCTTAATTGACATGGACGATAAATCCGCCCAGCCAAATACCACGTCACTCGAATTCCTCAAGAATGTCGAGAACGGCATGTACTTCAAGCTAAAGGGTATCCAGAATATGCTAACCACGGATTTCTTCTCGTGGTACTTAGGAGCAGACGTCTTCAAGCCGTTGGCAGGCGGACTACAAATCCTACTGGATAGCCTAAGCTCAATGGACTTTGACGTAGCTAGGAAAAGCTCCGAGTCCGTCATAGACTTGTTCAAGGGGCTCTATATGGAGTTCACGCCCACTCCCATGCGCCATGCCTTGGGAGAGTACTACACACCAGACTGGCTAGCGGCACATGTGATCGACCTCGCGGGGTGGAATTTATACGACTCTCTTCTCGATCCGACATGCGGTAGTGGAACGTTCCTACTTGAAGCGGTAAAGAGACGACTTGAAGATGCACACCCGCGGAATACGGCCAGTGAAATCCTCGAGGGTTTATACGGTTTTGACCTCAATCCGCTTGCCGTTCTAACAGCACGAGCATCTCTCGTCGTGTTCCTAGCAGGCCATTTCTCTGAATCCAGAAAAACTCTCTTGCCCGTATTTCTGGCAGACGCCATAAATACGGCTGACCCTGAAGACGGCGTCTTCACACATAGCATCTTGACAGAGAAGGGCGAGAAGACTTTTGCTATTCCCTACGAAATGGCAGTCTCTCCAGACTTCTACGATGTCATGGACCATCTCCGCATTTGCGTGGACTCGGACCTTGATGCCGGCGACATAGCCGTAACACTCGAACAGATATCGCCAACCGTAAAGTACCTGGACATCAACATGAAAGATGTCCTTGCAAAGACAATAACGGACCTCGTTGAGCTTCATAGAAACCACTGGAACGGCATATGGTGCTTCATTCTTTTCGACAGAATCAGAACCACCCTTAAAAAGGGTGGTTTGCTCTTAGGG
>NZ_CABJDK010000016.1 GCF_902364355.1 Collinsella aerofaciens
GACGGAAAGCACATTAAGTGCTTTCCTTTGCGTGCGGAACTAGCGATAAAGTTCATATGCGCCGCCCGGCTCCCGCGGCTCTCAGGGGCTCCCATCCCAAATGCGGAGCAAAGCTCCGCACACCATCTTTTTCTTTCAGCTAAAGCACGCCGGAAATTCGACGCAGCTGGCTAACCTTGCCGGACGTTGTCGACGCCAAACCAGCTCAGAAGCTATATCGATACAGAAAGGTCCCCGGACGGAGGGGCCGGATATAAGGTTTATCGCGAGTTCCGCACGCAAAGAAGGCCACTTAATGTGGCCTTCGTCTTGCGCAGGACTGTAGAGCAGGAAACCTTATATCCGGCCCCTCCGTCCGGGGACCGCGCCGTACCAGCTACAGCGTCATGTTTGGATCGGCGTCGACGTCGAACGGCGAGATTTCTCCTCGGTCGAATTTACGGCGGGCAACCTCTGCGATCATGGCGGCGTTGTCGGTGCACGCCGAAAGCGGTGGCACCGTTACGCGGATCCCCTGACGCCCAAGCTTCTTGATCATCATCTCGCGCAGATGCGGATTAGCCGAGACGCCGCCGCCGATGCAGTATTCCTTGCATCCGGTGGCATGCAGGGCGTTTTTGGCCTTCTTGTACTGAACGTCAAAGACGGCTGCCTCAAACGAAGCCGCCAGATCGGGCAGGTGAATCGTGCGCCCGGCCTTGGTCTCCTGCTCGATGTAGAGCGTCACGGCCGTTTTAAGACCCGAAAGCGAGAAACGATAGTCTCCCCTGCTGTTAAGCGCGCGAGGAAAATCGATCGCGCGGGGGTTGCCCGTCTCGGCCAGCTTGGAGATGATGGGGCCACCGGGATAGCCCAGACCCAACGCCTTGGCTACCTTGTCGAAGGCCTCGCCCACAGCATCGTCGAGTGTCTCACCAAGTACCTCGTAGTCGCCCCATGCCTTCACGTGCACGAGCATGGTATGACCGCCCGAGACGAGCGTGAAGATAAACGGCGGCCTGAGATCGGGCTGCGCCAGCAGGTTGGCGAACAGATGGCCCTCCAGATGGTTGACGCACACGAGTGGCTTGCCGGCGGCATAGGCAAAGCCCTTGGCGAAGGCGACGCCCACTACCAGAGCACCCACCAGGCCCGGACCCTGCGTCACGCCAACAGCGGCGAGTTCGCTCGGCGCGATGGCTCCACCCTCAAGACCAAGGGATGCTGCGGCATCCTCGAGCGCCGCATCCACGACACTCACAATCACCTCAACGTGTTTGCGCGAGGCGATCTCGGGCACCACGCCGCCAAAGCGGGCGTGAAAATCAATCTGTGTCGACACCTGGTTGGCCAGCATATTGCCATCCGCATCGATAATCGCCACGGCCGTCTCGTCGCAGGAGCTCTCGATAGCGAGCACTAGGCGGCGGCGCTCAATTTCGGCACGCTCCCCCTCGGAGCGCCCAGGCGCAGGCAGCGGCCATACGCGCTGCTCTGCCGCCGTCGGCTCGGGCGAAGCATTATCGACCGGAAGCACCAGGGGCAGCGGAGCCGTCATGACGATGGCGTCCTTGCCGGCACCATAGTAGCCGCGGCGACGGCCAGCCTCGGTAAAGCCCAGAGCGTTATAAAGCGCGGTCGCTCCCTCGTTACCGTCCTCGACCTCGAGCGAAGCCGTAGTGCAGCCGAGCATCTGGGCATCATAGCTCACGTGCGACAGCAGCTTGCGGGCAATGCCCTCACGGCGATGTGCCGGGTCGACGGCGACATCCAGAATCTGCACATCACCGTCCACGACCATACCGCCGGCAAGGCCCAGCAGCTTGCCGTCGTCGTGTGCCACCCACCAACTACGCGGCGCAGCGACGTCCTCGCCCAGTTCGGACAGGAACATGCCCGGCGTCCATGCCTCGTGTCCGGCACCTTCAAAGCAGGCAGCCTCCAGCGCGCTTGCGCCCTCGGCATCCGCCGCGCCCATGGGACGGAACTGCAGATGACGACCGGCGAGCTCATCGGCAACACCCGTAATTTCGCTCTGCGCACTCTCGGCAAGACCAAGACGCTTGCGCTCGTTTTCCTCGGCATCCGAAAGGCGCGTGTAAATCGGCAGGACGCGGGCCGGATCGCCGTCACCCGCAGCGTGCGCGAGCAGCAAGCCCTCGCCCGAAGGCCACCACAGGTCGCGCTCCACGCAGCGGGCGGCCTCGTCCTCACCCAGCAGCTTGCCATAGCGCACTAGACCGTCACCGGTCAGCTGAACCTGGCCCCAGTCCGCTGCTTGGCGCCACTCATCGAGCGCCACGGCGGCCTTGACCACGTGTTCGCGCTCAAATTGACGCTCGGGACCCTCATCGACCAGCATATACAGCGCCGGATATACCTCACCGCGCATAGCATCGGCCAAGATACCAAGCTTGCCGCGCACGCCAGCCTTCCACGCCGTCCAAGCGCAAGCGTCGAGCATCGACACGCCCAGCAGCGGAACATTGGCACCACGCGCGAGGCCCTTGGCAGTGGAGATGCCGATGCGCACACCCGTAAAGGACCCCGGGCCGCGGCCGACCACATAGCAACCAACATCGCTGCGATCCAGACCGGCTTGAGCCAGCACGCCATCAACGGTATTCACGAGCTCAACGTTGGCGTGACGGCGACACATGTGGTCGCCACTCACGAGCTTCGTCTCACCCGTCTGCCCATCAATCCAGCTTGCCGCGCAGGCAAGCATGTCGGTCGAGGTATCGAGCGCCACCACCAGCGCGTTGTCGTTATGCAAGCTCATCTTGTACAGCCTTATCAATCAAATGGGAAAGCTCCATTGCGCGGTCACCGTGCGCCTCAAGCGTTATCGTTCGCACATCGCTGTCGCCCTCATCACGCTTGAGCGTCACCGAAAGATACTCATCCGTCAGCTCGTCCTGGAATTGTTCGCCCCATTCCAGCAGGCAAGCACCCTCATAGCCCAGCACATCGAAAATGCCCGTATCCTCGAGCTCGTAGGCATGCTCCAGGCGGTATAGATCAAAGTGAAACAGCGGAATACGACCTTGATCGTGAACGGCCATGAGCGCAAACGTAGGACTCGTAACCATATGCCCATCGCCCAGCCCGCGCGAGACGCCCTTGGTAAAGTGAGTTTTGCCCACTCCCAGGCCACCGGTCAGGATGAGCACATCTCCGTCCTCAAGGCACGGTGCAATTAGCTCGCCAAAGTACTCCGTATCGGCAGCGCAAGTCGTTTTGTAAGTACCTACCCCCAGGCGCTCCAGGGACATATATGCTCCTTATTATTCCGAGGCGTCCTCTGGTGCGGGATGTCGCCCCAGATAGTCGCCCAGCATCTTAAAGTCTTCCTCCAGCAGCTCCTGCCACGCTGGATTGCGTAGCGCTGCTGCCGGATGGAAAGTGGGCATCACCACAAAGTGCCCCATCTGATGGAACCTGCCGCGCAGCTTGGTAATGCCGATCTCGGTCTTGAGCACAAAGTGCGTTGCGGGGTTGCCGAGCGTCACGATGATATCGGGCCAGATGCTTCGAATCTGCTCGCGCAAAAACGGTGAGCAAGCCAGCACTTCCTCGGGGCGCGGATTGCGGTTTCCCGGCGGGCGGCACTTAAGCACGTTGGCAATGTAGACGTCTTCGCGTTTGAGCCCCGCCAGCGACAAAATGCCGTTGAGGTCCTCGCCTGCCGCCCCCACAAAGGGCTCGCCCTGCAAATCCTCATTACGGCCCGGCGCCTCGCCAATAAACATCACGCGAGCGCGGGGGTTTCCCACGCCAAACACGATGTTGTGGCGCGACTGGTAAAGCTGGCAAAGGTGACAATCGCCCAGAACGGCCTCGATCTCCTCGAGTGCGACCTCACGCGGCGCCTGATGGCTATGGCCGGGAATGTGCATGACGCCCATAGCGACTCCTACACGTAGACCTTGTCGAGACGCATACCGAAGCCGCAAGCGACCTCGTAGTTAATCGTGCCGCGTAGGCGCGCCATCTCGTCCATGGTAATCTCGGCATCTCCATCGCGGCCGACAATGATCATCTCGTCACCATACTCGGCCTCGGGAATCTCATGCGCCGGGTTGGACTGAATGGCGACCATAAACTGGTCCATGCAGATATTGCCCACCTGACGCACACGCTCGCCGCGATACAGCACGTCCATACGATTGGAAAGCGTACGCGAAAGGCCATCGGCATAACCGATCGGAAGGGTGCAGATCTGAACGCGCGTGCGCGGTACGCGGTAGGTAAAGCCGTAGCCCACGCCCTCGCCCATCGCAGGATGCGCCACGCGCGTCACACGCGCGTGGACGCTCATGACGGGATCAAGCTGCATCACGCGACCACTCAGCTCACATGGCTGCAGACCATACAAACCGATGCCGGCACGAATCATGTCAAAGTGCATTGAAGAATCGAGCATCGAGGATGGCGTATTGGCACAATGCACGATACCGCATTCAAAACCTGCGTCCTTAATGGCCTGAACGGCCTCGGTAAAACGCTGGCACTGCAGCTTGTAGTCCCAACCCGAAGGTTCATCGGCCGTGGCAAAGTGCGTAAATACACCGTCGCACTGAATACCGCGATGGAAGCTGATGCCGCGGACAAAGTCGAGCACCTGCGTGTAGTGAACGCCGATACGATTCATGCCCGTCTCGATGGCGAGATGATACTTGCCCACTTTGCCCGCCGCGACGGCACATTCGCCATACGCAAGAGCAAAGTCAGACGTATAGACCGAGGGCATGATATCAAACTCGAGCAACGTCGGAATGGCCTCGATAGGCGGCTCGCTTAGGATGAGGATGGGTTTCGTAATCCCGCCCTGTCGGAGCTCAACGCCCTCGTTAACCGTCGCCACGGCAAACATGTCGGCACCGGCCGAATACATGATCTTGGCGCACTCAACAGCTCCATGACCATAAGCATCGGCCTTGACCACGCAGCACAGGCGCTGACGCGGATTCAACAAGTTCTTATAGGCCCTCGTGTTGCGACGGAGCGCCCCGCGGTCGATCTCGACCCAGGACCAGCGCGTCAAATCGGCTTTATTCATGATTAGTCATCCGACCCTTCGTCCATGATTCCCAGATCTTCGAGCGCATCCTTTGCCGCCAGCTCCATGGCAGGACCGATCAAGTCGATAAGATCGGTTGCGATAACGCTCTTCTCACCATACTTCGTCGCCGCGGCAAAACCGGCGTAGCTGTGAAGTGCGACGGCGTACGAATACAGCAACTCCCAACGATCCATCTCGTCGCGCATGGTGGCAAGCGTGCCGGCCAAAATACCCGCCAGAACATCACCCGAACCGGCAGTTGCCAGAGAAGCCGGACCCGAGAGTGGCAGCAGCACGCGCTCAACACCACAGATAGCCGTCGTCGGCCCCTTGGCAATGACCACCAGATTGTCGGAGCCTGCAGCCCAAACAACCTTCTGCGCGGCCGCAATCGCGGTACTAAGGTCGTTCACCTCGTCACCGGCAACCAGACGCGAAAGCTCACGATAGTGCGGCGTCATAACCAACGGCTGCTCGCGGCGATACATCTCGGGGTTACTATCAATACCGTCAATGGCAATCTTAGCAAGGCAGTTGAGTGCATCGGCGTCCATAATTAGCGGTACATCAAGCTCGAGCAAGCCCGAAACCACCTGCATAGCGCCGGCAGACGTCGTCATACCGGGACCGCACAGCACGCAGCTGTACTTCTTTGCGATCTCGCACACCGTCATGCGCGCAGCGGCGCCAAAGGAGCCGCGGGAATCAGACGGAATAGCAAAGACCGGAATCGAAGGAAGTGCCATGCGAATGAGATTGGCGCAGGCGTCAGGAGCCGCGACTGCCACGTAACCAGCACCCGCGCGAGCTGCAGACTTGGCCGCCATAATGGCAGCACCAGGATATTGCGCAGATCCGGCGACAATAAGCACGGAGCCACGGGAATACTTATCGATATTCGATGGTAGCGGAGCAAAGTAATCAACTAAGTCACCGGGCTCGACAATCTCGGCGGCGTGGTCGACATCATCGATGACCTCGTCAAGACGGTCGTAAAGATTGCCGCAGATCAAATCGCCAGCATACTCAGGACCATCAGCGCTATACAGACCAATCTTGGGCGCAATCATCGTCACCGTGCGCTCGGCACGAATGCAGTCGTCATCAACAACGCCCGTCTCGGCATTCAGGCCCGAGGGGACATCAATGGATACGACACAATCGGCGCATTCATTGACCGTAGGAATCCAAATGGAGAACGGCGCACGCAGATTCCCGTGGAAACCGGTACCAAAAATGGCATCGACAACAACATCGGCCCTATCGATCAAAACCTCGAGTTCATCACGCGAGGGGCCGACGCAAACGTGCACATCGCGGCCGGCAGTACGACGAGCAACATGACGTGCCAGAGCAGCAGGAATCTCATCCGGTTCAACCGGAGAAACGATATCCACGTCCACACCCTTATGGCTCAGGATATCGGCGGCAACCCAACCGTCGCCACCATTATTACCAAAACCGACCAAAACGAGAACCCGATCGGGATTGAGCTTCAAGACCTCGTTAGCGGCAAACTCACCCGCTAGCTCCATAAGCTCGGCCTTCGAAGTCCCTTCGCGTTCGATGATATCCTCGAGACGAACGACTTCTTCGGTACTCAAAACCGGTTTCATCTATGCTCCTAGCGTATCTTGCGAAGCATCGCCCAGGTGCTCCGTCAATGCTGAATTCTGCAGCTGCTCGAGCTCATCTAATACAGAGCGAGCCTCTTTAAATGTCTGCGCAACGCGTTTCTTGGTGCTCACCTTTTCATCTTTTGGCTTAGGCCGAGCATCTTCGGTAATCGCGATGGCATTCGCAACGGCCAAGTCTCCCGTAAGCGTAATGGAAAGAGCGACCTCAACAACGCCCAGTTCTTGAGCGATCTCGAGAGCACGGCCCGAAAGCAGCGCCTTCGGTTTGCCGAGTTTATCACGCGTTACCGAAACATCCTTGCGACCCACGCCTTGACTAAAACCCGTGCCGAGAGCTTTAAGCACCGCCTCGCGCGAAGCAAAGCGGCTCGCATAGTGAGCAGCGGGACGCGATGATGCATCGCAATACGCACGCTCTTCTTCGGTAAACACACGCCGAGCAAACGACGGCGTCTTTTCAAGAATTGATTTCATGCGGGAAATCTCGACGATATCAACGCCGATACCAGCTTCAGCCATGTTCACCTCCATATCGCACAGACTAAGTTATTGTAGCCCGTTCACAGAAGATGCGACAAACGAGGGTTATAAAACACAGCTACTATGTGAGACAAATTGCCCGAGATACAAAAAAGGGGGAGGCCGCGAGGCCTCCCCCTTCTTCAAGT
>NZ_CABJDK010000017.1 GCF_902364355.1 Collinsella aerofaciens
CCCTAAGAGCAAACCACCCTTTTTAAGGGTGGTTCTGATTTCCAAAGAGCTTGAAATGTATCCTGAATACGTAAAGCTGTTGTGTGGCACCAATATTCTGTATACGCATATGGCTGATCAGCAGCAATGGGCGCTTGCCAAGCGGTTGGGCAATAATAGAAATGTTGTTTTGTTCGGCGTGGGCATGTCTGATATTGGGGTGGACGATGCTATCGACGCCTATACAAAGAAGTTCTATAAAACCTTGCTATCCGATGAATATCTTCATAGTGTTCGAGATGAAATGACTAAGAAGAGGCTTAACTCTATTGGCATAGAGAATGTTCTTAATACCGCATGTCCGACCATGTGGTCGTTAACCCCATCTAAGCAACTCGAGATTTCCTCTAAGCGTTCTAAAAACGTTGTTACGTCAATTACCGATTATTGTTTCGATGCGGAACGTGACCGTAAGATGTTGGAATTGCTGTCCTTGGAATACGAAAAGGTAACGATCTGGATTCAAGGAAGCCATGATGTTGATTGGTGTCTTGATCAAATAGTCGATCTGACGCAATTTAATGTTATTGGCCCCAATATCGAAGACCTTAATCGTGTAATTGAAACCGAGGAGTTTGATTATGTGGGGACGCGTCTCCATGCGGGCATCCGCTGCTTAAATGGAGGACATCGCTCTCTAATTATTGCAATTGATAATCGAGCCCGCCAGATCGGTGAAGATACGGGACTTCCCGTTCTTGAACGCGAGGACGGCTATCTCCATAAATTAGCTGATTGGGTAAACCATCCCGTTAAAACTGAGATTAATCTTCCCTGGACGAGCATCGATAAATGGAAGAAACAGTTTAATTAGCTGTATTCCTTGGCTATTGCTTTCCCTGTTTCTTATCGTGTGATGCCTTTGGCGTTTCCCCGATTATCCAACCCATACTTGTGGCTCGAATTAGATTCGTCAACATATAGGCGACTGATCCAAATCCAATCAGGTTAATTGCTGCCATCGCCATTGGGGCTATGTTGGGCCAGTAGGTAAAAGAAATGTAAACCAGTGGAGAATGAAAAAGATATATTCCCATACTGTTTTTGCTAATCTTTTCGGTTAGTAGGTTTGCCTTTTGGGGGATGACGCAATAAATTGATGCAACCGCCATGCAAGTAAGGGCGGTGGAAGCAATGGGGGGCACCACTTGTTTTAGTAAGTTTACAAGGAATACTAGTATTAGGACTATTGATAGGCTTTTACGCTTTTTACAACTCTCGAACCATTTGTTTGCTTCCAAGTAGTGGATTGTTAGGCCAAGCGCAAACCATATCGCATTTGCTTCTGCCAAATTGATATACCTGTTCGATGACGGTATTCCAAAATGGTAAAGATAAATTGAAGCGCCGAAAACTATCGGAACCTTAAAACATGCTAGAGGGCTCTTGTCGAGTATTTGAAAGATGCACGACGTGGCTGCTGTAATGAAAAAAAGGGTCGGGAGAAACCAAAGGTGACCGTTGTCTTCGCCCAACAGAATTGATTTAAAGATGATGTGCGGTATAGATAGGCCATTGTAGTAGGGATACTTAACGAGCATCCTGATGGGGAAGAGCCAACATATTCCAATCATGATATAGGGGATAATTAAACGTTGAGCTTTTTTAATGATCTGACTTATAAAATCGCTTGATCGATTCCAGCTCCATAAAAAACAAAAGCCAGATAACGAAAAGAACAAGGGCATCTGGATTCCGTTTATTAAGAATTTGAGATTATCCAACAGAATTGATTTTTGTACAGTTGGATAATATCCCCACGCACTTGAATACAGAATAATGCTGTGGCCTAGGACTACAAGGAATATTGCAAGGGCCCTCACGTTCGTTATGTCGTCTCTACGGGTTGTGTCCTTGCGGTTGTTCATCAATTGCTTCTTTCGTTAATATTGAGAAGGATTAACTTAATAGAATATCAAACTCTTACTAACCGCTCGATTTATAACTATTTTCGATTGTAGAGGACGGAATATATGAAAGGCATCATCCTCGCCGGCGGGTCCGGCACGCGCCTGTACCCGCTCACGCTCGTGACCTCCAAGCAGCTGCTGCCGGTCTACGACAAGCCCATGATCTACTACCCGCTTAGCACCCTCATGCTGGCGGGCATCCGGGACATCCTGGTCATCTCCACGCCGACGGACCTCCCCAACTTCGAGCGCCTGCTCGGGGACGGCTCGCGCTACGGCGTGAACCTCTCCTACGCCGAGCAGCCCTCGCCGGACGGCCTGGCGCAGGCGTTCACCATCGGCGAGGAGTTCATCGACGGCGAGCCGTGCGCCCTGGTGCTGGGCGACAACATCTTCTACGGCAACGGCCTGTCGCGCCACCTGACGCGCGCCGTCCAGAACGCCGAGTCGGGGAGGGCCACGGTCTTCGGCTACCACGTGGACGACCCCGAGCGCTTCGGCGTCGTGGAGTTCGACGGCGAGGGCAGGGCCGTCTCCATCGAGGAGAAGCCAGCCGAGCCCAAGAGCTCCTACGCCGTCACCGGCCTGTACTTCTACCCGGGCGACGTGGCCGCCAAGGCGCATGAGGTTAAGCCGTCGGCCCGCGGCGAGCTGGAGATCACCACGCTCAACCAGATGTACCTGGAGGAGGGGACGCTGTCCGTCGTCACCCTCGGCCGCGGCTACGCGTGGCTGGACACCGGCACCATGGAGAGCCTGCACGAGGCCGCGGAGTTCGTCCGCGCCGTGGAGCACTCCCAGGACCTGCCCGTGTCCGTGCCCGAGGAGATCGCCTGGGAGAACGGCTGGATCACGACCGCCGAGCTGGAGGAGGCCGCGAAGGCCTACGGCAAGTCGGTCTACGGCCAGCACCTGAAGAAGGTCGCCGCCGGCGAGATCGTCAACAGCCCGCGCGAGTACTAATTGCCTGGTGGAAGGGGATGAGAGATGAACGACATTCTTGAGCGTGATGGCCTTTCAGTCGACCTTCTCTCATCCCTTTCGTACTGGGGAGGCGAGTTGGCTGATGCGTTATCTGGTTGCTAAGTGGTTTTCTGAGCAAGGTTCGTTGGTAATGGCCGTTAAGCCGGGCCAGGAGCTTGTCGAGATGATGCGAAGGATAGAGGATCGTTTCGGCATCTCTGACCTTCAGCTCATTAACATCAGTCGTCCTTCCGCATATGGCGAGTATGAACCATTTGAGTTTGTCCATTCTGAGGAACAGCTTGTAAAGCGCCTTGAGCAGCAAGCGAAGTAAGAAGTTGCGTTAGAATTTCATGATAATCGGGCAATTCGAATATGTGTTCGTATTTTCGGTTATAATCTAAGTAGATATTTTTAAGGGAAGGAGGGCATATGGCTACTTCAAGTTTAAAAACACCGATTAGGATGCTCTCTCCTCAGGGCGTAAAGGCGTTGTGCGACGCATATGATGAAGGCGTAACCAAGGATTTGAAGTTCAAGCCATCGCCTTCGGATCCGTCTTTGACGCCAGACATGAAGAAGGCCATCGATTCTTTGTTTAAATCGATGGGCTTCTAGAAATGGCGCTTGTATCGTATTCTTTACTCCAATTACTTAATGCGCGAGGAGAGGACGAGGTTTCGGACGTTCTCTCCTCTTTTCGCTGTGAACGTAACAAGGATATAGAGGATTTTGTTCGTTATAACGCGTTTGATTTTAACCTGAGGGGTTTCTGTGCCTCTTATCTTGTATTTGATACAGATGCGGCCGCTTTAGTTGGCTTTTATGCCCTTGCTCTAAAGATTGCCTCCATTCCTGAGAATGTCGTTTCAAAAACAGCTCACAAGAAGTTGGCTTCTTTTGGTGAACTTAGACCAGAAACTGGTTGTTTTGATTTGCCTTGTGTTCTGTTGGCGCAATTTGGGAAAAGCGATTCAGGTATAGGTCGCGTAACCGGTGAAGAACTCATGGCTTTCGTTGAAAAGTCTATTTCTGACATACAGCGTCTTGTTGGCGGAAGGTTTGTGTTTCTGGACTCTGTCAATGAGCCTGGTCTTATTGAGTTCTATAGTCGCATGGGATACAGAGAGTTTGGCATAAGAAACAAACCTGCAGGAGAAGATTCTGATTCTGCTGAAGGCTCATATGTTCAAATGTTTAAGTACTTACATCTCTAGTAGGCGAAAAAAGGAGATTCATGTCTGAGATTTTTGAACCTAAGAACATCATCGTCACGGGCGGCTGCGGCTTCATCGGCAGCAACTTCGTGCACTACGTGGTCGACAACCACCCGGGCGTCCACGTCACCGTCCTGGACAAGCTGACCTACGCCGGCAACCCCGAGAACATCGCGGGGCTGCCCTCCGACCGCGTGGAGCTTGTCGTGGGCGACATCTGCGACGCGGAGCTGCTCGATAGGATCGTCCCCGGCCACGACGCGATCGTCCACTATGCCGCGGAGTCCCACAACGACAACTCCATCGCCGACCCGGAGCCCTTCCTGCGCACCAACGTCGAGGGCACCTTCCGCCTGCTGGAGGCCGTCCGCAAATACGGCGTCCGCTACCACCACGTCTCCACCGACGAGGTCTACGGCGACCTGGCGCTCGACGACCCGGCGAAGTTCACCGAGGAGACTCCCTATAAGCCCTCGAGCCCCTACAGCTCGACCAAGGCGTCCTCCGACATGCTCGTGCGCGCCTGGACCCGCACCTACGGGCTTCGCACCACGATCTCCAACTGCTCCAACAACTACGGCCCCTACCAGCACGTGGAGAAGTTCATCCCCAGGCAGATCACCAACATCATCGACGGCGTGCGCCCCAAGCTCTACGGGAAGGGCGAGAACGTCCGCGACTGGATCCACACGGAGGACCACTCCAGCGCCGTCTGGGACATCCTCACGAAGGGCGAGATGGGGGAGACCTACCTCATCGGCGCCGACGGCGAGAAGAACAACATCACGGTCCTGCGCATGATCCTGGAGGCGATGGGACGCGACCCCGAGGACTTCGACTGGGTCGCCGACCGCCCCGGCCACGACCGCCGCTACGCCATCGACTCGACCAAGCTCCAGCGCGAGCTGGGCTGGAGGCCGGCGCACACCGACTTCGCCGAGGGGCTCAAGCAGACGATCGACTGGTACGTCGCCAACGAGTCCTGGTGGCGCCCGGCCAAGGAGGCCACCGAGGCACGCTACCGCGCCCAGGGGCAGTAGGCCGGACCCCGGCGAACCGCACCGCGGGGCGCCCGCGCGGGGCCGCAGGGCATGGGGATGATCCTGCGTCCCCG
>NZ_CABJDK010000018.1 GCF_902364355.1 Collinsella aerofaciens
GCAGGGTGCGGCCTGGCGCGAGAGCCTCGGACGATACGAGCACTTCGTGCTCGAGCGCAGCGATCGCCGCGTGCTGTTGCTGGAGCTCGGCGTGGGCGAGATGACCCCCGGCATCATCACGCTCCCGTTCTGGAGCATGACCGCGAAGCTGCCGGATGCGCACCTTTTGAGCGTAAACATCTCGGGCGGCTCGGCTCCGTTGCAGCTTGGAAGCAAGGCAGGGGCGATCCAGGCCGATTTGGGCGCCCTGCTCTCGGTGGCGCGGGCAGGTGGCGAGTAACGCGGAGCGGTAGACGCGCAATGAGGTTTTAGCCGCAGCCTCCGAACGAGAGGGCTCGGAGGCTGGTATTCCTGAATCGCAGGTCACGATGGGTTATCGGAATCGCGAAGAGCGGATACCGCCAGTAAGCCCCCTTCGGAATAGGCGTTGAGCAGCTCCTGGGCATGGGTGAACTCGGGGCCTCGTCTCCAGCCGAGCAGGCGGTTGACGGCCAGATTGCCCTGGACGTTGTGGATGAAGAGCAGGAAGGCGTCTTCGCGTGAAAGCCCTGTTTTCTCCATGACCCAGGGAACCATCTGCTCCGCTCCGCGTTCTATGACGCGCTGGGCTACGCGAGCGTATGCGTCGCTGTCCGAATAAAGCAGGCGATAATCGTCGTCTGCCGGCGGACGCTGGCAAAGCGTTGCCGATTCAACCCCCTCAAGCGGGGGAGCCGCTGCCAATGCCTCGTCGATAAGCGCATCGAGCAGCGCGTACTTATCCTCGCAATGCAGATAGAACGTTCCCCGGTTGATCTCGGCGCGGCGGCAGATGTCCGCCACCGTCATCTTCGCGAAGCCGACCTCGGCCAGCAGCGCGAAGAACGCCTCCTGTATGACCGAGAGGGTGTAGCGCCGCCGGCGGTCGATCTTGGTTTCTCCCATCGCCTCTCCAATCTGAGTCGTTTGACAATGTCCAGTAGCTGTTCGTTTATCGACAGGTGCACGCGTTTGTTCATTGCCCCTGCGAAAATCAACAAGGATACTGTTTATAGACACCTGTTTTTTATAGCTGAAAGGGAGCACGGATGACCCTGTGCGAGAAGCTCGGCATCGGGCTTGTCAGCCGATCGTTTTCCCATCGGGCCGTCTATCGAAACGGCGGCACGTCATACGATTTGAGCGATTGCGAGCCTGCTGCTTGCAAGCAAGATATCGAGGCTTTTGTCCGCAAGGTGGGGGAGGCTGATTGTGTGTTTACGGGAGAGGCAGGTAGGCAGGCGTTATGAGCATCTGCATCAAAAATCAGATTCAGAATATGAATATCGTCATCGGCTGCACGGTGGGGTGTCCATATTGCTATGCCCGTAACAATGTGAAACGTTGGCATATGATTGACGACTTCGCTGATCCTGCGTTCTTCCCGAGCAAGCTCAAGATGATGGAAAAGAAACGCCCGCAGAACTTTCTCCTTACCGGCATGAGCGATCTCTCCGGGTGGAAGCTGGAATGGCGAGACGAGGTATTTGCAAAGATCCATGAGAATCCACAGCATCAGTTCCTGTTCCTGACCAAGAGACCCGATTTGCTGGATTTAGATACCGACCTGGAAAACGCATGGTTCGGCGTTACGGTGACGAGGAAAGCGGAGCTGTGGCGTATCGACGCCCTTCGGAAAAACGTCAAAGCAAATCACTTCTTCGTTACTTTTGAGCCGCTATTCGACGATCCCGGTACGGTCGACCTTTCCGGAATCAACTGGATCGTCGTCGGTACCATGACCGGGGCGCAGAGCAGGAAGGTTCATACGGAACCGGAGTGGGCATGGTCTTTGACGGACCAGGCGCACGCGCTTGGCATTCCAATGTTTATGAAGGAAGACCTCGTCTCTGTCATAGGGGACGAAAACATGATTCAGGAATTGCCGGAAGAATTCGAAAGAGTGCTGGAGGTGCAGAGAACATGGCGGAAGTGATCGATGGAATCCTCATCAATGAGGTGGAAGCAAAGAACATCATGACCAAGTCCAGCCTGCCGGTAGGCGGCTACTCGGTCAATCCCTATGTAGGCTGCACGCATGCCTGCAAGTATTGCTATGCCTCCTTTATGAAGCGCTTTACCGGACACAAGGAGGAATGGGGCACCTTTCTTGATGTGAAGCATTGGCCGGAAATCAAGAATCCGAAGAAATACGCTGGACAGCGGGTGGTTATCGGTTCTGTGACGGATGGCTACAATCCACAGGAGGAGCGATTCGGGAATACCAGGAAACTCCTGGAGCAGCTGATTGGCAGCGATGCAGATATTCTGATCTGCACAAAGTCCGATCTTGTGGTACGGGATATCGATCTGCTGAAGAGGCTTGGACGAGTGACCGTTTCATGGTCGATCAACACGCTGGATGAGAACTTCAAGAACGATATGGACTCCGCGTCGAGCATCGAGCGTCGTATCGCTGCTATGAAGCAGGTGTATGACGAAGGTATCCGTACGGTCTGCTTCGTGTCCCCGGTATTTCCCGGCATCACGGATTTTGAGATGATTTTTGAGCGAGTAAAGGATCGGTGCGATTTGTTTTGGCTCGAAAATCTCAATCTTCGGGGTGGTTTCAAAAAAGCGATCCTGGATTATATCGCCGAGAAACATCCCAATCTCGTACCGCTTTACGATGAGATCTATAACAAGCGCAACCGTAGCTATTTTGAAGCGCTTGAAGTAAAAGCCGAGGAAATGGCCAAGAAGTACGATTGCCCCTTTGTGGACAACGAAATGCCTTATGGCAGAGTCCCCCAGGGGCATCCGGTGATCGTGGACTACTTCTATCACGAGGAAGTCCGAGGGTCAGATAATAGCGGAAAAAGAAATCGTTAAACGAAAACCGACGACGATTTGCTCGAGCGATCAGCGTCCACGCGTGGCTTCTGCCGATTGGCGCAACGGGCGACGGATTAAGGGATCGCTCGGGCGGATGATCCCGCTGCAGTACAGGCGGTCGCTCAATTTAGCGGCATGAGCGTTTTCGCACGGAAAACCAGTATCCCCTGTGCCGAGTTTAATCGTAGCGAATACAATGGGCACTGAGCATCAATCGAAAGTAGTCAAGAGCCTTTTCGACGGCTTCTACCACCTCTACCCCAGC
>NZ_CABJDK010000019.1 GCF_902364355.1 Collinsella aerofaciens
TCTCGGGGCCGCCTCTCGGCGGCCTTGCGAAAAACAAATCCAAGTTAGACCATTTCAAATGGTTCGATGTCTGCCCGGATGCGACACTGAAGTAAGTGTCCATCCTCGCAGTATCCGGTTCTCAAGGTGCACGCCTGGCGGCTGATCCGGTCCGACCGGGCCGCGCGGCAAGGAGATATATTGCCAGACCGGAGGGGCGCCGGGGGCGGGAATCTGGGTGTACACATTTCCTACACAATTTGGGATTCTCAGCTGTATTTAAAAGTAATAAAGAGGGGACCTCGTTTCCGAGATCCCCTCCTCCGTCTATCTATAGAAATAGGCTTTCAAAGCCTTAGGCCAAGAGCTTGCGACCGGACTCCTCGATCGCGTCAAGTGCTGCATCAGCCTCGGCGGCATCCGCGCCCTTAGCGAAGATGTACAGCTTAATCTTGGGCTCGGTGCCAGAAGGACGGACGATACCCTTGTTACCACCCTCGAGATCGAACTCAATGACATTAGCCTTCGGCAGGCCGTTCACGCAGGTGTTGTAATCCACGACGGCCTCAATCTTGGAACCGGCGAGCTCCGCGGGCGGGTTCTCGCGCAAACCAGCCATGATGCCGGCCATCTTTGCCGCACCCTCAGCGCCCGGATAGCTTAGCGAAATCGTCTTGTTGTGATAGTAGCCATACTTCTCGTACAGCTCGTGCATCGCATCGGCAAGGTTCTTACCCTGGAGCTTGTAATACTGCGCCATCTGGCAAATCAGAAGCGAAGTGCTCACGGCGTCCTTGTCGCGCACGTGGTCGCCGGCCAGATAGCCGTAGCTCTCCTCGAAACCGAAGATAAAGCGATCGACCTCGCCAGCATCGGAAAGAGAAGTAATGATGTCGCCGATGTACTTGAAACCCGTCAGGCAGCGGCGAAGCTCAAAACCGTACTCGTCGGCCAGAGCGTCAACCATGGCGGAAGAAACGATAGTAGTAACGGCAATCTTCTTAGTGAGGTCCTCACCGCGGGCAGCACGGGTCTTGCAGATATAGTCGAGCAGCAGAACGCCCATCTCATTGCCGGTCAGCAGCAGATAGTCATCGCCATTTTTAACGGCAACGCCAACACGGTCGGCGTCGGGATCGGTTGCAAGCAGCAAATCAGGGTGAACCTGCTCGCAGAGATCGATGCCCTTCTGCATGGCCTGACGGATCTCGGGGTTAGGATACGGGCAGGTCGGGAAATCGCCGTTAGGCTCCTTCTGCTCGGGAACAACCGTGACATCGGTGATGCCAGCGCGCTCGAGCACCGTAGTAACGGGAATGAGGCCGGTGCCGTTGAGCGGAGTGTAGACGAGCTTAAGCGGAGCGCCAGCGATCTCCTCGGCAGAAAGGTTAGTCACGCCGCGCGCGAGAACGGCGTCGTAATAACGCTCGAGGCACGAGTCGTCGATCCATTTAACCAGACCCTGCTCAAGAGCCTCATCAAAGTCCATGGACTTCACGCCGGTGAATGTATCGGTCTCGGCGATAGCCTTAGAAATTGCATCGGCGGCCTCGCTGGTGATCTGGCAGCCATCGGGGCCATAGGCCTTATAGCCGTTATACGGCGCTGGGTTATGGCTAGCGGTCATGCAAATGCCACCGGAGCACTTAAGATCACGGACGGCCCAGGAGAGCGTCGGCACAGGAGAAATCTTGGGATACACGAGGGCAGTCACGCCGTTTGCTGCAAGAATGGCAGCCGTAGTCTTAACGAACAGCTCACCTTTATTGCGGCTATCGCGAGCGATGGCGACCGTCGGATGCTCAAAGGTCGCATTGAGGTAGTCAGCGAATCCCTGGGTCGCACGACCGACCGTATAGATATTCATACGGTTAGTGCCCGCACCGATAGTGCCGCGAAGACCGGCAGTACCGAAGGCGAGATCCTGGAAGAAAGCGTCGGTGATGGCGTCCTCATCACCCTGCTCCTTCATCGTGTTGAGCTCAGCGAGGAGCTCCTCGTCCTTGACATTGGCAATCCAAGTATCAAGCAGCTCATGAACATCTGCCATGTGAGTCCTTCCGTCACAATCAATAAAACGACCCGTGTAAAAACAGGACAAGCGCAGCAGTGCGCTAAAGCAAATATTAGTCCATTGAGAACAGAGAACCGGCCAAAGAACGGTGAACGTCTATATTCAGCGGTGGATGATTAAATTGATTTAATTGCATAAGGAATGTTGCCCGTAAACGCAAAAAAGGGGGAGGCCGCGAGGCCTCCCCC
>NZ_CABJDK010000020.1 GCF_902364355.1 Collinsella aerofaciens
CGCTTCGAGCCGCGCGCCGAGGAGCTCGCCAAGAAGTACGCGCTGGCCGACTACACCATGTTCATCGGCTCGGGCGCCCTGTGGGGCGAGACGATCCTGTTCTCGATGTGCATCCTGGAGGAGATGCAGTGGAAGCGCACCCGCTACATCACCTCGGCCGACTTCTTCCACGGCACCCTCGAGCTCGTGGAGCCCGGCGTCCCGGTCTTCCTGTTCATGGGCGAGGACGAGAACCGCAGGCTCGACGAGCGCGTCCGCGCCTTCCTGACCCGCGGCGTGACCGGCGACACCGACATCAACGTCATCGACACCGCCGAGTTCGCGATCCCCGGCCTTGACGACGAGTTCCGCGTCATCGTCTCCCCGTGGATCCTGACGGTGCTCGTGACCGACCGCCTGGCCCGCTACTACGAGACGGTCACCAAGCACAACCTCAAGTACCGCCGCTACTACCACCAGTTCGACTACTAAAGAAGACGGGTGCGGGAACGTGCCGGGCTATTGAGAGGAACACAGAATGAGACAGTACATCATCGCCAGCCATGCGCACTTCGCTACCGGCATCAAGGAGAGCGTCGAGCTGCTCTCGGGCGCGCGCGACAACGTCCACGATCTTTCGATGTTCGTCGATGACCGCATGGACGTGGCCGAGGAGGCCCAAAAACTGCTGGCGGGCATGTCTGCCGACGACGATGTCGTTGTCTGCACCGACCTCTTTGGCGGCAGCGTCAACAACGAGTTCACCAAGATCGTCCAGACACGTCCCCGCACGTACCTCGTTACCAACATGAACCTTCCTCTGCTCATCCAGCTGCTGTTCTCTGAAGAGTCGGCGCCGGTTGAGGAGACGATTCGCACCATCGTCGCTGCGGACGATACGCGCGTGAAGTTTGTCAACGACCTGCTGGTCGATGACGACGAGGAGGAAGAGTTCTAATCCGCAGCACCTATTGACATGCCGTAAGACGGCGCAAGACCTTTGGGGGGTCACATTATGATTCAGCTACTTCGCGTTGACCATCGCCTGCTTCATGGCCAGGTCGCAGTTTCCTGGGTTCAGGGCCTTGGCTCCAACTGCATTTTCTGCGTGGGCGATAAGGTCGCCAACGACCCGGTGTGGAAGACGACACTCAAGATGGGCAAGCCTGCCGGCTGCAAGCTCGTCATTAAAGATATGGAGCATGCCATCGAAGCTATCAATTCGGGCGTGACTGACAAGTACAAGATGATCATCTGCGTCGCCACCATCGCTGAGGCAAAGCAGCTTGTTGAGGGCTGCCCGCAGATCAAGTCGGTCAACCTGGGCAACACCAAGCCGAAGGATGAGAAGCGCCCCGATGCTCGTCAGGTCTCTCGTCAGATCTTCCTGACCGCGGCCGAGGAAGCCGATGTGCGCGAGATGATGGATCGTGGCGTTGAGGTCGAGATCCGTCCTCTGGCCGATGACCCCAAGGTCGACTGCGCAAGCGTGCTCTAGGCGTTTGAATTCGAAGAGTCTGAGCTCTTCGTAGTGTCCTATATGGAAAGGGGGATGTATGCTTACCCAAGCAATCCTCATCGGACTTATCGCCGCATTTGGTAAGTTCGACTACCAGCTCGGTACGCTCTACGCGTTCCGTCCCATCGTCCTGTGCCCGCTCGTGGGCCTGGTCCTGGGGGACCTGCAGTCTGGTCTCGCGATCGGTGCGAGCCTGGAGCTGCTGTTCATGGGCTCGATCTCCATCGGCGCCTACGTGCCGCCTGATGAGACGATCGGCGGCGTGCTCGCCTGCGCCTTCGCTATCCAGCTGGGCCAGAGCACCGAGGCAGCCATCGCGCTCGCCATGCCCATCGCCACGCTGTGCCTTGCCATGAAGAACATCCTGAACGCGGCCCTGCCGATCCTGGTCGACCGCGCCGACGTCTTCTCCGGCCAGGGCAACCTTAAGGGCGTCTATGCGATGCACTTCCTGATCGGTTCCACCGGTTGCATCATGGCGTTCCTGCTGTGCTCGCTGTCGTTCTATCTGGGTGCTGACGCTATCCAGGGTATGCTCGACTTTATCCCCGACTTTGTCCTTGCTGGCTTTGGCGTTGCCGCCAACATCCTGCCGGCCATGGGCTTCGCCAT
>NZ_CABJDK010000021.1 GCF_902364355.1 Collinsella aerofaciens
GGCCGCGGCGGCCCGCGCTGCATGAGCATGCCCTTCTGGCGTGAGGACCTCTAAGGTCTTCAAGGACCCGTACAGGTCTTAATACATACATCTAGCTGCCATTAGATGTCTCTCATTGGGGCGGTGCGGGTATTCGCACCGCCCCAATCTTGTATGAGGAACGTCAACACGATTGGATGACTGCTTTTGTAAGGAGCTTGGCCATGGATATCAAGACAATCGGTGTTGAGGAGTGGCTCAACGTTTGGGAGAAGAGCGCCACGTGGGATATCGCCCAGTCGACGATCTCGTCGCTCACCATGGGCGAGCTGCGCGCGCTCGACGAGCAGGACGGCGCCACGTTCTATGAGCGCCTGGACCGCGAGAAGATGAACTACGGCTGGATCGAGGGTTCGCCCGACTTTAAGGCCGAGGTCGCCAAACTGTATCGCCGTGAGGTCAATCCCGACCACATCCTGCAGACCAACGGCTGCACGGGTGCGAACCTCAATGCCATCATAGCCGTGGTCGAGCCCGGCGATCACGTGATTGCCGAGTGGCCCACCTATGCGCCGCTCTATGAGATTCCGCGTACGTTCGGTGCCGAGGTCGAGTATTGGGAGCTTCGCGAGGAGCTCGGCTGGAAGCCCGATATCGAGGAGCTCAAGCGCCTGGTTCGCCCCTCCACCAAGCTCATCTGCATCAACAACGCATCGAACCCCATCGGTACCGTGCTCGATGCCGATACGCTCGGCCAAATTGCCGAGATCGCCCGTTCGGTGGGCGCCTACGTGCTGTGCGATGAGGTGTATCTGCCGCTCGAGAACACCGAGTCCTTTATATCGATGGCCGACGTGTACGAGAAGGCCATCGTCACCAACTCGGTGTCCAAGACCTATTCGACGCCTGCGGCTCGCGTGGGCTGGGTCGTGGCCGACGAAGAGGTCTCCAACCGCATCCGCACCTATCGTGACTACACCATGATCTGCGGCGGCGTGTTCAACGACGCCCTGGCGACCTACGTGCTCGAGCACAAGGACAAGATTCTCGAACGCAACCGCAAGATTGTGTTTGGAAACCGCGATATCGCGCAGGCTTGGATCGACACGCATAGCCGCGTCTCTTGGACGGCTCCGCAGGGCGTATCTACCTCGTTTATCCAGCTGGATATTCCCGAGGACGATGAGGAGTTCTGCAAGCGCCTGTTGGCCGAGAGGGGGGTGCTGCTGGTTCCCGGCAGCCGCTTTGAGCTTCCCTGCGGCGCGCGTCTGGGCTACTGCGCGAGCGAGGACGTTCTGCGCGAGGGCTTAAGGCTTTTGGGCGAGGCGCTGGCGGAGTTCGATCGCTAGGATTCCGACGGCTCTCAAAGCTGCTCAAATCTGTCTACGATTATCGATAGCAGACCCGTTTTCCATGAGGGGGGGGGCGGGTCTGTTTTTCTATACCGAGAAGTCAAGTTGTTACAAATGAGGCCGTAAGGCGATCCGGTATTCGCTGGGCCTTATACTGAGCTTCCGGTGAACGGTATCAAGCGTCTGGTAAACGGTAATTCGTTTACCAGAAATGAATAGGACAAACTTGTTTCTGAATAAAAATGAAAATGGTTGAGACGCGGTATGAATCGCTAATTCTATTCATAGCTCTATTGGAAATATGCAATTTGAGGGTGGTTTAATAAAGTTTAGTTCCATTTGATTATTGGATTGAATACGCGTTTAAGCACGTAAATACACTTTATTAAATCGAAGTGTGCCATGCGTGAAGTATATGTGTATGCCGTTCACCCCTCATATAAAACCGTTCGGGGGCGAGGTGGAAGTATGAACTGAATTTGGATATAAATATGTCGTCAGCAATAACGCCTCACACGGAGGGGCGCTAACGAATCGGCCCTGACAGGGGCCCGAAAGAAAGGTAGGAGGCCATGACGAAAGGTCTGCA
>NZ_CABJDK010000022.1 GCF_902364355.1 Collinsella aerofaciens
ATGGCGAAGCCCATGGCCGGCAGGATGTTGGCGGCAACGCCGCAACCATCGATTACAAAGGACGGGATGAAGTCGAGCAGGCCCTGGATGGCGTCGGAGCCCAGGTAAAATGCGCCGCCGCACAGCAGGAAGTACTCAAGGCAGCCAAAGAGGCCCATGCTCCAATGTGCCGCGTAGATACCCTTGAGGTTGCCCTTGGCAGCGCACTTGTCAGCAATGTCAACAATGATCGAGAATCCAGCATCCGTAATGTTACCAATCGTCAGCGAAAGGACGGCGATGGGCATGGCGAGCGCGATGGCCGTCTCGGTACCCTGGCCGAGCTGGATGGCGAAGGCGCAGGCGAGCACGCCGCCGACGGTTTCGTTAGGCGGTACGTAGGCGCCGATGGAGATCGAGCCCATAAACAGCAGCTCCAGGCTTGCACCCACGGCAAGACCGGTCTGTAGGTCCCCCAGGACCAGGCCCACGAGCGGGCACAGGACGATGGGGCGGAACGCGTAGAGGGTGCCGAGCTGGTAATCGAAGCATCCAAACGCTCCGACTAAGCCGACGAGGATTGCTTGGACAAGCATAATTCCTCCCAATAAGGAATCTCGAACCGTCGCCACTCCCGTCGCGCGCGTTGTTGATATCAATTCCGGGAGTTCGATTACACGGCTCGAAGCGTACCTGGTGTGCTGTTAACACCCATGCCAGGTACAAATGATTTGATACCAATTATAGGTATGCAGGTTCTTACTATTTAATACCACTCGCTCAGCGGGGTGTTTTTTACCGTAAACGGCAGACGTATCCCATCAGGCACGCTCTTTGTTTCGATGGCGGACAAGCGCCACCAGAAAGCCATCGCCAAAGGCATCGGATGCCAAGTTGGCTACAATCACCAAAACGATAATCGCCGCGCCCAAAAACTCGTTCCAGTGAAAGACCTCGCCAAAGAGGAGCGCCGACCAGCAGGGAGCGAGCACGACCTCGCTCATGCAGACCAAGTTGGCCGCAAACGCGTTGGTGCGCGCAATCCCCTTGGCATACAGCACGCTCGCAAGACCACTGCAAAAAAGGCCATGCACCAGCATGAGCCCCCACTCAAATGGTCTCACGGAGTCTAGGGCACCAGCAAAATAGACGATCGGCAGCATCGAGATACCGCAGGAGATGAGCGAGGACACCATGGGCGAGGCGTCGGGGCGAGAGTTCAAAAAGAAGCACAGCCCAAAGGCGGCGCCCGAAATGATGGCAAGCAGGTTGCCGAGCATGCCCTCGGGACTCAAATCACCTAAAAAGAAAAGTCCCATACCCGTAAAAGCAACCACCACAGAGGCGATCTTAGCAGGCGAAGGCAACGTGTGAGTTGCGAGCGATTGATACACGATAACGAAAATCATCGAGGTGTACTGCAGGACGATCGCGTTGCCGACCGTCGTGAGCTGGTTGGCAAAGTTAAACGTGGTGCCCGTCACGAAGTTGCAGACGGCCACAAGGGCAATAAGACGGCTGACGCGGAGGACAGGCCTGCCGACGAGCAGGATAAAGAGTGCCATAAATATTGCCGTGACGGCACCGATCAAAAGAGCTGACTGCGAATTGGCGTGAACGAGGATACCGATAAAGCTCCACAAGAGCGCGGTGCCAAATAGATACATCGCCCCGCTCACGCCGTTATCGGGTGGATTGTCAGATCGAATCACGAAGCACCTCCAGCTAGCTTTCGGTAATAAAAAACGGCGACCGCAATGGGTCGCCGTTTCCCTTGGGGGCAGATAATAGGCCGGGCCCTTACGCCAGCACGCCGAAGAACGCGCCGACGA
>NZ_CABJDK010000023.1 GCF_902364355.1 Collinsella aerofaciens
TCGTCGGCGCGTTCTTCGGCGTGCTGGCGTAAGGGCCCGGCTGCATAGATTTTCGTTGCAACCTGGTAAGGGGATGGAGCGGGCCTATGCCCTCCATCCCCTTACTTGTATAGAGGGAGTTCGTATGTTCGCGAAGGATCGCGAAGCAATGCGCCTGACGCCGGCAGAAGTCAGGCTGATTCTTATTGAGTCCCTGCAATGGTGCGCCAACAACGCGGTGTACTTTTTAGGGCTTATCGGCGCGGCGACGTATGATCTGGCTGGCACGGCGTTTTTGGTTGCTGCCATTACGCTCGTACGCAATCTTATGACGTCGGCGGGCAATATGGTGTCGGGCTCGGTCATCGACCGTTTTGGTCCGCGCCGGACGTCGTTTGTGACGTGCGTGATTACGGCGGTGCTATCGCTTGGCGTGGGGTTGGCGCCGTTGTCTGTCCCCGGGCTTGTGTTTGCCGCGTGCGTCTTGGGGCTTGCGGGCGGCTTTATCAACACCTGCACGCATGCGTTTCCGGGATACCTGGAGTCGACCACCGAGGGCCGTACCCGCGTGAACGGTCTCATGGTGTTTTACAGCAATATCGCCTATACCGCTGGTCCGCTGCTCGGTGGTGCCATCGTAAGCTGTTTTGCCACGCAATCGGTCTATCTGCTCATGGCGGGCATGATGGGTGTGGCGGCTGTGCTCTCCTTGGGCTGTCACGAGTGCGTTGTTCCCGCAAAAGGGGAGAAGCCGAAGGGCGGTATTCTGGGCGGCATGGCCGAGGGTGCGCGGCTTACGTTTCGCGACCACGACCTGCGCCTCATCTTTATCTCGGGCTTTTTGGGTTTCTTCGCGTTTGGCGCGTTCGATTCGCTGGAGTCGTTGTTCTACCGTGATGTGCTCAACGTGGATATCGTCTGGCTGGGCTGGCTGTCCTCGGTCGTGGGCCTTACTTCCTCGGTGGGTGCATTCATCCTGACCAAGCTTTCTACTCGCCATGTCAACCTGCGATTGCTGCTCGGCGCGCTCATGGCCGTGGGCATTGGGTCCATGGTGTACGTGGGCACCGATATGCTGGGGGTCGCGATTATCGGTCAGGCGATTAACGGTCTGGCCTGGGGATTCCTAGAACCGCTACAGATGATCTTGATTCAGGAGCGCGCCGACATCAAATACCTGGGGCGCATTACCGGCTTTGTGCGTTTTGGCCTGATGAGCGCCGGCGTGCTGCCGCTGCTGGCGGCTCCGTTTTTAGCGGAGGCTTTGGGCGTCCAGGCGGTGCTGTTTGGGGCATCGACCATTATTGCGCTGGTAGGAACGCTGTTCTTTGTCGCACAAGGGAGGCGTCGGCGGTGTTAGCTATACATTCAATTCTAATTTAATACCACTCACCAGAGAATTTCGACCGTTCACCGAGGATTGGAGCAGATTGATAAGTGGTATTAAAAACACGTTAGGTGTATGTCTATAATTGGTATCGAAAAGAAACGCGATGTATAGAGTTGCGTGCAGGACAGAAAGGAAAAGCCATGAAGGAAACCGAGAAGATCGAGATCATGCACTTTAGCCAGGAGGGCTACGTCGAGGACGGCAAGAACGTCTACGAGACCGGCAAGAAGATGACCGCGCTCGCCGACAAG
>NZ_CABJDK010000024.1 GCF_902364355.1 Collinsella aerofaciens
CCTTGATTGGCAACTTCATCCGAACACCTCCCATATTCATCCGTACATGTACGGATGAATATGGGAATCCGATACCCTGAGGGCCGGACCGGCCGGCCCCGGGAGATCGGAGGACGGCATGTCCGGAAAGAGGAGGAAGGGGGCCGGGAAGGCGGCCCCGAGGGCCTACGGCAGGCTCACCAGGCACGAGCGGGACACGGTCCAGAGGATGCTGGAGCGAGGGGCCTCGTGCAGGCAGATCGCGAGGGAGCTGGGCAGGTCGCCCTCGACGGTGTGCTCGGAGGTGGCGTCGCACAGGTTCGTGACCGCGCCGAGGGAGAGGCGCGGCGAGCGCGTGGACGCCTCCGCCGACCTGTCTGCGGCATGCCCGCGCCTGGCCGCGTGGCCGCGCTGCTGCAACGGGTGCGGGCGGTACCGCGCGATCGGCTGCAAGCGCCGCCCGCACGTCTTCTACGACGCCCGCGCCGCGCAGCTGTGCGCGGACTCGGTCCTCGTCTCGTCGAGGCGCGGGATAGACGCCGACGAGCCCGCCGCGGCCGAGGCGCTCGCCCTCATCCGCGACGGCCTGGGCCGGGGGCTCTCGCCCGAGCAGCTGTCGGCCCGCAACGGCGGCCCCGTGGACCTGTCGCCCTCGACGATCTACCGCTGGGTCGCGGCGGGCTACGACGGCATGACCAACATGGAGCTCAGGCGGAAGGTCGGCTACAGGCCCAGGTCGCACCGGGCCCCGAAGAGGGCGACGCCGCACTCGCCCCGCAGGTCATATGCCGCGTTCCTCGCCCTCGGCGAGGACGTTTGCGCCGCCGCCTGGGAGATGGACACCGTCGAGGGCGCGCGGGAGGACAGCGCCTGCCTGCTCACGCTGCTGCACCGCCCCAGCAGGCTGCAGCTCGCGCTGCCGCTGGCGGCGAAGGACGCCGAGAGCGTGGCGGCGGCGCTCGCGGGCGTGCGCTCGGTGCTGGGAGCAGACGGCACGGGCAGGGTCTTCCGCGCCGTGCTCACCGACAACGGCCCCGAGTTCTCCGACGAGGGCGAGATCGCCGCGCTCATCGGCGAGGGGCCCGGCGAGACGAGGCTGTTCTACTGCGACCCCGGGCGCAGCGACCAGAAGGGCGCCTGCGAGCGCAACCACGTCGAGATCAGGAAGCTGCTGCCCAAGGGCCGCGGCCTCAGGTTCGACCGGCTGGCCCCGGCCGACCTGTCGCTGGCGATGTCGCACGTGAACTCCGAGCCCCGCGGCGCGCTCGGCTTCGCGACGCCCGCCCGCGCCTTCCGGGCGATGCTCGGCGCCGACGCGGAGACGCTGCTGGATGCGTACGGCGTGGAGGACGTGCCCGTCGAGGAGCTCGACCTGACGCCGGGGCTCATCGCGCGGGCGCGCGCAGAGAGGGGCGATGCCCCGCTGTCCTAGCCTAAAAGGAAAAAAGAATAGACGGAACCGACCGTTCGGCTGAGTCTGGGAAGAGGTGCCGGGCGGCGGGCGGAGCATGGCCACCGAACCCATCGAAACACATCTCCACCGTTCCTTCAACTGGGAAA
>NZ_CABJDK010000025.1 GCF_902364355.1 Collinsella aerofaciens
CGCCAGAAGGGCATGCTCATGCAGCGCGGGCCGCCGCGGCCGCGGGAGAGCTCGGCGGAGGGCACGACGAGAAGGTCCAGGCCCTCCTTGTACAGCACGTCGTTGGTGACGGTGTTGCGGGCGTAGACGCAGATCTTGCCGGGCTCGACGCACAGGGTGTTGGAGCCGTCGTTCCACTGCTCGCGGGAGGCCGCGATCGGGTCGCCGCCGCCGCAGGGGATCAGCTTGACCTGGTCGACGCCGGTGGCGTCCTCCAGGACGTGCTCGAGGGTGTCCTCGATCAGGCGGATGTTCACGTCGCCCGGGTTCTTGCCGGCGGTCAGCTCGTAGACGCGCAGGGTGCCCATGATGGCGGGGTGGATCGTGAACTTATCGACGTCGATCTGGGTGAAGACCGTGTCGAGGTGCATGAAGGCGCGCGAGACGGGGATGTCGAAGGCCAGGATGCGCTCGACCTTGGAGTCGGAGTTCCAGAAGATGTTCTGGGCCATGACGTCGATGGCGGCCGCCTGGGTGCGCTGGGAGATGCCGACGGCGAGGGTCTTCTCGTTGATGTTCAGCACGTCGCCGCCCTCGGTGTGGAACTGGCAGTCGCGGCGGAAGTACAGGGAGACGTCCTTGTAGTCGGGGTGGTACTTGAAGACGTACTTGCCGTACAGGGTCTCGCGGTTGCGGGTGACCGAGTACATGCGGTTGAGGTTGACGCCCTCGCCGACGACCGCGAACGGGTCGCGGGTGAAGTAGAGGTTGGGCATCGGGTCGATGATCAGGTCGGACTCGGACTCGGAGTTGACCAGGGAGTCGAGGGTCGTGGACGCCGTGAGGGGCATGTCGATCTCGGCCTTGGTCATGCCGGCCATGGTCTTCTTGACGAACTCGAGGTTGTCCTCGATGGAGTCCAGCTTCTCGCGGACGATCTGCGGCATGTGCTGGCCGCGGATGCCCGCCTCGGCGATGTACTGGTCGGTGAACTCGGCGCGGGCGCCGGGGACCTGGTCGAACACCTCCGCGACGAGGTTCTCGAGGTAGAGCACCTCGACGCCCTGGTCCCTCAGGATCTGGGCGAAGGTGTCGTGCTCCTGCTGCGCGACCTCCAGGAACGGGACGTCGTCGAACAGGAGTCGCTCGAGCTCGTCGGGCGGCAGGTTGAGGAGCTCGTCGCCGGGACGGTGCAGGCAGACCTTCCTGAGCTTGCCGATCTCGGAAGGCACGTGCAGACCTTTCGTCATGGCCTCCTACCTTTCTTTCGGGCC
>NZ_CABJDK010000026.1 GCF_902364355.1 Collinsella aerofaciens
GGCGTTGCCGCCAACATCCTGCCGGCCATGGGCTTCGCCATGCTCGGCCGCCTGGTGCTCACCAAGCAGCTCGTGCCCTTCTACTTCCTGGGCTTCCTGCTGTGCTCCTACGCCAACGTGCCCGTCCTGGGCGTCGCCCTGATCGCCATCATCATCGGCATCGACAAGTTCGACCTGCTCGGCCTGGGCGGAGCCCAGCCCCAGCTCTCCGCGGAAGGGGATGAGGACGATGACTTCTAGTCCCGAGAACAAGATCACGCGCTCCGACCTCGTCAGGAGCGCCGTCAACACCGGCGCCCTGGGCATGGAGTTCTCCTGGACCTACTACAAGCAGATGAACATCGCCTTCTGCCTGATGGTCGCCAACATGCTCAAGAAGATCTACGCCGGCCGCCCCGACGACTACGCCGAGGCCCTGCACCGCCACTGCGCGTTCTTCAACATCACCGTCCAGTTCGCCCCGTTCGTCGGCGGCATCGCGATGGCCATGGAGGAGAAGGTCGCCCGCGGCGAGATCGAGCCCGAGAGCGTCAACGACGTCAAGGCCGCCCTCATGGGCCCGCTGTCCGGCATCGGCGACTCCATCTTCCTGTCGACGCTGCGCGTGGTCGCCGCCGCGGTGGGCATCAGCCTGTGCCAGGCCGGCAACCCCTTCGGCCCCATCGCCTTCCTGCTCATCTACAACGTCCCAGGCTTCGCGCTGCGCGTCTGGGGCGCCGTCAAGGGCTACGAGCTGGGCGTGGGCTTCCTGGACGAGGCCCAGAGGACCGGCCTCATGCAGAAGATCATGACCTGCGTGGGCATCGTGGGCGTCATGGTCGTGGGCGCCATGTGCAAGGACATGTTCTGGGCCAGCATCCCGGTGGCCATCGGCTCGGGCGACGACGCCCAGACCCTCCAGGACATCCTGGACGGCATCATGCCCGGCATGCTCGGCATGCTCGCCTTCTGGCTGTACTACTGGCTGCTGTCCAAGAAGATCAACCCCATGGTGCTGATCGTGGCCACCATGGCCGTGGGCATCGTCGGCGCGTTCTTCGGCGTGCTGGCGTAAGGGCCCGGC
>NZ_CABJDK010000027.1 GCF_902364355.1 Collinsella aerofaciens
TTTTTCAAGACTTTAGTCTGCTGGCCGCGCAGCGGCCAGCTTTAAACCACCCGCTACGCGGGTGGAGACAAACGGCTTTACAAAGCCACCCCTCCGACCGATATTGACGATTGTTCAGGCCGTCAAGAATTCGAGTCGAAGGGGTGGTCGCCATGGCCCAGAAGGCCTACAGCCTTTCCCACACGAAGTGGATGTGCAAGTACCACATCGTGTTCACGCCGAAGTATAGGCGCAAAGTGATCTACAACCAAATCAGGAGCGACATAGGGGAGATCCTCAGGAAGCTGTGCGAGTACAAGGGGATCGAGATAATCGAGGGGCACCTGATGCCCGACCACGTGCACGTGCTGCTGGCGATCCCGCCGAAGTACAGCGTCGCGAGCGTCATGGGCTACCTGAAGGGGAAGAGCTCGCTGATGATATTCGACAGGCACGCCAACCTCAAGTACAAGTTCGGCAACAGGAAGTTCTGGGCGGAGGGCTACTACGTGTCCACCGTCGGCCTGAACGAGGCGACGATCGCCAAGTACATCAGGGAGCAGGAGTCCCACGACATCGCGCTGGACAAGCTGAGCGTGAAGGAGTACGAGGACCCCTTCAAGAGGGGGTGATGCCGCCGGTTCGACCGGCGCGCCACGGGTCAAGATGCACTAGGCCTGGACGAAGTCCGGGCCCGCGCCTTTAGACGCGAGCCCGGGGCCCGTGGGTTATACCCTAAGAGCAAACCACCCTTTTTAAGGGTGGTTCTGATT
>NZ_CABJDK010000028.1 GCF_902364355.1 Collinsella aerofaciens
GCGTACTTCTTGGCGAGCTCCTCGGCGCGCGGCTCGAAGCGCTTGCGGATGTCGAGCATGTCCTTCCAGATGTCCTTGGTCTGCTCGATGAACAGGTCGAACTTGGGGAAGCAGCCGCGGCGGTTGAGCAGGCGCAGGCCGAAGCAGTCGGCGAGGTAGTAGCCCTTCTCGCAGCCGCCCGAACCATGGTCAGAAGCCATGGCGACGCAGTTCTCGGCACCCACAGCCTGGCCGATGGGGCCCTCGGGCTTGGTCATGGCGTAGACGCGCACGCCCATGTCCTTCATCTTCTTGACGGCCTCGAGGACCTCGGGGGTGGTGCCGGACTCGGAGGCGGTGAGCACGACGGACTTCTCGGTCATGCGCTTGTGGCCCATGACGTTCCACTCGGCGGCGTGGATCAGGTAGACCTCGAGGTCGCGGTCGCCGAACTTGTTCATGAGGTACTCGAGCTGCATGAGCTCGTCCCAGGTGCCGCCGACGCCCATCAGGAACACGGCGTCGTAGCCCTCGTCGGCGACCTTGTCGGCGAGCGCGGTCATCTTCTTGCCGGTCTCGTAGA
>NZ_CABJDK010000029.1 GCF_902364355.1 Collinsella aerofaciens
CCGGGGGCGGGAATCGCGCACTCCATATTTTGTTCACAAATTAATTAGCTGGCTCCGAGTTGCTCAGAGTCACACATTTGGTCATAAACCATGGACAGACCGTATGACCTCGGGAATCTTGCTGTCCACTGTAGACATAGCATCTTTATACCCTCGTCGGTCTCTGCTAGTTAGCCCGTCATAAATAGAAGGACAACGTTAACAAACCTATAAAACACCAGCGGGGGCTCTATCACTAATTAGACAGAGCCCCCGCTGGCGGAGTGTATTTAATTGAAACAATACCCCTTAACTGATTTACTGGAAATAAGGAGCATAAGATCCGTCCGGATAAACGTGACGACAGAACCCTGGAGCCGACTGAGCGCCACCAGAAAGCGACATAAGCAAGAAGATCGGCTCTACCTCACCGCGGACGGCAACGATGCCCTCGACTAAAGACAATCCGAGCACTCCTGAAACAGATAGGGCAAATGTCAGCTTATATAACGCAAAAAAGGGGGAGGCCGCGAGGCCTCCCCCTTCTTC